>CAVSIL010000022.1:0-23798 GCA_963727985.1 uncultured Solirubrobacterales bacterium | reverse complement strand
CCCCGTTTTGCCGTCTTCCGCCCCCTCTCAGATTGCGAACCAGCCCATGTCCCTCTGTTTCGTAGACCCAGCCGACGAGTCCGCGCCATCGCCGACTCGGTTGGTTGCTGAGGCCCGCCGCCAGCTCCTCGGCGAGGCGGTCCGCGCCTGGGTCGACGAGATACCCGACACCGAACCTCGAGGTCCACTACGCGCAAGGTGATCTCCGAACCTTGACGAGGACGACCTCTCGATGCTCGCCGCCTGGTCCGCTCGCTCGAGGTCGGCCACCCGGTCCCCAACCGCGACTTCCTGACGGGGCGCCTTCGGCGGAAACCGCCGCGAGGCCCTCAAGCTCGCCGCCGGCTTCCGCGGCGAGGAGGCCGTCGACGCCGGGGTCACCGAGGATGACGCGCTCCAGCCCCTTCTCCGCCCCCCCCCCGCGCGCCTGATGGCGCTCGCCGTAGAGGCCCTAGGCCTCACGTTGGGGACCGCGCCGGTAGCGATAACTAGTAGTCGGGTCCTGCAAACCGGCGCGTTTTCGGACCCTATGGCTGGTTTATTGCGGCGCGGATCTCGGTGATCGCCTGCTCGTTGTCGCGGAAGTGAACCGCGGCCATCCCTGCCTCGCGGGCGCCCTCGATGTTGGGCAGCAGGTCGTCGACGAAGAGGCAGGCCCCGGCCGGGAGGCCGAGCCGTTCCAGGGTCATCTCGTAGATCCGCGCTTCCGGCTTGCGGACCCCGACGAAGCCGGAGTCGACCACGGTCTCGAAGATCTCGTCGACCGGCAGCATCGGCCGCCAGACCGGCTCCCACTCGCGCACGTTGTTGGTCAGCATCGCCATCCGCTTCCCCGCGTCCTTCAGCTCCCGCATCAGCTCGATCATCGGCTGGTTGGGGTGGAGCGCCTCGAAGTAGACCTCGCGGAAGCGGTGCAGTTCCGGCCGGTGGCCGAGCAGCGGCTCGAGCCCGTCGTTGAGCCGCTCGAGGAAGTCGGCCTCGGCCATCTCCCCGCGCTCCAGCGCGTAGAGCGGGTTCTCGCCGTCCTCCTCGGTGACCGCCCGCATCGCCTTGCCGAGATCCTCGGGGGCGATCCCGATCTCGTCCTGGACCGCCATGAACGAGCTCAGCAGCGGCGTCGTCAGGACGCCGCCGAAGTCGGAGACGATGGCCTCGATCTCAGGCATCGGGACGGGCGACCTCGTAGGTGCCGAGACCCTCGCGACCCTCGACCGACCAGCGGAAGAAGGCGATCTCGGCGTTGAGCCCGCGGCGCTGGACCGAGGCCGAGCTGATCAGCGTCCCGGCCCCGCGCAGCGGCCGCCCGTCCTCGGCGTCGGGCCACAGCTCCAGGCTGACGCGCCGCTGCACCCCGTCCTCGCCGTACTCGGTCGAGAGCAGCGCCTCCTCGAAGGTGACGGGAGCGGCGTCGGGATCGCAGAGCACCGCCGCGACCTCCTCGTCCCCGTGCTCGCGGGCGCCGGCCGGCAGCGCCGAGGTGAGCGCCAGCAGCCCCCCGTCGGCGAAGACGATGCCGATCGACCGCCGCAGGATCTGACCCGAGTCGCTCATCGGCGCGCAGCCTATTGATCGGCCGGACGCAAGTCCCGGCTACCATTGCCCGATGCCCGACGAGCAAGCACCCACCCAGCCCGCCGCCTCCGACGAGCACGCCGAAGTGCTCACCGAGGAGGATGTCTTCGAGGCGCTCGAAGAGGTCATCGACCCCGAGCTCGGCCTCGACTTCGACTCCCTCGGCCTCGTCTACGACGTTGACATCGAGAAGGAAGACGTTTACGTCACCTTCACCCTGACCACCCCGGCCTGCCCGATCGGCCCCCAGGTCTCCGAACAGATGAAGGAGTTCGTCGGCGACCTCCCCGGCGTCAACGCCGTCCACCCAAAGATGGTCTTCGATCTCGCCTGGTCACCGGAAATGATGACCGACGACGCCAAGTTCGCGCTCGGCTTCTAGGTACGGCGCGACGATCCAGGCCAAAGATTCGGCTTTACCCCGCGCGCCGTGAACGCTGTTGAGCACGACGGTGGGCCTGCAGGCCGGCGCGGGGCGCGATGGTCAGCCAACGACACTCGGCAGGAGCACCATCGGAAGGTTCATTGCGGTAGATCAGGCGAAACCGGGGCTTCCTTTTCTCGGTGGGGAGGTCGAAGCGGACCCTGCGACAGTTGGCAAGCTCGGGGTGGAGTCCGTAGCCCATCAGCTCGCCGATGAAGGGATTGTCTTTGCATTCGACCAGGAGCTCGGCGATGCGGCGCTTCAGCGCCGCCGCCTCCTCCTTGCGAGCCCGATCATTCTCGGCGGTAGTCGCGGTCAGGTCGGCAACGTCATCGACGACGCCCTTGGCGAAGGTGACGGGCACGCCCTCGCGGGCTGACTCGTCGGCCACCGTTCTCAGGGAAGCTTGATGCCGAGCTTGGCAAGGGCCTCGGCGCCGTCTTCCTTGTGCTCGGCGGCGCCGCTGCGGATGCGCTCCGCTGCGATGGCAGCGGCTTCGTCGTCAGCGCGATGCGCCTCAAAGACTTCGGCCATCGAGTCGATCTTTGAGTTCATCTTCTGCATCTGCTCTTCGAGCCGATGCAGCTTGTCTTGGACCCGACCCGATCTTGTCCTTGGAAGAAGAGGCATCCTGCACAAGGATACTTCGCGTGTCCGACGGCGAGTGGGCATTCCCTTCTAGAATCACGCCGTGAGCGCGCGGGACTGGTGGCCGGGCTATAGCTTGAGCCGATGGCCTACCGCATGCTCTCGGCCGCCGACGCCTTCTGGCGCCCCTCAAACCAGATGGGCGTGCAGAACACCGACCTCGCCAAGCAGCTCGAGGCGCGCTTGATGGGCGCCCGCCTCTGGCGGCTGGCACCCGGCCAGGCGTCGACCCGTCACCGCCACTTCGAGCAGGAGGAGCTCTACGTCCTGCTCGAGGGCCGCGGCAGGACCCGTGTCGACGATGAGCTGCTGACCCTCGCTCCGCTCGACGCCCTACTGGTCGAGCCCGAGTCGGTGCGCCAGCCCTTCAACGACACCGACGCCGACCAGCTCTGGCTGGTGGTCGGCGCCCCGCCCGAAGGCGCCAACACCCTGGAGATGTCGGAGGAGAAGCTGAAGGCCCTCTACCCCGACGGCCCGAAGGCGCAGCCGCCGGAGCTTTGAGATCACAGAAGCCGGGGCGCCGTGGATCGGCCCCGGCTAAAAGACGAACGCCCCCAGAGCTACCCCAACCTCGGCCGCGCTCAGCGGCCCGAAGCGAAGCGTCCAGCCGCCACCCAGCTCTTGGCGCAGCGAGTAGCGGACGCCACCCCGCTTGAAGCCCTCCACATGCCGTTCGGCCCGCTCGTACCCGCTCGCTCCCTGAAAGGTCGCGTCGAGACCGTAGCTGCCGTCGTCCATCGGCCAGATCGCGATCCGATCCGGAACCGGTCCCGCTTCCGTCGGGAGTGCAGAGGCCTCCATCGTGGGGAGATCGGACGAAGTCGACCCTGACTTGAGCCGGACGCTCCTCCGGCTGTGCTTCTTGAGCGTTGCTCGGTCAGCGCTCGCCGGTCGGCGGCAGTTGGCGTTCACCACGGTCGCCGTTGACCGGCACCTCTTCGGCGGTGGCGTCGAAGTCGTAATCGCGAGTCGGTCCGCCGCGGGGATCGCGCCCCACCCCGCCGCCTCCCGGCATCCCCACCACCGTGAACCGTCCGATCGTGAAGCGGCGCAGCAGGCCGCGGACGATCGCCCGGGTGGGGGGGACCAGGAGGAAGATCGCGACGATGTCGGTGAGGAAGCCCGGCGCCAGCAGCAGGGTGCCGCCGATCACGATGAGGACGCCGTCGGCGACCTCCTTGCCGGGGAAGCGCCGCTGCGCCAGCGCCTCGTTGAAGCGGCGCCAGGCGCCCCGGCCCTGGTGTTTGAGCAGGAACGCGCCGAGCAGGGCGTCGGCCAGCAGCAGCGCCAGCGTCGGCCAGAGCCCGATCGCTTCGCCGACCTGGATGATCACGTAGAGCTCCGCGATCGGGACAACGATGAAGAGGACGATCAGGAGCAGGGCCACAGACGAAGCCTAGACAGGGAGCCGGGTCGGCTCGGGCCCCGCCGGTGGCTCAGGCCGCGCTCTTGGCGGCAGCGCCGGCCGCCTGCTCGAGCTCGGCCAGCGACTCGTTGATGCCGTCGGCGACCGCTTCGACGTCTTCCATCGAGTCGTAGTCGGCGAGCAGGCCGAAGCCGATTTTGCCGTGGTAGCTCATGATCGCGATCGCCATCCGGTGGTTTTCCGGGAGGAAGGCGACCGGGAAGACCTCCTCCATTTCCCGGCCCAGCACGTAGAGCGGCAGCTGCGGGCCCGGCATGTTGGTGACGATCAGGTTGAAGAGTCGGGTCGAGAAGTTGATCCGCGAGGCCTGTGCCAGCAGGGTCGGCGGCGCGAAGTCGTTGAAGCGGGAGATGACTTCCGCGCCCAGCGCCTGTTTGGAGCGCTTCAGCCCCTCCATCTCCTCGCTGATCACCCGCAGGCGCCGCACCGGATCCTCGACGTAGACGGGCAGCGGGCCACGCATCAGCGCGATCCGGTTGCCGAGGTCGCCGCGTTCGTCGGCACTGCGGATCGAGACCGGGACCAGGGCCCGCAGCTCCAGACCCTCGGTGCGGATGCCGCGACCCTGCAGCCAGTTGCGCACCGAGCCCGTCACCACCGCCAGCACGACGTCGTTGACGGTGCCGCCGAGCTGGTCCTTGATCCGCTTGAACGTGGCCAGCTCCGAGCGCGCCCAGACGTAGCGGCGATGCGGCCCGATCTCCTTGTTCAGCGGCACGTCCGGGGCCGGGTCGGCGAAGGCGCTGACGATCTCGCTAACGCCCTCCAGCGCCTCGACCGCCTTGCGCGCCGTCGTCTCCGGGTTGCGCACCGCCTCCACGGCCCGCTCGGCGATCTTCACCGGCGTCGCGACGAGGTCGCTGATGCCGCGGGCGACCAGCTCGGTGGTGCCGGGTTCGGTCTGCGGCACCGACTCGTCTTCGACCGGCGCCGGCGGTGGCACCGGCTCGAGGTCGAAGAGGACGGTGCCGATGTCGACACCGGAGACACCGTCGACCATCGCGTGGTGGGTCTTGGTCAGGATCGCGAAGCGGTCGCGCTCCAGGCCCTGCGCCAGCCACAGCTCCCAGAGCGGCTTCGAGCGATCCAGCTGCTGGGAGAAGACGCGCCCGGCCAGCCGCTTCAGCTGTTCCTCGCCACACCGCGCTGCCCGAGCCGGGCGGCGAGGAACAGCTGAAGCGGCTGGCCGGGCGCGTCTTCTCCCAGCAGCTGGATCGCTCGAAGCCGCTCTGGGAGCTGTGGCTGGCGCAGGGCCTGGAGCGCGACCGCTTCGCGATCCTGACCAAGACCCACCACGCGATGGTCGACGGTGTCTCCGGCGTCGACATCGGCACCGTCCTCTTCGACCTCGAGCCGGTGCCGCCACCGGCGCCGGTCGAAGACGAGTGGGTGCCGCAGCCCGAACCCGGCACCACCGAGCTGGTCGCCCGCGGCATCAGCGACCTCGTCGCGACGCCGGTGAAGATCGCCGAGCGGGCCGTGGAGGCGGTGCGCAACCCGGAGACGACGGCGCGCAAGGCGGTCGAGGCGCTGGAGGGCGTTAGCGAGATCGTCAGCGCCTTCGCCGACCCGGCCCCGGATGTGCCGCTGAACAAGGAGATCGGGCCGCACCGCCGCTACGTCTGGGCGCGCTCGGAGCTGGCCACGTTCAAGCGGATCAAGGACCAGCTCGGCGGCACCGTCAACGACGTCGTGCTGGCGGTGGTGACAGGCTCGGTGCGCAACTGGCTACATGGTCGCGGCATCCGCACCGAGGGCCTGGAGCTGCGGGCCCTGGTTCCGGTCTCGATCCGCAGTGCCGACGAACGCGGCGACCTCGGCAACCGGATCGCGCTGATGCGTGGGCCGCTGCCCGTCTACGTCGAGGACCCGGTGCGGCGACTGCGGGTGATCAGCGAGGAGATGGAGGGGCTGAAGCGCTCCAAACAGGCGTTGGGCGCGGAAGTCATCTCCCGCTTCAACGACTTCGCGCCGCCGACCCTGCTGGCGCAGGCCTCGCGGATCAACTTCTCGACCCGCCTCTTCAACCTGATCGTCACCAACGTGCCGGGGCCGCAGCTGCCGCTCTACGTGCTGGGGCGGGAAATGGAGGAGGTCTTCCCGGTCGCCTTCCTGCCGGAAAACCACCGGATGGCGATCGCGATCATGAGCTACCACGGCAAAATCGGCTTCGGCCTGCTCGCCGACTACGACTCGATGGAAGACGTCGAAGCGGTCGCCGACGGCATCAACGAGTCGCTGGCCGAGCTCGAGCAGGCGGCCGGCGCCGCCGCCAAGAGCGCCGCCTGAGCCACCGGCGGGGCCCGAGCCGACCTCGCTCCCTGACTAGGCTTCGTCTGTGGCCCTGCTCCTGATCGTCCTCTTCATCGTCGTCCCGATCGCGGAGCTCTACGTGATCATCCAGGTCGGCGAAGCGATCGGGCTCTGGCCGACGCTGGCGCTGCTGCTGGCCGACGCCCTGCTCGGCGCGTTCCTGCTCAAACACCAGGGCCGGGGCGCCTGGCGCCGCTTCAACGAGGCGCTGGCGCAGCGGCGCTTCCCCGGCAAGGAGGTCGCCGACGGCGTCCTCATCGTGATCGGCGGCACCCTGCTGCTGGCGCCGGGCTTCCTCACCGACATCGTCGCGATCTTCCTCCTGATCCCCCCCACCCGGGCGATCGTCCGCGGCCTGCTGCGCCGCTTCACGATCGGACGGTTCGTGGTGGTGGGAATGCCGGGCGGCGGCGGGACGGGTCGCGATCCCCGCGGCGGACCGACTCGCGACTACGACTTCGACGCCACCGCCGAAGAGGTGCCGGTCAACGGCGACCGTGGTGAGCGCCGACTGCCGCCTACCGACGAGCGCTGACAGGGCAACGCTCAAGAAGCACAGCCAGAGGAGCGTTCGGCTCAAGTCAGGGTCGACTTCGTCCGATCTCCCCACGATGGAGGCCTCTGCACTCCCGACGGAAGCGGGACCGGTTCCGGATCGGATCGCGATCTGGCGATGACGCGCAGCTACGGTCTCACGCACCTTCGGGACGAGCGGGTACGAGCGGGCCGAACGGCATGTGGAGGGCTTCAAGCGGGGTGGCGTCCGCTACTCGCTGCGCCAAGCTGGGTGGCGGCTGACGCTTCCTTCGGGCCGCTGAGCGCGGCCGAGGTTGGGGTAGCTCTGGGGGCGTTCGTCTTTTAGCCGGGGCCGATCCACGGCGCCCCGGCTTCTGTGATCTCAAAGCTCCGGCGGCAGCGCCTTTGGCCCGTCGGGGTAGAGGGCTCTTCAACTGCTCCTCCGACATCTCCAGGGTGTTGGCGCCTTCGGGCGGGGCGCCGACCACGAGCCAGAGCTGGTCGGCGTCGGTGTCGTTGAAGGGCTGGCGCACCGACTCGGGCTCGACCAGCAGGGCGTCGAGGGGACCGAGGGTCAGCAGCTCGTCGTCGACACGGATCCTGCCGCGGCCCTCGAGCAGGACGTAGAGCTCCTCCTGCGCGAAGTGGCGGTGGCGGGTCGACGCCTGGCCGGGTGCCAGCCGCCAGAGGCGGGCGCCCATCGAGCGGGCCTCGAGCTGCTTGGCGAGGTCGGTGTTCTGCACGCCCATCTGGTTCGAGGGGCGCCAGAAGGCCTCGGCGGCCGAGAGCATGCGGTAGGCCATCGGCTCAAGCTATAGCCCGGCCACCAGTCCCGCACGCTCACGGCGTGATTCGAGAAGGGAATGCCCACTCGCCGTCGGACACGCGAAGTATCCTTGTCAGGATGCCTCTTCTTCCAAGGACAAGATCGGGTCGGGTCCAAGACAAGCTGCATCGGCTCGAAGAGCAGATGCAGAAGATGAACTCAAGATCGACTCGATGGCCGAAGTCTTTGAGGCGCATCGCGCTGACGACGAAGCCGCTGCCATCGCAGCGGAGCGCATCCGCAGCGGCGCCGCCGAGCACAAGGAAGACGGCGCCGAGGCCCTGCCAAGCTCGGCATCAAGCTTCCCTGAGAACGGTGGCCGACGAGTCAGCCCGCGAGGGCGTGCCCGTCACCTTCGCCAAGGGCGTCCTCGATGACGTTGCCGACCTGACCGCGACTACCGCCGAGAATGATCGGGCTCGCAAGGAGGAGGCGGAGGCGCTGAAGCGCCGCATCGCCGAGCTCCTGGTCGAATGCAAAGGCAATTCCTTCATCGGCGAGCTGATGGGATACGGACTCCACCCCGAGCTTGCCAACTGTCGCAGGGTCCGCTTCGACCTCCCCACCGAGAAAGGAAGCCCCGGTTTCGCCTGATCTACCGCAATGACCTTCCGATGGTGCCCCGGCCGAGTGTCGTTGGCTGACCATCGCGCCCCGCGCGGCCTGCAGGCCCACCGTCGTGCTCAACAGCGTTCACGGCGCGCAGGGTAAAGCCGAATCTTTGGCCTGGATCGTCGCGCCGTACCTAGAAGCCGAGCGCGAACTTGGCGTCGTCGGTCATCATTTCCGGTGACCAGGCGGGGTCGAAGACCATCTTTGGGTGGACGGCGTTGACGCCGGGGAGGTCGCCGACGAACTCCTTCATCTGTTCGGAGACCTGGGGGCCGATCGGGCAGGCCGGGGTGGTCAGGGTGAAGGTGACGTAGACGTCTTCCTTCTCGATGTCAACGTCGTAGACGAGGCCGAGGGAGACGAAGTCGAGGCCGAGCTCGGGGTCGATGACCTCTTCGAGCGCCTCGAAGACATCCTCCTCGGTGAGCCTTCGGCGTGCTCGTCGGAGGCGGCGGGCTGGGTGGGTGCTTGCTCGTCGGGCATCGGGCAATGGTAGCCGGGACTTGCGTCCGGCCGATCAATAGGCTGCGCGCCGATGAGCGACTCGGGTCAGATCCTGCGGCGGTCGATCGGCATCGTCTTCGCCGACGGGGGGCTGCTGGCGCTCACCTCGGCGCTGCCGGCCGGCGCCGCGAGCACGGGGACGAGGAGGTCGCGGCGGTGCTCTGCGATCCCGACGCCGCTCCCGTCACCTTCGAGGAGGCGCTGCTCTCGACCGAGTACGGCGAGGACGGGGTGCAGCGGCGCGTCAGCCTGGAGCTATGGCCCGACGCCGAGGACGGGCGGCCGCTGCGCGGGGCCGGGACGCTGATCAGCTCGGCCTCGGTCCAGCGCCGCGGGCTCAACGCCGAGATCGCCTTCTTCCGCTGGTCGGTCGAGGGTCGCGAGGGCCTCGGCACCTACGAGGTCGCCCGTCCCGAGTGCCTGAGATCGAGGCCGTCATCTCCGACTTCGGCGGCGTCCTGACGACGCCGCTGCTGAGCTCCTTCATGGCGGTCCAGGACGAGATCGGGATCGCCCCCGAGGACCTCGGCAAGGCGATGCGGGCGGTCACCGAAGAGGACGGCGAGAACCCGCTCTACGCGCTGGAGCGCGGGGAGATGGCCGAGGCCGACTTCCTCGAGCGGCTCAACGACGGGCTCGAGCCGCTGCTCGGCCACCGGCCGGAACTGCACCGCTTCCGCGAGGTCTACTTCGAGGCGCTCCACCCCAATCCAGCCGATGATCGAGCTGATGCGGGAGCTGAAGGACGTGGGGAAGCGGATGGCGATGCTGACCAACAACGTGCGCGAGTGGGAGCCGGTCTGGCGGCCGATGCTGCCGGTCGACGAGATCTTCGAGACCGTGGTCGACTCCGGCTTCGTCGGGGTCCGCAAGCCGGAAGCGCGGATCTACGAGATGACCCTGGAACGGCTCGGCCTCCCGGCCGAGGCCTGCCTCTTCGTCGACGACCTGCTGCCCAACATCGAGGGCGCCCGCGAGGCGGGGATGGCCGCGGTCCACTTCCGCGACAACGAGCAGGCGATCGCCGAGATCCGCGCCGCGATTAACCAGCCATAGGGTCAGACGCGTCGGTTTGCAGGACCCGCCTACTAGTTATCGCTACCGGCGCGGTCCCAGACGTAGAGCTCTAGGGCCTCTACGGCGAGCGCCATCAGGCGCGGCGGGGAGAGCAGGCCGAGGACCAGCTCGAGCGCGTCGTCCTCGGTGACCCCGGCGTCGACGGCCTCCTCGCCGCGGAAGCCGGCGGCGAGCTTGAGGGCCTCGCGGCGGTTTTCGCCGAGCGAGCCGAAGGCGCCCATGAGGAAGTCGCGGTTGGGGACCGGGTGGCCGACCTCGAGCGAGCCGTGCCAGGCGGCGAGCATCGAGAGGTCGTGCTCGTCGAGCTCGGAGATCGCCTTCGCGTAGTGGACCTCGAGCTCGGTGTCGGGTATCTCGTCGACCCAGGCGCGGACCGCCTCGCCGAGCAGCTGGCGGCGGGCCTCGCGACCGACCGAGTCGGCGATGGCGCGGATTGCGTCGGCTGGGTCTACGAAACAGAGGGACATGGGCTGGTTCGCAATCTAGAGGGGGCGGAAGACGGCAAAACGGGGACCGGAAACCCCCGCTTTGCGGCTTTGTGGCGCGGTCTGCGCCGGCTTTCGGGCGCGCCGGAGCCGCGCCTATGCTGGTTCGCTCGCCGCGATGCCGCTGAAGCTGATCCACGGACCCCCGAACTCTGGTCGTGCCGGACTCCTCCGGGGCGCCTTCGTGGCCGCGCTCGCGCGCGATCCGGTCCTGGTCGTGCCCACCGTCGACGACGTCTTCGCCTTCGAGCGCGAGCTCTGCGCGGCGGGCGCGGCGCTGGGCGGGTCGGCGATGACCTTCGGGGCGCTGTTCCACACCGTCGCCACCGCCGGCGGCGTGCCGCCGGGCGCCGAGCTCTCCCCCGCCCAGCGCCTGCGGACGGTCGCGGTCGCGGTCGAGGCCCGCCGCGGGCGGCTCGGGCCGCTGCGGCGCTCGGCCTCCCGCCCCGGCTTCGCCCGCGCCTTCGTGCGGCTGCTCGACGAGCTGCAGGCCGCCGGCGTCGACCCCGAGGCAGTCGAGGCAAGCGCCGGGACCCTCGAGGGCTCCGCCTACCTCGGCGACATCGCCGGCCTCTTCAGCGCCTACGCCGAGGTGCGCGAGCGGACCGGCCGGGTCGACTCCCACGGGATCGCCCGCGAGGCGATCGAGCTGCTGCGCCGCGACGGCTCCTTCTGGGGCGACCGTCCCGTCTTCCTATATGGACTCGACGACCTCACCCCGAACCAGTTCGAGCTGGTGGCGGCGCTGGCCGGGCTGACCGAGGTGACCGTGGCGCTGCCCTTCGAGGAGGGGAACGCGGCGCTGGCGGCGCGCTCGCGGCTGCTCGGCGAGCTGCGCGAGCGGATCGGAGCGGCCGAGGAGATGACGACCGAGGCGCAGCCGGGGAACACCGACAGCGAGCTGCTCTTCCACCTCGCCCGCGGCTTCGGGGCGCCCGGGGCAGCGCCGCGGGCGCCCGACGACGACCTGCTGCTGCTGCGCTCGGCCGGGGTCCGCGGCGAGGCCGAGGCGATCGCGACCGAGGTCTCGAAGCTGGTCGCCGGCGGCGCCGACCCGGCCGCGATCGCGATCGCCCTGCGCGACCCGGCGCGGCGCGGCGGCGCGGTGGCCGCGGCGCTGGAGGCCAACGGGGTCGCGACGGCGCTGGAGGCGGAGCTGCCGGTCGCCGGGACCGCCGTCGGCGGCGCCCTGGTGGCGCTGCTGGAGGCTGAGTTCGGGACGCGGCGGGCCGCCGACCTGCTGCGCTACCTGCGCGGGCCGTCGGGCTTCTCCCAGGGTCGGGTCGACTGGCTGGAGCGGGCGCTGCGGCGGGGCCGGATCGAGGACGCGGAGAAGGCGCTGGCGCTGTGGCAAGGCGAGGAGGGCGAGCCGCCACGGGACCTGTTGCGGCTGCGCGAGGCAGCGACGCGCTCACCCGCGGCGCTCGCGGCGGAGATCGGGAAGCTGGCGGCGACGATGGCGGCGCGGCCGCTGCGCGGCGCCGGCGACGGGCCGGCGCTGGGCCAGGGCGACGGCCTGGAGCTGCGGGCAGCGGGCGCGATCGCCGGCGCCCTCGCCGAGCTGGCCGAGCTGGGCCCGCTGGCGCCGGGGCCGGCCGAGCTGGCGGCGACGATCGCCGCGCTCGAGTTCCGGGTCTGGAGCGGCCCGGTCGAGGGCCGGGTGCGGATCGCCAGCCCCTACCGCCTGCGCGCCGGCCGCTTCGACCACGTCTTCGTCGGCTCGCTGCAGGACGGCGAGTTCCCCCGCCGCGACCGCGGCGGCGACCCCTTCCTCTCCGAAGCCCAGCGCGCGCTCGCTCGGGCTGGAGGCGCGGCGCGACAGCGAGGCCGAGGAGCGCTACCTGTTCGGCGTCTGCCTGGCGCTGCCGCGGCGGCGGCTCTTCCTCTCCTACCGCGACAGCGACGAGGGCGGCGGCGCCGAGTCGCGCTCGCCGCTGCTGGACGAGGTGCGGGCGCTGCTGGCGCCGGCCGCCAGACGGCTCCTCTCCCGACCCGGTCGAGGAGGCGATCACGCGGAGCCGCGGCCTGGCGCGCATCGTCCAGCCGCTGGCCGAGGCGCCCTCGGAGGACGAGCTGGCGCGGGCGCTGGCGGCGCACGGGCGCGGGCGCCGACGCCGGGGGGCTGCTGACCGCGGTCGGCGTCGAGGAGGCGCGCGGCGCGCGGATCGCCGCCAGGATCGCCTCCGCCCGCGCCGCCGAGGCCGCCTCGCGCGCGCCCGGCCCGCTGACCAACCCGGCGGCGATCGAGTCGCTGGCCGCGGTCGACGCCTACGGCGGCACCACGATCGAGGGCTTCGACCTCTGCTCCTACCGCTGGTTCGTCAGCCACGAGCTCGACCCGCAGCCGCTCGACCCGGTGCCCGACCCGCTGGTCCAGGGCGGCCTCATGCACGAGTCGCTCGACCGCCTCTACAAGGAGCGCCCCGGCGGCGATCCGCTCCCCCGTCCCGGCTCCCTCCCGGCCTGGATCGCGCGCGGGCGCGAGGTCGCCGCCGCGGTCGCCGCTGAGAAGGAACTCGGCTCCCACCCGGCCGAGCGGGCGATGGCGCGGCGGGTCGAGCGCCTGCTGGAGCGCTTCCTGACCGAAGAGGCGGGGCGGGAGACGGGCGGCTTCGAGCCCTGGCTGCTGGAGGCCGCCTTCGGCGAGCACGAGGAGGCCGAGCGGCCGACCCTGGAGCTGGACGGCTGGGGGCTGCACGGGGCGATCGACCGGGTCGACCGCGCCGCCCGACGGCCGCGCCCTGGTCATCGACTACAAGCTGTCGGGCTCGGTGACGCCGCGGGAGAAGTTCGAGGAGCAGGCGAAGCTGCAGCTCCCTCTCTACCTGCTGGCGGCGGAGCGGCACTGGGGAGCGGAGGCGGTCGGCGCCCTCTACCACCCGCTGCGCGGGACCTCGGTGCGGCGCCCGCGCGGGGTGGTGACCGAGGAGGCGGCCGAAGACCTCGCCGACTACGGCCTCTACCCCCGCGACGTGGTCGACGCCGCGGGGCTGGAGGAGCTGCTGGCGGACTCGCGGCGACGGGCCGGCGAGATCGTCGCCCGCATGCGCGCCGGCGACATCCGCCGCGACCCCGGCCCACGCCGCGGCCTGCGCAACCACGACACCTGCCCGCCGTTCTGCGACTTCGCGCCGATCTGCCGCCGCGACCGTGCTCCGCAGTTCGAGGAGGACGAGGACGTGGAGGAGCGATGAGTGCGCGCACCCCCACGCCCGAGCAGGCGGCGGCGATCGAGATCAGCGGCGTCGACGTCCTGCTCGAGGCCGGCGCCGGCACCGGCAAGACCGGGGTGATGGTCGACCGCTACTGCCGCCTCGTCTGCGACAAGGGGGTCGCCCCCGACGCGATCCTCGCCTTCACCTTCACCGACAAGGCCGCGGCCGAGTTGCGCCAGCGGATCCGGCTGGAGCTGGCGCACCGGGCCGAGGCGGGCTCCGAGCGGGCCGCGCAGGTGCTGAGCGGGATCGGCGGCGCCTGGGTGATGACGATCCACGGCTTCTGCAACCGGCTGCTCGCCGGCCACCCCGTCGCCGCCGGGATCGACCCAGGCTTCCGCGTCCTCGACGCCCCCGAGGCGGCGCGTGCCGCCCGCGAGGCCTTCGACGAAGCCCTGAGCGACTTCCTCGCTTCCCGTGAAGGGTCGCGGGAGGAACTGGTGGCTACGTACGACATCGACGGGCTGCGGGGGGTCGTGGCCGGGGTGCATGCGGAGCTGCGGAGCCGGGGTGAGGCGGAGCCGCGGCTGCCGGAGCCGCCGGCGAGCGACCCGGCTGAGGCGATTGCGGGGGCGATCGAAGCGGCCGGGCAGGCGCTGGAGGAGATGAAGGAGAGCGACCCCAAACGGGCGCTGGTCGAGCGGGCGCTGGCGCGGCTGAGCGAGCCTGGGCCGCCGCCGGGGCTGGACGAGCTGCGGGCGCTGGAGACCGGCAGCAAGGCGAAAGCGATCCTCCCCTACCGCGAAGCGATCGACGTGGCGATCTCGCGCAGCGCCGAGGCCGGCGAGGGAGGCGCGGCCTACCGTCACCTGGCGACGCTGCTGGAGCTGTTCTCGACCCACTTCGAGGCGGCCAAGGAACGCCGCGCCGGGATCGACTTCGAGGACCTGCAGATCCTCGCCGCGCGACTGCTGGAGCGAGCCGAGATCGGCGAGGCCTACCGGACCCGCTTCAGCCACCTGCTGGTCGACGAGTTCCAGGACACCAACCGCCTGCAGCTGCGGCTGATCGAGGCGCTGCGGGGGCCACGCAGCGAGCTGGTCGTGGTCGGCGACGAGTTCCAGTCGATCTACGGCTTCCGCCACGCCGACCTCGAGGTCTTCCGCCGCCAGCGCGAGGAGATCGCGGCGCGCGCCGACGCCGAGCTGATGGAGCTGAGCGGCAACTTCCGCTCCCGCCCCGAGCTGATCGCCGCCGTCAACCTCTTCGGCACGGCGCTGCTGGGCGACTCGTACCGCCCCCTCCGCGTCGGCGCGGCCCCCGAACCGCCCGCCGATGGGCCGATACGTCCGATATGCGGACGACTTCGGCGCATCGACCCGCCGTGGAGCTGCTGCTGACGGCGCGCGACGGGTGGGACGAGGAGGGGATCGAGCTGGAGCCGGCGATCGATGGGCGCACGCCGCTCAACTGCCTGGCCGAGGCGCGCGACGTCGCGGCGCGCCTGCGTGAGCTGAACGAGAGTGGCGTCCCCCGCGGCGAGATGGTGGTGCTGCTGCGCGCCTTCACCCACCTCGACGCCTACGAGGACTCGCTCGAGCGCGCTGGCCTGCGCCCCTACGTGGTCGGTGGCCGCGGCTACTGGTCCCAGCAGCAGGTCTCCGATGTCTGCGCGCTGCTGGCGACGATCGCCAACCCGCTCGACGACCAGGCGCTCTTCGGCGCCCTCGCCTCCCCCGCCTGCGGTGCCGCGCCGGACACCCTCTGGCTGCTGCGGGCGGCAGCGGGGCGGCGGCGCCATGTCTGGTCGGCACTGGAGAGCGCCGTCGGCGCCGGGGAGGCGGAGTTGGACGCGCCGGAGCGCCTGGCCGACATCCCCGAGCCCGAGCTGGAGCTGCTGCGCCGCTTCGTGACCACGATCGGCTCCCTGCGCGAGCGCGGCCCGCGACTCTCCCTCGCCGCCCTGATCGAGACGGCGACCACCGAGACCGGCTACGACCTGGCGGTGTTGATGCGCCCCGCCGGCGAGGCGCGCTTCGCCAACGTCCGCAAGCTGATGCGGCTGGCCGCCGAGTTCGAGAGCCGCGAGGGCCGCGACCTGCGCGGTCTGCTCGACTTCCTCGCCGCCCGGGCCGAGATCGACGCCGAGGGCCAGGCCGCGACCGCCGCCGAGGGCCACGACGGGGTGCGGATCATGACCGTCCACAACGCCAAGGGGCTGGAGTTCGACGTCGTCGCCGTGCCCGACCTCTCGCGCAGCCTGCTGGCCGGGGCACGAGCGCCGCTGCTGGTCCTGGGCCGCGAGCAGCCACCGCGGGTGGGGATGCAGCTGCGCCGGCTCGGCAGCGGCGCGGTCAACCTCTTCGACTACGCCGCCCTCTGCGAGGAGGCGAAGGCGCGCGACGCCGAGGAGGGCCTGCGGCTGTTCCACGTCGCCGCCACCCGCGCCCGCCAGCGGCTGATCCTCAGCGGCGTCGTCAAGCCCGAGGCTGGGCGGGAGACGAAGCCGGGCACGCCGGTGGTCGAGCGCCTGGTCGAGGCGCTGGGAGTGGAGCGTGACGCCGATGCCGACGTGGCGGCGCCGCCGCCGGAGTCGCGCCCGGGCCTGAACGCGACCTTCAGCCCCGCGGAGATCGCGGTGCGCGTCAACCTCCCATCGCCCGAGCGTGCGGCGCAACTGCGGGCGGCCCGACCCGACCCGGCCGCCGACCGCCCGCTGGGCGACGGCCCGCCGCCCCTGGTCGAGCGCCGGCCGCCGATCGTCCCCAGCCGCCCCCTCTCCTACACCGCGATCTCCGCCTACGAGGAGTGCCCCTACCGCTTCTACATGGAGCGCGTGCTGGGCCTGGGCGAGAGCGGCAGTCCTTTGGTCCGCATAGCGACCGAAAGGACTGCCGCAACCCACGAGGGTGCAGCGACGCCCCTCCGCCCGCGAGGAGCGGACCGCGCAGGGGGCCGCGGTGCACGCGCTGCTGGAGTGGAGCCAGGCGAACGGGTGGAGCGAGCCCACGGAGGACCTTGCGCGGCGGCATGCGGTCGCCGCTGGGCTCGATCCCGGGCGAACCGACGCGGCGTCGTTGCTGGCGCCCGTGCGCGACTGGCTCGCGTCCCCCCTGCGCGAACGAATTGGCGACAGCGCGACCCGGGTGCGGGCCGAGGTGCCGATCCTGCTCGGGGTCGGAGATACCGTCCTGCGCGGCTCGATCGACCTCCTGGTCGAGCGCGAGGGCGGGCCGCCGCTGGTGATCGACTACAAGACCGATCGCCTCAAGGGCTCGGACCCGGCGGAGCGCGCCGCCAGCTACGAGACCCAACGCACGATCTACGCCCTAGCCGTCGCCGAGTCGCTCGGCACCGCTGAGGTCGAGGTCGCCTACGTCTTCCTCGAACGCCCGGAGGAGCCAGCGGTCAGCCGCCTCGGCTCGGCGGAGATGCAGGCCGGACGCGAGCGCCTCGCCGCAGCCATCTCCCAGATCGGCCGCGGCGAGTTCCCCGTCGCCGCCGGTCGAGGACCGCAACTGGAACCTCTGCCGAGGCTGCCCAGCCCTCGGAAAACTCTGTTCGGGTCCCTCTGAGGTCAGCTGACCTCAGAGTCGAGCTTCGCCGCAAGCTCGTCGAGCTTCAGCTCCTTCAAGCCCCTCGCCCACCGCGTCCAACTCCGCCGCGCAGTAAGTCACCAGCTCGCGGCCCTCGCCGCAGAGGTCGAGGGTCTCGCGCAGGCCGGCCTGGCCGGAGTCGAGCCGGTCGATGATCTCCTCCAGCCGCTCCACCGCGACCTCATAGCTCTCAGGCTTCTCGCTCAACGTCTCCCTCGATCTTGGCGTTCACTCGTCCGTCCGCAAACCGCAGTCTTACCGCCGCGGCGGCGACAGCGCCGTCCGCCGTGGTCACCGGCTCGCCCTCGGTGCTCTCGGCGAGGACGTAGCCTCGTTCCAGCGTGCGCTCGGGTTCGTGGGCGCGCAGGGCCACCTCGGCCCGCCGCAGCGCGTCGCGGCGGCTGCCCATCTCCGGCCCGGCCGCCCGGCGGCCCGCTCGCACCAGCACGACGCCGGCGATCCGCCGCTGGGAGGCGCGGCGCTGGGCCAGCCCACGTTCGGAGGCGGCGCGGACCTCGCGGATCTTCTGGTTGAGGGCACCGCGCTCGCGCCGCAGTGCTCGCGCCGGCCCGCGGGCAAGGGCCGCCAGGTGGCGCCCGCGCGCCCCGACCGCCCCCTCCCCGGCACGGCGTAACGAGAAGGCACCCCGCTCCAGCTCCCGGCGCGCCGCCACGCAGTCGAGCGGCACCGCGGCCTCGGCGGCATGGGTCGGAGTCGAGCAGGCGACCGCGGCGACGTCGTCGATGAGGGTCGTGTCGCGCTCGTGGCCGATCGCGCTGACCACCGGCACCCGCAGCATCGCCACCGTGCGGCAGAGGGTCTCGTCGCAGAAGGCCCAGAGGTCGGCGAGGCTGCCGCCGCCGCGGGTGACGACGATCGCCTCGACCTCGGGCCGCGCCGCCAGCCCCTGGATCGCCGCCGCGATCGCCGGCGCCGCGTGCCGGTCCTGGACCGGAGCGAAGGCCCAGACCACAGTGCCGCCCCAGCCACGGCGTGCCAGCCCCGCCAGCAGGTCGCGCCGGGCGGCGCCGGATTCCGCCGTGACCACGCCGATCGTCTTCGGCAGCAGTGGCCGCGCCAGCTGCTTCTGCAGCTCGAACAGCCCCTCGGCGCGCAGCTGCTTGCGCAGCCCCTCCAGCCGCGCCAGCAGATCCCCCTCCCCCGCCAGCCGTACCTGGGTGGCGCGGAAGCTGAAGCTGGGCGAGGCCTGGCCGCCGCCCGGGTAGTAGTCGGGACCGCCGGCGATCACCAGTTCGGCACCGTCGCGCAGCGCCCCCTCCGGCAGCCCGGCCTTCTCGAGGTCGTTGAGCCAGATCACGCAGGGAACCGCACCCTGGGCGTCGCGCAACTCGAAGTAGGCCTGGACCTTGCTGCGGCCGACGCCGGTCACCTCGCCGATCAGCTGCACCCGTGCCCGCTTGCGCATCTCCTCCTGCAGACGGCGGGCGTAGCGCCCGACCGGGAACGGCCCGGGCAGGCCAGGGCCGGCCTGCGGAATCCCCTCGCCGAGCTCGATCTCCCCTTGCTCCATCCGGCTCAGGCTAGAAGACCGGTCAGCCGGTCGTTTTCCATACCTTCGCCCAGCGACGAAGCTCGCCAATCGCCGGGCCCAGCCGCTCGCCGATATCCGTCAGCGAGTAGGTCACCCGCACCGGCGTGCCGGCTTCGACCTCGCGCTCGACCAGCCCTTCCTCCTCGAGCTCGCGCAGCCGCTGGGAGAGCAGCCGATCGGAGAGGCCGGGCACGGCCTTGACGAACTCGCCGAAGCGCATCGGCCGCTCGGTCAGGGCGCAGACGATGGCGCCGGTCCAGCGCTTGCCGATCAGCTCGATCGCGGCGTGGAAGTGAGGGCAGACCGAGCCGGACGAGCCGGCGGATGCCTGGATCGGGGGCGAGGGAGCCGGTTCCACGAAGCCGAGCTTACTGAACGTAAGTGATGGGCTTTCTCCGGCGGCTTCGCCCTCAGCCGGTGCAGGCGCGGGTCGAGACCGCGGCGGCGGTCTGGCCCAGCGCCTCGCGCACATCCTCGGCCGGGACCGCGAAACCGCCGGGCTCGCCGGAGGTGGTGGCGGCGAAGACCGTCCCCACAACCCGGCCCTGCCGTCGACCAGCGGCCCGCCGGAGTTGCCACTGCGCACCGAGCCCCGCAGGGCGACGATCATGCGCTCGATCGGCCCGTTGCCGTAGGAGTCCTCGCTGATCGTGGGACGGGTCTCGCCGAGGCGCGCCGGCGCCACCGCGTAGGGCCCGTTCTCCGGATAGCCGAGCACGGCCGCGTCGGCACCCGGCTCGCGTTCCTCGGAGATCGGCAGGGTCGGCAGGTTCGCTCCGACCCGCAGCAGCGCCAGGTCATTCCCCGGGTCGTAGTAGACCGGGGTCGCGTCGAGCTCGACCCCGCTCTGAGTGGTGACGGTGGTGTCCTCGGAGCCGGCGATGACATGGGCGTTGGTGACGACCAGGCCCGGCCGCACCGCCCAGCCGGAGCCCTCGACCCCGAGCCCACAGGCGGTCCCGAGCACCCGCACCACCGAGCCGCCGGCACTCAGCACCTCGGGGTCGGTGGCGATCGCCTGGTTCGGGTGCGCCACCGGCGCCGCCGGGCCGGCCACCAAAGGCGCCGGATCGACCCGGTCGAGCGCGTTGAGGACCGGGCCCGAGGGCGGCAGCACCTGGTTGAGACTGCGCAGGATCACCGACTCCTGGACATCGGCCCGCAGGCGCGCGGTCCCGGGCGCGTGCAGGGCCACGGCGCCGAAGACCCAGGCGACCCCCAGCGCCACCGCCGCGACCAGCGCCGCGCCGCCGGCGCCGTCGGCCAAGTGCAGGGCGGGCCGGCGGATCACCTTCGCCCGCAGCCCCAGCGCCAGGCTCTCCACCGCGACCGCCATCAGCGCCCCGGCCAGCAGCGCCCCGAGGGCGGCGCAGAGCGGCGCGTAGGGGGACTCCGAGCCCTGGGAGAGGACCAGCGGCCCCAGCCGGCTGCCGGCGAAGGCGCCCGCCGTGAACCCGACCAGGGTCATCGCGCCGACGATGAGGCCCTGCCGGTAGCCCCACAATCCGAGCGCGATGGTGAAGGCCACGATGGCCCAGTCCAGAACGGTCACCTCTGAATAGAAGCATGCGGGGGATCGCTCTATTACCTTTCATCCGGTGAGCCAGATGCCACCCGAGGTTGAGCGGCGTCGTCGCCTGGTCACCCGCACACTCCCCCTCGCGCTGATCGCCATCGTCGCCTTCGCCTTCGGCGCCGCCGCCGGCGCCCCCGGCTCGCCCGGGAAGGACGCCGCCGACCGCTTCGCCGAAGCCTGGGCGAGCGATGACTTCGCCGCCATGTACAGGGAGTTGAACCCGGCCTCGCAGGCCTCGATCGAACTCAACGACTTCGTCATCGCCTACCGCGAAGCCGAGCAGATGGCGACCCTGAGCGCGCTCGAGCCCGGCTCCGCCCACGACGCCTCCCAGCGCGACGGCGAGACCGTCGTCCCAGTCCCGATCGCCGTCGCCACCGTCGCCTTCGGCCGCTTCGAAGACGAGGTCGACCTCCCCTACTCCGACGGCGGCATCGACTGGAACCCCAGCCTCCTCCTCCCGGGGCTGCGCGAAGGCGAGCACCTGGAAAGCGAGATCGAACTGGCGCCGCGGGCGCCGATCCTCGCCGCCGACGGCTCGCCGCTGGCCGAAGGCCCGGCGACCGAACGCGAACACCCGCTGGGGAGCGCCGCCATCGACGTCAGCGGCGAAGTCGGGGAAGCGAGCGAAAGCCAGGTGGCGAAGCTGGCCCGCCACGGCTTCGCCGCCGACACGCCGGTCGGCATCAGCGGCCTCGAGCGCGCCTTCAACACCCGCCTCGCCGGCAAGCCCGGTGGCAAGCTGCTCGCCGTCGACGAAACAGGAAACGCGAGCCGCACCATCGCCGAAGCCGAACCGCGGGCGGGGGCGCCGGTGAAGACGACGATCGACCCCGGCCTACAGGAATCCGCGGTCGCCGCCCTGGCCGGGCGCGCCGGCGGCATCGCCGTGCTCGACGCCCGCAACGGCGATGTCCGCGCCCTCGCCGGCCAGGCGCTCTCGGCCCCGCAGCCACCCGGCTCCACCTTCAAGATGATCACCACGATCGCCGCCCTCAAGAACGACCTCGTCTCGCTCGACGACGAATTCGAAATCACCAACGGCGTCAACGTCGGCGGCCGCTTCCTCAACAACGCCAACGGCGAGTACTGCGGCGGCACCTTCCGCCAGGCGTTCGCCGAGTCGTGCAACGCCGACTTCGCCCCGCTGGGGCCGAAGATCGGCAACGACGAACTGGTCGCCACCGCCGAAAGCTTCGGCTTCAACTCGCCCCCCACCCTCTACGCCCCGAAGCTGGTGCGCGAAGCCGAACTGCCGGAATCGACGATCCCGACCGAGATCGGCGAAGAAATCGACCTCGGCGTCTCCGCGATCGGCCAGGGCGAGGTGCTGGCGACGCCGCTGCAGATGGCGAGCGTGGCGCAGGCGATCGCCAACCGCGGCATCCACGAGCCGACGTCGGTCGTGCGCAATAAGAAGCTGCGCCCGCACGCGAAGCCGGAACGGGTGATGTCGGAGAAGATCGCCGCCGAGCTGACCGAACTGATGACCGGTGTCGTCACCGAAGGCACCGGCACCGCCGGGGCGATCGCCGAGGCCCAGGTGGCGGGCAAGACCGGCACCGCCGAGCTGGGGCCGAAGCCGGGCCAGGAGGAATCCGAAAACCCGGTCCAGATCAAGGACGCCTGGTTCGCCGCCTTCGCCCCGGCCGAGAAGGCGCGGTTGGCGGTCGGGGTGCTGCTGATCGAAGCCGAAGCCGCCGGTGGCGACGTCGCCGCGCCCGCGGCGGCCGCGGTGCTCTCCGCCGGCCTCTAGCTCACCCGCCCCGCCCAGGTAGGCGAAGCGCCGCGACTACAGGTCGAGCGTGACCTCGCCGTTCTCGCCGTCGGCGCCGGGGATGTGCAGCGTCAGCGGCCGCGCGTCGGATGCCTTGGCGGGAAGCAGGAAGATCGCCACCGAGCCCTCGATCGGCCCCTGCTGGGGGGTCGAGTCGAGCACCGGGATCTGTTCCTGGGATTCCACTTCGCCGCCGAACTCGAGCGCGTAGATGCTTTCGCTCGGCAGCACGTCGTAGGTGTTCTTGTCGGCGTCGGTGATCGTCAGCGTCGAGGGCAGCGTCTGCGGCTCTTCGCTTTCGTTCTGGATCTCGAAGAAGACGCCGAAGTAGGTGGAGCCCTCGGGCGGCGGCTTCTGGCCGACCAGGTACGCCTCGTCCTCGGTGTCGTTCGGGTTCAGGTAGCGCGAGAAGGTGACGTTGAAGGAGAGCTCGCCCAGCTTCACCGGCTCACCCTCGGTCACGTGCTTCTCGTCGCTGGAGTAGCCGCAGGCGGAGACGCCGACCACGAGGGCGGCGAGGGCCAGGGCGGCGAGCAGCGGGGGGACGAGTCGGCGGTTCAGGACCATCGGCGGCGAGAGTCTATTAGGAGCTTCTACGGGATGCCGGTCGCGTAGCGATTGCCGCCGGCGACGGCGATCCGGTTGCCGTCCCAGGATCCCGACTCGAGGCCGTCGCGGAGCCGCTTCAGAGCCTCGCGCCAGCCCCGCTCCTGCCAGACCGAACCGGCGCTGAGCAGCTCCAGGCCGCGGTCGAGATGGCCCGGCTCGGTCCAGAAGGAGAGCTTGACGGAGGTCAGCGAGCCGGGTCCCTCGGTCAGCTCCCAGACCGTGTGGGTGGGAATGCGATTGACGCGCCCGCCCTGGCCGCGCTCGACGATCCGGAAAGGCGCGTCGAGCTCGACGATCGTCGTATCCATCCAGACCTTGCGCAGCGGCGCCTGGACGCGGAAGCGGGCGCCGGCGCCGGCGCCGGTCGACTCGATCCGGGTCAGATGGAAGTCGGAGAGGAAGTGATCGGTGAACTCGGGGCGCCGCGAGAGGTCGGCGAGCGTCTCGAAGACCTGCTCGCGAGGGAGGTCGATCTCGGTTTCGGCGCGGAGCGGACCCATCGCGGCGCGATTCTAGTCGCCACCCCCGCGCCTCCCCGATTCGACTACCGGATCGACAAACTTGTGTGACGAAAGTCCGCAGCCGCGCTAGAGTCATGGGAAGGACGCAGGAAGGAGGGTCACCATCTTCGAAAGCGTCAGCAGCAGTCCGCTCGACGATCGCTATGAGACCGGAGCAACCCCCGGCGAGGGCACGTTCTTCTGCCTCGTCTGCGGCTCCCAGCTCTCGATGCGGGAGACCGACGAGCTTCCCGATTGCCCCCGTTGCGGCGGCTCGACCTACCGCCGCGACTCGATCTTCGAGTCGCGCCAGGACCACAGCACGACTACCGAGTTCGTCGCCCCCGGCACCCACGCGCCACCGAGTTGGCTCGAGCAGGCGCGCGAACAGGAGTCCAGTTCGGGCTTCTGCCTGGCCCTCCAGGGCGACGACGGCGAGATCGTCTCCTTCCCGCTCGAGTACGGCTGGACCCGGATCGGCCGCAGCCCCAACGCCGACCTGCGCCTCGACGACCCCAGCGTCTCCCGCCGCCACGCCCTCGTCGTCGCCGAAGCCGGCAAACCACCGCGGGTGCTCGACGACCGCAGCCTCAACGGCGTCTTCCTCAACGGCGAGACGATCGAGTT
>CAVSIL010000021.1:0-453665 GCA_963727985.1 uncultured Solirubrobacterales bacterium | reverse complement strand
CACGAGTGAGAAGCTATGGGCATGCGAATTGCCTCCGTCGAGGTCATCCCCTACGCGCTGCCCTTCCGCGAGTTCTACGTGACCGCGCGCGGCAGCCTCGCCCAGCGCGAGATGGTGCTGCTGCGCCTGCGCTCGGACGACGGGCTGACGGGATTGGGGGAAGCGGTGCCGATGTCCCTGCGTGGCGGTGCCGCCTGGCCCGCGTTACCGCCGAGCTGGAGCTGCTCTCTGAGCTCTCCGAGCTGGAGAGTCGGGCCTGCGTGGCGGCATCGCCAACCTCTCGGCGCCGGCCCGCTGCGCGGCGCTGACGGCATTGATGGACCTGCGAGGTCGCCGCGCCGCCGCCGAGGGCCACCCCACACCAGCGCGGTCGTCTTTTCAACCGCTCTCCGGAGGAAATGACGGCCGCGATGGCGATGCCGCGCGGCCCGTCGCGTGCAACGCGACCCTGGTGGCCGGGGGCCGGCCGCGGTGGCCGCGGATGCGGAGCGCTGGGCCGAGGAGGGCTTCTCCACATTCAAGCTCAAGCTCGGCGCGCGGCGACGACGCCGACCAGGTGCGGGCAGTGCGTGAGGCGGTCGGGCCGCGGGCGAGGATCCGGGTCGACGCCAACGCGAGCTGGGACGTCGATGCCGCCAAGCGCACGCTGGCCGACTCGAGGAGCTCGATGTCGAGTTGGCCGAGCAGCCGGTGGCGACCCTGGAGGAGGCGGCCGAGGTGGCGGCGGCGACCTCGATCCCGATCGCCGGTGACGAGAGCGTCGAGAGTCGCGACGACGCCGAACGGGCGGTTTCACTCGGAGCCTGCACGCTACACCGGCGTCAAGCTCTCCAAGGTCGGCGGGCCGGAGGAGGCGATCGAGATCGCCGAGGTGCTGCCGTCCTACGTGTCGAGCGCCCTCGACGGGCCGGTGGGGATCGCGGCGGCAGCGCAGGTGGCGCAGACGCTGGGCGAAAACGCTCCGGCAGGCGGCGTCGACCTGGCCCACGGCCTCGCGACCCAGCGCCTCTTTTCCGCAACCGTCGCCACGACGGAGTGCGAGCTTCGGGACGGGATGCTGCACCTGCCCAGCGGGCCCGGCCTCGGCGTCGAGATCGACGAGCGGGCGCTCGACCACCATCGGCTTTAGCCAACCTGCTCGACTTGACCCCATCATCGTGTGGTCAAGTCATGCACCTTCGATGATCTAGGTTGCCCGCGTGGACCCGACCAACGCCAACACCGCTCTGGCCTCGGCTTTCGTCGAGGAGCTGACCCGCGGGGGACTGCGGCACGCGGTCATCTCCCCCGGCTCGCGCTCTACGCCGCTGGCGCTGGCGCTGTGGCGGCAGCCGGAGATCGAGACGACGGTGATCGTCGACGAGCGCTCGGCGGCCTTTTTCGCGCTGGGAGCGGCGCAGGCGAGCGGGGCGCCGGTGGCGCTGCTCTGCACCTCCGGCACCGCGGTCGCCAACTACCACCCGGCGGTGATCGAGGCCGACGAGTCGGGTGTGCCGCTGCGTCGTCCTCAGCGCCGACCGGCCGCCGGAGCTGCGCGGGATCGGGGCCGGGCAGACGATCGACCAGATCAAGATCCTCGGCGCATCGGTGCGCTGGTTCTGCGAAGTCGGGACGCACGGGGCCGATGACGATGGCCTGCTCCATTACCGCTCCGTCGCCTGCCGGGCGCTGGCGGCGGCCCGCGGCGAGACCCGTCCGGGACCGGTCCACCTCAACCTCCCCTGGCGCGAGCCGCTGGCCCCCATGCCGGTGGAGGGAGCGGTGACCGCGACCGAGCCGCTGGCGCTGGCGGGACGCGAGGGACGGCCCCTGACCGCGGTGACGCGGATCGACCTCGAGCCCTCGGCCTTCCTGCTGGAGGAGATGGCGGGACATATCGGCGACGCGATCGCCGGCGTGATCGTCGCCGGCCGCCAGCTCGACCCCGAGCTGCGCGAGCCGCTCGCCCACCTCGCCCGCGTCTCCGGCTTCCCGATCCTGGCCGAGCCGACCTCGCAGCTGCGCAGCGGCCCGCACGACCGCTCCCACGTCGTCGCCAGCTATGACCTGCTGCTGCGAGACGAGCGCTTCGCCCGCTCGGTCGTCCCCGACCTCGTCCTCCGCTTCGGCGCGATGCCGACCAGCAAGCCGCTGCGCGCCTGGCTGGCGGCAAGCGGCGCCAGCGAAATCGTCGTCGACCCCGACGGCGGCTGGAACGAGCCGACGCAACCGCGCCGCGGCGATCCTGCGGGCGGACCCGACCGAGCTGGCCTCGGGCTGGGCGGCGCGACTGGAGCGGGAACCGCGGTCCGCGCCGGAGACCTGGATCGCGGCCGAGGCGGCAGCGCAGGCAGTATTGAAGGCGGAGCTGGGCGGCGGAGGCTCGACCGCCGGCGCAGCGGAGGCAGCGATCTCAGAGCCCGCTCTGCACCGCGCCCTCGGTGCGGCCCACCGCGACGGCGACCTCGTCTACACCGCCTCGAGCATGCCGATCCGCGACCAGGAGGCATTCCTGGCGGCCGCCGACGCTGACGCGCTCTTCCTCTGCAACCGCGGCACCAACGGCATCGACGGCCTGATCTCCTCGGGCATCGGCGCCGCCCACGCCAGCGGCCGCCCGACCACGATCGTCAGCGGCGACCTCGGCCTCCTTCACGACATCGGCGGCCTCGCCGCCCTGCGCGACGTCTCCACCCCGGTCCGCATCGTCGTCATCGACAATGGCGGCGGCGGCATCTTCCACTTCCTGCCCCAGGAGCAGGCGCTCGGACGGCGAGGAGTTCGAGGCACTGCTCGGCACCCCGCGCGGCGTCAACGCCGAGAAGGCCGCCGCCCTCTTCGACCTCCCCCACCGCCGCCTCGAGTCCCTCGCCGATCTACCGGACGCGCTGGCGGCAGGAACCGGTCTGATCGAGGTCAAAACCGACCGCACCACCAACGTCACATCCCACCGCCACCTCCAAGCGCGCGTCCAGGCCGCTCTAGCCGAACTCCGGAGTAGCGCCGGGGCGGGAGCCCCTCTCCCGGAGGCTCAAGGAACCGCGTTTGAGCCCTTGCAAGCAACCCAGCTGCGCGACGGTCTCCGGGAGAGGGCTCCCCCCCCCGCCCTACTCAGCCAGCAGCGGCAAAAGCGCGCCCAGCTTGACCTCGGTCTCGGCCAGCTCGGCCGCCGGGTCCGACCCGGCGACCACCCCGACTCCGGCAAACAGATGCGCCTCGCGGTCCCGCAGGAGGGCGCTGCGGAGGGCGACGCAGAACTCGCCGTCCTCGGTCGCGTCCATCCAGCCGACCGGGCCGGCGTACCAGCCGCGGTCCATGCCCTCGAGGTCGGCGATCGCCGTCCGCAGCCTTGGGCCACGGCTCGCCGCCGACGGCGGGGGTCGGATGCAGCATTCCGGCCAGCTCGATCGCCGAATGGGGGTCGGCGAGCTGGGCGATCACCGGCGTCGCCAGGTGCTGGATGTTGGCCACCTTGACGATCTCCGGCTCCGGCGCGGCCTCGACCCAGACCGCGTGGGGGCGCAGGGCGCGGACGATGCGCTCGGAGACGATCCGCTGCTCACGGCGGTCCTTGTCGCTGCGCAGCAGCTGCTCGCCGAGGTGGTCGTCGACGGCGGGGTCGGAGCTGCGGCGGGTGGAGCCGGCGAGGGCCACCGTGGAGACGCCGGCGCCCGAGCGTCGCACCAGCAGCTCCGGGCTGGCGCCGATGAACGCCGCCTCGGGCGTGCCGACGCAGAAGCAGAAGCAGGCCGGGAACTGCTCGCGCATAGCGCCGAAAAGAGCGGCCGGGTCGTGGGCGGCACCGGCGCCGACAACAACCTCGCGGGCGAGCACGACCTTGGTCGTCTCCCCCGCTTCAATCCGTCTTGTCGCGGCGGCGACGGCGGCTTCGAAGTCGCCCGGCGGGCGGGCGCTGCGGATCTCGGCATGCGAGGTCGGGTGCGGGTCGAGCAGCGGCAGCGGTGCCTCGGCGCGCAGACCGGCGAGCCGGGCGGCGAGCGCGGCGCCACGGGCCTCGACGTCGTCCCCCGGCTGGACGACCACGTTGACGGTGAGGAAGGCGCGGTCCCCGTTGCGACAGAGCGAGGCCTCGGGCAGGACCAGCGAGCCGGGCGCCAGCGAGGACCAGGTCGAGGAGCTACCGCCCTCCGCGTCGAAGGCGAAGCCGCCGAGCCAGACCGGGCCGGCGCCGGCCGGCAGCCCCGCCGGCTCGTCGACGATCGCGTCCCCGCCGATTCGCAGGCACTCCTCGGCGACGTCGGCGAAACGATCCTCCCCGCGCGAGGCCGCCTCGTGCGCGACCCCGATGCCGGCCAGGGCGAAGCAACGGTCCGGCTGCTCCCAGCAGAACCAGCGGTCGGAGGCCAGGCGCGAGGCGAAGACCGCCGCACAGGGATCGTCGACGCCGGCCTCGATCGTAACGCTGACAAGGGTCCGCCGCCTCCGCTCCGTTGCCCGCTCGACGCCCTCGCGCAGGCGGGCCGCAGCTTCGTTAGTCGCTACCTCGCGCAATCGCGATCTCGCCAGTCCGGACCATTTCGACCAGGCCATGGGGGCGGACCATGCGCTCGAAGGCCTCGATCTTGTCGGCGGAGCCGGTCACCTCGATCGTCATCGTGCGACGGGCGACGTCGACGATCTTGGCCCGGAAGATCTCCGCGAACTGGATGATCTCGGCCCGGTTCTCGACCGCCGAGGAGACCTTGAACAGCGCCATCTCCCTGGCCACCGTCTCCTCCGGCTCCATGTCGCGGATCTTGAGGACGTTGACCAGCTTGTGCAGCTGCTTGGTCACCTGGTCGATCGGGTGGACGGCGCCGTCGAGGGTGAGCGTGACCCGCGAGACGCTGGGGTCGTCGGTCGGCCCGACCGCGAGTGTGTCGATGTTGAAGCCACGGCGCGAGAAGAGCCCGGCTACGCGCGCCAGCACGCCCGGCTTGTTCTCGACCAGGATCGAGAGGATGTGTTTTCGCCCACTCAACTGCCCCGGCAGGTGCAGGTCCTCGAGCTTGACCGCCTGCGGCGTCCCGGCCTCCATCATGCGCCCCCTGACCAAGCAGGCCAAGGACGCAGGGAGCGCCGTGTGCTCCGCACACAAGCGACCGAGGACGCCGGCATGCGCAGCGTCAGGGGGCGCATGGTGCCTCAACCATGTCGCGGGCGGCCTTCCCCGGGGCGATCATCGGGTAGACGTTCTCCTCCTGGGCGACGCGAACGTCGAGCAGGACCGGGCCGTCAGTCTCCAGCGCCTTGACCATCGTCTCCTCGAGGTCGGCGGAGTTCTCGCAGCGCATACCGGTGGCGCCAAAGGCCTCGGCCAGCTTCACCCAGTCGGGGCTGGCGCCCATCTCGACCGAACTGTAGCGGCGGTCCCAGAACAGCTCCTGCCACTGGCGGACCATGCCCATGTAGCCGTTGTTCATGAGGAAGACCTTGACCGGGATCTCTTCGCTCACGCAGGTCGCAAACTCCTGCACGTTCATGATCAGACTGCCGTCCCCGGCCAGACAGACCACGTGCTCGTCGGGACAGGCGACCTTGGCGCCGACCGCCGAGGGCAGGCCGAAGCCCATCGTGCCGAGCCCGCCGGAGTTGATCCAGCGCCGCGGCTTCTCGAAGCCGTAGTACTGGGCCGCCCACATCTGGTGCTGGCCGACGTCGGAGGTGACGATCGCGTCGCCCTGGGTCGCCCGGTGCATCGCCTCGATCATGAACTGAGGCTTGATCAGCCCGTCCTTGCCGGGCTCGTAGAAGAGCGGATGCTCCTGCTGCCAGCCGTGCAGCTGGTTCCACCAGGCGTCGAGGCGGGAGGAGTCGGTCTGCAGTGCCCGGTACTCGCGGGTCAACTTCGGCAGCACCAGCTTGACGTCACCGACGATCGGGATGTGGGCGCCGACGTTCTTGGAGATCTCCGCCGGGTCGATGTCGATGTGGATGATCTTCGCCTGCGGAGCGAACTCGTCGAGTTTGCCGGTGATGCGGTCGTCGAAGCGGGCGCCGATGGCGACGATCAGGTCGGCCTGGTCCATCGCCGTGTTGGCGGTGTAGGTGCCGTGCATCCCCAGCATCCCCAGCCAGTTCTCGCCCGAGGCGGGGTAGGAGCCGAGGCCCATCAGGGTCGAGGTGACCGGAAAGCGGTCGGAGGCGACGAGCTCGCGCAACTCCCCGGCGGCGCCGGCGTTGACGACACCGCCGCCGGTATAGAAGATCGGCCGGCGGGCGTTGGCGAGCGCCTTGGCAGCGATGCGGATCTGCTTGATGTTGCCCTCGACCGAGGGCTTGTAGCCGGGCAGCTCGACCGGCTCGGTACGCGGCTGGTAGTCGATGTCGGCGCGCGAGAGATCCTGCGGGATGTCGAGCAGCACCGGCCCTGGGCGCCCGGTCGAGGCGACGTGGAAGGCCTCGTGCACGTACTCGGGGATCTGGCGCGCATCGGTGACCTGGAAGGAGTGCTTTACGAACGGCAGCGTGGCCCCGAGGATGTCGGCCTCCTGGAAGCCGTCGGTGCCGATCAGCTCGGTCCGGACCTGGCCGGTGATGAAGACGGTCGGGACCGAGTCCAGCATCGCGTCGGCGATCGCCGTGACCAGGTTGGTCGCGCCCGGGCCTGAGGTGGCGAAGGCGACCCCGACCCGGCCCGACGCCTTGGCGTAGCCCTCGGCCGCGTGGCCGCCTCCCTGCTCGTGGCGGACCTGGACGTGGCGGAAGTCGGCGTCGACAAGCGCGTCGTAGGTCGGCAGGTTGGCGCCACCGGGGATTCCGAAGACATCCTTGACGCCCTCGGCCTTGAGGCTTTCCATCAGTGTGTCGGCGGCTCTCATCGGAGTGGCGATGCTACCAGCGGGCGGGCGCCGTCCGGACCGGCGGGCGAGCCGCGGTTACGCCTGGCCAGCAGGCGATTTCGCCGGATTCCAGCGGGTGTGGGGATCGATCGAGCTCTCGATCGCATTCCCCTTGTAGCGCTCGATGATGTGGATCATCGACTCAACCAGCTCCTCGCCGAGCAGGGTCGGCTCGAGGCCGAGGTCGAGCAGCTTGGTGTGGATCGCGTTGTAGTAGTGCTCTTCCTTCTCGACCCGCGGGTTCTCGTAGTGCGCAATCTCGACCGTGTAGCCGAGGTGCTCGCCGGCGTGCTTGACCAGCCCCGCCAGCTCCAGCACCGAGAACTGCTCGGTGAACTGATTGAAGACGCGGAAGTCGCCGCGCTCGGCTGGGTTGGCGACGGCGAGCTCGACGCAGGCGATGGTGTCGCGGATGTTGAGGAAGCCGCGGGTCTGGTGGCCGGCGCCATAGACGGTCAGTGGGTGGCCGACCACCGCCTGCAGGCAGAAGCGGTTGAGCACGGTGCCGAAGATCTCGTCGTAGTCGAAGCGGGTGATGAGGCGCTCATCCCCCTCGGTCTCGGCGGTGTCGATGCCGTAGACGACGCCCTGGTTGAGGTCGGTCGCGCGCAGCCCCCAGACCCGGCAGGCGAAGTGGATGTTGGTCGAGTCGTGGACCTTGGAGCAGTGGTAGAGCGAGGCCGGCAGCTTCGGGAACGGCAGGGTGTCCTTGCGACCCTTGTGCTCGATCTCGATGTAGCCCTCCTCGATGTCGATGTCGGGCTGGCCGTACTCGCCCATCGTCCCCAGCTTGACCAGGTGGCAGTCGGGCACGTGGTCGCGAATCGCGAAGAGCAGGTTGAGGTTGCCGATCACGTTGGCGTGCTGGGTCTCGACCGCCTTGCGGCGCGAGGCCATCGAGTAGGGGGCGGAGGCCTGCTGGCCGTAGTGGACGACTGCCTCGGGCCGGGTCTCGGCAACCACTTCATCGAGGAAGTCCCCGTCCTCGATCGCGCCGAGGTGAACGCGGATCTCCTTACCGGAGACCTCCTTCCAGGCGGCGATGCGCTGCTCGAGATCGGCGATCGGGGTCAGCGAGCCGGTGCCCGCTTCTTCGTGCCAGCGCCGGCGCGAGAAGTTGTCGACAACGGTGACCTCATGGCCTCGGGCCGAGAAGCGCAGCGCCGTCGGCCAGCCCAGGTAACCGTCACCCCCGAGGATGAGGATTCGCATAGGACGCGGCAGCTTAGACGGTTGGGCGGGCGCCAGACCACCCGTCCTAGTTGAATCCGAGCGATGGAAAACGGACTGGCGGCGAGAAACGGGGGGCGCGTCGGCCTCACCACCCTCGCCGCGATCCTGCTGATCGGACTCGGATTGCGGCTCGACTATGCCTGGGACGGGCGCGAGCCGGTGTACGACGCCGCTGCCTACGCGGCGATCGCAGCCAACCTCGAGCGGGGGGACGGCTTCACGGTCGGCGCCGCCGCGACGCAGCCGTCCAGCAACTACTCCCCCGGCCTGCCGCTGCTCGTCGCCGGGGCCTACGAGGCGACGGGAGGCGTGCACGAACGTCTGGCGCGCGTCCTCCTTGCGCTCTTCGGCACGCTTTCGGTCCTTTTCGCTTACCTCCTGGGACGCCGCCTCTGCCGCTTGCTGACTTTGCCCGGTTATAGGCGGGCTAATTCAGCAATCGTCGTCGCGGGGCTGATCGGCGCCGCGGCGGTCGCGGTCTATCCGGCTCTGCTCGAGTACCAGGGGATGCTGATGGGCGAGCCGCTGGCGGCGACGCTGCTGTCGGGATCGGTGCTGGCGTTGCTCTGGGCTGCCGACCGCGAGGGTTGGGCGCGCTGGCTGGTGGCGGGAACGCTTCTGGGCGCGACGGCGATGGTCCGGCCCGAGTACTTAGGCGTCGCCTTCCTGCTGGCGGTGGTGGTGTTCGCTCGCTACGCCCGCGGCGACTGGCGGCACGGCCTCGGCCAGGCCGCGATCCTGCTTGCCGGGGTCGCCGTCGTCGTCGCTCCCTGGACCATCCGCAACGCCGTCGCGCTCGACCGGGCGGTGCCGATCTCGACCGGCGGTGGGCAGGTGCTCTTCGCCGGCACCTACCTGCCGTCCGGCGGCGACCCGGAAAAAGTCGGAGCCGAGGTCGTCTCCCGCCACCCGGAGCTGTTCGCCCCCGCCGACGCCCAGCGCCTGCGGCTGGAGCAGATCCTCGCCCGGCTCGCCGCCGCCCGCTACCCGGACCTGGAAACCGATCGGGCCCTCTCGCGCATGGGCCGCGAGCGACTCGGCGACGACATCTCCGAACAGCCGCTCGAGTTCGCCGGCTTCCTTGCCACCAAGGTGGCGCGGATCTGGTCGCACGGCCCGCGCGACGTAATGCGTGAGCCGGGCTGGGAGGTTCTGCACTGGGCACTCGTGGGACTGGGCCTCCTTGGCCTCGGTCTGCTCGCCTGGCGCCGCCGCTGGGAGGCGCTGGTCCTGGCGACGATCTTCCTCGCGATCACCGCCCTCAGCGCCATCCTGGTCGCCTCGCCGCGGCGGGTGCTGGTGATGGTGCCGCTGCTCGCCGCCCTGGCCGGCGTCGGCGCCACCTGGCTCTGGGCCCAGAGGCCGAGGCACATCTCCCGCGACGGTTGCTGAGTTGACCCGCCTATGACCGGAATAACTCAGCAACCGGCACCTGCCCGGATAGCCTGACCCGGCCTTGACCGCACTCGCCGACCGCATCCGCGCGCTGCCGCAGCACTACGGGAAGACGACGCTGGTCGCGCTGGCGCTGATCGTGGCGGTCGGGCTCGGCGCCCGTGCCTACGTCGTCGTCAATCCGGTCGAGCACCCGGCAGACGACTCGCATGCCTACTACGCGCTCGCCAAGGCGCTGTATGAGGAAGGGAGCTTCGGCGGTCCCGAATTCCGCGATTCCAGCGACTGGTCGCCGGGGGCGCCGCTGCTCTACGCGGCCGGCTTCTACGCGACCGGCGGCGCTCGCGAAGGGACGGCCCGGATCGTCGAGGCGCTGCTCGGCGTCGCCACGATCCTCGTCGTCTTCCTGCTCGGCCGGCGGCTCGGCGAGGCGGCGGGGCCGCGCGGCCGACCGCGCCTCGGCTCCGCGGTCGGCCTGCTCGCCGCCCTCGCGGTCGCCGTCTACCCGCCGTTCCTCCACTCCACCGGGGAGCTGATGAGCGAGCCGCCGGCGATCCTCACACTGCCCTCCGCGGTCCTCGCCTTCCTCTGGGCGAGCGAACCCGGCGCGTTCGCGCTGGGCCTGGCTCCTTCCCGGCCTGTTGTTCGGCCTGACGGCGATGTTCCGGCCCGAGTACCTCTTCGTCGGCGCCGCCTTCGTCGTCCTCGCCGGGCTGCGCCCGGTCCTGACGCGGAGCTGGTCGTCCGGGTGGAGGCCTGGCCTCGCTGGAGCGGCGCTGCTCCTGGTCGCCCTGCTGTTGCCAATCGTGCCCTGGACGATCCGCAACGCCGACGTGCTGGGGCGGGTGGTGCCGATCTCGACCGGCAGCGGCAAGGCGCTCTACGTCGGCACCTACCTGCCCGCTGACGGCGAATACCAGCGGGTCAAGGCGCTGCTCTACGAACGCTACGAGCACAAGTCGCTGGCGCCTAATTCGGAAGCGCTGAACGAAGTCAACCCGACGCCCCTCTTCAACAAGGTCTGGCGATCTCACTATCCAGACCTCTCCCGCGACGCCGCCCTGGGCAAAGTCGGCAAGGAAAACCTCTCCAAGTACCTGGGCGAAGACCCGGTCGGCTACGCGGCGATGACCGTGCGCAAGGTGGGTCGCATGTGGAGCAGCGGGGTCGGCGAAGCGATGAGCAGCGGCATCGGGCGTGCGGTCCAGATCCTGCTCGTCGTCCTCGGGCTGGTCGGCTTCGTCCTGCTCGGGCTGCGCCGGCGCTGGTGGGATCTGACCGCTCTGGCCACCCCGATCGTCCTCGTCACCGCGATCGGCGCCGCCTCGCTGGCGGCGCCGCGACGCAACGAGGTGCTGATGACGCTCGTCTTCCCACTTGCCGCCCTGGCGCTGTCGCGAGGGGTCGCGGCCCTATCCTCCGGTCGCGAATGGTCCCCAGAGCAGGCATCTTCCCCGCCGAACTGACGGCGCTGCGCGGAGGCGGGCTGATCTTCGCGATCGGCCTGCTCGCCTACGCGGTGCTCCGCCGTCGCTCCCTGCGCAACGTCGACGTGCTGCTCCTGCTCGCCGCCGGCCTCGGGCTGGCCCTGGTCTCCGGGACCGAAATCGTCGACGGCCTGCTCTCCGCCTTCTCCTTCGAAAAGGGCAACGGCGGCCGCATCCTCGGCCTCGCCGTCTTCGCCATCTTCGTCCTCTACTTCTTGATCCTGCGGGCGCTCTCGGTGGCGGCACGCAACTCGCGCCAGCTCTCGGCAGCACTGGAGGGACTGGCCTGGGAGGAGTTCCGCCAGGCGGGACTGCCGGAGCGCTTCCGCGGCAAGATCGCGATCCTCATTCCCGCCTATAACGAGGCGGAGAACATCGGCCACGTGCTCGACCAGATGCCGGTGGAGGTGTGCGGCGTCGCCACCGAGGTCCTGGTCGTCGACGACGGTTCCCGCGACGGCAGCGGCGACGTCGCCGCCTCGCACGGCGCCGCGGTCGCCCGCCACGTCACCAACCGTGGCGGCGGCGCCGCCCTGCGCACCGGCTACCGTCTGATGGTCGAATCCGGCGCCAAGGTGGTCGTCACTCTCGACGCCGACGGCCAGCACCTGCCCTCGGAGATGGAACGCCTGGTCAAGCCGGTGCTCGACGGCGAGGTTGAGATGGCCCACGGCTCCCGCGTGCTCGGCCACGCCGACCGCAATCACCTCGCCCGTGAGCTCGGCATCGTCTTCTTCAACCGCCTCGTCTCTTTCATCACCCGCACCCACGTCACCGACTGCTCCAATGGCTACCGCGCCGTCCGCACCACCGTCCTCCCGCAGCTCGTCCTGCGCCAGGAGCAGTTCCACACCTCCGAGTTCATGATCGAGGCGATCAAGCGCGGCATCCCCGCCAAGGAGGTCCCGATCACGGTCGAACAGCGACTGCATGGGCACTCCAAGAAGCCGGCGGTCTTCCGTTACGGGGTGGGGTTTGCGAACGCGATCGTCAGGACCTGGCTGCGGTAGGCATGCGGGGAGGGTGCCGATACCCCTCCCCATCTGAGAGGGAAGGTCCACCCCGCTGCGTCTTCCCGCGTAGGTGCCGCACCCTCGGCCGTCCCGGCGACCTGTGTTGTTGGAGGGGTCCGGGTACCCCCCTACCGCACGCCCGGGTGGCGCACGGCCGCCGGATCCGGCAGGTACAGGTCGGTGCCGCAGCGGGGGCAGACCTGGACGTAGAGCTTGAGCTCCTTGTGGCAGTTGGGGCACTGGCGTTCGGGTTCGTTCTTCTCGACCCGGTAGAGGATCGCGGCGACGAGGCCGAGCAGAGGGACGACGGCGCCGATGACGAACCAGATCCAGAAAGAGCTGCCCTTGCCCTTGGCGACGAAACCGGTGGCGAGGCCGAAGAAGAAGGCGATCACGAGGTACTCCATGGGCCTATCTTGACGGCTTGGGGCCGTGGGCTCCGATCAGCCCAGGCGCTTCGGGTGGCCGATCCGGCCCAGCTCGGCCAGGTCGCGTCCGAAGGGCAGGCTGGTGGTCCAATCGACCACCGCGTGGGCCTTGCGAGCGGCGCCCGGAATCTGGCTCATGTGGTAAGTCCGAGCCAGCCACCAGGCGGGGAAGCCGCGGAAGGTGCGGTCGCCGATCTTGCCCACCGCCTTGTAGCGGCCGAGGTTGACGAAGGCGGCTTCGCCGCGGTACTCGAAGGGGCGGGCCGAGCCGATTCCCAGCTCGGCGGCGATGTTGCGGGCCGCCACCGGCCCCTGGCGCACGGCGTGCTGGGCGGTCGGCGGGCAGATGCCGCCGCGTGGGTCGGGCGCCGCGGCGCAGTCGCCGATCGCCCAGACCGAGTCGAGGCCCTCGACCCGCAGGTGGTCGTCGACCGGGATCCGCCCGCGCTCGTCCAGCGGCAGGTTGAGCTCCCGCAGGCGCGGGCTCGGGGTGACGCCGGCGGTCCAGACCACGGTCTTGGTCGCCAGCGTCTCGCCGCCGGAGAGCCGGGCGCTGTCGGCGCTCACCTCCTCCAGAGTGGTGCCGAGGCGGATGTCGATGCCGCGGCCGCGCAACTCGCGCAGGGCGTAGTCGGCCAGCTCGCTGTCGATCTCGGGCAGGACGCGGTCGCTGGCCTCGACCAGGACCCAGCGCATCCCGTGCAGGCGGGCGCGCGGGTAGCTCTCCATCGCCTCGGCGGCGAAGTCCTGCAACTCGGCCAGCGCCTCGAGGCCGGCGTAGCCGCCGCCGACGAAGACGTAGGTGAGCAGCTCTTCGCGCCGGACCGCGTCCTCGCTGGCGTTGGCGGCCTCCAGGGTCTCGATCACGTGGTTGCGCAACCAGATCGCGTCCGCCAGGTCTTTGAACCCGATCGCGTGCTCGGAGAGCCCGGGCACCGGCAGGGTCCGCGAGACCGAGCCGAGGGCGAGCAGAAGCTGGTCGTAGGGAAGATCCTCGTCCTCGCCCTCGTGGCCGTGCAGCCGCACCGTCTTCGCCTCGGGATCGTGCCCGACGACCTCGCCGAGCCGCAAATAGGTGCGCTTGAGGATCTCCCGCAGCGGCGTCACTACATGCCGCGGCTCCAGAGTTCCGGCCGCGGCCTCGGGCAGGAATGGCGTGTAGAGCATGTAGTTGACGTCGTTGACGAGGCTCAGGCGGGCCGACTGCCGCGGCATCGCCTTCTCCAGCTCCCGCGCGGCCGCCGCCCCTCCAAATCCACCACCGACGATGACCACGTTCCATGCCATACCTTGAACCTAGCACTTTGTAACAACGTGTTACAAAGTGTCTTACCGCACTTTCGCGGGCACGACGATCAGCTCTCCAGCTTCTCCTTGATCAGGCGGTTGACCTCGCCGCCGTCGGCGCGGCCCTTGGTCTCCCTCATCACGTAGCCGACGATGGCGCCGATCGCCTTGCCGTTGCCTTCTCGGACCTGCTCGATCGCCTTCGGATTGGCTGCCATCGCGGCGGCGACGATCGACTCCAGCTCGCCGCTGTCGGAAATCTGGGCGAGGCCCTCGCGCTCGACGATCGCAGCCGGGTCGCCGCCCTCGGCGACGAGCGCGGCGAGGACGGTCTTGCCGCTGCCGTGAGAGATCTTCTTCTCCTGGACCAGCGTGATCAGGGCGGCGAGGGCGGCCGGCTCGACCCTGGAGTCGGCGGCGGCGACCTCCTCGTCGCCCTGGCGCAGGGCCGCGGCCAGCTCGCCGGTGACCCAGTTGGCGACGACCTTCGCCTCCACCCCGCCGGCCTCTGCCGCGACGCGCTCGAAGTATCCAGCGGTCTCCGGGTCCGCGGCGAGGCTGGAGGCGATGTCGTTCGCCAGGCCAATCGACTCGTAGCGCTCGATCCGCGCCGCCGGCAACTCCGGCAGCGCCTCGCGGGCCGCACGCAGCATCTCCTCGGTCGGCGCCAGTGGCACCAGGTCGGGCTCGGGGAAGTAGCGGTAGTCGTGCGATTCCTCCTTCGAGCGCAGCGAGGTGAGGCTGCCGCTGACCGGATCGAAGTGAAGGGTCTCCTGAGTCACGGTCCCCCCCGCCGCGATCAGATGGCGCTGGCGCTCGAGCTCGGCTTCGACCCCGCGCTGGAGGAAGCGGAAGCTGTTCATGTTCTTCAGCTCGGTCTTGGTGCCGAGCTGCTCCGAGCCGACCGGGCGCACCGAGACGTTGGCGTCGACCCGCAGGCTCCCCTCCTCCATGTTGACGTCGGAGACGCCGAGCTGGCGCACCGTCTCGCGCAGCAGCCGCGCCCACCGGGCGGCTTCGGCGGCGCTGCGCAGATCCGGCTCGGTGACGATCTCGACCAGCGGCGTGCCGCCGCGGTTGAAGTCGACCAGCGAGGCGCCGGAGCCGTGGATCCGGCCCGACTCGCCGACATGGACCATCTTCGCGGCGTCCTCCTCGAGGTGGGCGCGGTGGATGCGGATATCGCCCAGCTTGCCGTTGCTCGCAAGCGGAATGTCGAACTGGCTGATCTGGTACGCCTTCGGGCTGTCGGGGTAGAAGTAGTTCTTGCGATGGAAGATCGAGTGCGGCGCCACCTCGCACTCCAGCGCCGCGGCGATCTGCAGCGCGTAGAGGATCGCCTGCTCGTTGGGCACCGGTAGCACCCCGGGGTGGGCGAGGCAGACCGGGCAGGTGTGGACGTTGGGCTCATCGCCGAAGGAGAGCTCGCAGCCGCAGAACATCTTCGTCCTCGTCGCCAGCTGGACGTGGATCTCCAGGCCAATCACGGCCTCCAACTCATGCCCGTTCTCAGCCATCGACGCCCGCCGGCCTGGAGTCGAAGCCGATTCCCTGCTCGAGCGCGAAGGCCGCCTCCAGCAGCTTCTGCTCGGCGAAGGCCGGCGCCGCGATCTGGAACCCGACCGGCAGCTCTGGGCCGCCGCCTTCGGGCTCGGCCAGGCCGGCGGGGATCGAGATCGCGGGGATCCCGGCCAGGCTCATCGGCACCGTGAAGAAGTCGTTGAGGTACATCGAGAGCGGGTCGGCGGTCTTCTCGCCGAGCCCGAAGGCGACCGAGGGCGAGGTCGGTGTTACCACGAAGTCGATCGCGGCGAAGGCCGTTGCGAAATCCTCGGCGATCTTCGTCCGCACCTTCTGCGCCTGGCCGTAGTAGGCGTCGTAGTAGCCGGAGGAGAGCGCGTAGGTGCCGAGCATGATCCGCCGCTTGACCTCGGGCCCGAAGCCCTCGGCGCGGGTGTTCTCGTACATCTCCAGCAGGTCGTCGGAGCTCTCCGAGCGCATCCCGTAGCGGACGCCGTCGTAGCGGGCCAGGTTCGAGGAGGCCTCGGCCGGGGCGAGCACGTAGTAGGCCGAGATGCCGTGCTCGGCGCTGGGCAGCGAAACCTCGGCGATCTCGCCGCCGAGGCTCTCGATCTTCGCCAGGGTCGCCTCGAAGACCTCGCGCACCCCGGCGTCGAAGGCGTCGCTGGAGAGCTGGCTCGGCACCCCGAAGCGCAGCCCGGTGAGATCCTCGCGGCCCGGGGCGACGATCCCGCCCTCGATCCCGACAGAAGTCGAGTCGCAGGGGTCGTGCCCCTGCAGCGCCGCCAGCAGCAGCGCCGCGTCGGTGACATCGCGGGTCAGCGGCCCGCACTGGTCCAGCGAAGAGGCGAAGGCGATCATCCCGTAGCGCGAGATCGAGCCGTAGGTCGGCTTCAGGCCGACGATCCCGCAGAGCGAGGCGGGCTGGCGGATCGAGCCGCCGGTGTCGGTGCCGATCGCACAGGGAGCGAGCCCGCCGGCGACCGCGGCGGCCGAGCCGCCGGAGGAGCCGCCGGGAACGCGGCCGCGGTCCCACGGGTTGAGCACCGGCCCGTAGGCGGAGTTCTCGTTCGAGGAGCCCATCGCGAACTCGTCCATGTTGGTCTTGCCGAGCACGCGGGCGCCGGCGGCGTCGAGGCGGCGCACCGCGGTCGCGGTGTAGGGCGGACGGTAGCCCTCGAGGATGTGGGAGCCGGCCGTGGTCGGCGCGCCCTCGGTGCAGAAGATGTCCTTGATCGCGACCGGGATGCCGCTCAGGGGCCCGTCCTCGACCTCGTAGTTGGCCGGGTCCTCGACCTGCCAGAGGTAGGCGTTGAGGTCGTCGCCGAGGGCGGCGCCGTGCCAGGCCGCGAAGTACTCCTCGGCGGAGACATCCCCGGCCGCGATCCTCGCCGCCGCCTCGGCGACGGTCAGCCCCAGCAGCTCCGACATCAAGCGTCGGCCTGCGGCGAGGGAACCCGGAAGGCGCCGTCGACGGGTTCGGGGGCCGATGCCAGCGCCACCTCGGGCGCCAGGCTCGGCCGCGGCACGTCGGCGCGGAGGACGTTCTCCAGCGCGACCACATGCGTGGTCGGCTCGACCCCGTCCAGATCGAGCTTGCCGATCCGGTCGACGTGCTCGAGGATGCCCGAGAGCTCGCCGGTCATCGTCCCGACTTCCTCCTCGGAGAGCCGCAGGCGCGCAAGCCTGGCGACGTGCAGAACCTGGTCGCGGTCGATCATCGGCGGGATTCTAGGAGGGCGTCCCGGGCGGAGGGCGACTGGCTGCTCAGCCAGTTAATCTCCCGGCGATGCAGGGGCCCAGGGCAGAGAGATTCGTCGTCCTCAACCTGCGCCTGCTCGCCGTCACCTTCGCCGTCGTCGGCATCCTCTTCATCGCCGTTCCCAGCAGCGTCCTCGACGTCATCTCCGACGCCGGCGAATGGTTCGGCAACGACACCCGGGCGCCCCACACCCAGGAGTACCTCTGGCTGGCGCTGGCCTTCGCCTACATGGTCGTCATCACCGGCATCGCCCTGCTGGCCTCGACCGACGTCGTCCGCTACCGCGCCCTGCTGGTGGTTCTCGCCGCCGGCAAGACCGCCTCGTCGCTGGGCTCGCTCGCCTTCTTCCTGATCCAGGAACACGTCTTCATCTACCTGCTCAACTTCCTCGTCGACGGCTTCCTGGCCCTGTTCGCGCTCTGGCTCTGGGTCCTGGCCGGCCGCATCGGCCGCCCGGTCGACCCGGGTTGACAGCGCCCGCCGGGGCTCTCAGCCACTGAGCAACGCACCCTGGGCGCGATCTGCGCGGCGATGGCGCCGGGCGTCGACGGGCTGCCCGTCGCCGAGCGCGACGTCGACGTATCCGGCCCCGTCGCCAACTTCCTCGGCTCGGTCTCCCCCAGGGTGCGGCTGCGACTCAAGCTCGGCCTGCGCGCCTTCGAGTGGCTGCCCTTCCCCTGGCGCTTCAGCCGCCTCAGCGCCGAGGCGCAGGAGGACTTCCTGCTCAAGCTCGAGGGCTCACGCCTCTCCCTCCACCACGATCTGCTGCTGATGGCGAAGCTGTTCTCCACCCTCGGCTACGCGGTCACGCCCGAGGTCGAGGAGCGGATCGGCTTCGAGATCCGCTGCGGCCTCGCCGACGGCTCGCTGCCGGATCCGGCGGGAACACTGGGCGACACCGAGCCGCAGGGCGAGGGGGAGGAATGCGACGTGGTCATCGTCGGCTCCGGCGCGGGCGGCGCCGTCGCCGCGGCAGAGCTGGCCGCGGCCGGGCTCGACGTGATCGTGCTCGAGGCCGGCGCCCACTACAACCGCGACAACTACCCGAGCGACCACCTCGAGGCGATCGCCGAGCTGTACCGCGACGGCGGCCTGACGATCGCCGAAGGGCGGCCGCCGATCCCGGTCCCGGTCGCCAAGGTCGTCGGCGGCACCACGGTGATCAACTCCGGCACCTGCTTCCGCGCCCCGGAGCCGGTCCTGGCGGACTGGAAGCAGCGCTTCGGCATCGCCTGGGCGGAGGACATGGCCGCCGATTACGCCGAGGCCGAGCGGACCCTCCACGTCAAGCAGCTCGACCCGGAGACGATGGGGCGCAACGGCCAGCTGGCGATGGAGGGCGCGGCGGCGCTCGGCGCCAGCGGCGCCCCGATCCACCGCAACGCCGGCGACTGCAACCAGTGCAGCTCCTGTCCCTTCGGCTGCGAGATCGACGCCAAGCGCGGCATGCACGTCAGCTACCTGCCGCGCGCCGTCGCCGCCGGGGCGCGGATCCGGGCCGGGGTCGCGGTCGACCGGATCCTGGTCGAGGATGGGCGCGCGGTCGGGGTCAGTGGCATGGCCGCCGGCGGCAAGCCGCCGCCCCTTCACCGTCCGCGCTCGCCGCGCCGTCATCGCCGCCGGCGGCTCCTTCGGCACGCCGGAGCTGCTGCTGCGCTCCGGGCTCGGCGGCAGGCAGGTCGGCCGCAACCTCCACATCCACCCCGCCTGCTGGGTCGGCGCCCGCTACGAGGAGGAGGTACGCGGCTGGGACGGGGTGATGCAGAGCTACTACGTCGACGAGTGGGAGCAGACCGGGATCCTGCTCGAGGCGACCTTCACGCCGCTCGCCTTCGGCGGCGCCTGGCTGCTCGGCGCCGGCGAGTCCCACCAGCGGGCGATGCTCGACTTCGGCCACGTCGGCTCGATCGGCGTCCACCTCAACGACAAGTCCTCGGGTCGGGTCGGGCTCGGCACCGAGGGCTCACTGCGGGCCAGCTACAAGCTGACCGCGGACGATGCCGACCGGCTCGCCTTCGGCATCGCCCGCGCCGCCGAAGTCCACTTCGCGGCCGGGGCCACCGAGGTCTACCCCAACATCGCCCGTGTCGGCATCCTCAAACCGGGCAACCTGGCCCAGTTCGAGGCCAGCTCCTTCAAACCCTCGGAGCTGCGCCTGGAGGCCTTCCACCCGATGGGGACCGCTCGCATGGCGGCTGACGAGCGCGACGGAGCCTGCTCCATCGACGGCTCTGTCCACGGCACCCGCGACCTCTACGTCGCCGACGGCTCCCTGTTCCCGACCTCGGTCGGCGTCAACCCGATGATGACCATCATCGCCTTCGCCAAGCAGGTGGCGCGCGGGGTCGCGAGTGGGGGTTCCGCTTAGCTGGTGGGGGGAGGCGGTGGTGGCGGGGGAGTTGAAGTTGGCGGTGGCGGCGGGTCGCTGGGACCGCCGCCCGACAGTTTGTCGGCGGCGCCGCTGAAGGTCGCCCCCTCTTCCTGCATGCCGCGGTAGCCACCGTAGGCGATGCCGGCGGCGGCGATCAGTCCGAGGAAGATGCCAAATTCGAGCGTGGCGTCGACCGAGACACCGCCGAAGCTGCCGAAGCCGGGCGGGTCGACGATCCGGAAGAGGACCAGCAGGGTTGAAATGCCGCCGAGCACGGCGACGGCGACGTTCATCGAGACCGGCGGCTCGTAGTCGGAGTCGCTGAGCCGGAGGAAGACGTTGACAAGGGCGACGACGATCGCGATCACGAGGACGATCGGGATGAAGTCGAGCGCATCCCAGGCGCTCCCTCCGGCGCCGGAGCCGAACGAGACGGAAGCCCCCGACCGGAGATTTCGACCCCGAACCAGTCGAAGAACATGAAGATGAAGAGGAGGACAGCCGATGCTCCGGCGATCTTCTCTCCGGTGTTGAGCTTGTCTACGTCCATCGCACATCCCTCCGTAGTGGGAACTTGGCCGGTCTTGCCGACCCTACACCCGGCGCCGGGCGGCTTCCAGGGTATTGACCAACAGCATCGCCCTTGTCATCGGTCCGACGCCGCCAGGAACCGGAGTGATCACGGCAGCTACCTCTCTGACCGAATCGAAGTCGACGTCGCCAACAAGGCCCGACTCGGTGCGGTTGGTGCCGACATCGATCACGGCCGCTCCCGGGCGGACCATCTCGGCGGTGACAAGGCCCGGCGAGCCGGCGGCGGCGATCAACACGTCCGCCTCACGACAAACCGCGGCTAGGTCGCGGGTATGGGAGTGGCATTGGGTGACGGTGGCATTGGCGGCAAGCAGCAAGGCGGCGACTGGCTTGCCGACCAAAATAGATCGCCCGAGAACGACCGCGCGCGCACCGTCGAGATCCACCTCCGCCTCGCGCAGCAACTCCATTACTCCCAACGGCGTACAGGAGGCAAACGCCCCCTCGCGCCCCTGCGTGAGCAGGCCGGCGCTGATCGGGGTAAGCCCGTCGACGTCCTTCGCCGGACCGATCAGCGATATCAGCGGATCCTGATCGAGATGCCCCGGTAGTGGAATCTGAAGCAGAATGCCGTGACCCCGTACATCCTCATTGAGGGAGCGGATCAAGCTCGGCAAGCTCCTCCTGGGAAACGTCGCCGCCAGGCTCATGGTGGAAGGATTCGATCCCGACCTCAGCCGAGTCTTCCGCGCTTCATCCGCACGTATATCTCCGAGGCCGGATCGTCGCCGACCAGGATCGTCGCCAGGCCCGGCGGTGTTGCCGCATCCCGGCGACCTCGCCCGCACCCGCTCGCGAATTCGCGTCGCAACCGCTTCGCCGTCGATCACCCTCGCCGCCATCACATAACCCTATGGCTCGCGCTTCCGGATCGGGGCGTAGTCGGCCATCAGCTTGCGCTCGGATCCGTCCCCGGAGAAGCGGACGACCACCATTTCCGCCAGGCTCGACCGCAGTGACTACGCCATCGCCGAAGCTTGCGTGGACGATGTCGTCGCCGGTCTGCAGCTCCAGGGTCGGGCCGGGGTCGACCGGCTGCGCCGGCGAGACATCATCGACGACCGAGCTGCTCCAGCTGGTGCCGAGGCTGCGGGCGGCGCTCGAGTGGCTCTCGGTCAGCTCGCTCGGCAGCTCGTCGACGAAGCGCGAGGGCAGGTTGTTCTCCGGCCGCCCGAAGAGCCGCCGCTCGCGCGCCCAGGTCATGTAAAGGCGTTTGCGGGCGCGGGTGATGCCGACGTAACAGAGGCGGCGCTCCTCTTCTTCGCCCCCCTCTTCGAGGGCGCGCATGTGCGGGAAGGCCCCCTCCTCGCAGCCGACGATGAAGACCGTGTCGTACTCCAGCCCCTTGGCGTTGTGCAGGGTCATCAGCGTCACCAGCTCCTGTTCGGAGCTGAGCCCGTCCTGCTCGGTATAGAGGGAGATCTGCTGCAGGTACTCCTCCAGCGGCGCCCAGTCGGCGCTCTCGCCCTCACGTTCGCGCTCGATGTCGAACTCGGCGGCGCCGGCGATCAGCGTTTCCAGGTTTTCGGCCCGGCCTTCGGCCTCGATCGTCCGCTCCGCCGCCAGCGCTTCCAGGTAGCCGCTCTCGTGCAGGACCGCCTCCAGCAGCGTCGCAACCGGGCCGCCTTCCTCGGCGCGTTCGCGCAGGCCGGCCATCGTCTCGTAAAAGCGGCCGACCGACTTGATCGCGGCGCCGCTCAATCCCGGCACCTCCTCGACCCGCTCGATCACCTCCCAGACCTGCTGGCCGGTGGTGTTGACGTGGGAGGCGATCCGGCCCTGGCTGGTGTCGCCGATCCCCCGCCGCGGCGAGTTGACGACGCGGCCGAAAGAGACGAGGTCGGCCGGGTTGGCGAGCAGGCTGAGGTAGGCGATCGCGTCCTTGACCTCGGCCCGTTCGTAGAACTTGGTGCCGCCGATCACCTGGTAGGAGACGTCGAAGCGCTGCAGGGTGTCCTCCAGCACCCGGGCCATCGCGTTGGTCCGGTAGAAGACCGCGACCCCGGAGCGGGCCACGCCCTCCTCCTGCTCCAGGCGTTCGATCTCGCCGGCGACCCAGCGCGCCTCCTGGTGCTCGTCGGTCAGCTCGTTCAGCTGGACCAGCTCGCCGCCCTCGTCTTCGGTCCAGAGCTCCTTCTTCAGCGCCCTCCCGGTTGCGTTCGATGACCGCGTTGGCGGCGGAGAGGATCGTCTGCGTCGAGCGGTAGTTCTGCTCGAGCTTGACCACCTCCGCGTCCTCGAAATCGTGTTCGAAGTCGAGGATGTTGCGGACGTCGGCGTGGCGGAAGCTGTAGATCGACTGCGAGTCGTCGCCGACCACCATCAGGTTCCGCTGCTCGCCGGCCAGCAGCTGCAGCAGCCGGTACTGGGCGTGGTTGGTGTCCTGGTACTCGTCGACGAGGACGTGGCGGAAGGTGCGCTGCCAGCGCTCTCGCACGTCCTCGAACAGCTCGATCACATTGACCGCGCGGACGAGGAGGTCGTCGAAGTCCATCGCGTTGGCTTCCCGCATCCGCTTCTCGTAGAGCGGGAAGGCTTCGGCGACGATCTCCTCGAATTCGTTCAGCGCCGATTCGTTGTAGGAGTCGGAGTCGATCAGCTGGTTCTTGGCGCCGGAGATCTTCGCCTGGATCGCCCGCGGCGGAAACCGTTTCGGGTCGACCCCCAGCTGCTTCAAGACAGCGTTTCAGCATCCGCTGCGAGTCCGACTGGTCGTAGATCGTGAAGCTCTTCGAGTAGCCGAGGCGCTCGGCGTCGACCCGCAGCATCCGCGCGCAGGAGGAGTGGAAGGTCGTCACCCACATCGCCCGCACCGAGCGGCCGACCAGCTGGCCGACCCGCTCGCGCATCTCCGCCGCGGCCTTGTTGGTGAAGGTGATTGCGAGGATCTCGCCGGGGCGGGCGGCGCCGGTGGCGAGCAGGTAGGCGATCCGGTGGGTGAGGACGCGGGTCTTGCCGGAGCCGGCGCCGGCGAGGACCAGCAGCGGCCCCTCCGTGTGTTCGGCCGCCTGGCGCTGGGGCGGGTTGAGCCCGGCCATGAGCCGCTCGACGCGGTCGGCGCCGGCCTCGGTCGGTGCCCCGCCGAGCGGGTTCTCGGCATCGGCGGGGATCTCGAACTCGCTCTGCAGCATCGCCTCCGAGAATAGAGGTGCGCTCGGCCGGGCCGAGAGGGCTCAGCCGCCGGCGGAGGAGCGGCCGGTGCGGGGTCGGATGTCGGGCGAGTCGCCGGCCGGGCCGTTGCCGCCGTCGAGGTCGGAAAGCCGGCGCTCGAGCGCGGCCATCCGCTCCGAGAGCGCCTTTAACGCCTCCGCGATCGGGTCCGGCAGGTGAATCCAGTCGGCGTCGGGGCCCTCGACCCGCTTGCCTTCGACCCGGACCGGGTGGCCGGGGTTGCCGACCACGGTCGCCCCCGACGGCACGTCCTCGACCACGACCGTGTTGGCCCCCACCTTGGCTCCGTCGCCGACGGCAATCGGCCCCAGCAGCTTGGCCCCGGAGCCGACGGTGACGTTGTCCCCGAGCGTCGGGTGGCGCTTGCCGCGCTGGAAGCCGGTCCCCCCCAGCGTCACCCCCTGGTAGAGGGTGACGCGGTCGCCGATCACGGCGGTCTCGCCGATCACCACGCCGGCCCCGTGGTCGATGAAGAACTCCCTGCCGATCGCCGCCGCCGGGTGGATCTCGACCCCGGTCACGGCGCGGGTCAGGTAGGCGATCGTGCGCGGCAGGACCGGCACCCCCGCCCGCAGCAGCGCGTGCGCGGCCCGGTGCGCCAACAGCGCCTGCACGCCGGCCCAGCTGCTGAGGATCTCGAAGGTGGAGACGCCCTGGGCGGCGGGGTCGCGGTCGCGAGCCGCGCAGACGTCGGCTCGCACCTCGGAGACCGCCCGTTTCCAGCCGCTCATGGTGAGAAGAAGGGTAGGGACATGTAGCGCTCGCCCGAGTCGCAGACGACCGTCACCACCCGCTTGCCGGCCATCGCCGGCCGCGCCGCGATCTCCAGCGCCGCCTTGATGTTGGCGCCGGCCGAGATCCCGGCCAGAACGCCCTCCTCGCGGGCAACCAGGCGCGCCGTCTCCAGCGCGTCCTCGTCGCTGACGGCGACGATCTCATCGATCACCGAGCGATCGAGCACCTCCGGCACGAAGCCGGCGCCGATGCCCTGGATCTTGTGCGGGCCGGGGGCGCCGCCGGAGAGCACCGGCGAGCTGGCCGGCTCGACCGCCACCACCAGCGCCTCGGGGGCGCGTTCGCGCAGCATCCGCCCGACCCCGGTAATCGTCCCCCCGGTGCCGACCCCGGCGACGAAGGCGCCGACCTGCCCATCGGTGTCGCTCCAGATCTCCTCCGCCGTGGTGCGGCGGTGGGCCTCGGCGTTGGCGGGATTGGAGAACTGCATCGGCATGAACGCCTTGCGCTGCTCGCGGATCTCTTCTGCCAGGGCGACGGCCTCGTTCATGCCGCCCAGCGACGGCGTCTCCCGCACCTCGGCCCCGTAGGCCCGCAGCAGCTTCGCCCGCTCCCGGCTCATCCCCTCCGGCAGGGTCAGGATCAGCTCATAGCCCCGGGCCGCGCAGACCATCGCCAGCGCGATCCCGGTATTGCCGCTGGTCGGCTCGACCACCACCGAGCGCCCGGGCTTGACCAGCCCTTCCTCTTCGGCCGCATCGATCATCGCCACCCCGATCCGGTCCTTGACCGAGCCGCCGGGGCTGAAGTACTCGAGCTTGGCGCAGACCTGCCCCGCCAGCCCGTCCGCGAGCCGGTCGAGCAGCACCAGCGGCGTGCCGCCGACCACGGCCGAGGCCTCAGCTCCGACCCGCATCAGATGAAGTACATCCCGCTGCCCGACTCTTCGGCCTCGCGCCGGGCGACTTCGGCGATCGTCGTCTGGCCGAGGACCTTGCGCAGGGCGGTGACGCCCTCGGCCCAGATGCCGCCGGCCTCGTCGGCCTCCTGGCCGATCTTGCCGTCGAGGGCCTGGACGACCTCCAGCACGGTGATCTCTTCGGCCGGCTTGGAGAGCGTGTAGCCACCGCGCATGCCGCGGTGGCTGGTCAACAGACCGGCGCGACGCAGGGTCGAGAACAGCTGCTCGAGGAACTGCTCGGGGATCTCCCGGCGCTCGGCCAGCTCCTTGATCGGGACCGGGCGCTCGCCCGAGCGGGCGAGCTCGGCGAGGGCAACGACCGCGTAGCGCGACTTCGAGGTGATTGAGATCACAGGCCCTTTCTACCGCACCCTCACGGCCTGGGCTAGGATCGGAATCGATGGGGTCCTCGTCGGCAGACGGCCCCATTCCCGCAAACGAGTGATCGGAAGAAGTCCTGAGCGAGCGCCCCAACTGCCTTGTGATCGACGATCACCCGCTTGTCCGGCTCGGAGTCCGGGGGGTGCTCGAGGACGACTTCGAGGTGCACGAGTCGGTCAGTCGCGAGGAGGGACTGGAGCTGGTCCGCGACATCGGCGACTTCGACGTCACGATCGTCGACATGAGCTGGCGCCAGAACGGCGCCAGTGCCTCGATCAGCGGCGCGGAGACGATCCGGTTGCTGCGACGCTCATCGCCGGGGCTCGGCATCGTCGCCCACGGAGAGCGCCCGGAGCGCCACATCGCCAGCGCCGCGATGCAGGCCGGCGCCAGCGCCTACGTCTCCCGCACGACCGGCACCGCGGAGCTGCGGCGAGCGGTCGATGCCGCCGCCGCTCAGGAGAGCTTCGTCGACCCCGCGGTGCCGCCGAAAGGCAGCCGCGGCAAGCTGACCGGTCGCCAGCGCCAGATCCTGCAGCTACTCGCCAACGGCGAATCGACCACGGTCGCGGCGCGCGAACTCGGCCTCAGCGAAGAGACCGTCAAGACCCACATCAAGACCACCCTGGCCCGGCTTGGCGCCAGGAACCGGACCCACGCGGTGGCGATCGCCCTGCGCGAGTGCCTGATCGACTAAACCGCCCTCCGAACGCGGAAGCACGGGCAAGCGGCGCTTTATATCCAGCCGCGGTCGCGGGCCGTGAGCACTGCCTGGGCGCGGTCGACGGCGCCGATCTTGCCGTAGACGTTGTGCAGGTGGGTGCGGATGGTCGAGACCGAGAGCTGCATTTCTCCGGCGATCTGCTTGTAGACCATGCCCTCGGAGAGCAGCCGGAGGACGTCGAGCTCGCGGGCCGAGAGCGGGCAGGGCTCGCTGACCCGGTTGGCGCCCTCGCGGGCCAGCGGCAGCTCGTAGAGGAGGTCGCGCAGGCCGTCGGGGCCGAGGCCGCAGCGCTCGGCGCTGGCCCGCAGCCGCTCCGGCGAGATCGCCTCGCCCTGCGAGTAGTGGGCGACCATGTCGGCGGTGGCGACCATCGCCGCCAGACCGCCGGCGTCTTCGGAATGGTGGCGCTCGATCGCGACGGCGATCCGCTGCGGCAGGTTCCAGCGCCGGGCGAGGACGCCGCCGACCAGGGTGTGGTCGATGCCGAGCTGCTCGCGTTCGTCGCGTAGACGCTGCTCGGGGGTGCGCGAGCCGGCGTCGAAGTAGACCTTGTAGCCCGGATGCAGACGGGAGATGACGAGACGGCCGATGTCGTGCAGCAGCGCCGCCACGGCGAGCTCGTCGCGTTCGGCCCAGCCGACCACGCGGCCGATCTGATCGGCGGCGCGCTGGGTGGCGAGAGCGTGGACGCGGAAGCGCTCGGGCTTCAGCTCCCAGCCGCCGTTGGACTCGAAGAAGTCGAAGCTGGGCGCGGTGCCGGCGATCGCCAGCACGCCCGAGGGCTTGAGCACCTCGATCGCCTCCGGAATGCTGCCGACGCCGCCGGCGACGCCGCCGCCGCGGTTGGCGAAGCGAAGCACGGCGATCGAGAGCGCGACATCGGACTCGACGGCCTCGACGAGGTCGCCGACCCGGGTGGTCTCGGCGGTCGCGGCGCGGATCACCCGCTCGCGGGACTCGATCAGGACCGGGAAGCGCTCGACCGCCTCGAAGGCTTCGGCGAGGCGGCTGCCGGGGGCTGCGCTGCCGCGCGAGCCGTTGGACCCGTTGGACCCGTTGGACCCGTTGGCGCCGTTTGTGGCGGCCGGAACTTTGCGCCCAGCGAGATTGGCCTTGGTACGCGTCGTGGTAGCCATTGGCCACCCATCGGCAGGTGAAGACGTTTGGTTTAGCCGAAAGTACCCTTGCGGCGGACCTCAGGTGTCGATCATCCGTCTAAGTCAGGCATGGCGAGGCGCTCGACGGCCGTTTTCAGACGCCTCAGCGTCTCCTCGCGCCCCAGCGCCGCCAGCGACTCGAAGATGCCCGGGGAGACCGAGCTGCCGGTGATCGCGACCCGGATCGGCTGGTAGAGCCTGCCCGGCTTGATCTCGAAGCGCTCGAGCAGCGGCGCCAGCGCCGCCTCGATCGGCTCGGGCTCGAAGGGCTCGACTCCCTCGAGCACCTCCGCCGCCGCCCCGAGCATTTCCCCAGAGCCCTCCTTCATCACCTTCGCCCAGGCCTTCGGATCGTCCACCGGCGGCTCGAAGAGGAAGCGGATCAGCGGCCAGACCTCATCCAGGGTCTGCGCCTTCTCCTGGGCGATCGCGCAGGCGGCGCGCAGGCGCTCGTCCGGCTCGCGCCCGAGCCGGGCGGCGACCGCGGCCGTGTACTCCTCCAGCGGCAGCTCGCGCATGAAGCGGCCGTTGAGCCAGCGCAGCTTCTTCTCGTCGAAGATCGCCGCCGCCTTGCCGACGTCGGCCACCTCGAAGCGCCGGACCAGCTCATCGGTGGACATCAGGGTCGTGTCGTCGTCGGTGCCCCAGCCGAGCAGCGCCAGGTAGTTGCGCACCGCCGCCGGCAGGTAGCCCGACTCGCGCAGCTCCTGGACCGAGGCGGCGCCGTGGCGCTTGGAGAGCTTCTTGCCGTCGGGGCCGTGCAGCAGCGGCAGGTGGGCATAGCGCGGCGGCTGATGGCCGAGGGCGGCGAGCACGAGCAGTTGCTTCGGCGTGTTCGAGAGGTGGTCGTCGCCGCGCACCACCTCGGTGATCCCCATCTCGGCGTCGTCGACCGCGACCGCGAAGTTGTAGAGGACCGAGCCGTCGCCGCGGGCGATCACGAAATCGTCGTAGCTGGCGTTGGGGAAGGCGACGGGACCGCGCAGCAGATCCTCGACCACGGTCTCCCCCGCGTCCGGCACGCGCAGACGGATCGCCGCCCCGGGCTCGTCTGTCGGTGTGCCCCGGTAGCCGTGGCGGGTGCCGTGCTCGGCCTTCCAGGCCTCGACGTCCTTGGCCGTGGCCGAGTCGCGGTAGGCGGCGCCGGACTCCAGCAGCCGCGCCAGGGCGGCGGCATGGCTCTCGGCCCGCCCGGCCTGCGATACCGGCCCCTCGTCCCAGTCCAGCTGCAGCCAACGCATCGCGTCGAGGATCTGCTCGACGTTCTCACGCGTAGAGCGCTCGCGGTCGGTGTCCTCTATCCGCAGCACCAGTTCGCCGCCCCCGTGGCGCGCCGCAAGCCAGTTGTAGAGTGCCGTCCTCGCTCCGCCGATGTGCAGCGCACCGGTCGGCGAGGGGGCAAATCTCAAACGGGGGTTATCGCTGGTCATGTTCGTAGGAGCGCACGTTTCCACCGCGGGTGGGCTCGCGAAAGCGGTCGAGCGCGGCGAGGAGCGCGGTTGCGAATCTATCCAGATCTTCAACCAGAGCCCGCGCATGTGGCGGCCGACGAAGTACGGCGAGGAGGACTTCGCCGCCTTCCGCGAGGCGATGGAGGCCTCCAAGGTCGAAGCGGTGATCATCCACGCCGTCTACCTGATCAACTGCGCCAGCACGGACAGGGAGCTGCGCAAGAAGTCGCGGGACTCGCTCACCCACGCCCTGCGGATCGGTGACGCCATCGGCGCCGCCGGCGTCGTCCTCCACCCCGGTTCCCAGAAAGACGAGCCACTCGGGCCCTCGATCAAACGCGCCGCCAAAACCATCGCCGGCGCCCTCAAAGACAGCGACTCCTGCCGGCTACTGCTCGAGCAGACCGCCGGCCACAAAGGCCTGCTGGCCCGCGACTTCGACCAGATCGCCGACCTCATCGAGGGCGCCGGTGGCGACGAGCGCCTCGGCCTCTGCCTCGACTCCTGCCACATGTTCGTTCAGGGCTACGACATCACCGACGAAGCCCGCCTCGCCGAGGTGCTCGACGAAGCCGACGCCAAGGTCGGCATCGAGCGCCTCGGCGCCGTCCACGTCAACGACGCCGCCGCCCCCCTCGGATCCTGCCGCGACCGCCACGCCAACATCGGCAAAGGCGAGATGGGCAAGAAAGGCCTAGCCGCCTTCCTCTCCGAGCCCCGCTTCGAGGGCCTCCCCGCCACCCTGGAGACCCCCGGCCCCGACAAGAAGGGCACCGACCGCAAAGAAGTCGCCCTGGCCAAGAAGCTCCGCCGCGAAGGCCTAAAACGCCGCGCTTGAGGCAGGCGACAAGGGCCGGCGCCAGGCCGGCCCTCGCTCTCCCGCCGTAAGTTCGTTATTTGACGTGGACGCCCGAGATAGCGCGCGAAATCACCAGGCGCTGGATCTCGGAGGTGCCCTCGAAGATCGTGTAGATCTTCGAGTCGCGGTGCATCCGCTCGACCGGGTACTCGCGGGTGTAGCCGTTGCCGCCGAGGATCTGGATCGCCCGCTCGGTCGCCCAGACGGCTACCTCGCCGGCCTTGAGCTTCGACATCGAGCCCTCGGCGTTCTCGAAAGTCTGGCCGGTGCGGCCCATCCAGGCGGCGCGCCAGACCAGCAGCCGGGCCGCGTCGATCTCCAGCTTCATGTTCGCCAGGTCGAAGGCGATCGACTGGTTCTCGATGATCGCCTTGCCGAACTGGCGGCGCTCTTTGGCGTACTCGAGCGCGTACTCGTAGGCGGCGCGGGCGATGCCGAGCGCCTGGGCACCGACCGTCGGCCGGCTCGCCTCGAAGGTCTGCATCGCCGCCTGCGACTTCGATTTCTTGCCTTCGCGGACCCGCGCCAGGCGTTCGTCGAGCTTCTCTTTGCCGCCCAGCAGGCAGGCGCCGGGGACGCGGCAGTCGTCGAGGTGGACGTCGGAGGTGTGGGAGGCGCGGAGGCCGTGCTTCTTGACCTTGGCGCCCTGCTCGCAGCCCTTGGTTCCAGGCGGAATAACGAAGGCGGCGTGGCCGCGCGAACCGAGCTCGCGGTCGACCGAGGCGATGACGACGTGGACGTTGGCGATGCCGCCGTTGGTCGCCCAGGCCTTCTGGCCGTTGATCACCCACTCGTCCTTCGCTTCGTCGTACTTAGCGGTGGTGCGGATGGCGGAGACGTCCGAGCCGGCGTCAGGCTCGGAGGCGCAGAAGGCCCCGAGCTTGACGTCGTCCGGCGTGCCGAAGCACTGGGGGATCCACTCCCCCATCTGCTCCGGCGTCCCTTGCCCGAAGATCGCGGCGACGGCGAGTGAAGTGCCCATAATCGCCATGCCGATGCCGGCATCCCCCCAGAAGAGCTCCTCGTTGGCGATCGGCAGCGTCAGGCCGGTCTCGTCGGCCCAGAACTGGCCCAGTGCTTCGAAGCTGTAGAGCCCGATGCCGGCGGCCTCCTGGATGACCGGCCACGGCGTTTCCTCGCGCTCGTCCCACTCCTCGGCCGCGGGGCGGACGACGCCCTCGGCGAAGCCGTGGACCCACTCTTTGATGTCCTTCTGGTCCTGGTTGAGCTCGAGCGTGAACTTCGGCCCGTCCTGGGCGTCCCCGTTGCCGCCGGCGATCTCCGCCAGCGCCTCGTTCGCGTCCAACTCTGCAACTCCTCCGGACTCAGACATGGCCATGGATCCTACATGAAACCGTGTCGGAATTACACGGATTCGTGTTCCGTCAGATGTCGCGCAGGTCGAAGGCGCGCAGCCCCTCCGCCCCCTCGTCGGTGCAGTCGAAGAAGCGGCGGTTGACGCAGTCGTAGGACTCGCCGGAGCCCTCGTAGGCCTGCTCGACCGTGAACTGGCAGTGCGGCAACGGGGCGCCGGTCATCTTCACGCCGCCGAAGCCGCCGGGCTCGAGCACGGCCGAGAGCTCGACATCGGCGCCGAAGACTTCCTGCATACAGCCGACGTACTGCGCACCGCTGAAGCGGTCGACGTGGCTGTAGAGATAACGGCAGCCGACTTCGATGCAGCCGCGCGGCTCGACCATCTTGTCGCAGAACGAGCGGCACTGGCGACACTCGCCAACCTGCGTGCGAGTAGCGGTCATAGGGAAAGTCTAGGCGGCCAGGGCTGCTTGGCCGAGCACGTGGTCGATCTCGGCCAGGAGACCACTGGACGGACGGACCCTGTAGCCGTCGCCGAGCCGGAGGCTCTTCGAGCCCTCGCTGGTCTCGAGGACCAGGTGGACCTCGGCATCGCCTTTGTGGTGTTCGAGCACGGCCTTCAGTTCCTCGACCAGCCCGGCGTCGAGGCGGCCCGGGTCGACCTCGACCTTGAACGGCCCCGACGGCGCCGCCGCCTTGTTGCCGCGGGCGATCTCCTCGCTGTCGGGTTCGAAGCGCTGGGCCTCCTGCACAACCAGCTTGGTCTCGCCGCGGTCCTTGTGGTCGAGCCGACCGCGGACGACGACGATCGCGTCGGGGGCGATTACCTGCGCGTTCTCGGAGTCGTCGGCCTTGAAGACGATCATCTCGACCTGACCCTCGACATCGTCGAGGGTGGCGAACATCATCTGACTGCCGCTCTTGGTGCGGATCTTCTTGCACTCGACGACGATGCCGCCGACCGTGACCCAGGAGCCGTCGGCCTTGCCGGCGAGCTGGGCGATGCCGCAATCGACGCGGGCGCGCAGGGCGCCGCGCACCTCGGCCAGAGGATGCGAGGAGAGGTAGGTCCCCAGCGTCTCCTTCTCCAGCGCCAGCAGCTCGGCCCGGTCGAACTCGACGGCGGAGATCGGCGGCCGGTGGTGGGCCTGAGCCGGCGAGGAGCCGCCGGCGTCATCGCCGAAGTCGAAGATCGAGCCCTGGCCCATCTGCGCGTCGGCCTGCGCCTTCTGGCCGGCCGACTGCGCCGCCGGCAACGCTTCCAGCATCCCTTTGCGGGTCGCCTCGGTCGAGTCGAGCGCGCCGCACTTGACGAGGCATTCGATCGCGCGTTTGTTCACGGCGCGGGAGTCGACGCGCTCGCAGAAGTCCCAGATCGAGGCAATCGGGGCGTCCTCGCGGGCGCGCAGGATCGCCTCCACGGCGGCGTGGCCGACGTTCTTGACCGCGTCGAGGCCGAAGCGGATCGCCTTCTCGTTGACGACGAAGCTGTGGTCGGAGGTGTTGATGTCGGGCGGCAGCACCTCGATCCCCATCTCCTCGCAGCGGTTGACGAAGAACGGCACCTTGTCTTTGGTGCTCATCACCGAGGAAATCACCGCCGCCATGTACTCGGCCGGGTAGTTGGCCTTGAGATAGGCGGTGCGGTAGGAGATCAGCCCGTAACAGGCGGCGTGGGACTTGTTGAAGGAATAATCGGCGGCGGCTTCGTTCAGCTTCCAGAGATCCCTGGCGACGTTGGGAGCGGTGTTCGATTCCGCCAGCCCCTGCATGAATTTGTCCTTCATCGTCGCCATCAGCTCGCGCTTCTTCTTGCCGATCGCCTTGCGCAGATCGTCCGCCTCGGCGCCGGTGAAGCCGGCCATCGAGCGCGAGATCTCCATCAACTGCTCCTGGTAGATGACGCAGCCGTGGGTCTCCTCGGTGATCGCCCGCAGGCGCGGGTCGGGGTAGCGGACCGTGGTCGGGTCCTTCTTGCCCTTGGCGTAGGCGGGGATGTAGGCCATCGCGCCGGGGCGGTAGAGGGCGCCGAGCGCGACCAGGTCGGCGAACTCGGTCGGCCCGACCTTGCGCAGCGCGTCGCGCATCCCCTCCGACTCGAACTGGAAGACGCCGGTCGAGTCGCCGCCGGCCAGCATCGCGTAGGTCTTGGCGTCGTCGATCGGAATTCGCTCCATGTCGACCTCCTCGCCGCGCGAGCGGCGGATGATGTCGATCGCGTCCTCGATCACGTCGAGGTTGCGGAGGCCGAGGAAGTCCATCTTCAGGAGCCCGATCTCCTCGATCGGCCCCATCGAGTACTGGGTCACGATCTTGTACTGGCGCTCGGCTTTGCCGGAGCCGTTGCCGTTGGCGGGAGCCGCCGGAGCGCTGCGATCCTCGGCCAGCTGCAGCGGCACCACCTCCTGCAGCGGCCGGTCGGCGATCACCACGGCGGCGGCGTGGATCGAGTTGTTGCGGACGATCCCCTCGAGACCCTGGGCGACGTCGATGATCTTCTTCGCGTCCGGCTCGGCGTCGTAGGTCTGTTTCAGTTCCTGGCCCTTCTTCAGGCATTCCGCGAAGGAGGGGCTGCGGCCCATGATCGGCTCCGGAATCTGCTTCGCGAGGCGATCGCCGGTGCCGTAGTCGTAGCCGAGCACGCGGGCGGCGTCGCGGGTCGCGGCGCGCGGTGCCATCTTGCCGAAGGTGATGATCTGCGCGACCGATTCGCGGCCGTATTTCTCGGCGACGTAGCGGATCATCCGCTCGCGGCCGCGAACCGAGAAGTCGATGTCGATATCCGGCATCGATTTACGCCCGGGGTTGAGAAAGCGCTCGAAGATCAGGCCCTCTGAGAGCGGGTCGAGGTCGGTGATCCTGAGCACATAGGAGACGATCGACCCGGCGGCGGAACCACGGCCGGGACCGACCGCGACGCCGTTCTCCTTGGCGTAGCGGACGAAGTCCCAGACGATCAGGAAGTAAGAGGAGAAGCCCATCTCCTCGATCACCCCAAGCTCGAACTCCATCCGCTCGACCGCCTCGGCTGGAGGCGGGTCGCCGTAGCGGGCGCGCAGCCCTTCGCCGGCGACGCGCCGCAGCATCGCCTCCGGCTCGGAGCCGTCCTCGGTCGGGTACCGCGGCAGCAGCAGGCTGCCGAGCTCGATGTTGAGCGAGCAGCGCTCGGCGATCTCCAGCGAGGTCGGCACGGCCTCCGGCCACTCGGCGAAGGACTCGATCATTTCCTCCGAGCTTTTTATGTAGAACTCGTTTGTGTCGAAGCTCATCTTCGGCGCTTCCAGGGTCGACTTCGTCTGCACGCAGAGCAGCGCCGCGTGGTGTTCGAAGTCCTCGCGCCGCAGGTAGTGGACGTCGGCGGTAGCGACGACGGGCCGCTTCAGCTCGCGGGCGAAGCGGACGATCCCCTCGTTCGCCTTGTCCTGGTCGTCGATGCCGTTCTTCTGCACCTCGAAGTAGACCTGGTCGGGGCCGAAGGCCTGGATCAGGTCGTCGAGGTGGGCGCGGGCGTCGTCGTGGCGCTCTTCGACCAGGCGCCGGCAGAAGCGCGACTGCAGGCAGCCGGTGAGGACGATCACGCCCTCGGAATGGCGCGCCAGCAGCTCCATGTCGACATTGGCCTTGCCGCGCGAGAAGCCCTCGAGGAAAGCCGGCCGAGGTGAGCTGGACGAGGTTGGCGTAGCCCCTGTCGCTTTCGGCCAGGAGCGTGATGTGGTTGCGCTCGTACCGCGTCTGCTCCTTGATCGCCTTGCGGTCCTCGACGAAGTAGGCCTCGAGCCCGACGATCGGCTTGATCCCGTGCTTGTTGCAGGCCTTGTAGAGATCGACGGCGCCGTTCATGACGCCGTGGTCGGTGAGGCCCAGAGCCGGCTGCCCGAGCTCGGCGGCGCGAGCCGCCATCGCGTCGATCTTGCAGGCACCATCGAGCAGCGAGTACTCGCTGTGGGCATGTAGATGGACGGCTGAAGCGGTACTCATCGAGGTGGTCGATCATGGCAAGCGGGGCAGATGCCACGAGCGACTTTCGTGACGCTTTCGCGCTACTTCCGGGGTATCTCGGCGCAAGAAGGACGGCGGCGCCGGGACGAGGGCCGCGGCTTACGCGCAGACCCAGGCGGAGCCGCCCGAGTCGGCCCAGATTTCGGCGGCGATGCGGTCCTGTTCGGCCTTCGGAGCGTTCTGCGGCTCGCCCTGGCCGCCGTAGAGTTCCCAGGTCGAGGGCAGGATCTGGTAGGCGCCGCCGGCGCCGGAAGAGGGATTGACGGCGCCGTAGTCGCCCCCCGACTCGCACATCACGATGTAGGTGGGGATCGAGTAGGGACCGCCGAGCCAGCGGCCGACTTCTTCTTCGGCTTCGGCCTCGCTCGCCGCCCGGGCTTCGGCGGCACGGGCTTCCTGGACCTCCTTCACCCACTTGCCGATGCTGGTCTTGAGATCGGCGAGGGCAGCTTCGCGTTCACCGGCGATCGCCTGCTGGTGGGCGGCGGCGGCCTGCGCGGCGGCGCGGACGGCGGCGATCTGATCGCGGGCGGCCGCGAGGCGTTGGTTGTAGGCGACGGCGCGGACCTCGAGCGCGGCGACTGCCTTCGCCTCGTGGCGGACTTCGTCGCGGACCTGCTCGACCCGGTCGGCAAGGGCGCTGTCGGAGTCCTCGATCATCCGCAGGTAATCGCTCCTGGTCGCGAGTTCCTGGTAGCTGGCGGAACCGAAGATGAGACTGGCGGTGCTCGGCGTGCCGCTCTCATAGATCGCCACGAGGCGCGCGGCGAGCGCTTCGCGGGAGCGGCGCAGGCGGGCCTTCTCGGCTGCCAGCTCTTCGCGAGTCACCTCCAACTTGTGGCTTAGCTCGGCGGCGCGTTCCTCGCCTTCGGCGAGGAGGCCAGAGAGGCGATCCTCCTTGGCCTGCGCTTGCGCCGCTTCGCCTTCGGCGACCGCCAGCTGTTCGCGACTGGCTCGCAGTCCCGCGGCGATCGATCCGGCTTCGTCCCGGGCGCCGGCCAACTTCGCTTCGAGGGCGCCTGCATCGGCTGCCCCGGCCGGGGCAGCGAGACTAAGGACGACCGCCAGCAGTGCAGCGAGCAGCGCCACGGCGGCGCCGAGGGCAACAAGATCCTTTCTGGCGCGAGCCGGCACCACGAAACGATCCGAGGCTAGCGCCGCCCCAAGGCCGCTCCGGCCGCTAGTCGAAACCCGGCAAGGAATGTTGCGGCAGTCCTTTGTACCCCTATGCGTCACAAAGGACTGCCGCAAGCCGATTGGAGACTGCGCGGGTAGCCCGCAGCGGCCTCAGTCCTCGCCCTCGGGGACGTCGCGGGCGGCGAGGTAGGCGGCAACGCCGACCGCGACCGCGGTGACGCCGATGCCGATGCGGATCTCCCGCCGGTAGCGGCGGCGCAGGTACCTGAAGGCGAAGCGCACCGCGGCCTGGCCGAGGGAGTCGGACATCAGCTCCCCTCTCCCCCGTCGCGCTGGCGGATCCGGTGCGCCATCCGCGACTGCAGCGACCAGAGCTCGATGAAGCCCGGCGAAGCGGCCTGCGAGAAGAGGCCGCCGGACTGGTCGAAGCTGGCCAGCTCGGAGTCGTAGACGGCGTTGGGAGAAGAGCGGGTGACGACGCGGACGCTGCCTTTGTAGAGCCGCAGGCCGATCTCGCCGGTGACCTGGTCGTTGACCGCGTCCATGTAGGCGTCGAGGTCGGTGCGCAGCGGCTCCCACCAGAGCCCGGCGTAGACCAGGTAGCCCCACTTCTGGTCGAGCCCGGTCTTGAACTGGTTCTGGTGGATCGTGCCGACCAGACGCTCCAGCTCCTCGTGGGCGGTGAGGACGATCGCGGCGGCGGGGACCTCGTAGATGTCGCGCACCTTGAGGCCGACGATCCGGTCCTCGATGTGATCGACGATCCCGACCCCGTGGCGGCAGCCGATCGCCGCTGCCTCTTCGAGCAGGTCGACGAGCCCGAGGCGCTCGCCGTTGAGCGAGACCGGCAGGCCGGCCTCGAAGCCGACGGTGACGACCTCGGCCTCGTCAGGCGCCTCCTCGGGGCGGGTGACGAGCTGGAAGACGTCGTCGTCGGGAGCGTGGGTCAGGTCCTCGATCCAGCGGCCCTCGGAGGAGCGGCCCCAGAGGTTGTCGTCGATCGAGTAGGGCGCCACCTCGGTGCCGCCCTTGACCGGGATCCCGTGCTCGCGGGCATAGGCGATCTCCTCCTCGCGGCCCATCTGCCAGGAACGCACCGGGGCGATCGTCCGCAGCTCCGGGGCCAGGGTCGCGACGGTGGCCTCGATCCGCACCTGGTCGTTGCCCTTGCCGGTGCAGCCATGGGCGATCGTGTCGCAGTTGGCCCGGCGCGCGTACTCGACGGCGAGGGCGGCGATCAGCGGCCGGCCCAGCGCGGTGAAGAGCGGGTAGCCGTTGCCGTAGACGGCGTTGGCCTTGATCGCCGGCGCCAGGAACTCGGCGGCGAAGCGCTCGCGGGCGTCGACGACGTGGCACTCGACGGCACCGAGCTGGCGCGCCTTCTCTTCGATCACCGCGTAGTCCTCGCCGGGCTGGCCGAGGTTGACCGTGAGGCAGACGACCTCGGCCTCGTAGGAGTCCTGGATCCACTTCAGCATGACGCTGGTGTCGAGCCCGCCCGAGTAGAGCAGGAGGACCCGATCGACCTGGGCCGGGTCGGCCTCGTAGCTGGCGGTGGGACTGACTTGGGGGGGCAGGGGACTCACGCGAGGCGCAAGTCTCGCACGACGAGGCTCAGGGGGCCGGGATGCCGCCGCTGCCGCCTTCTTCCGGCGTCGTGGTCGTCGTCGTTGCGGGCGGCGTGGTCGTCGGTTCCGTGGTCGTCGTCGGTTCCGTGCTTTCGGTCGTCGTCGACTCGGTGGTGGTCGGCGCCGTCGTCGTGGTCGTCGTCGACGCGGTGCTCTCGGTCGTGCTCGGAAGCGTGGTCACGGATTCGGAGCTGGAGGCGGTCGAGGTACCGCTGTTGCCGTTGCTGGCGATCACCACCACGGCGATCAAGAGGCCGACGATCACCGCGACCAGGCAGGCGACGAGCAGGCGCATGTTGCCGTGCGGCTTGTGGCCGTCGGGGCCGCGGTCGTCGGGCTGGCCCATCAGGCGGGTCGGATCCTCGTGCATCGTCTCTACTCCTCCGGTCCGAGTATCGCGTCGAGGATCGAGGCGGTGTCCTCGATCTCGAAACCGTTTCGCAGGCGGGCCGCGATCTCCTCCCGGCTGCTGCCGGAAACAGCCATCTGGGTGGCCAGCAGGCGGGCGCCGGCGGGGGTGCTCCGCGTCCGCGTCGGGCGCGTCCGGGCCCGGCTCCGGCGCCGGCGGCTCCGCCTCGTCCTCGACCGGCCTCAAATGCGGCTCTCGGCGCGGCGTCGAGGGCGGGTCGAGCTCGTCGGCCAGCGCCCGCAGGCGCTCGGCGGCGAGCCGGTCGGCCTCGGCCCGAGCCTGCCCGAGGTGACGGCGGGCCTGCTCTTCGGCGTCGTCGATTACCTGGACCGCGGCGCGCTCGGCCGCCTCGACGATCGCGGCGAGCCGCTCCGCGGTGCCGGCCGCGAGCGGCGACGGCTCGGGGTTGTCCTTGCGCCTCACCCGTTGGACCTTAGAAGCGAATCGCCGATCAGTCCAACCGCGCGCTCGATCTGGGAGGGCTCGACCAGCAGCGACGGCAGCAGCCGCAGGGTCGAGGGCGCCGGCACATTGACCACGAGCCCGTGCCCGAGCAGGTCGGCCCCGATCGCCTGGGCGTCGATCCCGTCCTCGAGACCGACGCCGACCATCAGCCCGCGGCCGCGCACCTCCGCGACGCCGCCGAGCGCCGCCAGCCCCTCCCGCAGTGCGGCACCACGCTCCCGCACCTGTCGCAGCAGCGCCGGGTCGTCGACCACATCGAGCACCGCCAGCGCCGCCGAGGTCGCGACCGGGCCACCGGCGAAGGTCGAGCCGTGGTCGCCGGGCTCGAGCACATCGGCAGCGGCCGGCCCGGTGATGCAGGCGCCGATCGGGACGCCGCCGCCGAGTGCCTTGGCGCTGGTGATGACATCGGGACGGACGGGAGTCTGCTCGTAGGCCCAGAGCGAGCCCGTCCGCCCGACACCGGTCTGGATCTCGTCGAGGATCAGCAGGGCGCCGACCTCGTCGCAGGCCTCGCGGGCGGCGAGCAGCGCCTCGTCGGAGATCGGGTTGATCCCGGACTCGCCCTGGATCGGCTCGATCAGGACGGCGGCGGTGCGCTCGCCGACCGCGGCGCGCAGGGCGGCGGCGTCGTTGCGCGGGACCGCGCGGAAGCCCGGCAGCATCGGCCCCAGCGCCGGGTTGGCGGCGAGCCCCGGGGTGGCAGAGAGGGCGCCATAGGTGCGGCCGTGGAAGTCCCCCTCGAAGCTGACGATCTCCGGCGCCTCGATGCCGCGCCCGTGGGCGTGCTTGCGGGCGACCTTGATCGCGCACTCGTTGGCCTCGGTCCCGGAGTTGGCGAAGAAGACGCGGCCGCCGAGGCTCGACTCCGAGAGTCGCCGCGCCAGCCGCGCCATCGGCTCGGTGTAGAAGAGGTTGGAGACGTGCATCAGCCGTCCGGCCTGCTCGCGCACCGCGGCGACCACGTCCGGGTGGCAGTGGCCGAGCGAGCAGACCGAGATCCCGGTGAGGAAGTCGAGGTACTCCTTGCCGTCGGCGTCCCAGAGCAGCGAGCCCTCGCCGCGGACGAAGTCGACCGCGCCCCGCCTGTAGGTCCGCATCAGGTAGCGGTCCTCCAGGGACCGAACCTCGGCCAGGCTCACGGAGTCACCATCGTTCCGATGCCGGCGTCAGTGAAGAGCTCGAGCAGGAGACTGTGGGGAACGCGGCCGTCGATGATGTGGGCCGACTGAGCGCCGCCGCGGATCGCGTCGACGCAGGCCTGCAGCTTCGGCCGCATCCCACCGCCGATGCCGTCCAGGCGCTCTTCGACCTCCCCTACCGCGGCGCGGGAGATCAGCGAGCCCTCGTCGCCGGCGTCGGCCAGCCAGCCCTCGACGTCGGTGAGGAAGATCGCCTTGTGGGCGCCGAGCGCCGCCGCGACCTTGCCGGCCGCCTCGTCGGCGTTGACGTTGTAGGACTGGCCCTCGCGGTCGGAGGCCGAGGAGGCGATGACCGGGATGTAGTCGGCGGCGATGTGGTTGAGGACGTCGACATCGACCCGCTCGACCGAGCCGACGAAGCCGACCTGCTCGGCGTTCGGCGCCGGGGAGACCTCGAACAGGGTCCCGTCCTCGCCGGCGAGCCCGACCGCCGGCTGGCCGGCGCGGTTGAGCCGCTGCACGATTTCCGAGTTGAGCTTGCCGACCAGGACCATCTTCGCCACCTCGACCGTCTCCGCGTCGGACACGCGCAGACCGTCGTGGAACTTGACTTCGAGGCCGAGCCTGTCCATATAACGGGTGATCTCGGGGCCGCCGCCGTGGACGATCACGGGGTTGAGGCCGACGTACTTGAGCAGGACGACGTCGGCGGCGAAGTCCTGGCGCAGCCCCTCGTCGAGCATCGCCGCGCCGCCGTACTTGATCACCACCGTGCGGCCGTGGAACTCGCGGATGTAGGGCAGGGCCTCAAGAAGGGTGTCGACGTTCGTGCTCATGGGTCGCTCCTCATGTCGTGTACTCCGCGTTGATCCGCACGTACTCGTAGCCGAGGTCGGAGAACCAGACGTGGGCGCGGTGCTCGCCGCGGCCGAGTCGCAGGCCGATCTCGGCCTCGTTGGTCTCGCCGCCGAGCTCGGCGGCGTCGATCGAGTCGGCGCCGATCTCCTCCAGATCCTCGCCGACCAGCGCCGCACCGGCGGCCTGGGCGATCCGGCCCCAGTTGGGGTCGCGGCCGAACAGCGCCGTCTTCACCAGCGGCGAGTTGGCGATCGCGCGGGCGACGCGCTCGGCCTCCGCGACCGATGCCGCCTCACCGACCTCGATCCGGCCGACCCTGACCGCTCCCTCGCCGTCGCGGACGATCTCGATCGCCAGCTGCGTCAGGACCGCCTCCAGCAGCCCCGCCGGCAACGGCTTGCCGCTGGCCCCGGTCGCCTGCAGGAGGACGCAGTCGTTGGTGCTCATCTGGCCGTCGACGGTGATCCGGTTGAAGCTGGCGTCGGTGGCGGCGCGCAGGGCGGCGTCGGGGTCGGCGACGATGGCGTCGGTCTGGACGAAGCAGAGCATCGTCGCCATGTTCGGCTCCATCATCCCGGCGCCCTTGGCCTGAGCGGAGAGGGTGACGCCGCCGACGCTCAGCGTGCAGTGCTTGGACCAGCGATCGGTGGTGACGATCGCGTCCGCGAACACACCTCCGCCGGCCGGGGAGAGCCCGGCCGCGGCCTCGTCGATTCCAGGCAGGACCGCCTCGATCGGCAGCGGCACACCGATCGTGCCGGTCTCGGCGACGGCGACGCTGGCGGTGTCGAGGCCGAGCGCTGCCGCCGCCTGCTCGCACATCCCCAGCGCGTCGGCATAGCCCTGAGCGCCGGTCTCGGCGTTGGCGTTGCCACTGTTGACGACCGCGGCCCGGATCCGGCCGCGATCGACGAGCTCGCGACAGACCCGGATCGGCGCCGCGGCGGAAGCGTTGCGGGTCAGCAGCAGCGACGAGGTCACCGCCTCCTCGTCGCAGACGATCAGCCCGACATCGGTCTTGCCGCCGCCCTTGAGCCCGCAGTGGGCGCCGCCGGCGCGGAAGCCGGGCGCGAGCTGGGCGGGGTCGAGCTCCTCCACCCCGGCCGGCGCCTCGACCCACCGCGACCTGAAGAAAGGCGCGCTCACCTCAGCCCCGCCGTCTCGTCGAGGCCGAGCATCAGGTTGAGGTTCTGGACCCCCTGGCCGGAGGCGCCCTTCCAGAGGTTGTCGATCGCCGAGAAGGCCATCACCCGCCCCCGCTCCTCGACGGTGACGTAGACATGGCACTCGTTGGTGTCGCGGAGGTCGCGCAGCCCGGGCGGACTGTCGAGGACCCGGACGAAGGGCTCGCCGGCGTAGCGCTCGCGGTAGAGCGCCTGCACCTGCTCCTTGGTGACCGGCTCGGTCGTCTGCGCGTAGCAGCTGGCGAGCTCGCCCTGGTCGAGCGGCAGCAGGTGCGGGACGAAGACCACCGGCGCGGGGCTGCCGAGCGCCGCCAGCTCCTGCTCGATCTCGGGCCGGTGGCGGTGTCCCTCGGTCTTGTAGGCGAAGGCGTTCTCGTCCATCGCGCGTAGTGCATCGCGTCGCCGCCGCCACGGCCGGCGCCGGAGACTCCCTGCATCGCGTTGACGACGACGTCGGCCAGCAGGCCCTTTTCGGCCAGCGGCGCCAGGCCGAGCACGCTGGCGGTCGGGTAGCAGCCCGGCGTCGCCACCAGCTTCGCCTCGCGTAGCTCCTCCCGGTACATCTCGGTCAGCCCGTAGACGCCCTTGCCGAACAGCTCGGGCGCGCCGTGGTCGCCGTACCAGCGCTGGTAGGTGTCGATGTCGCGCAGGCGGAAGTCAGCCGAGAGGTCGACGACGAGGATGCCCTGGGCGCGCAGGGCGGCAACGGTCGGCGCGGCGGCGCCGTGCGGGTAGGCGACGATCGCGGCGTCGATTCCCTCGACCCGGTCGGGGTCGAGCTCGGTCAGCTCCAGCGGCACCCGGTAGCGGGGGTAGAGGCCGTCGAGCCGCCTGCCGGCGTCGCTGCGCGAGGTGACGGCGGCGAGCCGCAGTCGCGGGTGGCGCCAGACGATCTGCGCCGCCAGGGCGCCGGTGAAGCCGGAGGCGCCGGCGACCAGCACCCGCGCCGCGGGTTCGCCACTCAATCGGTTGTGCGCCAAGGTCATTCACGCAGGCTCCCCCCGATCCGCTCCAGCTCCGTCTTGATCGTCGTCCCGCAACGGCGCGACCTCCTCGTCGGTGAGGGTGCGGTCGGCGGCGCGGAACTCGAGCCGCAGCGCCAGGCTCTTGCGTCCCTCGCCCAGCTGCTCTCCTTCGAAGAGGTCGAAGACCCGGGCCGAGCGCAGCAGCGCGCCCCCTCCCGCCAGGATCGCGTCGCGGACCGCGGTCGCGGTCACCTCGACCGGGACGACGACGGCCAGGTCCTGGTGGGCGGCCGGGAAGGTGGTGACGTCCTCGTAGACCTCGACGCCGACCGTGGCGGCGCCGATCAGCGCGCCGGCTTCGATTTCGAAGCCGGCCGCGGCCTCCAGGTCCCACTCCCGGCAGACCAGCGGGTGGACCTCGCCGATCCAGCCGACCGTGGCGGCGCCGATCTCGACCGCGGCCGAGCGCCCCGGATGCAGGAACGGCTCCTCCGCGGCCGCGAAGGTAACTCGACTCCCAGCTGCCCCGCAAGCGCCTCCGAGCACGCCCTTGAGCGCGAAGAAGTCGGCCGGCCCGCCACCGCCCCGCCACGACTGCTCCACCAGCGGCCCCACGGCCAGGGCGGCGAACCGATGCGGCTCGGCAAACGGCGCCCCCTGCTCCCCCACAAAGGCTCCAGCCAGCGGGTCGATGGGCCGATTTCCCACGTCATTCGTCGGGATTTCGGCCCGTCGGCGGGCTGTTCAGGTAGACCTGGCCGGACTCGAAGATCGAGACGGCGTCGGCGGAGTGGGCGAGGTTGCGGGAGGCGACGTCGAGCAGCGAGCCGAGCAGGGTCGTCCGCATCGCCGACTGGTCCTCGGAGAGCGGGTTGGCGAGCACGATCGCCTCGGCACGCGGGTCGCCGGCGGGGATCCGCAGCCGGCCGTTCTCACCCGGGTCGGTGAAGCTCCAGCCGACGATCTGGTCGAAGCCGAGGTCGCGCAGGGAGTCCTCGGCCCGGCGCCGGAGCTGCTGCGCGCGGCTGAGGCCGCCGACCTTCTCGGCCACCGCCGGCAGCGTCGTCGGCAGGTGCTCGTCGAAGCCGTGAACGCGGCCGACCTCCTCGACGAGGTCGACCTCGCGGGTGACGTCGTAGTGGCGCTCGGGCGGGACCGTGACCTGGAGGTCGTCGCCGTCAGCCGCGACCCCGAAGCCGAGCCGCTCCAGGTAGGCGGCCTGGTCGGCCTGCGTCGATCCGCATCCCCAGCAGCCCCTCGACCCGGGCCGCCCGCAACTCGATCGTGGGCGCGGCAGGGATCTCGGCGGCGGCGTCGATCGTCCCCGGGACCAGCTTCGCGCCGCAGAGCTCGACCAGCAGCCGCGAGGCGATCCGCTGAGCGCGCAGGCAGAGGTCCGGATGCAACTGCTTCTCGAACCGCGAGGAGGCCTCCGAGCGCAGGCCCAGCTGGCGCGAGGTGCGGAGGATGTTGGTGCCGTTCCAGTTCGCCACCTCGAGCAGCACCCGGGTCGTCTGCGCCGAGACCTCGGAGACCTGGCCGCCCATGATCCCGGCGATCCCGCTGGGACCGTTCGCGTCGCAGACCAGCACCGTCTCGGCGTCAAGCGTCCGCTCGACGCCGTCGAGGGTCGTCATCTTCTCCCCCTCGCCGGCGGCGCGCACGGTCAGCGCCCCGCCCGGGACCTTGTCGAGGTCGAAGGCGTGCAGCGGCTGCGCGGTCAGCAGCATCACGTAGTTGGTGATGTCGACGACGTTGTTGATCGGCCGCTGCCCGGCCGCGGTCAGACGCGCCTGCAGCCAGAGCGGCGAGGGAGCGACCGTGACGTCGGTGAAGACGCGGGCGGTGAAGCGCGGGCAGAGCTCGGGGACCTCGACCGTGACCGCCGCGAAGTCGGAGACGTCTCCCCCGCCCTCGGCCGGCGCGTCCTCGGCCCAGGGCTCGGGCGCCAGTGGCGCCGCCGAGATCGCGTGGACCTCGCGGGCGACGCCCCAGACCCCGAAGCAGTCCGAGCGGTTCGGCGTCACCTCCAGCTCCAGCACCGGCTCGGCCAGCGGCAGCACCTGCGGCCAGCGGCGTCCCCGGCGCCGGCTCGTCCTCGAGCACGAGGATGCCGTCGGCGTCCTCGCCGACCTCGAGCTCGGAGCCGAGAGATCATCCCTTCCGAGGCGACCCCGCGCAGCTTCGCCTTGCGCAGCTTCTCGCCGCCCGGCATCCGTCGCTCCCGGCAGGGCCACGGCGACGGTCTGGCCGGCGGCGACGTTGGGGGCGCCGCAGACGATCGTGTGCTCGCCGTCGCCGGTGTCGACCCGGCAGACCTGCAGCCGGTCGGCGTCGGGGTGCTGTTCGGCGCTCAGCACCTTGCCGACGACGAAGCCCTCCGGCGAGGGCGGGCCGACGACGCCGATCCGCTCGACCTCGGTCCCGGTCATCACCAGCCGCTCGGCGATCTCCGCGACCCCGACGCCGGGGTCGCAGTACTCGCGCAGCCATGAGTAAGGCACCCTCATCAGTTGCCCCTCATCCGAACTGCTCCAGCATCCGCACGTCGTTGTCGAAGAAGCGCCGCAGGTCCGGCACCGCGTGGCGCAGCATCGCCACCCGCTCGATCCCGAGGCCGAAAGCGAAGCCCTGGACCCGCTCGGAGTCGTAGCCGTGCCGCTCGACGAAGCCGAGCACGTTGGGGTCGACCATGCCGGCGCCGAGGATCTCGATCCAGCCCTGCCCCTTGCAGAGGTTGCAGCGCTCGCCCGAGGGCAGGGTGCCGCTCCCCTCGCACTGGAAGCAGGAGACGTCGACCTCGACACTGGGCTCGGTGAAGGGGAAGAAGTGAGGACGCAGCCGCACCTCGCGCTCGTCGCCGAAGATCGCCCGGCAGAGCGCCAGCAGGGTGCCCTTGAGGTCGGCCAGGGTCAGCCCCTCGGCGATCGCCAGCCCCTCCATCTGGTGGAACATCGGGCTGTGGGTGGCGTCGGAATCGCGCCGGTAGACCTTGCCGGGGACGACGATGAAGATCGGCGGCGCCTGCGCCTCCATCGAGCGCACCTGGACCGGCGAGGTGTGGGTGCGCAGCAGCACGTCCGGGTGGGACTGGACGTAGAAGGTGTCCTGGAGCATCCGCGCCGGGTGCCCGGGCGGGTGGTTGAGGGCGGTGAAGTTGTAGTAGTCGTGCTCGATCTCCGGCCCCTCCATCACCCGGTAGCCGAGCCCGACCATCACGTCCTCGATCAGCCGCGTGGTGCGGGCGATCAGGTGGGTGTGGCCGACCGGGCGCGGCGGCGCCCCGGGCAGGGTGACGTCGACCCGGTCGCTGACCAGCCTCGCTCTCCAGCTCGCAGGCATCGAGCCGCTCGGCGCGCGTCTCCAGCAGCGCCTCCAGCTCCTTGCGGACCTTGTTGGCGCCGCCGCCGACGGCGCCCCGTTCCTCGGCGGCAGCTCGGCGATCCCGCGCAGGATCGTGGTCAGCTCGGCTTTGCGGCCGAGGTAGCGGACCCGCAGATCCTCCAGGGCGGCGCTCGAGTCGGCGGCGTCGATCGCCGCCGCGGCCTCGTCCCTGATCTCCTCGATCCGCTCAAGCATCAGGCCGCTCCTCCCACATATTGAGCGACGATATCCGCTCACAGCCAATCGCCGCCGCGGCGGCGACGTTGAGCGACTCGGCGCCGTTCGCCCGCAGCGGGATCGTCGCCTCGACCTCGCACTCGGCCAGCACCGCGGCCGGCAGGCCTTCGCGCTCGGCCCCGAGGCAGAGCGTCGCCGACCCGGCCAGGGCCTCCAGCCCGGCGCCGCCATGGGCGACCAGCGCCGCCCGCGGCGCCGGCGTCTGCGTCAACTCGACCCGCGCCGGCGGCTGGGCGAAGAGCGAGCCCATGCTGGCCCGCACCGCCTTCGGCGAGAACGGGTCGGCGCAGCCGGGCCCGAGCGCGACCGGGCCGCCGAGCAGCGCGTGGGCGGTGCGGACGATGGCGCCGACGTTGCCGGGATCGGCGACGCCGTGCAGGTAGACGCATGGCGATCCGGGCCGCTCGGACCAGCGCAGCGGCCAGACCGCGATCGCCCGCGTGCCGGAGCCGAGCGTCGAGGCCGCCGCCAGCAGCTCCGGCTCGACCTCCTCGCCGCCCCAGTCGAGCGACAGCCCACAACCGGCGGCGGTGAGCAGCAAGCGCGGCTCGGCACCGGCCGCCAGGCCGGCCTCGACCAGGTCCTCGCCCTCGGTCGCGAACAGGCCCTCGCGCTCGCGGTGCTTGCGCTCGCGCAGCTTGCGGACCAGTTTCAGCTTCTCGTTTTGGGGGCTGGCAATCATCGGCAGATCCTGTTCGGGGTCTTTCTTGTCTCTCGTTCCTTCTCCTGGAACAAAAAAAAGCGGGCCGCTTTCACGGCCCGCCCGGGAGATTGGAGTGTGGTGAGCCGCTAGGCGGCCGCACCCTCCCGGGCTAGCTCCACAAATCGGCGGAAGGCATCGCGATCGCTGACGGCAATCTCGGCGAGCATCTTGCGGTTGACCTCTACCTCGGCCTTACCGAGGCCGTGGATCAGTTCCGAGTAGCTCATCCCCTCCAGCCGCGCGGCGGCGTTGATGCGGGTGATCCAGAGGCGGCGAAAGGTGCGCTTCTTGTTGCGACGGTCGCGGTAGGCATACATGCCCGACCGCTGCACCTGCTCTTTGGCGAAGCGGTAGGAGGAATGCTTGCGGCCGAAGTAGCCCTTTGCTTCCTTGAGCACCTTGCGGCGCTTCTTGCGCGCGTGGACGGAGCGCTTTACGCGTGCCATCTACTTGCCCCCCAGCAGCTTGCGCACCTTCGGTGCGTCGTTCGGGGAGATCTCGACCGGCCGAGCCATTTTCCGCTTCCGCTTCGGCGACTTTTTCTCCAGGATGTGGCTGGAGTACGCGCGACGGCCCCGGAGCTTGCCGGTGGCGGTCTTTTTGAAGCGCTTCTTGGCGCCGGAATGGCTTTTCATCTTCGGCATCGGGCTGGGTATTGAAGCAGACGGCGGCGCCTGCGCGGAGTCGCGGCCTCCGGCGTGGGTACGCTGGCGCCTCGATGCGGATTGTCTACGTGGTCGGAACCCGGCCCAACTTCGTCAAGACCGCCCCGGTCATCGGGGCGTTGCGGGCGCGCTTGCCCGAGGGCAGGCACGCGATCGTCCACACCGGCCAGCATTACGACCGGCTGATGTCGGAGGTCTTCCTCGAGGAGCTGGGCGTGCCCGCGCCCGACCACATGCTCGAGGTCGGCTCCGGCAGCCACGCGGCGATGACCGCGCGCACGATGGAGCGCCTGGAGCCGGTCCTGATCGAGGAGGCGCCCGACCTGGTGGTCGTCCCCGGCGACGTCAACTCCACCCTGGCGGCGGTGCTGACGGCGGTGAAGATGGGGATCCCGGTCGCCCACGTCGAGTCCGGCCTGCGCAGCTTCGACCTGACGATGCCGGAGGAGGTCAACCGGATCGTCGCCGACCGCTTCTCCGAGCTGCTCTTCCTCCACAGCGAGGAGGCGGTGGCGAATCTGCGCGCCGAAGGCATCGCCGACGAGCGCATGCACATGGTCGGCAACACGATGATCGACACCCTGGTCGCGCTCGAGGACCGCTTCCGCGCCGCCGGCGCCGCCGCCCGGCTCGGGGTCGAGCCCGGCTCCTACGCCCTCGTCACCCTGCACCGCCCAGCCCTGGTCGACGGGCCGCTGCTGCCGCGGACGGTGGAACAACTGGCCGCCCTCGCCCGCGAGATGCCGGTCGTCTTCCCGGTCCACCCGCGCACCCGCAAGATGATGGAGAGCGTCGAGTCCGAGCACCCGGGGCTGGCGCTGATCGATCCGCTCGGCTACCTCGACTTCCTCTCCCTGCTGGCCGACTCGCGCGCCGTCCTCACCGACTCCGGCGGCATCCAGGAGGAGACGACCTACCTGGGCATCCCCTGCTTCACCCTGCGCGACAACACCGAGCGCCCGGTCACGGTCAGCGCCGGCACCAACACCCTGCTCGGCCTCGACCCCGCCGCGATCGCCGGCATCCCGGCGAGCCCTCGCCTCGCGCCCCTGACAAGCCGCCCGAGCCACCGCCCCTCTGGGACGGCCATGCCGCGGAGCGAATCGCCGACGTACGATCGTCGAGCGACTCGTAAGCGCGGATGCAGCCGGGGTCTGAAGGCCTACCGGAGACGCTCGCTCCGGCGCTCGCTCCGCCGTCGACCCGGTCGACCTCTTTGCTCGGCGCCAGCAGCATGCTCATGTTGCGGCCTTCCTGCAGCGGCGCCGACTCGATCACGGCGATGCCGCCGAGGTCCTCGAAGAGTTTCTGCAGCAGCGCCCGGCCGCGCTCGGGGTGGGCCTGCTCGCGGCCGCGGAACATGATCGTCACCTTGACCTTGTCGTGGTGCTTGAGGAAGCGCTCGACGTGGCCCTTCTTGGTGTCGTAGTCATGGGTCGCGATCTTCGGCCGCAGCTTGATTTCGCGGATGTTGACCTGCTGCTGGTGCTTGCGCGCCTGCTTCTGCTTCTGCTCCTGCTCGTACTTGTACTTCGAGTAGTCGAGCAGGCGGGTGACCGGCGGCTTCGAGCCGGGCGCGACCTCGACCAGATCGAGATCCGCCTCCTGGGCGCGCTTGAGGGCGTCGTTGATCTCGACGATCCCGAGCTGCTCGCCCTCGGCGCCGATCAGGCGGACCTGCGGCACCCGGATGCGCTCGTTTATCCGAGTCGTGTCGCGCTCTGGCGGGCGCCGATCGAACCTACGCGGGACCGGCACTAGCTAAAGGAGCGGTGGAGCTTCAAGAGGACGAGAGATCGGGACGCGGGCACAGGGGGCTCAGCGGCGGCGGTGATTTGGGGTGCCTGCAGTCAAGTCGGCGGGAGTATAGAGGGAGAACCGCGGTTGGCAACCCGGCGGTGCTCAGCCCGTGCCCGTCGCGGACACGACACGGTCGGCGAAGGCGGCCAGCGACATCTCCCCCAGCTCCCCGTCCTCATGCGAGCGGACGGCGACGGCGCCGGCTTCCTGCTCGCGGTCGCCGACCACCAGCATGTACGGGTAGCGGCCGATCGCGGCGTCGCGAATCTTCTTGCCGACCGACTCCGAGCGATCGTCGAGGGCGATGCGGACGCCGAGTTCGCGCAGCTCCTCCATCGCCTTCGTCGCGTACTCGTTGTGGCGGTCGGAGATCGGCAGCACGATCGCCTGCACCGGCGCCAGCCAGACCGGGAAGCGACCGGCGTAGTGCTCGATCAGGATCCCGGCGAAGCGCTCCATCGAGCCGAGCAGGGCGCGGTGGATCATCACCGGCCGGTGCGCGGCGTCGTCGGCGCCGACGTAGGTGAGGTCGAAGCGCTCGGGCATCTGGAAGTCGAGCTGGCAGGTGCCGCACTGCCAGGAGCGGCCGAGCGCGTCGGTGACGTGGAAGTCGATCTTCGGCCCGTAGAAGGCGCCGTCGCCGGGGTTGAGCTCGTACTCGCGGCCCTGGCGCTCGAGCGCCTCGGTCAGCGCCGCCTCGGCCTTCGCCCACTGCTCCTCGGAGCCCATCGACTTCTCCGGCCGGGTCGAGAGCTCGACCTTGACGTCCTCGAAGCCGAAGCGGGCGTAGAGCTCGTCGATCGCCTCGCAGATGCCGGCCACCTCGTCGGTGATCTGGTCCTCGGTGCAGTAGACGTGGGCATCGTCCTGGGTGAAGGCGCGCACCCGCAGCAGCCCGTGCAGCACCCCCTCGCGCTCGTTGCGGGAGACGCGGCCGAACTCGGCCAGGCGCAGCGGCAGCTCGCGGTAGGAGTGGCGATCGGAGGAGTAGACGAGGCAGGCGCCCGGGCAGTTCATCGGCCGCAGCGCGAAGCGGCGCTCGCCGTCCTCCATGAAGTACATCTCGTCGCGGTAGTTGTCCCAGTGGCCGGAGCGGTGCCAGAGGTCCTCGTCGAGCACCTGCGGCGTCGCGATCTCCTGGTAGCCGCGCTTGCGCAGTTGCTCCTGGACCTCGTGCTCGATCAACCGCAGCAGCGTCGTCCCGTTGGGCAGCCAGAACGGCATCCCCGGTGCCTCTTCGCGCAGCATGAAGATCCCCAGTTGCGGGCCAAGGCGGCGGTGGTCGCGGGCCTTCGCCTGCTCGATCCGCTCCAGGTGCGCCTCCAGGTCCTTCTTGGAGAAGAAGGCGGTGCCGTAGATCCGGGTCAGGCTCTCGCGGTTCTCGTCGCCACGCCAGTAGGCGCCGGCGACCGAGCTCAGCTTGATCGCCTTGATGCGGCCGGTGGAGGGGCCGTGCGGCCCGCGGCAGAGGTCCTCGAAGGGCCCGTTGCGGTAGAGGGAGACCGTCTCGACACCTTCGTTGGCGACCAGGTCTTCGATCAGCTCGACCTTGTACCCCTGGTCCTGGCCCTTGAAGATCTCCAGCGCCTCGGCGACCGGCACGTCGCGGCGGCCGAACTCCTCGTCGGCCTAGATGTGCTCGAGCATCGCCTGCTCGATCCGCGGCAGATCGTCCTCGGTGACCTTCGTATCGGCCGGGAACTCGAAGTCGTAGTAGAAGCCGGACTCGATCGGCGGGCCGATCGTCACCTTGGTCCCCGGGTACAGATCGACCACCGCCTCGGCCATGACGTGAGCGGCGTCGTGGCGGATCAGCTCCAGCGCCTCCGGGTCGCGGTCGGTGAGGATCGCGATCTCCGCGCCCGCCGCCGGCAGCGGCGCCGCCAGGTCGCGCAGCTCGCCATCGACGCGGATCGCCAGCGCCGCCTTGGCGAGCCCCGGGCCGATCGCCGCGGCGGCGTCGGCACCGGTCGCGCCGGCGGGCAGCTCCAGCGCCTTGCCGTCGGGCAGGGTGACAGTCAGTTTCTCCGTCGCGGCCTCCATCCGAGGCCATGGTAGTTAGCGGGCGGGGCCTTGGCGTGCCTGGCGTTCGGCGATCAGCGGGCACGGGCTGCCGGCGCCGACCGACCCGCTCACTTCCCAGAGGACATACGGGGAGGCGACACGGCGAACCCGCAGGCCCGAGAAGGGCGGCGAGTCGGGCCCACCGCGGCTGACGACGAAGCGCACCCCGTGGGGCGGCCGCTCCCCCGCTTCGCTCTCGGATTCGATGCAGACCCGCCCCCCGCGCAGTTCCCAGGAGATGAAGGGAGTGCCGTGCTGATCGGCGAGCAGCTGGTCGGGGGCGAGGACGAGGGTCGAGTCGGCGGCGATCAGCGGGCGGAAGCCGTGGAGCGCCGGCGAGTAGGAGGTGGGACCGACCGGCGCGTTGGCGAGGGCGAGCAGCGAGCAGGCGCCGGCGGCGAGCGCGAAAGCCGCGGCGAGCCAGGTGCCGGCGGGTCCTGTCACCGCAGGGGACCCCCCATGCCCTGCGGTAGCTAAAGCTTCCTCGGGCATGGGCCCCCCTACGGTGCCACCCCCCGGCACCTGGCTCGACGGGCGCACCTGAAGCAACGGCAGCAGGATCGTCGAGGCGACTAGGGGTGCGGCGATCTCGATCGCCTTGGCGGCGGTGTAGGGGGTGCCGCCGACGCGAGCCGCCGCGTAGGCGAGCACCGCCGCGCCGAGGCCGGCGAGGATCGCGGACTCGCGGCGACGCCAGCAGCGGGCGATGCCGTAGAGCAGGAGGACGAGCGCGAACGCCGCGCCGAGGTAGTAGCCGACCGCCGGCACCGCACCGTCGCCGGGCGCGAGCCGGAAGTCGCCCGAGGGCCAGATGCCGAGGGCCTCGAAGGGCGAGACCTGACCGAAGAGGTTGCCGAGGCCGGGGCCGTTGGGGTCGAAGGTCTCGAAGCTGTGGAAGTCCAACATGCGGCCGAGCTCGGGAGCGATCAGGACGGCGAAAGTGAGGGACGCCAGAAGGACGGGGGGCCAGGCGAGGGACCCCGTGGGGAGGGGGTCCTGCGGGCGGGGCAAACTGGCTCCGTTCTCGGACCCCCTCCCCACGGGGTCCACCTCCAGGCGCATCCGGCTGATCGCGAGTTCCAGGAGCGCCCAGATGACGGCGGTACCGAGTAGCCAGATCAGGCCGGGGAAGCTGTAGACGTAGACGGAGCCGACGGCGATGAGGGCTGCTGGGACGAAGCGGAGGGGGAGGTCGCGCCAGGTGCGGGTCGACTCGCGGAGGGCGAGGACGAAGGCGAGCACGAAGAGGGCCTGCATCGTCTCCTTGAAAGCTCCCTGGGCGAAGTAGGAGGCGACCACGTAGGCGAGGCCGACCACCAGGGCCGCGGCCGTCCGCGGGACAGGTCGAAGCTCCTTGAAGGCGGCGAGAGCAGTAAGCGGGGCGAGGACGGCGACCGCGACGCTAAGGCCACTGAAGCCCTGGACGAGGCCGATGCCCAGGCCCTTGTTGAGGGCGACGACGATCGCGTGGGGCCCGAGCGGGTAACCCTGGTGCAGCAGCTGCCCTCCCTGACCGTGAGCAAGGCGATCGGCCGCCAGCAGGTGCTGCGACATGTCCGGGTTGAAGCTGGTGCCGAGGATCCCGAAGTGGCCCTCGACCGCGAACGGGAGCGAGGCCGCCAGCAGGGCGATCAGAGCGACCGGCCAGCCCGTGCGCAGCGCCTCCCCCAAGCCCTCCACCCGTCCCCGGAGATAGGCGACGGACGCCACCACGAGCAGCGGCACGACGATCGCGGCCACGACGCCATCGGCGCCGAGCCGCACCGTCCCCCAGCAGGCCGCGCAGAGCAGCGCCAGGCCGACCGCCGGGGAGAGCCACGACCAGTGGCGGGCGCCGCAGAGCACGATCGCCACCTGGCCGAGAGCCAAAGAAGAGACGCATACCGCCAGGACGGCTACGTAGGTGCCGATCACGAGATGGGCGTTACTGGGCTCGAACCAGTGACCTCCACCTTGTCGAGGTGGCGCTCTCCCAACTGAGCTAAACGCCCGTGGAGCCGGAATCTAGCAGCGCGAAACCAGGAGCCGGTCGGCGGTCGGCGGCCGGTTAAAGGTCTCGCCGGGAGCAGCCGATGCAACATGTGCAACTTTCCAGTCAGTCCAGTGTTCATAGGTACGTCGCACGAGCAGCGGCAGCTAAGACTTCAAAGCTCGAGGACCGACGAGCCAGCGACTTCGAACTCTCTGGTGGCACGTCCTTCGGAAGCATGGGGCCCCTTCCCGGGGCCCTTTTCCGTTCTAGGGCGGCTCAGACGTGGTCGTTGGGCAGGTGCCAGCGGCGCGGCGCGATCAGCGCATCGGCCTCGACCGGGCCCCAGGAGCCGGGCTCGTAGGGCAGCACGGGTGGCGGCTGCTCGAGCACGGGCTCGGAGATTTCCCAGAGGCGCTCGATCGCGGCGGAGCTGGTGAAGAAGGTGCGGTCGCCGACCATGACGTCGTGGATCAGCCGCTCGTAGGCGTCGAGGGCGCGCTCGGTGCCGCCGAAGGTGTCGGCGTAGCTGAAGCGCATGTGCGCCTCGCCGAGCTCGATCGTCGGCCCCGGCACCTTGGCCAGGAAGGAGGCGGAGATGCTGCCGGGCTCGCCGAGCTCGAAGGTGAGGTGGTCGTGGCCGAAGGACTCGACGATCTGGTCGCAATCGAGCGGGAACATCCGCCGCGGCGGCTGCGCGTAGGCGATCGTCAGCAGGTGGCGGCTCTCGGCCAGGCGCTTGCCGGAGCGCAGGTAGAACGGCACCCCCTCCCAGCGCCAGTTGTCGATGAAGGCCTTGATCGCGACGAAGGTCTCGGTGTCGGAGTCGGCGGCGACGCCGTCCTCCTCGCGGTAACCGGCGTACTGGCCGCGAACCACGTGCTCCGCCCGCAGCGGCGCCATCGAGTCGAAGACCTTCTCGCGCTCCAGGCCCAGCGCCTTCGGCTCCAGCGAGGTCGGCGGCTCCATCGCGACGAAGCCGAGCACCTGGAAGAGGTGGGTGACGATCATGTCGCGGAAGGCGCCGGTTTCCTCGTAGAAGCTGCCGCGCATCTCGATCGAGAGGGTCTCGGGGATGTCGATCTGGACGTGGTCGATGTGGTTGCGGTTCCAGACCGGCTCGAACATGCCATTGGCGAAGCGCAACGCCAGCAGGTTCTGGACCGCCTCGCGGCCGAGGTAGTGGTCGATCCGGTAGATGCAACGCTCCTCGAAGACCGAGTGCAGCAGCGCGTTCAGATGCCGCGCCGACTCGAGGTCGGTGCCGAACGGCTTCTCGGTGATGACCCGCGCGCCCCGGCCGAGCCCCGCCGCTCCCAGCGCTTCGACCGTGCCGGCCATCGCGGCCGGGGGCAGCGAGAGGTAATAGAGGACGCTGGCCTCGCCGCCGAGTTCCTCCTGCGCCGCGGCGACGGCTTCGCCGAGCGCCTCGAACCCGTCCCCCACGCCGACGAAGCGCAGCGAGTCGGCGAACGGGTCCCAGGTGGCCGGCGACATGTCCTGCCGGCCCGACGCCTCGATCGCCTGGCGCGCCTGCTCGCGGAACTCCTCGACCTCGATCGCGTGGCGGGCGGCGCCGACGATGCGGAAGCCCGCCGGCATCAGCCCGACCTGGGAGAGGTGGAACATCCCCGGCAGCAGCTTGCGTTTCGCCAGGTCGCCGGTCGCTCCGAAGAGGACGATCACCTGATTGGCGGGGATCTCCGGCGCCGCTTTCTCGGCCCTGGCGCTGGCGGTGGCGACGCTCACGCTCCCCAGGCTGACAGATGGGCGGCGCTGGTCAACGCGGCGCTGTCGACCTATCCTGGCGGCGAGCGATGGAAGACGGGAAGACCGCAGGCGGAGTTGGGCTCGACCGCAGAGCCCTGGACCGGGTGGAGAAGCGCTTCTGGCGCGACATCCTGGAGTCGGCCCCGGCCGAGGTGGCCGGCGAGCACGGAATCGCGGTGCGGAACTTCGGGCCCGTACAGGCCTCGGTCGTAAGCGCGCTGGCGGGCGTGGGAATGATGAACCTGGTGCTCGGCGCAACCGAGCCCGGCGCGGTCGCCGACGGACACCTCGCCGCCGCCGGAGAGTGGGCCCACTCGCGCGGGGTGAGGAGCTACGTGCCGGTGACGCCCGGCCTGCCGGAGAGCGAGTCGGCGGAGCGGTGGCTCGAGGCGAACGGCTTCGCCGCGTCCTCCGCCTGGATGAAGTTCGCCCGCGACGCCCACCCGCCCCGTTTCGCCGCGCCGGCGGACGTCGAGGTGCTGGAGGTGACGCATCCGACGCGGGAGCCGTTCGGGATGATCGCCGCCACCGGCTTCGGCCTCCCCGTCATGGGCCGCGGCGTTCTTCGCCGAGTTGCCGGGGCACCCCGACTGGCGCTGCTACGTCGCCCGTGTCGACGGCGAGGCCCAGGCCTGCGCGGCGATGCTGGTCCAGGGCGAGATCGCCGAGTTCGGGATCGCCGCCACGCTCGAGCCCGCCCGTGGCCGCGGCGCTCAGCACGCCCTGCTGCGCCGGCGCATCCTCGATGCCGCCGCGGCCGGCTGCCAGCACCCTCTTCGTCGAGACCGGAGAGCGCGTCCCCGACCGCCCCTCCGCCAGCTACAGGAACATCCTCCGGGCGGGGTTCGAAGAGGCCTATTTGCGGCCGAACTGGAGCCGGCCTTCCAATATGCTCGACCGGTGACGGAGCCGACGCAGGTAGTCGAGTCGTTCCTCAGCCGGCTCGCCGCCGGGGAGATCGACTCGGCGGTGGACCTGTTGGCGACCGAGGTCGAGTACAGCAACGTCTCGCTGCCGACCGTGCGCGGCCGCGAGCGGGTACGCCGCCTCGCCCACCTCACCCTTGGCCGCCCGAGCGCCGGCTTCGAGGTCTACAACCACGCGATCTCCGCCTCCGGCAGCTCCGTCCTCACGGAACGAACCGACGTGATCACCTACGGCCGCCTCCGCATCCAGTTCTGGGTCTGTGGCCGCTTCGACGTCGAGGACGGCCAGATCGTTCTCTGGCGCGACCGCTTCGACTGGATGAACTACACGGTGGCGACCCTGCGAGGACTGGTTGGCGTGCTCGTGCCGTCGCTCAGAGCCAAGCCCCCTACCCCGCCCTACCGAGCCTGAGACGCTCCGATCGCCGCGACACTCAGTTCCGTTGCACTCTCCCACCATCAAGCGCCAGGCGGATGTCCTTGATCAACAACTGCAGGTTCATCGAGTCGGTCGGAGAGGCTTCGAAACCGAAGTGCTCATAGAACCTCCGAGCCTCCTCGTTGGCTGCATGCACGAGTAGCAGACGAACTCCTGCCTGCTCAGCGACCGATACCGCCCGAGTCATCGCATCCCTGAGGAGGAAGGCTCCAATGCCTTTCGCTTGAACCGTCTTGTCAACTGCCAGCCTGGCGAGCAACATGGCCGGTATCGGGTTTCTCGGCATGCCCTTCTGCGCGCGGTCGGTTGCCTCGTTGTGCTCGATCGACGCGACGGAGAGCGCGTGATAGCCGACAACCCTGTCTTGCTCGGCATCGATGACTACGTAGGTCCGAGCGGATCCGGCGCCCACCGCTGCGCGGGCGTGCTTGACCAGCCAGACGTCCAGGGACCCGACGCCGCAGTCAAACCCGTTGACTCGGTGCTCGTTGTCGAGCGGCTGAGGATCCAGGAAGCGGGGCACTCGACCTAATCAGGGCGAGGGCGAGAAAAGAGCTGCGCCAGCTGCGGCTGTGCTTTTGCCGGCCGGTCCATCGCAGCGACGATTTCCCGCCATGCCTCCGAATCGACTCGGAAGCTGGTCCGATCGGCAAGCAGGCGCTCGGCTCGCTCGCGCCCGCTCTCGACCAGAAATTGCGTGAGAGACTCTCGATGGACCCCAGCGGCCCGCTTGAAAAGAGCCTCATCCTCTTTCTCGATGCGTAGATTGAGCCTCTGGGTCTTTGGGGTCGCCATGCGGATACTGTACATACAACGTATGTCAGAAGTCAAATGAGACTACTGGGGCGACCCGTCCCTGAAGGCAGCCGGAGAGAGGAAAGCCGAAGGCGCCCACCGGAATCGAACCGGTGTAAACGGCTTTGCAGGCCGCTGCGTAACCACTCCGCCAGGGCGCCGGGGTCGGGCAAGACTAGCGGCGCCTTGGAGACGCGGCCGCCTGGCTGGAGGTCCCGATCCGCCGCTCAGGCGGGAGCGTCGGGGTTGGTCTCGTCGTAGTCGCTGACGGCGCCGTAGGCCTCGACGGTGCCGCCGTCGCGAACGCTGGCATCGTCGGGGTCGTCGCCGTACTGGCGCAGGGCGCGGCGCTGGCGCAGGTAGTCCCACATCTTGTCGAGCCGGACTCTCTCAGCACAACTATCCTCGACACAGTCATGGACAAAGCCACCGACGCCACGCGACGCACCCGGCTGGCCAACGAACGCACCGAGCTGGCCTGGTGGCGCACCGGCCTGACGGCGCTGGCGGTGGCCCTTGCGGTGGGACGGGTGGTGCCGGAGCTGAGCGGCAGCTCGGCCCGCTGGCCCTACGTCGCGGTCGGCGCCTGTTTCGGTCTCTACGGACTGGCCGTCTTCGCCTACGGCAGCCGTCGCCGCCAGCAGGTCGAACGGGCGCTCAGCGAGGGCGGGTTCCCGGACCCACCCCGCTGGGCCCACGGGGCGCTGGTGGCGGGAGGCGCGCTCCTCGGCCTGCTGACCATCGCCCTGATCCTGGCCGACTGAGGCGGCCCGGCCTCAGGAGGAAGACGCGAGCGCCGGGGCCTCGGAATGACGGCGCGGCGAGGGATCGGAGAAGCGCATCGTGCCGTCGTCGATCTGGCCGTGACGCAGCATGCGCAGGTCGACCGGGTAGTTCTGGCGCAGTTTCCACGGCTCCTTCGAGCCCTGCTTGGGCAGGTGATCGAGGGCGCGCAGGACGTAGCCGGAGTTGAAGTCGAGCAGCGGCTCCTCGGTGATCGAGGGGTCGCTGACCGTGGGCGTCGCGATCCGGTGGCCGCTCGCGTCCATGTGGTTGAGCAGGCGGCAGATGTATTCGGAGGTGAGATCGGCCTTCAGCGTCCAGGAGGCGTTGGTGTAGCCGAGCGTGTAGGCGAAGTTGGGGAAGTCGCTCAGCATCATCCCCTTGTAGGTGAGGGTGTGGGGCAAGTCCGGTTCGGCGCCGTCGATCGTGACCTTCATGCCGCCGAGGAAGAGCAGGTTGAGGCCGGTCGCGGTGACGACGACGTCGGCGTCGAGCCTGGCGCCGGACTCGAGCTCGATCCCGTCCTCGGTGAAGGTCTTGATCTGGTCGGTGGCGATCTCGGCGCTGCCGTCGCTCAGCACCCGGAAGAGATCGGCGTCCGGGACCAGGCAGACCCGCTGGTCCCAGGGGTTGTAGCGGGGCTTGAAGTGTTTGTCGACGTCGTAGCCGGCGGGCAGCGCTTTGATCGTGCCGCGCCGCAGCAGTTTCTTGATCAGCTCCGGCCGCCTGCGACTGAGGCGGTAGAAGATGCCCTGCGCGATCACGTTTTTCCACCGCACGATCGGATAGACGACGCGGTCGGGCAGGACCGCGCGCAGGCGGTTGGCGAAGCCGTCTTCGCCCGGCATCGAGATCACATAGGTCGGCGAGCGCTGCAGCATCGTCACCTTGGCAGCGTCCTTCGCCATCGCCGGCACCAGCGTCATCGCCGTGGCGCCGCTGCCGATCACGACCACGCGCTTGCCGCTGTAGTCGAAACCCTCGGGCCAGTGCTGGGGATGGATCACCTCGCCGCCGAAGCTGTCGATGCCGGGGAACTCGGGCGTGTAGCCCTCGTCGTAGCGGTAGTAGCCGCTGTTGACGAAGAGGAAGCCACAGGTCAGCGTCACCGTCTCCCCCGTGTCGGTGCGCTCGGCTTCGACCGTCCAGGCCGCCTCGGCGCTCGACCAGGCGGCGCTGACGACGCGGTGGTTGAAGCGGATCTGGCGGTCGATGCCGCCCTCGCGGGCGGTGTCGCGGACATAGCGCAGGATCGAGGGGCCGTCGGCGATCGACTTCGCCTCGGTCCAGGGGCGGAAGCGGTAGCCGAGCGTGTGCATGTCGGAATCGGAGCGGATGCCCGGGTAGCGGAAGAGGTCCCAGGTGCCGCCGATCTCCTCGCGCGCCTCGAGGATCGCGTAGCTCTTGCCCGGGCAGCGCTGCTGCAGGTGATGGGCGGCGCCGATGCCGGAGAGGCCGGCGCCGACGATCAGCACATCGACGTGGTCGTTCGGCATCTCGGTGGTTCCTTTCGTCGGCGGTCGGGCTGCGGGGCTCGCTTCCGCGGGGATCGTATCAACACTGTGTCGAGAAGTTCAACTTCTTGTCGGGATCGTCAACGCTGTGTATCGTGGGAGACGCGATGTCCGCCCTCCTACCGACTTCCGAGACCGCTCCTCGCGGCCGCCGCAGTGCCCGCGCCAGCGGCGACGAGCGCGAGCGGGCGATCCTGACGACGGCCGAACGACTGCTCGAGGAGCGACCGCTGAGCGAGATCTCGGTCGAGGATCTGGCCCACGGCGCCGGCATCTCCCGTCCCACCTTCTACTTCTACTTCCCCTCCAAGGACGCGGTTCTGCTGACCCTGGTCGACCGCATGGTCGAGGCAGGCGCGGCCAGCCGCGAGCAGGCGCTGGCGAAGCTCGCCGAAGAGCCGCGGGCGGGCTGGCGCATGGCCCTACAGGCCTCCTTCGACGCCTTCGGCTCGCGACGTTCGGTGATCCTCGCCGCGGCCGAGCTGCGGACGACCAATGCCGAGGCGCGGGAGCTGTGGTCGCGGGTGATGGAGGGCTGGGTCGCCGACGTCACCGCGGTGATCGAGTCCGAGCGCGCCCGCGGCGTCGCGCCCCCCGGCCAGCCCGCCCGGGACCTCGCGATCGCCCTGCTGCAGATGAACGAGCGGGCGCAGTACTCGACCTTCGCCGGCGAGAGCCCGGCCCTGGCCGAGGACAAGATTCTCGACGTCCTCGTCGACGTCTGGGTGCGGGCGATCTACGGCGCCGCGCCCGAGGCGTAGGCGCCCGGCGCGACCGCAGCAGGGTCAGACCGACGCGGGCTCGAGCACGCGGAACTCGATCCCGGCTCGCCGCAGGCGCTTGGTCAGCGCCTCGCCCATCGCCACCGCGGTGGTCACCTGGCCGGAGGTCTCCGGGAGGTCGTCGAAGGCGAGGCAGAGCGCCGACTCGGCGAGCATCTTCGAGGTCTCGCCGTAGCCCGGGTCGCCGCCGGAGACCTCGGTGACGACACGCTTGCCGCCGCCCTCGCCGACGAACTTGACCTTGAACCAGCTCTTCGCCCGCTCGGCCTCATCGGGTCCCTCGCCGGGAGATTTGATCTTCAGCAGCAGCTTGCGGGTCGGCGGCAGCGGCGCCAGCAGGGCGACCGTCCCCACCCCGGCTCCCAGCGCCGCGATCGTCCCCAGCCGCTTGGCGACCAGATGGTGGCCGTAGGTGAAGCTCGGCCCGTAGCGGTCGAGGCCGGCCGCGGAGCGGCGGACGATGGGACCGTCGATCGTCGGCAGCGGCACCGCCCAGCCACCGAGCTCGTCGTCGTGGCGGATCCCCGGCGAGGCCGAGTGGATCTCGCGGCCCGGCGGCCGCGGCTCGCCGCGACGGCGCTCCTTGGCGGCGCCGATCGTCTGCCGCGCCCGGGCGAATCCGTTGATCGCCGAGTGGTAGGTCCCGCCGGAGAAGCTGGCGCCGGAGCGAACGTAGCCGTCGACCTTCAGCGGCACCCCCTCGGGCAGCTGCTGGACCGTGAAGTAGGCGCCGAGGTCGTGTGGGATCGAGTCGAAGCCGCAGCAGTGGACGAGGCGGGCACCGGTCCGCTCCGCCTCGGCATGGTGGGCAAGCCACATGCGGTCGACGAACTCCGGCTCGCCGGTGAGGTCGACGTAATCGGTCCCGGCGGCGGCGCAGGCCGCGACGATCGGCTCGCCATAGAGGGCGTAGGGCCCAACCGTGGTGATGACCACGCGGGCGGCCTCGGCGACCTTCGCCAGCGCCGCGCGGTCGGCGGCGTCGGCCTCGATCAGGTCCGGGACGGGAGCGTCCGGCGACGCGCTCGCGAGCCGCGCCCGCACCGCCTCGAGCTTGCCGCGGTTGCGCCCGACCAGCGCCCAGCTCAGTCCCTCCGGCGCGTTGGCGGCGAGGTACTCGGCGGTCAGCCCGCCGGTGAACCCTGTCGCGCCGAACAACGCCAGGTCGTATTTGCGCTCGGCCACGCCGGCATTGTGTCAGCCCTGGCCGAGTGGCCAGGACTGACACGCGAGTTCAAGCGGGCGCCTACGGCCGGGCGCACATCGCGTAGGCGCGGAAGTAGATCGTCCCCCCGGCGCTTTCGCCGTTAACGATCGTCACCTGCCAGCCGCTAGCCGAGGTGCCGGCGCTCGGCGGCGGGTAGACGATTTCGCCTTCGACTTCGGTTTCCCCGGCGCTGGGGCCGTTCGCCTCGACGCTGTATTCGGGTTCTTCGGGTTCTTCGAGCAGTTCGAAGCCGCCGCCGGTAACCGTCTCGTCGGCGAGGCAGAGCGCGTTGGACTGGCCAACTTCGCCTTTCTTCGGCTTGCCTTCAGGGCCGTAGCGGGCGACGACGTTGGTGGTCCCCGGGGTTCCCCGCTCGCCGCGCAGGCCCTCCGGCCCACGCTCGCCCCGCGGCAGCTCCCCGTCCCTGAAGTCGGCCGCCCGCAGGGAGCCGTTCTTGACTTTGGCGCCGGTGACGGCGTTCCGCTTCAGCTGCTTGCTGCCGACGGTGTTCTTGCCGAGGGTCGCGGCCGCGAAGGCAGCTCCTCCCCCAAGCGCCAGGAACAGTGCCAGCGTGGCGATCACGTTCGCATAGGTAAGTCTGGGCCGCAGCCGCTCGAGCATCTCGATTCCCCGATTCTTTGATTGCTGGACAAGGCGATATGCGTCGACCGAGCGAGCGAGGAACTGAAGTCCTGCGAACACGCGGTCATCGGGGTTTTCCCGATCCGGACCGAGGAAAGCGCTGTCAGGGAACTGACAGGGCAGCTCTCGAAACGGGTGAAATGCACCCAAAACGGGTTACGGGGTCAGCAGAGCCACAAGCGAGTGGCTCGCGAGAAAACTCTTGCCGCCTCATCGGTTTGGGCGGCATCGACGGAAGGAACACATGACCACCAGCCCACTTCGGAGGAAGGTCACGACCCAGCTCATGCTCGGCGGCGCGGCACTCCTGGTCGGGCTGCTCGCCTTCGTCCCCGGCGCCTCGGCGGCGCGGGACCCGATCGCCAGCGGCTCCACCGATCTGCACATGAAGCGAGGCTTCCTACGCAAGCTCACCAACACCGAAGCCCAGATCGCCGCCGTCGGCAACGGCACGGCTTCCGGCAACAAGATCGGGTTGAAGGTCGACGACGGCAAGCTCGACCCCACCACCATCCAGGGCTTCGTCGAAAGCCAGGGCGGCTTCAAGTTCAGCCGCGGCAAGCGCGGCGCGCCGGTCACCGGCCTCACCGTGAACACGGTCAAGGGCTCGGTCTATGCGACGGTCGCCAAGGCGCATATGCAGTTCGCCACCTTCGTCAGCCCGGTCGCGGCACGTGAAGGCTTCGGCGCCAACTTCAAGGCGACCAAGCTGGCCCTGACCGAGAAGGCGGCGCGACGGATCAGCAACCGGCTCAGACTGACCGCCGGGCGCCAGATCAAGGGCGGCCGGGTGATCAGCAACCTCTACACCTCCGAGCAACCGCAGACGGTCACCGTCCTGCCCGGTGGCGCCGCAACGCTGACCGCCAACACGGCCACCCTCGGCAAATTCGCGGCCAAGGGCGTCGAAGTGCCGCAGGGAATCACGGCGATCCCGCCGGCGACGAGCCCGACCCCGACCTCGTTCGCGTTCCCGATCAGCGGCGGCACCCTGGCCCCCAACGCCAGCTCCGGTGCCGTCGACACCATCGGCGGCATGCAGATCGTGAAGAAAGCGAAACCGTATTCGCCGACGGTCACGCTCAAGAACATCACCGTCGACTTCGCCGGCAAGAAGGCGACGGTCGAACTCGAACTGCTGCCGGCACCGCCCTTCCCGGGCGCGGTCGGTCGCTCCTCCCTCGTGGATGTCGCCGTCGAAGCGAAAAACGTCCTCGCCAACCCGACGACGCGAACGATTGCCATCAAGAACGTCGCGGCGACCCTGCAGGCAACCGCGGCCCAGACGCTGAACAGCGTCTTCAACCAGCCGGCGCCCGAACCGCCCCCGGCGAGCAACTTCGTCGTCGGCGACCCGCTCGGGACCTTCTCGATGACGGTCCAGGCTCAGTAACCGGCAGGGCCGAACCGAGCTGAACGCGGACGAGCCCGAAGCGACGAGATCCCGGCATCCGGCCGGGATCTCGTCACCGACGGCGAGCCGCTAAGGCGCTTCCGGCTCGCCGATCTGCGCGTCTTGATCGGCGCGGCGGGCAGTTCTCGGGTCGGTCGGGTGGCGACCTGGGATCGCGACCGGCGGGCCGAATCCAGCGCCGAGGCGGCGGCAACGGCGGCGCTGAGTGCCGCCGGCCGCGCGTAGCGGCCGCGGGCCGAAACCACCGCGATCATCGAGGCGGCGTGGACCGCGTCGACCCCCGCGCCGAGCAGCAGCCGCTCGTGGCTCGGGCGGCGAGCGACCAGCAGGGTCTGGGCCAGGGTCCGCAGGGCCAGGGCTCGTGCCACCCACTCGACCCCGGGGCCGAGTGGGGTCGCGGTCAGAGCGCGGCTGAGGCGGTCCGGCGCGACCAGCAGCGCCGATGCCCAGGCCAGGCGAGCCGCATCGCCGGCCTCCAACGCCTGCCGTCCGGCTCACTGCTCCTCCCCCAGCGCCACTGCGCACTCGAGCAGCATCGCGTGGACGAAGGCCTGCGGCAGGTTGCCGCGCAGCTGGCGCTGGCGGACGTCGAACTCCTCCGAGAGCAGCCCCGGCGGCCCGCAGGCGGCACGGTTACGCTCGAACCAGGCCCGCGCCTCGGCCCGGTTGCCCTGCTGGGCATGGGCCAGCGCCATCCAGAAGCCGCAGAGCAGGAAGGCGCCCTCGGCCTCGCCCAGCGGCAGACCGCCGGCCTGGAAGCGGTAGCAGTAGCCGTCTTCGGTCAACCCCTCCTCGATCGCCGCCAGGGTCGCCAGTGAGCGCGGGTCCTCGGCCGGCACCGCGCCGCGGATCGCGCCCAGCAACAGCGAGGCGTCGAGCCCCTCGTCGTCCTCGGCGCGCTGCCAGCGGCCCGAGGGATGCAGCGCCTTGGCGCTGGCCTCGGCCAGCAGCTCGTCGGCGAGGGCGATCCAGCCGCACCGGCATCTCGCCCGCCGGCGCGTGCGCCGCGATCGCCCGCAGCCCGGCGGCGCAGGCGAGCTTGCTGTGGGTCCAGCGCTTGGGGTCGATCTCCCAGATCCCGGCGTCGGGCTGGCTGCCAGCGCTGCTCGATCGCTGCTGCCGCCAGCTCCGCCGCCCGCCAGTGATCGGGGCCGAGATGGTCGTGGGCGGCCGCGGCGGCGAACAGCAGCAGCGCCTCGCCGAAAGCGTCGAGCTGGAACTGGTCACGGACCCAGTTGCCAGCAGTGTCCCTGGCCGCCCGGATAGCCCCGGCAACTCGATCGCCCGTTCCTCCGGCACGGCGCCGCCGCCGACCGTGTAGGCGGGCATCAACTCCGCCCTGTCGCTCAAGCAGCCGCTCGCTGACGAAGTGCGACCGCTTCGTCCATCAGCGGGTGCGGTCCGTCCCTCGCCACCGCCTGCCCGGCGTAGCACTGGTCGCGAATCCAGACGAAGCGGTAGTCGTAGTTGCGCCCCGCCTCGGCGCGCTCGGGAAGCGAGGTCGTCGCCGCGGCGACCATGCCGCCGCCGGCGCTGGTCAGCCCCGACATCACCGCGTAGGCGTGCCGCGCGTCGCGCGAGCCGACCGCCCGCTCGAAGCCCGGCACCCGCTCGCCGCCACCACTCCGTCGTCTCCCCCCACAGCTGCTCGGCCGAAGGCGACGTCGTCGAGGCCGGTCGCGGACAGCTCGAGGACGAAGTCGCGACTCTCGCCCGGCTCGAGGTCGAGCCCCATCCGCAGCGCTTTTCGGCGACCGCTGATCTCGGCCACCTCGGCCTCGCCGCCGCCGCTCCAGCGCAGCTTCGCCTCGCCGACCGTCGCCGTCCAGATCCCGTCGTCGGAGCGCCGCGAGGCCGGCCATCCCGAAGCGGTCGAAGCCGGCGCCGGCGGCGAGATGGACATCGAGGCAGGCGGGCCCGTCGAGCGCATCGACCCGGCGCAGGACCACGGCGCGCTCGCCCTCGCCGGGCGCCGCCAGCGCCTCCCGGCACTCGACGATCCCCGACTCGGTGATCCAGCGGCTGCGCCAGATCAGCGTTCCCGGCTCGTAGTAGCCGCCCCAGACGAACCGGCCGCGGGGGCGTGATCGCGTAGACGCTCTCGCCGCCGATCAGCGAGCTGAAGACGGCGTCGTCGTGCCAACGCGGGAAGCACATCCAGGCGAAGTCCCCGTGCGGCCCGACCAGCATTCCCCGCTCGCCGTCGGCGAGGAGTGCGTAGTCGCGCAAGCGTGTGGGGCGCAGATGGTCGGGACGGGCGGTCGGCACGGCAGGGAGCGCTTACCCGCCGATCGGCGCTTCTTCGAGCCGGGACTCGGGCCTGGCCTGTCAGGCGGCTGACAGGGCGGCATCGCCCGAACGTCGCGCTGCCGGGTAGGGAGGCCGGGTGTCAGACGAAAAAGCCGACCGGGAACTGAGCTTCCGGGAACACCTGCAGAGCGTGGTCTCGGCCAGCGCCGCCGCCTACGGCTACACGCTGTCGATCTTCTCCACCGGCTCGGTCGGTGCCTACATGATCGGCGAACCGCACATCTTCGAGGTGCTGCTGTTCGCCGCCGGCGCGGTGATCGCCTTCGTCGCGATCGAGGTCGTCGCCTACGGCCGCCTGCAGGTGCGCCTGCGCAGTCGGCAGAGCGGCAGGGTCGAGGCCTGGGGCCACGCCCATCTGCTCTCGGCCAGCCTCGCGATCGTCTCCAGCTGGGCCTTGCTCCAGGCGGTCCACACCAACGTCGGCTGGCTGCTGGTCGGCCTCAGCTCGACCGCGATCTACCTGGCGCTGAACGCGTTCCAGGGTTTGCTCGCCGGCCGCACTCGCCGACTGACCGAGGCGCGCCCGCTCAGCGGCCGGGGTGTCATTGAACAGACACCGGCAGCGGGAGATCGGCGTTCTGGCCCCACCGCGTGGGTATCGGACCTCTGGCCTTCGACCATCGCCCATCCCATCGATCAGGAGGAAGACAGATGTCAGAAACCGTCGGCGCATTCGTCCTCAAGCGGCTCCACGAAAACGGCGTCAACCGGATCTACGGCTACCCGGGCGACGGGATCAACGGCATCCTCGGCGGCTTCCACGAGCACGGCGACGAGGTCGAGTTCGTCCAGACCCGGCACGAGGAGATCGCCTCCTTCGCCGCCTGCGCCCACGCCAAGCTGACCGGCGAGGTCGGCGTCTGCATGGCGACCTCCGGGCCCGGCGCGATCCACCTCCTCAACGGCCTCTACGACGCCAAGCTCGACCACCAGCCGGTGGTCGCCCTGGTCGGCCAGCAGAAGACGACCTCGCTGGGCTCCAACTACCAGCAGGAGGTCGACCTCAACACCCTCTTCAAGGACGTCGCCTCGGAGTTCGTCCAGACCTGCATGTCCCCGTCCCAGGCCCGCCACCTGATCGACCGCGCGATCCAGGTCGCCAAGGCCTCGCGCTCGGTCACCGCGGTGATCTTCCCCGAGGACGTGCAGGAGGCCGACTACGAAGACCCGCCGCGCACCCACGGCTCCGTCTTCTCCGGGCTGCGAGATCGAGGCCGACTCGCGGACGTCCCGGCCGAGAGCGAGGTCGCGGCGCGCCGCCGAGGTGCTCAACTCCGGCGAGAAGGTCGCGATCCTGGTCGGCCAGGGCGCCCGCGGCGCCGCCGAGGAGGTCGAAGAGGTCGCCGAGCTGCTCGGCGCCGGCGTCGCCAAGGCGCTCAACGGGCGCGACGTCCTGCCCGACGACCTCCCCTTCGTGACCGGCCCGATCGGCCTGCTCGGCTCCAAGCCGAGCTACGAGATGATGGAAGGCTGCGACACCTTCCTGATGATCGGCTCCAGCTTCCCCTACGCGGAGTGGCTGCCGGAGCCGGGGCAGGCCCGCGGCGTCCAGATCGACATCGACGGCCGCCTGGTCGGCATCCGCTACCCGATGGAGGTCGGCCTGGTCGGCGACGCCCGCGACACCCTGCGCGAGCTGATCCCCCAGCTCGAGCGCAAGGAGGACCGCTCCTGGCGCGAGGAGATCGAAGCCGAAGTCGAGCGCTGGTGGGAGATCCTCGGCGAGCGGGCGATGAACGAAGCGCAGCCGCTGAACCCCCAGCGCGTCTTCCACGAGCTCAGCCCGCGGCTGCCCGACGACTGCATCCTCACCGCCGACTCCGGCTCGGCGACCAACTGGTGGGCGCGCCACCTGAGACTGCGCCGGGGCATGCGGACGGCGCTCTCGGGAACGCTGGCGACGATGTGGCCCGGCGATCCCCTACGCCTTCGCGGCGAAGATGGCCTACCCCGACCGGCCGGTGATCGCCGCGCTCGGCGACGGCGCGATGCAGATGCTCGGCATCAACGCCCTGATCGACATCGCCAACCGCTGGGAGGAGTGGGAGAACAAGCAGCTGGTCGTCCTCGTCCTCCACAACGACGACCTCAACCAGGTCACCTGGGAGCAGCGGGTGCTGACCGGCGACCCGAAACTCGAGGCCTCGCAGGCGATCCCCGACTTCGCCTACGCCGGCTACGCGCGCCTGCTCGGCCTCGGCGGGATCCGGGTCGACGACCCCGACCGCGTCGGCGACGCCTGGGACGAGGCGCTGAGCGCCGGCCGCCCGGTCCTGCTCGAGGCGATCACCGACCCCGAGGTGCCGCCGCTGCCGCCGCACATCAAACTCGAACAGGCGACGTCGATGGCGAAAGCGCTGGCCAAAGGCGACCCGCACGGCGCCCGCATCGTCACCCAGTCGCTGAAGGGCAAGCTGAAGGAGTTCGTCACCCGATGAGCGCCGCCGCCACGGCGGCCCCGGCAAGGCCGAGATCGCCGATCGGCGAGCTGCAAGGTCCACGCCTACACGATCCCGACCAACGCCCCGGAGTCCGACGGCACGCTGGCCTGGGACTCGACCACGATCGTCGTGGTCGAGGTCGAGGCGGGCGGCGAGCCCGGGCTCGGCTACACCTACGGCGACCGCAGCGTCGCCGACTTCGTCGACTCGCAGCTGCGCCCGGTCGTCACCGGCGCCGACGCGCTGGCGCCCGCCGCGGCCTGGACGGCGATGCAGCGGGCGATCCGCAACGCCGGCCGGCCCGGAGTCGGGGCGATGGCGATCTCCGCCGTCGACATCGCCCTCTGGGACCTGAAGGCGCGGCTGCTCGGCGTCTGCCTCGCCGACGCCCTGCCCCGCTTCCACGCCGCGGCGCCGGTCTACGGCAGCGGCGGCTTCACCTCCTACTCCGCGAGCAGCTGCGCGAGCAGCTCGAGGGCTGGATGGAGGCGGACCTCGGCCGGGTCAAGATCAAGGTCGGCCGGGAGCCCGCCGAGGACCCCGAGCGCCTGGCGCTCTGCCGCGAGGTGATCGGCGACGAGGTCGAGCTGATGGTCGACGCCAACGGCGCCTTCACCCCGAAGCAGGCGCTCGACGAGGCCGGCGACCTACGCCGGCTTCGGCGTCGCCTACCTGGAGGAGCCGGTCAGCTCCGAGGACCGCGCAGGGCCTGCGCCTGCTGCGCGAGCAGGGCCCCGCCGGGATGGCGATCGCGGCCGGCGAGTACGAGTGGGACCTGCCGCGGCCTGGCCGAGCTCGCTCGCCTGCGTCGACATCGTCCAGGCCGACGTCACCCGGATCGGCGGGATCACCAACATGCTGCGGGCCGACGGCATCTGCAAGGCGCTGCAGCGGCCGTTCTCGGCCCACTGCGCGCCGGCGATCTCGGCCCACGTCTGCTGCGCGATGGAGACCCTCGAGCACCTCGAGTACTTCCACGACCACGTCCGGATCGAGCGGCATGCTCTTCGACGGCACCCTCGACCCGAGCGGCGGGGCGCCTGCAGCCCGATCGCTGCCGCCCGGGCCTCGGGCTGGAGCTGAAGCGCGACGAGGCCGAGCGGTGGGCGCTGTGAGCGGCGACGGGATCGGCCACGGGACGCTGGCCCCGGAGGGCGTCGAGAAGATCGACCGACGGGCGCTGCAGCGAGCCCTGAGCGACGCGGTCGCGGGCGAGGTCCGCTTCGACCTGGCCACCCGCGCGATCTACTCCCACGACAGCTCCAACTACCGCCAGCCGCCGCTCGGCGTCGTCATCCCGCGCGACGCCGACGACGTCGTCGCCGCCGTCCGCGCCTGCCACGAGCACGGCGCGCCGGTCCTGCCGCGCGGCTGCGGCACCAGCCTCTCCGGGGAGACGGCCAACGTCGCCGTCGTCATCGACACCTCGAAGTACATGCGCGAGATCGTCGAGATCGACCCCGAGCGACGGGTCGCCCGGGTCCAGCCCGGGGTGATCCGCGACCAGCTCGCGGACCTGACCGAGGAGCGGCACGACCTCACCTTCGCCCCCGACACCTCGACCCACGAATACGCGACCTTCGGCGGGATGATCGGCAACAACTCCTGCGGCGTCCACTCGGTGATGGCGGGCCGCACCGCCGACAACGTCGAAGAGCTGGAGATCGTCACCTACGACGGGCTGCGGATGCGGGTCGGGCCGACCTCCGAGGAGGAGCTGGAGGCGATCGTCGCCGAGGGCGGCCGCCGCGGCGAGATCTACGCGGCGATGCGCGACCTGCGCGACCGCTACGCCGACCTGGTCCGCGAGCGCTACCCCGACATCCCGCGCCGCGTCTCCGGCTACAACCTCGACGAGCTGCTGCCGGAGAAAGGCTTCAACGTCGCCCGCGCCCTGGTCGGCTCCGAGGGCACCCTGGCGACGGTCCTCGAGGCGACCGTCCGCCTCGTCCCCTCGCCCCCGTCGCGCTCGCTGCTGGTGCTCGGCTACCCGAGCGTCTTCGAGGCCGCCGACCACGTGCCGGAGATCCTCGAGTACGGGCCCGACCGGCCTGGAGGGGATCGACAGCCGCCTGATCGACGACATGGTCGGCAAGGGCCAGCACACCTCCGAGGTGCCGCTGCTGCCCGAGGGCGAGGGCTGGCTGCTGGTCGAGTTCGGCGGCGAGACCCGCGACGAGAGCGACGGGCAGCCGAAGAGTGCATGGAGCGCCTCGACAAGGACGGCAACGCCCGCCGAGATGCGCCTCTTCGACGACCCCGCCGAAGAGCAGCGGCTCTGGGAGGTCCGCGAGGCGGGCCTCGGCGCCACCTCCTACGTGCCCGGCGAGCGCGACCACTGGCCCGGCTGGGAGGACGCCGCGGTGCCGCCGGAGCGGCTCGGCGAGTACCTGCGCGAGCTTCCGCGACGCTGCTCGACCGCTACGACTACCGGGCCGCCCTCTACGGCCACTTCGGCGACGGCTGCGTCCACTGCCGGATCAACTTCGACCTGCGCAGCGCCGGCGGCCTGCGCACCTGGCGGCGCTTCCTCGACGAGGCGGCCGACCTCGTCGTCGCCTTCGGCGGCTCGCTCTCCGGCGAGCACGGCGACGGCCAGCAGCGGGCCGAGCTGCTGCCGAAGATGTACGGCCCGGAGCTGGTCGGCGCCTTCGAGGAGATGAAGCGGATCTGGGACCCCGGCAACCGGATGAACCCGCACAAGGTCGTCGACCCCTATCCGATCGTCTCCAACATGAAGCTCGGCACCGGCTACTCGCCGCCCGAAGTCGAGACCCACTTCGCCTTCGGCGAGGACGGCGGCAGCTTCGCCCACGCGGCGCTGCGCTGCGTCGGCGCCGGCAAATGCCGCGACGCCGCCAACGGGACGATGTGCCCGAGCTTCATGGCGACCAAAGACGAGGAGCACACCACCCGCGGCCGCGCCCGGATCCTCTACGAGATGCTCGAGGGCGACACGATCACCGACGGCTTCCGCTCCGAGGAGGTCAAGGGGGCGCTCGACCTCTGCCTCTCCTGCAAGGGCTGCAAAGGCGACTGCCCGGTCAGCGTCGACATGGCGACCTACAAGGCCGAGTTCCTCTCCCACCACTACAAGGGCCGGCTGCGCCCGCTGCCCGCCTACTCGATGGGGCTGATCATGTTCCACGCCCGCGCTCGCCCAGCTGGCGCCGCGGCTTGCCAACCTGCTGACCCAGGCGCCGGGGTCTCGCGCCGCGCTGAAGCGGGCCGGCGGGCTCAGCCCCGACCGCGAGGTGCCGCCCTTCGCCCACCAGACCTTCAAGGCCTGGTTCGACGCAGCGCGGCGCGGTCAACCCGGACGGCGACCCGGTCGTCCTCTTCCCCGACACCTTCAACAACTTCCTCCACCCGGAGACGATGAAGGCGGCGGTGCGGGTGCTCGAGGCCGCCGGCTTCCGGGTCGTCGTCCCCGCGCAGGCGCTCTGCTGCGGCCGGCCGCTCTACGACTACGGGATGCTCGACACCGGCGAAGCTCTTCTGGCGGCGGATGCTCGACGCCCTGGCGCCGCAGATCCGCGAGGGCACGCCGCTGGTCGGGATCGAGCCGAGCTGCGTCGCCGCCTTCCGCGACGAGCTGCCCGGCCTGATGCCCCACGACGAGGACGCCAAGCGGCTCTCGCTGCAGTCGCTGACCCTGGCCGAGCTGCTCTGCACAGCACGCGCCCGACTGGCAGCCGCCGCGCCTCGAGGCGCACGCCCTGGTCCACGGCCACTGCCACCAGAAGGCGGCGATCGGGATGGACGCCGAGAGCGAGCTCTACGGCAGATGGGCCTCGACTTCGAGGTCCTCGACTCCGGCTGCTGCGGCCTCGCCGGCTCCTTCGGCTTCGAGCGCGAGCACGACGAGATCTCCCGCCAGATCGGCGAGCAGCGGCTGATGCCGATCGTCCGCGAAGCGAGCGAGGAGACGATCCTGATCGCCGACGGCTTCTCCTGCAAGACCCAGATCGAACAGATGACCGAGCGCCGGGCGCTGCACACCGCGCAGGTGATCGAGCTGGCGATGCAGCGCGAAGGCGCCGGCCCCGACCGCGCTCGGCCCCCGCCCGAGGAGGGCTTCCCCGACGTCGTCCTCGACGGCGAGGGCAGGCTGCGCGAAGCCGCCGTCCTCGGCGGCGCCCTACTTGCTGCCGGCGTCGGCGCCGCGGCCCTGCTGGGCAGCCGCGGCCGATAGCCGCTTAGGGGGGTCGGCAACCGCTGGAAAGCGCGGTGCGTCCAGGCGCTTCGCCGGCGGCTAAAGCAGCGACCAGGCACTCTAGCCGACTCCCGCGAAAGTCATCCAGACGTCGTCGCGGCGGCCGAGAAGCCCCGCCTCACGCAACTTGGCCAGTGCCGCGGTGACCGACGGGCGCCGCACGGAGGCCATCTCGCCGAGCAGGCTGTGGGTCAGCGGCAGCCGGATCTCGATCCCCTCCGGGCCCATCGTGCCGAAACGGTCCGCGAGGTGCCAGAAGAGCATCACGCAGGCGGGTCTCGACCCGGCGCTGGCCGACCACGCCCGCCATCGCCGCCAGCTGGGCGACGCGCTGCAAGCGTGCGGCCGTTGATCGCGATCGAGACCTCGGGGAAGGGCGCCGCCCGGTAGGCGAATGCACGGTCGAGGACCGCCACCCGGGCCGGGCTGATCGCCGTCCAGCTGGTGTCGATCGGGATGCTCGACCACTGGCCGACCGCGTCCGAGGGACGGATCACGTCGCCCGGACCGACCAGCTCGGCGCCGTGCCGGCTGCCCTGGCCGACCCGGCGGCAGAGCACGCCGGAGAGAATCAGCAGGCCGTAGCCCTGGCGCCCGGGTGAGTCGAGTTCCAGGTCCCCGACCCGTCCCGTCGGCACTGGCAGGACCCGCGCCACGCAAACCCGCTCCGCCTCGGCCCGGCGCGACGGCTTCAGGCCGGCGCCGAGATCGGGGTCGGCCTCCAGCACCCGCACCGTCTCGATCTCCGTCCCTGCCGGGAACCGGAGAGCTCAGAAGGGAGCTGGCTAAGGGATCACCGATGCTCACAGTGGAGGCAGAGATACCCCCTGGAGCACGGACCAAAACGGATCGCTTAAGTATTTATGGAAGGGCGCGCCAGATGGCCGCCGCGCCCGGCGAGCGCCGCAGCCCCGAGGCCGGCGCCGATCGCGCCGCGGTGGCGGCTCAGCCACCACTGGACGCTGTGGGCGTGGGCCTTCTCGTCGAAGGGCCCGTGCGGCCCCGGGTCGTGCTCGGGGGGGCGCATCAGGTTGCCCTCCTCGTTGCGCTCGTCGGGCGGGCCTTCGGTCTGCTGGCCCTTGACCGCGGTTCGGGCCAGGTAGCGCTCGGCGATCCAGGGCGCGAATTTGCTGCCGAGGACGGTGTAGACGGTGGGGATGCCGACGTAGACCTGGCGGCGGCGATGGCTCGCCGCCCAGTGGACGGCGTCGGCCGCGACCTCGGGCTGGTAGACGGGCGGCACCGGCATCGGGTGGTTCGGCATCTTCGAGCGGCAGTGGTCGAACTGCGGCGTGTTGACGCCGGGCAGCTGGACCATCGAGACGTGGACCTTCGACCCCTTGTTGCGAAGCTCCGTGCGGACCGAGTCGAAGAAGCCCTTGATCGCGTGCTTGGCGCCGCAGTAGGGGGCCTGCAGGGGAATCCCCTGGTAGGCCATCGCCGAGCCGACCAGGACGATGCTGCCGGCGTCGCGCGGGACCATCCGCGCCAGCGCCGAGCGCGTCCCCCAGACCGTGCCGTGGTAGGTGACGTCGGTCGCCCGCTGGAACTCCTCGGGCTCGATGTCCTGGAAGAAGGAGAAGACGGTGGTCATCGCGTCGTTGACCCAGACGTCGATCGGGCCGAGCTCGGCCTCGACCCGCTCGGCCGCGGCCTCGACCGCCTGCGGGTCGGAGACGTCGGTCTCGATCGTCAGCGCCGTGCCGCCTTCGGCCTCGACTTCGCGCTTGGCTCCCGCCAGCGCCTCGGCGCCGCGACTGAGCAGCGCGACCTTGTCGCCGTCGCGGCCGAAGCGCTTGGCGCTCGCGCGACCGATCCCGGACCCGGCACCGGTCACCACCACGACGCGTTGTCTGCTCTTGGCCACGTCGCCGAACTACCCGGCGCGCGCGAGCGGAAACCATCGCCGGCCCCCCTATGTCCTTGCGCTGACATGGTGTCGTTACTTCGCTCGGGCGCCGCGGGTAGGCGCCGCGGCGGCTTTGTCGCCCCTGCATCCCCATAGCCCGGACTCACATGACATCGCCACCCTCTGGTGGTGGATGCTGGTCGCGGCCGGGATCGTCTTCCTCGGAGCGATCGCGATGCTGGTGCTCGGCTGGCTTCGCCGCGGCACCCCGGGCCTCCCCTTCCTCGGCGAGAGCGAACGCGCCAACGTCGGCCTCGTCCTCGCCTTCGGGATCGGGATCCCGGTCGTCGTCCTCGTCGCCCTCTTCATCGTCTCCGACCTCTACGTGCTGCGCCGCACCGACGCCCCCGCCAAGGGCTCGACCGCGATGGCGCTGACCGTCGTCGGCCACCAGTGGTTCTGGGAGGTCCGCTACCCCGGGCACCGACGTCGTCACCGCCAACGAAATCCACATCCCGGTCGCCACCTCGGTCGAGCTCACCGCCCGCACCGCCGACGTCATCCACTCCTTCTGGGTGCCGGAACTCAACCGCAAGATCGACATGATCCCCGGCCAGGCCAACCGGATCGAACTGTACGCCGAACGGCCCGGCGTCTACCGCGGCCAGTGCGCCGAGTTCTGCGGCCTCCAGCACGCCCACATGGCCTTCCGGGTCGACGTCGAACCGAAGGCCGACTTCGAACGCTGGCTCGCCGCCGAGGAACAGCCGGCGCAGCCCGCCACCGGCGCCGAGGCCGAGCGCGGCGAAGCCGCCTTCATGGAAAACGCCTGCGCCGGCTGCCACACGATCGCCGGCACCCCGGCCCAGGGGACGATCGGCCCCGACCTCACCCACCTCGCCTCGCGCCAGACCCTGGCGGCGCTGACGATCGAAAACAACCGGCTCGAACTGGGCCGCTGGATCCGCGACCCGCAGAGCATCAAGCCGGGGGCGAAGATGCCCGGGCTGGCGCTGAGCGAACCGACCTTCCGGGCGATCGCCGCCTACCTCGCGGGGCTGCGCTAGATGGAGGCCGCCGCACCCCCCGCCTCGCAGGCCCGGCTCGACCGCCTGGGGCGGATCTGGAAGGAGACGCCGGGCGTCCTCGGCTGGATCACCACCACCGACCACAAGCGGATCGGGATCCTCTACTTCTTCACCGCGATCGCCTTCTTCCTCGCCGGCGGGGTCGAGGCGCTGCTGATCCGCACCCAGCTGATCGGCCCCAACGGCACCGTGCTCTCGCCGGAGACCTTCAACCAGGTGATGACGATGCACGGGGTGACGATGATCTTCCTCTTCGTCATCCCGATGTCGACCGGGGCCTTCGGCAACTACCTGCTGCCGCTGATGATCGGCGCCCGCGACATGGCCTTCCCGCGGCTGAACGCGCTCTCCTTCTGGATCTACCTCTGCTCCGGGATCTTCATGTACGTCGGCCTGATGAGCGGCAACGGCCCCAACGCCGGCTGGTTCGACTACGTGCCCGCTCGCCTCGAAGACCTTCAACCCCGGCCCGGGGATCGACTTCTACGCGCTCGGCCTGATCTTCAACGGGATCTCGACCCTGGCGGCGGCGATCAACTTCATCGTCACGATCTTCAAGCTGCGGGCGCCGGGGATGTCGATCAACCGGATGCCGCTCTTCTGCTTCGCCTTCCTCGCCGTCTCCTTCGCCCTCGTCTTCGCCCTGCCGCCGCTGAACACGGCGCTGTTCCTGCTCGAGCTCGACCGCCTGCTCGGCTTCCACTTCTACGACGTCGCCTTCGGCGGCGAAACGATCCTCTGGCAGAACCTGTTCTGGATCTTCGGCCACCCCGAGGTCTACATCATCATCCTGCCCGCCTTCGGGATCGCGACCTCGATCATCCCCACCTTCGTGCGAAGACGGATGGTCGCCTTCCCGCTCGTCGCCCTGGCCGAGATCCTCGTCGTCCTGCTCGGCTTCGGGGTCTGGGCGCACCACATGTTCGCCGTCGGCCTCTCGACCGTGACCACCGTCTACTTCGCCGGCGTCAGCCTGATCATCGTCATCCCCAGCGGCGATCCAGCTCTTCTCCTGGATCACGACGATCCTCACCGGCACGCCGCGCTTCAAGACGCCGCTGCTGTGGATCGTCGGCTTCATCGTCCTCTTCATCATCGGCGGCCTCTCCGGGGTGATGTTCGCGGCGATCCCCTTCGACCAGCAGCTGACCGACACCTACTTCGTCGTCGCCCACTTCCACTACGTGATCTTCGGCGCCGCCGTCTTCCCGCTGCTCGGCGGCATGTACTACTGGTTCCCCAAGGTCACCGGCAAGATGTACTACGAGCGCTGGGGGCAGGCCAGCTTCTGGCTGACCTTCGTCGGGATGAACATCACCTTCTTCCCGATGCACATCCTCGGCCTCGACGGGATGCCGCGGCGCGACTACACCTACTCGCCGGGGCTCGGCTGGAGCGGCCTCAACCTGATCGAGACGCTCGGCGCCTACCTGCTCGCCGTCGGCCTGCTGATGGTCGCGGCGAACCTGATCACCAGCCTCTTCCGCGGCGAGCCCGCCGGCGACGACCCGTTCGGCGGCGACACCCTCGAGTGGTCGACCAGCTCGCCGCCGCCGGAGTACAACTACGCCGTCATCCCCACGGTCAGCAGTCCCTACCCGAACTGGGACCGCGAGGACCGCGAAGCCGACCGGGCCAAGCTCGAGCGCGGCGAGCAGGTGCTCGACCACGGCCACGAGACCGCGGCGATCACCGTCGTCGACGGCGAATGGGACGAGATCCTGGAGATGCCCTCGAGCTCGCCCTGGCCGCCGCTGGTGGCGCTGGCGCTGGCCGGGGTCTTCACGATGATCCTGCTCGGAGCTGTGGCTGGCGGCCGGCTTCTTCCTCGTCCTCGTCGGCCTGGTGCTCGCCGCCTGGCACGGCAGGGAGCCGCAGGAAGCATGAGCCCGGTGACCCGCAGCATGGAGGCGACGGCGGCCGGCGCGGCGGCCGCGGTCGAGCGCCAGCGCCGCTCGCAGCCGAGCGGCTGGTGGGGCGCGATCCTGCTGATCGCCAGCGAGGCGGCGCTGTTCGGCTGCCTGATCGCCAGCTACTTCTACCTGCGCTTCGACAGCACCTCCTGGCCGCCGGACGGGATCGAGAAGCCCGCGGTCGTGCTGCCCCTGGTCTTCACCGCGATGCTGGTGGCGACCTGCGCCCCCGTCTTCCTCGCGGTCCGCGCCGCCCGCGCCGGCGAGGTCAGGCGGGCCTGGTGGCTGCTCGCCCTGGCGACCGCGGTGCAGGCGACCTACCTCGGCCTGCAGATCCACCTCTTCGTCGGCGACCTCGACAGCTTCGGGCCCCAGGTCGACGCCTACGCCTCGGTCTACTACGCCCTGCTCGGCGCTCCACCACGCCCACGTCGCGGTCGGGCTCGGCGCTCGACCTCTGGGTCCTGGCCAAGCTGCTCGGCGGCCTCACCAACTACCGGCTGACCGCGATCCGGATCCTCGCCCTCTACTGGTACTTCGTCAGCGCGATGGCGGTCCTCGTCGTCCTCACCCAGCTCTACCCGTCGCTATGAGGTCGCCGGCTGACGCTCTCCCCCGCCTCGCCCGTCTCGCCGGTCCTCTGGTACGCGGTGTTCGGCGCGCCGATCGCCTGGTCGCTGCAGTTCGGCTCCGGCTACTGGATCAGCGAGGCGCAGTGCAGCCCGACCGGCGACCAGTGGCAGATCGCCCTCTCGGGCTGGGCGATCGCGATCGGCGCCGGCGCCCTGGCGGTCGCGGTCGGCGCCCTGGCGACGGCGATCGCGCTCTTTCGCCGCAGCTCCGGCGCCGACGTCAAAGGCCCGCCGCCCGACGGCCGCATCCGCTTCCTCGCCGTGGTCGGGATGACCGTCGCGCCGCTCTTCATCGCGATCATCCTGATGACCTCCGCCGGGGTCCTCGTCCTCCAACCCTGCAACCAGTCGTGAGCGGCCGGCGCCTGCGCATCCTCGCCCTCGCCGTCGGCTTCGGCGCCCTGGCGCTGACCGTCGCCGTCGCCGCCGCCCAGCCGCCGACCGGGATCGTCCACGCGCCGGGCGGCTCCCGGCAGCGCCAGATGCAGCTCGGCGCCGGCCTCTTCGCCGCCAACTGCGCCAGCTGCCACGGCAGCCAGGGCGAAGGCGTCTCCGCACCCAACCCGCAGGGCGTCGGCGACATCACCGGCCAGGGCCCGTCGCTGGTCGGCGTCGGCGCCCTGGCGCCGGACTTCTACCTGCGCACCGGGCGGATGCCGATCGCCCATGCCGGCGAGGAGCCCGAACGCCACGCCCCGTTCTTCAACGACCGCGAGATCCGCGCCCTCACCACCTACGTCGCCTCCTTCGGCGGCGGGCCCGGCGATCCCCGAACCCGAACCGGCCCGCGACCACCTACTCGGAAGGGATGTCGCTGTTCACCGACCACTGCGCCGGCTGCCACCAGATCGTCGGCGAAGGCGGCTACGTGACCGGCGCCAAGGTGCCGGCGCTGGGGCAGGCGAGCGCGACCGAGATCGCCGAGGCGGTGCGGATCGGCCCCTTCCTGATGCCGCGCTTCTCGAAGCGGGCGATCAGCGACGAGGACCTGAACAAGATCGTCGCCTACGTCGAGGCCAGCAAGCACCCCAGACGACGCGGGCGGGCTCGGGATCGGCCACCTCGGCCCGGTCCCCGAGGGGATGGTCGCCTGGCTGGTCGCCGCCGTCGTCCTGGTCGGCGTCTGCGTCGTGATCGGCAAGAGGCGACCGGGCGTGAGGCGGATCGGGACTGAAGACGATGGCGCTGCTGGCGGCGCTCGGCTTCGCCCGTGGCGGCGGCCGGCCGCGGCGGCGCGAGCGGATCGTCCCCGAGGGCGAGCCCAGCCGCCGCGCCGAGACGGTGGTGATCTGCCTGCTGCTCGGCGCCGCCGCCTGCGCGCTGATGTTCGTCGTCGTCTACGCCCTCGACTGGCCGCACCAGACCCAGTACCTCGGCATCTGCCTCGGCGCCGCCCTCGCCCTGATCGCGGCGGCGCTGATCGTCACCGGCGAGAAGCTGATCGTCACCGAGGAGCTGGAGGAGGACTACCCGCCGCTCGGCGACCCCGAGGAGGAGGCGAAGGTCGAGCAGATCGTCGCCGAGAGCGGCAGCCGGCTGACCCGCAAGCGCCTGCTCGGCGGCGCCGCCGGGCTCGCCGGCGGCGCGCTCGGCGCGGCGCTCGATCGCCCCCGCCGCCTCGCTCGGCCCGGTGCTCGACACCGAGTCCCTCTTCAGCTCGCCCTGGAAGCGCGGCCGCCGCCTGGTCGACGAGGACGGCAAGCCGCTGCGCGCCGAGCGACATCGAGGAGGAAGCCTTCTACACCGCCTACCCCGAGCACACCGACCGCGAGGAGCTGGCGGCGCCGCTGGTCGTGGTCCGGCTCGACCCGGAGGCGCTCGAACTGCCGCCCGAGCGCGCCGACTGGGCGCCGCGAGGGGATCCTCGCCTACTCGAAGATCTGCACCCACGCCGCCTGCGCGATCGCCCTCTACCGCACCCCCCGCTTCGAGGAGGCCGAGCCCGAACCGGCGCTCGTCTGCCCCTGCCACTACTCGACCTTCAACCCGGCCCGGGGCGGCACCGTCGAGTTCGGCCCCGCCGGCCGCGACCTGCCGCAGCTGCCGCTGACGATCGACCCGGCCGGCGACCTGCGCGCCGCCGGCAACTTCTCCGAACCGGTCGGCCCCTCGTTCTGGGGCGTGCGGACGCGGAGGCCCTCGGCGTGATCCGCCGCCTCGTCACCGCCGTCGACGAACGCAGCGGCACGCGCCGCGTTCGTCCGCAAGACCCTGCGCTACGCCTTCCCCGACCACTGGTCCTTCCTGCTCGGCGAGGTCGCCCTCTACGCCTTCATCGTCCTCGTCGCGACCGGCATCTACCTGACCCTCTTCTTCGAGCCGAGCACGGCGAAGACCGTCTACCACGGCAGCTACGCGCCGCTGCGGGGGATGGAGATGAGCAAGGCCTACGCCTCGGCCGTCCACATCTCCTTCGACGTCAAGGCCGGCCTGCTGATCCGCCAGACCCACCACTGGGCGGCCGACGTCTTCGTCGCCGCGATCGTCCTCCACCTGATCCGCGTCTTCTTCACCGGCGCCTACCGCAAGCCGCGCGAGCTGACCTACGTGATCGGCGTCCTGCTGCTGTTCACGGTCCTGCTCGAGGGCTACCTCGGCTACTCGATGGTCGACGACCTGCTCTCCGGGATGGGGCTGGCGATCGGCTACGGGGTGGCGCTCTCGGTGCCGCTGGTCGGCGCCAACCTGGCGCTGGCGATCTGGGGGCACCCGTTCCCCGGCGACCCCGACTTCTGGTCGCGGATGTACATCGCCCACGTGCTGATCTTCCCGCTGCTGATCGCCGGCATGCTGGGCGCGCACCTGGCGCTGGTCGCCTCCCGCCACCACGCCCAGTTCCGGCCGAAGAAGAAGGTGGACGGCGAGCGCAAGCTGATCGGCGTCCCCGACCTTCCCCGGCCAGGCGCCGCGCTCGCTGGGGCTGCTGCTCGCCGTCGCCGCGGTGCTGGTCCTGCTCGGCGGCCTCGTCCAGATCAACCCGATCTGGCTCTGGGGGCCCTACCACGTCGGCCAGGGAACCAACGGCGCCCAGCCCGACTGGTACCTCGGCTGGCTGATCGGGGCGCTGCGGCTGATGCCCCACTTCGACGTCGTGATCGGCAACAAGACCCTGGTCCCGAACCCGTTCTGGGGCGGCATCCTCTTCCCGATGGTGGTGCTGGCGGCGCTGCTCGGCTGGCCCTTCCTCGAGCGCCGCTTCAAGGGGCGCGAGGCCCACAACGTCCTCGACCGCCCGCGCGACGCGCCGGTGCGGACCGCGATCGGCTCCGGCTTCCTCACCTGGGTGGTGCTGATCTTCATGGCCGGTGCCGCCGACCGGGTGCTGGTCTCGCTCGGGATCGGCTACGCCTGGCAGATCCACTTCTACCGGGTGGCGATCTGGGTCCTGCCGGTCCTGGTCGGCCTCGCTCGCCTGGCGCCTCTGCCTGGCGCTCAGCGCGAAGGAGGAGGTGGAGCGGGATCGACAGGACGCCGTCCGTAGCGCGCGGCTCGAGCCGCGACCCGAGGGCTCGCTCCCCCCTCCAGCAGTCGCTGGCGCAGCTCCGCCTCGCGCGTCCAGCGGAGGAAGAACCAGGCGAAGAGAGTGACCGTCGCGACCGCCCCCCAGACGAACATGATCGCGCCGCCGATCTGCTGGTCGGCGAGCGGAGAGATGCCGGAGAGATGCTCGCCGGCCCGGTAGAAGGGATAGAGCGGCGTGCCGATCCAGATCAGCGCGTTGCCGAGGATGCGCGCAGCCGAGCGCCCGCACGGCGACGCACGTAGGCGACCTTGGCGCCGGAGTTGAACCAGCTCGGCCCCGGCAGCGGCTCGATCAGCGCCCCCCACATCAGCATCCCGGCCCAGAAGAAGCAGGCGTGCTCGAGGCCGTGGACCAGTTCGTTGCGCAGGGCAGCTTCGTAGAGGGCCGGGAGGTGCCAGAGGTAGAGGTTGAGCGCCCAGATCGGCAACGCCACCAGCGGATTCATCAGCACGCGCAGGCGCACGACCGTGGGCAGGGCGAGCAGCGGCCGCAGCATCGGCCCGCTGAGGCCGAGCAGGATCGCCAGCGGCGCCAGTTCGCCGATCGCCAGGTGCTGGACCATGTGGGCGTAGAAGAGGCGACTCTCGCCGAGCGAGTCGAGCGGCGAGATCAGCGCCGCCAGCAGGATCGCGACCCCGAGGTAGAAGCAGAGCTGACGCCAGGCCGCGATGCCGCGGTCCCGTTGCGAGAGGCGGCGGGCGCGCCGCGCGTAGGCACCCGCGACGAGCAGGCCCAAGGCGATCGCGCCGGGATCGAGCGACCACCGGATCGGCTCGAGGCCTTGGTTCTGGATGGTCGCCAGCATCGACACCGCACGACTCGGCTACCCGGCGCCGCCCGCAGGCAAGCCTCAGGCGGCCCGAACCCGGCCGGACCTGTCGCCATGCTGACCCCACGGCGGCTCGCCTGGACCGCGGCGCTGGCGGCGCTCGCCCTGATCGTCCTCTCCACCGTGCTCCGGCCGCAGCCGGGGACCGCGACCGCGCCTGGCGCGGAGCGGCGCCGACGCCGCTCGCGCTGGGGACGGCGGTCGACCGGCGGCCACCGGCGGTGCGCCTGCTCGACGCCCGCGGCAACGCCGACCTCGCTCGCCGCCCTGCGCGGCCGCTGGCTGGCGGTCGCTCCGGCGATGACCCTCTGCGAAGAAATCTGCCCGCTGACGACGGGCGCCCTGCTGCGACTGCGCCGGCAGATGCGGGCCGCCCGCGCCGGTCGCGACTTCGCCGTGCTCGAGATCACCGCCGACCCCTGGCGCGATCGTCCGCGCAGGCTCCGGGCCTACCGCCGGCGCGCCGCCGGAGTTCCGATCCTGACCGGCTCCCCGACCGCCGTCCGCCGTCTCTGGCGATTCTTCGGCGTCCACTTCGAACGGGTCCCGCAGGAGCGCCCGGCCCCGGTCGACTGGCTGACCGGGCAGCCGGAGAAGTTCGACGTCGAGCACACCGACGGGGTCTTCCTGATCGACCCCTCCGGCCACGAGCGGGTCGCTGTCGCCGGGGCACCGAACCTCGGCGGGCGCCTGAGCCCGGACCTGCGGGCCGAGCTCAACTCCGAGGGCCGCCGCAACCTCCGACACCCCGCGCGGCGGCTGGACTCCGCAGGGAATCGCCACCGATCTGACCCGGCTGATGGGCCTCGCCACCCCGAAGACGCAGCTCCCCGGCGGCGCCCCGGGCAAGCTGCTGCCCGAACAGGGCCTCGCGCCGAAGTTGGACCGGCTCCGGGGCCTACCCGTGGTGGTCAACGCCTGGGCCTCGTGGTGCCCCCCGTGCCGGGAAGAGCTGCCCCTGTTCGCGACCGCCTCGGCCAAGTTCGGCGACCGCGTCGCCTTCCTCGGCGCCGATGTCGAAGACCAGGCAGAGGACGCCCGTCGGCTGCTTGCCGATCAGGCGCTCACCTACCCGTCCTACGAAACCTCCCTCGAAGGCCTCGGCCGCGAGCTCGGGACGATCCAGGGGACTCCGGTTACCTTCTTCATCGGGCCCGACGGCGCGGTGACCCAGGAGCACATCGGCGCCTACTCCTCCCAATCGACCCTGAACGCCGACATACGCAGGCTTGCGTCTGATTAGGGCAGTGCGCGAACTTCGGCGGGTTGCAGGGCCTATACCCCCAAAGCTAAGATTGCGCGGACGCATCGGAGCGCAGCTACCGAGGCATTACTCAATACCAACGAGGCACGCAAACCGTGAGATGTCGGATTTGCGGGCCCCAGCCGAGAAGAATCCATTCCGGAGGTGTCAGATGTCTCAACTCGAATGTCCAAGCCGTGGACTTAAGACCGCCGCCCTAGCAGCGCCGGACAGCCATGCAAGCCTTCAGACTGGTTGAGCTGGATCGAGGGGCTGGATGCCGAGAGATCCTGGTAGAGGGAGAGCTCGATCTGGCGGTTGCCGACCAGCTACAGGAAGCCCTCGATCGCGCAGGCGAGGAATACGCCCGCGTCCTAATCAGCCTCGAGAACTGCGAGTTCATCGACTCGACCGGGATCGCGGTCATCGTCTTGGCCTACAACCAGCTCGCTGCGGAAGGGCGCCGGATTGCGGTCCACGGGGCATCGAGCCAGGTTCTTCGCATCCTCTCGGTCACCGGTCTGACCGCCAACGGCCTTGTCTTCGAGAGCGCCGACCAAGCCCTTCTGGCCTCAACGGACGCCGATTAGCTCGGGCGCCACGCCCACGGCGGGCTGAATTACCACAACCCTGATCACTGACGGTCAGTCTCAGCGCATCTCCCTGACGGTCCAGGGCGCCTAGCTCGACCGCTCAGAGACCGGCGCCGCCAGCCTGTTCAAGACAGCCAGATCCTTGCGCAGCTCGCCGATTGACTCACACACCTCGGCCGCTCCGGCTTCGCGCAGCTCGGCCTCCGAGAAACCGCCGGTCAACACCGGCCAAGGTCGGTATTCCGCCGCCTCAGCGGCCTTCACATCCCAGGTCGAGTCGCCGACCATCACCGCCGGGCCGCCGCAGCCAACCTTCTCCAGGGCTGCGTGGACAAGGTCGGGGTGGGGCTTGGTTCGCTCGACGTCGGCGGCCGTGGTCCAATCCTCAACCAGATCGCGGGCGTCCAGGAGATCGAGGTAGCGCTCGACCTCCTCGGCCGTCGCCGAACTAGCGAGGACCGCTTTGGTGCCGTCCTCGCGCAGTTCCCTAAGGAGCTCGCTGGCACCGTGCATTCCCTGCACTTCTCCGATCAGCTCGCCGTATGCCTCGGCTCTCGTCATCGCGAATCGCGTCGCCGTCGTGGCGCTCCGCGTCCTCGCCCACCAGCGCCGCGACCATCTGGTCGCCACCCATGCCGATGTGGCGGTGGATCTCCCAGACCTGCACGGTGTAGCCGTGGACGCGCAGTGCCCTGTGCCAGGCGATCGCATGCTGGTAATTGGTGTCGACGAGGGTGCCGTCGATGTCAAGGACGACGGTGGTCGGTTGATTGGACGTCATCTGCGTGGGCTACCCGCGCTTACCCACGTCGTCAGCTTTCCGCGCCGGCGACCGCGTGCTGGAGTTGGGACTTGTCCATCTTCGAGCGCCCCTCGATGCCCAGCTTCTTGGCGTCGTTGTAGAGCTGGTCGCGGGTGCGGCCGCCGGGGCCGCTGCCCGACCGCTTGCCGCCGCGGCTGGCTGGCCGAGCGGCCGCGGGTCGAGCTGCGCGAGGAGCTTTCCGACTCGCCCGAGCGCGCCTTTTCCTTGTTCACGGCGCGCGCAGCGATCTCCTCCGCCCGTTCCTTCGAGCGGCCGGCTTTCTTCTCGCTCTGTTTGATGTGCTCGTACTGGCGCTCGCGTTTGCTGCCTTTCTTCACTCCACGTGGTGGCATCGCCCAACTCCTTTCCTCGTCGTTCGTCCGACTGCCGGATTCGAGTTGGAGCTACCCGGTGCGAGGCTGCTCGCGCTGACCCTCGTGCACGCCCTCGGCGAACTCCTCGACGATCTTCGCGTTGAACGCCGGCAGGTCGTCGGGCTTGCGGCTGCTGACCAGGCCCTGGTCGACGTCGACCTCCTCGTCGACCCACTCGGCGCCGGCGTTGCGCAGGTCGGTCTGCAGGCTCGGCCAGGAGGTGAGCGTGCGGCCACGACGACGTCGGCCTCGATCAGCGTCCACGGCGCCGTGGCAGATCACGCCGACCGGCTTGCCGGCCTCGAAGAAGCCGCGGACGAACTGCACCGCGTCGGTGTCGGTCCGCAGCTGGTCGGGGTTGGCGACGCCGCCCGGCAGCACGAGCCCGTCGTAGTCGTCGGCCTCGGCCTCGCCGACCGCGCCGTCGACGGTGAAGGTGTCGCCCTTGTCGAGGTGGTTGAAGGCCTGCACCTCGCCGGCTTCGGGGGCGAGCAGATCGACCTCGGCCCCGGCCTCGCGCGACCGCCTGCCAGGGCTCGGTCAGCTCGACCTGCTCGACCCCCTCGTTGGCGACGAGGATGGCGATCTTCTTGCCCTGCAGCTGGTCCGACATCTGAAGCTCCTTGTTTGTTCTCAACGGACTTCGCCGCCAGCCCGGACGCCTCTCCGCCGAGCAGCGGTTGGTCTTCTCACCCAAGCGGGAACCGAGCTTGCGCCGATGAAAGCCGCTGGGATCCGGGCTGGCAGCGTCCGTTCTCCCCTACCCCCGGCCAGCCCGTGAAAACCCCCTCCACACGAACCGCCGTGCGGGGTGCGCACTCGGCCGCCAGCTTCCTGGCCTCGGCGACGCCGGCGGCCGGCAAGACCACCTTGCATGATCGAGCGGGCAATCGTCGACTGGATCTCCGGCCGCGGCGGCAACCGCGCCCAGACCCACGCCCTGATCGCGAGCAGCATCCTCGCCACGATCCGCGAGGTGCTACCGGCGGTGATGCGGGCAACGGACGGCGCCTCCCGCAATGGCTAGGCCTCGGTCTCAGCTCGGGACTGCGTAGATCTGGCCACCAGCTTCGACGACCAGCTTCGACGCCAGGCCGCTCGGCGGCGGACCGGCGATCACTGCGCCGGTTTCGGCGCTGTACTCGCCACCGTGACAGGGACAGACGATCGTCCCGGATTCGTAGCCGACGGTGCATCCGGCGTGGGTGCAGACGGCGCTGAACGCCTTCAGATTGCCTTCCGTGTCGCGGATCAGGATGTCCGGGGAGCCGTCCGTTGGGTCCGTGTAGGTGGCGGCCTGGCCGCTCGGCAGCCGGCTCCCCGGGCCGAGCTTGACGGCGCCGCTGGGGACCTTCGGCGCTTTCGACGCTGCCGAGTTCGACCCTGAGCCGCCGCCGGCACCCTTCGCCCCGGCCTTCGAGGGCCGGTCGCGCCCAGCCGAAAGGGTGCGCGAGGCCGAGTAGCCGCCCTTGGCCAGGTACGAGATCCCGGCGACCGCCAGAGCGGTGCCGGCGAACTCGACCAGCAGCACCCGCCGAGTCCTCGCAGCGCTTGCCGCCACGGGCTCCAGCGGGTCGGGCGGTCGCAGGCGAGTGCGCCGCAACATCGCCTCCGACGGTCGTAGCGCGACGTTGTCGAGGGCCGGTTGCCCGGTCGCACCAGCGAGGACGAACGGCAGCCAGGCGAAGGTGAAGACGAGGTCGGGGCCGAGGAAGTAGGGGGTCGTGTTCCAGCTGGCGGTGAGGAAGAGGAGGAAGTTCAGCCCCATCCCCCCCGCGGCGGCGATCCGGGTAAAGAGACCGGCCGTGACCAGCAGGCCGATCAGGATCTCGGTTATCGCGACTCCGACTCCCGCCACCCCGAGATGCGGGATAGCGAACGCACGCAGGATGAATCCCCCCGGGGTGCCGCTGGCGAAGCCTTCCAGCTGAGTGCCGATGTAGGTGGGCGCACCGGCATGCAGGAACCCTGGGTCGCTGAGCTTCTGGATCCCGGCGTAGACGAAGGTGACGCCTAGGAAGATCCTCAGAGGGAACAGCGCCATGGCTGGAGTGAGGCGAGGAGGAATCGGGCGTGCTGACAAGGTCGTCCGACGCTCGCGCCCGTGGCTAAAGACACGGTCAGGCAATCGTGAGAAATGTCTCAGGCAAGTCTGGCCTCGCTCGGCACCGGAGCGATTGACTCCCGACGCCCCCGGATGACCCGCATGACGCGAAGGCGAGGATGGGACGAGGTCGCCGCCCTCCGACCGCGGGCGACCCTATTGTGGCCCGCCCTTGTACGACGCCTCTCAGCACCCGATCGGCGGCAGGGCGCCTGCCCGATCGCTTCCGGATTGGCCCGATGCCCGACCCCTGCGCTCCTGGCAGGAGGAGGCGACCGCGGCCGTGCGGGCGCACTCGGCCGCCAGCTTCCTGGCCTCGGCGACGCCGGCGGCCGGCAAGACCACCTTCGGCCTGCACATCGCCCACCGGATGCTGAGCGCCGGGTTCGTCTCGCGGGTCGTCGTGGCCGGCCCGACCACCCACATCTGCCGCCAGTGGGCGGCCGACGCGGGCCGCTACGGCATCGACCTCGAGCCGAACCGGCCGAACGCGGACGGGCCGGAGTCGGCCGACTTCCACGGCGTCGCCGTCACCTACCAGACGATCGCGGCCGGGCCGGTTATGCACCGGCAGGCCGCCGGCCGCCGGCCGACCCTGCTGATCGCCGACGAGCCGCACCACATGGGCGACTTGGCCGCCTGGGGCGTGCAGACCCGCAAGGCCTTCGACGGCGCCCGCTTCCGGCTGCTGCTCTCGGGCACCCCCTTCCGCTCCGACAACTCGGCCATTCCCTGGGTCAGCTATGACGAGGACGGCCTCAGCCGGGCCGACTACGCCTACGGCTATCCGCAGGCGCTGCGCGACCGGGTCTGCCGGCCGATCACCTTTCTGCCGTATGACGGCGAGATGGAGTGGATCTCGGACGGGCGGCTGCGCAGCGCCGACTTCGACCTTGTCCTGCCGGCGGCGGAGTCGGCCCGGCGCCTGCGGACCGCGCTCAACCCGGACGGCGAGTGGATGGGCGAGGTGCTGCGCGACGGCGATGCGAGGCTGAGCGAGGTGCGCGCCGACGGCCACCCTGAGGCGGGCGGCCTGGTCATCGCCTCCAATCAGGACGACGCGCGGGCGATCGCGGCGCGGCTCGGGGCGGTCTCCGGGGAGCAGCCCGAGCTGGTGATGAGCGACGAGCCCGGCGCCAGCCGGCGCATCGCCGATTTCGCCTCCTCCGATCGACGCTGGATGGTCTCGGTCCTGATGGTCTCCGAGGGGGTCGACATCCCCCGCCTGCGGGTCGGTGTCTATGCGACGGCGGCCCGGACCGAGCTCTTCTTCCGCCAGGTGGTCGGTCGCTTCATCCGCACCACCCCGGGGGGACCGCGCCGCCAGATGAGCTACCTGCTGATGCCGGCCGACCCGCGGCTGAAGGCGCTCGCCCACGAGATCGAGCTGGAGCGCCGTCACGCGCTCGACCTCTCGCCGGACGCCGAGGAGGACGAGGGGGAGGAGTTCGACGACCCCGATCCGGACCAGGGGGAGCCGGGTGGCGGCTTCGCCGCCCTGAGCTCGGGCGACGCCGAGCTGGACGAGGCGATCATGAGCGAAACCACGCTGCAGCTCTTCCCGACCGACGACCCCAAGCCGGCGGCCAAGAAGGCGACCGCCCTGCGCCCGGCCCGAAGCCGCGCCGGAGGACCGCGAGCCCGAGCGGGAGTCGGCCTATGCGACCCGAGAGCGGCTGCGCGGCGAGCGCAGGAGCCTGGTCGCCGACGTCGCCCGCCGCACCGGCAAGTCGCACCGGGAGATCCAGGCCCGCATCAATCGCGCCACCCGCGCGCGCTCGGTCTCCAGCGCCACCATCGATCAGCTCGAGCGCGGCAACGAGATGCTGCGCCGCGAGCTGTGGCGGTGAGATCATCCATGTTCCTCATCCCCATCGTTCGGGATCGGCGTCTGCTGGTGGACCACCAACTTCCAGGCCGCGTCATCTCCGTCGCGGACGTAGATGGTCGTGAGAATCGCCGCATAGTTCGAATCTCTCCTTCGGCCATCGAAGCGATAGCTGAGCATCGCCACCCCTTCCCCCAGGAGCCGAAACGTCTCCTCCGCGAATGCGAACTCCTCCCATCCAGGGGAGCCTTCCATCGCCGCAACCGTGCGCTCGATGTCGAGCTTGGCCCCGGGAACGATGACAATCGCATCGTCGCGCAGATGCCGTCGATAGGTCGCCCCATCACCGGCCGCCAACTCTCGCTCAATTGCCCAGAGGGTGTCGGCAATTCTTTCCTCCGCCATAGCCTGTCTTCTACCCGTTGCCGGGCGATCAAGACCACGATGCTACGCCGCGAGTTGTGGCGTGAAATCCGCCCTCGCCGGGTATTGAGAAGGGGAAGGTGGGGCCGGCCGTGACGGCGGCCCCCGAGTTCATGGCCAAAACCGGCGAACGGTTCCGATCGAAGGTGGCGCGTTGAAAGTTGTCAGAAGGGCATCTCGACGAACGACCTGGTTCACCCCGTACGTGGCGTGGGGCATGGCTTTGCTCACCGCCGCCCTTCTGCTGGGCTCGGTGTCCGGGGCGGCCGCCGGTCCCAGCCGGTGGCAGCCCAAGGCCACGACCGCCCCGTGGCAATGGCAGCTTCAGGGCCGAATCGACACCCATTTCCAGGCGCCGGTGTATGAGGTCGACGGCTTTGAAACCGCGGCGAAGACGGTGCGCCGGCTCCATCGCCAGGGACGCAAGGTCGTCTGCTACCTCGACGTCGGCAGCTGGGAGTCCTACCGGCCGGACAAGGGTCAGTTCCCGCGCTCGGTGATCGGCCGCAAGTACTCCGGCTTCCCCGACGAGCGCTGGCTCGACGTCAGTCGCTTCCACCGCTTCGAGCGGCCGCTGAAGCGTCGCTTCAACATGTGCGCGCGCAAGGGCTTCGACGCGGTCGAGCCGGACAACGTCGCCGGCTGGGAAAAGGAAAACCACACCGGCTTCAAGATCACCAAGGCGGATCAGCTCCACTTCAACCGTTGGGTCGCCCGCCAGGTCCACGGCCGCGGCATGGCGGTGGCGCTGAAGAACGACGGGCGCCAGGCGGGCAGGCTGATCCACGCCTTTGACTTCGCGGTGGTCGAGCAATGCTTCCAGTACCACGAATGCGGCTTCTACCGGACCTTCATCCGCCACGACAAGGCGGTCTTCGAGGCCGAGTACGAACAGAAGCCAAACCAGTACTGCAAGACGGCCCGGGCGATCGGCTTCAGCGCGATCTACAAGTCATATGACCTCTTTGCCAAGCCCTGGTCGCCCTGCGTGCCGCGCTCAGGCTGATCGCGCCGCCAGAACCCTTTCCAGATCCGCCGGCGCGGATCCGGGCTAACCGCATGCCTTGCTCTTTGCCCGCTTTGCCCTCTTGCTCTTCTTCTTCGCCTTCTTGAACTGTGCCTTCGCCTTCTTGAACTGTGCCTTCGCCTTCCTGCTCTTGGTCTTCCGGGCCAGCTTCTTGACCTTCCCCAGCTTCTTCTTCGCCTTCTTGAGCTGCTTGTTCGTGCTGGCGAGCTGCTTCGATGCCTTCCTGCAGGCGGTGGCCGGCTTCGAGGCAACCGCGGAGACGGGCGCGCTGGTGGCGGCGGGCGTGACGACAGGGACCGGCACGCCGCTGGAGCCGCCGCCGGCGGCGGGCGGATTCGACTCGTCGTCGTCAGCGGGCGACGAGCATCCGGGGTCGGCCGGATGGTCGATCAGACCGTCGCCGTCGTTGTCGATGCCGTCTTCGCATGCCTTTGGCGTGGCGTCTCCGTTTGTCGAGTAGACCGCCCGCGCCGCGCCGCCGCCACCGTTGTCGGCGGTGAAGGCCACGAAGGCTTCGTAGTCGCGGCCTGCGGCGACGTGCGGATCATCGACGCCGCTCAATCCGGTGCTGAGCGTCTCCGGCCCACCCCAGGCGCCTGCCGCGCCGGGCCTGCGGATCCGTCCCTTGACCGCGTCCGCGTCCTCGTTCACATACACGACGAAGGCGTTGCCGAGCGCGTCCACGGCGAGGTCCAGGGAGCCGAGGTTCCCCGTCGCCACCGTCTCCGTCGAACCCCAGGTAGTGCTCCCCGCCGCCCGGAAACGAGCGCGTATGGCGTTCGCATCGCCGATACCGTCGGAGGGGTCGTACCAGGCGACGATCGAGTTGCCCGCCGTATCGGTCGCGACCTTCGGCTGGGAGCCGTCCTCGTCCCCGCTGACGCGGGTCTCGGTCGGGGCGCCCCCGCTTTCACCGCTGGCGCGGCCTTTCGGGAAATCCGCGACGAAGATGCCACCGTTCGTTCCCCGCCTTCCGCTCCATCGCGGCCACCACCGACGCGTCCGGCATCCGCGCGACCGAGATCCCGCTCGGATTGGTGAGGTCGCCGGGGTCGTTGCCGCTACTTGCATCGATGGCGGCCCCCTTGGACACGCTCCCGTCGTTCTCGATTACCGCGGGAACGATTTCGCGGAAGTTCAATCCATTGTCAGTCTTGTAGAGGAGCACCGTGGAGCCGTCGGCGGCGGTGCCCACGACCCGGTTGAGAGTCTGAAACTGACTCGAGCTGAATGGGCTGCCAGCAGGCCAAGTGTTCGCTGCCGGATTGGTAAGTAGGCGACCCCAGATGCTGTGCGTAAAACCGTAGGCCAAGTTGCCGATGTCGTGGAAGAGCTGGGCGGTGCCCAGCCCGTTCACCGCGAGGATTGGACTGCCGGTCGCGCTCTCTTCTCCAGGTCCGTAGATCGCGGTTGCGCCCCCGAACGAGCTGCTGTTGCCGGGCTTGCTGGCGGCGTAGATCGCGTAGTTCGGGTTGCCCGCCGTCGATTCGAACGCCAGCGCCCCGACGTCGCCTGCACCGATCCCGACCGTCGGTGGCCCGTAGGCGCCGGCAAACGTTTGTGGCGACAGCGGGTTGCCGCCGGCCGGGGAGACGACCGCGGCGACACCGGAGCTGCCGTACTGCCAGGCCGCCACATGGGCGCCGGCGGGATTGGCATCGATCTCGAGGTTGCTGACGTTTCGCGACCCGGGGTCCGATATCTCAGCCGGAGCCGCCCAGTCGGCCGCGGCGGGCGCGGCGGCGATCAGCGAGGTCAGCACTCCAACCGTAAGCACGGCACGCCAGCAACAAGCCAATGACATCTTCATTGTTTCCCTTTTCATCTGTGTGGTCGGGGCCTTGACGACAAGCCGTCGCCCAGGTCGGATCGATGCTTCGCGCGCGGCTTGGTCGCACACCTGCGTCCGCCTGCCAGGCGCCGGGCACCCCGCGACGCCCGCGCGGCGCGCTGCTTGGAGGGCGAACGCCGGTGCGACGAGGAGCGGTGCGAATGCTTCCGCCCCCGGTGCCTGCACGCCGCCGCCCTGCGCCGCGCCCACCGGGACGAGGAGCGCTGAGCCGTCGGCGCCGACGTGGGCGCGACCGTGGCAGGCGAGGAGGTTGGGGCCGAGGGCACGACCGCCGCGACCCGACCCGCCGACGGGGCGGCGAACGTCGTGCCGATCGGCCCGCCGGGTTCCGCGCCGGGGCCGAGCAGGCTGATCGACGAGCCCCCCGTCTCGTCGAGCGTCAGACCCGCCAGCGAGGTGCTGAGGAACGAGCCGCTGCGGTTGGAAGCGGATGTCGCGATCACGTTGAAGACGGCTCCTTCCGGCGGTTCGTAGCCGTTGCGCAGCTCCGCCTCGAGCCGGCCGCCGTAGCGCAGCTGGGAGGCCTGCAGCTCGCCGTGTTCGGTTCGCGCGCTCTCTCCTTCGATGCCGAAGCGCAGCGTCCCGTTCGCCGTCTGCTCGAACCGGTCGGCCTGCAAGCGGCCGAGCTGAACGTCGACGAGGCCGTCGTTGACGATCGTCGGCTCGATTTCCATCGTGCTCGTCGACGTCTTCACGATCGTGCCGTGGTTGAGGATCCGCGCCCGCTCGTCGCCGGCGAACACCGGCAGAAAGCGCGAGTGGAGGATCACCGTCCCGGTGTTCTCCCAGACCATCCGCTCGCCGAAGGTGCCCGGCGGGCGCCCTGCCCCGGTATCGGTGATCTCGACCGTCCCATGCGTCTCGAAGCGCCGGGGCGTGAAGTACATCGCGGCCGTCCAGTGCAGGTGTGCGCCGACCGGCACGACGACGAGACTCTCGGCGTCGCCGAATCGCCCGAACGTAGCCGTGAGGTCGCCGGAGAGCACAATGGTGCCGGGGCCGACGATCGACCCGCTATACAGTTCGCCGCCGTCCATCTCGACGGTGGCGCCCGGCGCCACAGTGTTGTCGTCGAGCACCACCACGTCGCGCAGCAACGCACCCTGCCCGAACACGTGGTCGCCCGCCACCCGCACCGCGAGGTATTCACCCGTCGACACCCCGGACCCATCGCTCACCTGCAGGTAGCCTTCCGCGGGGCCGTTCGGATCCTCGATCACGCCGTCGTTCTCGACCGCCAGCGCGATGTTCCTGTTGCCGCTGCCGGCCTTCGCCACCGACCCGCCCGCCTCGTTGCGGAAGATGGGCGTCTCTTCGGCGACGGTCGTGGCGTTCATGTTGCTGCCACCCGAGTGCCCTTCGGGGCCGTACGTGATGTCGGCGCGGTTGATCCACAGCGCATCGCCGTAGGCCCGGAAGGAGTTGGGCTCCCAGGTGCCTGTCCCTTCGGTGACGAGGGTCCGGCCTTCCAGCAGGCCCTGGTTCGCACCGCCGAGCTCGTGGTATTCGGTGACGGTCGTCGTGCCGGTTCCGCCCATCTCGATGCCGGTGAACGTGCTCCCCCAGATCAGCCGCCGAATGGTCACGTCGGCGTCGCCGTACAGCCCGGCTCGCACGAGATAGAACTCGTCGATCGACGAGGGCTCGGACGCGTCGGTGATCGTCAGATCCGACGAGTTGCCCGAGGTGCGGACGATGCCCTCGCTGCGCAGCGTTGCGATCGTGAACGCGGCGTCCACGGTGGTGTCGGTGCCGGGACCGACGCAGACGACGTCCGCCGCGCCCGGCACGCCTTCCGGCGTCCAGTTCGTGCCGAGGCTCCAGTCGCCGGTCGCCGAGCCCGACCACGTCTTCGTGCACGGCGCCGCGGCCGACGCCGCGGGCGCGACGGCGAGCGCCGCGACGGCCGCGACCAGCAGGTATCCGGCCATGCGCTTGATCACCACAGCGACCCCTTCATCTTGATGCAGTCCTTGTAGGCGCCCTTGGCCCCGCCTTCGAAACCGGCAGCGAGGTCGAGGCTCCGCGTCCCCTGCGCCCCGAAGTTGCCGTCGCCGTCGACGGTCGCCACGACGCCATAACTTGCGGCCGATATGCCGCCCTTGGCCAACACCTTGCTGCGATCGGTGAGCTGGTCCTGGGTGATCGCTTCCGGGCATGGATTGCCCGCGGAGGGGAGCGGGTTCTCGATCGAGAAGCTCCCGTCGACCTTCAGGATCGGGCCGGCCTTAATGCTGGAGCTGACTTCCCGCACCAGGCTCTGCCCGTTTTCCGGCTGCCCGAGCGGATCGAATTCCGCGCCCCCGGCCAGGCCGAAGCCGTATTCGCCGCAGACGCTCCAGCTGCCGTCCGCGCCCCTGCTGAACGACAGGCCGCCGCCGATGCCGTAGTAGAGGGAGGCGGCCCAGGTTTCCAGCCCCGTGGGGTCGCGCCGGTCCGACGGAGCGCTCTCGGCGTAGGCGAACAGGTTGGAGGGACTGCCCCGGTACAGCGCCGGATCGCGAGCGGTGAAGCGGCCGGTCTCCGGGTCGTAGTCGCGGGCGCCGAAGCGGACGAGCCCCGTGTCCGGGTCCTCGATGCCACCGGCGTAACCGATCGGGAGCTCGAAGCCGGGTTCGCTGTCGGCGAGCACCCGGCCGTAGGTGTCGCGGTCGACCTGCTTGACCACGTTGCCTCCGCTGTCGACCACGACGCGCGGCGTACCGACCTGATCGGTGCCGATCCGGTAGCGCGTGGTGCCACGTTCGATCGCGTGGAGGTTCCCGAAATCATCGTAGAAGTACGTCGTCAGCTCGCCGGTCTCGTCGGTGGTGGCGGTCACCTCGAGCGCGTTGTCGGGGTTGCCGTAGAGGTAGGTAGTTTCGTCGCCACCGGCGGTGCGGCGGACCATGCGGCCGAGCCCGTCGTAGTCATAGGTGACGGTCGTGCCTCCCGCCTCGGCCTGGAGCAGCTCGCCGCTCGGCGCGTAGGTGAATTCCTCGCCTCCGCGTTCGGCCAGGAACCCGTCCTCGTCGAAGCTGAGCGACAGTGGGCCGGCGGCGGTCTGCAGCCCGGTCGCGCCGTCATAGGTCGCCGCCTGGGCACCGTGGCCGGGTGCGGTTGCCGAGGTGCGGTTGCCATCGTCGTCGTAGGTGTATTCCTCGACCGTGCCGCCCGAGCCGTCCTCGACGCGGATGAGGCGACTGAGCCCGTCATAGACGTAGACGCGGACAATCGCGCCACCGCCGGAAATTTCCTCCTCGCGGCGCACCACCCGCCCCGCTTCGTCGCGCTCGACCGTCAGCGTGTAGGCCTCCGCGCCGCCGGCCGACAGGTGCCGCTCGTCAAGCTCGCCGTAGCCTTCGGTGTCCAGCGTTTCGACGACCGTTTCGTCGGCGGCGTCGACGAACGACTTCGCGCGTGCGGTCGCGGCGTCGCGTTCGATTTCGAACGGCCCGAGGCCGGTGACGAGTTGGTCGTCGTCGCGGCTGATCGCATACGTCCGCGGCGCACCGGAGCCGGCATCGACTTCGACTTCGTCGTACTCGAGCGCCGAACCGGAGGTCGCGAAGGAGAAGGTGCCCGCCGCGTCCCCCGCGAAGGCGACCTCGGTCGGCAGCTGGCCATCATAGGCGCGATCCAGGTGCTGATTGATGGCGCCGGCGCTCCGCGTCAGGCGGGCGACGCGGCTGGTGGAGCCGAGGTATTCCCAGCTGCGCTCAAGCAGCGGGCTGCCGGCGCCGTCGCGGGTCTCGGCGGAGGCCCCGAGCCGGTGCCCGGAATCGAACGTCTGGCCCAGCGTGTCGCCGGACGGCAGCGTTTCCCCGGTCAGCTGCCCGTCGTCGTTGAACGACCGTTCGTACGGTTCGGTGCCGGGCAGCGCCAGCGTGTCGGCCAGGCCCGCCGGGGTGTAGGTGAAGGTCGAGGTCGCGCCGCCCGGCGTCTCGATGCTCGTACGGCGACCGGTGTCGTCGTAGCCGGCCGTGTAGGTCTTGCCGTCTCTCGTGGTCGTGAGCAGCCGGTCGGCGGCGTCGTAGGTATAGGTCGTCTCGTTGCCCTCGGCGTCGGTGCGCTTCGTGATCCGGTCGCGGGCGTCGTATTCGTAGGTCCAGCTGCGGCCACCGAGGCTCTGGGTCGCGATCCGGCCGTCGTTGGCGTCCTCGTAGACGGTGCTGGCTTCCTGGATCCCGTCGGCCGCCCGGCTTGACGTGATCCGACCGTGGTCGTCGAGCTCGGTCATCGACTCGCGGCCTTCGGGCGAGGCAATCAGGATCGTGCCGCCGTCGTCGCCGGGGCGCGCTTCGTAGGTTCGGGTCGAGGTCTTGCCGTCGATCGTGTTGGTGGCGACCGCGGACTCGACCTTCGTCGCGTCGCGCATCGCCACCGACCGCGTGGCGGTGACCGTCCTCGACCGGCCGCCGGGCGTCGTCGTGCGCGTCAGCGCGGTGTAGGGCGCCTGCATGCCGAATCGCGGGTCCGGCGCGAGGCGCTGCTCGAACCTGGTGCCGTCCTCACGGACGGTTTCAAGCGTCCCGTCGGGACGGCGCGTCGTCGTCGCTGTCGCGCCCGAGGGCGCAGTCACCGAGTGCACGCGGTTGCCCTCGGCGTCGAGCGTGTCGCGGTAGATAGTCGTCTGGCCACCCGAGCTTTCCATCGTGACCTGGCGGCCATCGGCGATTTCGGCGACCGCGAGCGTCTTGAAGGCGCCGTCGGGGTCGGTGTCTTTGACCAGGCGGCCGAGCGCGTCGTATTCGAAGCTGTGCGTGCCGCCTTCCGCGTCTTCCTCGCCGGTGAGCAGGCCCTCGGCGTCGTGGGTGAGGTCGTGGACCTCGCCTGCCGGGTTCGTGGCGCTGTCCAGCCAGCCGTTCGCGTCGATCGCCAGTTCCGTCTCCCGCCCGCCGCGGGTGTGGAGCACCACCGTGTCCGCGTCCGGACGGGAGACGGTCAGCACCGGGCTGTGCGGCTGCGCGGCGCCGGCGGCATCGTCGTAGATGCTCGTCAGCCGGCCTTCGGCGTCATAGGCGAAGCGGCGCACGACCGCACCGGTGAGCGCGTCGAGCGTGCGCTCGTGACGGCCTTCAGCGTCGAACTGGAAGACCAGACTGCCGTCTTCGGAGGGAATCAGCAGGTCGCCGTCGCTGAAGCCGGGCATCAGCTCCTGCACGTGGCTGACGCGGTCGGCCCCCGGCTCGGAGACGACGAGTGCCTGGTCGGGGCTGATCGTCACGCCGGTGGGTCCGTCGAGGTCGACCGCGGCAGCGGGCGCTTTCTCGGCGTAGGCCTCGCCGCCGCCGCCGGCGATTGTGCGGATCGTCCCGGCTCCGTCGACCATCCGGACGCGGCCGGAACCGGCGTCGGCGACGATCAGCTCGCCGCCGCGGCCGACCGCGAGCCCGGCCGGCTCACGCAGCTTCGCCGCCGTCGCGAACTCGCCGTCGCCGAGGCCGTCGCCGGGATCGCCGCCGCCGATCACCGTCTCGATCGTCCGTCGAGGCCGATCATGCGCACCCGTCCGTTGCCGGTGTCGGCGACCAGCAGCCGGCCGTCGGCGTCGAGGGCGAGCGCGGTCGGTTCGCGCAGGCGGGCGTCGACGGCGGCGCCACCGTCGCCTTCGAAACCCGGCGTCCCGTCGCCGGCGATCGTCGTGATCTGGCCGTCGGTTCCGATCATGCGGATCCGGTGCTGGCCGGTGTCGGCGACGTACAGTGCCCCGTCCGGCGCGGCGACGACGCCCTGCGGGACCGAGAGCCGCGCCGCGCTCGCGGGCCCGTCGTCGCCGAGCGACGAGCCCCCGCCCGCCACGGTCGCGATCGTCCCGTCAGCGGCGATCCGCCGGATCCGGTTGGCGTTCGTGTCGGCGACGTAGGCCACCGTCGCGCCCTCGCCGCCGTCGACGACGCTGAGCGCCTGCGGAGAGGACAGCCGGGCCGACGTGGCGGGGCCTCCGTCGTCGCCGGGCCGGTAGCCGTAGTCGCCGGTGCCGGCCACCGTCGTGACGGTTCCGTCGCCCGCGACGCGGCGGACGAGCTGGTTGCGCGTATCGGCGATCCAGGTCGCGCCGTCGGGGGCGGTCGCTAGCGCCGTCGGACCGTCGAGAGCCGGTGAGGCGTCGATCTGCTCCAGTGCCGCGAGCCGGTTGGCCGTGGCGCCGCTGATACGCCCGTTGCCCAGTCGCAGCGTGTGCGTCGTCGGGTCGTACTGGTGGTGGTCGGAGATCGTCCAGCCGCCGAACCCGGCGCCGCGGACGTCCGGGTAGGAGATCGCGGCGGTGTCGCGCTTCCAAAGGGTGAAGTCCTGGCGCGCGCGGTTACCCGTGATCGGCAGGCCGGACACCTGGGCCCAGCTGGACGCGAATTCCGCCGGCGCCCGGTAGACGGCCGGATAGCGGTAGCCGATGCCGATCTCGGCCACCTGCGCGCCGTAGACGCGCCGCCCGTAGGCGTCGAGTCCGTCCCAGGTGAACTCGTAGACGGGTTCGGCGTCGACTTCGGCGGGGGTGAACGACTCGGAGAAGCTCCGCCCCGCCACCTCGATCTCCAGGTCGACCGCCGCGAGGCTTTCCGGGAGCGTGCCATCGCGCAACACGATCTCGATCGTGCGCTGGGTCTGGCGCCCGGGCACGCGATCCGACGCGTAGACGAGTTGCAGCGGGGTGCCCGCGATCGCCAGGCGCTCGCCGAGGACCTGGTCGTCGCAGCGGATGATCGAGCCCTTTTCGGGGCAGGGGTTGCTATCCGGCGGCTGCCCCGGCCCGATCGAGGCGTCCGGGCCGCCGAGCAGCTTCGGATCGCGCGGGCCGATCGTCGGCGGCGGCTCGGTCGTCCCGTCCGGCGGGCCGTAGGGGTAGTTGTAGTCCCAGGGCGTGAAGTGGGTGACCTCGACGCGCCACAGCTCGGTGCCCGGCGCGTAGAGCGCGAGCACCTTGTCGCGCTCGGCAGCGCCGATCCCGGTGTCGTCGGCCGTCCCGTCGCCGGTCGTGTCGATGCCGCCCGAAACTACCTTTATGACCCGGCCGTTCGGGGCGCCGACCCACTGCTCGAGACTCGCGGTCGTAGTAGCCGGCGGGGACGGCCGCGCCGACCTCAAGGCCGAGGAAGTTGTCCAGGTAGGTGGCGACCGGCTTGGAGAAGCGGACGTTCGTGGCCTGCGCCGCGGTCGCCTCGTCGAGCGAGAATTCAGCCGCGTAGGTGTACGCGGTGCTGCGCGGAAGCTGACCAGGCATCGCGTCGATGCCGGCAGCACCCTGGGTGAACTCCGTCGAGCGCACCGTGAACGTCCCACCGATCGACTGGTACGTGCCGCCGACCTTCATCTCCGCGGCCGTGCCCGGGCTGAAGAGGAGTGTCTGCGTACGCTCGCCGGCGGCGTCGTCCACCGTGCTGGCCTGGACCGCGACGATCCCGCTGCCGCTGGTATCGATCCGCGTCGCGCGCTCGTCGTAGGGGACGAGCGCGAGCGGGTCGACCTCGGCGTAGTCCTGCCACGGCACATCGACCTGACGCTGCGCCGGGATCCAGCCTTCGCGCTCGAAGACAAGCGTGAGCGGCCCGCCGCCGTTGACCGCCAGATCGTACCCGCCGTCGGCGCGGGTCGCGGTGCGGCCGTACTCCGGGTGGTCGGCGACCGTGACGCGCACGCCGGCGATCCCACTGCCGATGCGGTTGGTGACGCGCCCCCGCAGGACCGCCGAACGCTCCGTCTCGATCGTGCCGGACGCGACGCCCTTCTGGATCGGGTCGGCCCCGGTGTAAAGGAAGGCCGTCGCCGAGCGGAGTGAGCTCGGCGCCACCTCCGACAGGTCGCTCGCCTCGCCGGCCGGGTCGGCAGCCGGAGGATCGGACGGCCCCGGCGCGGGCGAGGGGGTATGGAGGACGATCGGCGGCTGTGGTTGGGAAGGCGGTGGTTCGGAAGGCAGTGGTGGCGACGGGGGTGGTGGGGAATCCCCGGGGCGATTGCCGGTCGAGCCGGATTCCGACTCAACCGCGACGTTGACCCGCGGGCTGGTGAAAGGCGGGTAGGTCGTGATCCGCTTCGATGACCCCTTGCCGTGCTTCCGCTGCTTGGACCTCGCCCGGAACCGGGGCGCGTGGAGGCGGAAGGCAGCCGAGGCGGTGACGCGTGCGCTGAAGGAGATCCGACCCTTCTTGGTCGAGGACTTCGATCCAGCCGGCTTCCACCCGCCTCCCTCCAGCTTCTGCAGCACCACCTTGCGCTTCACCGGGGTCGGCAGCACGCCGCCGATCGCGACCGAGCTGCCGGCGCTCGCTGAGAGGGTCGAAGTGGCGGCGGGAAGCCCCAGCAGGCGCAGCGCCTTCGAGCTCGCCATTGGCGCCCTGTCCCGGCGCTGAGCGACGGCCCGATAGGCAGTCCTACCGAGCGGCGGCCTCACCTTGAACGAGAAGCGCCCGTTCCCGGTCAGCTTCGCGGCGCCGGCCTTGGACCACTTCTTGGCGCCGGCCGGCTTGGTGACCAGCAGGACGCGCTGTCCCTCGCCCACCTCAGCACGACGCCCTTCAGGCGAACCGGCTTGCCCGAGCCGGCCGCCGTCCGCGGGGCCGTCAGGCTGACCGCGGCAGCCTTCTTGCCCTGCTTGGCGGCCTGCGCCGGCGTGCCGGGGAGCCCCAGGAGGAGCGCCAGCGCGAGCAGTGCCAGCGCGCAAAGGGACGCGAGCGCGGCCCGTCCGAGCACCCGGATGCTGTTCTGGCCGAACACCAACACGCGACTTGAGCAGTTCGGCTCACGGAGCGGAAGGGGGCGGAGGCCAGCATGGGCCGACCGGCCCAACCCACTTTTCAGTACCGATCCGCCCCAACCGCCGACGATCCAATAAGGAGATAGCTAGTGTGGGTTCCCTGCGGGGAGCTAAGGCACAGTCGGTCGCCAAGGCGGCGACGGGAACCAGCACCACCGCGCCCGTCCCCCTCCCGGGACCACTCCGCAACGCCCGGGAGCGGCCGTGGCCGATGGTTGGCCGCGACGATGAGATGCGTGAGATCGAGGCTGCCTGGTCGCGGGTCACTCAGGGCAACCGCGAGACGGTGGTGGTGGCGGGGGAGCCCGGTGCGGGCAAGAGTCGTCTGATTGCCGAAGCCGCGCATGCCGCCCACGCCAGCGGCGGCCTTGTCCTCTACGGCAGCGGCGAAGGTGACTCCGAGACGCCCTACGCGCCGTTCGTCACCGCGCTCGCCCGTCTCGAACGCCAGGCGCCGGCGGCACTGCTGCAGGAGATGCGCAAGTCCTCGCTCGGGGCACTCATCCGCGAGGCCGGCTCGCCGTCGCGAGAGAACTGGAGCCTCGGCGACGATCGCGCGAGGCTCTTCGCGGCCTCTCTGGAGATGCTGGAACTGCTTGCCCGGCGCGGCCCCCTGCTGCTGGCGGTCGACGACCTCCACGCTTGCCAGGCGTCGACGCTCGCCCTCGCAACTCATCTCACCCGCGCCGCCGCCGGCGCGCCGGTGCTACTGGTCACGACCTACCGGCCAACCGACGTCGAGCCTGACGGCGAGGTGATGGAGGCAGTCGGCACTCTCAGCGCCCCGACGAACGCCAGGCACCTCGAGCTGAAGGCGCTCAGCGCGACCGCGCTGCGCGGCCTCGCCGCCTCGCTGGGGATCGGCCCGGAGGAGACGCTCGACCGCGCCGTCGCCGACGTCGCCCGCGAGAGCGGCGGCAACGCGCTCTTCGCCTGCGAGCTGCTGCTGGCGATCGGCGCCGGAGAGCCGACCAACCCCCAGCCCGGCCGCGCCCCCCACTCCCTACGAACTCTGATCGCGGCCCGCGCGCGCGTCCTCGGCGCCAGCGCCCACGAACACCTCTCGGCTGCCGCGGTACTCGGCCGAGAGTTCGAGACGACGGCGCTGATCGCCGCGCTGGGCACCGAACCGACCGCAGTGAGAGACTCACTGAGGAGCGCCGAGCGCGCCGGGCTGCTGGTCGCCGGCACCACCGACGGTGACTACGCATTCGCCCACGCGATCGTCGCTCGCTGCCTCTACGAGGAGCTGCCCGCGGCCCGCCGCGGAGAGCTGCACCGCCATACCGCCGAGGCCCTCGAAGCGGAGGCCGGCGACGGGCGAGCCAGCCGGCTCGCCCACCACTGGCGCCGGGCCGAGCCCCCCGACCGGGACCGGGCGGCGCGCTGGTGCGCAGTGGCGGGACGCCAAGCGCTGCGTGGCCACGACCACGAGATCGCGGCCGGCTGGTTCCAACAGGCTCTGTCCCTGCGCAAGGAGGCGCCCGGCGAAGAGCGCGGAACCGAGTACTGCGACCTGCTGATCGATCTCGGCACGGCGCTGCGCTTCGCCGACCAGGAGCGCTCGCGCGAGTACCTGTTGGCGGCGGCCCGGCTCGCCGACGATCTCGACGACGCCGAGCGCCTAACCCGGGCGGCCCTCGCCAACAACCGCGGCTTCGTCAGCCACGTCGGCGGCCTCGACCGCGAGCGCGGGGCGATGCTCAGCCGCGCCGCCGAGCGACTCGACGCCAACCGTCCGGAGGCGGCGCTCGTCCTCGCCCAGCTAGCGCTCGAGCTGACCTTTTCGCCGCAGGTCGAACGCCGCCGCTGGCTCGCGGATCGCGCACTCGAGGCGGCGCGCTCCGGCGGCGACCGGCGGATCCTCGCCCAGGTGCTGATCCGCTGCCTGATCGCCCGCTGGGGTCCCGACAACCCCGAAGAGCGGATCGCGATGGCGGCCGAGAGCATCGAGATCGGCGCTCAGCTGGATGAGCCGCTCGACCTCTTCCACGCTCTGCACTGGCAGGCGGTCGCGCAGGTGGAGCTCTGCGAGGTCGAGGCGGCGGCGCGCTCGCTGCGCGAGCAGGATCGGATCGCCGCCCGGATCGGCGACGCCACTGCCCGCTGGCTGTGCGAATGGTCGGAGTCGCTGCATCTGTCGTTGCACGGGCAGCTCGAGGAAGCCGAGGCTCGCGCCCAGCGGGCGGTCGAGAGCGCGAACCACAGCGCCCAGCCCGACGCCCTCCTCCCCTACGTCAGCCAGCTCTGCAGCATCCGCTGGCAGCAAGGGCGGATGGGGGAGCTGGCGCCGCTGCTGGCGCGCGCACTCCCTCAATACCCGGGGATCCCGGGCTTTCGCTCGTTGGTGACCCTCGCCCACGCCGAAGCCGGTGAGCAAGCGTTGGCCCGCGAGGTGTTGGAGGGAGACACGGCGACGCGGTTCACGGCCATGCCACGCGACCCGTTCTGGCTCGCGACCGTCGTCGACTACGCCTACGCGGTCGCCAAGCTCGGCGACCGCGAGGCGGCAGCCATACTGCACGAGATCCTGGACCCCTACCGCGGGCGGTTGGCGACGACCGCGGTCGCCGTCTGGGGGGTCGTCGACCACGCTCTCGGCCGGCTCGAGCTGCTGCTCGGCGAGGAGGAGGCGGGGCGGCGCTCGCTGCACGCCGCGATCGGCTCCTACGCGGCGATGCAGGCGCCGCTCTGGAAGGCGTGGGCTGAGGCCGACCTGGAGTCGGTCGGGGGAGCCGAATCGTCGCTGGAGGCCCGGATCGCCGTTCTGGGCCTGACCGACCGCCAGGCGGAGGTAACCAGGCTGGCCGCCCGCGGCCTCTCGAACCGGGAAATCGCCGAGCGGCTGCAGGTCTCCCCCAGCACGGTCAAGCGTCACCTGGAGAACGTCTACCAACGCACCGAGGTCAACTCGCGCGGGGCGCTGACCGCCCTGCTGCTGGAATAGCGCCGCCGCTCAGACACCCGGGGAAGAGCACGGTGTGGCCCGAATCGGGGGAAGTCCACCAAGCGTTCGGCCAGTTCGCAGTGAGGATCGGCTACGACTGACGGCGGCCGAGGCGTCGCGCTGACCGGACTACAGTGGCGTGAGCAGGAGGATCAGGAAAACGACCACAGCGATCGTATAGGCCCATCCCAGAAGAGGCCCAGCCAGATTCGGCCACTCGGCGACCCTGCTCAGCAGGGCCAAGGCTAACAGCAAGATTGCGCCGGCAATCAGCAAGCCACCAAACGTGACGTCGATGACGCCGAACGCAAACAGGAGGGCAGCGAACCCGTTGAGCGCGAGCCTCGCGGAGGTCCATGGACGCCTCATGTGGCATGGACGCAATCTTTCCGAACGAGGAAGACGGAGCCGAGCAGTCGAAGCTGTTCATCGGCAGCCGAGGCGCTCCCGGCCTGTGCAAGCCGGTCGGCGGAAGCGAAAATACCGCCACCCAGCACGGGCGGGCTACGACGCTGGAAGATCGCGCGAAACGGCGGCGCGGAATTCCCGCTACTGCTTCGGACTCAGCCGATCAGATGAGCCGCCGCCGCACGATCAAGCCGCACCCTCGAGCCCCGGCTGCCACCTCGGGCGGCCGGGGCTCGAGCGCGTAGCGCACTACTTCTTCTTGCCGCAGCCCTTCTTCTTGCCCTTGCCGTGCTTCTTGCCCTTGCCGTGCTTACCGGCCTTGCTTGCGACAGCCGAGCCTTTGGCGTTCTTGCCCTTGCCCTTCTTCTTGCCCTTGCCCTTCTTGCCCTTCCTTCCTCGTGCACTTCTTGCCCTTGCCTTTCTTGCCCTTGCCCTTGCTTCCCTTCGGAGCGGAGCCGGGGGCGGTGGGCGTCGCGACCGGCGGCTTGGTCGGGAGGCCGGGGATCCCGCCTCTCGGCAGCACGAAGCCGGTCCCGGTCAGGGTGCTCGTCAGGCCCCCGAGGGTCAGGGTGCCGGTGCGGAGCCCTGCTGCGGTCGGGCTGAAGCCGACGGCCACCAGGCAGGTTTCCGGCCGGACGTCCGCAAATTCGGGACCCTTCAGGACCGCCGGGCAAGTGTTCTGCACAAGCACGAAATCCCCGGTCGTGCTTGGATTCGTAACGAGTTCTTCGGGGGCCGCGCATAGAGGTGAGGGTGGCTCCGCGGGCGTCGCGCAGTCAGCGTAGAGCAGAAACGAAGTGTTTTCCGCGGGGCCGCTGCCAACCAACACGCTCCCAAAATCGACGCTTTCGGGTGACAATTTCGGCGTCGCTACCGCCACGCTTCCCCCTCCGACGAGACCGAACAGTACCCCGAGCACCGTCGCCAAAAAGACGGACTTCTTCATTTTTCCTCCCTTTCAACTCAGTAGACGAGTGGAAAGGCTAGCTGTTCAGCACACAGCCGCCCAGTCCTCGTCGCTGCCAGCAGCCGACATCGGTACCCAACTATGAATCGGACTTAGGGCGTCAGGTCCAGCTCCACAAGAGCGCCCGATAACGAACCCTTATGGACGAAGGACGATTACGAATCCGCTGGCAGCAGCTGGAATGACCCACCCTGATGCGGCGCAACGGCCCGGAAATGGCGCTCGTCGAAACTGAGCAGACGCCGGGTCCCAAGGCGCTCCGCGAGAACCAAGATCGAGCAGTCGGCGAGGCCCAGGCCGAGGTCGGCGTAACGGGCGTCGAGATCAGCAACCGTCCGGTAGTCGCCGGCCTCCAAGCAGGCGACGTCGTAGCGTTGTGCGGCGAGATCACTGAGGAAGGCGCGCCGAGCCGCTTCGCCGAAACGGACGCCGAGCAGGTAGTCGACCTCGGTGGCAACCGGCGCTGGCAGGATCAACGAACCCTCCTCCTCGTCGCGAATTCTCAGCAGCGCCTGAAGCTGGGGCTCCCTGGCATCCGCAAGCGCCACCAGGGGCGCTGCGTCGAGAATGAGCGTCACTCGCCGAAGCCGCGCATCAGCTCGTCCTCGGGGACCTCCGAGATCGGCCGAGAATCGGTATCGATGCGCTCGAAGTTCCCGGCGAGAGCGAAATTTCGATCCCGCTTGGGCGCGGGCCGGTAGCAGGAGATCGCCTCGCGGACGATCTCCGCCTGGGGCCGGCCCTCCGCACGGGCCAGACGGGCAAGGCGCTCGGCCTGCTCATCGTCGAGGTAGATGCTGGTCTTGCGCATGACTAGGGGCAGTGTAGGGCATGACGTAGGGCATTCAGTTTGACGATGGCCCTGCAGTAGGAGTTGGGGCCTGCGTGACGACACTTTCCCGCGGGCCACTGAGGGATGATCCGCGCATCGACTCACTCCGCCCACCCGAGCCATCTGTTCCCGACGAGCCAGTTCGGCTCTCTCCATACGATCCATCCTGGCCCGCCCGGTTCGAGGAGGAGGAGGCGAGACTGGACGACGCAATCGGCGAGTGGGTCGTCGGTGGCATACACCACGTCGGCAGCACCGCCGTGCCCGGCCTGGCAGCCAAGCCGATCATCGACATCCTGGCCGGCGTCCGCGACCTCGATGAGTCGCGGGCGTGCTTCGAGCCGCTGGCCCGGCTCGACTACATGTACGCGCCGTACCTGCCGAACGAGATGCACTGGTTCTGCAAACCACACCCGAGCCGCCGCACCCATCACCTCCACCTCGTTCCGGCCGGCTCCAAGCGCTACGCCGACGAGCTGGCGTTCCGCGATCGCCTGCGAGAGGATCCGCAGATCGCCGCGGAGTACCTCGCGCTGAAGCGCAGCCTCGCGAGCCGCTTCGCCAACGACCGCGAGGCCTACACCAACGCCAAGTCGGACTTCGTCCGCTGCGTCCTCGGGCGGGAACGCTAATCGGAGAGTCGGGCGTCGAAGAAGAGCATCGGCCCAGACCGGTCCCTACGCGGTACCCCGAATAGACTTCGTATGTTCGCCTAGCGGCTTGCAGCCGAGACTCCCACCGGGAGAGGGTTGCGCAGGAGGAGGGGTCCATGGAGATGATCGCGAGGAATCGAATCAGCCGACTGACGGTGTGGGCGGCCCTGGTCGGGGCCGTGGCCCTGTGCGTGGGGGTGGGGTCCGCGAGCGCGGCCTGGCCCGGGCAGAACGGGCCGATCCTCTTCAACGGCGGTGCTTCCGGGACCTCAAACGGGCTCTGGTCGATCATGTCGAACGGGTCGCGACTGCGGCAGCTGACGACAAACCAGAGCGATTCCGAAGTCCAGACCTCCGCGGACGGCCGCTGGATCGTCTTCGCCCGCTCGGTCGAGGTCGGCGGGGAACCGGCGCGGCACATCTTCATCGCGCGCGCCAACGGCAGCGGCGCCAGGGAAGTGACGACGGGACCCGTGTTCGACCGCACGCCGTCCTTCACCCGCAACGGCCGCCGGATCCTCTTCACCCGTTTCGTCCACGCCTCCGAAGAAGAAAAGAGTTTCGACGTCGAACACATCTTCAGCGTCCGGCGCGACGGCAGCGGCCTGCGGCGCCTCACCTCCGGCCGCTTCAGCGACCGCAACCCGGTGATGTCGCCGAACGGCCGGATCATCGCCTTCGAACGAGCCGGGATTGTCGGGGTGGAGCCGCACGTCTACACGATGCGGGCGAACGGGACCGGGGTCCGCGACGCAACGCCCCGGCTCGGTGGCTGGACCGCCGAACCCGACTTCAGCCCCTCCGGCAACCGGATCGCCTTAGTGCGCGGATATCCCGGCGCGGCCAGCGCCGAGATCTTCACGATGCGACCGAACAGCACGGGGTTGAGGCGTCTGACCGGGAGGCCGGGCCGCCCGGTCGGCTTCTTCGCGAGCCCCTCGTACTCGCCCAACGGCAGGATCGTGGTGGCCCAGCGCACGAATGCGTCGGGCGGCCCCCCGCTGCTTCAGGTGTTCCGGGTGAGGGATCGCCGCAGGGTCGCGACCCTGGGCGGCAACCGGAACCCGCGCTCGCCGGAAATGCAGGACCCGGCCTGGCTCGCTCGGTAGCGGCGCGGACGGCCGACTTCGCTTGGATCTACGACCGCGTGAGGGGTGCGCAAACCCGAATTCCAGCGAGGAAGCCTCGAACCGACTACCCCTAGAGTCGTTGCCCGCCACCGATCCTAGGGGGCCTCCGTTGCTGATCTCGTTCTCTACCTCTCGCTGCGCAAGCTGATTGAGCTGCTCGCCTTGCGTTCTCGCTCCTCCGCTCGCTCACCCGCCTCCAGTCAGTTGCTAAAAACGCGGAAGCCCGTTCTGGGAGCGGGCTTCCGATCAAGCGGCTGAAGGGATTCGAACCCTCGACCTTCTGCATGGCAAGCAGACGCTCTAGCCAGCTGAGCTACAGCCGCACGGGGCGTGATTCTAGCTGTGGGAGCTCTCTCCTGGTTTCCGCGCTAGCCTGAATCTCGACCTTTTCGCCAGAGACCATGCTCTTCCGTCAGATAATCCACGAGGATCTCGGCTGTGCCTCCTACCTGGTCGCCGACCGGGAAAGCGGCGTTGCGGTCGTCGTCGATCCGCAGTGGGACGTCGAGCCCTACCGGCGGCTGGCGCGGCTGCACGGGGTGCGGATCGGGCACGTGCTGGAGACCCACAACCACGCCGACCACGTCTCCGGGCACGGGCGGCTGGCGCGGACGACCGGGGCGACGATCCACATCCACGAGCTGGCCGGGGCCGCGTACCCGCACGAGCCCTTCGGCGACGGCTGGGTGCTGGAGCTGGGTGACCTCACGATCGAGGCCGTGCACACGCCCGGGCACCGGCCCGAGCACACCTCCTTCCTGCTGCGCGACGCCAGCCGTGGCGGCGACCCCTGGGCGCTGCTCGGCGGCGACTCGCTGTTCATCGGCGATGTCGCCCGGCCCGACCTGGCGGTGGAGCCACGCGAGGGCGCGGCCGCGATGTTCCGCTCCCTGCACCAGCGCCTGCTGCCACTCGACGACGAGGTCGAGCTCTGGCCCGCGCACCTCGGCGGATCGCTCTGTGGCGGCTCCGCGATCGACCTCAAGAACTGTTCGACGATCGGCTTCGAGCGGAGCCACAATCGCGCCCTCGGCATCGCCGACGAGGCCGAGTTCGTCGAGGACGCGGTCGGCTCGCTCGGCGACAAGCCGCCCAACGTGAGGCAGATCGTCGACCTCAACCGCGGGCCGCTGGTCGAGGACTTCGGGACCCCGGTGCCACTGACCCCGCACGAGGTCGAGCAGGCGGTCGCAGTCGGCGCCGTCGTCATCGACGGCCGCACCAACGAGGAGTTCGACGAGGCCCACATCGCCGGTGCCCTCAGCACCTCCGCCTATGACACCGGCTTCGCGACCAAGGTCTCGCGGGTCGCCCCCGGGGGCGCCGAGATCATCGTCGTCGCTGCCTGCGACGGCGATGAGCGCCAGGCGGCCGAGCTGCTGGCGGCCGTCGGGGTGCCGGTGCGCGGCTTCCTCGAGGGCGGGATGACCGCCTGGCGCACGGAGGAGCGGCCGGTGCGCAAGATCGAGTTGATCGACCCCGACGAGCTGGCGCGCCGGGTCGACGGCCCCGAGGCGCCGCTCGTCCTCGACGTCCGCAACGACGCCGAGTACGCCGGCGAGCGCATCCCCGGCTCCCTCCACATCCCCTACGGCGACCTCGCCGGCCGCCTCGACGAGCTACCCCGCGAGCGCCCGATCGCGGCGATCTGCCGCGGCGGCAAGCGCAGCGGCCTCGCCGCCTCGATCCTCCAGCGCGAGGGCTTCGCCGACGTCGTCCACGTCGGCCAGGGCGTCGGCACCTGGCGCGACGGCGGCCACCCGGTCGAGAGCGGCGCCAAGAGCGCCAGCCCCGCCTAAACGCGTTCAGACCCTGGCAAGAAGTTCCCCTTACGCTGGACCGATGGAGACCTTCGTCCGCCGCGCCGCCGGGCTCCTGTTCCTCGTCTTCGGGATCGGCAAGTTCACCTCGCACGCGAGCGAGGTCGCCTCCTTCGACTCCTACGGCCTCCCCGCCCCAGACCTCTTCGTCTACCTGATCGGCACGCTCGAGGTCGTCGGCGGGGCGCTGCTGCTGGCCGGCCTGCTGACCCGGCTCGTCGCCCTGCTGCTGGCCGGCAACATGGTCGGCGCAATCGTCACCTCGGGCATCGGCGAGGGCGAGGTGGTGCCGAGCCTGACCCTGGCGCCGCTGCTCCTCATCGCCATGCTCTACCTGCTCAGCCGGCGTCCAGAGCCTGGTTGACGAGGCGGTCGGCGTCGGCGTTGTTCTCGCGGCGGACGTGGCGGATCGACCAGCGCTCGAAGGGTGCCAGCGCCGACTTCACCTCCGCGTGCAGCTCCTTCATCGCCGCGTCCTTGACCTTGTAGCGGCCTTCGACCTGGCGCACGATCAGCTCCGAGTCGCCGACCAGCTCCAGCTCGCTCGCCTCCAGCGCCGCCGCGAGCTCGATCCCAAGCAGCAGCGCCCTGTACTCGGCGACGTTGTTGGTGGCGCGGCCGATGCGCTCGCCGCGTTCGGCCAGCACCTCGCCGTCGCCGTCGCGGACGATCGCCCCGACCGCCGCCGGGCCGGGGTTGCCGCGGGCGCCGCCATCGACGTTGACGGTCAGCTTCGCCATTTCGCGTTCCACTGGCGCGCCGGCGCGTCGAGCTGCTCGAGCTCGGTGCCGTGGGCGAGCTCGGCGATCGGCCGCTCGCGCTCGCCGCTCGCGACCGCCCACTGGTACCAGGTGAGCTCCCAGGCGACCGTTATCCGCGCCGCCTCCGGCGTTCCCGCCGCCGCCCCGATCGAGACCCGCGGCTCACCCAGGGTGCGGGTGAGGCCGGCGACGGTGCGCGCCGCCTCGCTGGCGTTGAATCGGCTTACCGCGAGCTCGAAACTGTCCGCCGCGGCGGCGATCACGCCTGCTCGAGCTGGGACTTCAGCCGCATCACGGCCTTGGTGTGCAGCTGGGAGACGCGCGACTCGGTGACGCCGAGGACCTCGCCGATCTCGCGCAGGGTCAGGTTCTCGTAGTAGTAGAGGGCGACGACGAGCTGCTCGCGCTCGGGCAGCGAGCCGATCGCCTCGGTCAGCCGGTCTTTCACCTCGCTGGTGGCCAGCGCCTCCTGCGGGTCGGCGGCGCCGTCGTCGGCGATCGTGTCCAGCAGCGAGACCTGGTCGCCGGAGGAGTCGGAGACGGTCCAGAGCTCATCGAGGGCGTAAACCGACGAGTTGGCGATCTCCAGCAGCGAGTTCCGCAGTTCCTCCTCGGACATCTTCAGCTTCGCCGCCAGCTCGGCCTCGGTCGGGGCCCGCTGCAGTTCGTGCTCGAGTTTCGCCTGGCAGGCTTCGATCTCCCGCGCCCGCGAACGGACCGAGCGCGGCACCCAGTCCAGCGAACGCAGTTCGTCGATGATGGCGCCGCGGATGCGGGTCATCGCGAAGGTCTCGAACTTGATCCCACGCTCGGGCTCGAAGCGCTCGATCGCGCCGATCAGGCCGACCAGTCCGTAGGAGATGAGGTCGGCATCTTCGACGTGGGACGGCAGGCCGGCGCCGAGGCGGCCGGCGACGAACTTGACCATCGGCGAGTAGGCGACCACGAGGCGCTCCCGCGCGGTGTTGTCGCCATCGTTCTTATAGCGACGCCAAAGGTCGCGAAGCTCTACTTCTTTTACGCCAGTTTCCATGCCCGTCCTCCCGATTCTACGTTCGGCTGACGGGTGCGGCGTTTAGGCACGAGGGTGGCTGGCGGCATAGGTATCGCGCAGGCGGGCCGCATCTACCCGGGTGTAAACCTGGGTGGTCGAGATCGATGCGTGTCCCAGCAGCTCCTGAATGGTACGCAGGTCGGCACCACCTTCGAGCAAATGCGTGGCGAATGAATGACGAAGCGAGTGCGGGGAGACCCCCGCGGCCATCGCGGCCTCACGGCTCCAGAGGCCGAGACGGCGGGTGATGTCGGAGTTGGAGAGGCGCTTGCCGCTCTTGGAGAGGAACAGCGCCCGCTCGCGCGGATCGGTTGCCAGGGCGCGGCGGCCGCGCCGCATGTAGTTCTCGAGCGCCCGCTGCGCCGGCTCGCCGACCGGCAGGAGCCGTTCCTTGGAGCCCTTGCCCAGCACCCGCAGCTGCTCGGTCTCGTGGTCGAGCGCGCCCTCGTCGAGGTTGACGATCTCCTCGCAGCGCAGGCCGCAGGAGTAGGCAAGCTCCAGCATCGCCCGGTCGCGCAGCTCCAGCGGCGTGTGCGCCGGGATCCGCTCCAGCAGCGAGCGCATCTGCTCGGTGTTCAGCACCTTTGGCAGCGTCTCCGCCCGCTTCGGGCTGGAGACCAGCTCGGCCGGGTTCTGCCCGGCCCGCTCGGTGCGGACGAGAAAGCCGTACAGGCCGCGGATAGAGGCCAGCTTGCGAGCGACCGTCGCCGGCGCCGCCCCGGCCTCCGAGAGCGCCGCCGCGTAGCGGCGCACATCGCGATGGCGGACCTCGATCGGCCCGGTCCCCTGCGGCTCGACCCACTCGACGAACCCAGCCAGGTCGACCGCGTACGCCCTGCGGGTGCGCTCGGCGGCGCCACGCGCTCGAAGGTCCCGATCGTAGTCGGCGAGCGCCGAATCCCAGTTCACGAAACTGGGATTCGTCCTCTCACTCCATTCGTCCTGCGCGCGGGCGGCTAACCGATGTAAATCGGAGTCCCCACTTCGACGCGGTCGTACAGTTCTTCGACGTCAGGAATCGCCATGCGGACGCAGCCGTGGGAGGCGGCGCTGCCCAGCGAGTAGGTCTCTTCGGTGCCGTGGATGCCGGCGCCTTCGAAGATCCCCATCCAGCGGGCCTTGATCGGGTTCGACGGCCCCGGCGGCACCGTGGTGCCGGCCAGCGACCCGGCCCAGTCGGAGTTCGGCACGTGCCAGGTCGGGTTTTCTTCCTTTTCCTGAATCGCGTACAGGCCTTCCGGGGTTTCCAGGCCTTCCATCCCGACCGCGACGGTGTAGGTCTTGGCCAGCTTCAGGTGTTCCCAGAGCCGCAGGGTGAAGCTCGAACGGTCGAGGGTGAGATAGGACGGGTACTCGGCGGCGACTTCCTTCTTCGTCACCTCCGGCTTGGTGGCGTGGACCGCGGCGACGATCGTCTGTGGCCTGGTCGCGTTCAGCACCGCGGCGTTGAGGTCGGCCGTCAGCTGGTTGTCGCGCAGCTTGCGGCCGTACTCGCCGGCGACGACTTCGAGCGAGTTCCCGCTTGCCTGAACGTCGGCGTTGGCCGGTTCGCGGTCGATTTCCGCGGCGACGTGGCGGACGAAGCGGTTGACGGCGCGCTTGGAATAGGTCACCTGCGGCTCGATGCTCGCGCTCACTTCTTCGCCGGTGACGTAGCGGACCAGGCGGCCGGGGAAGCCACCGTCCTGGCTGTCGGCCACGGCTTCTTCGACCGCCTTGCCGACCTCGGCGCGAACCTTGAGCTTGGCGCCGGGAAGCTCCCAGCTCTCGCCGTCGAAGCTGACCCGCAGCGAGTGGCGCAGCGGCGCCAGCAGGCGGTGGCGCACGAGCGCGGCGGCTTCGTCTTCGCTGAGGCCGCCGACGTCGACGCCGGCGATCTGGACGCCGTCGGCGATCTTGTCCTTCTGCGAGCTGTCGTAGGCGTAGGCGCCCGCCGCACCCAGGGCAACGACCAGGACCGCGACGATCACCGCTATCTGCGTCTTGCGTCCCATCGTTTCCCTCGAACCGTCCTCGACTTGTAGTTCACCCGGTTGCGAAAAGTTTAGGCATTTGGATCATTCGGCCTGGGCGGCCGTCTTCCCTGCAATTTCCCAGTTGTCCCGGTCTTATCGACAGCCGGGCGGATATCTTTCGCCTGTGCGCACGAAGGACGAGGTTCGCAAGGAGGTCTGGAAGGGGATGGAGCGCGAGGGCGTCTCCCGCTTTCCCGGCGCCGAGGGACGCATCCCCAACTTCGCCGGCGCCAAGCTGGCGGCGGAGAAGCTGGCCAACCACCGGCTCTGGAAGCGGGCCCGGGTGATCAAGGCCAACCCCGACTCGCCCCAGACGCACGCGCGGCGGATCGCCCTGGAAGAGGGCAAGACGGTGATCATGGCGGTGCCGCGGCTGCGCGACCCCCACCCATTTCGCGTGCTCGACCCGAAAAAGCTCTCGAAGGCGGTGGTGAAGGAGGCGGCGACGATCAAGGGCGCGCTCAAGCACGGCCGCGTGGTCGCCCTCGACGAGCTCCCCGAGATCGACTTCGTGCTCTGCGGCTCGGTCGCCGTCAACCTCAGCGGCGCCCGGGTCGGCAAAGGCGGCGGCTACCACGACCTCGAGTACGGGATCCTCGCCGACGTCGGCAAGATCGACAGCCACACCACGGTCGCCACCACCGTGCACCCGATGCAGATCCTGCGCCAGCACCTGATGGTCACCGCCCACGACCTGCCGGTCGACCTGATCGCGACGCCGCGCGCGGTGATCGAAGTCGAGCGCCAGTACGAGCGCCCGCGCGGGATCCTCTGGGACCACCTGCAGCCGCCGCAGATCCGCGAGATCCCGGTGCTGGAACGGATGGGGTACGCCTGATGCCGACCTACATCCGCTTCAGCGAGGATCACTCCGTCGTCGTGCTGGAGAGCTTCGGGGAGATCGAGCAGCGGATCCGGGCCTCCGAAGCGGCGGCCATCCCCCTCTTCGAGGTCACCCGCGCCGACGGACCGAAGCTGCTGGTCAACGCGAGCACGATCAGGACCGTCTCGGAGGGGAAGAAGAAGGATGGCGAGTGAGAGAATCGGGGCGCCGGCGACCCTGAAGTGGGACCGGCGGATCGTCGCCGGCGCGGACTACGGCAACCCCGACCCGGAGTGGCCGCAAGTCGACTGGCGCCGGCACCTGCACCGGGTCGAGCTGCCCGGGGCGCGGGTCAACTACGTCGAGATCGGCGCAGGGGAGCCGATCGTCTTCGTCCACGGCATCTCCGGCAGCTGGCAGAACTGGCTGGAGAACCTGCCCCACTTCGGCCGCGGTCGGCGCGCGATCGCGCTCGACCTGCCGGGGTTCGGGGCGAGCCCGATGCCGTCGTGGGAGATCGACATGCCCGCCTACGGCCGCCTGCTGCACGACTTCTGCGAGAAGCTCGGGATCGAGGGAGCGACCGTGGTCGGCAACTCGATGGGCGGCTTCATCGCGGTCGAGGCCGTGACCGCGGCGCCGGGCCACTTCGAGCGGCTGGTCCTGGTCTCCGCCGCCGGCATCATCAACACCTGGAACCCGGAAGAGCGGGCGGTGGCGACGGCGCTGGCCTGGAAGCTGTTCGGACCGCGCTACGCCCGGCGCAGCCGCTTCATCGTCTCGCGCCCGCGCGCCCGCGAGTTCGTCTTCCGCCCCTTCGTCCGCTACCCGGCCCGCCTGCGCGAGGACCTGCTGCTGGAGCAGATCGAGAGCGGTCTGAAGCAGGCCGACGGCTTCGGCGACGCCCTGCACGCGGTGATCCGCCACGACATCCGCGAGCGGCTGGCCGAGATCGAGATGCCGACGATGATCGTCTGGGGCCAGTCAGACCGGGTGATCCCGATGTCGGCGGCGCTCAGCTACCACCGCCGCATCCCCCACTCGCGGCTGGAGATCTTCGAGCGCACCGGGCACGTCCCGCAGCTGGAGCGGCCGGCGCGCTTCAACGCCCTGCTCGACGACTTTCTCGCGGAGTAGGGGCCGGCCGTCAGCTGGTGGTGACGGCGCCGTGCGAGGCCGAAGAGACCGTGTGCGCGTACTTGGTCATGACGCCGCGCGGGAAGACCGGCTCCGGAGCCTCGTAGGCGGCGATGCGGGCGGCGATCTCCTCGTCGCTGAGGTCGACGTCCATGCGGCGGGCGTCGATGTCGAGGGTGATCTGGTCCCCCTCGCGCAGGGCCGCGATCGGGCCGCCGCGGACCGCCTCGGGCGAGACGTGGCCGAACATCAGGCCGCGGGTGGCGCCGGAGAAGCGCCCGTCGGTGAGCAGGGCGACGCTCTCGCCGAGGCCCTCGCCGACGATCGCGGCCGTGACCTGAAGCATCTCGCGCATGCCGGGCCCGCCGATCGGCCCCTCGTTGCGGATGACGATGATGTCGCCGGCGTTGATCCGCTGCTCCTTGACGGCGCGGAAGCAGTCCTCTTCGGTCTCGAAGACGCGGGCGGGGCCGCTCTGACGGCGGCGCTCGGTGCCGGCGACCTTGATCACGGCCCCCTCGGGGGCGATGTTGCCGTACATGATCGCCAACCCGCCCTCGGCCTTGACCGGGTCGTCGACCGGCCTGACCACTTCCTGCCCCGGCTTCTCGGTGGCCGCCGCGGCGACCTCGCCGATCGTCTCGCCGGTGATCGTGATCGCGTCCTCGTGCAGGACGCCCTTTTCGGCCAGCCGCTTGACGATGACCGGCACGCCCCCGGCCGCGTAGAGGTCGGTGGCGATGAAGCGCCCGCCCGGCTTGAGGTCGGCGAAGAGCGGGGTCTCGCGGGCGATGCGGTCGAAGTCGTCGATGCCGAGCTCGATCCCGAGCTCGTGGGCGAGGGCGATCAGGTGCAGGACCCCGTTGGTCGAGCCGCCCGAGGCGCAGACGCAGGCGATCGCGTTCTCGAGCGAGTCGCGGGTGATGATCTTGCTCGGCCGCAGGTCGTCGACCAGGACCTTGATCACCAGCTCGCCGATCTTCTCGGCGACGTCGGCTTCTCGTCGTCTTCGGCCGGGACCATGGCCGAGCCACCGGGGCTGATCCCCAGCGCCTCGAAGGCGCAGGCCATCGTGTTGGCGGTGAACTGACCGCCGCAGGCGCCGAAGCCGGGGCTGGCGATGCCCTCCAGCTCGTTCAGTTCCTCGTCGCTCATGTCGCCGGCGTTGTGGGCACCGATCGCCTCGAAGATGTCGAGGATGGTGACGTCGCGACCGTGCCAGTGGCCGGGGGCGATCGAGCCGCCATAGAGCAGGACCGAGGGCACGTCGAGCCGGGCCAGCGCCATCGCGCAGCCGGGGATCGTCTTGTCGCAGGCGCAGAGGGCGACGATCGCGTCGAACTGGTACCCGCGGGCCATCAGCTCGATCGAGTCGGCGATCACCTCGCGGCTGACCAGCGAGGCCTTCATCCCCTGGGTCCCCATCGTCACCCCGTCGGAGACGGCGACGGTGTTGAACTCCATCGGCGTGCCGCCGGCGGCGAGGACGCCCTTCTTGACGTGCTCGGCCAGGGCGCGCAGCCCGAAGTTGCAGGGCATCGCCTCGGTCCAGGTGTTGGCGATCCCGATCGTCGGCCGGCTCAGGGCGTCGTCGTCGAACCCGATCCCCTTCATGTAGGCGCGCGAGTGGGCGCGGTCGGGACCGTCGAAGACGGTGGCGGAGCGGGGACGCGGAAGGGCGGTCTTAGCGCCGTTGGTGCTCATGCCGGAAATCTACCGGCAGGCTCAACCGCTCGCATCAGCACTGGCTAGATCCGGGCAGCTCAACTACCCATTGCGGGGCCGTGAGAGGCCAAGCGCGTCGACCGGCCCGGCCCCTGCCGATCTCGCGCAGGCCGTCGCCGACCGCCTCCGAGGCGACCACACGAGCCAGCCGCGCCGCCTCCAGCGGCTCCTCGCCATGGGCCAGAAACGCCGCCAGCGCCGAGGAGTGGGTGCAGCCGGAGCCGTGGGCGGCGCCGCCCGGGTGGCGCTCGCCGGGGATCTCGACCAGCCGCTTGCCGTCGAAGAAGAGGTCGACCAGGTCCTCGCTGTGGCCGCCGGTGACGACGACCGCCTTCGGACCCAGCTCCACCCCCGGCGCCGCCTCGTCTTCATCCCAACTCAAAGACGGCGCGCGCCAGCTCCTCCTGGCTCGCCCCCTTCCCCAGCCCGGTCAGCTTCCGCGCCTCGGGGATATTCGGGGTGACGACCGTGCTGCCATAGACAGCAGCCGTCCATCGAGACGCTGCCCTCGTCCCTCGTCGAGCAGGGCCGCGCCGCTCTCGGCCACCATCACCGGATCATCACCACGGCGTACCGCATGACCCCGAGATAGGTCGAGCGCAACCGCCACCATCGCGCTCGATCGCCTCGGTCGCCCCGACCATGCCGATCTTGACCGCATCGGCTGCCCATGTCCTCGGCCGACCGCGAGATCTGACTCGAAGACCATCTGCGGCGAGACCAGCTCGACCCGCTCGACCTCGCGAGTGTTCTGCGCCGTGATCGCCGTGATCGCCGTCGTCCCGTGCACCCCACAGCGGGCGAATGCCTTCAGGTCGGCCTGAATTCCCGCGCCGCCGCCGGAATCGGAGCCGGCGATCGAGAGTGCCGTGGGAATGTGCTTCGCGTTCATCTTGCCCAGCCTAGATCCCGGAGCGCGCCGGGGACGGGAGCAGGGTCCGGGAGTAGGTGCCCATCGTCGAGCAGGTGACATAGCCGAGCAACTCGAGGCGGGCCAGGGCCGATGCGGCGTCGGGACCCGAGAGGCCGAGAGCGGCGGCAACGCCGTCGCAGCTGCTCTCCCCCATCTCGACGGCGGTGAGGACGTCGGCGAGGGATTGGTCGAGGGCCGGACCACCTCGGTCGATCCGCTTCGCGCCGGCGCCGAGCATCGCGTCGAGGACATCCTGAGCGTCGCGGACCACGCAGGCGCCGCCGGCGAGGAGGTTGTTGGGAGCGGCGGAGGCACGGGAGGTGATCGGCCCGGGGACGGCGCCGAGATCGCGGCCGAGGTCGGCCGCCAGGTCGGCGGTGATCAGGGAGCCGGAGCGGGTGGCGGCCTCGACGACCACGGTCATCCCGGCCAGCGCCGCCATGATCCGGTTGCGGGCGGGGAAGGTCCAGCGCCAGGGCGCGGCTCCCGGCGGGAACTCGGAGATGACCAGGTCCTTTTCGCAGATCTGGCGCCAGAGGGCGCGGTGGGCCGCCGGATAGGCGGTGTCGGGGCCGCAGCCGAGGACGGCGATCGTGCGGCCGGCGTCGATGGCGCCGCGGTGGGCGCAGCCGTCGATGCCGAAGGCGAGCCCGCTGACGACGACCAGGCCCGCCGCGGCCAGCTCCCGCCCCAGCTCGCGAGCGACCTCGCGACCGTAGGAGGTTGCACGGCGGGCGCCGACGATCGTCACCGCGCCGAACGGCTCCAGCCCCTCGAGGAGGGCCGGGTCCCCCCTCCCGATCAACGCCCACGGCGCGTCGGGAGCGTCGCGCAGACCCTGCGGGTAGAGGTCGCCGTGGCGGCAGCAGGCCCAGCACTGCGCCGCCGCCAGCTCCGCCTCCAGATAGCCCTCGTCGAGCGCCTCGATCCGGCTCAGCAGCTGACCGGCGACCTTCGGCGCCGCCGCCGCGACGAGGTCCTCGTTGCCGAGTCGCAGCAGTTCCGGCGAGCGCGAGCCGATCGCCCCGGTGGCGATCTTTTCGATGTAGGGGCCGAGCAGGGCCAGCAGCCAGGAGCGGCGCAGGCAATCGGGGCAGGCCTTCGGCTCCCTAGCCACGGTCCCGCCTCCGCAGTTGCAGGGCCTGGGCCATCTGCTCCTCGCCGATCGTGTCGCGGCCGGCGAGGTCGGCGATCGTCTGGGCCAGCCGCAGCGCCCGGTCGTGGGCACGGCCGCTGAGCCGCTGCCGCGCATACAGATCCGCCAGCAGCGCCCCGGCCTCGGGGCTGAGCGCGCACTCGCGAGCCTCGCCGGGACTCATCTCGGCGTTGCAGCGCCCGGGGCCCAGGCGCCGCTCCTGGCGCTCGCGGGCCACCGCCACCCGCTCCCGCACGTCCGCCGAGGGCTCCCCCGGCTCCGCCGCCGATCTCGGCAGCGCTTGGCTGGCGCACCGCGGCGAGGATGTCGATGCGGTCGGCGAGAGCGCCGCTGAGCCGGCCCTGATAGCGCTGCACGGCGACCGGCGCGCAACTGCAGTCCGGATCGGCCTCGCCGCGCCCGCAGGGGCATGGGTTGGCGGCCGCGACGAGCATGAAGCGGCAGGGCAGGTTGCGACGGCTGGCGGCGCGGGCGATCGAGACCTCGCCGGACTCCAGCGGCGCCCGCAGCGCCTCCAGCGCGTCGCGGCGGAACTCGCAGAGCTCGTCGAGGAAGAGGACGCCGCGGTGGGCCAGCGTTGCCTCCCCCGGCCGCGGCGGGCTGCCGCCGCCGATCAGCCCGGCCGGGCTGATCGTGTGGTGCGGCGCCCGGAACGGCCGCCCGCCTGGCAGCGCTCCGCCGAGCCGGCCGCAGGCACTGGCGACCCGGGCCACCTCCAGCGCCTCGACCGTGGCCAGCGGCGGCAGGATCGAGGGCAGGCGGCTGGCGGCCAGCGACTTGCCGGCGCCGGGCGGGCCGATCATCAGCAGGCTGTGGCCACCCGCGGCGGCGACCTCGAGCGCGTGGCGCAGGTGCGGCTGGCCGCGCAGGTCGGCAAGGTCGGGACCGGAGGCCGCGGCGCCCACCTGGAGCGCCAGGGCCTCGGGCCGCCGCGGCTCCCACTCCCCCGCCGCCAGGCTGGGCAGCCGCCCGAGGCCGTCGAGCGGGACGACGTCGATGCCGGCCGCCAGCGCCGCCTCGGGCCCGTTCTCGGCCGGGACCACGATCGCCTCGGCCCCTCCCTCGCGCGCCGCCTCGGCGATCGCCAGCGCCCCGTTTACCGCCCGCGTCGAGCCGTCCAGCGCCAGCTCGCCGACCAGGGCGATCCGCGACAGCGCCTCCCACTCGAGCTGGCCGGAGGCGCTGAGCAGGGCCGAGGCGATCGCCAGGTCCATCCCGGGCCCCGCCTTGCGCAGGCTCGCCGGGGCGAGGTTGACGACGATCCGCCGCAACGGGAACTCGAAGCCGCAGTTGACCAGCGCCGCCCGCACCCGCTCGCGCGCCTCCCGCACGGCCGCGTCGGGCAGCCCGACGATCGCGAACCCCGGCAGGCCACGGTGGACGTCGACCTCGACCCGGACCGGGCGGGCGACGATGCCGTCGAGGGTGAAGGTTCGGGCCGTGGCGAGCACGACAAGAACGCTAGGCCGCCGCGGCGCACGTGTTACGAGGGGTTCGGGTCAAAGTTGTAACAACTTGCGCGCCATAAGCGCGATCGCGGGGCCTAACGTCCCCGGCGATGACGATCGCCCGCCAAAGAACCGGTGCCAGGGCCGAGGAGCTGGTCGCCCGCCGGCTCGCCGCCGCCGGCTGGGAGATCGTCGAGCGCAACGCCCGCACCCGCCATGGCGAGCTCGACATCGTCGCCCGCGACGGCCGCACCCTCGTCTTCGTCGAGGTCAAGGCCGGGCGCCAGGGATCGGCCTTCGGCCCCGAGCGCCCGATCCTCGCGGTCGACCGCCGCAAGCAGCAACAGGTCCGCCGCCTCGCGACCGCCTGGCTGGCCGCGCACCGCAACCTCCCTTTCTACGCCGAGATCCGCTTCGACGCCGTCGGCGTCACCTTCGACCGCGCCGACCGGTGGCCGACGTCGAGCACATCCGAGGTGCTTTCTGAAGTTCGCGGGGAGCCGCCTGAGGAGACAGGTCAAGGACGACCGAGGGAGTGTGCTCTGCACATGACCGAGGAAGGACGCGCGATGTCTTCTCAGGCGGCTCCCAGGCCCATCTGCGTGTAAGCCACAGACTGGAACGAGCGCCGGTGCAACGGCGAGATCCCATTCTGCTTCGATCGCCGCGCGGTGCTCGGGGGTCGAGTAGCCGACGTGTTCGTCGAAGCCCCAGTGCGGGATGCTCGGCCGCGGCGCTGGTGCATGTAGCGATCGCGGGTGACCTTGGCGACGACAGAGGCGGCGGCGATCGCGGCGCTGGTGCCGTCGCCCTGGACGACGGCCCGGTGCGGGACAGCGCAGCGGGGCAACGAGAAGCCGTCGGAGAGGCAGGTCGCGTCCGGCGGCGGCGCCAGCCGTTCCAGCGCCACCGAGAGCGCTTCGATGTTGGTCACGTGCAGGCCGCGGCGGTCGATGCCGGCGGCGGAGCGGACGACGACGCTGACCCGGGTCGCCGCCCGCAGCACGCTGGGGAACATCTCCAGCCGCCGCTCCTCGGTCATCTGCTTGGAGTCGTGCAGGCCGGCGAGGGCGCGGCGGTCGCCGTGGGAGAGCCGCTCGTAGTCGATCAGGACCGCGGCGGCGACCAGCGGCCCGGCCAGGCAACCCCGCCCGGCCTCGTCGGTGCCGGCGACGTAGCGACTCTGGAGGCCGCGGTCGAAGGCGAACAGGCGGCGGCTGCGGGCCAGCCTGCGGCGGCCGCTGCGGGACTTAGAGGGTGCCGATGCGGTCGGGCGGCCAGTAGGTGGCAAAGGCCTCGCCGATGATCCAGCTTCGCGGGACGGGTCCCCAGAAGCGGCTGTCGTCACTTGCGCCACGGTTGTCGCCCATCATGAAGTAGTGGTCGGCCGGGATCTTGATCGTCTTCGGCATGTTGCAGGCGGCGGCGCTGCCGCAGGGGATGATGTACGGCTCATCGGTCTTCTCGACGCCGTTCACGACCGGGTGGCCTCCCTTGACCGAGAGCGTGTCCCCCGGCCCGGCGACGATCCGCTTGATGAAGTTCTGGCTCGGACTCGGCCCGTCGGCTTCGGCCGCGGGCACGGTTCGCCCTGGTTTCGGCTGCACGCCGCATTCGGTGCCGTTGTCGGCTCCGGCCGGCGGGTGGAAGACGATGATGTCGCCGGGGGAGGGATCGTTGAGGTGGTAGATGAAGCGGTTGACCAGCACCCGCTGGCCGACGTCGAGCGTCGGCTCCATCGATTCCGAAGGGATCTGGTAGGGCTTGACGATCCAGGCCTGGATCGCCAGCGCCAGCCCCAGCGCCAGCGCGACGATGACGACCAACTCGACCAGCCCGCCGCCTTTGCCCTTCGGCTTCGGAATCGCGAGTTTCAGGCTGCCGGATCCTCGTCGGAGTCGCCGGCATCCGCCGGCTTCTCGTCCTCGGCATCCTCTGGCGCTGCTGGGCTGTCCTCGGTCTCCCCGGCCGCGGGCGCCCCTGCGTCCGTGTCCGCCGCTGCCTCAGTCTCTGCCGCCGCCTCGGGCTCATTCGCCGCCTCGGGCTCGGCTGCCGCCTCCTCGATCTGCGTTGCCTCGGCCTCGGTCGGCACGACCTCGTCCTGGGCGACGCCCTCGGCGTCGGTCGCGACCGCCGCCTCCGCGGTGGGCGCCGCGACCACGTCGTCGTCGATGCCCCAGCGCCGCTCGGCGACGCGCGCGGCCTTGCCGATGCGGCCGCGCAGGTAATAGAGCTTGGCCCGTCGCACGTCACCGCGCGCCGCGACCTCGAGTTTCTCGATCTTCGGCGAGTGCAGCGGGAAGGTCCGCTCGACGCCGACGCCAAAGGACTGCTTGCGGACCGTGAAGGTCTCGCGCACGCCCGAGCCCTGGCGCCGCAGCACCACGCCCTCGAAGACCTGGGTGCGTTTGCGCGTGCCCTCGATCACCTGGAAGTGAACGCGGACACGGTCGCCGGGGCCGAAGGAGGGAAGTCCCTCTTTCAGCTGGGCACGCTCGATGCTGTCGATTACGGAGCTCATTTGGCGAGAAAAAACCGCCGGACCCGAGTGCGGGAACCGCGCGGCTGGCGGAATGGTAGCTACTCGGCGCCCGAGTCGAACTTCTCGGCCCGCAGACGGCTCTGCGCCAGGCGCCACTGGCGCACTTTCTCGTGGTCCCCGGAGAGCAGGATCTCCGGCACCTCCCAGCCGTTGTAGAGCGGCGGGCGGGTGAAGTGCGGGTACTCCGGCATGCCCTCGAGCACCTCGCTGAAGGACTCCTCGGTCGCCGAGTCGGCGTGGCCGAGGGCGCCGGGCAGCTTGCGCATCAGCACGTCGGCGACGACCATCGCCGGCAGCTCGCCACCGGCCAGCACGTAGCGGCCGATCGAGAGCTCATCGTCGGCGAGGTGCCGATGGACGCGGTCGTCGAAGCCCTCGTAGCGCCCGCAGAGCAGCGCCACGTGCGGCTCCGCCGTCAGCTCGTCGGCGATCGCGTCGTCGAGCAGCGGCCCGGTCGGCGAGAGCAGCACCGTGCGCGGCCTCTCCCCCTCCCCGTAGGCCGCCTTCAGCGCCGCGTCGACGACATCGACCCGCAGGACCATCCCGGCGCCGCCGCCGTAGGGCGAGTCGTCGACCTGGCCGGCTTTCAGCGGCGTCGTCGCCCGGTAGTCGATCAGCCGCAGCTCGTTGCCTTCGGCGATCGCGTTGGTGACCGACCTCTGCGTCCGGAACCACTCGAAGGCCTCGGGGAACAGCGTGAATATGTCGAGCTTCATCGATTCAGTCGAGGATGTCGACGACGACGCGGCGATCGATCCGCACCGCGGCGGCCTTGGCGATCGTCCTGATCGCGTTCGCGACCCGGCCGCCTTTGCCGATCACGCGGCCGAGGTCGGCCTCGGCGACCGTCACCTCGTAGACCAGGTCGCCGTCGTCTTCCAGCTCCTCGACCACCACGGCCTCCGGATCCTCGACCAGAGCCTTGACGAGGAACTCGATCAGCTCGGTCATCGCGACGCCGGGCCTAGCTACCGGAGGCGGCGATGCCCTTGGTGCGCAGCAGGCCCGCGACCGTCTCCGACGGCTGGGCGCCGTGCTCGAGCCAGTGGCGCGCGCGCTCCTCGTCGAACTCGATCAGCGAGGGATTCGTCTGCGGGTTGTACTGGCCGATCGTCTCGATCGTGCGACCGTCACGCGGGGAGCGTTTGTCGGCGACGACGATGCGCCAGATCGGGTTCTTCTTGGAACCCACCCGCCTAAGTCTGATTCGGACAGCCATTTGGACGGGGCAGGTTAGCGCCTACGGATCTTTGGGCGCGGCGCGGCGCCCGTCATCTGGGCCAGCTGCTGCTGGTCGGGCATCTTCCCGGAGGCCATCGAACGCATCATCTTGCGCATCTGATCGAACTGCTTGACCAGCGCGTTGACGTTCTGAACCCGCGTTCCAGAGCCGTTGGCGATGCGTTTGCGGCGCGATCCGTTGATCATCCCCGGGTTGGCGCGCTCGGCCGGCGTCATCGAGAGGATGATCGCCTCGACCCGGTCCAGCTCGCCCTCGTCGATGTCGGCGTTCTTCAGCTGTTTCATCGCCCCCATCCCCGGCAGCATCCCGAGAACACCGCTGAGCGGGCCCATTTTCCGCACCTGCCGCATCTGCTGGAGGAAGTCCTCGAGCGTGAACTGATCCTTCTTCATTTTGTCCTGGAGTTCGAGCGCCTGCTTCTCGTCGACCTGCTGCTCGGCTTTCTCGATCAGGCTGAGGACGTCGCCCATGCCGAGGATGCGCTGGGCCATGCGGTCGGGGTGGAACTTGTCGAAGCTCTCCAGCTTCTCCCCGGTCGAGGCGAAGAGGATCGGCTTGCCGGTGACGGCGTTGACCGAGAGCGCGGCGCCGCCGCGGGCGTCGCCGTCGAGCTTGGTCATGACGACGCCGTCGAACTCGGCCGCCTCGGCGAAGGACTCGGCGACGCCGACGGCGTCCTGGCCGGTCATCGCGTCGACGACGAGGAGCACGTCGTGAGGCTGAGTCTTCTTGCGGATCCTCGCCAGCTCGGCCATCAGGTCCTGGTCGATGTGGAGGCGGCCGGCGGTGTCGACGATGAGGACGTCGCGGCGCTCGGTCCGGGCCTGCTGCAGCGCCCACTCGGCGATCTCGACCGGGTCGCTGCTCGGTCCCCTGCTGGTAGACGTGGGCACCGGCGCGCTCACCGACCGTCACCAGCTGCTCGACGGCGGCGGGCCGGTAGACGTCGCAGGCCGCGATCGCCACGTCCTTGCCGTCCTTCTTCAGGAACATCGCGAGCTTGGCGCAGGCAGTGGTCTTGCCGGAGCCCTGCAGGCCGGCCATCAGGATCACGGTCGGGCCGCTGTTGGCCATCGCCAGCTCGCGTCCCGTCCCCCCCATCAGCGTCGCCAGCTCCTCGTTGACGATCTTGACCACGTGCTGCCCGGGATCGAGGCTCTTCAGCACCTCATCGCCAAGGCAGCGCTCTTTGACCGTCTTCGTGAACGATTTGACGACCTTGAAGTTGACGTCCGCCTCGAGCAGCGCCAGCCGGATCTCCCGCATCGCCGCGTCGACATCGGACTCGCTCAGCTTCCCCCGCGAACGAACGTCCGAAAGAGTCGCCTGCAACCGATCTGAGAGCTGGTCAAACACCGAGTCGCTGAGGTTACGCGAGCGCGCTGACTCGGCGAGAGAGGGCCTCGGCGTACTCGGCGGGGTCGAAGGGGCGGAGGTCCTCCAGCGTCTCTCCCACGCCGATCAGTTTCACCGGGATCCCGAGGTCGGAGGCGATCGCGAGGGCGATGCCGCCCTTGGCGGTGCCGTCGAGCTTGGTCAGGACCACGCCGTCGATGTCGACGGCTTCAGAGAAGACCTTGGCCTGGCGCAGGCCGTTCTGACCGGTGGTGGCGTCGATCGAGACCAGCGTCTCGTGCGGGGCGCCGGGCATCTGCTTGTCGATCACCCGCCGCACCTTGGCCAGCTCCTCCATCAGGTTGTCCTGGGTGTGGAGGCGGCCGGCGGTGTCGACGATGACGACATCGGCGCCGCGAGCGCGGGCGGCGGCGATCGCGTCGAAGGCGACCGAGCCAGGGTCGGATCCTTCCTCACCGCGGACCAGTTCGGCGCCGGCGCGCCGCGCCCACTCGGCCAGCTGCTCGGCGGCGGCGGCGCGGTAGGTGTCGCCGGCGGCGAGGACGACCGAGAGGCCCATCTCCCTGCTCAGGTGCCAGGCGATCTTGCCGATCGTCGTGGTCTTGCCGGTGCCGTTGACGCCGACCATCATCAGCACCGCCGGTTCGGCGCTGAGGTCGATCGGGGCACGGCCGCCGGCGGCGACCTCGGCGAGGATCTCGATCAGGCGGTCGCGCACGGCGACGCCGTCGGCGGCGACGGTGCCGGCCTCGACCTCGTGCTCGAGCCGCTCGACCACGGCGGCGGTCGTGGGGGCGCCGGCGTCGGCGAGGATCAGTGCCTCCTCCAGCCGCTCCCAGGTCTCGTCGTCGATGCGGTCGAAGAGACTGGCCGAGATCTCCTCGGCCAGCGCCTGGCGGCTTTTCGAGAGGCTCTCGCGCAGGCGCTTGAAGACGCCCCGGCGCTGGGCCTCGGGCTCAGCCGCCGCCGAGTCGTTCGCGCTCGCGCGCGAACCGAGGTCGATCATCTCCTGCCAGGTCGTCGCCATCGCTGGCCGGAGAGGCTATCTGCGCGGCGGTGGTGAGCTCCTCGACGGCCGCCGCCAGGTGGTGGACGATGCGCTCGGCGTCGGGGACGGAGCCGGGGTCGGCGAGCAGCCCGAAGCCGACCTTGCCGTTGTAGCTGAGGATCGCGATCGCGAGGCCATGGTTCCTGGCGAGGAAACCGATCGGGTAGACGCCGGTCAGCTCGCGGCCGAGCACGTAGAACGGGACCTGCGGTCCGGGGAAGTTGGTCACCAGCAGGTTGAAGAGGCGGGTCGAGAAGTTGATCGCCGCGGTCGGCGCCAGCAGCAGCGGCGGGGCAAAGTCGCGGAACCAGTCGTTGAGGCCCCAGATCGCCTCGGCACCGAGCGGCTGCTTGGAGGCCTTGAGCGCGTCCATCGCGGCAGACACGGCGCGCAGGCGCTCGACCGGGTCCTCGACCCCGACCGGCAGCGGCCCTCGCATCGCCGTCAGTTTGTTGCCGAGCTCGCCGTGCTCGTTTTCGGTGCGGATCGAGACCGGCACCAGGGCCTTCAGCTCGAGCCCGTCGACGGGCACCTCGCGCTCCGCCAGCCAGCGCCGCAGGGCGCCGGCGACGACAGCAAGGGTGACGTCGTTGACAGTGCCGCCAAGGGCGTTCTTGACGTGTTTGAACTCAGGCAGATCGAAGTCGGCCCACTGGAAGCTCCGCCCCACGCCGATGCCGGCGTTGAACGGCACCTTCGGCGCCGGCCGGGCCAGATTCCAGGTGACCTCCCAGAGGCCGGCGAGACCGTCGGAGGCGCGCTTGCGAGCCCGCCCCGGCTCCTCCAGCGCTCGCCGCAGCCAGCGCCAGCACCGGCGCAGCGTCGCCGCGATCCCGGCGCCGGCGTGCCCGACCAGAGCGGCCCGCGACGGCGTCCGGGCGGGCGTCCAGGGAGCCTCGTCCCGCGCCGGCTCCGGCTTCGGCTCGACGTCAAAGAGCAGCATGCCGATGTCGACCGCGGAGATCCCGTCGGCCATCGCGTGGTGGGTCTTGTAGACGATCGCGAAACGCTCGTCCTCGAAGCCCTCGACCAGGATCAGCTCCCAGAGCGGTTTGGCGCGGTCCAGCGGCGGCGCCAGCAGCTCGCCGACCAGGTCGCGGAACTGGGCCTTGGTCCCCGGCGCCGGCAGGGTGGCCCGGCTCAGGTGGCGGTGGATATCGAAGTCGGGGTAGTCGACCCAGAACGGAGTGCCCAGCCCCAGCGGCGGGTAGAGCAGGCGCTGGCGCAGGCGCGGCAGGTGGTGGACGCGGCTGCGGATGTGAGCGAGGAAGTCCTCCTCGTCCGGAGCGCTGCCCTCACACATCAGCAGGGCGCCGATCGCCATGTGCCCGTTCGATTTCTCGTTGGCCAGGAACGACGTGTCGAACGACGTCAGCCTGTCCATGTGGCGTTGTGCCATCTACTCTCCCTCCCGAACTGAGGGTACCGCTTCGTCCCGTGCCTGAAAACCGGAGAAGTGTTGTGCCTAAGCTACGGCTGAGAGGGTGCCGCTCTCGCCCTCGTCGCCTTCGTCGCCACCCTCTTCCTCGGCGATGTCGCGGGGCAGGCGCCGGGAGACGACCTTGGTGATGCCATCGCCGCCCATCGTCACCCCGTAGAGGACGTCGGCGGCGTCCATCGTCCGTTTCTGGTGGGTGACGATGACGAACTGGGCGCGGTCGGAGAAGCGTCGGATCAGCTGCAGGAAGCGGTCGATGTTGGCGTCGTCGAGTGCGGCCTCGACCTCGTCGAGGATGTAGAAGGGGCAGGGTCGGGCGAGAAAGACGGCGAAGACGAAGGCCAGCGCCACCAGCGACTTCTCGCCGCCGGAGAGCAGCGAAGCTTGCGGGTCGACTTGCCGGCGGGCGTCACCTCGATCTCGACCCCGAGCTCCTCGCGCGCCTCTTCCTCCTCCTCGGGCTCCGGCTCGACATCGTCGCTGGGCGCCTCCTGCTCGCCGCTGGGCCGCTCGCCATCGCGGATCGGGCGCAGCGCGACCCGCCGCAGGACGCCGCGCCCGCCGGGGAACAGGTGCTCGACCATCTCTTCGAAGTTCTTGGCGGTGGCGTCGAAGGTCTGCTCGAAGGCGCGCTCGATCTCGGTATCGATCTCGCGGATCAGCGTCTCCAGCTCGCGCATCGCCCGCTCGGTGTCCTCGCGCTGGGCCTGCAGGGCCTCGACGTGCTCCCGGGCCTCGTCGTACTCGCGCTCGGCCAGCGGGTTGACCGGGCCGATCTGGGCGCGGCGGCGATCGAGGCGCTCGAGGCGGCGGTCGATCTCGGCCCGCTCCTCCTCGCCCATCGCCTGCTCGGCCGGCGGCACCTCCTCCCCCAGCTTCGCGGCGATCGCGGCCAGCTCGCGCTCGGCCTCGGCGCGGCGGTCGCCGAGATGGGCGGCCTCGACCTCGGCCCTGGTCAGCTCGTCGGCGACCCCCTTCATCTGTGTCTGCAGCTCGACCTCCTGCTGGGAGCAGCCCGCGCAGCTCCTCGGCGATCTCGTCGCCGTCGTCCTCGCCGCCGACGACCTTGCCCTCGGTGCGCTCGACCCGGGCTCGGATCGCGGCGCCGACCGCCTCGACCGCGGCCAGGGCGGCGCGGGTGTCATCGAGCAGCGCCTCACCGTCGGCGACCCGCTTGCGCATCGCCTCGCGGTGGCGCTCACCCAGCAGGCCCTCGGCCCGGCGGGCGTGGCGGGAGGCCCGCTCGGCGCCGCTGTGGACGTCACCGAGGGCGGCCTCGCGGGCCGACTCGGCGGCGGCGTCCGAACGGGCGACGGCCAACCCCTCGGCGGCCGCCTTGAGGCCGGCGTCGATCTCGCCCAGCTCCTCGGCCAGCTTGCCGGCACGCTCGGCGGGAGCGCTGTCGGGGCCGACGTCGAGGGTCAGCGGGCCCAGTTCGGAGCGCAGCGACTCGAGCCTGGCACCGAGCTCGGTCTCGCGGCTGGAGAGGCCGGCGGCGCGGACCGCGACCCGCTCCTGCTCGCCACGCAGTTTCGTGACCAGACCCCAGGCCTGGGTGCGCTCGCGGTCGCGGGCGGCGAAGCGCTCCTCGGCCTCGCGGCGACGCTTGCCGACCAGCGCCAGCTTCTCCTCGATCGCGGTCCGGGTCGCGCGGGCCTTTATCGCAGCTTTTTCCGCCGCGGCGGCGCGGTCGGCGCCGAAGCGCAACTCCTCGGAGACCAGCTGTCCGCGCAGGCCCAGTTCCTCGCGTTCGATCCGGAGCCCCGATCTCAGCCGCCTGGGCCTGGCGCTTCAGCGGCCGCAACCGGGCGCGGGCCTCGCGCTCGACGTCGAGGGCGCGGTCGAGATTGTCGCGGGCGGCGCGCAGCTTCAGCTCGGCCCGGCGGCGGCGCTTGCGGTGCTTGCCGAGCCCGGCGGCCTCCTCGACCAGGAGTCGCCGCTCGCGCGGTTTGGAGTGGATGATCGTCTCCACCCGCCCCTGGCTGATGACCGAGTGCATCTCGCGGCCGAGGTTGGTATCGGAGAGAACGTCGGTGATATCGGCGAGCCGGCAGCGGGCGCCGTTGAGCCGGTAGGCGCCATCGCCGGAGCGGTCGAGGCGGCGCTGCACCGCGATCTCGGAGAACTCGGTGGCGGCACGGCCGTCGGAGTTGTCGATCACGACCTCGACCTCGGCGGCGCGGCGCTGGCTGATGCCCTTGCCGCCGGCGGAGATCACATCCTGCATCGAGGCGCCGCGAATCGCCCCCGGGCTCTGCTCGCCGAGCGCCCAGAGCACCGCGTCGGTGATGTTCGACTTGCCGGAGCCGTTGGGGCCGACGATCACGCTGACGCCGGGCGAGAACTCGAGGTTCACCCGCTCGGGGAAGGACTTGAACCCCTTCATCGTGATCGATTTCAGATACATGCTCTCCTCACTTCGGCACCGCCTAGGCTCGCGGTTGAGTCGGACGCGAAGCTCGCCACCGGCCTAGCCGCCGAGCCGTTTCAGGGCCTGCTCGGCCGCGACCTGCTCGGCCGCCTTCTTGCTCCGTCCCGTGCCGGCACCGACCGGCTCCGAGTCGACGATCGCCTCGACCGCGAAGGTGCGGCGGTGCGGCGGTCCGGTGGCCTCGGTCACCTCGTAGCTTACGCGTGCGCCGCGCCGGGCCAGAAGCTCCTGCAAAGCCGACTTGAAGTCGATCCTGGTCTCGGCCGCGTGCTCGATCCGCGGCTCGAAGGCGGCCGCGACCGCCGCCGCCGTGCGCTCGAAGCCGAAGGCCAGATAGCAGGCGCCGATCAGCGCCTCGGTCGCCTCCGGTAACGGCCGCTCGCCGTCGAGCAGGACCGCGGCCGGGATCGCTCCGGCGAAGCCCTCGGGCTCGTTGCCGCGCAGCATCTCCGGCACCCCGAGCCGGCGCCCGACCTCGGCGCAGGCGACGCCGCTGACCGCCTGGTTGTGGGTCTTGGTCAGCCCGCCGGCGGCGACCTCGACAAAGCGCGCGAAGACATCCGTGGCGACGGCGAGCCCGAGCACGCTGTCGCCGAGGAAGGCGAGGCGCTCGAAGGAGTCGACCCGGCGCTCGGTCCAGGAGGAGTGCGTCAGCGCCTGCTCGCGCAGGTCCTCGGGAAGCTCCTCGACCAGAGCCGCCAGGGCCGCGACCGCCGGCTCGGGATTCACCCCCACCTCAGGCCGGGGCGTGATCGACGACGAAGCCGACGGCGTCGCCGACGGTCTCGATCCGCGAGGCCTGCTCCTCGGAGACGGCGACCCCGTAGCGATCCTCGAGCTCCATCACCAACTCGTAGAGATCGAGCGAGTCGGCGTCGAGGTCCTGCTTGAAGCGGGTCTGCTCGTCGATCTTCTCGATGTCGACCTCGAGCTCCTCGGCGAGGTGCTCGCGGACGAGGGTGAGGACTTCGTCGCGCTTCATCCCGCCCTTCCTATCACGCGTCCCGCTCCGCCGCGAGGGCGCCACGACCGGCGCCGCCATCGCGCAGCAGCGCCGCGGTACGGCCGACCGCGCCGACCTCGGCGCAGCGGGCGGCCAGGCGCACGGCGTTGGCGATGCCGTCGGGGCCGGAGCTGCCGTGCCCGACCACGGCGATCCCGCGCAGCCCGAGCAGGATCGCGCCGCCGGTCGAGTCCGGGTGCAGCTCGCGCCGCAGGCCGCCGAGAGCCGGTTTCAGCAGCAGGCCGCCGACCATCGAGGCCGGGTTGGAACGGGCGGCGTCGCCGACCGCGGCGGCGACGGTCTTCGCGGTTCCCTCCATCAGCTTCAGGGCGACGTTGCCGGTGAAGCCGTCGGTGACGACGACGTCGACCGCGCCGGCCGGGAGGTCGCGGCCCTCGACGTTGCCGGCGAACTCGATCCCGGGCGCGACCGAGAGCAGCCGGTGGGCCTCGACGATCTCCTCGCGGCCCTTGCCGGACTCCTCGCCGACGGTGAGCAGGCCGACGCTGGGGTTCTCGACCTCGAGCACGGCGGTGCTGAAGGCGGCGCCGAGGAAGGCGAACTGGACCAGGTGCTGGGCGCGGACTTCGACATTGGCGCCGACGTCGAGGAAGAGCACGGGTTTGCCGGGGATCGGCACCCGCACCGCCAGGGCCGGGCGCTGCACCCCCTTGAGCCGGCGCAGCCCGAAGGTCGCCGCCGCCATCGTCGCCCCGGTCGAGCCGCAGCTGACCATCGCGTCGGCGGCGTCGTCGGCAACCTCGCGGGCGGCGAGCACGACCGAGGCCCCGGGCTTGGCGCGGACCGCCGGCACCGGGTCCTCGTCGTTACCGATCCACTCCTCGGTCTCGACCACCTCGACGCCATCGACGCCATCGAGCCCGAGGGCCCGCTCGGGGCCGAAGACGCGGACACCGATCCCGTCGGCGGCGGCGCGGCGCGCGCCCTCGGCGAGCACCTCAAAACCCTGCTCAGCGCCGTACCCGTCGAGGGCAACGGTGACGCCGCGCCCAGGCGCCACGGCTACTGGGAGTCGGAGGGCGTCGCCGAAGGCTCGGCGACTTTGTGCGAGATGACCTCACGCCCGGCGTAAGTCCCACACGTCGGGCAGACCCGATGCGGAAGCCGAGGGCTGTGGCAGCGCGGGCAGTTATTCAGCCTCGCCTTGCCAGCCTTGTGATTAGCGCGCCGCTTGTCACGGCGCGCACTGGAGGTTCTCTTCTTAGGGACAGCCATTGGTCGCGGATGGTACCGACCGCGAGCTCCGAGGGTCGACTGAGAGGGCGGGTACCCCTCCGAACGTTTTGCGCCGCTGGCCAAGCGACCACCTCGGACGGCCCCCAGCGATCCCGCCAGTCAGGCGAGTGAGGAGGGGTACCCGCCCTCTCAGTACCTCGCTCACGACCGCGAGGTCGCCCTGCTGCCAGGCGACCTCCCCTTCGCTCCAGCTGGTCGAGGTCGGCCAGCTGGTCGCCGACGAAGACGTCGCCGATGACCAGGGAGCGGGCCTGGCCTTTGACCTGGCGGCAGAGGTTCCGCCGCTGCTCGTCATCGAGCTGGTTGACCGAGAGCACGGAGATGACCAGGTCCCAGGGGCCATCGGGAAGCGGATCCTCCATTCGCGCAAGCTGGACGTCGTCGTAGCTCTTGCGGGCGCGGAAGACCATGTCGGGGCTGGAATCGAGCCCGACCACCCAGGCCTCAGGGTGGGCCTCGATCAGGCGCCGGGTCGTCTCCCCCGTGCCCATCCCGAGCTCGAGTACGCGCTCCGGCGCGAACGGGATCGCCGCCACGGCCTGATCCTGGAGATCGTCGTAGCCCGGGATCTCGGCGCGGATCCGCTCCAGGTAAACCTCGGGTGTCCAGTCGAATTGACCCATTCCGTAATCTCGGTAGGAGGGCATCATCGTAAGGGCCAATTCAGCGGAGGTTCGCTCATGTCACAGACGCGCACGACGATCATCGACCTCTCGCGCCTCTCGCTGGCCCACGGCGAGGGCCGGCGGATCGAGGTTCCGGTCGAGCTCGAGCCCTTCCAGCTCGGCGGCCAGACCTACGTCGCCGATCCCTCCTACGCCGACCGTGCGGCTGGAGATCTCCCGCCCCAGCGGCGGCTTCGCCTTCCGCCTCCAGTTCCCGGTCCACCTGGAGGGCCCCTGCATGCGCTGCCTCGAGACCGGCTCGCTCGACTTCGACGTCGAATCCCGCGAGATCGACGCGGCCCTGACCGACGACGAGGAGCTACGCAGCCCCTACGTCTCCGAGGACGAGCTGGACATCGGCCGCTGGGCCCACGACGCCACTCTCCTCGCCCTCCCCACCCGCTTCCTCTGTCGCCCCGACTGCGCCGGCCTCTGCCCCGTCTGCGGCATCTCCCTCAACGACGCCGACCCGGCCGACCATGAACACGAGCAGGCCGCGGACCCGCGCTGGGCGGCACTGAAAGACCTGAAGCTCGAGTAGCTAAGGCTGCTCGAGCTCGGCGGCGGGCTCCTCGTCGCGACCGGCGAGGCGGTCGCGGCCGCGCTGCACGGCGGCGAGGAACTTCTGCAGGTTCACTTCAAGGGTGTTGAGGATCTCGTCGGCGTAGTCCTCGGCGCCGAGGCGGATTTCGCGCTCGCGGGTGCGGGCGTCCTCGACGATCTCGTCGGCGGCGCGCTCGGCCTGCTTGGTGACCTCCTCGTCGGAGATCAGGCGGGCCTGCTGCTCGCGCGCCTCGCGGACGATCCGCTCCGCCTCGCGCTTGGCCTCGGCCAGCATCTCCTGGCGCTCCTTGACGATCCAGCGCGCCTGCTTGATCTCCTCGGGGATCGTCGCGCGCATCTGGTCGAGGAGGTCGTAGATCTCCTCGCGGTCCACACGCACCTGATCCGTCAGGGGGACGGGTCGGGCGTTGTGGACGACGTCGTCCAGCTTGTCTATGAGAACGAGAACGTCCATTTGCAGGTCGTAAGCCTACGTGTATGCGGGGGATTTGGTGAAGATGCCGTTATCCAGGGCGTTTTTTGCAAGCCGTCGCCCAGAGAGGGCGACCGGTACGGGAAGCCTACCTGCCGTCCAGGCGGCCGACGAGCGCGGCGGCGACCGGGCCCGGAACGAGGTCGGAGACGTCGCCGCCGAAGGTCGCCATCTCCTTCACCCCGGTCGAGGAAAGGAAGCTGTAGTGCGGGGAAGCGATCACGTACATGCTCTCGATGCCCGGGTCGAGCTTGCGGTTGAGCTGAGCCATCTCGAACTCGTACTCGAAGTCGGAGATCGCCCGCAGGCCCTTGACGATCGCCTTGGCACCGTTGTCGCGGGCGAACTCGACCAGCAGCGCGGCGAAGATCTGGACCTCGACGTTGGGCAGGTCCGCGGTCGCCTCGGAGATGAAGGCGAGCCGCTCCTCGGCCGTGAAGAGGGTCTTCTGCTTGCGAACCGGGTTGTTGACGACGCCGACGACGACGCGGTCGAAGACGTTCGAAGTCCTGGTGATGATGTCGATGTGGCCGTTGGTGACCGGGTCGTAGCTGCCGGGGCAGACGACGGTGCCGTTCTTGCGCTCGCTCAACGCGCCTCCTCCCTATATATGGAGACATCGGCGGCGCCGTAGCGGCGCTGGCGCAGCGGCTCCAGCGAGTCGATCCGCAGCGGCTTGCCGGCGCCGCTCTCGACGATCGCCCGCCCACCGCTGGCGAGCAGTCGGGGCAGATGGGTGTTGAGATCCTGCGCCACGCGGTCGGCGAGTCTATAGGGGGCATCGACGAAGACGAGGTCGAAGCGGCGGCGCTCGGAGTCCTCGGGGAGCGCCGCCAGCCAGCGCCCGACGTCGGCGCGGACCAGCTCCGTACGCTCGCGCAGGCCGAGTCGCTCGACGTTGCCCAGGGCCGGGCGGGTGTCGCGGTCGACGAGGACGGCGTGCTCGGCGCCGCGCGAGAGCGCCTCGATCGCGAGGGCGCCGGTGCCGCAGTAGAGGTCGAGCACGGTGGCGTCGACGACATGCTCGCCGAGGGCGGAGAAGATCGCCTCGCGGACGCGGTCGGAGGTCGGGCGCACCTTCCAGCCGCGCGGCGCGACCAGGCTCCGCCCTCCCAGCTCTCCGGCTATCACCCTCATCGCGTTCCGCTGTTCTTTTTCGTTCTCATGGGCGTGTAAAGGAACAGCGGAACGTTAGAGCGGGATCGGATCGGCGGCGCCGGCGCCGAAGCGGCCGCGGGCGGCATCGAGCAGCGGGCCCAGGGCCGGGTCGGCGAGCGAGCCATGGCGCGCCAGCAACGTCAGCACCTCGTCGCGAGCGGCGATCAGCGTCTCCGCGTCCTCCGGCAGGCTGGCGACCGCGAACCGCGGCAGACCGCTCTGGCGGGTGCCGAGGATCTCTCCCTCGCCGCGCAGGCTGAGGTCGATCTCGGCCAGCTTGAAGCCGTCGCGCTCCTTCGCCACCGCCTGCAGCCGGCGCCGGGCCAGCGCCCCGGCCTCGGCCGCGAAGAGCATGCACTGGGAGGGATGCTCGCCGCGCCCGACCCGGCCGCGCAGCTGGTGCAGCTGGGAGACCCCGAAGCGCTCGGCCCCCTCGATCGCCATCACGGTCGCGTTGGGGACGTCGATCCCGACCTCGATCACGGTCGTCGCCACCAGCACGTCGATCTCCCCCGCAGCGAAGGCGCGCATCGTCTCCGCCTTCTCGGCGGATGTCATCTGGCCATGGAGGAGGCCGACGGCGAAGTCGCGCAGCTCGCCGGCGCGCAGCCGCTCGGCCTCGACCGCCGCCGCCTTGCCGGCGATCTTCTCCGAGGCCTCGACCAGCGGGCAGACGACGAAGGCCTGGCGGCCCTCCCGCAGCCGCTCCCGCAGGAAGTCGTAGGCGCCGGCGCGGCGGTCCTCGCCGACCAACCAGGTCTCGACCGGCTGGCGCCCCGCCGGCAGCTCGCGCAGAGCGGTGGTGTCGAGGTCGCCGTAGGCGGTGAGCGAGAGCGTGCGCGGGATCGGCGTCGCGGTCATGTGGAGGATGTGCGGTGCCATCCCCTCCACCCCCTTGGCGTCGAGGGCACGGCGCTGCTCGACCCCGAAGCGATGCTGCTCGTCGACCACGCAGAGACCGAGCCGGGCGAAGCGGACCGTGGGCTCGATCAGCGCGTGGGTGCCCAGGATGAGTCCCAGCTCGCCGCTGGCGAGCTGGTCCAGGGCTCGCCGGCGAACCGGGGCCGAGGTTGAGCCGGTGACCAGCGCGAAGGGAATCGCCTCGGCGGCAAGCAGTCGCCCGAGGGTGATCGCGTGCTGCTCGGCCAGGGTCTCGGTCGGCGCCATCAGGGCGGCCTGGAAGCCGGCTTCGAGGGCCCGCAGCATCGCGTAGACGGCGATCACGGTCTTGCCGGCGCCGACCTCGCCCATCAGCAGCCGCTGCATCGGCTCGCCGGAGTCGATGTCGGCGTCGATCTCGTCGAAGGCGGCGAGCTGGCCCCTGGTCGGCTCGAAGGGCAGCGACTCGATCCAGCGGCCGACCGGCTCGCCGGGCCTGCCGAGACGAGGCGCCGGGCGGGCGGTGCGGTGGGTGCGCTTGCGAGTGGCGAGGATCGCCTGGTAGAGGAACAGCTCTTCGAAGGCGACGCGTTCGAGTGCCTGGTCGGCTTCCTCGGGGGTCTCCGGGAAGTGGGCGGCGCGGATCGCATCGCCCAGGCCGGCCAGCCCGCGGCGCGCCCGCAGCTCGGCCGGGAGACCCTCGATCACGTTCGGCGCCCACTTGCAGGCCTGCTCCGCCCAGTCCCGGATCCGCTGTGCTTTCAAGGCGTCGGTGGCGGGATGGACAGGGACGAAGGCGCCGCCGGGACGCGGGTCCTGTCGGGGGAGAGGGTCCTGCGGGCGGGCGAGGGCGTCCGTTCTCGGACCCTCCCCCCGCCACCCGCGTCAGGGAGCACTTCGTACTCGTTCACCCCGAAGCCACGTTTGGTGATCTTGCCGGTGAGCAGAAGGTGGGTGCCGGGGTTCAGCTTCTCTGCTACCCAAGGTTGGTTGAACCAGGTGGCCTTGGTGTGGGCGCTGTCGTCGCCGACTTTGACGGAGGTGATCGTGAGGCCGGGACGCCGGAAGGGGCGCGGCTTGGAGCCGAGGACTTCGACCAGGACGGTGCCGGTTTGGCCGTCCGCAAGGTCGGCGAGGGGCTGGATGGTTCGATCGCGGTGGCTGTGGGGGAAGCGATAGAGGACGTCGCCGACGGTGTGGATGCCGGCTTCGGCGGCGGCCGCAGAGAGTTTGGGACCGACGCCGGCGAGGCCTCCGATCGAGATATCGAGGACGCTCGGGCGGGGCCAGTGGACGGGGGCGCCGAGGAGCTCGGCGCGGCTCAGCTCGCGGGCGCCGGCGAAAGAACGCACCTAGTGGCCCGTCCGCCAAATCAGCACCGGGCTCACCAGACGGGCCACTACTGGGCGGCGAGCAGCCACCACCAGCTGGGCTGGCCCCCCTCGTGGGTCTCGACCTCGACCCCGGTCGGCACATGGGTATCGATCTCCGAGAGCGGGATCGGGGCGCCGTCGCCGGCGATCACGGTGACGATCTCGGCCCCCTCGGCGAGGCCCTGGATCGTCGTCGTCAGAGTCGAGCCGGCGCCGCCCCAGGCGACGATCTCCCCTTCGGCGAAGCCGACCGCGTCGCCCCGCTTGAAGCGCCCCTGGGCGTCGTCGCGTGCGGCCGGGGCGATGCCGCCGGTGGCGACCGCCGCCAGCGCCGACTCCAGGCGCTCGGCGTTCTCGCTTGCGGAAGCGCCGGGATCGAGCTCGACCAGGGCCAGCAGACTGGCCTGCTGGGACAACGCCGGCACCACCCGCGCCGGCTTCTCGGAGAGCTCGCAGGCCCGCTCGGCGGCCATCACCACGTTGGAGGAGCTGGGCAGGACCAGGACCTCCTCGGCGGCCACCCCGTGGATCCCGGCCAGCAGCTCGTAGGTGGAGGGGTTGAGCGTCTCGCCTCCGGGGACGACGTCGGCGCCGAGCTCGGCGAAGAGCCGCTCCAGGCCCTCGCCGGCGGCGACCGCGACGACCCCGGTCCGGCCGGCGGCTCCAAGCCTCGCGTCGCGCTCGGCCATCTGCTTGCGCATGTCGGCGACGTCGAGGTTGGTGACCTCGCCGGCCCCCTCGAACAACGCCACCGCGCGCTCCGGCTCGTCGGTGTGGACGTGGACCTTGAGCGTCGCCTCGTCGCCGACCACCAGGACCGAGTCCCCCAGCCCCTCCAGCCGCGGCAGGAAGTCGCGCGAGGAGAGGCCGCTGCCGGCGACGATGAAGTTGGTGCAGTAGCGGAAGCGGCTGTCCTCGTGGTGGGGCAGGCTGCGGCGCGGGGCGTCGTAGTGGGAGATCTCCGGCATCTCGTCGTCTCCGCGCAGGGCGGCGACGACGCCGGCGAGGATCAGGACCAGGCCGTGGCCGCCGGCGTCGACGACGCCGGATTCGCGCAGCACGTCGAGCTGTTCCGGGGTCCGCGCGACCGCACGCTCGCCCTCCTCGATCGCCCGCTCCAGGACCTCCGCCAGGACCGCGTCCTGCTGGGCGTCGCTGACGTCGCCGCCGAGCCGCTGCTTGTCGGCCTCGAGATGGGCCAGCTGGCGGGTCAGCGAGTGGGCCATCTCGCGGAAGACGGTCAGCATCGTTCCCTCGGCCGGCTCGCGCACCGACTCATAGGCCGCGTCGGCGGCGCTGGCGAAGGCGGCGGCGACCAGGACCGGGTCGACCAGCTCGCCGGAGCGGGAGGCGAGCTCCTCGGCGGCGCCGCGAACGATCTGGCTGAGGATCACCCCGGAATTGCCGCGAGCCCCCATCAGCGCCGCCCGGGCCAGCGCCTGGACCAGCTCGGTGCGATCGACCCGGTCGACCTCGAGCTTGTCGAAGCGATCGAGCTCCTCCATCACGGCGCGCATCGTCATCGACATGTTGTCGCCCGTGTCGCCATCGGCGACAGGGAAGACGTTGAGGTCGTTGACCTCCTGGCGTCGGGCCTCGAGCGAGGCGTAGGCGGAGCTGATGACCCGTCGGAACCGGGCAATCGAGGGATCTGGCATCTGGCCGGGGAATCTAACCGCCGCCGGAGATGTTGCGGCGCGGCCGCGAATCGGCGTTGCTAGCGTGCCGCGCTCGATGCGAAGCTTTGCCACCTGGATCACGGGTCACCGCAAGACGGTGATCATCAGCTGGATCGCCGCCCTGATCTTGGCCGGAATCGCCGCGGGAGCGGCCGGCTCGAACTTCAGCGAAGAATTCAAGCTGCCGGCCTCCGACTCGAAGGAAGCCTTCGACCTGCTCGAAAACAAGTTCCCGGCCCAGTCCGGTGACAGCGCGCAGATCGTCTTCAAGGCCAAAGACGGGGTCGAAGCGCCGGTCGTGAAGAAGGCGATGACGGCGACCTTCGCGGAAATCGAAGAGTTCCCCCACGTCAGCGAAGTCGCCAGCCCCTACGTGAAGGGCGGCGCGGCGGCGGTCAGCGACGACGGTGAAATCGCCTACGCCACGATCCAGTTCGACGCCGCCGGCAACGAGCTCGACAAAGAAAAGACGCGGGAAATCATCGCGATCGCCCAGAAGCCCGCGGGCGAGGGCCTGCAGGTCGAGCTCGGCGGCAACCTGATCGCCGAAGCCGAACAGGAAGAAGGCGATTCCTCCTTCGGCATCGGCCTGCTGGCAGCGATGGTGATCCTGCTGCTGACCTTCGGCTCGGTGGTGGCGATGGGGCTGCCGCTGATCACGACGCTGTTCGCGCTCGGGGTCGGAATCAGCCTGGTCACGATCAGCACCCACGTCTTCGACATGGCCAACTTCGCGCCGGTCCTGGCGGCGATGATCGGGCTCGGCGTCGGGATCGATTACGCGCTCTTCATCCTCACCCGCTTCCGCAACGGCCTCGACGACGGCCTGGAGCCGCGCGAGGCGGCGATCGCCGCCGTCGACACCGCCGGCCGAGCCGTCCTCTTCGCCGGGATCACGGTGATCATCGCCCTGCTGGGCATGTTCCTGCTCGGCCTCACCTTCCTCTACGGGGTGGCGACGGCGGCGGCCCTGGCGGTGCTGTTCACGATGATCGCCGCGCTGACCCTGCTACCGGCGCTGCTGACGATCGTCGGCCGCCGGGTCGACAGGCTCCGCATCCCCGGCCTCGGCAGCCGCGGCCCGATCGCCATCGAGAAGACCAAGTGGTATCGCTGGAGCCATGAGATCCAGCGCCGGCCCTGGCTCGCGGCCAGCCTCTCCGGCGGCCTCCTGATCCTCCTCTGCGTTCCGACTCTCTCGCTGCGTCTTGGCACCAACGACGCCGGCACCGAACCGCCGAACAAAACGACCCGCCAGGCCTACGATCTGCTGGCGCAGGGCTTCGGCCCCGGCTTCAACGGCCCCTTCATGCTGGTCGCGGCGCTGCCGTCGAAGGGCGATGACGCGGGGCTGGTGCAACTGAAGCAGAAGCTGGAAGACGAAGAAGGCGTCGCCACGACGACCGACGTCAGCCTCAACCCGGCGAAGAACACCGGGGTCTTCCAGGTCTACCCGACGACCTCGCCCCAGAGCGAGGCGACGACCGAACTGCTGGACCGCATCCGCGACGACGTAATCCCGCCGATCGAGGCAAAGACCGGCGCCCAACTCCACGTCGGCGGCATCAACGCGATCTTCGAGGACTTCGGCAACGCGATCACGGAAAAGCTGCCGCTCTTCATCGGCGTCGTCGTATTGCTCTCGGCGCTGCTGCTGATGGCCGTCTTCCGCTCGGTGCTGGTGCCGCTGAAGGCGGTGGTGATGAACCTGCTCTCGATCGGTGCCGCCTTCGGCCTGATCGTCGCCGTCTTCCAGTGGGGCTGGGGCGCGAGCCTGATCGGGGTCGACAACACCGGGCCGATCATCTCCTTCTTCCCGATCTTCCTCTTCGCGATCGTCTTCGGGCTCTCGATGGATTACGAGGTCTTCCTGATGTCGCGGATTCATGAGGAGTGGGAGAACAGCCACGACGCCACCGCCTCCGTCACCCGCGGCCTCGCCCTGACCGGTCGTGTAATCACGGCGGCGGCGGCGATCATGGTCACCGTCTTCGCCTCCTTCATGCTCGGCGACGAACGGGTCATCAAACTCTTCGGCCTCGGTCTCGCCACCGCCGTCTTCATCGACGCCGTGATCATCCGCTCGATCTTGGTCCCGGCGATGATGCAGATCCTCGGCGCCCGCGCCTGGTGGCTCCCCGCCTGGCTCGACCGGATCCTGCCGACGCTGCACGTCGAGCCGGCCGAGGGCGATCCGGCCCCGACGGGCGAGCACCCTGTGGTCTCTCAACCCGATTGAGTTCGGGAGAGTGGCGGGAAGGGGTGCCCCTTCTCACACGACTCCCCGGACGTTCGCCATGCGCCTGCTTTTCGTTGCGTCGCTGCCGAGCGTTTCGTGCTGCTTTCACGCGCGGAAGCGAGCGTCTCCTCAGGCGCGCAAGAGATGCCCGCTCCGGACGATTTTGGAGAGCAGGGCCAGAACGCCGCCGTGGGCCAGCGTTCGCGAATGTCCCCTGAGCCCTACCGGTAGTTTCCGCCCCGATCGCGTGACGATCGAATGGAGACAGAGATGAAGGTCTACATCTGGAGCGACGGCGCTGCCATGCCGAACGGCGGTCCCGCCGGGGCAGGGTACGTCGTCGTGGGCGAGCGGCGTGCGCTTGCTCGGCTCGGAAGCGCTCGGCGACGCGACGAACAACGTTGCCGAGTACATGGCGGTTCGGAACGCGCTGCGGGCCGCGGCCGACGCGGGCGCGACGTCGGCTTACGTGCGGATGGACTCGGCGGTGGTCGTCGGCCACCTCACTGGGGCATCGCGTGCGCGGGCCGAGCACCTGATCCAGCTCAAGGAGGAGGTCGAAGCGCAGAAGGCCCGGTATCCAGGGCGGGTCACGTTCGCTCGGATTCCCAGGGAGCAGAACGGAGTTGCCGACGAGCTCGCGAAGAACGGCGCGCGGGCCTCGAAGGCGCTAAGCGCCGATCGGCGGCGATAGGTTCCGCATCCGGTCGAAGGGTCGCGGTGTCCCGTCAGGGCTCAGCACGGCCAGCCGAGCGTGGCTCTCCAACGTCGGCTCACTATCGCTGCGCGAGGTGCAGCAGCCGGACCCGTGCCGCCAGCTCAACCCGATAAGCACCCTGAGCCGTCCCAGAAGTGCGCGGCGTGGAGGAGGGGTCTGGTCGCCCTCCATTCGAATGTGGCCGAACGGCCGCGATATGCAATCTGTCTATTGCGCGACCTTCAGGTCGCGCTCCATCATCCGGAGCGACGCGCCCATAGGGCGCGGAGCGACAAATTCGAATGGAGGGCGACCAGACCCCTCCCCCACACAGCCCTTCGAACTACGCGGCCTTGGTGACCTTGTTGCTCTTGAGGCACCGCGTGCAGACGTAAGCACGCAGGGGGCGGCCGTTCTCCTGGATTCGGACCTTCTGCAGGTTCGGATCGAAGCGGCGCTTGGTGGCGACCATCGAGTGGCTGCGGGACTGGCCGAACGCCGGTCCCTTGCCGCAGCTGTGACATACCTTGGCCATCGGGTCGTGGATAGTACCCTTTTCGATAGTTAGCTAAGTGGACTAAGCTGTGCGTGATCGCAACCGCCGAATCCAGGGGGGAGAGAAATGGGCTTCGAGGATCCAGAGCAGGTGAATATGCATGAGGCGAAGACCCATCTCTCGCGCCTGGTCGAGCGCGTCGAAGGCGGCGCCGAGATCGTGATCAGCCGCGCCGGCAAGCCGGCGGCGAAGCTGGTTCCGATCGAGGCTCCCAACCCCACCCGCCGCAAGCTCGGCGTCTGGGAAGGCTCGGGCGTCACGGTCGAGGACTTCGATGCGATCGACAGCGAAATCGAGAAGCTGATCGACGAGAGTGAGATCTTCCCTCCCGGAACCCTGGAGGAGGGCGAAGATTGAAGCTGCTGTTGGACACCCACGCACTGCTGTGGGCGCTGCTTGCGCCAGGGCGCTTGTCGTCCACGGCGGCGGACGCGATCGAGGACGGGGCCAATGAGGTCTTCGTCAGCGTGGTCAGCGCCTGGGAGATCGAAATCAAACGGGCGAAGGGGAAGCTGCCGGTCGCAGTGCCCCTGTCGGAGGCGCTCTCCGTGCAGCGCTTCAAGACGCTGCCGGTAACCCTCCCCTACGTCTTCGCGGTCGAATCCCTGCCAAGACGGCACCGTGATCCATTCGACCGCATGCTGATCGCCCAGGCGCAGCTCGAGGGGATGACGCTCGTCACCTCTGACCGTGAAGTCCGCCACTACCCGGTGGCGACGCTGCCCGCGTCCTGACTAACTGCCGAGCTGGCGCTTCAGCAGGGCCATCCGGGCGACGGTGAGGGCGGCGTTGCGGCCCTGGTCGCGCTTGCCACCGCCGGCCCGGGCCAGGGCCTGCTCCATGTTGTCGCAGGTGATGACGCCGAAGGCGCAGGGGACGCCGGTCTCGAGCTGGACGTCCTGGATGCCGCGGGCGGCCTCGGCGCAGACGAAGTCGTAGTGGTCGGTCTCGCCGCGGATGACGACGCCGAGGCAAGCGACGCCGGCGTAGCCGGCCGCGGCGAAGGACTTGGCGGCGAAGGGGAGCTCGTAGGCGCCCGGGACCGAGACCTCGGTCACCGTATCGGCAGGCACACCGGCCAGCTCGAAGCCTTCGGCGGCACCCTTCAGCAGGCGCTGGGCGAGGTCCTCGTAGAAGCGACCGACGCAGACGCCGAAGCGCAGCCCCACCAGGGCCTCGCGCTCCTCGTCGCGGAACCGCTCGAGGAAGGCGCCCGCCTCAGCCATCCTCGGCCCTCGCGTCGCGTTCGGACTCGTCGTGGATCATCTCCTCATCGAGGGCCAGGCCCTGGTGGTGCAGCGAGTGGCCCATCTTGTCGCGCTTGGCGCGCAGGTAGGACTCGTTGTGGACGTTGGGGTCGGACTCGATCGGGACCTGCTCGGAGACCGAGAGGCCGTAGCCCTCGAGGCCGACGATCTTTTTCGGGTTGTTGGTGAGGATGCGGATGCTGGTGAGGCCGAGATCGCCGAGGATCTGGGCGCCGATCCCGTAGTCGCGCAGGTCGGCCGGCAGACCGAGCTTGAGGTTGGCCTCGACCGTGTCGGCCCCCTCCTCCTGCAGCTTGTAGGCGCGCAGCTTGTTCAGCAGGCCGATCCCGCGGCCCTCCTGGGAGAGGTAGAGAAGCACGCCCTGGCCCTCCTCCTCGATCATCGCCAGGGCCGCCGCCAGCTGCTCGCCGCAGTCGCAGCGCATGCTGTGGAAGACGTCGCCGGTGAGGCACTCGCTGTGGACGCGGACCAGGACGTCCTCGGCTCCATCGACGTCACCCTTGACCATCGCCACGTGGTGTTTGTCGTCGACCAGCGAGCGGTAGCCGACCGCCGTGAAGTCGCCGAAGGAGGTCGGCAGGCCCGTCGCGACGACGCGCTCGACCAGCTTCTCGGTGCGGCGGCGGTAGGCGATCAGCTCCGCCACCGTGATCATCTTCAGGCCGTGCTTGGCGCAGTAGGGGACCAGGTCCGGGACCCGGGCCATGGTGCCGTCGTCGTTCATCACCTCGCAGATGACGCCGGCCGGGGTGAGGCCGGCGAGGCGGGCGAGGTCGACGCTGGCCTCGGTGTGGCCGGTGCGCTCCAGGACGCCACCCTCTTTGGCCCGCAGCGGGAACATGTGGCCCGGCACGACGATGTCGCGGGGGCCGGAGTTGGGGTCGATCGCGACCTGGATCGTGTGGGCGCGGTCGTGGGCGGAGATCCCGGTGCTGACCCCGCCGGCGGCCTCGATCGTGACCGTGAAGGCGGTCTGCAGCGGCGCCTCGTTCTTGGCCGCCATCAGTTTCAGGCCGAGCTGTTCGCAGCGCTCGGCGCTCAGTGCCAGGCAGATCAGGCCGCGCGCCTCCTTGGCCATGAAGTTGACCGCCTCCGGGGTGGCGAACTGCGCCGCCATCACCAGATCGCCCTCGTTCTCGCGGTCTTCGCCGTCGCAGACGACGACCATGCGGCCACGGCGGATCTCCTCGATCGCTTCCTCGATCGTCGAGAACGGGCTCTCCCCCGCCTCGGTCAGCACGTCGTCCTTGTTCTCGGTCTCCGTCATTTGGCTCACGCTCGCTCCTTTCCAGCGAATGGTGCCAGCAACCGCTCCACGTACTTCGCCACGATGTCGCACTCGACGTTCAAATTGCTTCCCGGCGTGAGATCACCGAGGTTCGTCCGCTCCATGGTCTCGGGTATCAGGGAAACAACTACCCAAGACTCGCCCAAATCCGCGATCGTCAGGCTGACCCCGCTGAGGGTGATCGAGCCCCTGTCGACGGCGTAGCGCAGGATCTCCGGCGGGAGGCCGACGCGGAGGCGGCGGGCGAAGCCGTCCTCCTCCACCTCCAGGACCTCGCCGACGCCGTCGACGTGGCCTTGGACGATGTGGCCGCCGAGCCGGTCGGAGGGGCGCATCGCCAGCTCCAGGTTGACGCGGGTGCCGGCCACGACGCCACCGAGCGCGGTGACCGCGAGCGTCTGGTTCATCGCCTCGGTCTCGAAGCCGTCGGCGTCGGCAGCCGTCGCGGTCAGGCAGATGCCGTCGACGGCGACCGAGTCGCCGAGGGCGATCTCGGGGCCGAGCGCGGTACCGATGCGCAGGCGGGTGCCGTCGCTGCCGGCGGCGAGGCTCTCGACGGTGCCGACGTCCTCGATCAGGCCCGTGAACACGTCACCACTCCTTGAACCGGGCCGTGATCAGCGTGTCCTCACCGACCTGCTCCGCCCTGACCGACAGCGCGGTCACGCGCGCGGCCTCGGCCTCGGTCGATTTTGCGGCTCCCAGAAGCATCGGGGCAATGAAGGTACGCGACTCGTCGATCTGACCGGCGGCGAGGAAGGCGGCGGCGAGGGTTCGACCGCCCTCGAGGAAGAGGCTGGTGACTTCGCGCCGGCCGAGGTCGGCGAGGGCCGAGGCGATGCGGTCGGTCTCGGTGGCGCCGCCGGCGACGAGGATCTCAGCTCCCGCGGCTTCGAGGGCACTGACGCGAGCTGGGTCCGCGTCCGGGGCGGTGACGACGAGAACCGGCGACTGGTCGAGGGTCGCGAGGAGCCGGGAGTCGAGGGGGAGCCGTGCCTGGGAGTCGAAGACGACGCGAATCGGCTGCCGCCCCCCCGCCCAGCTGTTCCTTTGCCCCGCCATGGCGGGCAAAGGAACAGCTGGGGCGGGGGTACGGGCGGTGAGCAATGGGTCGTCGGCGAGGACGGTGCCGATGCCGACGGCGATCGCGTCGGATTCGGCGCGCCAGCGGTGGACCAGGGCGCGGCTGAGCTCGCCGGAGATCCAGGGCGAGTCGCCGGGAGCGGTGCTGGTGCGCCCGTCGAGCGACATCGCCAGCTTCAGCGTCACCAGTGGCAGCCCGGTGCGGGCGTGCTTGCGGAAAGCCTGGTTGAGCAGCCGCGCCGCGGCGGCCTCCGCGCCGGCGGCGAACTCGACCTCCACCCCGCCGTCGCGCAGAATCCCGGGGCCCCGCCCCGCCGCCTTCTCGCTCGGGTCCTCAGAGGCGATCACGACCCGCCCGATCCCCGCTTGGAGGATCGCCTCCACACATGGAGGCTGCCGGCCCTGGTGCGCACACGGCTCCAGCGTCACGTACATCGTCGCCCCCGCAGGGTCCTCGCCCCGCTCCCGGCAATCGGCGAGCGCGGCGCGCTCCGCGTGCAGTCCGCCGAGTTCGGCATGAAACCCCTCGCCCACGACCGCGCCATCCTTGACCACGACAGCACCGACAAGAGGATTCGGACTCACCTGCCCGCGCCCGCGCTCAGCCAGTTCCAGCGCCCTGCGCAGATGCCCTTGATCCGTGGCTGTGACCTGGGAGTTCATCTCACTGATTGACTGGTCAGTCAATCGGGATTCTACGCCCCTCGCCGCGGGCGCGGATACCCTGAGCCGTCGCGATGAAGCTCATTATCCAAATCCCCTGCTTGAACGAGGAAACGACCCTTCCCGCGACCATCGCGGATTTGCCGCGCCAGATCGACGGCATCGAGACGATCGAGCTGCTGGTGGTCGACGACGGCTCGACCGACCGCACGGTCGAGGTCGCGCGCGCCAACGGAGTCGAGCACATCGTCCGCCTGACCAACAACAAGGGTCTGGCCGCCGGCTTTCAGGCCGGGCTCGACGCCTGCCTCAAGCTCGGTGCCGACATCGTCGTCAACACCGACGCCGACAACCAGTACAGCGGCGCCGACGTGGCGAAGCTGGTGGCGCCGATCCTGGCCGGCGAGGCCGACATGGTCGTCGGCGACCGCCAGGTCGGCCAGATCGACCACTTCTCCGGCTCGAAAAAGGGACTGCAGCGGCTTGGCAGCTGGGTCGTGCGGCGACTCTCCGGGACCGAGATCACCGACACCACCTCCGGCTTCCGTGCCTACAACCGCGAGGCCGCCCTGCAGCTCTCGGTCGTCGACAACTTCACCTACACGCTGGAGAGCCTGATCCAGGCCGGCAAGATGCTGGTCGCGGTCGACCAGGTCGAGGTCGGGACCAATCCGAAGACCCGCGAGTCGCGGCTGTTCGACTCGACCGGCGCCTACGTGCGCCGCAACGGGCCGGCGATCTTGCGCATCTACGCCCGCTATGAGCCGCTGCGCGCCTTCGCCACCGCCGGCCTGGTCGTGCTGGTGCTGGCCCTGCTGGCCTGGCTGCCGTTTCTGATCGACTGGATCTTCAACGGCGAAGGCAGCGGCCACATCCAGTCGCTGATCCTCGGCGCCGTCCTCTTCATCGCCGCCGTGCAGCTGTTCGCGCTCGGCGTCATCGGCGACCTGCTGGCAAGCCAGCGGGTGATGACACAACGGGTCTTCGAGCGGGTGCGGCGGGTCGAGCTGGCGCTCGGCGTGGAGCCCTCGCACTACGAGCCGGGCAAGCCCTCCGACTGATGCCCGGCGGCGAGGGCAAGGGCGGCTCGGCCTCGGCCGAGTACGGCAAGACCGCGAGCTTCCTGGCGGTCGGCGTCGGCCTCACCGGGCTGATCACCTACGCCTACTTCCTGATCGCCTCGCACGTCCTCTCCAAGCCCGACTACGGGCAGATCACGGTGCTCTGGTCGGCGGTCTTCATCACCATCTCCACCCTCTACCGGCCGGTCGAACAGCTGCTTTCGCGCCACATCTCCGAACGGCTGGAGAAGCGCGAGCCGATCGGCCAGGAGATGCGGGTAGCGTCGACGATCCAGCTCGGGCTGGCGCTCTCCTTCGCGGTGGTGGCGCTGGCGCTGCGGGGGCCGATCCAGGACGGCCTGCTGGAAGGCAACGAAACCCTCTACTGGGTCTTCTTCGGCGCCGTCCTCTTCTACGCCGCCAGCTACTTCGCCCGCGGCTACCTCGCCGGCCAGCGCCGCTTCGGGCCGTTCACGGCGCTGATCCTCTCCGAGTCGGTCTTCCGCACCTCGTTCGCGGTCCTGGTCGCGATCGGCCTGCTGAGCGGGCAGTCGGCGGTGGCGATCGGCATCGTCGCCGCTCCCTCGCTCTCGCTGCTGGTGGTGCCGCTGGCCTTCGCCCTGCAGGCACGAAAGGCAAGGCGAAGTACGCCCGACATGCCCGGACGCGAAGCGGAGGACATGTCGGAGGAGAAATCCTCGTCCGACGCCGATCGCAATCTGACTCCTTCGGCGTCGGACGAGGATTTCTCCCTTAGAAAAGGCGGCGGCTTCGCGGGCGCCGTGCTGGTGATCATGTTCAGCGAACAGGCATTCCTCAACGCAGGGCCGCTGATCGCCCGCGGCCTGCAGGGAGCGGCAGCGGCGGGGTTCATCTTCAACGTGCTGATGATCGCGCGGGCGCCGCTGCAGCTGTTCCAGGCGGTCTCGACCAGCATCCTCCCCCACCTGACCAGCCTCCACACCTCGACCGACCCCGACAGCGGGCGCGAGTTCCACCGCACCGTGCGCATGGTCCTGCTCGGCCTCGCCGCCTTCACCCTCGTCTCCCTCGTCGTGATGGGCGTTGCCGGCCCGAAGCTGATGCAGATCGCCTTCAGCAAGAAGTTCAGCTATGACCGCGAGGGGCTGCTGCTGGTCACCCTTGGCATGGGCCTGTACCTCGGCTCGGTGACGCTGAACCAGGCCTGTCTGGCGCAGGGGCAGGTGCGCCGAGCAGCCGCCCGTTGGATCGGCTGCGCGATCTTCTTCATCGGCTGGAACTTCGTGCCGCTGGTCAGCGACGAGTTCCGCCGGGTCGAGATCGGCTTCGCCCTCACCGCCGGCGTCCTCTTCGCCCTGCTCTACCTCGTCTACCGCCGCCCGCACGGTCACCCCGAGGACGTGCCCGAGGCGGGCTCGCCGGAGGAGCTCGAGGCGCGGCTGGCGGCGATCGACGAGAACGTCTGAGCAGCGTTGACTAGGGTCCGTCGATGGGTGGACACGACGCCGAGCTGATCCTGATCGCCGGCTCGCTGCTGGCCGCGGGCATCCTCGGGGCGCTGCTCGCCGACCGCATGCGGGTGCCGGGGCTGCTGCTCTTCCTCGGGCTGGGGATGCTGGCCGGCTCGCAGGGGATCGGCGGGATCGAGTTCAGCGATGCCGAGCTGGCCCGCACCCTGGGCACGATCGCGCTGGTCCTGATCCTCTTCGAGGGCGGGCTGACCGCCGGCTGGGCGGAGATCCGGCCGGTGCTTGGAACCGCCGCCTCGCTGGCGACCCTGGGCACGATCACGACGGCGCTGCTGGCCGGTCTGGCGGCGAAGCTGATCTTCGGCATCGGCACCCTGGAAGGGATGTTGGTGGGTGCGGCGATCGCCGCCACCGACTCGGCCGCGATCTTCGCCGTGCTGCGCCGTTCGACCCTGGAGAAGCGGCTGGCACGCTCGCTCGAGGGCGAGTCGGGGATGAACGACCCGGTGGCGCTGCTGCTGGTGATCGGGTTCATCGAATGGATCCAGGAGCCCGGCTTCGGCCTCGCCGACATGGCCGGGCTGCTGGCGCTGAAACTGGCGGTCGGGGCGGTGGTGGGGGTGACCGTCGGCCGCGTCGCGATCGGCGCCCTGGACCGGGCGCGACTGCCGACCGACGGGATCTACCCGGTGGCCACGATCGCAATCGCGGCCCTCTCCTTCGGCCTCGCCGAGCTCGCCCATGGCTCCGGCTTCCTCGCCGTCTACCTGACCGCACTGGCGCTCGGCTCGACCCGCCTTCCCGCTCGTCGCACCGTCGTCGCCTTCCACGAGGGCCTCGGCTGGGTCGCCCAGATCGCCCTCTTCATCCTCCTCGGCCTGCTCGTCTTCCCGAGCCAGCTCGACGACGTGGCGCTGAAGGGACTGGCGCTCTCAGCGGTGCTGATCTTCGTCGCCAGGCCGATCGCGACCTTCGCCGCCACCGCCTTCGCGCCGCTCGACGTGCGCGAGAAGGCGATGCTCGGCTGGGCCGGGCTGCGCGGGGCGACACCGATCTGGCTGGCGACCTTCCCGGTGGTCGCCGGGGTCGGCGCCGGCGAGGAGTTGTTCTCGATCGTCTTCTTCGTCGTCGTCAGCTCGACCCTGGTCCAGGGGGCCAGCTTCGAGCCGCTGGCGACCCGGCTCGGGCTCACCACCGATGAGCCGGCGCTGCCGCGGCGGCTGCTCGAGTCGGGACGGATCCGGCGCATGGGCGGCGACGTGATCGCCTACCGACTGCCCGCGGGCGCCGCGGCGGCCGGCCACTACGTACGGGAGCTGGAGCTGCCGCACGAGGCGCTGGTGAACGTGATCGTCCGCGACGGTCACGCGATCCCGCCGCGCGGCTCGACCGAAATGCGCGAGGGCGATGAGCTGCACATCCTCGTTCGCAGCGAGCTGCGCGACGAGGTCGAGGCGCTGACGGAAACCTGGACCAAGGGCCCCGTCGGGCGGCCCACGCCGCCGCCGCTGCCGCACCGCGCCGCCTCCCAGATCTTCTCGGTGCGCCCGGCGCGGGCGGGCGACGACCCGCTGGCGCTGACCGAGGTCGACGGCATCCCGGTCCTCACCGTCCTCCGCAGCCGCCGCGATGGCGTCGGCGCGATGGCCGCACTCGCCGACGGCCGCTACGCGATCACCAGCGATGAGGTGGTCGCGGTCGGCGGGCGCCGCGCTCTGGCCGGATGGTGCGAGCGACGCGCCGCACGCCCGGGCGTGGATCAGGCCGAGCGCGCCTGGTGGCAGGAGGTAACCGGGGCCTTGATTGCGCGCGGCCGGCGAGTCTGACTCGCTTCGTGCTTTAGATCGCGCCGGCGGCGGTTGCGATCGCCGTGTAGGCGGTCGCCGGGTCGTCGGCGCCGAAGACGGCGGAGCCGGCGACGAAGAGCGAGGCGCCGGCGGCGGCGACCGGGCCGGCGGTGGCGGCGTCGATGCCGCCGTCGACCTCGATCCGGGCCTCGCCGACGAGCGGGCGCAGGCGCTCCACCTTGTCCGGGGAGCCGGCGATGAAGGACTGCCCGCCCCAGCCGGGGTTGACGGTCATGCAGAGGACGATGTCGGCGTGGCCGCGCAGCTCGGAGACCGCCTCGACCGGGGTGCCGGGGTTGAGGGCGACGCCGGCGAGGCAGCCGAGCTCGCGGATCGCGTGCAGGGTGCGGTTGGCGTGCGGGGTCGCCTCCTCGTGGAAGGTGATCGAGTCGGCGCCGGCCTTGGCGAAGTCCTCGATCTGGCGCTCCGGCGCCGCGATCATCAGATGCACGTCGACGGCGCCGCCGGCCGCGTGGACCTGGTCGGCGATGCCGCTGAGGACCAGCGGCCCGATCGTGATCGGCGGCACGAAATGCCCGTCCATGACGTCGAAGTGGATGACCCGGGCGCCGGCGTCCATCACCTCCTCGATCTGCGCTCCCAACTTCGCGAAGTCGGCCGAGAGGATCGACGGGGCGACCCGCGGCGCCTCGATCAGCTCACTCATCCGCTCGCTCATGCGGGTGAGCCTACTGAGCGCGTGCGGATGCGCTCACGCAGCCTGGAGCATCGAGGCGCCGCAGGACTGGCACTGCATGTCCTCGGTGTGGCTCATCCGCGCGATCGTCTGGTGTTCGCCGCAGTTGGGGCACTGGGAGACGAGTTCGAAGCGGCTGAGGCAGTTGACGCAGCGCAGCCGGCCGGGAAGCTGGGTCGGACGCAGCCAGGGCTCGCCGCAGTTCGGGCACGGTGCCCGCCCCAGGGTCGTTCCCTCTGCCGCGCCCATGTCGCCGGAATCGCTCATCTCCTAATCATGCCTACCCAGGCGGGCGATAAAGAATCCGGTGGTGCGATCGCGGTCGGGTCGCAGCTGCAGGCAGCGCGGCTGGAGCGGCGAGGCGAGCTCCGGGGCGCGGGCGCCGAGATCCTCGAGCTCGAGCGCCGGCACCTCCCCCGCCGCGGCCGCGGCGAGCAGCGCCGCGACCCGGTCCTCGTTCTCGCGGCGGGAGATCGTGCAGGTCGCGTAGACCAGCGTGCCGCCGGGCCGCAGCAGGCGGGCGGCGGCGAGCAGCGCCTGCTCCTGGATCGCGGCCAGGCGCTCGATCGTCTTCGGCGATTTGCGCCAGCGGGCGTCCGGGCGCGAGGCGAGGGCGCCGAGGTCGGAGCAGGGCGCGTCGAGCAGGACCCGGTCGAAGCCGGGCGCCAGCTCCAACGCGGTCGCGTCGGCCTCGATCACGGTGACGCTGCGCAGGCCGAGGCGGCTGGCCTGGGCGGCGACTTCCTCCGCCCGGCCGGAGTCGAGCTCGATCGAGATCACCTCGCCGCGGTCGCCCATCCGCGCCGCGATCTGGCCGGTCTTGATCCCCGGGCCGGCGCAGAGGTCGAGCAGGTGCTCGCCCTCCCGCGGGTCCAGCACCTCGACCACGGCGGCCGAGCCGCGGCTCTGCGGGGTCAGCTCGCCGGCGGCGACCATGGCGGGCACCGCCTCGCCGGTTCGACCCTCTACGACGATCGTCTCAGGGGCGGCCAGGGGCCAAGCAGCTTCAGGGACATGCGCCTCGATCCCAGCGCGACCTGCAATTTCTCCAGCAGGGCCTGGCGATCAAGCTCAACCGCGACTCTCATCTCCTACCTCGGGAGGCTCGTTGCAAACCGCCAGCAGCGAGCGTGCCGCCTCCGCGCCCAGCTCCTCCCACCACATCCGCGCCAGCCAGAGCGGCGCCGAGTGGGCGACCGCGGCCGCCTCGGGGGTCGAGTCGTCCTCCAGCAGCGCCGCGGTCAGCTCGGCGCGTTCGCGGGCGGCCCGGCGCAGCACCGCGTTGACCAGGCCCGAGGCGTGGGCGGCGCCGGCTCCCTTGACCAGCTCCACCGCCTGGTCGACGGCGGCGTGGTCGGGGGTGCCGTCGGAGAAGAGCAGCTCGTAGAGGCCGAGGCGCAAGGCGGCCAGCAGCGGCGGGTCGAGCAGCCGGGTCGAGCGCCCGGCCAGGCGTTCGATCGCGGCGTCGGTGGTGCCGCGGCGCTGGACCGCGCCGTAAGCAAGCCGCTGGGCCTGGGCGCGCTCGCGGCCGTCGAGATCGAGGCGCTCGGCGCCGGCGCGGAAGGCGCGCTCGGTGAAGGCGTCGCGCTCGAAGGTCTCCCTGATCGTCGCGAAGGCGAGCGCCCGGGCCGGCGCGATCGCGCCGCTCACAGCTTCGGCAGCGGGTGGCCGCGCAGGTAGGCGTCGACCGGCATCGGCTTGCCACCGGGGGGCTGCACCACGTCGAGCCGCAGGGCGCCGCGGCAGCAGCCCAGCAGCAGCGCGCCCCACTCGGACCTGAGGGTGCCGGTGGCGACGCTGACGTCGACGGCGCGGGCGCGGCGCACGCCGAGCCGCTCGCCTCCCGCCGTCTCCAGGTAGGCGCCGATGTGCGGGGTGAGCGCGCGAACGACCGCGGCCAGCTCGGTGGCGGGGCGCGAAGGGTCGAGCCGGCGCTCGGCCGGGTCGATCTTCTCGGCGTAGGTAGCCGCCGCGTCGTCCTGCTCGGCGAACTCGAGCCTGCCCTCAGCCTCGAGGTTGAGGGCGCGGACCAGCAGCTCGCCGCCGATCCCCGCCAGGGTCGAGGAGAGCGCTTCGAAGTCTGCGTCGGCGCCAATCGGGACCTCGGCGCTGAGCGCCACCGGGCCGGCGTCGAGGGCCGCCACCAACCGCATCACGCAGACGCCGGTGCGAGCGTCGCCGGCCATGATCGCCCGCTCGATCGGCGCCGCCCCGCGCCAGCGCGGCAGCAGCGAGGGGTGGACGTTCAGCAGCGGGTGGGCGGAGAGCAGCGGCTCGCGGATCAGCTGGCCGAAGGCGCAGACGACCAGCGCCCGCGGCCTGGCAGCGGCGATCCGCTCCCGCACCGGCTCGGCGTTGACGTCCTCGGCCTGCAGCAGCTCGATCCCCAGCTCGTTCGCCGCCGCCGCGGCCGGTGGCGGCGAGAGCTTGCGGCCGCGGCCTTGGCGGCTGTCCGGTGGCGTCACGACCAGGGACGGGCGATGCGGGGAGCCGGCCAGCGTCCGCAGGACGGTGGCGGCGAAGTCGGAGGTACCGAGGTAGACCGTGCTCACGCGTCGGTGCGTGGCTCGCGCAGCTCGTCGCCGTCGTCGGCTTCGTGCTCGGGCGGCGGGCTGTAGCTGCCGCCGCCGCGCAGTGCCCGCAGGGCGCCCTTGCGCTGATCGCGGCTGGTGCGGTCGAGGATCAGGACGCCGTCGAGGTGATCGATCTCGTGCTGGAGGACGCGCGCCTCCAGGCCCGAGGCCTCGATCTCGATCGCCTCGCCCTCGGCGTCGCGGCCGCTGATCCGGGCGTGCAGCGGGCGCTCGACGTCCATCGTCACCCGCGGCAGACTGAGGCAGCCCTCCTCGGCCAGCGAGCCCTCGTCCGAGAGCCACTCGATCATCGGGTTGACCAGCGCCGTCGGCTCGCCGTCAGGGCCGGCCTGGAAGACCAGCAGACGGCGCAGGACGCCGAGCTGAGTGGCGGCGAGGCCGACCCCCATCCCGTCGCGCATGATCGCGATCATCCGCTCCACCTCGGCCCGCAGCTCGGGCCCGAAAGTCGTGACCGGCGAGGCGACGCTCTTGAGAACCGGGTCGCCGAACTTGACGACCTGGGCCAGCGCCACCTCGCGCTGCCGCAGCAGCTCCGCTTCGCGCTCGCGCTCCTCCGCGCCCAGGGCCTGATCGTCGCTCACGGATCGATTGTATGGATAGGCCCCCGCCTGGCGCGGGTCACTGGGGATCGACGTCGATGCCGATCGCGACGTCCTTGAGCGAGCGGTCGGCGGCGCGGCGCTCGACCACGTCGCGGATCGCGGCGATGGCGCCCTCGCGGTCCTGGGACTTGACCAGGATGCGGCGGCGATGGCGGTTACGGACGCGGAACATCGGCGCCGGGCCGAGCAGCTCGGAGTCCCGCGGCAGCGCATCGCGCAGCTCGGCGGCGAGCGCCGTGGCGGCGGTTTCGACCCGCGCTTCCTGCTCGGCGTTGAGGCCGATCCGGACCAGGTGCGAGTAGGGCGGGTAGCGCAGCAGCTCCCGGCGCCGCAGCTCGCCGGCGAGGAAGCCGTCGGAGTCGTGGCGGGCGGCGTGCTCGATGCTGGAGGCGGTCGGGGCCAGGGTCTGGACGATCACGTCCCCCCCGGCCTCGCCGCGGCCGCTGCGCCCGGCCAGCTGGGCGACCATCGCGAAGGTGCGCTCCTCGGCGCGGAAGTCGGGGAAGCGCAGGGTCGCGTCGGCGTCGAGGATCGCCGCCAGCGTCACCTCCGGGAAGTCGTGGCCCTTGGCGACCATCTGGGTGCCGACGAGGACGCCGCTGGGTGCCTCGCCGAAGGCGGCGAGGATGCGGGCGTGGGCGCCGCGCTCGGCGGCGGTGTCGGTGTCGAGCCGGAAGACCGGCATCGGCGCCAGGCGCTCCCCCAGAAGCGCCTCGATCCGCTCGGTGCCGGCGCCGGCGCGCGAGAGCGTGGTCGAGGCGCAGTCGGGACAGGCGCGGGGCTGCGGTTCGGCGTGGGCGCAGTGGTGGCAGACGAGGCGGCCGCTGTGGCGGTGGACGATCAGCGAGACGTCGCAGTTGGGGCAGTTCCAGTGGTGCCCGCAGGAGCGGCAGGTGAGCCAGGGGGCGAAGCCGCGGCGGTTGATCATCACGATCGCCTTGGCGCCGGCGGCGCGGACGCCATCCAGCGCCTCCCAGGTATCGGCGTGCAGGGGGCCGCCACGGGGGTCGGCATCGCGCATGTCGACCAGCTCGACCGGCGGCATCCGCAGACCGTCGACGCGGCGCGGCAGTTGCAGGCGCGGCAGCTCCAGCCAGGTCTCCGGGCGCGGCGTCGCGGTGCCGGCGACGAGCACGGCGCCGCTGTCGGCGGCGCGGCGGCGGGCGACGGTGCGAGCGTCGTAGCAGGGGTCTCCCTCCTGCTTGTAGGAGGGGTCGTGCTCCTCGTCGATGACGATCAGACCGAGGTCGCGCACCGGGGCGAAGACGGCCGAGCGCGGGCCGACGCAGACGCTGGCCTCGCCGCTGCGCAGGCGTCGCCACTCGTCGTAGCGCTCGCCGGCGGAGAGGGCCGAGTGGAGGACGGCGAAGCGGTCGCCGAGCCGGGCCCGGAAGCGGGCGACCGCCTGCGGGGCGAGCCCGATCTCGGGAACGAGCACGATCGCCCCCCGCCCCCGCTCCAGCGCCGCCTCCACCGCCGCCAGATAGACCTCGGTCTTCCCCGACCCCGTGACCCCATGCAACAGCAGGCTCGGCGCCGCCGGCCGATGGGCCGATTTGTCCAGCTGAGGACGACTTATCGGCCCATCGGCCCTCGAGGGCGGCGACGATGGTGTCGACGGCGTGCTGCTGCTCGGGCAGGAGGTCGGGGCGGGCGGCGGGGGCGGCGAGGGTGGAGTGCGCGGGGGCGCGGCGCAGGCGCGAGCTGCGGGTGGCGATGAGGCCGCGCCCCTCCAGGCGCCGCAGGGTCTGGCGGTCGGAGCCGACCGCCGCGGCCAGCTCGGCACCGGACATCTCACCCGCGCCCAGGGCCTCCAGGACCGCCCGCTGCTTGACCCCGAGCCGGCCGCCGCCGCTCAGCGCCTCCTCCCCGGCCGGGAGGATCTCCGCCCGCAGCTCGACCTTGGAGCGGACCGTGCGGCCGCCCGTCCCGGTCCCCGGGGGCAGCACCAGCTGCAGGCCGCGCGAAGGGGTCGAGCAGTACTCGCGGGCGACCCAGAGGCCGAGCCGGACCAGCTCCGCCGGGGCGCCGGCCTCCAGCGCCTCGATCGGCTCCGCCAGCCGCTCCGGCGCCAGCTCCGAGGTGGCCGCCAGCTCGACGACGACGCCGAGCAGCTTGCGCGGCCCGAAGGGGACGCGGACGACGCTGCCGACCTCGAGATCCTCCATCCCCTCCGGCTGGCGGTAGTCGAACGGGCCCCGCAGCGCGCGGGCGGTGGTCAGCGGCTCGACCCTGAGAATGGCCATCCGTCGAGGGTATGGCCGAGCGGGGACGCGCCGCCGCCAGCCCTGGCGGGCGTCGCGGTGAGGGCATATGCTGCCCGCCGTGAGCCTCAATCTCAGCTCCGGGGAGACGGTGATCTTCGAGGGTCACCCGTCCTGGCGGGCGATCCTCGGCTTCTACCTGAAGGGGATCGTCGTCGCGGCCGTCCTCGGGGTGATCGCGAAGCTCCTCGACGGCAACGGGACCGCCTTCCTGGTCGTCCTCGTCGCGATCGTGCTGACCGTCGTGATCGGCTTCGTCAAGCGCGTCGCGACGACTTACACGATCACCAACCGCCGCCTCAACATCAAGCGCGGGATCGTCTCGCGGGAGATCCAGGAGACGCGGCTGGAGCGGGTCCAGAACGTCAACTACCGCCAGTCGGTCTACCAGCGCCTGATGCAGATCGGCGACGTCGACTTCGACACCGCCGCCACCGACGACTACAACTTCATCTTCGTCGGCGTCGCCAACCCGGCCGAGGTCGTGCACAGCGTCGACCAGGCGACCGGCGCGAATGCCGCCGGCACGCACGGGCTGGGCGAGGCCCAGCCACCCGGCGCCTGAGGGTAGGCGCGCCCAGGCCCACCACTCCGCCTCCGCATGCCGGGCAGGGCAAGAGAGGCCCCAGCCCGCCGTTGCCGCCTCTGGCTTTGATCCCTTCAAGTGAAGGTGGGTGCCTGCTCCCGACCCCAAGGGGCCTGAAGACTCCCGGCTCCCGCGCCGTTTGTGTTGGGTCAAACGGTGAGACGGCTCTCGTACGGGCTCGAGCCTCGGCTCAACCGTACCACCGCGGGAGCCGGCGGAGGACGGATCGCGAAGCGCGCCGCGGGAGGTTCAGAAATCGTCGCCGTCGAGGTTGGAGAGAAGCATCTCGGCTTCGCTCCAGCGGTCGGCGGGAACGCGTAGGGCGATGTCGCCGTGGCCGAAGCGATCGAGCGGCCAGTCGGCGGTCAGCGCGGCCGTGATCTCGGCCTCGACCAGGGCCTGGTGCCAGGCCCGCGCCGTCTTCACGTCGACGAAATCCCGCACCACCTCCCAGCTGTCGAAGCTGGGGTCAGTCGACGAAGACGGGCGTCTGACCGGGTCCGGGAGCCGGGCGCCACCTGCGTGGAAGCCAGTCCCGGAGCCCCATCTCAGTGGCCCGCGAGCTTTCGCTGGTGGATCGAGATGCCGAGGTCCCGCACCTGGACGTCGTCGACCGGGGCCGGCGCCCCGACCAGCAGGTCGAAGCCGGAGGCGGTCTTGGGGAAGGCGATCACGTCGCGGATCGTCTCGGCGCCGCTGAGGCGCTGGACGATGCGGTCGACGCCGTAGGCGATGCCGCCGTGGGGCGGCGCCCCGTAGCGCAGCGCCTCGAGCAGGAAGCCGAAGCGCGCCTCCGCGGTCTCGGCATCGATCCCGAGCGCGGCGAAGACCGCCTGCTGGGTCTCGGCATCATGGATGCGGATCGAGCCACCGCCCAGCTCCTGCCCGTTCCAGACCACGTCGTAGGCGACCGCGCGCGCCGCCCCCGGGTTCTCCGGGTCGAACTCGCCGGCCGGCGCCGTGAACGGGTGGTGCAGCGAGTCCCAGCGCCGCTCCTCGGCGTTCCACTCCATCAGCGGCCAGTCGACGATCCAGACCAGCTCGTGATCGTCGGGGTCGATCAGGCCGAAGCGCTCGGCCAGGTCGATCCGCATCTGCCCCAGCACCGCGTTGGCGACCTTGCGCTCATCGGCGACCAGCAGCAGCAGGTCGCCCTCCTCGGCGGCGAGCCGCTGGTTGAGGCCGGCCAGCTCCGCCTCGCTGAGGAACTTGGCGGTCGGGGAGCGCCAGCCCTCCCCCTCGCGGAAGGCCCAGACCAGGCCCTTGGCGCCGAGCTCCTGGGCGCGGGAGATCAGCTTGTCGAGCTCCGAGCGCGGCATCTCGCGCTTGCCGGCGTTGATGCCGCGGATCGCGCCGCCGCCGTCCAGAACCGAGCGGAAGACCTTGAACTCGGTCTCGCCCAGGGCCTCGCCGAGGTCGACCAGCTCGAGGCCGAAGCGCAGGTCGGGCCGGTCGGTGCCGAACCGCCCCATCGCCTCGTCGTAACACATGCGCCGCATCGGCAACTCGATCTGGGGACCGCCGGCGCGCTCGAAGACGTGGGCCAGCAGCCGTTCGTTGACGGCGATGATGTCCTCGCCGTCGACGAAGGACATCTCGATGTCGAGCTGGGTGAACTCGGCCTGGCGATCGGCCCGGGTCGACTCGTCGCGAAAGCAGCGGGCCACCTGGTAGTAGCGCTCGAACCCGGCGACCATCAGCAGCTGCTTGAACAGCTGCGGCGACTGCGGCAGCGCGTAGAAGGAGCCCTGCTGCTGGCGGCTGGGGACGAGGAAGTCGCGGGCGCCCTCGGGGGTCGAGCGGGTCAGGACCGGGGTCTCGACGTCGACGAACCCCTCCTGGTCGAGGAACTCGCGCATCGCCCGGGTAACCCTGTGGCGCAGCATCAGCGCCTCGCGCATGCCCTCGCGGCGGAGGTCGAGGTAGCGGTGGCGCAGGCGCGCGTCCTCGCCGACCTCGCCGGAGAAGCCCTCGATCTGGAAGGGCGGCGTCTCCGCGTCGGCCAGCCGCTCGGCGCTCGTCACCCGCAGCTCGACCTCGCCGGTCGGCAGCTCCGGGTTGACGGTCTCGTCCGAGCGCCGGACCACGGTCCCGGCCGCGGTCAGCACGTCCTCGGCCCGCAGCTCGTGGGCCCGCTGCGAAGGACTCACCGGAGCTGTCGGGGTGGAAGACGAGCTGGACGATGCCGGTGCGGTCGCGCAGGTCGATGAAGATCAGGCCGCCGTGGTCGCGGCGGCGGTGGACCCAGCCGGCGACCCGCGCCTCGGCGTCGACGCGGTCGCCGAGCACCTGGCCACACCAGGTATCGCGGTACTCGTTGCCCCTCAGGACGGGTGCCTCGTTCACGACTCTCCTCCGGTTATCTCATCGACAAGGTTGGTCAGTTCGATCGGCCGCTGCGTCCTCGCCTCCAGGTCGCGCAGGCTGACCGCCCCATCGTCTTCCAGCAGGAGCACATGGGAGGCCTCGATCCGCAGCGCGTGTTTGAGCTGCCCCTTGGGGCTGCGGCCGGCGAGGTCGAGCTCGGCGGCAATGCCGGCATGGCGCAGCTCGGTCGCCAGCGCCATCGCCAGCCGGCTCCCCGACTCGTCCGCGGCGTGGGAGATGAAGACCAGGCGCTCCGCGTGGCTCCGGCTCGCCCTCCTCCCCATCCAGGGCCAGCAGGATCCGCTCGATTCCCGCGGCCCAGCCCACCGCCGGCGTCGCCGGCCCGCCGAGCTGCTCGATCAGGCCGTCGTAGCGGCCGCCGCCGCCGATCTCCGACTGGGCACCGAGCGCGTCGCAGACGAAGGAGAAGATCGTCCGCGTGTAGTAGTCGAGGCCGCGGACCAGGGTCGGATCGACCTCGTAGGCGATTCCGGCCGCGTCGAGCAGGCCCCGCACCGCGGCGAAGTGGTCGGCGTCCTCGCCCTCGAGCGAGCCCACGATCGTCGGTGCGCTCGCCATCGCGCCGCGCGTCCCCTCGTGATCGGAGTCGAAGGCGCGCAGGGGGTTGATGTCGATGCGCTCGCGCACGTCCTCCGACAGCTCCCCCTCGTGGGCGTGCAGGTGCGCCTTCAGCTGCTCCAGGTAGGTGCGCCGGGCCTCGAGCGAGCCGAGGCTGCCCAGCCGCAGCCGCACCCCGGGCACCCCGAGCTCGCCGAGCAGGTCGGAGAGCAGCATGATCGCCTCGGCGTCGGCCAGCGGCGAGTCGGTGCCGATGCACTCGATCCCGACCTGGTGGAACTGGCGGTAGCGACCGGCCTGCGGGCGCTCGTGGCGGAAGAAGGGGCCGAGGTAGGAGAGCTTCACCGGCTGCGCCAGCTTGTGCATCCCGTGCTCGAGGTAGGCGCGGCAGATCGGCGCCGTGCCCTCGGGGCGCAGGGTGAGGCTGCGTTCGCCCTTGTCCTCGAAGGTGAACATCTCCTTGCGGACGATGTCGGTGGACTTGCCGACGCCGCGCTCGAACAGCTCGGTGTCCTCGAAGGCCGGGGTCGCGATCGGCTCGTAGCCGGCGCGGGCGAAGATCGCCGCGGCGGCGCGCTCGACCCGGGCCCGCCTGCGGGCCTGCTCGGGCAACACGTCGAAGGTCCCGCGGGACGCCTGGTACTTGCTGGCCATCGTTGCGGCGACCCTATTCGACCGGCGGCGGCCGCCTACCGCGCCAGCGAGGCGAGGAACGGGTTGGAGGCGCGCTCGGCCCCCAGCGTCGTGATCCCCATGTGGCCGGGGTGGACGACGGTCTCGTCGGGATGGGTGTCGAGCAGGGTGCCGATCGACCGGATCAGGGTGGGACCGTCGCCGCCGGGCAGGTCGACGCGGCCGACCGAGCCCTGGAAGAGGACGTCGCCGGAGAACAGCGCCTCCTCGCCGCGGACCGAGTAGGTGACGTGGCCGGGACTGTGACCCGGGGTGAAGATGACGTCGAGCTCGAGCCCGGCCAGCTCCAGGGTCTCGCCGCCGGCGACGGTCTCCTCGGGGTCGTAGCTCTCGTACGGGCCGAAGCCCTCCACGGGGACGAAGGCCATGATGTCGGCCAGCAGTGGCACCTCGATCGCCGGGCAGTAGACCGGCGCCCCGGTCGCCGCCGCCACCGGCGCCACGGCGCCGATGTGGTCGAAGTGGCAGTGGGTGAGCAGGATCGCCTCGACCTCTCCCATCTCCCCGGCCGCGGCGAGGATCCGCTCGGCCTCCTCGCCGGGGTCGACGACGAGGACGCGGTCGGAGCCCGGGCGGCGCAGCAGGAAGCAGTTCTCGGCGAGCGCGCCGACCGTGAGCATCTCGACGTCGAGGCTCACCGGCGGCGCTCCTAGTCGCCCCGCGAGCGCATCCGCGTGCGCTCGCGGCGGCGCCACAGAGTCATGTCGATGAAGTACCCGGCGGGGATGTAGAAGGCGAGCATGAAGGCGGCGAGCGCGAGCGAGCTCCCGAGCGGGCGTTTGAAGATCGCCAGCAGCAGAACGAAGAAGACGACGGCGGCGATAGCGCCGCGCACGATCGAGCTGCGCCAGGTCGGCGGCAGGTCGACCCGGGCGGCCGGCTTGCGCTTGGAGCGGGCCTGGGCTTTGGCCTCGGCGCGGCTGCGGGGTTTGGAGCGGCGGGTGGTGTCGACGCGGCCACCCTGGGTGCCGCGCTGCTTGCGGCGGCGCTTCTTCTTGGTCTGGGCCATGGCCGAAATCTAGTCGGTCAGCGCCGCCAGCCGCCGCTCGATCACGTGCCGCTGGGGGTCGAAGCCGCGCATCGGCACGTCCTCCGGGTAGCCGGCCAGGGCGGCGGCCGGGACCAGCCCGACCAGCTCCGCCTCCAGCGGCCGGGCGCCGAGCGGGGCCGCCAGCTGCACGCACCCGTTCGACCACCATCCCCAGCGGCACCGCCAGCGGGTCGTGGACGTTGGTCGAGATCTGGGCGCGCCCGCTGGAGAGCGCCAGCCCGATCGCCCGCACCCCGGGCAGCCCGCCGCCGGACTCGCGCAGGCCGGCGGCGACGGCGCGGGCGAGCTCGAGGTCATCGCTGTCGAGCTCGACGTTGAAGGCGGCCAGGGGCGGGCGGGCGGTGAGGAGGGTGGCGCCGGCGCGCGGATGCGGCTGGTTCGGCCCGAAGTCCGGCCGCAGCTCCCCCGCCTCCATCCGCAGCCAGAGCTCGGCCGGGCCGCCGTTGCGGAAGTAGGCGCGCTCGGCCCGGCCCGGGTCCCGGGCCAGCTCGCCGTAGAGGAAGACGGGGATGCCGAGGCCGCCGATCTGCGCGGCGACGGCGAGCGCCTCGGTGCGGGCGGCGTCGCGGTCGGCGGAGTCGAGCCAGACCAGCGGGCAGACGTCGAGGGCGCCGATCGCCGGATGGGCGCCGCCGTAGCTCGACATGTCGATCGTCTCCAGGGCCTCCTCGGCGCCGGAGACGAGCGCTTCGGTCAGCGGGCCCGGCCGGCCGGCGAGGGTGAAGACGGTGCGGTCGTGGTCGCCGTCGCTGTGGCGGTCGAGCAGGGCGACACCGCGGGAGAACGCGGCCTCCAGCGCCGCCAGCCGAGCCCGATCGCGTCCCTCCGAGACGTTGGGGACGGCGAGCAAGAGCGGCATGCGCCCCAGGCTACTGCGGTCTCAGAGCAGCAGGTCGCCGCCGCTGACGATCGTCTCGCCGTCGATTTCGACCGTCGGCTCGAGCACGACGCAGTCGATGTGGACGGGGACCTGGACGCTGCCGCCGATCGCGGCCGAGGCGCCGAAGGCGACGTGGCAGGTACCGAGGATCTTCTCGTCCTCGAGGATGTTCCCGGTCAGCAGCGCCTCTTCGTTGGTGCCGATCCCGAGCTCGGCGACGTTGGTGCCGTCCTCGCCGTGGGCGCTCAGCATCTCCAGCAGCGCCGAGCCGTCGGGGCCGGTCGTGTCGGTCAGGTGGCCGCCGCGGACGGTCAGCGAGGTCGGTGTGTCGAGCAGGCCGATTTCGGCGATCGAGCCGTCGACGACGAGCGTGCCCTCGGCGGTTCCCTCGACCGGGGCGATGAAGGCCTCGCCGCAGGGCAGGTTGCCGAAGGCGCCGCGGCTGCCCAGTTCGCCGGCGTCGACGATCGAGAGCCGGCCCTCGAGGCCGATCCGCAGGTCGCTGCCGTGGCGGCAGGTGATGCGCGCCTCGGCGCCGCCGTTGAGGATGCCGCTGAGCGCCCAGCCGCGCCGCCGCACCTCGGAGAGGTCGCTGGTCATCAGCCGGGTCAGCATGTCTTCGGTCACTCCCGGCAGACTGCCGATGCGGACCCCCGCCTCGCTCGCCTTCTTGCGGGCGGCGGTGTGGGAGATCGACTGGATCGTCGGCGCCAGCACCACGTCGGCCTCGGCCATCGCCGCGGCGACCACCGTCCGGCGGCTCCGCGGCCGGCGATTCGCGCTCGGACATCACCGCCAGCGTCGCCATCGCGCCATCGCCCTGGGCCTCGATCCGCATCAGCGCGCCGATCTCTTCGGTGGCAGGGTTGCAGACGACGAGCACCTCCTCGCCAGGCGAGACGCTCATGCACTCGCGCACGACCGTCCGCACCGCCCTGTCCAGTTCGGCGCTCACCCCGTCGCTGCCCTGTCCATTCCGGCCCTCACCCCGAGCAACCCTAGCTCGCACCACCGATCCGTGTCCTGTTTCCCCTGCAAGCGTCCGTCGCGTCAATCCATATGGTCGGCCGCGTTTCAGCAATCGCTGGGCCTAGTCGTCGTCATGGCGATGTCGCAGCGCCCATCCCTCGAACCAGATCAGCCCCAGCAACAGCGAGCCGAAGGCAAGGAAGGGCGGGAACCAGCCCCCGGGATGGGCGATCGCCAGTGCCGCCACCGCGAAGGCGTCGACCAGCAACAAGAGCCCGACCAGCAACGGCCGCATCGCCGCCCAACCCGATCCCGGAGTGCGACCTGAGCCAGCATCCATGCGACCAGGATCGCAGGCTCCCGCAGCCGCCAAGCCCCCCACTCCACCGCTACCATGCCCGTCCCTCGCCGGAGTAGCTCAGCTGGTTAGAGCAGCGGAATCATAATCCGCGTGTCGGGGGTTCGAGTCCCTCCTCCGGCATCGCTTGTAGAGCCAAACGCGGCGCCTTCGAGCGGCGTTCTTCGTGAGATGGGCAACGTATTGGGCAACGCGCCGCAGCCGATGCGCGCCCGACCCGCGCGAGACAGGGGGTCAGCGCCGGCGTTTTTTCGGAGGAGGCGGCGGGCGTTTCGTTTTCGGTTTCGCTGCCCGCTTCGTCCTCGCGGGCGCTTTCACCGGCTGCGTGTCGGAACCAACGACCACCGGCAGGGGGATCCTCCGGGCAAGCTTGCCGTTGATGTGGAACTCCACGTAGTAGAGGCCGGCTTTGGCCGCCACGGCCGGGAATTTCCAGCCCGATATGGAAGAACCTCTCCTCACCCTCAACGCGCGGGCCGGCGTCGGGTGGAGCATGACTCTGATCTCGAGCGGCGCAACATTCGGGATTCCTGCTGGGCCGATGAGCTGTAGTAGGAAAGTGTGCGTTTTGTTGAGGTCCCTATCGGCGACCTTCAGCCGCGCCAGAATCCCGAGCGGGAGGGGAACGGGAGTTCGGGAACGGTGACCGGCCGATGCCGCCTCCGAGGATGTTGAACTTTCCGTCGGGCGGCGTTGTGACCGCGTCGGCGACGATCAGCGCGTCAAGTTCCACGATCGGCTCCTTTTAGCAAGTCCTCTTGGAATAGCTCCGCCGGCGGAATGTGGAAGCGGCAGACGGCGCAATGGATTTGCAGTCGCTTGAACTGCCAATCGGCAAGGCGCGCAACCTTGTGCAGACCCTCGAAGGCAGCGGCCTGGACAGGCTGCTCTTGGGCGACGTTGGCGACGTGGTCTTCCAGCTTCTCACCGCCGTCTCCGAAGATGAAGAACTTGTCGTAGCGCTTCCCCCGCTGGAGGTTCCTCGTGCTTCTCTTGGGGAACTCTTTGGCATTGACCAAAGGGGCAACATGGATCCAGACTCGCTTTGAGCGCGTCGGACCCCTTCTCTTTCGCGCGCGCGAAATCCTCGCAGGTGCATTCGTTCGAGGTCACCACGCAGAGTTTTGGCGTTTGCCCGGTGACCTTTCCGTCTTTCCAGCGGGCGATCGGCACACCACCGATGATGTCGCCCTGTTCGAGTACGCCATCGTGCGGCTTTAACGGCTCGCCGACGGTCACCGGTTAGCTCAGTCGTCGAAAGGTTCCGGGCCCTCGAGGGGTCACGAAGGTGCCGGCGGGGGCAGGACTCGGGATCGAGATGCTTTCGCATCAATGCCCTCCGACAGGTAGCTGCTGTCGACGATTTCCGTCTGCGAGGTCGATTCGACGGAGACCTCCGTGACCAGCGCGGGAACGGCCTCATAGATGGGGACCTGTTCGGGGGAAATGGAATGAGCGGCGTCATGTCGTCCTCATCAAGGATTGCATCCGCGCCTCGCCGGGACTCCACCCACGCCTCATCGGCGCCCAGCGCGCCGAGCTTGATAGGTGGTCCGCCTCCTGCACTAGCGGGGGCAATCACATTCGGCGTCGTCCATGTGCTGGATACCCCCTTTCGGGGCCTCCGTTACTACTCGGATGTTCGCGCCCGCAAGACCGCTCGTCAAGGACTTTTCAGTCTTGACCGGAGTCAAGGCCGCATTCCAGAACCATGGAGATCCGGCAGGCGTGGACCCTGACGCCGAGAAGCGCGCGCTGGAGGACGAGCACTGCGACCCGGCGGCGCGCGAGCCGTTCATCGCGGGCCTTGGCAGACACTGAGGCTGCTACTCGTCAGGGTCGTGCCAGGTGATGACGATTTGATCTGGCGTGGCGGTCGAGCAGGTGTCGCACGATGCCATCCTCGTCGTTTGATCCGACGATCTCCGTGGCGCTCTCCAGCACCGTCGGGTGAGCGTTCGCTGGGGCGATGCTGTGAGTCGCGGCGGCGAACAGGCCGAGATCGTTGAGATGGTCGCCGCAGGCGACGACCTCGGCATCGCGAATTTCGCAGGCCTCAAGCAGGGCCGGAACCGCCGCCCCCTTTTCGGCGGCTCGGTGCTGGATCGTTACTTCGGTCCAGCCCGGCCAGTACAGGTTGCCAGCGGCGTGCACCGTTGCCTCCGCGCTGATCGCGCCGCGGAGCCGATCGCTCAACGCGGCAGCTTCTCGATCGGGCGTGAACGTCGATGATCTGCGCCACCGCCTCTGCCCTGGCGATCGCCAGGAGATCGTCGCAGGGCGCCAGCCGCGGGTCTCGGTACCTCCTCTTCTCCTCCACGTACCAACTGAGCGAGTCGTTCGTGCGACTGCCGAAGTGGACTCGATCGCGGCGGCCGTCCCAGGTCGAGATGATCGGGTCCACCCCCGTCGAGAGGACCACCTCCAGCGCGCCGCAGGCATCCTGCTCGGAGAGAACGCTGCTGGCGACGTGCCGGCCGCTTTGCATCTCGGAGACGAATGCGCCGTTGAGCTCGATCACCGGGAGCTGGAATCGCACTCCGGCCAGCAGGGAACGCATCCCCGCAGTGCCGCGGGCGCTGGCAACGGTCAGGCAGGCCCCGGCGTCGATCAGCTGGTTGAGGCCCTCCCGCGCAAAGTCGCTGAGGGTCGCGTCCGAGCGCAGGAGCGTCCCGTCCAGGTCGCAGATGTAGAGCGTGGGGTCAGTCATGCGCGTCTTCCTGCCTCGACTGCTGCGATCCGGTCGCGTAGACGCTCCTTGGCGTCGGGCCACTCGGCGCGGAGGATCGAGTAGTGGACGCTGTCGCGCCAGCTGCCGTCGCGGCGCCTCATCTCATGGCGATGCACTCCCTCCTTGACAGTGCCGAGTCGCTCGATGGCCCGCTGCGAGCGCTCGTTGCGAATGTCGGTCCGGAAGGAGACGCGCTCGAGCCCCAGGGTCTCGAACGCGTGTGTCATCAGCAGCATTTTCACCTCGGCGTTACGACCGGTCCGCCACGAAGCGCGGCTGAGCCACGACGACCCGATCTCCACATGGGCGTTGTGGGCATCGAAGTCCCAGAAGGAGGTGGAGCCGCTCACCGCGCCATCGCCGGCACCGAGAATCGCGAACGGAAACCGGCGATCCGCGCGTCGATCCGCGAGCGCATCCTCGACCCACGCGCGTGCCTGTGTCAGATCCGCCGGCCGCGGATACGGAAGCCAGGCGAAAACCTCGTCGGAGTCTGCTGCGGCCAGCAGGCCGGCGGCGTGCTCGGCGCGCAGCGGCTCGATCGCGACCAGTTCGCCACCGAGCTCAACGGGCTCCATCGGATGCATGCCGCGATCCTTTCAGGCGATCGGTCGACGTGCCTCACGGCCCACTCACCCCGCAGGTAGGTGGGCCGTGAGGCACGTCGACCGCGGGTTCTTGTGCGCCAATCTCACGCCGTCAGACATGGAGAATTCAGCGGCACCGATATCGGGGTATTTCGACAGTTGGTTGGACACAGGAGACGAGAGCAACATGTCGGCACACCAACTCACAGAGCCCCTTCTCGACGCCAACGAGGCGGCGCGGCTGCTCCAGGTGCCGCGCAGCACGCTGTACAAGCTGGTGCGCTCGCGGGGGCTGCCGCATGTGAAGGTCGGACGGGCGCCGCGGTTCACGCGGGCAAACCTGGGCTACTGGATCACGGAGAACTCTTACGGCTGCAGAGCCGCGCGGCACTGAGAATCCGAGCTTGGCGACCGATCGGTGGAGGCCATCTCACTCATCCGCTCGGAGCATGGCAGCCTCGGCTACAGAACGACCAGCTCGCGCTCGGGCTTATTGGCGGTGCCGGACTCGAAGCCGATTACCGCCCGGACGCCGAATGCGTCGGCGAGCTTCTTAAGGGTCTGCGCGTTAGTGGCGTGCTGGCCACTCTCGATCCGAGAGACCGCCGATGCAGTCGTCCCCATCCGCGCCGCAAGCTCGGCCTGGGTGATGCCGAGAGCAGCGCGGCGCATGATGACGATCCGCGCCAACTCGTCGTAGGGCGCCAGGCGTTCGTACTCAGCCCGGAACTCGGAGTCCTTCAAGGACTCCTTGATGTCATCCGAGACGGACTTTCCAATGGGACTGATCTGCTTGCTCATATCGCCAAGACCCTTGACATTCTGCAGGGGATAATAGCAGCGCTGCTAACAACCACCAGGGGCGTCACGGGGCATCGCGACCGACGGCACGCGGTCGTTTACGCGGCTTGGCATCCATTCGCGACTTGAAATCCTCCCAGCGCGCTTCGGCGACCTTGATCTCGCCGGCCGGCAGCTTCCCGGTTCGCTTCGGGAATATGTGCAGGAGTACAAGTAACCGTCCCGAGCGGCGATACAAGACCCGGTAGTGCTCTGATCCCATATGGCAGCGCAGCTCTCGCAACTCTCCGACTACCTGTGAGCTGTGCGGAAACGGTAGATGAGGCACGGTGTCCGAGAGTTCATTCAGCCAGTCAATCTGGCGTTTCACCGCGGCGCGAGGCTTAGCGTCGAGTCCGGCCAAGAACTCCCCGACGGGTTCACCGCCGTCTGCGGTGCGGTAGTAGACGGCCTGAAGATTGCTCATGTGGTGGCTGCCGAAACCGATGCAGTCGTCGTGGTCTCGCGAAGCGCTGCCGAGAGCTTTTCGGCGGCGTCGACCTGCGGGACATGGTGGACGTAGATCATCGTCGTCGCGATGTCGGCGTGGCCCATGTAGGCCTTGACGTCGGAGAGCGGGAAGACCTGGACGGCGAGGGTGCCGAAGCTGTGGCGCAGGTCATGGAAGCGGACCAGATCAATCGCGTGTCGGGGGTTCAAGTCCCTCCTCCGGCATTGGTTTCTGCCTCAGCAGAGTGCGCTTCTCCAGCCAATCGATGCTTGACTGCGAGCTGCGCATCGCCGCCGCAACCGCAGTCTGGGGCTGCTCGCGCTGGCGTCGGCGCTCGGCCAGGGCGCCGAGTAGCTGACGGCGCCGCTCGGCCGCTTCGACCAGTGCCGGAAACTCGGGATTGCGAGCGGTGCGCTCGTCAATTACTTCATCGAGAAAATCGTTACCTGGCATGTGCAGCCTGTCGACCCATTTGGCGGACCTCCGTCATCGCGGCGATCACGGATGCAAGATCCTCGTCGTGCAAACCATCGAACCGGCAGTCTGGTAATCGCGCCAGGGCATGAGACCAAGGATACGCTTTTGCAGACAACACCATTCGACCGGGCGGGAATCGACCGCGCGCTGGTCGCCGTGAAGCAGGCGCTGGCGGCCTGAGCGGAGCGAGAGGCGCTAGGAGGGGTTCGTAGCGGCGGCGATCCAGACGGAGCCGCGGCCGAGGATGGAGCCGTCGGGCTGCTGCCAGGCGGTGTAGTGCTCGGCGAGTGCCTCGGCTATCTCCCCTCGACGGCTCTCGCCCCTCTCGCCGTTGAGGCGGATCAGCTCGGCTCCCGGGCCGATCGCGAGCAGGGCATCGACGGCCTCGTCCATGTCCTTTCCCATGAAGTAGTCGAAGTCGCGACGGTGCAGCTCGATCGCCGCGAACCCGGCGGCTTCGAGGATGCCGGTCAGCGTTTCCGGGTTGCCGAGGGAGAATGGCCCAGGTCCGCAGGTGTCCGCTTCGTACTCGGCGGGACGCGAGAGGAAGCGCAGGACCACCTGCTCGGTCTCCGCCCAGAGCGGACTCTCCGCTTTGCGGCGCCAGCAGATCTTGCGCAGCCCACCCCCGGGCTTGAGGGCGCCCCGGATCGCCCGCATCGCCGGAACCGGCGCGGCGAAGAACTGCGTCCCCATCCGCGAGAAGGCGTAGTCGTAGACCCGATCCCACTCCGCCGTCTGCGCGTCCGCCACCTCGAACGCGGCGTTCTCGACCCCCGCCTCGACCGCCTCGCGACGCGCCTCCTCGACGAAGCGAGGGGACGAGTCAGTGCCAAGCGCGAAGCCACCGGGGCCGACGAGCGCGGCCATTTGGCGGGTCGTGTCGCCAAACCCGCAGCCGATGTCGATGCAGCGTCCCCCCGGGGAGGGGGATAGCGATCGAAGACCTCCTCGGTCAACACATCAAGGGCCTCTACGAAGACCTTGCGGTTCGTCTTCCACCGCTCAAAGAGGACCGTGTCCCACGCTCGCACGGCCTCCTCGTTGCCCACCGCCACCGCACCTGAGCTTTGCGATAGAGCCATCGCAAACAGCCTACCGGCGCTCCGCTCAGGCGCCGGCGAGGGCGCGGATCAGACCGGCGGCCCGCTGGGGCTCCTGGGCCATCAGGGCGTGGGCGCAGCCGGGGAGGATCTCGACCTGGGCGCCGGGCCAGTGGGTCGGCGAGGGCGGCGGCGTTGGCCGCGGGGATGACGACGTCGAGGTCGCCGTGGGCGACCAGGGTCGGTGGGCTCTCGGCGGGGGCGGGCCGGATCGGTCGCTCGTCGCGGTGCCAGCGGGCCATCGCGGCCTCCTGGGCCTGCAGGACCTGGGGCGAGAGCTGGGCCTGGGCCGTGGCCACCAGCTCGCCGAAGCTGGCGGTCGATCTCGGCGCCAGGTCCGGAGGGAAGAGCAGTGAGATGAGGCGGGTGGCGCGCTCGCGGGGAGTTCCGGAGTGGTCGATGAGACGGCCCCAGTCGGCCACGGTGGCGCCGGGATCGAGTCGGGGGCGCCGGGATCGGTCGCCAGCAGCGCCAGAGCCGCGACGCGGGTGGGTGCGCGGGCAGCCAGGCGCTGGGCGACGAACCCGCCCATCGACCAGCCGACGACGGTGGCCCGCTCGATCTCGAGGGCGTCGAGCAGTGTTTCGAGATCGGCGGCCATGCCGTCGATCGTCAGCTCCTCTTCGCCCAACTCCGAACCCCCGACCCCGCGGTTGTCTGGGCAGATCACTTCGAACGACTCCGCCAGGCCCGCCAGGAAGCCCGGGTCCCAGTCCGCACCGGTCGCCGCGTAGCCGTTGATCAGCAGCAGCGGCTCTCCCTGCCGACAGTGCGCCAGGCGAATTGCCGGCCCTCGACCTCGATCTTTTGCGGCGGCGCCGATCCCATCGGAGCGCGAACCTACTGGCCGGTGGCGCTGCCGGCCTCGAGCTCCTCGACCAGCGAGGAGGCGTCGTAGGCGCCGAAGTGGCGCTTGCCGTTGACGAAGAAGCTGGGGGTGCCGGTGGCGCCGCTGCGCTCGGCCGAGGCGAGGTCGCGCTCGACCCGGGGGCGGTGGATGCCGGAGTCGAGCTCGGCGGCCATGCGATCGGCGTCGAGGCCGAGGTCGCGGGCGACCGCGAGCATCGTCTCCCGCGAGAGCTTCGGCTGGGCCGCGAAGAGGGCGTCGTGGTACTCCCAGAACCGACCCTGGGCGGCGGCGGCCTCGCTGGCCTCGGCGGCCAGCGGCGCCAGCGGGTGGCGCTCGGGGATCGGCAGGTGGCGGAAGGCGAAGACGAGGCGGTCGCCGAGGCGATCGTGGACCCGGCGCAGGACGGACTGGGCGCCAAGGCAGAAGGGGCACTGGAAGTCGCCGAACATGACCAGCTGCAGCGGCCTGCCCAACTCGCCACGGATGTGGTCTTCTGCGTCGAGGAGGGGGATGAGCGTGTCGTCCACTCGGCAGGATGTTATGCGCAGATGAACCACATCGAGGCAATCCTGGTCCTGATGCTGGCGGCGGCGCTGCTGGTGCGGCTCGCCGAGTTCGGCCAGGTGCCGGCGCCGATCGTGCTCGTCCTCGGCGGGCTGGCGATCGCCTTCGTCCCCGGCCTGCCCACCGTCGACCTCGATCCCGACGCGATCTTCCTCGTCTTCCTGCCGCCGCTGGTCTTCTCCGCCGGCTGGCGCACCTCCCCGCGCGAGCTGCGCACGGTGATGCGGCCGCTGGCCCTGCTCGCGGTCGTCCTCGTCTTCCTCACCGCGGCGGTGGTGGCCGTGGTCGCCCACGCGACGGTGCCGGGCCTGGGCTGGGCCGAGGCGGCGGTGCTCGGCGCCGTCCTCGCCCCCACCGACGCCGTCGCCGCGATCGCGATCTTCCGCCGCATCGGCGGACCCGAGCGGGTGCGGCTGCTGGTCGAAGGCGAGTCGATGATCAACGACGGCACCGCCCTCGTCCTCTACTCGATCGCCCTCGGCGTCGCCACCGGCGGCGCCTTCTCGCTCGGCGACGCGGCGCTCGAATTCGTCGCCGTCTCGGCCGGCGGCATCGCCATCGGCCTCGCCGTCGGCTTCCTCTCGATCCTCGTGATCCGCCGCCAGACCGACGCCAGCCTGGTCGTCGTCCTCACCCTGCTGACCGCCTACGGCGCCTACATCGGGGCCGAGGAACTCGGCGTCTCCGGCATCCTCGCCGCCGTCGTGGCCGGCCTCTACGGCGGCTACCAGGCGCCGCGCGCGGTCGACGCCGACACCCGCCTCAGCTCCGTCGCCTTCTGGAACGTCCTCATCTTCACCCTGGAGATGGCGCTCTTCGTCCTGCTCGGGGTGCAACTGCCCGGAATCGTCGATGCGCTCAAAGCAGGCTCCTCGGGCGTCGGCGAGCTGCTGGTGCCGGTCGCGGCAATCGCCGCCGCCTCGATCGCGCTCCGGCTCGGCTTCGTCTTCGCGATGCGCTCCGACTCCGGCGAGACCCTGGGCGAACGCTTCGCGGTCGGCTGGAGCGGGATGCGCGGCGCCGTCTCCCTGGCCGCGGCGCTGGCGGTCTCGCTCGACGTCCCCGGCCGGCCGCAGATCATCTTCCTCACCTTCTCGCTGATCCTGGTCACCCTGGTCGGCCAGGGGCTCTCGCTGCCGTTCGTGATCCGCAAGCTGGGGCTGGAGGAGCCGCGGCGCTGGAGCGACGAGGAGGCGGTGGCGCGGATGGAGGCGGCCCAGGCCGCGCTCGACCGGATCGACGAGATCGAGAACGAGGAGCGCGCCGTCGAGTCGCAGCTGAAGCGCCTGCGCGACCTCTACCGCGCCCGTTTCAAGATGTGCCAGATGGTGCTGGGAGGCGAGGACCAGGAGACGATCGCCCGCGAGCAGCGGCTGGCCGACTACGGCGACCTGCGCCGGGAGCTGATCGGGGTCGAGCGCGAGATCCTGCTCGATCTGCGCGGGGCCGAACGCCTGCGCAACGCGACGATGCGCCAGATCGAGCGCGACCTCGACCTCGAGGAGGCGCGGATCCGCTCCTGAGCGGTTGCGGCAGTCCTTTGTGACGCATAGGACCACAAAGGACTGCCGCAAACGCTCAGCTCGTCGGCGCGAAGAACTCGCGGGCGCGGGTCGCGACCAGCTCGGGCATCTCGTCGGCGGGGAAGTGGCCGCAGTCCTCGATGAACTCGACCTCCATCTCCTCGGCGTGGCGCTCGTAGCCATCCAGCACCTCGGGCCGCAGGGCTTTGTCGTCGGTCCCGAAGAGCATCCGCGTCGGCACCGTCAGACGCTTGTGCGCGTAGCGGCCGCGCATGATCGGCGGCGTCTCGCGCAGGTTGAAGACCCGGTACATCTGCACCGCCGCCCGCGCCCGCGCCGGCTCGGTGAAGCGGTCGCCGAAGATGCGCAGCGTCTCGGCGTCCCAGGGCTCGCGCGAGGTCGAGGCCCCAGCCAGCACCTTCGGCACGAAGGCGCCGTTGCGATGCAGGCGGTAGCCGATGCCCGGCGCGAGGATCAGCCACTGGTACCAGAAGCGCCACAGGTGCGGCGCCATCGCCCGTGCTGTCGTCCAAGGCGGCAGGATGTTCAGCGCCAGGAAGCGCTCAAACCGCTGCGGCGCCCGCAGGCAGAGCAGGAACCCGATCCAGCCGCCCCAGTCGTGGCCGACCAGCTTCACCCGCTCCAGTCCGAGCTCGTCGAGGACGGCGAGCACGTCGGTCGCCATGTTCTCCTTCTCATAGCCGTCGCGAGGCGCGTCGGACCAGCCGAAGCCGCGCAGGTCGAGCGCCAGCACCCGGTGGCGGTCGGCCAGTGCCGGCATCAGGTGCCGCCACTCGTACCAGTGCTGCGGCCAGCCATGCAGGCAGAGGACGACGTCATCGCCGGAACCCGCTTCGGCCAGGTGAAAGTCGAGTCCCCGCGCCCGCACGGTGCGGTGGGTGACGCCGCCGATGGCGGGAGGATCGCTCACGGGCACCGTCGTCCGTCAGTGCGGCGTGGCCGCGGCCGTCTGACGGAAGTCGGCGAGAATCGCTCCCATCGTCTCGACATCGCAGGCGACCATTTCCGGCCACTGCTTCTCCGGATGGTCCTGCAGCGTCTTCAGCCCGTTGCCGCTGATTACGGCGACCACGGTCTCCTCGGCGCCGATCTTCCCTTCGGCGGCGAGCTTCGCGGTGGCGGCGACCGTGGTGCCGCCGGCCGGCTCGGTGAGGATGCCCTCGGTCGCGCCGAGCAGATCGATCGCCGCGAAGATCTCCTGGTCGGCCGCGGTCGCCGCCGAGCCGCCCCGGGTGCGCACCGCGTCGACAACCAGGGCGCCGTCGCCGGGGGCGCCGATCGCGATCGAGTGTGCCGCCGTGTTCGGCGTCTGCGGCACGATCTCGCCGCCATCGAGGATGGCCGTGGCGATCGGCCCGCAGCCGCTGGCCTGGGCGATGTTGATCCTGGTCGCCTCGGTCTCCGCCAAGCCGACGATCTCCAGCTCGTTAAGCCCCTTGTGGACCCGCGAGGAGAGGGTGCCCCCCGCCGCCGGGATCACGAAGTGGTCCGGCGCCGTCCAGCCGAGCTGCTCGACGACCTCGAAGGCCATCGTCTTCGCCCCCTCGGCGTAGAACGGCCGCAGGGTGATGTTGGCGAACTCGATCCCGCTCGCCAGCGAGAGCTCGCGGCAGGCGCGGTTGGCCTGGTCGTAGTTGCCGTCGAGCTGGCAGACCTGGGCGCCCAGCGCCCGGCAGGCCTTGGCCTTGCCCTTCTCCATGTTGCCGGGATAGAAGATGTAGGCGGTGGCGCCGGCCTTGGCCGCGAGCGCGGCCACCGCGGTGCCGACGTTGCCGGTCGAGACGCAGCCGATCTCGTCCTTGCCGAGCTCGAGCATCCGCGCCACCGCCATGCTCACCACCCGGTCCTTATAGGAGAGGGTCGGCCGGTTGGTCGAGTCGTCCTTGAGGTAGAGGTTCTCGAGGCCGATCGCGGCGCCGAGCCGGTCGGCCTTGATCAGCGGCGTCTGGCCCGAGAACTGACCGACCCTGGTCTGCGCCTCGCGCGAGGAGATCGGCAGCAGCTCCTCGAAACGCCAGATGTTGTCGGGACGATCGGCCAGCCCGCGCCCGGCGATCAGCGACTTCGCGCGCTCGTAGTCGTAGTCGATGTCGAGCCCCTCGCCGCAGGCCGGGCACTTGAAGGCGGTGTCGAGGAGGGGCGTGCGGTAGCCGCAGTCGCGGCAGACGAGCTCGGTCGCGCAGGAACTGGTTCGGGAGCTCATTTGACCGTACAAGGTAGCGAAACATGCCGCCGCACCGGTGCGGAGCAACTTCCTGTCTGTAGAGTTCCTGTCTTCAGCACCAAAGAATCACCACTCAATGTCTCCTCAGGAGCGCTTTGCCACAAATCTCCGTCAAGCCCGCACCAAGGCCGGCATCTCTCAGGAAGAGCTGGGCAACCGCTGCGAGCTGCACCGGACCGAGATCTCACTGCTCGAGCGGGCCGGCCGCGAGCCGCGCCTGGGGACGATCGTGAAGCTAGCCGGCGCCCTCGAGACGACGCCGGCCGCGCTCATCGACGGCATCTCCTGGCAGCCGTCGAAACACCGCTTCGAGGTCAAGCCTCCGCCCCGAGCCGGGAGCTGAGGCCGACCGGAATCGAGGCGGCCTCGGGCCACCGGACCGGCAGCTCGGCATCCTCGGCGCGGCCGGACCCGAGCAGGAGCTCCTCCGCCGTGTGCGGGGCAAACGGGGCCAGCGCCCTGGCCAGCAGCATCAGAGCGGCGATCTGCGCCTCGGCGTCGGCGCGGTCGAGCTGACCGCGACGCTTGACCACGCGCTTCTCGAAATCCTGGATCCGCTCGAAGAGGCGGGTGAGGTTGCGAACCGCCTTGTGCATCTGCAGCTGCTCGGTGTCCTCGGTGATGCGGGCGAGGCCGTTGTCGCACCATTTGCGCAGCCGGTCGCGCATGAACTCGGTGTCGGCGGCGGCCTCCTCGTCGTGCGGCGTGCCCTCCAGCGCCGCGAAGCGGTCCTGGGAGTAGGTCCAGAGGCCGCGCAGGAAGCGGTTGGCGAAGCGGAGGGCGCCGTCGCTCCAGTTCAGCGTCTTCGCCGGGCCGGCCGCGTAGAGGATCGCCAGCCGCACCGTGTCGGCGCCGTATTGCTCGACCAGCTCGTCGGGATTGACGACGTTGCCGAGGTGCTTGCTCATCTTGCGCCCGTCGGCGATCACCATCTCGTGGAAGAGGCAGCCGGCGAACGGCTCGCCGTCGGCGATGAAGGCGAAGGGGCCGATGTCGCGCAGGGCCTTGGTGACGATGCGCTGGTCGAAGACGAAGCCGCCGCTGTCGCCGCCGGCGACGAGGCGCTCCGCGGGCAGCCACTCCTTCAGATCGGGGTGGGTGAACATCTGCTCGGCCCGATCGGCGGGCGGCACCGCGGCCGGGACCCAGAGCCAGAGGGCGTCGAAGTGGCAGTCGAGGGTGTCGGTCTCGCGCTTGGCCGCGACGCCACAGCGGGGACAGGCGACGTCGACGAAGTCGGGGCGCTCGGCCAGCGGGTTGCCCTCGCCGGTCGGTTTGATGTCGCGCGGAAGCACCACCGGCAGGTCGGTCTCGGGCACCGGCACCGCGCCGCACTCCCCGCAGTGGATGACCGGGATCGGGGTGCCCCAGGAGCGCTGGCGCGAGATCGAGAAGTCGTTGGCGCGGTAGCGCTTGGCCTCGCGGGCATTCGCGACCGGGGCGGCGACCGGGGCACCGTCGTCGTCTCCCTCCCCGCCCTCCGCCGGCTCGACAAAGGTCGGGACGCGCTCGATCCGCGCGGCGAGGTCGCGGTCGGCCTCGTCGACGGCGGGGATGCCGAAGGCCGCGGTCGGGCCGAAGCGGGCGTCGACGAGCGGTGAGACCAGGACCGGAAGCCGCTCGCCGCCGGGACCGACAGCGGAGGAGCCGGTGTCGAAGACGGGAACCGAGCGGGCATCGCGGGCGCTGCGGTCCCAGCCCCCCGAACGCATCCGCTCGAGCTCCTCGCGCACCGCGTCCTCGGCGATCCAGGCGTCGATCTCCGGGTGGCGGGGCGAGAGCAGCACGAAGCTGGCCAGCCCGACGGCACCGCCGTGGGGGCTGAAGACGGTGAGGGGGCCGCCGTCGCCCTCGAGGTCGACCTCGACCCCGTCGCTGCGGCCAAGGATGTAGCGCTGGGTCGCCAGCGCCAGGTCATCCCAGTTCTCGAGCTTCTCGGTGTTGCGATCGTTCTCCTCGAGGTAGGGAGTGATGCGCAGGAACCAGGTGGGGCGGCGGATCAGCCGCACCTCGTTGTGGCAGCGCCAGCAGCTGCCGTCCTCGACCTGGATCGAGGCGAGCGTGGTCTGGCAGGTGTCGCACCAGTCGACGGTGGCGTCCTCGCGGTAGATCAGGCCGGCCTCGAGCAGGGTCAGGAAGAGCCACTGCGACCAGCGGTACTGGCTCTCGTCGGAGCTGTAGAAGACGCGGTCGTAGTCGAAGGAGAAGCCGAGCCGCTTCATCTGCCCGAGCATGCGCTCGCCGCACTGGGCGACCCACTCGGCCGGCGGCTCCTGGCGCTCGATCGCGGCGAGCTCGGCCGGCAGCCCGAAGGCGTCGAAGCCGAAGCCGAGCAGGACGGCGTCGCCGCGGGCACGCCGGAAGCGCGCGTAGGCGTCGCCGATCGAGTAGTCGCGCACGTGCCCCATATGCAGGTTGCCCGAGGTGAACGGGCTCGAGGGCTTGACGTAAACGCGAGCCTGCCCCGTCCGCCGGCCGCGGCGCCTCGTAATCCCCACGGCTCTCCCAAGCCTCCTGCCTGGCGCGCTCGATCCGCTCGGCGTCATAGCTTGGTTTCGGCGTAGCCATTCTCCCTTACAAGGCTACTGACGGGCCGTAGAGCCAAGCAGCTCGGCGGACGCAGGAAGCGAAGTGTGCTCCGCACACGAGCGACCGAGGACTCCGAGATGCGCCGGCTATACGGTCCGTCAGGCGAAGGTCCAGAGCTTGTTGCCCAAAAAGTTGAAGGGCATCGCGACGGCGACGGCGATCGCCTGGGCGGTCAGATCCCCCACTCCCCCACCCGCCACCAGCGCCTCGAGCACGACCAGGTTGAGGGCGAGGGCGGCGAGGCTGACGGTGAAGAAGCGGACGGCCTGGAAACCGGTCGAGCTCTCGCCGGGGCCGAAGGTCCAGTAGCGGTTCCAGAGGAAGTTGCTGCTCACGGCCACACAGAAGGCGCCGATCGCGGCAACCGCGTGGTGGACGCCCAGGCTGCCGGCGAGGACCGCGAAGACAGCGAGGTTGATCAGGTAGCCGGAGCCGCCGACGATCCCGAACTTGGCGAGCTGCCACCAGCTGGCCGGCCGCCGCGCCGCGGCTCCGAGCCTGTCGGCGAATCCCGAGGCGCTCACGGCTTCCCTCCGTCGAGCAGCACGGCGACCTCGCCGAAGCCGGTCGGCAGGTTCCGCAGGGTGTCGAAGTGGATTGGCACGGGGCGCTTGGAGAAGTAGACGTTCACGGTCAGGCGATCGGCTCGTACGCGCCCCACCTGGTGAAACGAGGGTGGAAGGGTAACCGTCCGCCCGGTCACAAGAGGCTTGCGGAGAACGGCGACTTCGCGGATCCGCTCCTCTCCACCGTACATGCGCACCGCCCCGTCGTGGAGGTAGTAGCGCACCGGATCGGCGGCCAGCTTCCAGGTGACGATCGCGCGGCGACCGCCGGGTGGCCCGAGCGCGTCGGTGACGGCGCGAAAGTCGGGGCGCTGCAGGTTCGGAGTTTGGGTCACGTGGACGTCGAAGGCGACCCAGTAGGCGCAGAGGGCGACCGCGAGGAAGAGCCCGACCCGGCGGGCACCGGCGCCGGCTAGCCCGATCGCGACGACGGCCAGCAGCGGCACCAGGGCCGGCAGCAGGTTGCGCTCGACCACGTAGTCCTTGCCGGCCAGGGCCGCGATCGCGGTCAGGGCCGCGACGCCGAGGCCCAGTGCCAGCCCGAGCGCCGCCCCTCGCCGCTCGCGGCGGCTCCCCCGCACCGCCGCCAGGGCGAGTGCGGCGGCGACCAGGATCAGCGGCACCAGCGCGTAGCGGTCGCGCGGCGCCTCGGCGATCACGTGGCCGGTTTCGCCGACGAGGAAGGAGACCGCGGTCTCCCAGAAGCGTTCGGCCAGCGGGCTGTTTTCAATCCAGTCGATGTGGGTCGCATTGGTCTGCGAGTTGGCGAGCGGAAGCAGCGCCAGGCCCGCCGCGCCGACCGCGGCGACCGCCGGCAACACCGCGCGCCTGCGCCAGCGCAGTGCCACGATCAGCCAGACCGCCTCGATCGCGACCGCGAAGACGGCGAAGTAGTGGCTGCAGAGCGCCAGCGCCGAAGCCAGCGCCCAACAGGCGAGGTCGCGGCCCCGGCCCGTGTCGAGCGCCCGCACGAAGAAGAAGGTCGCGAGCGCGCCGAAGAAGACCAGCAGCGCGTAGGAGCGGGCCTCCTGCGAATACCAGATCAGCATCGGGTTGACGGCGACCAGCGCCGCCAGGACGAGACCGGCGCGGCGAGACGCAAGCTGGCGACCGATCAGGTAGCCGACCGGAACCGTGGCCGCTCCGAACAGGGCCGAGAGCGAGCGCAGGCCGACCTCGCCGGTGCCGAACTCCTTGGCCCAGGCCCAGCCGAGGACGTAGTAGAGGGGCGGGTTGGACTCGCTGACCTTGACCGCGTGCAGCATTTCTCCAAAGCTCCCCGGCAACACCCGCAGCGCCGTGATCACCTCGTCGTGGTGGTAGCTCTGAACGCCGAGGCTGGCGAAGCGCAGAGCGACGCCGAGGGCGGTCAGCCCGGCGAGGGCCCAGAGCACGGTCGCGCGTTCGCTCACGGCGCGCAGTCGCCCCTCGGCATCGGGCGCTGGGGGCCGAAGGACGGCGGCGCGGCGGCAGCCGCGGCACCCCAGTGGCGGTTCGGCCGACGGCCGAGGTGGAAGGAGAGGGTGGCGCCGCGGGCGAGGGCACAGTAGGTGGTCCAGGGCTTGGCGTAGGTATGTCCGTTGAGGCGCAGGGACTGGATGTAGGGCCCGTGGCCGCGACCGAGGATCAGCGCCCGGCGCCGGTGCGGCAGGCGGATCTCCGTCCGCGCGAAGAGCGGGCTGCCGATCGCCAGCACCCCCACTCCCGGCACCTCGGGGTAGAGGCCGAGCGCCCCGAACACGTACCAGGCCGAGAGGGTGCCGAGGTCGTCGTTGCCCGGGTAGCCGTCGGGCGCGGTGCTGTAGAGGCCGAGCAGGGCGCGGCGAACCGCGGCCTGGGTGCGGTAGGGCCGCCGCATCCAGTCATACAGCCAGGGCGTCTGCAGGGTCGGCTCGTTGCCGAGCAGGGCGTGATCGGTGTGGGTCGCGCCCGGGCCGCCGTTGAGCTCGCGCAGGAAGCGGTCGAGGCGCGCCGCCGCCCGTCGCGGCCCACCCATCCGCGCGATCAGCCCGCCGGGATCCTGCGGGACCATCCAGGTGTACTGGGCCGAGTTGCCCTCGACGAAGCCGCCACCACGGAGATTGTCGTAGGGCGCCGGAAAGCGGCCGTCGGCGAAGCGCGGCTCGACCATGCCGCTGGCGGGGTTGAAGAGGCGGCGCCAGTTGGCGGAGCGGCGCATGAAGGCGGCGTAGGTGGCGCGGTCGTGGAGGGAGCGGGCGGCGAACTGGGCGATCGCGAAGTCGTCGACCGCGTACTCGAGCGTCGTCGCCGCCGAGCCCCAGACGGCGTCGGGGTCACCGTAGATCGAGTTGGCGTTGCGGGTGTTGGTGTCGAGGTCGAAGGGGACGTAGCCGAGCCGCAGGTAGTCGGGGAGCCCCTGGCGCTCGAGGTACTCGCCGTTGGCGCTGCGGCACGGTTCGCTCGCGCCCCTCACCATCGCCTCCAGCGCCGCCCGGCGGTCGAAGGCGCCGGCGCCGAAGGCCGCCGCCGAGGCGAGGATCGGGTCGGCCGAGTCGCCGACCATGGTCATGCTCTGACCGTTGGCGTAGGGCCAGCGCGGCAGGCAGCCGCTCTGCTCGGCGTCGGCCAATAGCGACCTCATCATCTCGCTGGCCCGCTCCGGCATCAGCAGCGACAGCAGCTGGATCTGGGTGCGATAGGTGTCCCAGCCGGAGAAGTCGGCGTACTGGACGCGGCCGCGCGCATCGTGGATCCGGCCATCCATCCCCGGGTAGGCGCCGCCGACGTCGCTGAAGGTCCGCGGCGCCAGGAAAGCGTGGTAGAGCGCTGTGTAGAAGATGTCGAGGAGGGGCCTGGGACCGCCGCTGACGCGGACGCGACCCAGCGCCTGGTTCCAGCGTCCGCGGGCGCGGGCGCGCGATCGCGCCGAAGCCGCGGCGCGGCTCTCGGCGGCGAGATTGGCGCGGGCGCCGGCGACGCTGACGAAGGAGATGCCGACCCGGGCGGTGACGGTGCGGCTCCCGCGGGTGTCGAAGCTGGCGTAGGCGCCGGCCTGGGCGGTGGTGCGGGGGTTGGCCGCCGGCTCCTGGCTGTCTTCCGCCGCCAGGCCGCCAGGGTCGAGCGAGTCTCCCTCCCAGGTTCCCGAGGCGGCGAGGCGGCGGTCGAAGACGGCGGCGAAGTAAACACGGTAGCGAGGACGCTGGCCACAGAAGTGCCCGCTGGAGGCGGTCCCGGAGATTTCGCGGCGGCCGGGGTCGACGGCGACCGCGGCCTGGTCGTCGGGCTGAGCGCTGCCGCCGGCGTCAACTAGAACGCTGGCGTGCGGGCTCGGGGGGAACTCGAAGCGGGCGATCCCGGTCCGCGTCGTCGCCGTCAGCGCGACATCGATATCGGCGCCGCGGACGGGGTTGAGCCGGACCTCGTAGAAGCCAGGCCAGGCCGTCTCCTCCGAATGCGAAAAGCCTGGCTGGAAGCGCCCGTCGAGGCCACCGCCGGGCGCGGCCGGCGAGGAGGTCAGCGGCTCCGTCGTCGGCAGGAAGGGAAAGTCGCCGTAGAGGGCGCAGCCGGCACCGCTGAGATGGGTGAGGCTGAAGCCGCGGATGTGGTTGTCGCGGTGGTCGTAGCCGCCGGAGTGCGGCGCCGAAGGGGAGGTGTCCGGGCCCCACTGGACCATCCCGAAGGGCAGGGTGGCGCCAGGGAAGTTGTGGCCGCCGCCGAAGGTCCCCGGCCCCGGGCGGGTGCCGGCGAAGGGGTTGACGTGCCCGGCGAGGTCGGCGCCCCGTGCCGGCGCGACCCCCACCGCCATCAACGCCAAGCAGGCCAGCACAGCCGCCGATGGGCCGAAAACCCACGTAGGTCGTGGGAAATCGGCCCATCGGCCGAGGCGGGTTTGGGGGTGGGAGTGGGGGTGCGTAGTGTTCCGGTCTTATGAGTGGGAGGAATGCAACGTTGGTGGCGCTGGGGGTGACTGTCGTCGTCCTCGGGCTGGCGCTGGCCTTTGGGGGGCGCTCAGACTCCAAACCCTCGCAGGCGAGCGCGGAAGCGGTGCCCGGGAAGCCCAGCGTAGACATCATCTCCCCGCGCAACGGGGCCAGGCAAACCAGCCACGCCGTCGTCGTCAAGGCGATCGTCGAGAATTTCCGCCTGGCGCCGCGCCAGTTCGGTCGCGAACCGCAGCTCGGCGAGGGCAACATTCGCTTCAGCCTCAAGCGCGTACCCGACTGCGTCGACCCGGTCAAGCTGCTGCACGCGATCAACAGCCCGATCGGCAACGGCCGCCTGGTCGGGGCCTCCTTCGACTACCCGCGCTACGCCGGCCCCAACGGCGTCCTCGCGGAGCGGATCGGCAGCGCCGGCAGCTACTCGCCCGCGACCCGGCCGGAGATCTTCTACCACGGCCTGCCGCCGGGCTTCTACCGCCTGATCCTCAACCTGGCCCAGAACAGCGGCGCCACCACGCCGTTCCACGCCGTCACCAACTTCCAGATCCTCCCCCGCCCCGGCCACGGCCCGAAACCGTGCCCGAAGAGCAAAGTCCCGAGCGCCAAGGCCGCCGCCCGGCTCGGTGGTTGACTACTTGCCCTGCTCACCCAATTTCGGCATCTCGAAAAGCATGGTCACGGCTCGAACCGGGATTGCCTCAAGCGTGGGATCGCTGACTCGCCTGTTAGCGGCGGCGGCAACCTCCTCGTCCACCTTCGCGAAAGCTTCGGCGAAGACGCCTTGGAGCTTTTCCCACCCCTCCTCGTCGACATGCCCCAGCTGGCGCGCCATCTGATGGTCCGGGCGCTGAACGAAGGTTGTCTCCGCTAAGGCGGTCAGCGCATCTGCCATCGAGAGCCGAATCGACTCCCTGGTGAACTCCAGCCGGTCTGAAATCGAAAGTGCCCCGTACTGCTCCTCGCTGAGTTCGGTGCGCTGGGTAGCGCGGTAGTAGTGCTCGGTGGCCCCGCGGCGCTGCGCCGTGTCGACCAATTCGATGCAGTCGTGTTCCTCCAGAACCCGGCAGTGATAGGCGACGTTTCCCACCGCCTCGTCGAACCTGTTCGCCAGTTCGTTGGGACTCGCGGTGCGTTCACAGAGGTACGTCTGACAGCGGCAGCGCAGCGGATGAGCCAAGAGCTTAAGAAGGCTCTCATCGGCGGCCCCCTCCCTTTGCTCCCTAACAGATGCCATGCGTTCTCCCTCCCGTTCGAAATCTCCAGACCAAAAACATCGTAGGCGATTCTTGAGCAGTTGAATCCAGTATTTGGCTAAGTCGTCTCCATTGCTTGAAGCGTTTTTAGTAGTCGTTCCGGTCCTCTTAAAGACAAGCTGATGGGAGGGGGTGACGAACGATGAAGATGTCTGCGATGAGCCACTTGGCTCCGATGGTCTCGATTCACAAGCAAGCCTGAGAAGCATCTGAAGGCAAGCGGGGGCCGGCCCGGCGAGGTCATGCGTGGCGCCGGCCCCTCCCGCTACCGGCCGGATCCAATACTTCACTTTGTATAGTGAGGGGGAATGCGTACGTACCGCCGTCTGATGGGCTTCCTGCGTCCCTACCGTCCCCAGCTATGGGGATCGCTGGCGTTCGCCTGGGCGGCGATGGGGATGACGGTGCTGATCCCGTGGCTGATCGGGCGCGCCGTCAACGCGATCGAGAGTGGCGACAAGCCCGACCTGCTGCCGTTGGCGCTTGCGATCTTCGGCGCCGCCGTCCTGCGCCTGGGGCTGACCGTGGTCCGGCGCCTGGTCGCCGGCAAGGTCTCGCTGGCGGTCGAATTCGACCTGCGGCAGATGTTCTACGCCCACCTGCAGCGGCTCGAGCTCGGCTTCTTCGACGGGCAGCAGACCGGCCAGCTGATGTCACGGGCGACGGTCGACCTCGGCGCGATCCGCTTCTTCCTCGGCTACGGCCTGATCTTCATCACCCAGAACCTGCTGACGATCGTCCTCGCCAGCGCCGTGATGCTCGCTATCAACCCCTGGCTGGCGCTGATCGCCCTCGCCCCCGCCCCCTTCATCGTCTACACCGCCTCGCGCTACAACCGCGTCTCCCGCCCCGCCCAGCAGGAGGTCCAGCAGCGGCTCGCCGAGCTGACCGCGGAGGCCGAGGAGAACGTCTCCGGGATCCGCATCGTCAAGGCCTTCGCCCGCGAGGAATACCAGCTGGCGCGGTTCAGCCGCTCGGTCTCCCGGGTCTTCGACCAGAGCATCTACTCGACCCGGCTGCAGGCCTTCTTCTCGCCGCTGATCGGGCTGTTGCCGCAGCTCGGAATCGCCCTGGTGCTGCTGATCGGCGGCCGCGAGGTGATCGCCGGCAACCTCAGCCTCGGCAACTTCACCGCCTTCTACACCTACCTGGTGATGCTGGCCGGACCGCTGCGAATGCTCGGGGTGGCGATGGGAATGGCGCAGCGGGCGATCGCCTCCGGCAACCGCCTCTTCGAAATCCTCGACCGCGAGCCGCGGATCGAGAGCCCGCCCGGAGCGCCAGAGCTGCCGGCCGGCGGCGGCCGCGTGCAGCTTCGCGACGTCAGCCTGCGCTACGAGAGCCCCAACGAGCCCGACCCCGAGCTGCATCAAATTTCCCGGCCGGGGACGTGGAATTTGATGCAGTCCCGGGCACGAAGCGGTGCCCGCCCTCACCGGCGTCTCGCTCGAGGTCGAGGCCGGGCGCACGGTGGCGCTGGTCGGACCCTCGGGCTCGGGCAAGACCAGCCTGGTGGCGCTGATCGCGCGGCTCTACGACCCCACCGAGGGCGCCGTCCTGGTCGACGGCGTCGACGTGCGCGAGGTCGACGTCGCCTCGCTGCGCAAGGAGATCGCCTTCGTCGCCGACGACAGCTTCCTCTTCACCGCCAGCGTCGCCGAGAACATCGCCTACGCCAGCCCGGAGGCGACGATGGAGGAGATCGAAGCGGCCGCCCGGCGGGCGCAGGCCGACAGCTTCATCCGCGAGCTGCCCGACGGCTATGAGACCCGGGTCGGCGAGCGCGGCCTGACCCTCTCCGGCGGCCAGCGCCAGCGGGTGGCGATCGCCAGAGCGCTGCTGGCCGACCCGCGGATCCTGATCCTCGACGACGCCACCTCGTCGGTCGACGCGACCACCGAGGCGGCGATCAAATCCGGCCTCCAGGAGGCGATGGCCGGCCGCACCACGTTCATCATCGCTCACCGGCTCTCCACCGTCTCCCTCGCCGACGAGATCGTCGTCATCGACGGCGGCCGCATCGTCGACCGCGGCACCCACGAGGAGCTGATGCGGGGCTGCGGCTTCTACCGCGAGATCGCCGAGCACGGCCTCGCCGACTCGGTCTTCCTCCAGCGCGACCTCGAGCAGCGCGAGGAGATGGCACGGCTGTGAGCGAGAAATCCCGCCCCGCTGTTCCTTTGCCCCGCCAGAGCGCGCTAAGGAACATCGCGCTGCTGTTTGCGGCGCTCTGGAGGCTGATCCGCGGCGAGGACCAGCGCGGCCGCAAGGTGCGCTGGCTGGTCGGGCAGCTGCGGCCTTACCGCGGCCGCGTGGCGCTGATGTTCGTCGGGCTGCTGGCGGCGACCGCCGCCGGGCTGGCGCCGCCGTACCTGGCCGGACGCGCGATCGACTCCGGCATCCTCACCGGCGACGTCGCCGCTCTCGACCTGATCGTCCTCGCCTTCGTCGCCGTCGCCGTCCTCTACGCCGCCGCCACCTACCTGCAGACCTACATGGTCGGATGGGTCGGGACGCGGGTGCTGCAGAACCTGCGCCAGCGCGTGTTCGCCCACCTGCAGTCGATGTCGATCGGGTTCTTCACCCGCCGCAGCCCCGGCGTCCTGATCTCGCGCATGACCAACGACATCGAGGCGCTCAACCAGCTCGTCACCGACGGTGTGGTGACGATGTTCTCCAGCACCCTGACCCTGGTCGGCGTGGTCGTGATCATGCTCGCCCTCGACGTGCGGCTGGCCCTGGTCACCTTCCTCACCTTTCCGCTGCTGCTCGTCGCCAGCGTCGTCTTCCGGATCGTCTCCCAGGGCACCTACCGGATGACCAGGGAGCGGATCGCGGCGATCACCGGCTACCTGCAGGAGACGCTGAGCGGGGTTCGGGTGGTGCGCAGCTTCGGCCAGGAGACGCGCCACGTCGATGCGATGACCGAGCTCAACGAGCAGAACCGGGAAATCAACATGAAGACCGTCTACCTCAACGCCTCCTACTTCCCGGCGGTCGAACTGCTGGCGGCGCTGGCGACCGCGGTGATCCTCGTCTACGGCGGCTCCCAGGCGATCGACGGGGCGATCCAGATCGGCATCATCGTCGCCTTCGTCGGCTACCTGACCACCTTCTTCGAACCGATCCAGCAGCTCTCCCAGCTCTACACGACCTACCAGCAGGGGATGGCCGCGCTGGACAAGATCTTCGACCTGCTCGACACCAAGCCGGACATGGTCGACGCCCCCGACGCGATCGACCCCGGGACGCTGCGCGGCGAGATCGAGCTGGAGGGCGTGTGGTTCTCCTACAGCGAGGACGCCGAGCCGGCCGACGACGCCTGGGCGCTCGAGGGTGTCGACCTGCACGTTCCGCCGGGCCAGACCCTGGCCCTGGTCGGCGCCACCGGCGCCGGCAAGTCGACCTTCGCCAAGCTGGTGGCGCGCTTCTACGACCCGCAGCAGGGCCGGGTGCTGGTCGACGGCCACGACCTGCGCGGGGTGCGGCAGCGGGCGCTGCGGCGCCAGCTCGGGATCGTCCCCCAGGAGGGCTTCCTCTTCTCCGGCAGCGTCCGCGAGAACCTCGCCTTCGGCCGGCCGGAGGCGAGCCTGGAGGAGATCGAGTCGGCCGTGGCCACGGTCGGCGCCACCGAGTTCGTCGCCGCCCTCCCGGACGGGATCGAGACCGAGGTCGGCGAGCGCGGCGTCCAGCTCTCGGCCGGCCAGCGCCAGCTCATCGCCTTCGCCCGCGCCCTGCTCGCCGAGCCCCGCATCCTGATCCTCGACGAGGCCACCTCCAACGTCGATGTCCGCACCGAGAAGACGATCGAGAAAGGCCTCGAGCGTCTGCTCCAGGGCCGCACCGCGATCGTCATCGCCCACCGGCTCTCGACGATCCGCCGCGCCGGCAAGATCGTCGTCCTCGAAGACGGCAAGATCGCCGAGCAGGGCACGCACGACGAGCTGATCGCGGCGAGCGGGGTCTACTCGAGGTTGTACGGAGCCTGGTCTGAGTCTTCTGCCGCGTGAGCCGAAATCAGCCCGGGCCGATCCCGCCGGACCCACCGCCGCTGGTGCCGCCGCCGGTTTCCGGCGCGGCTTCTTCAACTCCGCCCCCGGCACCGCCGGTTTCGGGAACGACTTCTTCCGGGGCGGCTTCTTCTTCCGGCGCCACTTCTTCGCTCTTCCGGCGCCACTTCGACCCCGCCTTCTTCGGACCCGGCGGTGCCGGTGCCGGAAGCGGTCGGGGCGCTGGGGCCTTCGCTGCAGTCTTCGAAGCCGTATTCGCCAGCCACGCTCTCGAATTCTTCCCGGGCGGATTCGGCCCGGGCAGCAGCTTCTTCGAGGGCTGCCGTGTCTTCGCGTTCGGCCGCCAGCTTCGCTTCGCCCTCTGCTGCCGACAGCGCTTCAGCCGCCGCGATGAGTTCGGGGTAGCCCTCCGCTTCCTCAGGCGCTCCCAGGCCCTTGATGCTCTCGACCATGCCGGCGTAGAAGCCGGCGACTTTGGTCGCCAGTTCGGGCTCCCCGCCTTCGGCGGTGACGATTTCCGCCGCGCCGACGGCTTTGTTGACCTCGCCGCAGATCGCGTCGCCCTGGGAGATCAGGTCGGCCTTGCTCAGCGCCGTCGTGGTTTCGGTGGTCGCCGCGGTCGAGGTCGAGTCGCCACCGCCGCCACCGCAGCCGGCGATCGCCAGCGCGGTCAGCGGCACCGCAAGCACCGTGGGGATCTTGGCCAGTCTGGTCAAAGAACTGCGGCCCAGGGACTCGAACCCCGACTGCCTCTTCCAGAGAGAGGTGTGCTGCCATTACACCAGGCCGCAAGGCGATGGATTTGAGGATATCGCGCGTCCTGGTCAGGAGATCGCCGACAGGTCGGCGCTGGGATCGCGGATGCGATCACGAGCGCCCGACACGTCGACGCCGTCGGCCAGCATGCGGCGGGCCTCGGCCAGGTCCTTGGAGCGGCCGACGCTGAGGGCAGCCGGCGACGCGACCGGCCCTGAGGTACCAGACCGAGAACTCGCCCCGCTCGCGATCGCCGCGCCAGACCTCCTCGTCCCAGTCCTGGGCCGGGCCGACGTACTCGAGGCTGGCCCAGTCGGCGAGGTCGCTGAAGAAGTAGGGGACGACCTCGTAGTCGCGATCGTCGCCGAGCATGTTGCCGGCGGCGTGGATGCCCTGCTGCATCGCCACGTCCCAGTGCTCGACCCGCAGGCGGCGGCCGTGGACGACGCTGTCGTAGGAACAGCAGTCGCCGGCCGCGTAGATGCCGGCGACCGAGGTCTCCAGCTTCGAGTCGCAGACAACGCCATTGTCGACCTCGAGCCCGGCCCGCTGCGCCAGCATCGCGTCGGCCCGCACGCCGGCGCCGACGACGACCAGGTCGCACTCGATGCTGAGCCCGCTCTTGGTCACGACCGCGCCGACGCGGCCGTCGCCCTCGAAGGCCTCGAGCTCCTCGCCGCCGTGGAACTGGACGCCGTTGGCTTCGATCCTCTCCTGGAACCAGCGCCCGGCGTCGGCGCCGAAGGTGCGCGAGAGCGCGACGTCCTCCATCGCCACGATCGAGCACCTGGTGCCCATCGCGGTCAGCGAGGCGGCGACCTCGGTGCCGACGTAACTGCCGCCGATAAGGACCACATGCTCGGCCGCCTCGGCCTCGGCCCGGATCGCGTCGGCGTTGCCGAAGGCGCGCAGGTAGTGGATGCCCTCGTTCTCGGCGCCCTCGACGCGGAGGATGTTGACCATCGCCCCGGTGCCGATCAGCGCCTTGCCGAAGCCGACCTCCTCCCCTCCCTGGACCTTCACCGTACGGCTCGCGGTGTCGAGCGACATCACGTTGCGGCCGCTCAGCAGCTCGACCTCGTTCTGCTCGTACCAGGAGGGCGGCTTGACGTAGGCATCGGCGCGCTCGGCCTCTCCGCGCAGGTACTCCTTGGAGACCGGCGGGCGTTCGTAGGGCGGCTCCGGCTCGCGGCCGACCAGCAGGATCGACCCCTCGGCGCCGCGTCTTCGCAGCTCGGCGGCGCAGTGGGCAGAAGCCATGCCGCCGCCGATGAGGAGGAAATCGACCTCGCGAGAGGCCATTCAGGCGCCGTTGCTGCCGTTGCCTTCGGGCCCGAAGAGAACCTTCAGATCGTCCTCCTTGCCCGGATCCAGCACGGCCAGGATCTCGTCGCCCTCCTCCAGCACGGTGTCGGCGGTCGGCACGAAGCCCTTGCCGGCGCGCAGGACCGAGATCAGCAGGCTGCCCTCGGGCATCCGCAGGTCGCCGACGCGGCGGCCGGTGACGCTGGAGTCGCTGCCGAGCAGCATCTCGATGATCTCCAACTGCTCCTCCTGCAGGTCGAGCAGATGGACGAGGCCGTACTCGGGCACCTCGTGCTCGAGCAGCCGCAGGATCAGGTCGGTGGCCGAGACCGAGGGCTTGATCCCGAGCAGGTCGAAGTGCTGGCGGTTGCGGGGGTTGTTTACCCGGGCGATGATCTGGTTGACCAGGTACTTCTCCTTGGCCACCTGGCAGATCAGCATGTTGTCCTCGTCGTCGCCGGTCACCGCGATCACCATGTCGGCGCGCTGGACCCCGGCCCGCTCCAGCACCCAGAGCTCGGAGGCGTCGCCGTAGGAGACGTTGTGCTCGAGCTCCTGCTCGACGGTCAGGTAGCGGCGCCGGTCGTTCTCGATCAGCGTCACCTCGTGGTCTTTCTCCAGCAGCTCGCGCGCCAGGTTCCACCCGACCTTGCCCGCTCCGACGACGATGATGTACATCCGCTCCCCAGTCCTTCTCTAGGCGGCTTCCGCCGCGCCGTCGGTCGGGTCGCCGCCTTCGCCGCCCTTGCGCACGGCGCTCTCGAGCATGTCGATCGCGACGCTGGTCGGACAGACCGTATTCAGGCCCTGGCGCTGGTACCACTCGGCCCGCAGCGGGTCGAGCACGCGGGCGATCACGGTCGGCACCTCGTAGCGTTTCTGGGCGATCTGGGCGATCACGATGTTGGTGTTGTCGCCGTCGGTGGAAGCGATGAAGGCGTCGGCGCGCTCAATCCCGGCGGCGAGAAGAGCCTCGGTCTCGAGGCCGGCACCGACCGTGAACTGGCCGCCGAGATCCTCCCAGCTCTTCTCCAGCCCGACCTCGAGCCGCGCGTGCGACTCGGGGTCCTCGTCGAGGCAGGAGACTTCGTGCCCCTCGCGCAGCATCGCCCGGGCGACCGAAGAACCGACGCGGCCGCAACCAACAATCAAAATCAGCATTGGCCGGATACTAGATGGGAAGGGCGGCTAGGGCGCTTCAGGAGGTGCGGTCAGCAAGACGCGGCACGGAGCTTTCTTCAGCACGTACTCGGTCGCCGCCCCGATCTCGGCTGGCTTGGCGGCGCCGATGCCGCCGATCTTGGCCCCGCCGCGGATCTTCGAGGGCGGCTCGCCGCCGATCACGATTGCCTCCGAGCCACTGCGCCGCGCCGCCTCGAGGATGCCGGCACCGACCTTGCGGGCGCGGATCACCTCGGTGCTGACGCCGACGTCCTCGTACTCCTCGCCGACCTCGCGGGCGCGCTCCAGCGCCCGCCGCGCCTCGTCCTCGCGCTCGGGCGGAAGGGGCGCGTCCAGCGGCACGGTCAGCGGCACTTCGATCACATAGACGAGGTCGAGGCGGGCATCCTCCTCGTCCTTGCCGGACTCGGCCTGCTCGGCCGCGGCAAGGCGGCCGGCGGTGGCGACGATGTCGTCGTCGAGCTTGGTCCCGAAGACCGGCACGAGGATGTTGCGGAATTCGACCTCCGGAACCTGCTTGGTCAGGGCATGCTCAGGAACCGAGACCCGCTTGGTCAGTGTCGTCCCCTCGAACACCTTGCGGTAGACGACGTAGAAGATCAGCCCGAAGATCATCCAGCCGCCGCCGACCAGACGGGCGATGTCGTGGTAGACGAGGACACTGATGAAGGCGAGGCCGCTGAGGACGGCGGCGACGATCGCCGGCAGCGGCAGCTCGGCGCCGCGCCAGGGGATCCCCATCGGGATCCGGAAGGGCCGGCTCCGGCCCGGGTCCTTGACCCGCAGGCGGATGATCGAGAGGTGGGCGATGGTGATCGCCAGGGTGGCGCCGAAGGCGTAGATCCCGGCCAGGAGCTTGACGTCGGTCGGGATCACCAGGCCGAGCGCGATCACACCGCTGATCACGATCGCCACGTAGGGCGTCGCCTTGCGTCGCTCGAGCTTGCCCAGCCAGCTGGGGATCTGGCGATTGATCGCCAGCGTGTAGATGTGGCGGGAGACGCCGAGCATCGAGGTGTTGGCGGCCCAAAAGAGAACCGGCGTCGCGATCAGGGCCACCATCCAGCGCATCGAGTCGGCGACCCAGGCGGGGTGGAAAGCCGAGACCACCCCCAGCACCGGCTCCTCGACGAACTGGTTGCCGAGCGCGGTTTCGGGCCCGTGGGGGCCGGCGACCACGGGCACCGCCATCAGCGCGATCGCGGCCATGCCGGCGTAGACGAGGGGGACGCCGAGCGCCCCCAGCGAGGCGATCCGCCTGAGGTCGCGACGGTCGACCTCGATGTCCGGCGCCAGGTCGGAGGCGGCCTCGATTCCGGCGTAGGCGAGCATCGCCACCACGGCGGCGTAGACGATGTCCCTGAAACTGGGGTCGGAGAAGAGGTGCAGCTGTTCGGTGAGGCGGTCGGGATGGAGGACGACGAGGGCCCCGACGGCGATCACCGCCAGCTGCAGGCCGAGGTCGGCCAGAGCCAGCAGCGCCAGCGAGCGCCCCCTCTCGCGGCCGGTGACGTTGAGGATGTTGAGCACACAGGCGGCGGCGATCACCACGGCAGCGATGCCGATCTCCCAGCCTGGCCTGGCGAAGCCACCCCAGACCGGCTCCAGGTAGTGGGGCACCGAGATCGCCGCCAGGGCGATCACGATCAGGTAGTCGATCAGGATCGCCCAGCCGGCGATGAAGGCGACGAGCTCGTTGAAGGCGTGGCGGGCGAAGGTCGAGGAGCCGCCGCGCTCGCGGAACATCGCCCCACCCTCGACGTAGCTGAGGGTCGTCAGGCCGAACAGCAGACCCGAGGCGAGGAAGATCAGCGGCGTCAGCCCGAGGCCGCGGTCGGCGACGACCCCGAGCGCGAAGTAGATCGAGAAGCCGACGGCCGAGTAGGCGGCGGCGAACAGGTAGGGAACGCCAAGGCCGCGCTTGAGCAGACGATCGGACTGCCGACCGCCGGGTGGCGACTTGCCCGGCTCGCTCATCGCTCCATCCTCGCGGCGATCCAGAGCCGCCCGGCGCCGACGGCGAGGAAGGCGATGCCGAGCAGGACCCCGACCGAGGCCGGGCCGCCGCCGTTGACCAGGGTCACGACCAGCACCACCAGCCCGATCAGGATGAAGGTGGCGGAGAGCCCGCGCACCGCGTGGCGGTAGATCACCTGGTGACCTCGACGATCGCTTCGGTCGGCACCGCGACCGGGTTGCCGGTCGGGTCGGAGACGACGATCACCCGGCAGGGGCGCTCGCCGAGGACCGTCTGCAGGGTCTTGTCGTACTGCGGCACCCCGGCGCGGTAACGGAGGCCGATCACGATCGCGGCCGCCTCGATCAGCTCCGCCTCCTCGGAGATCGAGTAGCCGGCCTGGCCGGGCCGGACCCGGGCGACGTGGCCGGTCACGCGCTGGCCGCCGATCAGCTTCGCCTCCTCGATCATCCGCTGCGCCGCCTCTTCGCGGTCGGGCATCTCGGCGTCGAGCGGGAGGTTGGTGGGGACGGTCAGCATCGAGTGCACGTGGATCCCGCGGCGGCGCTTGGAGGCGAGCTTGACCGCGGTCGCGACCATCTCCGGCGAGAACGATTCGTCGTCCTCGAAGCCGACCAGGACGCTGCGGTACTCGACCTCCTCAACCCCCAGCGGCTCCGGCGTCACCACCTTCACGGTCTCGGTCAGCGGCAGCTTCTGATTACGGCGGTAGAGGACGTAGACGGCGATCCCCAGCACCATCCAGCCGGTCCCGACGACGAGCGTGCGCGGGTTCAGCGCCATCACCACGATCCAGGCCACGAAGGTGCCGAGGCCGCCGAGCACGGCGACCATCGGAACGTCGAAGCCGCGGGCGCGGATGTTGAACGGCGCCTTCCAGGAGCGCTCGACGTCGCCCTGGCGGCGCCGTAGCTGGATCAGGGCGACGTGGGCGATCGTGAACGAGAGCATCGCCCCGAACGAGTACATCGTCGCCAGGAAGTCGGTCTGGCCCGGCAGCAGGGTGACGATCGCGACCGCGGCGAAGATCAGGATCGCGATGTAGGGGGTGCGGTACTTGGGATGAACCTGGCGCAGCGCCTCGGGCAGCTGCCGGTGCTGGCCCATCGAGTAGGTGAGCCGGGAAACGCCGATCAGGCCGGCATTGGTGGCGATCAACAGAATCACCGCCGCCAGCACGCCGACGTAGTAGCGGAGGATTTCGGTCGGCACCGAGGAGAGCCCGAGGTTCTCGACGATGCCGAGGATCGGGTCGTCGGCAAAGGTGCTGCCGAGGGGGGTGCTGAAGTGGCCGGCGGCGTTTTCGGTCACCGGCATCGCCGAGAGGGCGACGATCGGGATCAGCAGGTAGAGGCCGAGCACGGCGGCAACGGTGAGGCCGACGCTGCGAGGGATCGTGCGGGCCGCGTCCTTGGCCTCCTCGGCCATGTTGGAGATCGTCTCGATCCCGGTGTAAGCGATCATCCCGACCGCGACTCCGAGCGCGAAGTCGCTCCAGGTCGGGGCGACGCCGAGATGGATGTTGTCGACCAGCACCTGCGGGCTGAAGACCAGGGCCAGGCCGATCCCGACCAGCACCACCTGGGTCGCGAGGTCGGCGATGGCGAGGACCAGGTTCAGTTTCGCCGACTCCTCGGTGCCGCGGATGTTGATCAGCGCCAGGCCGACGATCAGCACCGCGCCGCCGACGATGTCGCCGGGACCGTGCCCGAGCCAGGGCCAGAAGACCGCCAGGTAGTGGGGCACGAAGAAGGCCGAGATCGCGACCGTGATCGTGTAGTTGAGCATCTGCCCCCAGGCGGCGACGAAGCTGACCATCTCGTTGAAGGCGTGGCGGGCGAAGCTGGAGGAGCCGCCGGCCTCCGGGAACATCACCGTCGCCTCGGCGTAGGTGGCGGCGGTGGCGGCGAAGATCAGGCCGGAGATGACGAAGGCGACCGGGGTCAGGCCGAGAGCGAAGGCGGCGGTGACCCCGAGTGCGTAGTAGATCGAGGAGCCGACGTTGCCGTAAGCGGCCGAGAACAGCGCACCGACGCCGTGGACGCGGCTCAGCGATTCGTCTCTGGGTATGCGCTGGGCCATCTAGAAGCTGCCGCGAACGGTCACTCAGACCGAATATACGGACGTTGCCGGTGCTCTCCACACGTGGGCGCGGGTCAGGTCGGCGGGAGAGGCGCAGCCGCAGAGCGCCAGGGCGAGCTCGAACTCGTCGCGGAGCAGGCCGAGGATCTGACCGGCGCCCTCCGCTCCGGCGGCCGCCAGGCCCCAGAGGGCGGGTCGCCCGACCAGCACGGCGTCGGCGCCGAGCGCGAGCGCGATCGCGATGTCGACGCCGCGGCGGATGCCGCCATCGACGAGGACCGTCGCCCGGCCGTCGATCGTCTCGACGATCTCCGGCAGCGCCTCGGCGGTGGCGAGGGAGCGGTCGAGCTGGCGGCCACCGTGGTTGGAGACGACGACCCCGGCGGCGCCATGGTCGAGCGCCAACTCGGCGTCCTCGGCGGTGAGCAGGCCCTTGACGAAGACCGGGAGGCTGCATTCGGAGGCGAGGTCGGCGACATCGGCCCAGGTGAGGGTGTGGTTCATCAGGGCGAAGGTCTGCTCGATCGTCAGCTCCTTGTCGCCGCCGGTGGCGGCGTTGAGGCTCGGCGTCCCCAGCTCCTTGGGCAGGGTGAAGCCGTTGCGCCGGTCGCGCTCGCGGTTGCCGCCGGGCGGGGCGTCGGCGGTGACGAGGATCGCCTCGAAGCCGGCGTCGATCGCCTCGTCCATCAGCGCCCTGGTGACGCCGGCGTCCTTGAAGGCGTAGAGCTGAAACCAGTGCCGGCCCGCAGGCGCGGCGGCGGCGACCTCCGCCGGCCGGGTGGTCGAGAGGGTCGAGAGGCACATCACGGTCCCGGCCTCGGCGGCCCCGGCTGCCATCCCACTCTCGGCCTCGGGGTGCGCCATCCGCTGGTAGGCGACCGGCGCGACCAGAATCGGCGCCCGCACCGCCTTCCCCAGTACCTCAGCCGCGGTCGAGACCTCCTGCACATCGGTCAGCACCCTCGGCCGCAGACGCCAGTGCCCCCAGGCGGCGACGTTCTCCCGCAGTGTCACCTCATCACCGGCACCTCCGGCGAAGTAATCCCGCGGCCCCTGCTCGAGCTTCTCCAGCCCCTCGCGCTCGGCGTCAGCGACATTGATCCAGTCGAGGCCCACGGCGCGACACTAACCTGCTGCCGGATGAACCGCCCGCGCCGTCCCACCGCTGCGCAGATCCGCAGGCGCAGACGGGTGGCCGTCATAGTGATCGCCTTGTTCGCCGCCGCCGCCGTCTACCTCGCCCTCGCCGCCGCCGTCTTCGCGCCGGTCAACGAGCACGGGGCCAAGGTCGACCACCTGACGGTCCACAGCCGGGCCGTGCATCGCGAGCTGGGGGTCGCGGTCGTCGACCCCGGACAAGGCGCCGACCGCGGGGGAAGCGGTCACTGCTGGTCTTCCTTCACGGGCGCGGCGGCTCCGACGGGACCTTCACCGGCAACGAGGCCGTCTACAAGGGACTGGCGAAGCTTGGGCGCAGAGCGCCCGTCGTCGCCTTCCCCGATGGCGGCGACCACAGCTACTGGCACGACCGCGACGGCGGTCGCTGGGGCCGCTACGTGATGCGCGAGGTGATCCCGACGGTGGTGCGGCGCTACGGCGTCGACCCGCGGCGGGTGGCGATCGGCGGCATCTCGATGGGTGGCTTCGGCGCCTACGACCTGGCGCTGCTGCACCCGCGACGCTTCTGCGCGGTCGGCGGCCACTCCCCCGCCCTCTGGTTCGAAGCCGGCGAAACCGCGCCCGGAGCCTTCGACGACGCCGCCGACTTCAACCGCAACGACGTCGTCGGCATGGTCCGCGGCAACCCCGACGCCTTTGCCGGGATGCGGTCTGGAACGACTACGGTGACGAAGACCCGTTCCGCGTCTATGACGAAGGCTTCATCGGCTACCTGCGGGCCGACCGCACCGACCTCAGCGCCCACTCCTGGCACGGCGGCCACGACAACAACTACTGGAACCCCCACTGGGCCGCGTACCTGCGCTTCTACGCCAACGCGTTGGCGAGCTGCGGCGGTTAGGTCAGAGTTCCCAGGGTCAATGCTCCGGCGCCCCCGCGGGCGGCGTCCCCTTGGGCGGCGCAGGGCCCCAGCTTTCGCGGCCGTCGGTGGTGGCAATCGGGATCTTCGGCCCCGCCAGCGCCGGGGTGTCGAGGATGGCGTCGGCGACCGCCTTCACCCGTGAGAGCACCTCGCGCGCTTCGCTCTTGCGCCCCTGGACGCCCCAGCCCTGCAGGTCGGCCGTCAGCCCGGTGGCGTCGATTCCCGCCTCGTCGGCGAGGAACAGCGCCCGCGGCATGTGGAAGCCCTGGGTGACGACGACGGCATCCCGCACCCCGAAAACCCCCCGCGCCCGCACCAGGCGATCCGCTCCCAGGAACGTAAGGGGGGAGAAACCTCGCGCGCCACTCCCTTGAGGGCGGGTGCCTTCCAACCCAACCCCAAGGGGATACCCCAACTCCGAGAGTCAAGCGCTTTGTCTGGACCCGACATGCCCAAATGCGTGTCCGTGAGCGTGAGCTGTCCCATCGGGCCGTTGAGCAAACGATCGAGCGTCGGCACAGTGAAAGGGCGATCAATCGAGGGCGGGCTCAGTGGCGGATCACGAGCACTGACCCCGACCATCGCTTCGTCGTCATCTACGACCATCCCCATGGCGTCGACAGCGGCGCAGCGCGGATTGTGAGTGCGTGGCCCCTCTAGCGCGCCATCACGCTCAGCGCTACCCTCGGCAGATGCGCGCCCACTACGACCCCGAGGTCGACATCGCCCTGATCGTGCTCGAGTCAGGATCCGCTGTCAGCGAGGAGCACGACTGGGGCCTGATCGACCGCAATCCCGACGACGATCACCTGATGGGCTTCGAGATCTGGGAGGCCAGCAACCGCCTCCCACCCGAGCTGATCGCAGCTCTGCCGTCCCCCAGCACCACCCGCGACGCCGCCTAACCCCCAGCCCTACCCAGCTAGGCGAACGAGCCGGTGCTGTCCGTCCCGATCGTCCTCCAACCGCTTCCGAGCGGAGGGGCGTTGTGCCCCTCCCACGAAAGCTCAAGGAACCGCGCCTGGACCCTTGCCGGCAACCCAGCTGCGCGACGGCTTTCGGGGGAGGGGCACAACGCCCCTCCCCTTGCCAGCGCTTAAAAGTGAACGATCGGGATGATCAGGATGGCGACGATGTTCGCCACCTTGATCATCGGGTTGATCGCCGGCCCGGCCGTGTCCTTGTAGGGATCGCCGACCGTGTCGCCGGTTACCGAGGCTTCGTGGGCCGGCGAGCCTTTGCCGCCGTGGGCGCCGTCCTCGATCAGCTTCTTGGCGTTGTCCCAGGCACCACCGCCGGCGGTCATCGAGATCGCGGCGAAGAGGCCGACGACGATGACGCCGATCAGCAGGCCGCCGAGCGCGTCGACGCTGAGCAGGCCGACGATGACGGGAATGACGATCGGGATCAGAGCGGGCGCGATCATCTCTTTCTGCGCCGCCAGGGTGACGATGCTGACCGTTTCCCCGTACTCGGGTTTTTCGGTCCCCTCCATGATCCCCGGGTGCTCGCGGAACTGTTTGCGGACCTGCTCGACGACCTGGCCGCCGGCACGGCCGACCGCCTCAATCGAGAGCGCCATGAACAGGTAGACCATCATGCCGCCGATGATCAGCCCGATCAGCACGTCAGGGCTGGTCAGGTTGAAGAGCCCGTTGAGGTCGAAGCCAGACGGGGCTTCGGCCGCGAGCTCGCTCTTGAAGGCCGCGAACAGCACCAGCGCGGCCAGTGCCGCGGAGCCGATCGCGTATCCCTTGGTCACCGCCTTGGTCGTGTTTCCAACCGCGTCGAGCGGGTCGGTGACGTTGCGGACGTCCTCCGGCAGCTCGGCCATCTCGGCGATGCCACCGGCGTTGTCGGTGATCGGCCCGAAGGCGTCGAGGGCGACGATCAGGCCGCAGAGCGAGAGCTGGGCCATCACGGCGATGCCGATGCCGTAGATGCCGGCGAGCTCGTTGGCGCCGAGGATCGCCAGGGCGAGGACGATCGCCGGAGCGGCGGTCGACTGGTAGCCCTGGGCGAGGCCCTGGATGATGTTGGTCGCGTGACCGGTCTCCGAGGCCTGGGCAATGGTCTTGACCGGGCGGAAGCGGGTCGACGTGTAGTAGTCGGTGATCACGAACAGCAGCGCGGTGACGGCGATGCCGATCACGGCGCAGAGCCAGAGGTCGGTGACGCTGACGGCGTCGGCCGCGGTGCTGGCGAAGCCGAGCCGGAGCGGCTCGCTCATCAGCCAATCGGTAATCGGGTAGAAGGCGACGATCGAGAGGAGGCCCGGAGACGAGCATGCCGATGTACAGCGCACCCTCGACTTTGTCGGACTTGGTCCGCACTGAGAGCGCCCCGACGATCGAGGCGAGAATCGCGATACCGCCGATGACCAGCGGGAAGATCGCCACCTCGCGGGCGTAGTCGGTGGTGAAGGTGAGGACGCCGAGCAGCATCACGGCGACCGAGGTGACCGCGTAGGTCTCGAACAGATCGGCGGCCATGCCGGCGCAGTCGCCGACGTTGTCGCCGACGTTGTCGGCGATCACGGCCGGGTTGCGCGGATCGTCCTCGGGGATGCCGGCCTCGACCTTGCCGACGAGGTCGGCGCCGACGTCGGCGGCCTTGGTGAAGATGCCGCCGCCGAGACGGGCGAAGACGGAGATCAGCGAGCCACCGAAGCCAAGGCCGATCAGCGCGTCGACGGCCTCCTTGTCGGTGCTGCCGGTGATGACGAGCGCGCCGTAGTAGCCGGCGACGCCGAGCAGCGCCAGGCCGACGACCAGCAGGCCGGTGACCGAGCCACCCTTGAAGGCGACGTCGAGCGCCGGCGGCACGCCGCCGCGGGCGGCCTCGGCGACCCGCGAGTTGGCCCGCACCGAGACGTTCATCCCGATGAAGCCGGTGGCGCCGGAGAGAACGGCGCCGATCACGAAGCCAAGCGCGGTCTTCCAGTCCTGCAGGACCAAGAGCACGATCGCGAGCGGTATCGCGACCGCGGCGATGATCGTGTACTGGCGGTTCAAGTAGGCCTGCGCGCCCTCCTGAACGGCACCGGAGATTTCCTGCATCCGGTCGTTGCCAGGGGACTTGGCAAGCAGGCGCTGGGTGACTATGAGTCCATAGACGACGGCAGCGCCGGCACACACAAGCGCGACAACTACCCCGTAATCGGTCAAGAAGCTGGTCAAGTTCGTTCCTCCGGTGGATTTAGCGGCGCGGGAGTCTATAGACGGAGACGGCGTCGCCGCCTATAGCCCCAGTTCAGGAGGGTTTTGCGGTCTCGCCGACGCCGGCGTAGGTTCGCCTGGTCTCGGCCACCGCGTCGCGGTAGATGTTCTCGATCGGGACCCCCGCGTCGAGCGCATCGCGCGCCCGCTGGGCGCCGTTTCGGTCCGGCAGCTCGAACTCGATGCCGAGCTGGGACCGGGCCGGCGCGACCCAGGCCAGCACCTCGTCGAGCGCCGCCCGTGCCTCCACCTCCACCCCGCGCCGGAAGTCGATCAGCTTGCCGCTGAGCCCGTGGCGGATCGCCCGCCAGAGGTTCTCCTCGATCTCGCGGTCGGCCAGCGGCGCCCCGGCGCCTTCGTAACCGTGCTCGTCATAGTCGAGCGCCGCCTGGGCGATGCAGGCGGAGATCAGCCCGGCCAGCGCGAAGGACTCGTCGCCGCGGGTCTGGGCGTCGCAGATCCGCACCTCGACGGTGCCGAAGTGGTGATGGGGGCGCACGCTCCACCAGAGCTGGGTCGACTCGACGATCGAGCCCAGCCGCTCCAGCCCGCTCACGAAGCCCGCGTAGCTGTCCCAGTCGCGGAACGGCGAGGGCACGCCGCAGCGCGGGAAGGTGCGGGTGAAGATCTCGGTGCGCACGGTGTGCAGGCCGGTGTCGCGGCGGTCGAGGAAGGGCGAGTTGGCGGAGACCGCGAGCAGCAACGGCAGCAGATCCCGCATCCGGTCGCAGACGGCGATCGCCCGATCGGCGCCGCGGACGCCCATGTGGACATGGGTGCTCCAGGTGTTGTTGCGCTGCGCCACCCAGCCCAGTTCATGGCGCAGGCGGTTGTAGTGCGGCGTGTCGATGATCCGCTGGTCGAGGTAGCTCGCCCAGGGATGGGTGCCGGTGGCGCCCAGCGCCAGGCCCATGTCGCCGACCGTCTCGAACAGTCGCGCCCGCCGCCGGCGCTGCTTGGCGAGGGCTTCGGCGAAGCTCTCGGCCCGCCCGGAGCGGATCTCGACCTCGGCGGCGATCAGCTCGCCGGCCGCCGATTCGGCCAGCAACTCGTCCCGCTCGCAGGCGGCATAGACGTCCTCGAAGCGGTGCTCCAGCTCCAGCGTGGTCGGATCGAGGATCGCGAACTCCTCCTCGAGCCCGATCGTGAAATCGGTGGAGGACTCGAATCTCTCGCGGACGAGGTCGAGGTCTAGCGACAAGGAATCAGGCCAGGTAGAAGTAGAGCGCGTAGAGCAGGTCGACGGCGGGGCTGGATGTGTGGACCGTCACCTCCGGCGGCACCTGCAGCAGCTGCTCGGAGTAGTTGAAGATGATCTTGACGCCGGCCTTGACGAGGCGGTCGGCGACCTCCTGGGCGGCGCCGGCGGGCACCGCGAGCACGCCGACCACGATCTCCTCCTCGGCGACGACCGCCTGCAGGTCGTCGAGGGCGCGCACCTTCAACTCGCCGATCTCGGTGCCGACGACGACCGGGTCGGCGTCGAAGACCGCCTTCACCTGGAAGCCGTGGTCGGCGAAGATCGCCGAGCTGGCGATCGCCTGGCCGAGGTTGCCGGCGCCGAAGAGGGCGATGTTGTGCTGGCCGGAGGTGCGGAGGATCTTGCGGATCTCCGAGACCAGCGACTCGACGTTGTAGCCGACCCCGCGCTTGCCGAACTTGCCGAAGCCGGAGAGGTCGCGGCGGATCTGGGTCGGGTTGATGTGGGTGTACTCGGAGAGCTCCTGCGAGGAGATCGTCTCCCGCCCCATCTTGCGCGCCTGCGTCAGCACCTGCAGGTAGCGGGAGAGGCGGGCGGCGACGCCGAGCGAGAGGCGATCCCCTTCGACCGGGAAGCCCTCTGGCGCGTCGAACTCCTCGATCACCTCGACCATGCCCCCACAGTATCGAGCCGGGCGCGCAGTCCGGTCTCGTCCAGAACCAGCTCCGAGACCGCAACACCGTCGACCTCGACGACCGGAATCCGCTCGAGGTGGCGGCGCAGCAGCAGCTCGTCGCTCTCGATGTCGACCTCGCGCAGCCCGAAGCGATACCCCTCCCCGTGCAGGGCGACGATCTTCGCCACCGCCTCCTCGCACAGGTGGCACCCCGGCCGCGAGTAGACCACGACCTCCGTCATACCGCCGGCCGATGGGCCGATTTCCCACCTATATCAGCGGAAATCGGCCCATCGGCCGGGGTTTCGCCGGTGGAGAAAGCGTCGTAGGCGAGGTAGTGGGGGTACTCGAGGCGGGGGCGCGAATCGGGCGGCGGAGCCGATCATCGCGGCGTTGTCGGTGCAGAGCTTCAGCGGCACCAGCTTCAGGCGCACCCCCTGCTCCTCGCAGAGGCGGGCAACCGCGTCGCGCAGAGGCCCGTTGGCGGCGACGCCCCCGCCGAGGGCGACTGCCTCCCAGTCGCCCTGCTTCAGCGCTCGCTTCAGTTTTGCGATCAGCTGGCCGACAACGGCTGCCTGGAAAGAGGCGGCGAGGTCGGCCCGGTGCTCGGCAACCCCCTCCTCGCCGAGTTCGCGACAGCGGTAGACCAGCGCCGTCTTGAGGCCGCTGAAGCTGAAGTTGAGGCTGGGGTCGCGGGCCATCGCCACCGGCATCTCGAAAGCCTCCGGGTCGCCATCCTCGGCCAGCTTCTGCAGCGCCGGCCCGCCCGGGATAGCCGAGCCCGAGCAGCCGCGCCGACTTGTCGAAGGCCTCGCCGGCGGCGTCGTCGAGCGTTTGGCCGAGCAGCTCGTAGCCGCTGTGGTCGCGTGACCCCCGCCAGCAGCGTGTGGCCGCCGCTGGCGACGAGGCAGAGGAACGGCGGCGCAGCGGCTCCGGCTCGAGGAAGTTGGCGGCGACGTGGCCCTGGAGGTGGTCGACCGGAATCAGCGGCAGTCGCCGCGGCGCCGCGAGCGCCTTGGCGGTGCTGACCCCGACGAGCAGGGCGCCGATCAGGCCCGGGCCGGCGGTGACGGCGACCGCCTCGATCTCGCCGAGCCCCACCCCCGCCTCATCGAGCGCCGCCCCGACCACCGGTGTGGCCAGTTCGAGGTGATGGCGGGACGCGACCTCCGGAACCACGCCGCCGAAGCGGGCGTGGGCCGCGGCCTGCGAGGAGATCAGGTTCGAGAGAATCCGCGGGCCGTCGAGAACGGCCGCGCAGGTGTCGTCGCAGGAGGTCTCCAGCGCCAGAATCAATTCCGCCCTCAGTCCAGCCACATGATCAGTGCGTCCTCGTTGTTGTCGTGGTAATAGCGGGGACGCACGCCGGCGGAGCGGAAGCCGAAGCGCTCGTACATGGCGATCGCCTGGTGGTTGGAGACACGGACCTCGAGCGTGAACGGCAGCACCCCGCCGCGCCTCCTCGAGCAGGCGCGCCAGCAACTGCCCGGCGACGCCGGCGCGGCGCTGCTCGGGAGCGACGGCGATGTTCATCAGGTGCCAGACCTGGTCATAGCGGGAGCAGATCACGTAGCCGAGGAGCTCGTCGCCGGCGCTCGCGGCGAGGCAGATCCCCGACGGCTTCGAGAGCTCGAGCACGAACATCGCCAGCGACCACGGGGTCGGGAAGGAGCGGCGCTCGATCGCGATCACCGCCGGCAGGTCGCTGTAGGCAAGCCTGCGGACCCGCACCTGTTGGGTCAGATCACTCGGCTCTCTGGAAAGAATCTCGCTCACGCCACCGTTCCGCGTCTGGAGGTCTGAGGTAGATCGGGGCGAGGGGGCCGCCGGCCTCCGATGCCGCCGCGAGAGCGCAGATGTGCCGCGCGGCGACGCGGTGAACGGGGTCGGCATCGTCCGCTATCCGGACCCCATGCCGGGCCAACTCGTGCCGGAATCGTACCGCCCCCGAGCCCGCGGCCGGCGGCGGCGCGGGCAGGGCCGCCGACCCGCTCCCCCAGCTCCTCGGGCCGGCAGACCAGTGGCTCCCAGATCCGCTCGCCCCGTTCGGCGTAGAGCGCCGCGAAAACCTCGCCACGCCGAGCATCGAGCACCGCGAGGTTCCGCTGTTCCTTTGCCCCGCCATAGGCGGCAAAGGAACAGCGGGAGAAGCGGTTTCACCCAGGCCTCGGCCGATCGCGTCGAGGGTGCAGACGCCGGCCACCGGCAGGCCGAGGCTGGCGCCGAGCCCGCGGGCGGTGGCGATGCCGATCCGCAGCCCGGTGAAGGAGCCGGGCCCAAGCCCCACCGCGAGCCGCTCCACGCGCTCCCAGCCGCCGGCCGCGGCGGCGCAGAGCTCGACCTGCTCCAGCAGGTCGGCAGTGTGCTGGGGCCTCCCCTTGGAGGGCCCCAGCAGCGACTCGTGCAGAACCTCGCCGTCGCGCCAGGCGCAGGCGGCGGTGTCGGCGGTCGCGGTATCGAAGCCGACGACGACCAGGAGAGTGCCGCTTCTAGCTCTTGACCCCTGAAGACGAGTCGAGCCGACCTTCTTACCCTTGACGAACCAGGTGACCCGGTGCTTGCCAGGAATCGTCGAGGTGATCGAGTTCACGTACAGCGTGCCCTGCTTCGCTTCCTGCGGTTCGTCGGTGCAGATGTTCTTGCCGCTGGGGAACCTGACGCAGACGGTGTAGTTGACATCGCCTTTCAGGCTTTTGAAGAAGGCGCCCTTCTTGCTCTTCTTCGGACAGACGTGCGAGGGAGTGGCGTTGCGAGAAACCCCGCAACCGACGTAGTGCTTGTACGCCGCCGCCCCGGCCGTTGCGGGTGCCACGCTGACGAGCAGCCCGGTAACGACCAGTACCGCCGTGAGCGCTTTCAGTCCCTTCATTGGGTCCTTCCCTTCGTGGATCGCAGTTTCTGAGCCGATGCTACAAGTTGTGTTCGCTGTCTCCCGAACACGACCTGCGCCCATTTGCTGCGCTACCAGTCGATCTCGAGCCGGCGCGCGTCGCCGCCGGCGTGCTCGAGCCGGATCTCCAGTGCCGGCCGGCCGAGCCGCCCCACCCCGACCGCCGGCCACTCGACGAAGGCGACGCCGTCGCGGCCGAGGTAGTCGTCGAGCAGGGCCGGGTCCTCGCCTTCGAGGCTCCGCAGCCGATAGAGGTCGAGATGGGAGACCGGCAGGCGACCGCCGCCGTAGCGCTGGCCGATCGTGAAGGTGGGCGAGGTGACCGGCTCCTCGACGCCGAGCGCCCGGCAGGCGCCGCGGATCAGGGTCGTCTTGCCGGCCCCGACCTCGCCGCTGAGGATGACGACGTCGCCCGGGGCCAGGCGCGCGGCGACGCGCGCACCCACCGCTTCGGTCTCGGCCGCGGAGCGACTCTCGACTCGCTCCACGCGTCAGCCGAACATGTCCATCTGGTCTTCGGTAGTCGGTGCTCGTTCACTGCGGCGTCCGGTTCGGCTAGCGATCCGCCCAGCTGGGCTTCAGGCGGGAGATCCGGCAAGCAGATCGGGACCGTCGCCCAGGTCTTCGCGCAGCTGCTCCTTCATCGCCGGCGTGCGCAGCGCCGCCGCCGGGTGCAGCAGCGGCAGCAGGAAGACGGTGCGGCCGCCGAGCTCGTGAACCTGCGGGGTGCCGCGCACCCTCGTGATCCCGACCGGGCTACCGCTGAGCAGCTTGGTGGCGAAGTTGCCGAGGGTGCAGACGACCTTGGGCTCGATCAGCCGCACCTGCTCGAACAGGTAGGGCCTGCAGGCCTCGATCTCCAGGGGCTGCGGGTCGCGGTTGCCGGGCGGGCGCGACTTCAGCACGTTGGCGATGAAGACCTGCTCCCGCGAAAGGCCGATCTCTTCCAGCAGCTGATTGAGCAGCTGCCCGGCGCGGCCGACGAACGGCAGCCCCTGGCGGTCCTCTTCGGCCCCCGGAGCCTCGCCGACGAACATCAGCTCGGCGTCGGCGTTGCCGGCCCCGAAGACCGCCTTGGTGCGGGTCTCGTGCAGGGGGCATTTGGTGCAGTTGGAGACCTCTTTGTAGAGGGAGACCAGCTGCTCGCGGCGCTGCGCGGCGGTGGCGCCGCTCATTGCGCCCCCTTCTTCTTCGGCGGATGTGGGTTTTCTCCCCGCGCCCGCTTCTGCCGCGACTCGACGATCCGGTCCTGGCGCGCCGCTTCCCGCTCCCCCCGCATCGATTCGTTCGAGCGCACCTTCGCCCCCCGCGGCTGCCGCCCGGGCGGCGAGACACTCGACATCAGCCGCCGCGTTCGCGCCGAGCCGCACTCCGCGCAGGGAACCGCCTCAGCCCCAGCGGCCACCAGCTCCTCGAAGCGAGCCCCGCACTCCCCGCACTCGAACTCATAGATCGGCATGCGGGGCTCATCGTACGACGCCGCCGAGCGCTTTCTACGGCAGCGGCTCCCAGTCCCAGGCCTTCTGGGACGTCAGGCTCTCCTGGTCGAGGTAGCGACGGAACTCGTCGAGCTCGGTCGGCTCGACGCTGTAGACGTGGTCGGGCTCGGGGAAGTGACGGGAGCGGACCTCCTCGCCGTACTGGGCGACCGCCGCGACCATCTGCTCGTGGATGTTGGCGTAGCGCTTGACGAATTTGGCCATGTGGCCGGTGGTGATGCCGAGCAGGTCGTGGAAGACGAGGACCTGGCCGGAGGTCGAGGGGCCGGCGCCGATGCCGATGCTGGGGATCTCGAGCTTGGCCACGATCGCCTCGGTAATCGCGGCCGGGACCGCCTCGATCACGATCGCGAAGCAGCCGACCGACTGCAGGGCGAGGGCGTCCTCGCAGAGCTTGATCGCGTCCTTGGCGGTCTTGCCCTGAGCCTTGTAGCCGCCGAGGGCGGTAGCGGTCTGGGGGGTGAGGCCGACGTGGCCCATCACCGGGATGCCGGAGCGGACGATCGCCCGCGCGCGCTCGACGGCGATGCCGCCGGCCTCGAGCTTGACCACCTGGCAGCCGGTCTCCTTGACCAGGCGCTGGGCGCTCTGGACGGCCAGCTCGTTGCTCGACTCGTAGCTGCCCATCGGCATGTCGCCGACCATCAGCGGCGTCTTCAGGCCGCGGCGGACGGCTTTGCCGAGGACGACCATCTCCTCCATCGAGACCTGCTCGGTGCCGGGGTGTCCGAGCACCACCATCGCCGCCGAGTCGCCGACGAGGACGATGTCGACGCCGGCCGCCTCGGCCACGGTCGCCGAGGGGTAGTCGTAGGCGGTGACCATGACGATCGGTTCGCCCGCGGCCTTCATCTCGACCAGGCGCGGCAGGTTGACCGGCGTGCGCCCGGAGGCCGGGGGCGCCGTGTGCGAGCGGCCACCGGAGCTCATGAGAGCAGCACCTCGGGGTGGCTGTCGACGGCGACCGGGTCGTTGTCGTCGTCAACGTGGACAACCACCGGCGAGTAGCGCTCGAGGTCGCTCTCGTCGTAGGCGCCGAAGGAGGCGACGATGACCTTGTGGCCGGGCTCGACCAGGTGGGCGGCGGCGCCGTTGACCTGCATCGTGCGCGAGCCGGGCTCGCCGTCGATCACGTAGGTGACGAAGCGGGACCCGTTGTCGATATCCCAGACATGGACCTGCTCGTTGGTGATCAGGTCGGCCTGGGCCATCAGCTCGGTGTCGACCGTGATGCTGCCGATGTAATCGACGTCGCAGTCGGTGACGGTCGCGCGGTGGATCTTGGACTTCAGCATCTGCCTCTGCATTGGCTCTCCCTCTGCCTTCTAGGTGTTCAAGGTCGGATCAGGACGTTGTCGATGAGGCGGGCGCCGCCGACCTGGGCGGCGACGGCGATGAGAACGGGGCGGCCGTTGAGCTCGGCGACCGGCCGCAGCCGCTCGGCGTCGCGGGCCTCCAGGTACTCGGGCTCGATCCCAGCACCGGCCAGCTCGCGACGGGCGGCGTCGAGGCCCGCCGCCAGCGACTCCTCGCGGGCGGTGCGCTCGGCCGCACTCAGGGCGCGGGAGAGGGCGACGGCGCGCTCGCGGGCATCGGCGTCGAGGTAGGCGTTGCGCGAGCTCAGCGCCAGCCCGTCGGGCTCGCGGACCGTCGGCATCACCGCGATCCGCACCGGGAAGTCGAGGTCGCGGGCCATGCGCTCGATGACGACCACCTGCTGGGCGTCCTTCTGGCCGAAGTAGGCGACGTCGGGCCCAACGCTGTTGAAGAGCTTGGCGACGACGGTGGCGACGCCCCGGAAGTGGCTCGGGCCCGCGCCGGGCGGGGTCGCCGTCGAGTACCTCCGTCAGACCGCCGCCCACCTCGACGGCGGTGGCGAAGCCCTCCGGGTAGACCTCCTCGACCGGAGGCGCGTAGACGAGGTCGGCCCCGGCCTCGGCGGCCAGTCTCAGATCGCGCTCCTCATCGCGAGGGTAGCGCTCGAAGTCCTCGCCGAGGCCGAACTGGGTCGGATTGACGAAGAGGCTCATCACCACCACGTCGCACTCGGCGCGGGCGGCCTGGAGCAGGGAGAGATGGCCGTCGTGCAGGGAGCCCATCGTCGGCACCAGCCCGATCGTCAACCCATCGCGCCGTACCGGGGCCAGGGCGTCGCGAAGCTCCGGAAGCGAGCGCACGGCTCGCGCACCAGCGATCGCAACGGGGGAGTTGCCAATTCGGGAGTTCACGTCAAGAAGGTCCATGCCCTGTCGTGGGTCACGGCCGGAACCAATTGTACCCCTTCCGCACGCAACTGAAACGAAAAGCAAAAACAAGCCAAACGAGTGATCCGCAAGGTGACCGAAGACGCAAGGAACGGGAGATCGACTCCGCTGATTCCTTTTCAACCGAATGGAGACACCATGCCCAACATAGGACCGATGGAGATCATCGTCGTACTGATCATCGCGCTCGTCGTCTTCGGGCCCAAACGCCTGCCGGAGCTGGGCAAGTCGCTCGGCAAGGGCATCCACGAGTTCAAAGGCACGATCGGCGGCGAGAAGACCGGCTCAGACGACCACGCCTGAGGGGGGATGATGCGGCGCGCAAAACCGATCTCACACGAGGATGAGCTGAGCCTCGTCGAGCACCTGGACGAGCTGCGCTTCCGCGTGGTTGTCTCGCTCGCCGTCTTCGGCGTGGCGCTGGCCCTCTGCTTCTGGCAGAACCACCTGCTGCTCGAACTGGCGAGCGTGCCGCTGCCGTCCAACCACAACCAGCTGATCACCTTCGGGATCAGCGAGCCGTTCACGACGACCATGACCGTCTCCGCCTACGGGGCGATCATCCTCTCGCTGCCGATCATCCTCTACCAGCTCTACGCCTACCTGCTGCCGGCCTTCAGCAAGCAGCAGCAGCGGGCGATCCTGCCGCTGCTGCTGTTGATCCCGGCCCTCTTCATCGCCGGGGTCGTCTTCGGCTACTTCGTCGTGCTGCCGGCCGCGACCAAGTTCCTGCTCAACTTCAACGACGCCCAGTTCAACATCCAGGTGCAGGGCCAAGGAGTACTACGGCTTCTTCGCGCAGACGCTGCTCGCCTGCGGGCTCGTCTTCCAGATTCCGGTCGGGATTCTCGCGGTGACCCGCCTCGGCATCGTCAAGGTCGAGCAGCTGACCAAGAACCGCCGCTACGCCTACCTGGCCTGCGCGGTCGTCGCGGCGGCGCTGCCCGGCGTCGACCCGGTCTCGATGCTGTTGGAGACGGCTCCGCTGCTGGTGCTCTACGAGCTCAGCATCGTCCTCGCCAGGGCCTTCGGAACTCCCGCTGCGGCGAGCTCCGATCGCCGACGCGCCGGCCGGCAGTTAGCCGGCGTCTCCCTCGCGCCCGGCGAAGTCGATCTTGCGGATCGGCTTCGCCGGGGCCCCGGCGGCGATCGTCGCCGCCGGCAGATCGCGGGTCGACGACCGAGTTGGCGCCGATCACGCAGCGCTCGCCGACCGTCACCCCGGTGGTGACGACGCAGTTGGCGCCGAACCAGCAGTTGGCGCCGATCTCGACCGGTCCCTTCGAGGTGAAGCCCTGTTCGGTGATCGGCTTCTCGGGGTCGTCGAAGCGGTGGCTGGCATCGCCGACAAAGCAGCCGTTGGCGAACATCGTGTGGTCGCCGATCGTGACCCGTTCGTGGGCGGCGATCATCGTGTTGCGGTTGAGGAAGCAACCGGCGCCGATCTCGATCCGCGCCTCCGGCCCGAGTGTCAGCCAGCAGCCGGGCTCGAGCAGAGCGCCTTCGCCGATCGTCAGGCGTCCGTCGTCGAGCGCTTCCAGCACCTCGCCCTCGACCGGGTAGCGAATGAAGAACCCGCCTTCGGCGGCATGGCGGTTGATCCGGCGCCGCCGGCGCCTGTTGCGATTGCGCTCATACCAGCGCCGCTTCGCCCGCCAGACCCGCCACCCCCGCTGTCCACTGCCCGCACTCATCCCGTCACGTTACGAAACCCGCGGGCCGATGGGCCGAAATCCCACGCATCTCGTGAGAAATCGGCCCATCGGCACATAGACTGCGCGGCGTGGCTGAATTGCGCGGTGGCATAGATCTGGGCGGGACGAAGATTCAGACCGTGGTGGTGGATGCGGCGGGGAAAGTCGCCGGGGAATCGCGCAGGCCGACGCCGACCAGCGGCGGGCCACAGGACGTGGCCGAGGAGATGGCGGCGGCGCTGCGCGAGGCGGCCGAACAGGCCGAGGTCGAGACCGGCGCTCTCGACGGGCATCGGGGTCGGCTCCCCGGGCGACGCCGACGAGAAGACAGGCATCGTCTCCGGCGCCCGCAACCTGCCGGGCTGGGAGGGCAGCTTCCCGCTGGCGGCGACTCTGAAGGAGGCCCTCGGCACCGAGGTCCGGGTCGGCAACGACGTCCAGGTCGCGACCGAGGCCGAGTTCCACCTCGGCGCAGGGCGCGAGTTCGAGAGCCTGATCGGCGTCTTCTGGGGCACCGGCGTCGGCGGTGGCCTCGTGCTCGACGGCAAGCCCTGGCTCGGCCGCGGCGCCGCCGGCGAGATCGGGCACATGGTCGTCAAGCGCGGCGGCGCCAAGTGCCCTTGCGGGCGCAAGGGCTGCATGGAGGCCTACGCCGGCCGCTCGGCGATGGAAGCCGAGGCGCGCCGCCAGCACGAGGAGGGCAAAGCACACGGACCTCTTCAAGCTGATGGAGAAGCACGGCAAACCGCGCCTGACCAGCGGCATCTGGGAGCGGGCGATCGACGCCAACGACCACCTTGCCGAGGACCTGATCCACCGCGCGATCGAGGCGCTCGGGACCGGGATCGCCTCCGCCGTCAACCTGCTCGACCCGGAAGCGGTGATCATCGGCGGCGGCCTCGGCGTGCGCTTCGGCGACCGCTACATGGAGCCGCTGACGAAGGAGATGGGCAAGCACCTCTTCCTCGACGAAAAGCCGCCGGCGGTCCGGGTCGCCGCCCTCGGCGACCTCGGCGGCGCGATCGGCGCCTCCCTCCTCTTCGCTCGTTAGGCGCCCCGAGAACCCGGGCCGCGACGTCCTGGGCGCCGCGCCCGATCAGGCGGCGAGTGCTTCGCGGCGCTTGCCGCTCCGCTTGGCCTTCGCGGGCACGACCAGGCCCGAGAGGAAGTGGCCGGTGTAGGAGCCCTTGACCGCCGCGACCTCCTCGGGGGTGCCGACGGCGACGATCTCACCACCCTCTTCCCCACCCTCGGGGCCGAGGTCGACGAGCCAGTCGGCGGTCTTGATCACATCGAGGTTGTGCTCGATCACGACGATGCTGTTGCCGGCGTCGACGAGTCGACCGAGCACCTCCAACAGGCGCGCCACGTCGGCGAAGTGGAGGCCGGTGGTCGGCTCGTCGAGGATGTAGAGGGTGTCGCCGGTGGCGACTTTGGAAAGCTCGGTGGCGAGCTTGATCCGCTGCGCCTCGCCGCCCGAGAGCGTCGTCGCCGGCTGACCGAGGCGGATGTAGTCGAGGCCGACGTCGTGCAGGGTGCGCAGGCGGCGGGCGATCTTCGGCACGTTCTCGAAGAACTCGACCCCCTCCTCGACCGACATCTCCAGCACATCGGAGATGTTCTTGCCCTTGAAGCGGACCTCGAGCGTCTCGCGGTTGTAGCGCTTTCCGTGGCACTGCTCGCAGGGGACGTAGACGTCGGGCAGGAAGTGCATCTCGATCTTGATCTGGCCGTCGCCTTTGCAGACCTCGCAGCGGCCGCCCTTGACGTTGAAGCTGAAGCGACCCGGTTTGTATCCGCGAGCACGCGACTCCTGGGTCTGGGTGAAGAGCTGGCGAATGTGGTCGAAGACGCCGGTGTAGGTGGCCGGGTTGGAGCGCGGGGTGCGACCGATCGGCGACTGGTCGATGTTGATGATCTTGTCGATCTGACTGAGCCCGTCGACGCCGTCGTGGGCGCCGGGGCGCAGCTTCGCCTGGTGCAGCCGGTTGGCGACCGAGTGGTGCAGGGTCTCGTTGACCAGGGTCGACTTGCCGGAGCCGGAGACGCCCGTGACGCAGCAGAGGACACCGAGTGGGATCGTCACGTCGACGTCCTTGAGATTGTGTTCGCGGGCGCCGCGGATCAGCAGCGCCCCGCTCGGCTGGCGGCGCTCCTCGGGCACGGGGATCTGGCGCTTGCCGGAGAGGTACTGGCCGGTCAGCGAGGCCGGGTTCTTGGCCACTTCCTGCGGCGTGCCGGCGGCGATCACGTGGCCGCCGTGTTCGCCGGCGCCTGGGCCGAGGTCGACCAGGTGGTCGGCGGCCATCATCGTGCCCTCGTCGTGCTCGACCACGATCACCGTGTTGCCGAGGTCGCGCAGGCGATCGAGGGTGCCGATCAGCTTCTCGTTGTCGCGCTGGTGGAGGCCGATCGAGGGCTCGTCGAGCACGTACATCACCCCGACCAGATGGGAGCCGATCTGGGTCGCGAGGCGGATCCGCTGCGCCTCGCCGCCGGAGAGCGAGCGGGCCGAGCGGGCCAGCGAGAGGTAGCCGATGCCGACGTTCTCGAGGAAGGCGAGCCGTTCGCTGATCTCGCGCACGATCAGGCGGGCGATCGCCCGCTCGGTCTTGGTCATCTCCAGATTCGCGATCCACTCCGCTGCGGCCCGGGCCGAGAGATCGCTGTACTCGGCGATGCTGATGCCGCCGACCTTGACCGCGAGCGTCTCCGGCCGCAGACGGGCGCCCTTGCACTGCGGGCACGGTTGCTCGGCCATGTAGCCCTCGATCCGCTCGCGGTTGACCTCGGAGTCGGTCTCCTCGTAGCGGCGCTGTAGCTGGTTGACGATCCCCTCGAAGCGGACCTTGTAGGAGCGGCGGCGGCCGAAGCGGTTGGTGTAGGTGACCTGGTGGCGCTCACCGCCGGTGCCGTAGAGGAAGATCTCGCGCTCGGGCTTCTTCAGCTTCGCCCAGGGCTTGTCGATGTCGACGTCGTTCTCCCCGGCGACCGCGGCGATCAGCCGCCGCCAGTAGGCGGTGACGCCGCGGTTCCACGGCTGCAGGGCGCCCTCGGCCAGCGAGAGGGTCGGGTCGGGGACGACCAGCTCGGGGTCGATCACCCGCTGGAAGCCGAGCCCGTGGCAGCGCTCGCAGGCGCCGTGGGGTGAGTTGAAGGAGAAGATCCGCGGCTCCAGCTCCGGGATCGAGGTGCCGCAGTTGAGGCACGCGAACTGCTCGGAGAAGAGCAGTGGGTCGGAGTCGTCGTCGATCACCTCGACTTCGATCAGGCCGGCGGCCAGGCCGGAGGCGGCCTCGATCGACTCCGAGAGGCGGCGGCGCAGGTCGGTCTTCATCGCCAGCCGATCGACGACCACGGAGATGTCGTGTTTGAACTTCTTGTCGAGGACGATCTCCTCGTCGAGCCGGCGCAGCTCGCCGTTGACCTTCGCCCGCGAGTACCCCTCGAGCCGCATCTGCTCGAGCAACTTGCCGTACTCGCCTTTGCGCCCGCGCACGACCGGCGCCATCACCATGAACTTGGTCCCCTCCTCGAGGGTCATCAGCCGGTCGACGATCTGCTCCTGGGTCTGGCCGCTGATCTGCTCGCCGCAATCGGGGCAGTGCGGGGTGCCGATCCGGGCCCAGAGCAGGCGTAGGTAGTCGTAGATCTCGGTCACCGTGCCGACCGTCGAGCGCGGGTTGCGCGAGGTCGTCTTCTGGTCGATCGAGATCGCCGGCGAGAGCCCCTCGATCGAGTCCACGTCGGGCTTCTCCATCAGCCCGAGGAACTGGCGCGCGTAGGCGGAGAGCGACTCGACGTAGCGGCGCTGCCCCTCGGCGTAGATCGTGTCGAAGGCGAGGCTCGACTTGCCGGAGCCCGAGAGCCCGGTGATGACGATCAGCGCGTCCCGCGGCAGCTCGAGGTCGATGTCCTTGAGGTTGTGCTCGCGGGCACCCGAGATGACGATGCGGTCAGAGGCAGCCACTCACGACGAGTCTAGCGATGCGAACAGATGTTCCCCCAGGGGCGGGGCGCCTTGCGGCAGTCCTTTGTACCCCTATGCGTCACAAAGGACTGCCGCACTCAGCCGAGGGCGGCGGCGAGCCGGCGGCGGTAGGCGCGGGCGCCGGGGTCGGCGGGGTCGAGCTCGCTGAGGATGCCGACGATCGCGCGGCGGAGAAGGTCGCGGGTGTCCTCGCCGGCGCCATCGCGCTCGTCACCGACGGGAAGGGATGCGAGCTCGCCTATCAGGGCGTCCAGCCCCGCCTCGCGCTCGCCGCGATCGAGGGCGGCGAAGGCCTCGGCACCGATTCCCTCGCGTGAGAGCCGAATGCGGGCGGCGAGGCCGGCCGCGGCGAAGTCCTCCGGATGCGACTCGACCGCTTCCAGCGCCTCGTCCTCCGCCCCGCGCTCGAGCCGCGCCTGGCCAAGCCGCACGGCGACATCGGCGCGCCGCGGCTCCAGCTCTGCCGCCTCGCGCAGCGAGAGCTCGTCGCCCTTCGCCAGCAGCTCATCCGCCTTCGAGGGCAGCAGCGCGTCGAAGAACTGCTCGACCTTGGCCGGCGGGATCGCCCCGGTGAACTCACTCACGACCTTGCCGTCGCGAAACGCCTTCACCGCCGGGATGCCCTGGACGCCGTAGCGGGCTCCCAGGGATTTGTTCGTGTCGACATCGACCTTGGCCAGCAGCACGCGACCCCCACGACTCGCCTCGGCGGCTTCCAGCGCCGGGCTCAGCGCTTTACACGGCCCGCACCACTCGGCCCAGAAGTCGACCACCACCGGCGTCTTCTTCGAGAGCTCGACGACGTCCCGGTCGAAGCTCGCTTCGGTTACGGCGATGGCCATGGGTCTTTACCTCAGGCTCCCGCTGTCATGCCGTCGAGGTCGCGGCGGAGCTCGCGTAGCTCGTCGCGGATGCGGCCGGCCTCCTCGAAGCGGAGGTCGTCGGCCGCGGCCAGCATCTCCTCCTCGAGCGCGACGATCGTCTTCTCCAGCTCCTCCGGGCTGTCGTACTCGCCGCTGCGCTTGCTGCGGCGCTTGGCCGGTGCCCGGTCCTCCATCGCCAGGAACGAGGCCATCTCGGAGATGCCCTTGCGCACGGTCGCCGGGGTGATCCCGTGCTCCTCGTTGTAGGCGAGCTGGATCGCGCGGCGGCGGTCGGTCTCGCTCATCGCCGCCCGCATCGCGTCGGTCTCCCGGTCGGCGTACATCAGCACCCGCCCGTTGACGTTGCGGGCGGCCCGCCCGATCGTCTGCACGAGGCTGGTCTCGCCGCGCAGGAAGCCCTCCTTGTCGGCGTCGAGGATCGCGACCAGGGAGACCTCGGGCAGGTCGAGCCCCTCGCGCAGGAGGTTGACGCCGACCAGGACGTCGTACTCCCCGAGGCGCAGGTCGCGGACGATCTGGATCCGTTCCAGGGTGTCGATCTCCGAGTGCAGGTAGCGGACCTTGATCCCATACTCGAGCAGGTACGCGGTCAGGTCCTCGGCCATCTTCTTGGTCAGGGTGGTGACGAGGACGCGCTCCCCCGCCTTGGCGACCACCCGGGCTTCGTTCATCAGGTCGTCGATCTGGTTTTTGGTCTCCCGCACCTCGATGTAGGGGTCGACGATCCCCGTCGGGCGCACGATCTGCTCGACGATGCGGGTCGATTCCGCTTTCTCGAAGTTGCCCGGCGTCGCCGAGACCATCACCAGGCGGTCGACCCGCTCGAGGAACTCGTCGAACTTGAGCGGCCGGTTGTCGATCGCCGAGGGCAGGCGGAAGCCGAAGTCGATCAGGGTCGACTTGCGCGAGCGGTCGCCCTCGAACATGCCGCCGATCTGCGGGATCGTCTGGTGGGACTCGTCGACGAAGGTGACGAAGTCGTCGGGGAAGTAGTCGATCAGCGTGTGCGGCGGGCTGCCGGCCGGGCGGCCGTCGAGGATCCGCGAGTAGTTCTCGATTCCCGAGGTGAAGCCGACCTCCTTGATCATCTCGAGGTCGTAGGCGGTGCGCTGGCGCAGCCGGTGGGCCTCCAGCAGCTTGCCTTCCTCCTCGAGCTCGGCGGTGCGGGATTCGAGTTCGGCCCGGATCTCCTCGACCGCGCGCTCGACCGTCTCGTCCTTGGTCACGTAGTGGGAGGCCGGCCAGACCGAGACGTGCTCGATCACGTCGAGAACCTCGCCGGTCAGCGGGTCGAAGTGCTGGATCCCCTCGATCTCGTCGCCGAACAGGGAGATCCGGTAGGCGGACTCGGCGTAGGCGGGCATGATCTCCAGTACCTCGCCGCGGACCCGGAAGGAGCCGCGTCCCAGCACCTGGTCGTTGCGCTGGTACTGCATCTTCACCAGCTTGCGCAGGACCTCGTCGCGGTCGATCGAGGCGCCGACCTTGAACAGCTGCATTTTTTCGTTGTAGACCTGGGGCGAGCCGATCCCGTAGATGCAGGAGACCGAGGCGACGATGATCACGTCCCGGCGGGCGAACAGGGCCGCGGTCGCCGCGTGGCGGAGGCGGTCGATCTCGTCGTTGATCGAGGAGTCCTTCTCGATGTAGAGGTCCTGGGCGGGGACGTAGGCCTCCGGCTGGTAGTAGTCGTAGTAGGAGACGAAGTACTCGACCGCGTTGTCGGGGAAGAACTCGCGGAACTCGTTGCAGAGCTGCGCCGCCAGGGTCTTGTTGTGGGCGATGACCAGGGCGGGCCGCTGCACCGCGGCGATCGTCGCCGCCATCGTGAAGGTCTTGCCGGTGCCGGTCGCGCCCAGCAGCGTCTGGAAGCGTTCTCCGGCCTCGATTCCCGCGGCCAGGCCGGCGATCGCCTGCGGCTGGTCGGCGGTCGGCGTGTAGGCGGGGTTGAGCTCGAACTCAGACATGCGACGACGATAGCGAGCGGCAATCCCCACCCCCCACCCTCCAGCTGTTCCTTTGCCCGCCTACGCAGGGATAAGGAACAGCTGGGGGCGGGAGCTGGGAGACTGGCGGGATGACGCGCTCTCAGCGACTGCTCGCCGCCTTCTTCAACCTCACCGGCGTGCTGCATTTCGTCATTCCCCGCAGCTACGAAGCGATGGTGCCGGAGCCGGTGCCGGCGAAGGAGTCGATCGCGGTCAGCGGCGTCGCCGAGATCCTCGGCGGCCTCGCTGTTCTCCATCCCCGCACCCGCCGCCTCGGCCGCTGGTGGCTGCTGGCGCTGCTGCTCGCCGTCTTCCCGGCCAACGTCCACATGGCGGTCAACCCGGAGCAGATCAAGGGGCTGGATCTGAAGAAGGTTCCGCGCTGGGCGCTCTGGGCACGGCTGCCGCTGCAGCCGCTGGCGATGCTCTGGGTCTGGCGCGCAACGCGCGACTGACCGAGGCCTCCCGTCCGCCCGGCTATCGCCAGGCGCTTAAGTGACTAAGGCAGGAATTCTTCGAGCAGTTCCCCGGCGGGGCCGAGGAACGACTGCACGTTGCCGAGCAGGGAATCGGCGTTGTTGATCAGTTCGATCGCCTGATCGAGCGGGATTTCCTCGATCGTGTTGCGCAGCGGGCCGGCGATGAAGGAGTTGAGCGCGCCGGCTTCTTCGGCGTCGTCGATCGCCCGCAGCAGGCCGGCGCGGACCGCCCGGGCCAGCTCGGCGTCACCGATCCCGTAGCGCTCCGCGAAGCGTTCGCGCGCCTCCGGGGTCGCCAGCGCCCGCGCCAGCGTCTCCCGCGTCACCCCGAGCTGGCAGGCGGCGCCGTCGAGGGCCGAGATCGAGAACTGGTTGGCGATCTCGCTCAGCCCTTCCGGGTCGCTCCAGGCCCGGTGCTTGCACGGGTCCTGGCTCTTCTGGGGCGTGTAGGAGGAACCGCCGGCCGCCAGGTAGACGCCGACCAGCGCCAGCGAGAGAACGATCGCCGTCCCGACCAGCAGCTGCGACCTCAGCCCCGACTTCATCGACCTCATAGTTCGATCCTTCGGGCCAGGGCGATCGGAAGCAGGGCGAGGAGGGCGAGGAGGGCGGCCAGGGCGAACGAGGGGCTGAAGGCGTGGGTGGCGCCGCGGTTGAGCTGCTCCTGCAGTTCGTCGCGCAGGCCTTCGACATCGGCCCGGTCGCCGGGATCGCTCGGCAGCGGCTCGAAGGCCGGGCCGACCGTCGGCACCTTCCCCTTCTCGCCTTCCAGCCGGTCCTCGATTCTCTGGGCGAGCTCGATCTTGAGTAGCGGGTTGACCTTGGAGTCGAGGATCACGGCGGTGCCGGCATCGATCGCGTCGCCACGCTGGGCGGCGATGTCGGCGGTGAAGACCGGGGTCAGCGCCAGCAGGCCGATCACGACCCCGGCGTGGCGGGCGGAGATCGTCCAGCCGCCGTGGATCGCCTGCGGAGCGCGCCCGCCCAGCGCCGTCTCGGTCAGGGCCGAGAGCACCAGCGAGAGGCCGACGCCGATGAGGACCTGCGGCGGCAGGGTCAGGGCCACCTCGGCCCTGGGCAGCAGTGCCAGCCCGCCGAGGCCGCCGGAGACGAGAATCGCCCCCGCCGCCGCCCGCGCCCTGGCGCTGGGCACCAGCGGGCCGATACGACTGCCGAGAATGGCGGCGAGCGGCATCACCGTGACCACGATCGCGGCCCCGATCGGGGTCAGCCGCCAGCCTTCGATCAGCAGCAGGACCAGCAGGAAGAGCGCCGCGGCGATCGCCGCCGAGACCATCGCCAGAGCGATGTTGGCGGCCAGGTGGGGGCGGCCGGTCCGGCGCAGCTCGGTCTGCAGGATCCCGGTCGCCGCCTCGTGCTTGGCGACAGCGAGGATCGGCACCGCCGCGGCCAGGGCCAGCGGCACCTGGATCAGGAAGATCGACTGCCAGGAGACCAGCTCGGTGAGGATGCCACCGACCGCCGGGCCCAGCGCCGCTCCGGTGGCGCCGGCGCTGGCCCAGACCGTGGCCGCGCGGCGCTCGGAACCGACCGAGGCCGGCAGCAGCTCCAGCGCCGCGGTGACGGCGAGAGCGCCGCCGATGGCCTGGATGCAGCGGGCGAGGATCAGGGTCGAGAGCTGGTCGGCGACGCCGCAGGCGAGCCCGGCGCCGGCGAAGATCGCCAGCCCGACGGCCGCGGCCCGCGCCGGTCCGACGCGGCGGGCCAGCAGCGCCGCCGGCACGGCGGCCAACGCCATCACCAGGTTGAAGGAGACGAGCACCCAGGTGACGCCGGCGACGCTGGTGTCGAAGTCGCGGTAGATGTCCGGCAGCGCCAGGACGACGATCGAGGAGTCGGCGAGGACGATGCCGACGGCGAGCGCCAAAGCGGCGACGCGGGGCCGGGGGACGGCGGCTCTCACCGGTAGCCCAGCTCCTTCGCGTACTTGTCGCGATAGGCCTTGCGCTTGTCCAGGACCTCTTCCACGTAGGCGCGAGTTTCCGGGAAGGGAATGTCGCTGACGTTAAGGTCGGCGCCGCCCCACTTGTCGGCGTTGCCTGGGCCGGCGTTGTAGGCGGCGAGGGCGGCGGCCCTGTCGCCGCCGTAGCGATCCAGGAGTTCGCGCAGCAGGAAGGTGCCGTAGCGGATGTTGATTTCCGGGTCGGAGAGGTCGTCGAGCTTGAAGGTGGTGCCACCGCTGAGGCGCTCGATTTCTTCGGCGGCTTCGGGCGTGATCTGCATCAACCCCCGGGCACCGGCACTCGAGGTCGCGTCGCTGAACTTCGACTCCGAGTAGATGACGGCGGCGATCAGCGCCGCGTCGACGCCCTTCTCGTCCGCCTGCTGGCGGATCACGTCCTCGTGCTTGAGCGGCAGCGTCAGCTCCTTGAGCGCGTGGTCGAATACCCCGGTCGCGACCAGCGCCCAGACGCCGAGCCCGACTACCGCCACGCCGGTGCCGAAGGCCAGCCAGCGCCGTCGTCGCCCCCGATTCCTACGAGTCATCGCGGCAGCTTCGCGAGCAGCGCGGACAGCGCCCGCTCGAGGTCCTCCACCGAGCCGTCGTTGGCGACTGTGTGCTCGGCACGCTCCGCCTTCTCAACCTGGCTGAGCTGGTGCGCCTCGCGCTCGTCGACCAGGGCGTGGCCGCGGGCGGCCGCGCGCTCGCGCCGCACCGCGTCCGCGGTGACGATCGCCACGGTCGTGTCGAAAGCGCCATCCATCTCCGACTCGAACAGCAGCGGCACCTCGATCACGGCGATCCCGGTCTCCGCCGGCAGACCGGCCAGCCAAGCGCCGATCCGCTCTCCGACCAGCGGATGGACCTGCTGCTCGAGCCAGGTCAGCTGCTCGGGATCGGCGAAGACGACCTCGCCGATCCGGTTGCGATCGACCCTGCCATCAGGGGCGACCTCCGGGCCCCAGCGCTCGACCAGGCGGCCGACCATGGGTTCGGAATCGAGCAGCTCGTGAACAACAGCATCGCTGGAAAGGGTCGCCGCGCCCAACCGTGAGAAGGCCGCCAGCGCCTCGGACTTCCCGGCCGCGATGCCGCCGGTGAGACCGATCGTCAGCGGCATCGAAGCCTAGGAGTCGGCGGGTGCCTCAGGCTCGGAAGCAGGCTCGGCCTCCGGCCACTCGGCAGCGGCCTCAGGCAGCGCTCTGCCTCGGCAGACGCCTCCGGCTCCTCGGCCACCTCTGCCTCGGGGTCCTCGGCAACAGGCTCCTCCACAGGGGCATCGTCCTGGGCCACCTCGGCTAGAGGCTCCTCGGAGACCGGTCTCGGCCGAACCCTCGGCCTCAGGCGCCTCATCCGCGGGTGGCGTGGAGGATGGCTCCTCGCCCGCAACTTGTGAGGACGAGGAGTCGTCCTCCGCGACAGGACCCGCGGCTGACTCGTCCGAGCCCTCAGCGTTCGCCGCCTGAAGCTGCTCCCCGAGATCGCCCATCGGCATGTTCTGACCCTCGACCCGCTTGATGCTCAGCGAGAGACGCCGCCGCTCTTCGTCGATCTCGAGGATCTTGACGTTGAGCGTGGAGCCGGGCTCGACCACTTCGGAGGGGTTCTCGACGTGGTGGTCGGCAAGCTCGGAGATGTGGACCAGGCCCTCGACGCCGGGCAGGATTTCGACGAAGGCGCCGAAGGCGACGACCTTGGTCACCGAGCCCTCGAGCACGTCGCCGGGACGGTGGGTGCTGATGACCCGCTGCCAGGGATCCTCCTGGGTCTGCTTCAGACCGAGGGAGATGCGCTGGCGGTCGCGGTCGATGTCGAGCACTTTGATCCGCACCGTGTCGCCGATCGCGACCACTTCGGAAGGATGGTTGACGTGGCTCCAGGAGAGCTCGGAGATGTGGATCAGGCCGTCGATCCCGTCGAGGTCGACGAAGGCGCCGAAGTCGACGATGTTGGAGATCTTGCCTTCCACGACCTGGCCGGGCTCGAGGTTGCCGAGGATCTGCTCGCGAACCTCCTTGCGCTCCTCCTCGAGGACGGCGCGGCGGGAGAGGACGACGTTGTTGCGGCTGCGGTTGAGCTCGATGACTTTGCACTCGAGCGTCTGGCCCATGAACTCGTCGAGGTTGTGGACGCGGCGGATGTCGACCAGCGAGGCGGGCAGGAAGCCGCGCACGCCAAGATCGAGGATGAGACCGCCCTTGACGACCTCGATGACGCCGCCTTCGACCGGTTCGCCGGAATCGGCTGCGATCTCGATTTTGCGCCAGGCTTTCTCGAAGCGGGCGCGCTTCTTGGAAAGGATCAGGCGGCCCTCGGCGTCCTCCTTGGTGAGGACCAGGGCGTCGATCTCCTCGCCGAGCTCGACCTCGTCGGCCGGATCGACCGACTTGCGGATCGAGAGCTCGTTGGAGGGAATGACTCCCTCGGCCTTGTAGCCGATGTCGACCAGAACCTCGTCTTTGTCGATCCGCACGACCTTGCCGTTGACGACATCGCCCTCGTCGAAGGAGACCATCGTCGCCGCGTAGTTGGGGACGATCTTGCCGTCGATCTGGAGCAACAGGCCGCCCGATCCCTCGACGGGGGAGGCGGTAGGCGCAGGGGCAGTCAGTACGTCGGTCGCGGACACGGCGGCGAATAATGGCAGAATCGACGCCGATGCCGATTCGAGCGACCAAGCGTGGTGAGGAGCGCACTCCTCTCGACGGAAAGCACGACGTGCTGATATGCGGGGCCAGTTTCGCCGGACTGGCGATCGCCCGCGAGCTCGCGGGCTCCGGCGCCGACGTGATGATCGTCGATCGCTACGAGATCGGCGAGCGCCAGACCTCCGCCTGCGGCATCCCGACCGAGTGGCTGCGGCGGCTGGGCCTGATGGAGAGCGAGCGCCAGCGCTTCGACGAGCTGGTCATGCACACCCCCCACGGCGACGCCCGCTACAAGCTTCCTTGGACCTTCTCGACCTTCGACTACCGCGATATCTGCCAGTTGCTCTGGCGCGACTGCGACGCCCGCTTCGAGACCGCCAAGGTGAATGGGCGGGCGCTGCCGGCCGACGGCGGGCAGATCTGGCGGTCGAGACCGACCGCGGCGTCATCAGCGCCCCGCTGGTCGTCGACGCCCTCGGCTGGCGACGCATATTGGGGTCCGGCGACGGCTATCAGCCGCCCGAAGCCCCACTCTCCCGAGGGCTTGAGGTGCACCCGGCCGGCGCCGGCGACGATCTCGAGATCTGGATCGACCGCCGCTACGTCCCCGCCGGCTACGGCTGGTCCTTCCCCGCCCGCGACGAGCTGCGGATCGGGATCGGCTCCTTCGACCCGCGCTTCCACGTCAAGGACACGACCGTGCTGCTGACCGAGGATCTCGGCAAGGAGCCGAACGAGTACCAGGGCAACTGGATCCCCCACAAGCTGCGCAAGGCGACCGAGGGCGGCGTCTTCTTCGCCGGCGACTCGGCCGGCCACTGCCTGCCGCTCAGCGCCGAGGGGATCCGGACCGCGCTCTACTTCGGAATCGCCCTCGGGCGCGAGCTGCGCGGCGTCGTCGAGGGCCGCCAGAGCCGCGAGCAGGCGGCCGCCGCCTATGCCGAGTTCAACGACTCGCACGAGTGGAAGTTCCGCTGGATGCTGCGGGTGCAGAAGCTGATCCCGAAGATCCCGCCGCGGATCCTCGGTCCGGCGATCCGGCTGATGGGCAACAAGCGCTTCGTCGACTGGTCCTTCTCGCACTACCTCAACATCGCCCCGCCGGACTTCGTCCCGCCCGCCTCAGCGAATGATCAGGAAGGTCCCGGCCAGCAGCAGGCCGACGCCGAGCAGGCGCTCGGGGCTGAGCGCGACCTGGTCCAGGCCGAACAGGCCTAAGCGGTCGATCGCGACCGCAGCGGTGAGCTGGCCGGTCACGGTCGCGGCCGCCACCCCGCCGGCGCCGATCGCCGGGACCGCGAGCAGGGCAGTGGTGACGTAGACGGCACCGAGCAGGCCGCCCACCAGGTAGTACCAGCTGACGTCGAAGGTCGAGCTGAGGCCGCCGGCCTTGCCACTGAGGACGACGATCACTGCCAGGGCGGCAGAGCCGACCGCGAAGGAGACCAGCGCCGCCGGCAGTCCCCCGGTCGCCTTGCCGAGCCCGGAGTTGATCGGCGCCTGCAGCGCGATCAACCCGCCCGCGACGGCGGTGAGGATCACCGCCAGGCCTCTATCCACGGGGAAATCCCCGCCGCCGCGTGATCTTTGGACTGGACCTGTGTTGCATGGTTGGGTGCGGGTCGGTGGACCCGCGTGCTGTCATATCAGTACCGCACTGAGGAGCGACTGACGCAATGCCGCCGCCAGCAGAGCTGTTCGCCTCCCGGGTCCTTCTCGGGCCGGCGCTGCGCGCCCAGCCCGACCGCCGCCTGGTGACTTTGGTCCGCGAGGGCTACGAGGCTGCCTTCGAGGAGATCGTCCGCCGCTACCGGCAGCCGCTCGACCGCTTCGCGGCGGCGATCGTCGGCGGCCGCTCCGAGGACGTCACCCAGGACGCCTTCTCGAAGGCACTGACAGCGCTGCAGGACTCCGAGGCGGAGATCGAGCTGCGTCCGTGGCTGTACCGGATCGTCCGCAACACCGCGCTCAACGACCTGCGCGACTCGCCGGCGGCCGCCGAGGAGCTGGGCGAGACGATCGCCGGCGCCCACAGCGCCGCGGTCGAGGCCGAGCACCGCGAGGAGATGGCCGAGCTGATGCAGCGACTGCGGGCGCTGCCGGAGCCGCAGCGGGCGGCGATCGTGATGCGGGAGCTGGAAGGTCTGAGTCACGAGGAGATCGCGGCGGCGCTCGGGGTCAGCGGCGGCGCTGCCCGCCAGGCGATCCACCGGGCGCGGACGGCGCTGCGCGACGGCCTCGGCCTGCTGCTGCCGCTGCCGCTGCTGCGCCTGCTCTTCGAGCACGCCGGCGCCGCCGAAGGCGCGGTCGCCGCCGGAGTCGCCGGGGGCGGCAGCGCCGGGGCGGCCCTGGGGGGCCTCGGCACCGGCGGCGCCATCAAGGTGGGCGTCGCCGCGGCCCTGATCGCCGGTTCGGTCGGCGCCGGCGTCGCGGTGCAGGAGAACCATGGCCAGGAGGACGGGCAGAGGGATGCGGCGGCAGCCGCCGTGACCGCGGCCGGCTCCACCGCCAAGGGGACCAGCGAGGAGCCGCTCACGGCGACGGCGCGGGCAGATGGCGGCGTGGAGAGCCGACCGGGAAGCCGCGGACACGGGCCCCGCGGCCCCTCGATCGACGGCGGCGCGCGCGCGGGCAGCGGCCCGGTCGCCGTCGCCGACGCAGGCGGGGAACGTGGCCCACGTCATGCCGGGGCCGGGCCCGGCGATAACCGGGGACCAGGCAAGGACGGGCACCGGGGAGCCGGACCACCGCGCCCCGACAACCACGGGGGGCGGCACGGATCCAGGCAGCCGGACGCCGGGGCCGCAGGCCCGGGCCACCGCGGCGGATCGCCTGAAGCCGGTGGCAAGCGCGGCCCAGGAGTAGGCAGAGAGGACGGCGGCACGATCGGCGGCGGGGGACCCGGCCACGGCGGCGGGCGGGATCCCGTGAAAGCCGCCCCGCCGCCGCCGCCGCCGATCGAAGACGTCCGCGGCGGCGGTCGCGGCGAGGGCGGATCCGGCTCCGGAGAGGCCCCGGTGGAAGGGGAATCCGCGGAAGTGGACGAACGCTCCGGCGAGCTTCCGTGATCTTCGGCCCCGCCCCGGGTTGAGGCATCGCAATGTGTCTTCGCTCAATCAAGGAGGAGAAATGAGACGTCCAGAGGGAAACCGAGCCCGGCTCGGAGCCGTGTCGCTGGCACTGGCCGCCGCCCTGGCAATGCTGGCGCTACCCGCACTGGCATCCAGTCACGGTGGACCCGGCGGCGGCCACGCCGACGCGGGAACGATCCAGTCGTTCGACGCCGAGACCGGCGTGCTGACGATCGACCTCGCCGCCGACGGCTCGATCAGCGGCCTGGTCACCCCCCGCACCCACATCCGCTGCGGCCGCGGCGGCGGACATCGCCACGGCTTCGGACGGCCCAAGCGGCGCCCGCACGGCGCCCAGGCCTCACGCCGCGGCGCCGCGGCGGAGGTCGAAAGCGGGGAACGCGGCCCCGGCCGCGGCCGCGGCCCGCAGCCCGGCGAGGACCCGCCCGGCCACGACGGCACCGCTCCCGGCCACAGCGAGGACCCCGGTCAGGGTGCCGAGCACTCCCGGCGCTGCGGCCCCGACGACCTCGTCGCGGGAGCCGCCGTGAAGGTCGCGGAGCTGATCCTGGTCGACGGCAAAGCGTTCTACAAACTGGTCGGCCTGCCACAGCAGGCAAGCGCCGAACCGGCGCCGGAAGTGCCGGCGACCTGAGCGCTACTTGGCGGTGAGCCAATCGGGGCCGACGCCGATGTCGACCTCGAGCGGCGGATCGAGCTGGTAGGCGGCGCACATCTCGCGCCGCACCAGCTCGGTCGCGCCGTCCATCTCCTCCGGCGGGCCCTCGAACAGCAGCTCGTCGTGGATCTGCAATACAAGCCGGGTGCTGCCACCGGTCTCGGCCAGGGCCCGCTGGCAGCGCACCATCGCCACCTTGATGATGTCGGCGGCGGTGCCCTGGATCACCGTGTTCACCGCCAGCCGCTCGCCGAGCCGGCGGGTGTTGGCGTTGCCGGAGCGCAGCTCGGGGATCTGACGGCGACGCCCCATCAGGGTCGTCACGTAGCCCTCCTCCTGGGCTTTCTCGACGATCTCCTCACGGAAGGCGCGGACGGCGGGGAAGCGCTCCAGATAGCGGGCGACGAATTCCTCGCCCTCTTTGCGGGGGATGTTGAGACGGTCGGCGAGCCCGAACCCGGTCAGCCCGTAGACGATCCCGAAGTTGACCATCTTCGCCTTCGAGCGCTGGCCGACGTCGACCTCGTCGCGGCCGATCTCGAAGACCTCGGCGGCGGTGGCGGCGTGGACGTCTTCGCCGGCGTGGAAGACGTCTTTCAGCACGGTCTCGTCGGCGACGTGGGCGAGCACCCGCAGCTCGACCTGGCTGTAGTCGGCGGAGAGCAGCCGCGCCCCCTCCTCGGCGACGAAGCAGGCGCGGACCGGGCGCCCGATCTCGGTCCGGATCGGGATGTTCTGCAGGTTGGGGTTGGTGCTGGAGAGGCGGCCGGTGGTGGTCGCGGCCTGGTTGAAGGTGGTGTGGACGCGGCCCGTCGCCGGGTCGATCAGGTCGGGCAGCGAGTCGAGGTAGGTGTTCTTGAGCTTGGTCAGCTCACGCCAGGACTCGATCTTCTCGACGATCGGGTGCTCATCGCGGATCTGGGCGAGCACGCGGGCGTCGGTGGAGAATCCCGGTCTTGCCACGCCGCTTGCGGGTCAGCTCCAGCTTCTCGAAGAGGATCCGCCCAACCTGCTGCGGCGAGCCGATCGTGAACTCCTCCTCGGCCAGCTCGAAGATCTCCTTCTCCAGGGCGGCGATCCGCTCGCCGAAGCCGGCACCGACCTCAGCCAGGCGCTCGGCGTCGAGCTTGAGGCCCTCGCGTTCCATCGCCGCCAGCACGTCGACCAGGGGCAGCTCGACCTCGCGCAGCAGCGGCTCCAGTCCCACTCCTCGATGCGCGGGCGCTGGACCTCGGCCAGGGCAGCGACCAGGCGCGCCTCCTCGGGCGGGTCGAGCCCAGCCTCGACCTCCTCGCCGAGCGCGAGCTGGCCGTCGTCCTCGTCCGCGACCACGGCGGCGCCCTCGGCAAGGCCGATCCCGGCGTCGGCGGCCAGCTCGGTCAGCTCGTAGGTGCGGCGCTGGGGCTCCAGCAGGTAGGCGGCGATCATCGTGTCGTGCTCGAGGCTGCAGCTCGACGCCCTCGCGGGCCGCGGCGGCGAGCAGGCCGTGGCGGCCGCCGCCGAGCGACTTGGCGTCGTGGGCGAGGAGCGCCGCGCCCGGCCAGCGCAACCGCCAGCTCGTCCTGGCTGCTGGAGCCGGCGAGGATCCGCTCCCCTTCCGCCACCGCCCAGCGCTCGCCGTCGATCGCCAGCGCCACCGGGCCCTCGCCGAGGTCGGCCGGACTCCCCTCCTCCACCTCGACCTCCAGCTCCCGCTCGACGCTGCGGCCGGGCACCGCCTCGCCCTCCGGCAGCGCTTCCTCGAGCCTCTCCAGCACCGCCCGCAGCTCGAACTCGCGCATGAACTCGCGCAGGGTGGCGCGGTCGGGCTCGGATTCCATCGCCGCCGCCAGGTCGACCCCGGTCTCGATCTCGTACTGGAGCGTCGCCAGCTGCTTCGACATGCGGGCGTCGTCGGCGTGCTCGGTCAGGTTCTGCTTGCGTTTGGCGCCGGAGATCTCATCGACGCTGGCCAGTACCTTCTCCAGCGAGCCGAACTGCTGCAGCAGCGCCGAGGCCGTTTTCTCACCGATCCCGGGAACGCCGGGGATGTTGTCGGAGGTGTCGCCGCGCAGGCCCATCAGGTCGGTGACCAGCTCCGGCGGCACGCCGTAGCGCTCGAGCACCGCGTCGCTGTCGTAGATCTTGGTCTCGGTGATGCCACGCGATGTGCTCATCACCCGCACCCCCTCGCCGACCAGCTGGTAGGCGTCGCGGTCGCCGGTGACGACCATCACCTCGATCCCCTGCTCGCGCGCCTGCCGGACCAGCGAGGCGATCACGTCGTCGGCCTCGTAGCCCTCGACCTTGACGTTGGTGTAGCCGAAGGCCTCGACCAGCGGCATCAGGTGCGGCCACTGCTCGCGCAGCAGATCGGGGCGGGGTTTGCGCCCGGCCTTGTAGAGGTCATAGGTGACCTCGCGTCCCGACATGCCGGCGTCCCAGGCGACGACGACGCCCTGTGGGTGGTGCTCGTCGATGATTTTGACCAGCATCGAGGCGAGCCCGTAGATCGCGTTCGTCGGCCGCCCGTCGCTGGTCCCGATCGACTCCGGCAGCGCGAAGAAGGCCCGGTAGGCGAGCGAGTTGCCGTCGATCAGGAAGAGCTGGGGTGCGTCGGCGGCCATCGGCGCCCCACTCTACGAGGCGCGGCCGAAGGCTTCCCGCAGGTCCACCACAACCTCCGCCGGCCGCTCGTTCACCCACCCCCTCGACGGCCTCGCGTGGCGGAAGGTGCGAATCTGATTCGATAGCCGCGATGGCCGTCAGCGCGCAATACAGCGTCACGATCCGCGTCGAGCTCGATGCGCGACAGGAGCCGCTGGGCAAATTGACGGCCGCCATCGCCGAGGCGGGCGGGCAGCTGCAGGGCGTCGACCTCGTTCCCGGCGCCGGACCCGAGGGCAAGCGGGTGCGCGAGTTCACGATCGACGCCTCCGATCGCGAGCACTGGGAGAAGATCCTGCGGGCGATCGGCTCGACCAGGGGCGCGCGGGTGCTCGACTACGTCGACCGCACGATGCAGATGCACCGCGGCGGCAAGATCGACATGCACAACAAGTACCCGGTGAAGACCCGCGACGACCTCTCGATGGCCTACACGCCCGGGGTCGCCCGCGTCTGCATGGACATCCACCACGACCGCGCCAAGGCCTTCGAGTACACGATCAAGAAGAACACGGTCGCGGTCGTCTCCGACGGCAGCGCCGTGCTCGGGCTCGGCAACATCGGCCCCGAGGCGGCGATGCCGGTGATGGAGGGCAAGTGCATGCTGTTCAAAGAGTTCGCCGGGGTCGACGCCTTCCCGATCTGCCTCGACACCCAGGACGCCGACGAGATCGTCAAGGCGGTGGAACTGATGGCCCCGACCTTCGGCGGCATCAACCTCGAGGACATCTCCGCCCCGCGCTGCTTCGAGATCGAGGAGCGGCTGAAGCAGACCCTCGACATCCCCGTCTTCCACGACGATCAGCACGGCACCGCGGTGGTGACGATGGCGGCGCTCTTCAACGCCCTGAAAATCACCGGCAAGCCGATCGAGGAGCTGCGGGTGCTGGTGGTTGGGCTCGGCGCCGCCGGGGTAGCGGTCACCAAGATGATGCTCGCCTCCGGGATCACCCACGTCGTCGGATGCGACCGCAAGGGCGCGCTCTCGACCGCTCGCGAGGACTACCTGACCGGGGAGATGAACGAGGCCAAGCGCTGGTACGCCGAGCACTCGAACCCCGAGTTGATCCAAGGCCAGCCCGACGACGCGATCGAGGGCATGGACATCTTCGTCGGCCTCTCCGGCCCCGGGATCATCGAGCCCGCCTCGCTGGGCAAGATGAACGACGACGCGATCGTCTTCGCGATGGCCAACCCGACCCCAGAGGTGATGCCCGAGGACGCGGCTCCCTACGTGCGGATCATGGCCACCGGGCGCTCCGACTACCCAAACCAGATCAACAACGTGCTCGCCTTCCCCGGCATCTTCCGCGGCGCCCTCGACGCCGGCGCGCCGACGATCACCGAGGAGATGAAGCTGGCCGCCGCCCAGGGGATCGCGATGGCGGTGTCCGAGGAGGACCTCGCCGAGGACTACATCATCCCCAGCGTCTTCAACCGCGACGTTGCCCCCAAGGTCGCCGAAGCGGTGGTCGAGGAGGCCAAGCGCGACGGCATCGCCCGCCTCAACGACGAGACCGGAACCTTCGCCACCGTGGAGCCCGGGCGATGAGGGGCCGGGCCGCGAGCCAGTGAAGGTCCTCGTCACCGGAGCCAGTGGCCTGATCGGCTCGGCGCTGTGTGACTCGCTGCTGTCGCGAGGCGACGACGTCGTCGGCCTCACTCGCGACCCGGACAAGGTCCGCCTCGCCTACCCAGGAGTCACCTGGCACGCCTGGGAGCCGACCCTCGAAAGGCCGGCAGCGGAGGCCTTCGATGGCGTCGAAGGCGTCGTCAACCTGCTCGGCGAGAGGATCGACCAGCGCTGGACCGACGAGGCGAAGAAGAAGATCATGGAGAGCCGCCGCACCGGGACCCACAACCTGGTCGGAACGATCGCCGGTCTTGAGAGCCGGCCCGCGGTCCTGGTCAACCAGTCGGCGGTCGGCTACTACGGCGACCGTGGCGAGGCGATCGTCGACGAGTCGGCCGGCGCCGGCGGCGAGAGCTTCGACTCCGAGGTGGTCGAGGAGTGGGAGAAGGCGGCCCGCGAGATCGAGGGGACGGGGGTGCGACTGGCGATCCTCCGTACCGGCCAGGTCCTCGATCCCGGGGGCGGCATGCTTGCCGAGCTGCTGCCGCCGTTCAAGCTCGGGCTCGGCGGCCCGCTGGCCGGCGGCGGCCAGTACCTCTCCTGGATCCACGCTCGAGGACGAGATCGGGCTGATCCTCTGGGCGCTGGACGACGGGGCCGTCGACGGGGTCCTCAACGCGACCGCGCCGAACCCCGCCACCAACCGCGACTTCGCCAAGGCGCTCGGGCGCGCCCTGGGCCGGCCGGCGGTCATTCCCGTGCCCGGTTTCGTCCTCGACCTCAAATTCGGCAGCGAGTTCGGGGCGGTGCTGCGGGGCGGGCAGCGGGTCGTGCCGCGGCGGGCGCTCGACCTCGGCTACGAGTTCCGGCACCCGGACCTGGACGAGGCGCTACGGGACCTGCTGCGAGTGGACCGCCTCTCGAAGCGACCCTGAGCCGCCCGCTTCGCGAATCGCACGGAGAAGGCGCGCCATCGCGGCGACGCCCGAGTTGGAGGCGATCCGGGGGATGCCGGCGGATTTGAGGATCGGGTCGGAGAAGCGGTTGGCGGCGGGGTCGGGGGACTCCAGGTAGGCGACCGCGGTCGAGTCCTCGGTGGCGCGGCGGGCATTGGCGCCGATCTGGGCGAGGCTCAGCCTGTCGCCGCTCCGTACGTTCGCGAGGCATACCGCACGGACCCGGACGTCGCCCGCCCGGCCCCCGGCGCGGGTCAGCTCCACCTTCGCCCCCCGGCACAGCGGCGCCACGACATAGGCAGAGACCGTCGCCCCGGCGGAGACGCCTCCGCCTTCCCCGCAGCCCACCCCGAAAGCGCCGAGCGCGCAGGCAAGGAGGATTGCTGAGACGTGGCGCACGGGCGGCGATCATAGGGTCTGGGGATCGACCCATAGACTCGCGCGCTATGCGAATCGGAGTCCTTACCGCCGGCGGAGACTGCCCCGGGCTGAACGCCGCGATCCGGGCCATCGCCCGCTCGGCAATGGCGCGCGGTGACGAAGCGGTTGGAATCCGCCGCGGCTACCGCGGTCTCGCCGAGGGCGACTACATGGCCCTCGACATGAAGACCGTTTCCGGAATCCTCCATCTCGGGGGCACGATCCTCAGCACCTCCAGCTTCGAGCCGCTGCGCGAAGGAGCGGTGGAGGATGTGGAGCGCGCGATCGCGGAACAGGGGCTGGACGCGATCGTCGCGATCGGTGGCGAGCACACGATGGAGATCACCCGCCAGCTGCACGCCGACCACGGCCTGCCCATGGTGGGGGTGCCGAAGACGATCGACAACGACGTCGGCGGCACCGACTTCACCTTCGGCTTCGACACCGCGGTGCAGATCGTCACCGACGCGATCGACCGCCTCCACACCACCGCCCAGTCCCACGACCGGATCATGGTGGTCGAGGTGATGGGACGCAACACCGGCTGGATCGCCGCCTACGCGGGGCTGGCCGGCGGCGCCGACGGCATCGTCATCCCGGAGGCGACGACCACGGTCGAGGAGGTCGTGGCCGGGGTCCTGCGCCGCCATGACCGCGGCAAGGACTTCTCGATCATCGTCGTCGCCGAGGGCGCCAAGCTGGCCTTCGCCAGCGGCGAGGAACGGCTGATCCAGCCGACCAAGGACAGCGACGAGTACGGCTACCCGCGGCTCGGTGGGATCGGCGCGGCGCTGGCGACCGAGCTCGAGTCCCAGACCGGATACGAGACCAGGGTCACCGTGCTCGGACACGTCCAGCGCGGCGGCACCCCGACCTCGACCGACCGCATCCTCGCCACCCGCTACGGGGCCCACGCCTACAAGCTGGCCAAGGCCGGAGAGTTCGGCAAGATGGCGGCGATCCGCGGGACCGAGATGGTCGGCATCCCGCTGGAGGAGGCGATCCGGGTCAAGCGGGTCGATCTCGAGATCCTCGAGATCGCCAAACGCTTCTTCAGCTAAGAGGCACCGCCTAGCGCGGCTGAAATACCCGCACGGCGGCGCCGATCAGGAGCACCCCGAAGAAAACCAGGCCGGCGACGCCGCCGCCCTGGCCCAGCCAGGCGTAAACGGTGGTCGTCGCGGCAAGCGCGAGGAAGAGACTGATGACCATTCCCATCGGCCCGAATCCTACCCGGCGAGGGCGACGCGCGTCTCGCTGAGGAAGTCGGCGACCGCATCGGCGGCGCCCTGCGGTGAGCCGGCCTCGCCGGCGGCACGGACGAGGCGACTGCCGACGATGACGCCGTCGGCAACACGACCGACCTCCGCCGCCTGCGCGGCGGTGCCGATGCCGAAACCGACGGCGACCGGAATCTCCGCGTCCTCCTTGGTCGCATGGACCAGCTCGGCCAGCTCGGCCGGGATCTCGGCTCGCTCCCCGGTCGTTCCCACGGTCGAGACCACGTAGACGAAGCCGCGAGCCACGGCGCAGATCCGCGCCCGCCGCGCGGCCGATGTCGTCGGCGCAACCAGCGGCACCAGGGCCAGCCCGGCCGCGGCGAAATCCTCCCGCACGTCCTCGGCCTCGCCCAGCGGCAAGTCCGGAACGATCGCCCCGGCCGCCCCGGCGGCAACCGCCAGCCGGGCGAACTCCGACGCGCCGCCGTGAGCTAGCACCATGTTCGAGTAAGCCATCAGCACCACCGGAACCCGGTCGGCGACCGACCGGCAAACCTCCAACGCCGTCGCCAAGGTCGCCCCCGCCTCCAGCGCCGTGGTCGCGGCCGCATGAATGGTCGGCCCATCCGCCAGTGGATCGGAAAAAGGAACGCCCAGCTCAATCAAGTCGGCGCCGGAATCGACGTACGCAGCAGCTACGGCCAGCGAGGTCTCCCGATCCGGATACCCGGCCATCATGTACGGCATCAACGCGGCTCGCCCTTCGCCCTTCGTGGCTTTGAAAGCAGCGGCGATCCGATCCTCGCCAGTCAGCTCGCCTGCGTTGGGAGCCGGGGAGACACTCCCCGGAGCCTCCCCGCTGTTGCTCCGGGGAGTGTCTCCCCGGCTCCCCCCCGCAAGCCCCTCCCCGCTGTTGCTCGACAGGGTCACCCCCCGACCCCCTTCGCGGTGACCTCTGCCATGTCCTTGTCACCGCGCCCCGAGAGGCACAGAACATCGAAGCCTTCCGCCCCCGGGTTCTCCAGCAACCAGGCAATCGCGTGCGAGGACTCCAGCGCCGGGATGATCCCCTCCAGCCGCGCCAGCTCGCCGAACGCGGCCAGCGCCTGACGGTCGGTGATCGAGACGTAGCTCGCGCGGCCGGTATCGCGCAGGTGCGCGTGCTCGGGGCCGACCCCCGGGTAGTCGAGCCCGGCCGAAACCGAGTGCGCCTCGAGGATCTGCCCCTCCTCATCGGCGATCACGGACGACAGCGAGCCGTGCAGGACGCCGGTCGTGCCGGCCCCGAGTGAGGCGCCGTGGCGGAAGCTCTCGAGCCCCTCCCCGGCGGCCTCGACGCCGATCAGCGCCACCTCGGCGTCGGCGATGAAGGGGGTGAAGATGCCGATCGCGTTGGAGCCGCCGCCGACGCAGGCGATCACCCGTGCCGGCAGGGATCCCTCGGCGGCAAGCGCCTGCTCGCGCGCCTCCTCGCCGATCACCCGCTGCAGGTCGCGGACCAGGGCGGGATAGGGAGCCGGGCCGACGGCGGAGCCGATCACGTAGTGGGTGGTCTCGACGTTGGCGACCCAGTCGCGGATCGCGGCGCTGACCGCCTCCTTCAGGGTGCGGGCGCCGGCCTCGACCGGGGCCACCTCGGCCCCGAGCAACTTCATCCGCTCGACGTTGGGCGCCTGGCGGCGGATGTCCTCGGTCCCCATGTAGACGACGCACTCGAGGCCGAGCAGGGCGCAGGCGGTGGCGGTGGCGACGCCGTGCTGGCCGGCACCGGTCTCGGCGATGATCCGCGGCTTACCCATCCGCTGTGCCAGCAGCGCTTGGCCAAGGGCGTTGTTGATCTTGTGGGCGCCGGTGTGGTTGAGGTCCTCGCGCTTGAGGTAGACCTTGGAACCGACGCGCTCGGAGAGCCGTTCGGCCAGGTAGAGCGGACTCGGCCGACCGATGAAATCGCGCCGCAGCAAGGCCATCCGGGCCATGAACTCGGCGTCCTCACGTGCCTCTTCCCAGGCTGCGGTGAGCTCGTCCAGCGCTCCGATCAGCGTCTCCGGCACGTAGCGCCCCCCGTAGGGACCGAAGCGTTCTTCGATGGCGCTCATGGCGTGGAGATGCCGGCCGGCTGCGCGGCTTCGAAGAACGCCGCCATCGCCGCGTGGTCCTTGCGCCCGGGCTCGGCCTCGACGCCGCTGGCGACGTCGACAGCGTAGGGCTGGGTGACCGCGACCGCAGCGGCGACGTTGTCGGGCCGCAGGCCGCCGGCGAGGATGTCCGGCACGTCGGAGCGGTGCCCGCGCAGGAGCTCCCAGTCGAAGCTCTCCCCGGTCCCGCCCCAGAGCCCCTTGCCACGCCGGTCGAAGAGGTGGAAGTCGGTGCGGTAGGCCTCGGCCGCGTGGATGTCGGCGGCGCTGGCGACGTGGATCGCCTTGATCACCTTGACGCCCGTCCGCCGTGCCACCTCGCCGCAGAACTGTGCCCCCTCCGCCCCGTTCAGCTGCACCATCGTCAGCGCCGCGTCCTCGACCGCCCGGTCGACTTCCTCCAGGGTGGGGTTGACGAAGACACCGACGATCTCGCACTTGCGCCGGAAGGCCGCCCCGATCTCGCCGGCGATCGCCGGCTCGACGCTGCGCGGACTCTTGTCGTAGTGGATCAGACCGACGGCCCACGCCCCGAGGCGCACGGCCTCGGCCGCATCGTCCAGATTGGTGATCCCGCAGAACTTGACCCGCATGGCCCCCAGACTACGCGAGCGGCTATTCGGAGTTTTCGACCGAGTCGGGGCGGTTGCCGAGGGTGACGGTCGCCTGCTTGGTCGAGCCGTCCCTGAGGATCGTCAGTTCGAGCGATTCGCCCGGTTTGGCGTCGTTGACGATTTCGACGACTTCATCCATCCCGGCGACCTTCTTGCCGTCGACCTCGGTGATGATGTCGCCGCCAAGGCTGACTTCGGCGCCGTCGATGGTGGCCGAGGTGTGGCCGCCTTCGATCCCCGCCTTGTCGGCCGGCCCGCCCTTGACTACGGACTGGACGATCACGCCTTCCTTCACCGGCAGGTTGATCGCCTTGGCCAGGTCGGCGGTGATCGTGCCGCCGCTGATGCCGATAAAGGCGTGTTCGACTTCACCGGTGGTTTCGAGCTGGTGGATCTCGGCGCGAACGGTGTCGATCGGAATCGCGAAACCGATGCCGACATTGCCGTTGCCGCCCCCACCGGTGGCGATCTGGGAGTTGATGCCGATGACTTCGCCGCTGGCGTTGATCAGCGGACCGCCCGAATTGCCGGGGTTGATCGCCGCGTCGGTCTGGATCACGTCGGTGATCGAGAAGCCGTCGGGGGCTTCGATCTGGCGCTGCAGAGCGGAGACGATGCCGCTGGTGACGGTGCGATCGAGCCCGAAGGGGTTGCCGATCGCGACCACCGGATCCCCCACTTCCATCCCCGAGGACTTGCCGAGGGTGAGCGGGTGCAACTCGCTCGCCGGCGCTTCGACGTCGAGCATCGCCAGGTCGGTCGCCGGGTCGGTGCCGACGACCTTGGCCGTGTAGGTCTTGTCGGAGTCGCCGAGTTTGACCTGGATCCGGTCGGCGCCTTCGACCACGTGGTTATTGGTCAGCAGGTGTCCCTCGCGGTCGATCACGAAGCCCGAGCCGGTGGCGGTGCCGCCGCTTTCGGGTTCGGGTTCGCCGAAGGGCGATAGGGATTGGGTTTCCTGCGCCGGGATCTCCGATTCGATGAAGGCGACCCCATTGCCGTCGTTCCTGTAGATCTGGTTGACGACGTTGCCGCCGTTGTCGCTGGACTTGCTGTCGACGGGCGCCGTCAGCGGCGCCGCCACGGTGGTCGTCGAGCCGCCTTCGGACTGGATCCACCCCGCCGCGATGGCGATCCAGCCGAAGGCGGCGACGACGGCGCCTCCAAGGAGTGCGGAGACGAAGGGGGTGCGGAGGACTCGCCGAGGCTTGTTCATGGCGGCGATGATCGGACCCAGTGCTGATCCCTCCCTAAACGCCCCCGAAAAACTCCCTAAAGAGGGAGCTAGAAGAGGTGCTCGCGGGTGCCTTCGTCGGCCCCGGTCAGCTCGCGCGTCTTCGCCTCGGGGTCGGCGGCTGCCATCAGGGCGCCGCCGATCAGCACGGCGTCGACGCCGACCCGCTCCAGCTCCTCCAGCTCGGCCCGGCCGGAGATGCCGCTCTCGGCGACCACCGTCTTGCCGGCCGGGACGTCGGGCATCAGCTCGAAGGTCGTCGCCAGGTCCACCGTCCCCGCGTCGAGGTTGCGGTTGTTGATCCCGATCACCTCGGCGTCGGCCTCCAGCGCCCGCTCCAGCTCGGCCTCGTCGTGGACCTCGACCAGGCAGTCGAGGTCGAGGGCGCGGGCCTCCTCATAGAGGGCGCGCAGATCCCTGTCCTCGAGAGCGCGGACGATCAGCAGCACCGCGTCGGCGCCGTTGACCGCGGCCTCGTAGAGCTGGTAGCGGTCGATGATGAAGTCCTTGCGGATGATCGGCAGGCCGCAGGCAGCTCGGGCCGCGCGCAGATCCTCGAGCGAGCCGCCGAAGTGGGGCTCGTCGGTCAGCACCGAGAGGGCCGCCGCGCCGCCGCGCTCGTAGGCGCCGACCTGCTCGGGGACGGTGGCCGTGGCGGAGATCTCGCCAGCGCTGGGGGAGCGGCGCTTGAACTCGGCGATCAGCGAGAGGCCGGGGCGCACCAGCGCCTCGTTGAAGGGGCGATCCTCGCCACGGCCGGAGAGCCGTGACTCGAGGTCGGCCTGCGGAAGCTCGCGGCGACGCGCGTCGACTCCCTGTCTGGCCCCGGCGATGAGCTGCTCGAGAATTCCCACTTGACTGCCAGAGCCTAGCCCTCGGCGGCGCCCGTCGCCGCCACCAGCCGGTCCAGCACGTTTCCTGCCGCGCCGGAGTCGACCGCCTCGGCGGCCTTGACCACGCCCTGCTCGAGGTCGGGGGCGAGGCCGCCGACGTAGATCGCGGCGGCGGCGTTGAGCAGGGTCAGGTCGCGGCGCGGGCCCGGCTCGCCCGCCAGGACCGCCCGCACCGTGGCGGCGTTCTCCTCCGGGGTCCCCCCCGCCACCGCCTCCAGCCCGGCTGGGGCGAGCCCGAACTGGCCCGGCTCGACGAACCACTCCGAGGTGCCGCCGTCGGCGACCTCGATGATCCGCGTGCGCGAGGAGATCGAGATCTCGTCGAGCCCGTCCTCGGCGGCGACGACCAGGGCGCGAACGCTGCCGAGGCCGACCAGCGCCTCGGCGATCGTCTCCTGGAAATGGCGATCGGCGACGCCCAGCAGCTGCCGGTTCGCCCCGGCCGGGTTGGTCAGCGGGCCGAGGAAGTTGAAGACCGTGCGCACCCCGAGCGCCTTGCGGGCGGGGATGACGTGAGCCATCGCGGCGTGGTGCCGCGGCGCGAACATGAAGCCGAAGCCGACCTCGTCGATGCAGCGGCCGACCGCGCCCGGGTCGAGCTCGATATCGACCCCGAGCGCCTCCAGCAGGTCGGCGGAGCCGCACTTGCTGGTGTTGGAGCGGTTGCCATGCTTGGCGACGGCGCAGCCGGCCCCGGCGGCGACCAGGGCCGCGGCGGTGGAGACGTTGAAGGTCGATGGGCCGCCGCCGGTGCCGGCGGTGTCGACCAGGTCGGGCCGGCTGCTGGAGACGGGGACCGCGAGAGAGCGCATCGTCCGCGCCAGGCCGACCAGCTCCGGCACCGTCTCCCCCTTCGCCCGCAGGGCGATCAGGAAGGCGCCGGTCTGGACCGGGTCGGCCCGTCCCTCCATGATCTCCGCCAGCACCGCCGCGGCATGGTCGGCGGTGAGGTGATCGCCGGCGCAGACGGCGTCGATCGCGCGGCTGACGACGTCGTTAGGCATCCGTCCCTCCTTGCGGCAGAGGTTTGGGTCGCTATCCGGACCAAAGCTCTACCGCAACCCGAGGAAGTTGGCGAGCAGGGACTTGCCCTGGGGGGTGAGGACGGACTCGGGGTGGAACTGGACGCCCTCGGCCGGGAGCTCGCGGTGGCGGGCGCCCATCACGACGTCGCCGAGCGAGGCGCTCAGCTCGAGCTCATCGGGGAGGTCGGGCTCGGCGACGAGCGAGTGGTAGCGACCGACGACGAGCGGGCTCGGCAGCCCGGCGAAGATCGTCCTGCCGTCGTGCTCGACCTCGGCGTCCTTGCCGTGAACCGGCTCGCCCTGCACCACCCTGCCGCCGAAGGCCTCGACCATCGCCTGGTGCCCGAGGCAGACGCCCAGCACCGGTGTCCCGGCCTCGGCGAAGGCGCGGATCGCCGCGCCGGAGATCCCCGCCTCGGCCGGCGTGCAGGGCCCCGGCGAGACGACGAGCCGGTCGTGGCCGCGCTCGAGCAGCTCGCCGACCTCGGCCTTGTCGTTGCGGACCACCTCCACCTCGGCGCCGAGCTCGCCCAGGTACTGGACCAGGTTGTAGGTGAAGGAGTCGTAGTTGTCGATCACGAGAACGCGCATCGCCACTCAGGCCCAGTCCGGCTGTTCGCAGGCGACCTCGACGGCGCGGAAGACCGCTTTCGCCTTGTTCACCGACTCGATGTACTCGTAGGAGGGCTTGGCGTCGGCGACGGTGCCGCCGCCGGCCTGCACGTGCAGCTGCCCGTCCTTGACGACCACCGTGCGGATGTGGATCGCGGTGTCGAGATCGCCCTCCCAGGAGAGGTAGCCGATCGCGCCACCATAGGAACAGCGCTTGACCTGCTCGAGCTCGTCGATGATCTGCATCGCCCGCACCTTCGGCGCCCCCGACAGCGTTCCCGCCGGCAGCGCCGAGCGCAGCACGTCCATTGCGCTGACGCCCTCGCGCAGGGTGCCCGAGACCTGGCTGACGATGTGCAGCACGTGGGAATAGGTCTCCACCGCCATCAGCTCGTCGACGATGACCGAGCCGTACTCGCAGACGCGGCCGAGGTCGTTGCGGCCGAGGTCGACCAGCATCACGTGCTCGGCCCGCTCCTTCGGGTCGTTGACGAGGCGCTCGGCAAAGCGGCGGTCCTCGTCCTCGCTGCGCCCGCGCGGTGAGGTGCCGGCGATCGGCCGCGTCTCCACCCGCCGGCCGCTGACCTTGACCAGCGGCTCCGGCGAGGCGCCGGCGATCTGGAAGTCGCCGAACTCGAGGAAGTACATGTAGGGCGAGGGATTGACCGCGCGCAGCCCGCGGTAGACCGAGAAGGCCTCGACCGGAGCCGGGGCGGAGAAGCGCTGGGAGGGGACGACCTGGAAGGCGTCGCCGGCGTGGACGTACTCGACGATGCGCTCGACCGCGGCTTCGAACTCCTCCCGCTCCATGTTGGAGACGAACTTCGGTGGCTCGCTGACGGAGGGGCCGGCCGGTGCCGGCACAGCGCCGCGCAGGCGCTCGCGCATCTCGGCGATCGTCGCGGCGGCGCGCTCATAGGCGGCGTCGATGCCGCCCTCGGAGTCGGCGAAGGCACAGGCGAGGATCGTCAGCTCGTGCCGCAGATGGTCGAAAACCACCATCGCGTCGGTGATCATCAGCGCCATGTCCGGAAGGCCGAGCGGGTCGGGGTTGGGGTCGCCCAGCGGCTCGACGGTGCGGACCAGGTCGTAGCCGAAGAAGCCGACGGCGCCGCCGAGGAACGGCGGCAGGTCGTCGAGCGGGGCGAGGCGGAAGTCGGCGAGGCGGGCGGCGACGGCCGCGTAGGGATCGGGCGCGGGCTCGACTGCGCCCGGGCTCGGCACCGGCGGCCGCCTCCTCCCCGCTCCACTCCGAGAGGGTGCCCTCGCTCCAGCGCAGGATCGCGCGCGGGCGCAGGCCGACGAACGAGTAGCGGCCGACCTGACCCTGCTCGGCCGACTCGAGCAGGAAGGCGGGCGCGCCCTCGGACTCCCCGGCGCGCAGCTTGAGGAAAGCGGAGACCGGCGTCTCGCAGTCGTCGACGAAGCGCGCCCGCACCGGGACCACGTTGCCCTCGCGAGCCAGCTCCCGCGCTCCCTCGAGGGTGGGCTCGAGCCGCAGCTCCGAATCAGCCGCTACGGGCATTCAGCACTTCCATCACGCTCGATTGGGAGACGCCGCGGGAGACCAGCAGCACGCTGAGGTGGTACAGCAGGTCGGCAGCCTCTTCGGCGACGCGCTCGTTCGACTCCTCGCGGGCGGCGCGGATGACCTCCTCGGCCTCCTCCTCGACCTTCTCCCCGATCAGCTCGCGGTCGTCGAGCAGCTTCACCGTGTAGCTGCCGTCGGGGCGCTCGACGGCGCGGCTGCGCAGGGTCCGCTCCAGCGCCGGCAGCGCTTCGTAGGTGACCGGAAACGGCTCGCCCGGCGCCGGTGGCGCGTCCTTGCGGCCCGAGGCCGAGCCCAGCACCTCGCGGTAGAAGCAGCTGCGCTGGCCGGTGTGGCAGGCGGGGCCGGCCGGATCGACCATCGCCACCAGGGCATCGCCGTCGCAGTCGTAGCGCAGCTGGCGCAGGTGCATGAAGCTGCCCGAGCTTTCGCCTTTTTTCCAGAGTTCGTCGCGTGAGCGGCTATGGAAGTGCAGGTCGCCGGTCTCGAGCGTCATTTCCAGCGATTCGGCGCTGACGTAGGCCAGCATCAGGACCTCGCCGGTGGTCCAGTCCTGGACCACGCAGGGCGCCAAGCCGCGCTGATCGAATTCGATTTCCCCGAACATCGGCCCAATCGTAGTGCCCGGCCGGCTACTCGATCCCGAGCCGGTCGAGCAGATCCTCGTCGCGGCGCCAGTGGCGGCGCACGCGGACGCTGAGATCGAGGTGGACGTGCTCGCCCAGCTCCTGCTCGAGGGAGCGCCGGGCGGCGGTCCCGATCTCGCCGATCTTGGCTCCCCGCTTGCCGATCAGGATCCCCTTCTGGGACTCGGTCTCGGCCCAGATCTCGGCCCGGACGACGACCAGGCCGTCCTCGCGCGGGGCGACCTCCTTGACCGCGACCTCGACCGAGTGCGGGATCTCCTGCCGGGTCCGGTTCAACACCTGCTCGCGGATCAGCTCGGCCAGGAGCAGCTCGCTCGACTGGTCGCTGCGGTCCTCCGGCGGGTACATGTAGGGGCCCTCCGGCATCAGCTCCCCGAGCCGCTTGACGAGGACACCCAGGCCCTCGCCGGTGCGGGCGCTGATCGGAAAGACCTCGTCGACACCGGGCAGCTCGGCGGCGGCGGCGAGGACCGGGACGATCTCGTTCGGGCCGAGGCGGTCGGCCTTGTTGACGGCGCAGATCACCGGCAGGCCGGCTCCGGCGCCGAGCAGCGAGCGGACGATGAAGCGGTCGCCGGGGCCGACTCCCTCCTCGCCGTTGACCACGACCAGGGCGACGTCGGAGTCGGCCAGCTCGCGCTTAACCCGCTCTTGCATGCGCTCGGTGAGGACGTCGCGCGGGCGCTGGACGCCGGGCAGGTCGACCAGGACCAGCTGCTGCCCGGCCTCGAGGTCGGTAGCGACGCCGCGGATCGCCCGCCGCGTCGTCTGCGGCCGCACCGAGGCGATCGCGACGTGGGAGCCGACGATCGCGTTGACCAGGGTCGACTTGCCGGCATTTGGCCGCCCCGCCAGACCGATGAAGCCGGAGCTGGTCATGCCAGCTCCGCCAGCACCCGCGCCTGCAGAGCCAGCATCTCGCCGTCGTCGATCTCGTGGTCGTAGCCACAGAGGTGGAGGACGCCGTGGACAGCGGCCTCGGTCACGTCGGTGCAGTGCTCGGGACAGATCGCGACGTCGCCGAGCTCGCGGGGGCCGGCGACCGGGCCGGTGCCGTCGACCGGAAAGGCGAGCACATCGGTGGGGGCGTCCTTGCCGCGATGGTCGCGGTTCAAGACCTGGATCCGGCCGGCGTCGACGAGCGCGAGCCCAAGGTGGCCGTCGCTCACGCCGGCCGCGTCGAGCGCCGCTCCCACCGCCGCCCGCAGTTCCGGCGGAACGTCGGCGAGGTCCGGGCTCAAGAGCGCGAGCTCGGGCCGTGTTCGGTTCGCGCCGCCTGCTCGCGGCCGCCGTGCTCGTCATAGGCGGCGACGATCCGCTGGACCAGCTTGTGGCGGACCACGTCCTCGCCGCCAAACTCGACGAAGGAGATGTCCTTGACCTCGTCGAGGATGTCGCGGACGGCGATCAGGCCGGAGCGCTGGTCCGGCGGCAGATCGATCTGGGTGATGTCGCCGGTCACGACCATGCGCGAGTTGAAGCCGAGCCGGGTGAGGAACATCTTCATCTGCTCCGGGCTGGTGTTCTGCGCCTCGTCGAGGATTACGAAAGAATCATTGAGCGTTCTACCCCGCATGAATGCCAGCGGCGCCACCTCGATCACGTCGCGCTCGAAATAGCCGTTGACACGGTCGGGGTCGATCATGTCGTAGAGGGCGTCGAAGAGCGGCCGCAGGTAGGGGTCGACCTTGGCCTGGATGTCTCCCGGCAGGAAGCCGAGCCGCTCGCCGGCCTCGACCGCGGGCCGGGTGAGGATGATCCGCTGCACCTTGCGTTCGGTCAGCGCCGCCGCGGCCATCGCCACCGCGAGGAAGGTCTTGCCGGTACCGGCCGGGCCGATCCCGAAGGTGATCGTGTGGCGGCGGATCGAGTCGACGTAGCGTTTCTGGTTCAGCGTCTTCGGCGCCACCTTGGTGTTGCGGTGGCGCCAGACGACGTCGTCGAGGATCTCCGCTGGGTCCTCCTCGGCGTCGAGGGCGCCGGTCACCGTCTCGATCGTGCCGGGAGCGACATCGTGGCCCTGCTCGATCAGCTCGACCAGCTCGTCGACGATCGTCGCCCCCTGCTCGACCTCGCCCGAGTCGCCATCGAGGGTGAGGACGTTGCCGCGCAGGTGCAGGTCGCAGTCGAGCCGCTCGCGCAACTCCCGCAGCACGGTGTCCTCGGAGCCGGCCAACTCGGCGGCAACGGTGTTGTCGAGCGTCAGCTGCCTACGAGCCAATGATCAGGCACCCAGCTTTGCCCGAACCGCGGTGCTGAGCCGCTTACCGTCGGCCCGCCCGCCGACTTTGGGCTTCAGCGAACCCATCACCTGGCCCATCTGCTTGGGGCCGCTGGCGCCGGTCTCGGCGATCGCCTCGTCGACCAGCTCGGCCAGCTCCTCGTCGGAGAGCTGCTGGGGCAGGTAGCCCTCGATCAGCTCGGCCTCGAAGCGCTCGGCGGCGGCCTGCTCGGTGCGGCCGGCACCCTCGTAGGCCTCGGCCGCCTCGACCCGCTTCTTGCGCTCCTTCTGCAGCACCGCGACCTCGTCGCCCTTGCCCAGCTTGGCATCCTTCTGGAGCACGTCGACGATCAGGCGCAGCGCGCCCGCGCGCTCACGGTCGCGCGCCTTCATCGCCGTCCGCACATCCTCCTGCACCTGCTCCAGGACGCTCATGGCGCTAAGGGTAGTCGGCGGCGTCGGGCGTCACCGCGAGCCCCTTGGAGACGAGGTCGCGAATGTCGGTGCTGACCAGCTGCCAGTCATGGCGGCGAGCAGCGGCGACATAGGCTGCGTCGTAGGCACTAAGTCCGTGCTCGGCCACCACCGTGAGCCCCGCATCGATGAGCCCCGCATCGATTGAGACGATCCTTCCCTCGCAGCGAACGGCGAGAGTCCGACAAAGGCTGGCAGCGATCGTCGCCTTCCCCCAACCGGCGCCAACGACATTCGCAACCTCGTACAAGGTGAGGTCCAGGGCCGCGGCGGGACGATCCGTATCGAAGATGAGCCTGCGTGCGGCTTCCGCGTATGGGTCCCGGCCATCTTTGGCGGCGATCCAGACGCCGGCGTCGAGCAGAAGCATGACTAACGCGAATCGCGGCTTTGGCGGATCAGCTCGGCCGCGTTGCCACCCAGGTCGACAGGGGGGCCGAGCAGCTCTTCGAGCTCCCTCCGGCGGCTGGCGGCATCCTCCGCTATCGCACGCTCGGCCAATCGCCGCAAAAACCCGCTACGGGTTTCGGCGTGCTTCTTCGCCTCAGCATCGAGCCGCTCCAACAGGTCGTCGGGGATAGAGATCATCACCTTTGCCATGGGTTGAGTATATACGGTATTGCCAGTGGGGAGAACGGGCATGCCGGGATGGTCTCGGACCGAAACGCACGCGTGGTGCGCAAAGGGACTCAGCTGCGGGTCAAATGGCGCGAGAGAGTGTCAATTCGGGTCGATCTCGACCCGCTCGACCTCGCCCAGCGGCATCTGCAGGAAGCGGGTGCCGAGGTGGCGGAAGGAGCCGGTGTCGCCGGTGCAGAGGAAGCGGTAGTCGCCCTCGCCATCGGGCTCGCGGGCGATGCCGGCACGCTCGAGCGTGCGCTGGACGGCGGCGGCGACCGCGTGGCCGCCGCTGACCAGGCGGATGTCGCGGCCGAGGATGCGCTGCAGCATCGGCGCCACCAGCGGGTAGTGGGTGCAGCCGAGGATCAGGGTGTCGACCTCGGCCCGCTTCAGCGGCTCGCAGTAGGTCCGCGCCATCGCCATCACGCCCTCGTCGAAGGGCGAGCCATCCTGGATGAAGGGGGCCAGCCGCGGGGCCTCGACCTCGGTCACCTCGAGTGGGCGCCCCTCCGCTTCGAGAGCCCGGCGATAGGCACCGCTCTCGACCGTGTTCGGCGTCGCCAGGACCCCGACCTTGCCGTTGTCGGTGATCGCCGCGGCGATCTCGGCCTGGGGCTCGACCACCGGCACCACCTCCACCCCACGCAGCCCGGCGACCGCGCGGGCGATGTCGGCGCCGATCGCGGTGGCGGTGTTGCAGGCGATGACCAGCAGCTTGGCGCCGCGCTCGAGCAGCAGCTCGGCGATCCGCGCGATCCGCGCGCGCAGGGCATCGGGATCGCGGGTTCCGTAGGGGAACCAGGCGGTATCTCCGAGGTAGACGAAGTCCTCCTCCGGCAGCGAGACCAGGCACTCGTGCAGCACCGTGAGCCCGCCGACGCCGGAATCGAACATCGCCACCGGCAGCGCGGGATCGAGCTTGTCCACTCGCGAGGGCGCCGCTACAGGAACGGTTTGTACGTCATGAAGAAGACCGTCACGACGACGATGATCCCCGCCAGCGTCCCGACTTTGCCGATCCGGTCGCCGAGCGCTTCGAACTCGGGGCTGAGCGTGTCACCGGCCTTCAGATCGCGCTCCGCCAGCGCTTTCGCCTCACGCACCTTCGGCTGGAAGAAGCCGTGCTGAAGGCCAAACAGCGCGATGATCGCGACGAACCCGACGCTGACGAACACGTCGCTTGCATCCCAGGCCCCATCGCTCGCGGAAAGCAGCCCGATCCCGGCAAGCAGCAGCACGACCATTCCCGGGTTCACCAGGTACTTGTCGACCTTCTGTACCCCGGCCAGGATCGCCGGCGTCGCGCTGCGGATACTGCGGCGCCACCGAGAAGAAGAACGCGTATCCGAAGGTGGGACCGAACGCCAACACCACCGCGAGGATGTGCAGGAACAGAACGATCTTGTAGCCGGGATCGACTATGGAACCAAAGAGCATCGCCGGGAACCCTATCTCTCAGACCCGACGCAACAGAAGTGCGGCCCAGTCCCCGTCCCTGCGCCGCTCAACCTCGCTCAGCCCAGCCTCCCCGAAAAACGCCGCCGCCTCGTCCAGCTCGCTCGGCAGCAACCCGGAGCAGACGAGCGTGGCGGGGGTCGTGGGAGGACCCGGGCGAGCCTCCCCGCTGTTGCTCGAACGGGTCCTCCCACGACCCCCCTCAAGCCCGTCGAGCTGCGCCGCGACTGCTTTCAGGATCGGGGCGGTCATATTGGCGACGACGGTAGGTGCGAGCGCAGGTAGCTGTTCGCGCAGGTTGACCCGCTCCAGCTGCAATTCGATCCCGTTGACCGCCGCATTGGTCGCCGCCGCCTCGAGCGCCGGGGCCTCGTGGTCGTAGCCGTGGATCGGATCCCAGCCGAGCTTGGCGGCGGCGATCGCCAGCACGCCGGAGCCGGTTCCGAGGTCGGTCAGCGGGCCGGAGGCCTCCCCCGCTGCCTCCAGCTCGAGCAGGAACTCCAGGCACAGGCGCGTCGTCGGGTGGGCGCCGGTGCCGAAGGCCTGGCCGGGGTCGACGACGACGTCGATCGCGCTCTCGCGCGCGGGCTCCCAGGACGGTCGCAGCCAGAGGCGGTCCCCGACCAGGAGGGGCTTGTGGAAGTCGCGCCAACGGTCGGCCCAGTCATCGGGGATCTCGGTGCTGGTGACCTCGATCCGACCCTCCCCGACCACGGCGTCGAGCTCGCCCAGCTCCGGCAGCTCGCCCTCGCCGCCGTAGATCGCGTACTCCACGTAACCGGGCCCACGCTCCTCCTCGACCCCGTTCGGCGCCAGCACGGTCATCTCGGCCAGCACCAACTCCGCCTGCTCGGGCGAACACCGGATCGCGAGTCTGATCAACCGAAGGCCCGGCGCACCCGGCTGAAGATGCCGTCGCCCTGGCGCGGGCCGAGGTTGTCCTCCTCCAGGGTGCCGTCGAGGCGCTCGGTCAGCTCGCGCTGCTCCTCACTGAGGTTGGTGGGGACGATGACATTGAGGATCACCCGTTGGTTGCCGCGGCGGCGGCCGCCGAGGCGCGGCAGCCCGGCGCCGCGCAGAACCTCTTCGTGGCCGGGCTGGGTTCCCGCCGCGACCTCGATCTCGCGCTCGTCGTCGAGGGTTGGGACGGTGACCGTGGTGCCGAGCATCGCCTCGGTGGCGGGGATCGAGACGACGCTGACGAGGTCGGTGCCGTCGCGCTGAAAGCGCTCGTCCTCGGCGACCTCGACCTCGACATAGAGGTCGCCGGCGGGTGCGCCGGCCTCGCCGGCGTGACCGGCGCCGGACACCCGCAGGCGCTGGCCGCTTTCGATCCCGGCCGGGATCTCAACCGCGTGGGTCCTCTGTCCAGGGGTGCGGCCGCTACCGCGACACTCGGCACACGGGGTCTCCGGAATTTTGCCGGCGCCACCGCAGGCGTCGCAGGCGACCCCCTGGACCATCTGCCCGAACGGGGTGCGGGCGACCCGCCGCAGCTGGCCGGCGCCGTCGCATTTCTCGCAGGTGACGATCGGCGTCCCCGGCTCGGCGCCGTTGCCGTGGCAGTGCTCGCAGGCGCCGATGGCGTCGAAGGCGATCTCGCGCCGGACCCCGGTCGAGACCTCCTCGAGGTCGAGCTCGGCGGAGACGAGGATGTCGCCACCCGCCGCCGGGCCACCCCCGCCGAAGCCGAAGGCGGCGCCACCGCCGAAGAGCGACTGCAGCAGGTCGTCGATCGAGCCGAAGGAGGAGGCGCCGCGCGGATCGAAGCCGCCCGAGCGCAGGCCCTCATGCCCGTAGGCGTCGTAGGTGCGGCGGCGCTCGCCGTCGGAGAGGACCTCGTAGGCCTCCGCGGCCGCCTTGAACTTCTCCTCGGCCTCGGGATCGTGGTCGTTGACGTCGGGGTGCAGCTCGCGGGCGAGGCCGCGGAAGGCCTTCTTGATCTCGGTCTCGCTCGCCCCCCGGTCGACGCCGAGGACCTCGTAGTAGTCGGCCGGCATCGCGCTAACCGTCGTACACGTTCTCGAAGTAGCGCGAGAGCTCACGGGCGGCGCCGCGCACCGAGGCGATCGCCGTCGCGTAGTCCATCCGCAGCGGCCCGACCACGCCGACCGAGCCGAGGTTGCGGTGGCCGAGGCCGTAGTTGGCGCCGATCACGCTGACCGAGCGCAGCTCCGGCTGCGGGTTCTCGGCTCCGATCCAGAGGAAGACCGAGCGCTCCTCCAGCGAGGAACGCAGCATCTGCAGGACCCCGGCGCGACGCTCCAGCGCGGTCATCAGTTCGTCGGCCTGCGGCAGGTCGGCCAGGTGCGCTTCGGAGAGCAGGCGCGAGGCGCCGTCCATGTATAGGTCGGCGCCGGCGTCGGACTCCAGCTCGGTGAACGCTTGCGCCAGGGTGGCGACGAAGTCGGCCTCGGTACGGTCGAGCTCGGGGTCGGCGAGGCGGCCGGCGATCATCCGCGAGCCGAGGCCGAGGCCGGTCAGCGACTCGTTCAGGTAGCTCGAGGCCCACTCGACCAGCCCCGGGTCGACCGCCCGCTCGAACTCGAAGACGCGGCGGGCGACGTCGCCGGTCGAGGCGATCGCGATCACCACCACCTTGGTCGGGACCAGGCGCAGCACCTCGACCCGGTGGATCGTCGCCGCCCAGCTGGGCTGCGGCGCCGTCGCCATCGCGACCAGGTCGGTGACCTGGGCGAGGGCCGCGGTCGTCTCCCGCATCGCCTCGTCGACCTCGCGGCGCAGGCGCGAGAGCTCCAGCTCGACCTGGGGCTCGGCCGGCGGCGCGCCGGACTCCATCAGCAGGTCGACGTAACGGCGGTAGCCGATGTCGGTCGGCACGCGCCCGGCCGAGGTATGCGGGTGGGTCAGGTAGCCCTCGGCCTCGAGCAGGGCCAGCTCGGAGCGAATCGTCGACGGCCCCCAGGCGACCTCAGGCCGCTCGGCCACCTCCTTCGAAGGCACCGGCCTGGCCGACACCAGGTAGGCGTCAACCACCAGCCGCAGAATCATCTCTTGCCGCGAGGAAAGCATCTTCCGAAGTCTAGGAGGAGCGCCGGGTGAGCCCTCCCAAGACACTCAAGCGAGGCTCCCGCCGAGCGTCTTGGGAGGGCTCACCCGGCGCTCTACAGCTGAACTTCCGCCTCGGCGTTCTTGATGATCGCCGTCTCGCCCTGCTGGGCAACCGTGTCGACGACGACGGTGCCACCGTCCACCGACTTGACCGTGCCGGAGACGACGATCTCCTGCTCGGGCATGCCCATCCCGCGGAACTGGACCGAGAGCCGCTTCAGCGCCCGCGGGTCGCCGCCTGCCATGGCGGCGTTGGCTTTGGCGACCAGGCCCATCGAGTAGAGGCCATGGAGGATGTTGCGCGGCAGGCCGACCATTTTCGCGAACTCGTCGTCGATGTGGATCGGGTTGAAGTCGCCGGAGGCGCCCGCGTAGCGGTGCGGCAGGTACTTGTCGGGCGTGACGCTCAGGTCGGGGACCGCGTCCCCCACGTTCAGATCGCTCATCTCAGACTCCCCTGACGATGTTGGTCCAGGTGCCGCGTACGACCTCGGCGCCATCCTGGTTGACGGAGACGGTCTCGAAGACGTAGAAGCCCTTGCCGTCTTTCTCCTCGATCGAGAGGCACTTGGAGGTGGTCGTGATCTCGTCGCCGGAGCAGACCGGCTCGCCCCACTCGAAGACCTGGCCGCCGTGGACCATCGCGGCGAAGTTCATTTCCACGTCGGGGTCGAAGAGGACCGGGCCCAGGGCGGGACCGCTGTAGACGACGGCGAACATCGGCGGTGCGACGACGTCGCGGAAGCCGGCGGCGCGGGCCGCCTCGACGTCGAAGTGGACGGGGTTGTCGATCCCCAGCGCGTTCGCGTACTCCTTGATCTTCTCCCGGCCGACCTGGTAGGTCGTCCCGGGCCATTCCTTACCTATGGCGTCAGTCTTTATCGGCATCGGCGGGACTTTATCCGGCCGCCCAGCCAGGCGGCGGCTCCTACTCGTCGATCTGCAGCACGGCCAGGAAGGCCTCCTGCGGCACTTCCACCCGGCCGACCGACTTCATCCGCTTCTTGCCCGCTTTCTGCTTCTTCAGCAGCTTGTTCTTGCGGGTGACGTCGCCACCGTAGAGCTTCGCGGTGACGTCCTTGCGCAGCGCCTTGACGGTCTCGCGGGCGAGGATGTTGGAGCCGATCGCCGCCTGCACGGGCACGTCGAAGAGCTGGCGCGGGATCGTCTTGCGCAGCCGCTCGACCAGCCGTTTGCCCTGCTCGTAGGCGAAGTCGCGGTGGACGATGATCGAGAGCGCGTCGACCTTGTCGCCGGCGAGCAGGATGTCGACCTTGACCAGGTCGGAGGCGCGGTTGCCGATCGGCTCGTAGTCGAGCGAGGCGTAGCCGCGGGTCGAGGACTTGAGCAGGTCGAAGAAGTCGAGCACGATCTCCGCCAGCGGCATGTCGTAGCGGATCTGCACCCGCACCGGGCTCAGGTAGTGCATGTCGATGTGAGCGCCGCGGCGCTGCTGGCAGAGCTCCATGACGGCGCCGACCTGCTCGGAGGGGCAGATGATCGTGGCGCGGATGTAGGGCTCTTCGACCGACTCGATCGTGCCGGGGTCGGGCAGGTCGGTGGGGCTGCGGACTTCCTTCGAGGTCCCGTTGGCGAGGTGGACCTCGTAGCGCACGTTCGGGGTGGTCGAGAGCAGGTCGAGGCCGTACTCGCGTTCCAGGCGCTCGCGCACGATCTCCATGTGCAGGAGGCCGAGGAAGCCGCAGCGGAAGCCGAACCCGAGCGCCTCCGAGGTCTCCGGTTCCCAGGAGAGGGCGGCGTCGTTGAGGGCCAGCTTCTCGAGCGCGTCGCGGAGGTCTTCGTAGCGGTCGGTGTCGATCGGGAAGACGCCGCAGAAGACCATCGGCCGAACCTCGCGGTAGCCCTCCAGCGCCTCCGCCGCCGGGCCGGCCTGGGCGGTCAGCGTGTCGCCGACCCGCAGCTTGGTCACGTCCTTGATCCCGGTGATCAGGTAGCCGACGTCGCCGGCCTCCATCCCGTCCACCGCGGTCATCGCCGGGCGGAAGAAGCCGATGTCGTCGATCTCGGCCTCGGTGCCGTTCTGCATCGCCAGGATCCGCTCCCCCTTGCGGAAGGCGCCGTCGACCATCCGCACGTAGGCGATCACGCCGCGGTACTGGTCGAACTCGGAGTCGAAGATCAGCGCCCGGGCCGGCGCCTCGGGCTCGCCCTGCGGCGCCGGGACGCGAGCGACGATCGCCTCCAGCACCTCGGGCACGCCGACCCCGGTCTTGGCCGAGATCCAGAGCGCTTCCTCGGGGTCGCCGCCGGTGCAGGTCGGCGATTTCAGCCGCCACCCGCTCCGGCTCGGCGCCCGGCAGGTCGACCTTGTTGATCACCGGGATCAGCTCCAGCCCGGCATCGATCGCCAGGTAGGTGTTGGCGACGGTCTGCGCCTCGACCCCCTGGGCGGCGTCGACGACCAGCAGCGCCCCCTCGCAGGCGGCGAGGCTGCGGGAGACCTCGTAGGAGAAGTCGACGTGGCCGGGGGTGTCGATCAGGTGCAGGTGGTAGGTCTCGCCGTTGGCGGCCGTGTACTCGACCCGCACCGCCTGCGCCTTGATCGTGATCCCGCGCTCGCGCTCGAGGTCCATCGAGTCGAGCATCTGCGCCTGCATTTTCTTCGGGTCGACGGCGCCGGTGACCTCGAGGATGCGGTCGGCCAGCGTCGACTTGCCGTGGTCGATGTGGGCGATTATCGAGAAGTTGCGGATGCGGTCCATGGGCGTGCGGAAGTATGAGGGACGAAGTGACGACTGGTCATCTACACGCCGAGGGATCGCCGCGCGGGCGTCTCGGCCTCCCCCCGCCACCCCCCGAGGTCGCCGTTCAGCTTGAACACGACCGTCGGCGGTTTCCTCAGGATGGGCTTTGCCTCGGCGCTTTCAGTCCAGCGGGTTTGGGGTGGGTATGGGGGGTGGCCGGGTTCGAGGCGGTCGCGGGTGGTGACCACGTAGTCGTAGTGGCCCTCGTTGAGCTGTTCGCGCCAGGCGCGGCAGGTGGTGGGGGCTTCGAAGCCGCCGTGGGAGGTCTCCTCGCCGATGAACTGGACGTGGTTGGAGAGGTCGGTGCCGAAGAGGGGGTACTGGCGGGTGCTGGTGGTGGCGATGCGGGCGTGGCTGATGTCGTCGGCCCAGGCGAAGGCGGCGTTGAGGCCGGGTGTGGTGAAGGTCGGGTCCGAGTAGCGGCTCTGCAGGTAGTGGCGCTGGACCGGGTAGCCGATCGCGATCGCCAGCAGGATCAGGGCGGCGCCAGCTCCCAAAAGCCAGCCCCGACGGGTGCGGCAGTCCTTTGTACCCCTATGCGTCACAAAGGACTGCCGCAACCCGAAGCGGGCGAGGAAATCGTGCAGCGGCGGCGTCGCCGGGAGCAGGGCGAGGCCGAGGACCAAGGCGGGAGCGAGGTAGCGGAGGCCGGACTCGAAGCCGCGGGGCATGCCGACGGGGCCGGAGGCGGAGGTCGGGGCGACGAGCCAGGCGAGGGCGGTGGCGAGGCCGACCAGGCCGGCGAGCCGCATTGGCGGACTGGCGCCGCGACCGAGGCAGAGCAGGAGGCCGGCCAGCGCGGCGGCCCCTAGAACCGGCCAGATCAACCAGAGGCCGTGGTGGAGGCCCGGCAGGAACCAGTCCGACCAGACCGTGCCGTCGGTCAGGTAGGCGAGAACGCTGTGCGCTTCGCGGCCGCCCAGGGCCTGTTCGGGAGCGGGGAGTGAGATCGGGCCGAGATGGTGGACCCAGGGCAGCGGGTTGCCACTATGGGCGAGGTTGCGGAGGTACCAGTAGCCGCCACCGGCGAGGGCCGCGAGGCCAGAGGCGGCCAGCGCCCGCCAGCGTCCGCCGCGCGGGGCGATCGCGACGAGGCCGGCGACGAGCACCCCCGCCGGGAGGAGGAAGTTGAGCTTGGTCCCGGCGGCGAGCCCGGCGGCGAGCCCAATGACCACGAACGCGCCGGTCCCAAGGGCCCCCTCACCCTCGTCCCGAGTCGCCCAGGCGTTCAGCGCAATCGCTAGGGCGGAGAGCAGAAAGAAGATCCCGACGATGTCGTTCCGCGCCTCGCCGGCCTGGTCGGAGAGTGCGGGAACGCTCAGTGCGACAGCTCCCAGGAGCAAGGACCAGGCCCCAACCCGGTACGGCCTACCGATGCACCAGCAAGCGACCAGGCAGCCCACGAACCAGCCGAGGTTCAGCAGCGGCGAGAGCAGGTCGCGCCCGAACGCCAACATCCCCACCGAGTGGAAGATTTCGCCATTCGCCGGGTAGAACCAAGCGAGAAACTGCGGTGCGATGAAGTGCAGATCCAGCGTGTTCCCGCTCTGGAAGAACCCTGCCGCGAACGGCCCGTGGTACCAGGTGCTGTCGAACCCGGTCATGCCCGTAGAGAGGCGAGTCTTGGCGCCGGCGGCAAAGTGGATCAAGGCGATGGTCGCGATGGCGAGGGAGACGAGAGTCGCGGGACCGAGCGCTTCAGCCGCGGGTCCTGTCGCGGCGGCATCCCCCACGGTGCTCGCCGCTGGACGCGGCCTCCGCGCCGCGGGGGACCCCCGCCACCGCGCCACCCGCGGAAGAGGCGCTGGAACGCGCGAGTCCGAAGCGCAGCCCCAAGCCCGTAACGGCAACGCCGAGCAGATAAGGAACGGCTTTGAACAGACCGATGGTGCCGAGGATCTCGGCAATCCAGATCAAGAGCGCCAGCGCGAGGACCGCGGAGGCAAGCTGAGATGGAGCCCCGCTGAACCTGGGGAGCAGGCGAGCGCGCAGGGCTGACGCGCCCATCCAGGCGAAGCCGACGAGCAGGGTCAGCTCGGCGACGCCAAGCAGGTAGTGGCCCGGGCCGAGCATCTAGCGGCGCCGCAGCAGCCGCGTTATCTGCTCCAGCTCGGCCACCCGCAGCAGCTTCGCGACCGCGACGTAGACGAGCCCCCCGGCCGCCAGACCGGCCCCCAGCGAGACGATCTGGCCGGCCAGGCCGCGGCCGAGCGCCTCGTCGAGCAGGTCCCAGACGACCCAACTGACACCGGCGAGGGCGGCGGAGGCGACCGTGATCCGCGCCGCCGTGGAGAAAAGGCGGCCGAACTCGAGCCCGCCGAACTTGCGGCGCAGGATCAGCGCCTGGGCGATAACCGCGGCGCTGGTGCCGATCCCGGTGCCGGCGACGATGCCGGCGACGCCGAAGGGCTTGTAGAGGGCCAACGCCGCCACAGCCGAGATGACGAGGTCGATCACCGCCAGGGCGGTCGCCTGCCAGGGGCGCTGCAGGCTGAAGAAGGTGCGCGTCTGCAGCAGGTAGAGCCCGTTGGTCGGCAGCGAGAAGGCGAACCAGAAGAGCGCGGTCGCCACCACCGCCGTCTCCGCCGGTTCGAAAGCGCCGCGCTGGTAGACGAGCCTGATCATCGGGTCCGAAAGCGCCAGGATCGCGGCCGCGGCCGGCAGCAGGACGAAGAGGATCTGGCGCATCCCGTTCGCCATCGTCGCCCGCAGGTTCTCGATCTCGCCCGCGTTGGCGAAGCGGGCCAGGGTCGGGAACAGCACCGTCGCGATCGCGACCGAGAAGATCCCCTGCGGCAGCTGGTAGATGCGGAAGGCTTTGTCGATCGCCGCCGGCGCCTGGTCGGAGACGAGGCTGCCGAAGAAGCTGTTGATCAGCAGGTTGAAGTTGATCAGGCCGAGGCTGATCGTCACCGGCAGCATCAGCCACAGCACCCGCCGCAGGCCCGGATGGCGCCAGTCGAAGCTGAACGTGAAGCGGAAGGGCGTGTGGCGCAGGTCCCAGACCGGGATCAGCAGCTGCACCAGGGTGCCGACGAGGATCCCGATCGCGTAGGCGTAGATCTTGTTCTGGCCGTGGAACATCGGCTCCAGCACGACCAGGACGAGGATGATCGTCAGGTTCCAGAACAGCGGCGAGATCGCGAAGGCGCCGAAGCGGTCGTAGCTGTTGAGGATGCCGACGACGACGCCGCTGACCCCGAGCAGGATCAGGATCGGGAACATGACCTGGGAGAGGGTGACCGTGAGGTCGAGGATCTCGCCCTTGAAGCCGGGCGCGAAGATCGGCATCACGACCGGGGCGAGGAGGACGAAGAGGGCGGTGATGACGCCCAGCACCATCGTCACCAGCAGCAGCAAGGTCGAGGCGAGGCGGAACGCGTCCTTGTAGTGCTTCTTGCCGATCAGTTCGGTGAAGACCGGGACGAAGGCCGGCTGCAGGGCGGCGTCGGCAAACAGGGCGCGGATCAGGTTCGGAACCTGGAAGGCGATCGTGAAGGCCGACATCGGCCCGCTGATGCCGTAGTAGCCGGCGGCGACGACTTCGCGGCCGAGGCCGGCCACCCGCGAGGCGGCGGTGGCGATCGAGAAGAAGGCCGTGGAGCGGGCGATCCGCCCCGCCTGGCGGCCCGGCGCCGGGCTCCCCGGCGAGTTCCTCGCCGGGGTCGAAAGCCTCGGCCTCGCGCAGGGCGGCGTCGGCGTCGATCGCCGCCCGCTCGTCGTCTCCGGGGGTTTCGGGTGCCTTGGGCGTCTCCAAGCTGGTTCCTAGTCGCTATAGTCGGCGGCCGCTTGGGGCTGGCACCTCGTCAGCCCGGGCACTTGACTCATGGCCAACATAGCCTCACAGAAGAAGCGGATCCTACGCAGCGAGCGCGAGCGCGCGGAGAACCGGCTGCTCACCAGCACGGTCAAGACCCATTTCCGCCGGCTCGAGAGCGCCGTCGAGGGTGGCGACGCCGGCGCGATCGCCAGCGAGGAGCGCGACCTCGTCTCGAAGATCGACAAGGCCGTGCAGAAGGGCGCCATGCACAAGAACACTGGTGCACGCAAGAAGTCCAAAGCCGCGCGCATCGCCGCCTCGTAGGCGGCTGCAAACCGGCGCATCGCGGCGTCGTCGTTCGGTCACGTGCAGGAGCACGCTCCCTCTCTCCTCCTTGCGCTGCTTGGTTTTCGCTCGCCTACGAGGCGGCACAGCGCTGGAGGGTCAAGGGTGAAAGCGAGCTCGTCGCCGTAGTCCGCTCCGCCTCGGCACCAGAGCTCCAGGTCGGCGAGGGCCTCGGTGGCCAGGCGCAGGTCGGCGACGTTGGTGTCGCGCAGGCGGCCGACCAGGAGCTTGGCGGCGTAGGGGTGCATCTTCAGCGAGGACTCGACCTGTTTGGGTGGGATTCCCTGCTCGAGCTGGCCGGCGGCGAAGCAGGCGCCGCGCAGGCGCGAGGCGAGGCCGTAGATCAGGCCGGTGACGTTCTCGCCCTGGTCGATCAGGCGCTCGCCGATCCGCAGGGCGGCGGCGGCGTCGCGTTCGAGCAGGGCATCGGAGAGCGACCAGACGGCGGCCTCGGAGGTGTCGGCGATCATCGAGCCGAGGTCGGCGGCGCTGACCTCGCCCCCCTCCCCCGCCCACAGCGCCAGGCGCTCCAGCTCGTGCTGCAGCCGCACCGGGCTGGCGCCCATGCGCTCGACCAGGAGGCGGGCGGCGGCCGGATCGAGCCGGAAACCAAGCGCCTGCGCGTTGGCGACCAGCACCCGCGGCATCTCGCGCGCTTTCGGCGCCTCGAACTCGTGAATCTCCCCCTTCGCGGCCTTGACCGCTTTGGACAGCTTCGCCGGCGTCTTGCCACGGGAGATCAGGACCAGGGTCAGGTCGGGGGGAAGTTCGCCGACCGCCGCGGCGACGGGCTCGGCCTGCCGGTCGCGCCAGCGCTCGACCCCGTCGACCAGCAGGTAGCGGCGCGACTGCATCAGGGACATCGCCGGAATCGCCAGCAGCAGCGCCTCGTGGTCGGGCATCCCCCGCCCCTCGCCGGGCTCGAAGACCTCGAGCGCGTCCGATCCGGCCTCGCGTTCGGCGCGGGCGCGCAGCCGGGCGCGGCTGGCGTCGATCTTCGCCCCGTCGCTGCCGGCGATCAGGTACAGCGGTCGCATCTCCTCGGCCATGCGGCGAGTCTAGGTGACGGCCTGGCGGTGCCCTCAGCCGCCCGTCGCGACCGCGAACGCCCCGCGCCGAACCTCGATCGTGACCGTGCCGTCGTCGTCGGTGCGCAGCGTGCGAACGCCGTGTCCGGCCAGCGTGGCCAGGGTCCCGGCCGTCGGATGGCCGTAGGAGTTGCCGGCGCCGACCGAGATCACCGCCAGCCCCGGGCTGGTCCGCTCGAGCAGCGCCGCGAGCCCGTCGTCGTCGCTGCCGTGGTGGGCGACCTTGAGCACGTCGACCGGGCCCGGGTCGAGCGGGACCGCCTCGGCCTCAGCGTCGGCCGTGAGCAGCATCGAGAAGCCATGCCAGCGTGCGAGCAGGACCAGCGCGAGCTGGTTCGGGTCGGTGCCCGGCGCCGGTTCGGCGATCAGCTCGGGCGGCGGCCAGAGGACCTCCAGATGGAGGCGGCCGGAGCGCAGCTCGTCGCCAAGCGCCGCTTGCACCGGCACGGCTCCGGCGGCTCGGGCGGCTGCCAGCGGCTGGCGCCCCAGCTGTCCGTAGACGACCCTGGCGATTGGCAGGCGACCGAGCAGATCTTCGATGCCGCCGATGTGATCGGACTGGTCGTGGGAGACGATCGCGGCGCCGAGGCGGTCGACCCCGGCCTGCTCCAGCTTTTCCGCGATGCCGTCGCCCGGCGGCCCACCATCGACCAGCACCGCCGGGGCGCCGGCCGGCTGCAGCAGGATCGCGTCTCCCTGACCGACGTCGAGCACCTCGACCCGCAGCCCCGACACGGGTGCCCCCGAGGCCCCCCGCTCCGTCCCCACCCACCCCAGCCCGACGACGACCGACCCCAGCACCGCCACCAACAGCAGCCGCCGCTGGGCCGATCTGTCGCCTCCAGCTCGACTTTTCGGCCCATCGGCAGCGTGCTTCAGGCGGCGGTGGCGGGCGAGGCGCACGGCGGCGACGATGGCGGCGGCGAGGGCGGCGTAGGTGGCGGCGAGGGCCGCGAGGCCGAGGTGGACGTCGGCCTGGGCCCAGCTCGGGCGCCCGCACCAGGCGGCGACCTGGGCGATGTAGCCGAGCAGCAGGGCGTTGAGCCAGTTCAAGGGCTCGACCGGCAGGCCGGGAACCTGGGAGGCGGCGGCGCTCGCCATCCCCAGCCACATTGCCGGCGCCACCGCCGGCATCGCCAGAAGATTGGCGAAGAGGGTCGTGGTCGAGAGCGTTTCGAAGTGGAAGGCGATCAGCGGCGCCGTCGTCAGAGTGGCGGCGATCGTCACCGCGGCGCCCTCGGCCAGGGCGCGGCGCAGCGCCCCGGCCCCGAGGCGGGACCCGATCGCCCGTCGCAGCGGCGTCGCCAGCAGAAAGATCCCGGCGACCGCGGCGAAGCTGAGCTGCCAGCCGATGTCGGCGGCGACACCGGGGTCGATCGCCAGCGTGATTCCGAGCGCCAGCAACAGCGCGTAGAGACGTGAGGCGCGGCGGCCGGAGAGGGTCGCCAGCACGCCGGCAGCGCCCATCACCCCGGCGCGCTGGATCGACGGTCCCGCCCCGGTCAGCGGCACGTAGACGACGATCAGGCCCAGCACCCAGAACAGGCGCTCGCGCAGCGGGATCCCGAGCGCGGCCATCAGCGGTATCGCCAGGAGGGCGAGCAGGGTCACGTTCTGGCCGCTGACCGCCAGCAGATGGCTCAACCCGGCGCGGCGGAAATCTTCCTCGGTCCGCGGGTCGATGCCCTCGTCTTCGCCAAGCACGAAACCGCGCGCGAGCTCGGCCTCACGCGCCGGCATGCCGCGACCCAGGCCGGCCTCGGCCCGCCCGCGGATCTCGTCGCTGCGCGCCAGCGCGAGGACGACGAGGACCGCGATCCCGACCAGGACCGGCAGCGGCGGCCGTGGCGAGCGCACGAGGCTGCCTCAGGGCTGTAGCCGCGCCCGCAGCGACTCCATCGTCGCCGGCCCGATCCCCGAGACCTGATCGAGCTGGTCGATCGAGGCGAGGCCGCCATGCTGGTCGCGGAACTCGACGATGTCGGCGGCGGTGACCGGCCCGATGCCGTCGATCGTGTCGAGCTGCTCGACGGTGGCGGTGCCGAGGCTGATCGGTCCCTCTTCTTCGCCACCGGCCGCGACTGCGGCGGTTCCCGCCGGGCCACGTTCGGGCACCACCACCTGCTGCCCGTCGGCGAGCCGGGCGGCGCGGTTGACGGCTTCCAGCTCAGCCTTGCCGCTGGGGCCGCCAGCCCGTTCGATCGCATCCTCCACCCTGCTCCCGGCCGGCAGCCGGTAGACACCCGGGCGCCCGACCGCGCCGGTGACGTCGACGACGAGGTCGGAGGCCTGGCCGCTGAGCTTGAACCCCCCGCTCGACGAGGACCCGCCCCCCGAATCAGCCGCGAAGGACTGCTCGGTCCCACCCTCGGAGCGAATCGCGCGGGCGCCGACCAGCAGCAAGGCGACCGCGATCGCGCCGTAGACGGCAACCTGGGCTCTGCTCAACTCCGGCATCGCCCGAAGCCTGGTCCAAAAGAACGCACACGTGGTGCGCTATTTCAAATAACTCTCACTCAATTGAGGCGCGAGAAGCGCCTCAGTCGTCTTCGTCGTAACCGGCTATTTCAGCGAGCTGGTCGCTGTACAGCTCGGCGGCGGCCACGGGCGGCGACTGGATCGAGACGAATGAGAACTCCGTCTCGCCGTCGTTGGCGATCGAGTGCTCGGTCGCCGGCGGGACCAGGATCAGATCCCCCTCCTCCACCTGCTGGGTGTCCCCCGCGACCGACATCGTGCCGGCGCCGCGGACGACCACGTAGGCCTGCTCGGACTCCTGCTGGGAGCTCAGCGTCTGCTCGGCTCCGGCCGGCAGCGAGAGCCAGGTGACGGAGAGGTGACGCGACCCGAGTTCGCCCGCGTCCATGAGGACGTGCGTGCGCAGCCGGTGCCACTCCTCTACTGGTGCGTCCCCGAGACGTCTGACGAGCATCGGCGCGCTTTGTACCAAAAGCGGGCGACAGCCGGGAACCTGCCCGGCTAGCGGACCACCAGGTTGACCAGCTTGCCGGGTACCACGATCTCCTTCACGACCTCTTTGCCGTCGAGGTGAGCGCTGACCTTCTCGCTTGCCCGCGCCAGCTCCAGAAGCTGCTCCTGCGCGGCCTCCGCGGGCGCCTCGATGCGGTCGCGCAGCTTGCCGTTGACCTGGACGATCAGGGTCACGGTGTCAGCTGACCAGGAGGGCGGGATCGGCCTCGGGCCAGGGGTGCTCCCAGACCCGCGCGCCGCTCAGGCGCTCGAACACCTCGGCACCGAGATGGGGCGCGAAGGGGAAGATCAGCGAGGCGGCGGTGACGGTCGCGAAGCGCACGGCGGCGTCGCCCTCGGGGTCGCCGTAGAGGCCGTCCTTGAGCCGGTAGGAGTCGTTGACCAGCTCCATCACCGCCGAGATCGCGGTATTGAACTGGAAGCCGCGCTGGAAGTCCCGGGTCGCCTTCTCGATCGCCCAGTGGGCCTTGGCCAGCAGCTCTCGCGCCTCGCCCCGCAGCTCGCCACTCGGCTCGCCGGGGCCAGTGCGCTCCACCACCTCGTCGCATAGCCGGACGAGCCGCGAGAGGAAGCGATTGACGCCCTCCACGCCCTCGTCGGACCAGTCGCCGCCGCGCTCGGGTGGGCCCATGAAGCAGACGTAGGTGCGGGCGGTGTCGGCGCCGAAGCGCTCGACGTAGTCGGCGGGGCTGACCGTGTTGCCCTTCGACTTCGACATCTTGGCGCCGTCGCGGGTGATCATCCCCTGGGCAAAGAGGCTGGCGAACGGCTCCTGGACGTCGAGCTGGCCGATGTCGGCGAGCGCCTTGGTGAGGAAGCGCGCGTACATCAGGTGCAGGATCGCGTGCTCGACCCCGCCGATGTACTGGTCGACGGGAAGCCAGTGATCGGCAGCGGCACGGCCCCAGGCGGCCTCGTCGTTGCGCGGGTCGAGGTAGCGGATGAAGTACCAGGAGGAGTCGACGAAGGTGTCCATCGTGTCGGTCTCGCGGCGGGCCGGGCCGCCGCACCGCGGGCACTCGGTGGCGACCCAGTCCCCGGCCGCGGCCAACGGGCTCTTGCCCTGCGGCGCGTAATCCTCGATTTCCGGCAGTTCGACCGGGAGCTGGTCGTCGGGCACCGGGACGATCGCGGGCGCGCCGTCCTCGCCGCAGGCGTCGCAGTAGACGACCGGGATCGGGGCGCCCCAGTAGCGCTGACGCGAGACGAGCCAGTCGCGCAGGCGGTAGTTGACCGCGGGCTTGCCGCGGCCCTCTGACTCGAGCCAGGCGACGATCTCGTCGTAGGCCTCGCGATTGTTCTTGCCGTCGAAGCGACCGGAAGCGGTCATCTCCCCGTCGCCCGGGTAGGGCAGGCCTTGGTCGTCCCGGGCCGCCTCGGGGTCGCCGCCCTCGATCACCCGCACCACCGGCAGCTCGAAGCGGCGGGCGAATTCGTAGTCGCGGCTGTCGTGGCCGGGCACGGCCATGATCGCGCCGGTCCCGTACTCCATCAGCACGTAGTCGGCGACGAACATCGGGATCTGCTCGCCGTTGACCGGGTTGACGACCGAGCGGCCGAGGGGGACCCCGGTCTTCTCGCGGTCCTCCGCCCCGCGTTCCTCGGCCGACTCGCGGCCGACCCGGTTGACGTACTCGCGCACCTCTGCCTCGGCCGGGGTGCCGGCGACCAGGCGCTCCAGCTCGGGATGCTCGGGGGCGAGGACGAAGAAGGTGGCGCCGAAGAGGGTGTCGGGGCGGGTGGTGAAGACCGGGAAGTCGAGCTCCGGCTGCTCGCAGCGGAAGACGACCTCGGCCCCCTCGGAGCGGCCGATCCAGTTGCGCTGCATGGTGGCCACGTGCTCGGGCCAGGACTCGAGCAGGTCGAAGTCGGCGAGCAGGCGCTCCGCGTACTCGGTGGTGCGGAAGAACCACTGCTCGAGGTTGCGTTGCACCACCTCGGTGCCACAGCGCTCACAGCGGCCGTCGACGACCTGCTCGTTGGCGAGCACGGTGGCGTCCTTGGGACACCACTGCACCGGCGCTTCGGTGCGGTAGGCGAGGTCGTTTTCGAGCAGCCGCAGGAAGATCCACTGGGTCCAGCGGTAGTACTCGGGGGTGTGGGTGGCGAGTTCCCGCGACCAGTCGATCGAGATCCCCCACTCGCGGAACTGGCGCTGGAAGGAGGCGATCGAGCGCTCGGTCGCGGCGCGCGGCGGCTCGCCGGTCTTGATCGCGTTGTTCTCGGCCGGCAGGCCGAAGGAGTCGAAGCCCATCGGGTGGATCACCTCAAAGCCGTGGCGGCGGCGGAAGTGGGCGATCGCGTCGCCGACCGCGTAGCACTTGAGGTGGCCCACGTGGGGCTCTCCGGAGGGGTACGGGAGCATCTCGAGGACGTAGGACTTGGGCTTCGACTCATCGAAGCCGGGCTGGCCCGGGTTCGGGACCTCCCAGGTCTTCTCCTCGGCCCAGACCCGCTGCCACTTCGCCTCGATCGCCTTGGGGTCGTATCCGCCGCTCACGCGGCGATCTTACGAGCCGAGCGTGAAGTGGGTCGTGATGTGGTGCGGGTCGATCGGCGAAAGCGCCTCGAGAATGTGCGGCCAGACGTAGACCTCGACCGTGGCGGTCAGGATCAGGACCGGGATCGCGAGGGCGACGGTGATGAAGGTCGCCGCCAGCAGCTGGTTCCACTCGCCGCGGCGGCTGGCGATCAGCCAAGCGGCCAGGGGCAGGAAGAGAGCGGTCAGCTCGGGGAGTGCGTGCGGGAGCACGCTGAGGATCAGCGCCAGCCGGGTGATCTCCAGCTGCGAGGCCAGGGTCGCCCCCTGGAAACCGAGGTAGAGCGCCTGGGTTCCGAGCGAGAACAGGGTCACGGCGCAGACGAAGAGGATCGCCAGCTCGCCCGCCTTGACGTGGACCCAGCGCGAGATGCCGGACCGCTGGGCGGCGGCGATCGGCATCGAGGCGCCGGCGATGAAGCCGGCGACGCAGGCGGTCCCGTGCAGCGCCAGCACCAGCGAGTTGCGCCAGAGGATCGGCAGCAGGTCGCGCGGCTCGGAGGGTTCGGTCAGTCCCGGCAGGTGAATCGGGGTCAGATCCGGCGTCAGCAGCCCGGCGACGAACCAGGTCGCAACCAGCAACGCCAGCGCGATCGCCACGCTCAGCCCCAGCCAGCCCCGCAGCACCGCCCACGGGCGCTCGCTCCAGACATCGAGTGTCTCTCGCGTGTCCCGCATCCCGTGCGAGAACACATGCTGGTTGACCGCGCTCACGCCTCAATATCGGCAGCGAGAGGCGATGGATTGAGAACCGGCGGACTGAGACGCGCGTAGGGCTTGCCGCGGCGGCTGACCAAGATCTCGGTGCCGGCGGCGGCGCGCTCCATGTAGTAGCCGAAGTGGTTGCGGAACCGGTGGGCACCCACCTCTTCAGAGGTGGGTGCCGCCTCATCTTTCGGAGTGGAGCTGGAGGGACTCGAACCCTCGGCCTTTCGCATGCCATGCGAACGCTCTGCCAACTGAGCTACAGCCCCGCGAAACTCATAATCCGCCGCCCAGTTTAGCGCTGCGCGTTGTTTGTTCCTTGTCTGGCCGAGACGCAAATGCACGACGCTATGACCCGCAACCAGGTCGATAGGCAGCAGGTAGCAGCTAGCCCAAGTCATCGCAGTACACCGCCACCACATCGATCTCGGAGCTGTCATAGGTGGACTTCACGTAGCCCCGAGTTGGTGAGTGATACGGATGAGCTGACGCGGACGCAAACCACGTCGCCCTTCATGGCGCCCCACTTGCACTGGACACGAAGCAGCCTTCCCGCCACGCCTATCACCAAGTCGTAGCGCTCATGCTCGGTCAGCGGCTTGAGAACCGAGAGGCCGAGACTTGACCGCCTCCTTGGCGATTGCCAGCTCGGCGACGTTGCCCTTGTGGTTGGGATTGTCTACGAACATGTGTTCGCAGACAATACATCTCTTTACGGCGGCTACGCGGCGCGCTGCTCGCCCGGGTCCTCGTCGACGTCGAGGATCAGGTTGTCCGGGGTGGTGTGGCGGACCTTGAAGTCGAGCTCGGAGAGCTCCTCCAGTTCGCGCAGCAGGTCGACCGGCTGATCGAGTCGCATCGAGAGCGTCGCGCGGCCCTCGGAGAAGCGTTCGACGGAGATCTCGGAGGCGCCGACCTGGCCGACCGCGTCCTCGAACCCGACCAGCTGTGAGAAATCGCCCAGGGGGCCGATCTCGAGCTTGATCAGGCCTTCGAAGATGCCGTTGAAGTCGGGGGACTCGCCACCGTTGCCGTTGCCACCCGGCGCTTCGGGGGCCGGCGTCTCGGCCGCCGCGGCCTGGGCCTCGTTCAGCTCCTGCACCCGGCGGCCGACCTCGACCGCCTCACGCAGCGCCTTCATCCGGATCCGGGTCGCCTGGCCGCGGGCCTGGCTCTGAATCTCCTCGAGCCGGCCGGAGACCGCCTCCAGTGAGGCGATGCTGCGGTCGTGGCGCTCGTTGGCCTCGCGCAGGCGCGCGGTCAGACCGCGGATCTCGCGCTCGCGCTCGATCACCATGCCCGAGAGGGACGCGAGCTCTCGCTCCATCTCGGCGACCGCGTTGGCCTGGCGGCCGGCCTTCATCTCGAGTCCGAGGATCTGCGCTTCCCGCGTGGCGATCGCGTCGTCCACGTCGAAACGGCGATATCCCAACAGCGCCCGCTTGAAGCTACCCATGCGCGGCACCGTACGGTGGCCCTCGGACGGCTTTTCAGGCGCTGGCGACGGAGGGCGCTTCGGGGGTGTCGAGGTCGAGCTCCAGGCGCGGCGCCTCGCGCCAGAGGTCCTCGAGCCCGAAGCGCCGGCGCGCCTCCTCGGTGAAGACGTGAAGGAAGCAGTCGAGGTAGTCGAGCACGGCCCAGCCGGCGTCGACGCCGGTGTCGGCGCCGCTCGGCAGCAGCCCCATCTCCTGTTTCACCCGCATCCTCACCTCGTCGACGATCGCCTTCGCCTGGCGCTCGTTGCGAGCCGTGCAGATGACCAGGAAGTCGGTGTAGGAGACCAGGTCCGCGCATGTCGAGGACGACGATCTCCTCCGCCTGTTTGGAGTCGGCGAGCTCGGCCAGGCGCCGGGCCAGGGCCTCCGACCGCGGCGCGCTCACGAGTAGATCCCCTTTTCCTCGATGAAGCGGGCGACCGGCTCGGGAACCAGGTAGCGCAGGGGCCTACCGGCGGCGGCCCGCTCGCGCACCGCCGAGGAGGAGACGCCGAACTGGGGCATCTCCAGCATCGTCGCCCGGCCGCCGGCGCCGAGGTTGCGGATCACGGTCGCGACCTCCGCCTCGGAGACACCGGCACGCCGCGCCACCGCCAGCCGCGCCAGCCCGACGACGCGCTCGGGATGGCGCCAGCTCTCCAGGCCCAGGGCAGCGTCCGCACCCATTACGAACACCAGCTCCGTGTCGCCTCTTTCTTCCGCAAGCAACTCCAAGGTCTCATACGTGTAGGACGGCCCCTCGCGATCGACCTCGAGCGCGGAGACCGAGAAGCGGGGATCGTCGGCGGCGGCGAGCCGGGTCATCGTCATCCGCAGCTCACGGCCGGGATCGTCGGCGATCCGCTTGTGCGGGGCGTCGCCGGTCGGGACCAGGATCACCTCGCTGAGGCCGAGCTGCCAGAGCGCCTCCTGGGCCAGCGCCAGGTGACCGAGGTGCGGGGGGTTGAAGGCCGACCCCAGCACGCCGATGCCCGCGCCCGTGGAGCTACTCACGTACTTGGCCGTTGCCGCGCGCGACGTACTTGAAGGTCGTCAACTCGCGCATCCCGATCGGACCGCGGGCGTGCAGCTTCTGGGTCGAGTTGCCGATCTCGGCCCCCATCCCGTACTCGAAGCCGTCGGTGAAGCGGGTCGAGGCGTTGACGTATACGGCGGCGGCGTCGACCCCGGTGGCGAACTCCTCGGCGGCCTCCTCGTCGCCGGTGACGATCGCCTCCGAGTGACCGGTGCCGTGGGCGTTGACGTGCTCGACCGCGTCGGCGACCGAGTCGACCACGGCGACCGCCATCTTCAGCCCCAGGTACTCGGTGTCCCAGTCGACCTCGGTCGCGACGCCGACCTCGGCCTCGCCGGCGGCGGCGCGGACGCGCTCGTCCCCGACCAGCTCGACCCCGGCCTCACCCAGGTCGGAGAGCACGGCGGGCGCGAAGCGATCGACGATCGCGGCATCGATCAGCAGCGTCTCCGCCGCGTTACAGACGCCGGGGCGCTGCACCTTGGCGTTGACGGCGATCCGCCGCGCCATCTCCAGGTCGGCTTCGCTATGCACGTAGACGTGGCAGTTGCCGGCCGCGGCGTACATGACCGGCACCGTGGCGACCTCCTTGATCGCCGCCTTCAGCCCCTCGCCGCCGCGCGGGATCAGGAGGTCGACCGTGCCCTCCTGCGTCGCCAGCTCGGCCAGCTCCTCGCGGCCGCCGCCGGCCAGAAGCAGGACAGCGTCCTCGGGCAGCTCCACCTCCGCCAGGGCCTCGCGGACGATCGCGGCCAGCGCCCCGTTGGAGCGCTCGGCGTAGCTGGAGCCGCGCAGGACGATCGCGTTGCCGCTCTTGATCGTCAGTGCCGCACAGTCGATCGTCACGTTCGGCCGCGCCTCGTAGACGACGGCGACAACCCCCAGCGGCACCCGCAGCTTGCGCAGGTCGAGGCCGCTGGCCAGGGTCTTGTGTTCGATCTCCTCGCCGACCGGATCGTCGAGCTCGGCCACGACCCGCACCCCGGTGGCCATCGCCGCCACCCGCTCGGCGCTCAGAGCCAGCCGGTCGCGCAGCGCCGCGGTGAGGCCGGCCGCGCGTTCGTCGGCGAGGTCGGCGGCATTCGCCTCCAGGATCTCGGCGGTCCGCTCTTCGAGCAGGCGCGCGGTCGCCTCCAGGGCGGCGTTCTTGCTCGCCGTCGGCGCGGCAGCCAGCGCCCGTGCCGCCTTCTTGGCGGCGGCGCAGCTTGCGGCGACGGTGGTCGTACTCACGGCCATCGGGACAAGCGTAGCTGGACGCCCTGCCTGCGCCGCCCTCAGACGAGGACGAAGCGGTCCCGGTGGATGACCTCGTCGGCCGCGTGCGGCAGCACCGCCCGCACGTCGGCGCTCTTCATCCCGAAGACCTGGGACAGCTCACGCGCCGAGTAGTCGGCGATCCCCTTGCCGATCGGAATGCCCGCGGCGAGGATGTCGACCGCGTCGCCGGCGTCGAAGTCGCCTTCGACCGCGACGATCCCCACCGGCAGCAGGCTGGAGCCGCGCTCGCGCAGGACCCGGGCGGCGCCGTCGTCGACGACGATCGTCCCCCGCGCCGGCTTCGCGTACTTGAGCCAGAGCTTGAAGCTGGGCGCCTTGCCGGCCTGGGCGGCGAAGCGGGTGCCGACCGGGGCACCGCCGGCGGCGGCCTCCAGCGCGCCCGGCGTGGTGCCGTTGCAGATCACGGCCGGGATGCCGGCCTCGCTGGCCATCTCCGCCGCGGCGACCTTGCTGCGCATGCCGCCGGAGCCGAAGGCCGAGGTGCGGTCGCCGATCGCGAGTCCGGCCAGCTCGGAGAAGTCCCCCACCTCGGAGATCAGCTCAGCCTCGGGGTCCAGCGCCGGATCGGCGCTGAGCAGGCCGTCGATATTGGTCAGCAGGACCAGCAGGCGGGCGTCGAGCAGCAGTGCCACCTGGGCGGCGAGGAAGTCGTTGTCGCCGAAGCTGATCTCGTCGGTGGCGGTGGTGTCATTCTCGTTGATCACCGGCACCACCCCCCAGGCGACCAGCCGCCGCAGGGTCTGGCGCGCGTTCAGGTAGTTGGTGCGGGCGGCGATATCGCCCGCGGTCAGCAGCACCTGGGCCGCCCGCGTCCCGCCGCGCGCCAGCCGACTCTCGTAGGCGCGGAAGAGATCGCCCTGGCCGACCGCCGATGCTCCCTGCAGCTCGTCCATCGCCCGCGGCCGCACCGGCAGCTCCATCAGCCGCATCCCCCGTGCGATCGCGCCCGAGGTGACCATCACCACCCGCTCGCCACCCCGCTCGAGCGCACTGACCTGCGCGCAGACCGAATCGAGCACCTCCGTGCGCAGCTCGCCGTCGTCGGCGGCGACGATCGAGGATCCGAGCTTGACGACCAGGGTCATGGCGAGCAAAGTAGCCGAGATGGCAGCGGCTACCGGCTGGGGAGCACTCGCGGCAAGTTCGCTCGTCATCGGTGCCCTGCTCAGTTTCGCCCGCCACTGGCCGCCGCGGCAGGTCGGCCTCGTCCTCGCCTTCGGCGCCGGGGCGCTGATCAGCGCCGTCAGCTTCGAGCTCGCACAGGAGGGGCTGCGTATTGGCGGCGCCGGTGCGACCGGCATCGGGCTCGGCGTCGGCGCGGCCACCTACTTCCTCCTCGACGGGCTGATCGCCAACCATTTCTCGACCGGTCGCGGCCGCAGCGGTCGCGGCGAAGGCACGGGCGGAGGCATGGCCCTCGCCCTCGGTGCCTTTCTCGACGGCATTCCAGAGCAGGCAGTGCTCGGCATCAGCCTCGCCGCCAGCCAGGGGGTCGGCGTCGCCCTGCTGCTGGCGATCTTCGTCTCCAACCTGCCGGAGGCAATGGGCTCGGCCGACGAAATGCGCGAGGCCGGCAAATCCCGGGCCGTGATCCTCCGCCTCTGGCTTGTCGTCGCGGCGATCTGCACGATCGCGACGGTCGTCGGCTACACGGCCGCCGACGCGGTCACCGGAAACCTGCGCGCCGCGATCGACGGCTTCGCCGCCGGCGCCCTGCTGGTGATGCTGATCGACTCGATGATCCCCGACGCCCGCAAAGGCGCCGGCCGCGCCGCGGGCCTGGTGACCGTCCTCGGCTTCGCCCTGGCAGCAGGCCTCTCCGCCACCTAAGAGAACTCAGCCGAGGCTCCGCAGGAGGGGCGGGGTGCCCCTCAACCGAACCTCCCGCTGTTCGTGAGGGCGAGGGGCACCCCGCCCCTCCCCGACGAACTTCAGATGTGCAGCTCGAACTCATGCTCGCCCACTCGCACCTCGTCGCCGGCCTCGAAGCCGGCCTTGGTCAGGGCGGAGATGACGCCGATCTCGCGCAGGCGCTGCTCCAGGTAGGCGAGGGCCTCTTCGTTTTTGGTGTCGTGGCGCTCGAAGAGCAGCTCGACCCCGCGGCCGGAGACGCGGTAGGCGCCGTCCTCCTCCTGTTCAACCCAGTAACCGCCCTCGCCAACCGGCTTGTAGACCCGGTGCTCGGCCTCGAATTCACCGCCAGGCTCGGCTCCCGGGACCAGGGCGATCGGCTGCAGCTTCGGCAGCTCGGCCAGCACCTCGAGCCGCAACTCGTCCAGGCCCTCGCCGGTCGCCGAGGACACGGGAAGCACTCCCAGCACCCGGTCGCCGAGCCGCTGGGACCATGCCGCCACCGCCGCCTCGACCTCCTCGGCCGGGAGCAGGTCGCGCTTGGTCAGGGCCACCAGCTCCGGCAGCCGCTCCAGCCCGGCGCCGTGGGCGGCCAGCTCCGCCCGCACCGTCTCGTAGTTGCCCTCAGGGTCGCCTTCCAGCGGCGCCAGATCGACGAGGTGGACGAGCATCGCGCAGCGCTCCACGTGGGCGAGGAACTCGTGCCCGAGCCCGGCCCCGTCGGCGGCGCCCTCGATCAGCCCCGGGATGTCGGCCACCACCGCCTGGCGGTCGTCGTCCTCCAGCGTTCCCAGTACCGGTGAGAGCGTCGTGAACGGGTAGTCCGCCACCTTCGGCGCGGCCCTCGTCAGCCGCCCCAGCAACGACGACTTCCCCGCGTTCGGCAGTCCCACCAACCCCACATCCGCCAGCAGCTTCAGCCGCAGCTCGATCCAGTCCGCCTCGCCCTTCGTCCCCTTCTCCGCGAACCGCGGCGCCTGCCGGGTTGAGGTGGCGAACCGCTTGTTCCCATGCCCCCCGCGCCCCCCATGCGCGACAACGGCCCGCTGCCCCGCCTCGAGAAGGTCGACCGCACTTCCGTCCACGGTCGTCGCCTGGGTGCCGGCGGGCACCGGAATCACCCGCTCCTCCCCCTGCCCTCCGTGCTTATTGGACCCTTCCCCATGACTCCCCCGCTGCCCGCGAAAGTGCCGACTGCCTTTCAGGGCACCGAGATCCCGCTTCGAGAGATCGCAGACGAGCACCACGTCCCCACCATGGCCACCGTCCCCCCCATCGGGCCCACCCCGCGGCACATGCGCCTCCCGCCGGAAGCTCACGCAACCGTTCCCGCCGCTACCACCTTCGACCCAGATCTTCGCCTTGTCGTACATGGATCAGTGAGGGTAGATGGGTACCTGGAACTTGCGGCAGACCTTTGTACCGCTATCCGTCACAAAGGACTGCCGCAACCCGCAGCACGAGCCCGCAGCCATGCGGAAGGGGTCGGGTGCCCCTCAACCGAACCTCCCGCAGTTCGTGAGGGCGAGGGGCACCCGACCCCTTCCTCACGCCACCGAGCTAATCCTGCAGAACGCGAATCGTCCGCCCCTTGCGGGCCGTGAAGAAATCGACCCGACCGGCGCGGGTGGCGAAGATCGTGTGGTCGCGGCCGAGGCCGGTGCCCTCGCCGGGCCAGAAGCGGGTGCCGCGCTGGCGGACGATGATCTCGCCGCCGCCGACCTCCTGGCCCGCGAACACCTTGACGCCGAGCATCTTCGGGTTCGATTCGCGCCCGTTGCGACTGGAGCCCAGCCCCTTCTTATGAGCCATCGGTCTCCTCCTTCTTCGCGGCGGGTTTCTTCTCCGCAGCCGGTTTCTCGGTGGTGGCTTTTTTCGCGGCCGGTTTCTTCGCGGCGGATTTGAGCAGTTTGACCTCGGTCACCTCGAGCTTGGTCAGCTCGGAGCGGTGGCCGGCCTTGCGCCGGTAGCCCTTCTTGGCCTTGTATTTGAAGACCTTGATCTTCGGCCCGCGCAGGTGCTCGGCGACCTTCGCCTCGACTTTGACCTTCTCCAGCTCCTTCGGCGCCGCCAGGACGGTGTCGTCGCGGAACATGACTGGCCGCAGGGAGACCTTGTCCCCCTCCTTGACGTCGAGGCGATCGACGAAGAGGGCGGTGCCCTGCTCGACCTTGTACTGCTTGCCACCGGTTTCTACGACTGCGTACATGCTCAGTTCACTCGTCCTTGCTTCCTTGATTGGCGCGCGAACGGCCGCGACCGCCACGGCGGCCACGACTGCGTTTACGCGAAGCGGCCGCTGAGTCTAGCTCGGAGTCGTCCTCCTCGGCGGCGCCGGCCCCGTTCGGGGAGTCGGAGCCCAGCAGCGAGGCGGTCGCGGCGGAGCGCTCGACCTCCTCGATCCGCACCAGCCGGCGCTCGCCGACGAAGCGGCCGCCGCCGGTGACGCTGACGATGTAGGAGTCGATCCGGGCGACCGCGTCGTCGGCGTTGTACATGTGCGGCTCGTCGATCTTCACCAGCACCTCCTCGCCGACCTTGAACGGCAGCGCCCGCTCCTCGATCTCGGCCCGGGTCCCGGACTCGACCATGTCGAAGGTGTCGATCGCCAGCGCGTCGCCGCCCTCGAAGTGGAAGCGCTTGCCGGTTTCGTCCTCGAGCTCGGGGAGGCCGCTGTCGTCCCCTGTCAGCTCGTGCGCGACCTTCGGGTTGACCCGGATCAGGAAGGCCTCGACGTCGGCGTGCTCGGCGGCGATTTCGCGCATCTTGCGCAGCCCCTCCAGCGCCACCGTCTCGGCCGAGAGCACGACGCCCTCGCCGTGGCAGGTCGGGCAGGGAGCGGTGAGGATCTCGCGGACGCCGTCGGTGACGTTCTGGCGGGTCATCTCGACCAGGCCCAGCGGCGAGACCTCGACCACGTAGCTCTTCGACTTGTCGGCGTCGAGCGCTTTGCGCATCACCTTCAGCACCTTGTCGCGGTTGCTGGCCCGGGCCATATCGATGAAGTCGATGACGATGATGCCGCCGATGTCGCGCAGCCGCAGCTGCCGCACGGCCTCCTCGGCCGCCTCGGTGTTGACTTTGGTGATCGTCTCCTCGAGGCCGCCTTTGCCGCGGCCCGTGAAGGAGCCGCTGTTGACGTCGATCACGGTCAGCGCCTCGGTGTAGTCGATGATCAGGTAGCCGCCCGAGGGCAAGTCGACGCGACGGTTCAGGGTCGACTCGATCTCCTCGTCGATCTTCCATTTCTCCAGCAGCGGCTTCGAGCCTTTGTAGAGCTCGACCCCGCCGACCAGCTCCGGCGCCGTGCGCTGGAAGAAGTTGGTGACCCGCTCGAACTGCTTCTCGGAGTCGATGATCGCCTTCTCGAACTCGCTGAGGAAGACGTCGCGCAGCACCCGCACCGAGAGGTCGGCCTCCTGGAAGACCAGGGACGGCGCCCGGGTCGTCTCGCTGCGGCGCTGCAGCACCTCGTCCAGGCGCTGGAGATAGCCGATCTCGCGCACGAAGTCCGATTTCTTGGCGCCGTGGGCGGCGGTGCGGACGATCAGCCCGCCCGGACCCTTGTAGGTGCGGTCGACCATCTTGCGCAGGCGGTCGCGCTCGGAGTCGGTGAGGCGGCGGCTGACGCCGACGCCGCTGCCCTGGGGGGCGAAGACGAGGTAGCGGCCGGCGATCGAGACGTTCATCGAAAGCCGCGCGCCCTTCGTCTTCAGCGGATCCTTGACCACCTGGACGAGGATCTCCTGCCCCGGTTTGATCAGCTCGTTGATCCGCCGCCCGGAACCGCGGCCGCGCTTGGGCGCCTGCTCGCCGCCCGGGAGGACGATCTCGTCGACGTGGAGGAAGCCGTTGCGCTCGAGGCCGATGTCGACGAAGGCGGCCTCCATGCCGGGCAGGACGTTGTCGACCTTGCCCTTGTAGATGTTGCCGACGATGGAGCGCTTGCCGCGGCGCTCGATGTAGAGCTCGGCGACGTCGGTCTTGCCGCCTTTCGTCTTCGACTCGAGGACGGCGACACGGGTCTCTCCGCGCTCGGCGGAGACCAAAATCGTTTTTTTCATTGCTTCAACTCAGTTTCGGGTAGGTACGCGGGCCGGGGCCCCGTTAGGGCTTCACCAGGCGAACCTCCCCTTCTGACTGAGACGCGCTTGGATGTTGATGCTCTGAAGAACTCCGATCGCGAGGAAGGTAGCGATCACCGAGGACCCTCCGTAGCTCATCAGCGGCAGGGGGATGCCCGTGATCGGCATGATGCCGAGGTTCATCCCCACGTTGATGAAGACCTGGAAGAGCAGCGAGACGGCGATGCCGCCCGCCACCAGGGTCCCGTACGAGTTCTTCGAAAGCGTCACGATCCGCAGCGCCCGCCAGAAGAGCAGGGCGTAAAGGGATAGGACGAACGCGGCGCCCATGAATCCGTAGCGCTCACCGATCACCGCGAAGATGAAGTCGGTGTGCCGCTCGGGAACGAAGTCGAGCCGCGTCTGGGTGGCACGGTCGCCACGGCCGGTCTTCTCACCGGAGCCGATTGCGACCACTGATTGGTTTTGCTGGTAGCCGGCGCCGCTGGCATGCTCGCTCGGGTGCAGGAAAGAGGTCAACCTCTGCTCCTGGTAGCCCTTCAGGACGGGCACCCCGACAGCGGGTGCGGCGACTAGAACTAGAGCGATCAAAGCGACGATGGCCGCGCCGATGACGGCGAAGTGGGTCCAGGGAACACCACCGAAGTACATCACGCCGAGGGTGGCGACCGCGAACACCATCGAGGTACCGAGGTCCGGCTGGAGGAAAACGAGGGCCGCCGGGGCCAGTCCGAGACAGAGATAGCGGACCGTGCGCTGCCGCGCCGAGCCCCGCCTGGCGCCGTCGATGACGAACCCGGCGAGGGCGAGGACGAGCAGGAGCTTGCCGAGCTCGGAGGGCTGGAAGCTGAAGAAGGGGAATTCGAAAGCGCGCCGCGAGCCGCGGGCGGCGAAGCCGAAGACGAAGACGAGCGCGACGCTGGCGCAGAGGAAGGTGTAGATCCCGACCCGCAGCTCGCGGAAGCGCGAGTAGTCGATCCGGGTCATCAACAGCATCCCGACGATGCCGAGGACGCCGTAGAGCGCCTGGCGGTCGACGTAGTAATGGGGGCTGCCGGGAACGTCGTTGGTGGTCGCCTGGGAGAGCACGAAGACGCTGAAGGCGGCGAGGGCGACGGTGGCCAGGCCCAGGGTCCAGTCCATGTGGGCGAGGCCGAGGCGCTCGCCGATGCCGACGCGGACCGCGAACGGCTGCGGGCGGGCCTGCCTACCGCGGGTGGCGTGCATCATTCAGCCAGTCCCGTGCCGGTGGCCGAGACCGAGCTGGCGTGCTTGCCGAAATACGCTTCGAGGATCTGCAGCGCGGCCGGCGCGGCCGATTCGGCGCCGAAGCCACCTTCCTCCACGGTCACGATGGTGACGATACGGGGGTTCGGATACGGGGCCAGAACCGCGTACCACGACTGGTCGGCATGCGGCGGTCGCTGCGCCGTCCCGGTCTTGCCGGCGACCTCGACCGGGAAGCCGCCGAAGATCCCGTAGGAGGTGCCCTGCGGACCCTGCGCCGCCTGGTGCAGGCCTTCCATGATCGCCGTCCGGTGGGCGGGGTCGATCTTGATCTTGCGCCGCGGCTTCGGGTCGAATTCCTTCAGCACCCGCCCGGCCGCGTCCTCGACTTCCATCCCCACGTGCGGGGTGACGATCGTGCCGCCGTTGCCGAGGGCGGCGTAGGCGATCGCCATCTGCAGTGGGTTGGTCTGCAGGTCGCCCTGGCCGGTCGCCAGCTGGATGTTGTCGCCGGCCGACCAGGGGCGTTCTTCGGCCAGCCCTTCGGCGGCCAGTTCGTCGCGCCATTTTTTATTTGGCACCAGACCTTCGGTCTCGCCGGGAATGTCAAGGCCCGACTCTTTGCCGATCCCCAGCTTCGCCGCCCAGTCCTGCAGTTGGTTGGTCTTCCACATGTCGAGACCGAGGTTGTAAAAGAAGACGTCGGAGGAGACTTCCAGGGCCGGGACCAGGGTCAGCGCCCCGTAGGAGACGCCGCCGGCGTTCTGGAAGCTCTGGGTGCCGACCGTCAGTTTGCCGCCGTCGAAGATCGAGGTCGAGGGCGTGATCACGTTCCCTTCCAGGGCCGCCAGGGCGGTGACGAGCTTGAAGGTCGATCCGGTCGGGTAATAGCTTTCGGTCGCGCGGTCGGTCAACGGCGCCGTCACCGGATCCCGGTAGAGCGCGTTCACCTGGGCCTGGGTCTTCGGTTCGGTGAAGACCGTGGGGTCGAAGGTGGGGAAGGAGCCGAGCCCGAGCAGCTGGCCGTTGTGGACGTTCATCGTCACGAAGGCCCCGGGCAGACCACGCGAGGCCAGCGCGCTTTCGCCGGCCGCCTGGACTTCGGGGTCGATCGTCAGCTTCAGGTTGTCGCCGGGCGCCGGCGGCTCGGAGACCAGCTGACCGCCCGGGGTCGGCTGGCCGAGCGCGTTGACCTGGATCTTGGTCAACCCCGGCTCGCCCCGCAGGTACTTGTCGTAGGTGTACTCGACCCCGCCCTTGCCGACCTCGTCGCCGGGTTCCAGGCGCTTGTACGGCGCTTCCTTGAGCTCTTCTTCGGAGACCTCGCCGACGCTGCCGACCAGGTGGGCGGCGCGGCTGCCGTCGGGATAGTCGCGGACGAAGACCCGCTGCACGGTGACGCCGGGGAAGCGACGCTGGTTCTCTTCCAGGTAGTAGACGAGGTCGTAGCCGACATCCTTGCGCAGCGTCACCGGCGCACCGACGGCGACTTCTTCCTGTTCGGAGATCGTCCGCCGCACCTTGCGCAGCGACATGTGGGCGAGGTGTCCGAGCTGTGTCAACTCAGCCTTTTCCTCGGCCGGGTCCGCGGGCAGTTTCCGGGTGTTGAGCTGGAGCGCCAGGCTGGTGCGGTTGTCGACCAGCACGTTGCCTTCGCGGTCGAGGATGTTGCCGCGCGGCGCGATCACCTTGTACTCGCGGCTGCGGTTGTTCTTCGCCTCCGCCAGGTACTGGGAGCCGGAGAGGACCTGCAGGTCCCAGAGCCGGAAGAAGAGGACGGCGAAGAGGGCGACGGCGATGCCGCCGAGGACGGCGCTGCGCAGGGCCAGGCGAGGGCCGGGGCGGTCGTTGGAACGCTGGTACACGGCCGGCTCCTAGGCTCCCAGCACCGTCGGCCGTCGGGGGCGCCGGGGCGCCGGCTCCTCGACCAGCGCCGGGCGCAGGAGGCGCTTGAGGCCGAGGTAGGTCGGCCAGCCGAGCACGAAGGCGTAGATGGCCTTGATCAGCAGGTCGCGGATGACGAGGCCGCTGACCGCGGTGTCGGCCCCGAGCATCAGCTCGATCGCGCCGAAGCCGAGCTCGGCGAACACGGTCAGGCCCATGCAGAGCAGCGGCGGCACCAGCGGGCTGTGGATCTCGTAGCGCTCGCGGAAGAGGCCGGCGAGGTAGCCGGTGGCGAGCAGGACCAGCGAGGCGCCGCCGAGCGGCTCGATCAGCAGGCAGTCGAGCAGGAAACCGACCGCGAACCCGGTCACGGCGCCGGTCATGCTGCCGCCGAGCAGCCCCAGCGAGATCACCAGCACCGGCAGCAGGTCGGGGCTGACGTGGAAGATCGCCACCCGCGAGAAGAAGGAGAGCTGCAGGATGACGCCGAGGAGGACGATGGCGACCAGGCGAGCGAGGATCCTCGGGGTCAGGATCATCCGCGCGAGCCCCCGGTCAGGACCTGGACCAGGTCGAGGTCGCGGAGGTCGGCGAAGGGGCGCAGGTGCACCTGCTGCTGGGCCTCCTGCTCGCGGATCGAGGCCGTCGTCACTTCGCCGATCGGGAGGTTGGGCGGGAAGCCGGATTCGATCCCCTGACCGCGCCAGCCCGCCGTGACCACGTCCTGGCCCTTGTGCACGTGCTTGGAGGAGTCGATGAAGTCGAGGATGAGGTCGCCGGGGTCGCCGACGTTGGGGCGGATCACGCCCTGCACCCCCACCGGCACGACCTTGGCGGAAACGGCGCTGGAGTGGTCGGCGATCAGCGTCACCTTGGCCGAGCCGCCGGTCACAGCGGAGACTTTGCCGACGAGGCCGTCGCCGTTGACGACGGGATCGTTGACCTCAACGCCGACATCGCTGCCGACGTCGATCGTCACGTCGGAGAACCAGACGGTCGGGGAACGCGCGATCACCCTTCCCGTAACCGGTTCGTAGCCGGAAGGGATCGCTCCGCCGCGGTCGAGCTTCAGGAGCTTTTTCAGCTGCGCGTTTTCGGCCAGCGCCGCGCTGACGCCGACCGATGCCCTCCGCGCTTTCCGCAGTTCGTCCTGGAGGCGGCTATTGCGACCGCGGGCGTCGAAGGTCTGGTCGAACCAGTTGACGAGGTCGCGGGCGGGCTTGAGGGCACCGTTGGCTACCCCCTGGACCGGGCTGAAGACGGCGCTGACGCCGCGCTGCAGTCCGTTGGAGCCCGAGCCATAGGTGATCGTCAGCAGCACGAATGAGCCGATGATCAGGAGGGCGAGCACCGCCCGGCGGCGGCGTACTTGCTTTCGGTACAAGTGGGAGACCTAGCTTCGTTGCTTTTTTTCGGCACGGTGGATCGCCTCGAACTCCTCGAGCGAGATGCCCGAGCCGACCGCCACGCAAGTCAACGGCGACTCTGCCAGTTGACAGGGCATCTGGCACTCGTCGCGCAGTCGCTGCTCCAGTCCTTGCAGGAGCGCGCCACCGCCGGCGAGGGTGATACCCCGATCCATGATGTCACCCGCCAACTCCGGGGGAGTGCGGTCGAGAGTCTCCTTGACCGCCTCGACGATGTGGCCGACGGTCTCGTCGAGGGCTCCCCGCACCTCTTCGGAGCCGAGGACGACGGTCTTCGGCAGGCCGGAGACGAGATCGCGACCGCGGATCTCGATCTCGACCTCGTGGGCCAGCGGCGAGGCCGAGCCCGCGGTCAACTTCACCTGCTCGGCCGTCTGCGCCCCGATCGCCAGCTTGTGCTGGCGCTTGCAGTGAGCCACGACCGCGTCGTCGAGCTCGTCGCCACCGATCCGGATCGACTGCGAGACGACGATGCCGCCGAGCGAGATCACCGCCACCTCGGTGGTGCCGCCGCCGACGTCGACGACCATCGAGCCGACCGGCTCGCGCGACCGGCAGACCGGCGCCGATCGCCGCCGCCATCGGCTCCTCGATCAGGTAGGCGCGACGGGCGCCGGCGGAGAGGCAGGCCTCCTCGACCGCGCGCTTCTCGACCCCGGTCACCCCCGAGGGGACGCAGACGACCACGCGGGGACGGGCGAAGCGGTTGGACCGGGCCGACCTGATGAAGTAACGCAGCATCTTCTCGGCGACATCGAAGTCGGCGATGACGCCGTCCTTGAGCGGGCGGATCGCGGTGATCGTGCCAGGCGTACGACCCAGCATCCGCTTCGCCTCTGCCCCGACCGCGTGGACGCGGCCGCTGGCGGAGTCGATCGCCACCACCGACGGCTCGGAGAGCACGATCCCGCGCCCGTGGACGTAGACGAGCGTATTGGCCGTGCCGAGATCGACGGCCATGTCGCGACCACCGAGTCTTTTCAGATAGCTGAGTACGCCCATGTGCGAGTTTCCAGGAGGAAATCATCCCAAACGCACCAAATCGGCCTGCGCGCTTCGCTCTCAGGCGGGCTCGAACAGACCCGGCGCCAGCTCGAACAGCAGCCCCACTGGGAGGCCGACCACATTGGACACGCTCCCCTCGACCCGCTCGACCAATGTCGAGCCCAGGTCTGGATCGCGTACCCACCGGAACGCCCCTCCCACTCGCCGAAGTCGACGTAGCGGTCCTTTTCGGCCTCGGATAGCTGCTTGAAGTGGACCGAGGTCCGCTCCAGCCCCGACCGCTCCTCCTCCCCATCAAGGATCACCAGCCCACTGAGCACCTCGTGGGCCCGCCCCGACATCCGCTCCAGATACTCCCGAGCCTCAACCTCAGATTGAGGCTTCCCGAGCGCCTTGCCGTCCAGGACCACGTCCGTGTCACAAGCGATAACCAGGCGCCTCTGGGAGGGGAGGGGAGGTGCCGAGAACGTAAACCTCGCCCGCAGGTACCTCCCCTTCGCCTCTCGCAATGGCCCCCCCTCCGCGCTCGCAACGGCCTGAGCCTTGAGACGAGCGTTCTCCAGCACCTCGAACTCGGGGTCTCCGCCGCCCAGCTCTTCAACGCCAGAAACGACAACGTCGAACTCAACGCCTAACTTCGAGAGGATCTCCCGCCGCTGCGGCGACCCCGAAGCTAGGACAACTCTGGGAACCAGATCCCGATCTCGCGCTCGGCCGACTCGTCGGAATCGGAGCCGTGGACCATGTTGAAAGTCATCTCCAGGGCGAAGTCGCCGCGGATCGAGCCGGGCGCGGCCTCGACCGGGTTGGTGGCGCCGATCAGCTGGCGGGCAGCGGGAACGGCTTCCGCGCCCTCGAAGACGATCGCGACCAGGGGGCCGCCGGTGATGAAGGAGACGAGCTCTCCGAAGAACGGCTTCTCGGCGTGCTCGGCGTAGTGCCGGTTGGCGATCGACTCGTCGGCCACCATCGACTTGAGGGCGACGATGCGCAGGCCCTTGCGCTCGAAGCGGGCGACTACCTCGCCGGTCAGGGCGCGCTCGAACGCGTCAGGCTTGACGAGGATCAGGGTCCGGCTCACGGCGGGGGCTCCTTTGGTCTGGTTCAGGGCTTGATGCCTCAGGCGAGGCGTCGCGGGCCGGCTCCTTGCGGGCGGTTTTCGCGGCAGTTTTTTTTGGCTCGGCGGCTGCTTGTTTGCGGCGGGCAGGCTGTCGTTTGGGCGCCTTCTCCTCGGGCTTGGCCTCGCGGCGGCGCGCCTGTTTCTGGGGCCGGCGCTGGCGCTCGCCGCCGCCGCTCAGGGTCGTCTCGCAGTAAGGACACAGTCCCCAGCGCGGGTCGACCGGCTTGCTGCAGGTCGGACAGGGGTCCTTGAGGCGGCGCTGGCAGTTGGGACAGCGGAGGAAGTTCTTCTCGACCGGGTACTCGCAGTTGGGGCAGGACTGCTCGCGCAGTTGCCGCACCCTCAGCTCCGCCGCCTTGATCTCCAGCTCGCGCTCGTGCGCGTCCTCGAGGAACTCCGGCGGCCGCACGATCGCGTAGACCGCGGTGCCGATGTAGGGGAAGAAGGAGGCGACGGTGGCGCAGGCGACCAGGAAGGGGTCGGAGATGCGGCGGCGGGCGTCGAGATACGTGTAGACGATCAGCGCCAGCCAGAGGACGACCAGCATCAGGACAAAAAGGGTCGCGACCAGGTTCAGGGCGCTGTTGGTGATGCCGAAGATCGCTAGAGCCATAGGTGGGGTCCCGCGTGCGGGATCGGGCAGTCTACTTCTCCGCGTCGAACGCGAACCCTGTTAGCCCCGCCTGGGCGGGCGCGCCCGTCAGAGGAAGAGGCGCCCGAACAGGTAGCCGATGCCGAAGAAGACGAGGATCACGATCGCGACGACGCCGGCGACGAGGCCCATCATCGAGAGCAACTGGGAGCCGGCACCGCGATCCATGCCCGAATCCTCGCACGTTTCGGGACCGGCTCACCCTCGCGGCGCGGGGCGGGCCGGGCTCAGGCGGGCGGCCACCGTGCGGACAGCACGGCGCGCGCGGGCGCGATCGCGTAGTTGGAGCCGGCCACCAACACGACTCCCTCCGGCGCCTCCAACGCGAGTGTCGGAAGCCCGCCGCAAGGCGACCGCGAAGCTCGGCTCAGCCTCCGCCCCCACCCCCGCCTTACGGCACATCCGCGCCAGCTCTTCAGCCGGAACCGACGGCCGATGGGCCGATTTGTCGCCTCCGGGACTGACTTTTCGGCCCATCGGCGGGCAGTTGGGTGCAGATGGCGTGGTCCAGGGCTGGGGCCAGGGCTTGGATCATGGCCGGCGCGTCCTTGTCGGCGAGGATCGCCAGGCAGGCGATGACGCGGCGGCCGGCGGCGATGCGCAGGGAGGGACTCGGCCAGGGCGGCGGCGCCGTCGGGGTTGTGGGCGGCATCGACGAAGGTCGGCGGGTGCTCGGCGATCCGCTCGAGGCGGCCGGGGATCGGCAGCGTCGCCGCCACCCGCTCCACCTGGGCGGGATCGAGCTCGCCGAGGAAGGCCTCGGCGGCCGTGCGGGCGAGGGCGAAGTTGCGGCGCTGGAAGCCTCCCGGCGCCAGCAGCCGGACCTCCGGCCCCGGGTCCTCGGGGGCGCGCAGCAGGCGGGCGCCGCGCTCGGTCGCCGTGCGCTCGGCCAGCGCCTCGACCGCGGGCGGGACCCGGCCCAGCACCAGCGTCGTCTGGTCGCGCAGCACCGCCAGCTTCTCGGCCGCGATCTCGAGCTCGCTCTCCCCCAGCCACTCGGTGTGGTCGAGGCCGATCGAGGTCAGCACCGTGACCCGCGAGGGGACCGTGTTGGTCGCGTCGAGGCGGCCGCCCAGCCCGGCCTCGATCGCCGCGACCTCGACCCGAGCCGAGGCGAGGGCGACGAAGGTTGCCGCCGTCGCCGCCTCGAACTGGGTGATCGCGTCACCCTCGTCGAAGCTGCGGTTGACGCCCTCGGCGGCGGTCGCGACCCGCTCCACCGCGCTCGCCCACTCCACCGCGCCGATCTGCTCGCCGTGGACGAGCGTGCGCTCGGCCCAGTGCGCCGTGTGCGGCGAGAGGCAGGCGCCGGCGCCGATCCCGTGCGCCTCCAGCAGCGCCGCGGTCATCCGCGCCACCGAGGACTTGCCGTTGGTGCCGACGACGTGGATCGAGGCGAAGCGGTGCTGGGGCAGGCCCAGCGCCGTGGTCAGCTTGTACATCCGCTCGAGGCCGAGCCGCCAGCCGATCGGCTCCAGCGAATCGAGGTAGGCGTCCGCGTCGAAGCCGGCCACCTCGGGGCTAACCCAGCTCGGCGAGTTCGGCCCGGTAGCGCTCGAGCTTGCCGCGCTCCTCCTCGACCACCTCGGCCGGGGCCTTGGCGACGAATCCCTCATTGCCGAGTTTGCGTTCGCCGCGCTCGACCTCGGCCCGCAGCTCCTCGCGGCGCCTGTCGAGCCGTTCCGCGACCGCCTCGGCGTCGAGCTCCTCCGAAGGCAGCACCCGCACCGGCCCGATCGCCGCAACCGGGTCGATGGGCTCGGGGCTTTCGAAGCGGAAGCGGGCGAGGCGGGGGACGAAGTCGGGCGGGTCCACGCCCTCGATCCGCGCCGCGAGGACGGCGGCGGCGGGCACGCCGGCGAGGTCGCGCCAGGCCCTCAGGCGCTGGGTCAGTCCGATCCCGCCCTCGACATCGGCCTCGGCGGCATCGTCGAAGAGCGTCTCGTCGGCCTCCGGGAACGGGTGCACAACCAGATGGCCGCGCCGCGACGGGTGGAAGGACCAGATCTCCTCGGTCACGAACGGCATCGTCGGGTGCAGTAGGGCGAGAGTGCGCTCCAGCACGTAGAGCAGCGTCGCCGAGACCTCCGCCTCGCCGTCGTAGAGGCGCGGCTTGACGATCTCCAGGTACCAGTCGCAGAGGTCGCGCCAGAAGAACGAGTAGGCCTCCTGGACCGCGTGCGCGAAGTCGTAGCTCTCGAGCTTCGCGGTAACCGAGGCGATCGTCTTCTCCAGCCGCGAGAGGATCCACCGGTCCTCGACGTGCAGCGGCCGCGGTGCCGGCTCGACCGCGGCGGCGTTGAGCAGGATCAGCCGACTTGCGTTCCAGAGCTTGTTGGTGAGGTCGCGGCCCTGCTCGACCTTGGCGTCGGAGAAGCGCACGTCCTGGGTCGAGGACATCGCCAGCAGGCCGAAGCGCAGGGCGTCGGCGCCATGCACGTCGATCTCCTCCAGCGGGTCGATCCCGGTGCCGAGGCTCTTCGACATCCGCCGCCCGTCGCGGGCCTGGATCACCGAGTGCACGTAGACGTCGCGGAAGGGGATCGCGCCGGGGAACTCAAGGCCCATCATCACCATCCGCGCCACCCAGAGGAAGAGGATCTCCCGCGCCGTGGTGAGGAAGCTGGTCGGGTAGAAGGCGCGCAGCTCGGGCGTGTCGTCGGGCCAGCCGAGCGTCGCGAAGGGCCAGAGCGCCGAGCTGAACCAGGTGTCGAGCACGTCCTCGTCCTGGCGCAGCTCGCCGCCGCAGGCGCCGCAACGCTCCGGGGTCTGCTCGGCGACATAGGTCTCCTCGCAGGCGTCGCAGTACCAGACCGGAATCTGGTGGCCCCACCAGAGCTGGCGCGAGACGCACCAGGGGCGGATCTCGCCCATCCAGTTGAGGTAGACGCGCTTCCACTGCTCCGGCGCGATTCGGACCTGGTCGCGTTCGACCGCCTCGATCGCCGGCTTCGCCAGCTCGTCCATGCGGCAGAACCACTGCAGCGAGATCAGCGGCTCGATCCGCTCGCCGGAGCGGTGCGAGAACGGGACCGAGTGGGTGTAGGGCTCCTCGGCGCGGAGGCGGCCCTCGTCGCGCAGCGCGGCGACCACGGCGGCCTGCGCCTCGGCGGCGCTCATCCCGGCGAAGTCTCCGGCCTCCTCGGTGAGGCGGCCGTCGGGCCCGATCACGACGATCTCCTCGAGCCCGTGCTTGCGGCCGATCTCGAAGTCGTTGGGGTCGTGGCCGGGGGTGATCTTCAGCGCCCCGGTGCCGAACTCGGGGTCGACGTGCTCGTCGGCGACGATCGGCAGCCGCCGCCCGACCAGCGGCAACAGGCAGAACCGGCCGACCAGGTCGCCGTAGCGCTCGTCCTCGGGATTGACCGCGACCGCGGTGTCCCCCAGCATCGTCTCCGGCCGCACCGTCGCCACCGTGAGAACGCGGTCGGAGCCCTCGACCGGGTAGTCGATCGAGTAGAGCGTGTCCTCGACCTCCTTGTTCTCGACCTCGAGGTCGGAGATCGCCGAGCGCGAGCCCGGGTCCCAGTTGACCATGTAGTGGTCGCGGTAGATGTAGCCCTTGTCGTAGAGCTGCTTGAAGACGCGGTAGACCGCCTTGACGTAGCCCTCATCGAGGGTGAAGCGCTCGCGCTCGTAGTCCAGGGAAGCGCCGAGCCGCTTGTACTGCTCGACGATCCGCGAGCCGTACTCCTCTTTCCACTCCCAGACCCGCTTGACGAACTCCTCGCGGCCAAGCTCCTGACGGCTCTCGCCCTCGGCCTTCAGCCCCTTCTCGACCACCGCCTGGGTGGCGATGCCGGCGTGGTCGGTGCCGAGGATCCAGAGCGTGTTGCGCCCCCGCATCCGGTTCATCCGCACCAGCGCGTCCTGCATCGACCCGTTCAGCGCATGCCCCATGTGCAGCACCCCGGTCACGTTCGGCGGCGGAATCGCCACCGAGAAATTGTCCTCCGCCGACCCCTCCGCCTCGGGATGGAAGTACCCCCCCTCCATCCACTCACCAAAGACCCGCGCCTCAACCTCCGAAGGGTCGTAACGAGTGATGCTCTCCAGCTTTTTCCGATCCCCGGCGCTCACCGCGGCGAGTCTAAAGACGCTAGGCGGATTCCTCGCCCAGCCCTCTTCGGCCGCGCCGATGTCCTGCGGCTGCGCCTCCGTCACCAGCGTCGGCCGCCGCCCCTGCGAGATCGTCTCCTTGGTCACCACGCACTTGGTCACGTCGCGGCGCGAGGGCAGCTCGAACTGGACGTCGAGCAGGGTCTCCTCGAGGATCGAGCGCAGGCCGCGGGCGCCGGTCTCCCGTTCCAGTGCCTTGTCGGCGATCGCGTCGAGGCTGTCGTCGGCGAAGACCAGCTCGATGTCGTCGAACTCGAAGAACCGCTGGAACTGGCGGGTGAGCGCGTGCTTGGGCTCGGTCAGGATCGTCGTCAGGTCGTCGCGGCTGAGCTGGTGGATCGCCGTGATCACCGGCAGCCGGCCGATGAACTCCGGGATCAGGCCGTACTCGATCAGGTCCTCGGGCAGCACCTGCTCGAACCACTCGCCGGCGTCCTTCTTCTCGCGGGCGGAGATCGAGGCGCCGAAGCCGACGCCACGGTCCCCCACCCGGCGCTCGATCACCTTGTCGAGCTCGGCGAAGGAGCCGCCGCAGATGAAGAGGATGTTGGTGGTGTCGATCGTCAGGAACTCCTGGTGAGGGTGCTTGCGCCCGCCCTGCGGCGGCACCGAGGCGGTGGTCCCCTCGAGGATCTTCAGCAGCGCCTGCTGCACGCCTTCGCCGGAGACGTCGCGGGTGATCGACGGGTTGTCGGCTTTGCGCGCGATCTTGTCGATCTCGTCGATGTAGATGATCCCCGTCTCGGCCTTTTTGACGTCGTAGTCGGCGGCCTGGATCAGCTTCAGGAGGATGTTCTCGACGTCCTCGCCGACGTAGCCGGCCTCGGTCAGCGCGGTCGCGTCGGCGATCGCGAAGGGGACGTTGAGGATGCGGGCCAGGGTCTGGGCGAGCAACGTCTTACCGCAGCCGGTCGGACCCAGCATCATGATGTTCGACTTCTGCAGCTCGACCTCGGTCTCTTCGGACTGGGCGATCTGGACCCGCTTGTAGTGGTTGTAGACGGCGACGGCGAGCGAGCGCTTGGCGGCCTCCTGGCCGACCACGTACTCCTCCAGCACGTCGTGGATTTCCTGCGGTTTCGGCAGGTTCTCCAGTTCGAAGGCGGGGGCGGCGGTCAGCTCCTCGTCGATGATCTCGTTGCAGAGGTCGATGCACTCGTCGCAGACGTAGACGCCGGGGCCGGCGATCAACTTCTTGACTTGGCGCTGCGACTTGCCGCAGAAGCTGCAGAGGAGCTGCTCGTTCGAATCTGTGGGACGTGCCAGCGGAATCCCCTCCTAACGGGACGATCTTGACCTCCGGCAGGCCCCACCAGCTTAAACGGGCGGATGCGCCGGTACGAGAGGTCGTTTACTGCGTGGGCATCGATCTCCCTCCTCGTGACCGGGGGCTTGCGGTCACCCCGGTACGGTTGGCCGGTGCCAGCCGAGATCGAGATCGCCCCCGTCAGTGTCGCCGAGTACGAGTCGCTGCTGCCGCTGATCGCCGCCTATCAGCGCTTCTACGAGGCCGAGGGAATCGACGAGGAGCGCAACCGCTCCTTCTTCCGTCGCTTCCTCGCTCCCAGCGACGAGGGAACGCTGCTCGGCGCTCGCGAGGGCGGCGAGCTCCTCGGCTACGCCTGCCTCTACTGGCATTTCTCCTCGACCCGGGCGGTCGAGACGGTGTTGATGAACGACCTCTTCGTCAGCGAGGCCGCGCGGGGGCAGGGCGTCGGCCGCGCCCTGATCGAGGCCAGCGCCGCCGTCGCCCGCGAGCGCGGCGCCGCCCACCTCGAGTGGTCCACCGCCCCCGACAACCTCACCGCCCAGCGCCTCTACGACAGCACCGGCGCCGAGCGCTCGGAGTGGGTCGAGTACGAGCTGGGGCTGTAGCTCAGGCCGCTTGCGCCGGCGGCAGGCGATCGAGCATCGCCAGGATCGCCTCGCGATGCGCCCTCGACTCCTGGCGAGCGTCCCGCATCTCGGCGACGATCTCGTCAGTCCGCTTCTTCTGTTCAGCGCTGAACTCCGCGTTGCCCTTGACCAGATCCTGAACGACCCGCTCGCTGCGACGGTTGATGTCGCGGATGAAGAGCTTGGTCTCCTCGATCAGCTCGTCAACAGAGATACCCGCACCGATTGCGCGTCAAATGGGCAATTCTCAAACCCGTTAGCGTCGCCTTGATCAATGGAGCTGAAGTTCGAACCGGCAAGCCGCGACGACCCTGAGGTCATGGTGCTCTTCGACGCCTTCATCCGCGAGGCGGACGGACCGCTGGGGATCGACCTCGAGGCCGAGATCGCGGCCGGGCCGCCGGCGGAGCTGGCGGGGCCGCACGGCGTGCTCCTGGTCGTTCGGGTGGACGGCGAGCCGGCGGGGCTGGGAGGCATCCGCCATCTCGACACCGAGGTTGCCGAGGTCAAGACCATGTACCTGTCCCCCACACATCGCGGCCAGGGCCTGGCGCGGCGGCTGCTGGCCGAGTTGGAGGAGATCGCCCGCGACCGCGGCTGCCGCGCCGTGCGCCTCGACACCTCCGACTACCTGACCGGCGCCCTCGCCCTCTACCGCGGCGCCGGCTACCGCGAGATCCCGCCTTATAACGACAACCCCAAGGCGAACCTCTGGTTCGAACGTCAGCTGTAGCGGTCCCAGCGTTCGAGGCTCGGCAGGGGGTTCGACCGGGACGCCGTGGACGTGGATCTCGAAGTGGAGGTGGCAGCCGATCGTGATCGCGTTGCCGGTCTTGCCGACGGCGCCGACGCGCTCGCCCTCCCAGACCCGGTCGCCCCGGTGGACCGGGGACGGGCGCGGCAGGTGGGCGTAGAAGTAGCTGCGCCGCTCGCCTTCGCCGTGGATCAGCAGGTAGTTGCCGTAGAGGACCGGGTCGTAGCCGGCCTGGAGCACGCGGCCGTTGCTGACGGCGACCAGCTCGGTGCCGCAGGCGGCGACGATGTCGAAGCCCTCGTGGGTGCGGCCGCCGTTGCGGGCGGCGCCGAATTCGCCGACGGCGCCGCGGACGCCGTGCGGGCCCTGGACCGGGAAGACGTGGCCGTAGTACGGGACGCCGCCGACCGGACTGGAGATGCGAGCCGAGGCCGGGGCGGCCAGGGCGAGGAGAAAGGCGAGGGCGAGAAGGGCCGGGCGCTTCAGTGGTGCTCGATGACGCGGTCGACGATGTTGTACTCGACCGCCTCCTCGGCGCTCATGAAGTAATCGCGGTCGGTGTCCTTGGTGACCTTCTCGAACGGCTGCCCGGTGTGGTGGGCGATGATCTCGTCGAGGCGGCGGCGGACGTCGATGATCTCTTTGGCGTGGATCTCGATGTCGGTCGCCTGGCCCTGGAACCCGGCCGAGACCTGGTGGATGAGGATCTTCGAGTTCGGCAGCGCCATCCGCTTGCCGGCGGCGCCGCCGCTGAGCAGCAGCGCGCCCATGCTCATCGCGACCCCGGAGCAGATCGTCTGCACGTCGGGCTTGATGAACTGCATCGTGTCGTAGATCGCCAACCCCGCATAGACGGAGCCGCCGGGCGAGTTGATGTAGATGCTGACGTCCTTGTCCGGATCCTCGGACTCCAGGTGCAGCAGCTGCGCCACGATCAGGTTGGCGATGTCATCCGTAACCGGGGTGCCGAGGAAGATGATCCGCTCGCTGAGCAGCCGCGAGTAGATGTCATACGCCCGCTCCCCGCGCGACGTCTGTTCAACCACCATTGGCACCAGAGGACTCACGGCCGGCACTCTATAGAAGGCGTCATTGTCGTTGACGATGCGCGGCGAGGGAGGGGTCTGGGTGTCCTCCATTCGAATTTGTCGCTCCGCGCCCTATGGGCGCGTTGCTCCAGATGTTGGAGCGCGACCTGAAGGTCGCGCAAGAAACAGATTGCATGTCGCGCGCTTCGCGCACATTCGAATAGAGGACACCCAGACCCTCCGACGACACGCACCACCGGGATGGTCTCGAGGTGCGAAATCTCTCAGCTAAAGACGAGCAGGCCGGACGCTTTCGCGGGAAGCTTCCGAACCCTCGGCGCCTACCGGAGTTCGCTGCACGGGTGGGGTGTCGGTACCCCTCCAGCAGAAGCTCAAGGAACCGCGCCCGAACCCTCGGGGCTCGACCCAGCTGCGCGACGGCTTCTGATGGAGGGGTACCGACACCCCACTCACCACCGCGCTTCTACGAATCAGGCGTCCAGAGCTCGCCGGACTCCTTGCGCTCCTTCTCGGGAGTCCAGATCTGCTCGCGCGCCTCGGCCTGCTCGATCGAGATCGGCACCGCCGACTCGGCCACCAGCTCGATCGCCTTGCGCGCCCTGATGTCGTCGACCACCATCGCCTCGCGGCCGTTCTCGCGCAGCCGGGCGAGCAGCTTCTCCGGCGTCGTGCGTTCGTGCTCGGCGCTGTGGGCGAGCGCCTCGACCAGCTCCTCGTCGCTGACCTCGATCGCCTCGGCCTCGGCGATCGCGGTTACGACCGCCTCGCGCTTGAGCTCGCGGGAGGCGTCGGGCTTGGACTCCTCGATCAGCTCCTCGCGGGTTTTGCCCTGCATCTGCAGGAAGGCGTTGGGGTCCATCCCACGCTGGGCCAGCTGGCGTTCCATCCGCTCCCAGCGTTCGGTGGCGCGGGCGGTGACCAGGTCGGCCGGGACCTCGACCGTGGCGGCGTCGACGGCGACGTCGACCGCGGCGATGCGGAAGTCCTCCTCGGCCCTGCTGCCGAGCGCCTCGCCGACTTTGGCGCGGATGTCGGCGCGCAGCTCCTCGAGGGTGTCGAACTCGGAGGCGTCGGCGGCGAACTCGTCGTCGAGCTCGGGCAGGATCTTCTCCCGCACCTCCTTGACCTTGACCTTGAAGACCGCGTCTTTGCCGGACAGGTGCTCGGCCTGGTAGTCCTCGGGGAAGGTGACCTCGACCGCGACGTCGTCGCCGGGCTTGGCGCCGGTCAGCTGCTCCTCGAAGCCCTCGATCAGGGATCCGGAGCCGAGCGCCAGCAGGTAGTCCTCGGCCTTGCCGCCCTCGAAGGCGGCGCCGTCGATCAGGCCCTCGAAGTCGATCAGCAGCGAGTCGCCCTCGGCCGCCTCGCGCTCGACCGGCTCCAGCCGGGCGAAGCCCTCGCGGATCCGCTCGACCTCGGTTTCGACGACCTCGTCGGAGGCCTCGATCTCGGCCTTGCCGACCTCGAGCCCCTTGTACTCGCCGAGCTTGGCCGGTGGCCGCACCCCGACCTCGAACTTGAAGCTGAGCGGTTCGCCCTCGCCCTCGGGGGTCGAGACCATCTCGATCGCGGGATCGCCGATCGGGCTGACCCCGGCGTCGAGCAGCGCGCCTTCGTACCACTCCGGCAGCGCCTCGCGGATCGACTCCTCCAGGACCGGGCCGAAGCCGAGCCGCTGGATCACCAGCGCGGGCGGCGCCTTGCCTTCGCGGAAGCCGGGCAGCCGCATCTCCTTCGCCATCGCGCGAGCGGCGCGCGAGGTGGCGCGGGCCACGTCCTCGGCGGGAACCTCGACCTCGACGCGGACGCGCGAGTCGGGCAGGTCGGTGAGCGAGCGTCTGCATCGTGACGCGCACCCTAGCGAGAGACGAAGGTCCGCAACGCCGCGGCGAAGTCGATCGCGAAGGAGAGGCCGCGACCGACGGGGCCCGTGACGAGCCAGGCCCGGAGGCGCTGCAGGGGTCCACTCATTGGCGTATTCCAGCAGGGAGCTGTCGACGAGCCACTCGACCGGGGCCCGATCGTCGCTGAAGACCTCACCGCCGGGCAGGCGCGGGGCCAGCGCGGCCGCCGCGCCGCGGGCCAGCGGCCGCAGCGCCACCGGCAGTGTCGCGGTGTCACGGCGCAGGCGCGCGGCCGAGAACTCGCCCTCGCCCCCGACCAGCAGCGTGTTGGTGCGGCTCGATCGGGTAGCGCAGGACGCGCGGAAAGGCCTCCGCCATCGTCCGCCCCAGCACCTGCTCGAGCTCGTCGCTGCCCGCGGGGTGGCCGACGTTGACGATCGCCAGCCCGCCCGGCGCCAGCCGCTCCCGGGTCAGCTCGAAGAACTCGTGGGTGGTCAGGTAGAAGGGGATGTAGGGCTGGCGGTAGGCGTCGACCATGATCGCGTCGTAGCCGCCGGCGGAGCGCTCGAGCCAGGGACGGGCGTCCTCGGCGAAGGTCCGCATGCGCGGGTTGCGAAGGTCGAGGTAGCGGCGGCCGAGCTCGGTCAGCTCGGCGTCGATCTCGACCGCGTCGACGGCGGTGCCCGGGAAGAAGTGGCCGAAGGCGCGGGCGACGGTGCCGCCGGCGTTGCCGAGGATCGCGATCCGTGCCGGCGGTCGCGCCCGCGCGGCGGCGGGCAGGACCAGATGGCCGTCCCAGTAGTCGCCGGTCAGATAGGTGCCGGGGCGCCAGAGCGAGTGCACCGCCTGGCCCTCGTTGAGCTCGAGTGCGCGGCTGCCGTCGGGGCGTTCGACCACGCGGGCGTACTGCTGGGTGGTCTCGGCCTCGTAGATGACCCGGCCCGTATCCGCGGCCTTGATCGTCCCGATCGGGATCGCCACCAGTGCCAGGGCCAGCGCCGCCGGAACGACCGCCGAGCGCCAGCCGACGCCCAGGCTCGCGACCAGCGCCAGCGCCAGCGCGAAGACGAAGAAGGTGCGCTGGGTGCCCAGCAACGGGATCAGCAGCAGAGCCGAGACCATCGTTCCCACCAGCGAGCCGGCGGTCGAGATCGCGTAGAGCCGCCCGACCACCTCGCCGGAGCCCGCCACCTCCGCCACCGCCAGCCGCACCGCCCAGGGCGCCGCCGCGCCGAGCAGCGTGACCGGCACGGCGACCAGGATCAGGACCCCGAACAGCGAGCCCGCGAAGCCGCCGACAGAGACCGTGTCGAAGGCGTCGACCGAGAAGCCGAGGAAGGGCCTGGCGGCGAAGGGGACGACGGCGATCAGCAACGCGGCGGCGAGCACCAGCAGGCAGAGGCCGCGCAGGTGCGGGTGGCGGTCGGCATAGCGGCCACCGAACCAGTAGCCGACCGAGAGGGCGACGAGGACGACCCCGATCGTGTTCGCCCAGACGATCGTCGAGGCGCCGAAGTAGGGCGCCAACAGGCGCGCCGCGGCGATCTCGACTCCGAGGCTGGCGGCGCCGACGACGAAGACCAGCGCCGCCAGCAACAGCCGCTCAGGCGGTCTCGGACTCAGGGTCCCTCCCACTCGCGATCAGCTGTTTCTCGAGCCGCTTGCCGTGGCCGGCGGCGACCGCGCGCTGAGCCCGCGTCGGCGTCGAGCTCGACGCCGCGATCGTGGGCGAGGTCGAGCAGGCGCTGCTTCTCGATCCCCTCGCGCGAGGCCTCGAAGAAGACCCAGGCGAGCAGGCCGAGGGCGAGGAAGGTGCCCTCGATCATCATCACCACCCCGGCGGTGCTCTGGTCGGCGAGCGCCGAGATCCCCCAGTAACGCTCCCCGGGTGCGTAGATCGGGTAGAGCACGGTGCCCGACCACATCAGCACGTTGCCGAGGATCGCGCCGGCGAAGCGGACGGCGATCACGTAGCCCACTTTCCAGGCGGCCGTGAACCACTGCGGGGTCGGCAGTGGACCGAAGACCGGCATCCACATCAGGCAGCCGAAGAAGATGAACATGGTGTGCTCGAGCGCGTGCGCGGCCGCACCCCCGTAGGCGGCGTCGTAGAACACCGGGATGTGCCAGACGTAGAAATTGACTATCCACAGCGGGAAGGCGACGAGCGGGTGGGCGAGGATCCGCAGGCGGTCGAAGACCTTGATCGCCAGCACCGGCTGCAGCAGCGGCCCGGTCAGGCCCAGCACCAGCAGCAGGGTGGCGATGTCCCCCAGCAGCAGATGCTCGACCATGTGGGCGATCACCAGCTCCTCGCCGATGTGGGCGATCGGGGAGACCAGGGCCACGACGATCGTCAGCAACCCGCTGGCGAAGCAGGCCTGGCGCCAGACCGGCACCGGCCGCCCCTTCTCGGCCAGGGTCGACGCCCGTTTCGCGTAGAGCGCCGCCGCGATCAGCAGCGGCGCCAGCTCCAGCGGGGCGAAGACGCCACCCACGTGCGCCAACGGCAGGGTCATCGGTTCAGCGTAGCGACGCCGATCCGCTCCCCCGCCGCCCGCGAGCGCTGGCTAGCTTGAACGGCGTCGTGGCCGCCAGCAAAGATCGCTTTCCGACCATCGGCAGCTACGGCTTCCTCTCCGACTGCCACACCGCGGCCCTCGTCTCCTACGACGGCTCGGTCGAGTGGCTCTGCCTCCCCCGCTTCGACTCGCCCAGCATCTTCGCCGCCCTGCTGGACCGTGGCGCCGGCCACTTCCGGGTCAAACCGCGCGGGGTCGTGGTCCCGATCGGGCGCCGTTACGAGCCGGGCACCCTGGTGATCGAGACGACCTGGGTGACCGACACCGGCTGGGTGGTCGTCCACGACGCGCTCTCGATCGCCGAGTGGGCGACCTCCGGCGGCGCCGGGAGCCGCCCCGACACCGCCCACGAGTCCGACCGCTCGCTGCTGCGGACGATGACCTGCATCGACGGCGAGGTCGAGATGGAGATGGAGTGCCTACCGCGCTTCGGCTACGGCCTCGAGGGCGCGGCTTGGAGTGGCGGCGAACTGGGGGAAGCCGCCGTCCGGGCGGAGGACGGGACCGAGCTGCGGCTGACCAGCGACATGGAGCTGACGATCGCCGACGGCGCCGTCCGCGGGTCCCTGAAACTGCGCGAGAACGAGAGTGGCTTCTGCGCCGTCACCTGGGGCGAGGACCACCTGGGCGGGCCGCGCAGCGCCCCCGAGGCGCTGGAGCGGCTCGACTCGACCGAAGAGTTCTGGCGCGACTGGCTGCGCGACGGCGATTTCCCCGACCACCCCTGGCGGATCCACCTGCAGCGCTCGGCCCTCGTCCTCAAGGGACTGACCTACACCCCGACCGGGGCGATCGTCGCCGCGCCGACGACCTCGCTGCCGGAGGCACCCGGGGGCGAACGCAACTGGGACTACCGCTACAGCTGGATTCGCGACTCCACCTTCAGCCTCTGGGCGATGCACACGCTCGGCTTCGACCAGGAGGCGCGCGACTTCATGCGCTTCATCGTCAACGTCTGCAAGGACAACCCCGACCTCCAGATCATGTACGGGATCGGGCACGAGAAGGAGCTGACCGAGAGCACCCTCGACCACCTCTCCGGCTACGACGGGGCGCGGCCGGTGCGGATCGGCAACGGCGCCTACGACCAGCGCCAGAACGACGTCTGGGGCGCGCTGCTCGACTCGATCTACCTGCACGAAAAAGCGCTAAAAGGGACGGGCACCCCGGCCGACCGCGCAGCTGGTCCGCCACCAGGTCGAGGCCGCGATCGAGGCCTGGCACGAGCCCGACCAGGGGATCTGGGAGTCACGCGGCGAGCCCCGGCACTACGTCTCCTCGAAGCTGATGATCTGGGTCGCGGTCGACCGCGGCGCCCGCCTCGCGCGCGGCATCGGCTTCGAGGAGCTGGCCGGCGAGTGGCGGGCCAAGGCCGATGAGATCAAGGAGGAGATCCTCGAGCGCGGGGTCCGCGACGGCGTCTTCCGCCAGCACTACGAGACCGACGCGCTCGACGCCTCGCTGCTGCTGATCCCGCTGCTGCGCTTCCTCCCACCCGACGACGAGCGCGTCGTCGCCACCGTCAACGCGATCGCCACCGACCTGACCGAGCACGGCCTGGTTCTGCGCTACAAGGTCGAAGAGACCGAAGACGGGCTGCAGGGCAAGGAGGGCACCTTCCTGATCTGCTCCTTCTGGTTGGTCTCGGCGCTCTCGGAGATCGGCGAGTGCGCGCGGGCGCGGGCGCTCTGCGAGCGCCTGCTGGAGGCGGCCGGCTGGCTCGACCTCTTCGCCGAGGAGTTGGAGGCCGAGTCCGGCCGCCACCTCGGCAACTTCCCCCAGGCCTTCACCCACCTGGCGCTGATCAACGCGGTCTCCCACGTGATCGCCGACGAGCAGCGCGAAGACGGCGGCGTCACCGCGGTCTTCAGCGAGATGGGCGGCGTCCGCGAGGACGCCTGAATCCGCCGCCCGCGCGCGGCCGCCCACAGACAGAAGCACTACAGACAGAACATTTCGCTTTGCTCTATATTGCGCGTGCGCATGACGAATCTCGACCGTTCCGGCGACAACGACCTCCTGCCCGAGGGGGAGAGTTCGGCCCCGCCCGAGACTTAGTGCCCACGGCTATGGACGAGATCGACGACAGCTTGACTCCCGACGCCGCCGACGCCGTCACCGAGTCTGCCGTCCTGCAGTGGGTGCTGACCTTCCACCCGGCACAGGTGACGCCGCCGGAACTCGTCCGCGAGGTCGCCGGCGAGTCCCCGGGCTTCTCCGAGCGCGACGCGGTCGAACGGGCGGTGCGCGATCTCACCGGCGCCGGACTGATTCACGAGAAGCAGAAATTCGTAATGCCGACCCGGGCCGCGCTCCGCTTCAGCGAGTTGCTGGATCGCTGACGACCAGCCGCCGGAACCCGGCCCGCAGCCGCCGCTCCAGCTCCACCGCCGCGGCCTCTCCACCTGGATCCTCCTCGGCGCCGCCGGTAACCAGGACGACGTCGGTCGCGGCGTAACTCTGCAGCAGGTCTTCCACCGCCTGGACCAGATCCTCGTCGCCGACCCTGGCCTCGGCGACTACGCCGGCCTTGGCCAGCGAGGCGACCGTGATCACCAGCCGGCGCTGAGCATCCCGCCGCGCTCCCTCGACGTCGGAAGCCCAGCGGTCGAGAAACCCGATCCGTGCCGGCGAGAGGACCAGCACCTCCGCCGCGGCCGAAGTGCCGCGGCCGCCCCCGGCCAGCTCGGCGATCTCGCGGATCGCCTCGGCCTCCTCCACCGGCCTGCTGACGACAACCAGCAGCCGGCGTGGGCCCGCGGCCGAGAGCGGCTCGCCGATCGCACCGCGTGGGCGATCGCGAACCGCGACCACGACTATCGCCACTCCCACGAGGGCGCCCGCGGCCACCCCGACCCCGGGGCCACCGGCCCAGAAGGCGACGGCGACCGGGACGGCGATCGCGGCAACGATCACGGGCAGTTTCCACGGCGTCACCACCCAAGCCTGGCAGGCGCGGGCGGCGCCCCTCCCTCCTCTATGGTGTGAATCGGCGGCCGAACGGGCCCCAGGCGCTGCACGGCTTCCGCAGTCACGCCCTCAGGGCGGCGCCGGTATACGCATCCGGCGCGAGGAATCGATGGCAGCGAAAAGGGAAGAGACCCGACCACCCCAGCAGGAAGCGACGCCCGGGCCCGGGGACGGCTTGACGAGCGAGCGCGAGCTCTGGGAGCGCTTCGCCGAGCGCCGCGACCAGGCAACCCGCGAGGAGCTGGTGCGCCGCTACCTTCCCTTCGCCAAGAACCTGGCGCTGCGCTACCGCGGCGCCAGCGAGTCCTTCGACGATCTCCTCCAGGTCGCCAGCCTCGGCCTGGTCAACGCGATCGACCGCTTCGAGCCCGGCCGCGGCACCCCCTTCGCGGCCTTCGCCTCCCCGACCATCCTCGGCGAGCTCAAGCGTCACTTCCGCGACCGGGTCTGGACCGTGCGGGTGCCACGCGGCCTGCACGACCGCATGGCCGCGGTCGACAAGGCGATCTCGGCGCTGACGGTGGAGCTGCAGCGCTCGCCATCGGTTGGTGAGATCGCGGCCCGGCTCGAGGTCGACCCGAACGACGTGCTCGAGGTGCTGGAGGCCAATCACAACCGGCGCCCGCTCTCACTCGACCGGCCGGCCGGCGGCGACGAGGAGGAATCCCCCGCCTCGGAGTGGGTCGGCGACGAGGACGCGGGCTTCGAGCTGGTCGAGGACAAGCTGGCCCTGGAAGGAGCGCTCCCCCACCTCGACGAGCGCGAGCGCCTGGTCCTGCGGCTGCGCTTCGTCGAGGACATGACCCAGTCCCAGATCGCCGAGCGGATCGGCCACTCGCAGATGCACGTCTCGCGGATCCTGCGTCGCACCCTGGAGCGAATTCGGGCCGAGGTCGCCGAAGGGGACGGCGGCCCTGGCGATCGGCCTGCCTAGGCGGGGAGCGCGGCGATGCCGACGACGAGGAACTCGCCGTCGCCGTCGCGCTCGACCCGGACCTCGTCGGCCAGGGCCTCCAGCGAGCCGCCGACATCCGGCAGGTTGAGGCTGGCGCGCAGCCGCTCGGCGCCGCCGCCCCTCATCGGCCCCACGCGCAACTGGAGGCCCTCGTCGCGGTCGGCGATGGTGAGCGAGACCCGACCGTCCTCGAAGCCGCCGGGGGCGCCGGCGGAGATCGCGTCGCTGAGCAGCATCGTGTCGGAGAGGCGATCGACGGTGATCTCGCGGCGGGCGGCGAAGGCGCCGAGGGCGCGGCTGAGGATCGGGGCGACGAGGTCGGGGTGCCCCACCCGCAGCTCGGCCGCGTCCTCGATCGACGACCCGGCGCGGGGCCGCCTCGCGCTCGGGCGCGCCCCCTGCGGCCCGCAGCGGCAGGTGCATGCGGATCTCGGTGCCGCGGTCGACGCCGCCCTTGATCTCGAAGCTCTTGGAGAGGGCGGCGATCAGGGTCAGGCCGATCCTCAGGCTGGGCCGGTCGATGCCCGGGCGCGGGCGAATGCCCATCCCGAAGTCGCGGACGACGACGGTGAGACCGTCCAGCTCCTGAGTCGCCTCGACCTCCAGCAGGCCCGGTTCGGTCGCCGGGTAGGCATGGACGACGACGTTCATGCAGGCCTCGGTGACGACGGTCTTGAGATCGGCGATGCCCGGTTCGTCCATCCCGATCCGGTCGGCCAGGCCGGCAAGCGCGTGCCGCACCACCGCCACGTTCTCCGCCCTCGCGGGAAGGGACATCCGCAGCCCCGATCGGTCCTCGGTGGTCGTATTCACGTTGTTTTCGCCAGTCCCCAAGCGCCTGGAACGCTCTCGTCAGTGTCGCGGCGAGCATAGCTTTCCGCACCGCCGCTCATTGTCTACCCCCGGGCGCCGGGGCAAACCGCAAGCCGTGCCCAGCCCGACCCCTGCGGTAGCCTCAACGCATGAATCCGGCTCCCTTCGAGGCGATCGTCGACCGGCTCGACGACGGGGTCCGAGTCATCGTCGTGCGCGGCGAGCTCGACCTCAGCACCGCCTCCGATCTCGAGGGGCCGCTCGAGGAGGCCGTCTCCTCCCACGACGACCCGGTGCTGATCGACCTCACCGATTGCGAGTTCATCGACTCGACCGGGATCGCGCTGATCGTGCGCGCCTGGCAGCGGCTCGACAGCGCCGCCGACGGCGAGAGCAGCGGCGGGGTCGTCATCTGCAGCGCCAACGACCAGGTGCGACGGGTGCTCGAGATCACCGGCCTCGAGCTCTCGATCCCGATTCACGACACCCGGGACGAAGCGCTGGCCGCGCTGCGCGGCTGAGCGGCGCAGGCGAGTGGCGACCCGACATCGATGGCGCTGAGGGCCCCGAGCCAGAGTCGCGATCGCCGCCGCCGCGTTGGGGCTCTGCCTGCTGGCGGCAACCGCGGGCGGGCAGGCAGGCGCGTCGCAGCCAGCGTACCGTGACCGCCACCACGAGCGTCTCCCGTCCCCCGATCGTCCAGCACCTGATTCCCTTCGGCCCCAAACGCAAGCGCGAGATGGCCGCCTACTCCGAGCGGCACTACGGCCAGCACAAGTGGCGGCTGCGCAACCCGAAGGTGATCGTCGAGCACATGTCCCAGACCGCCAGCGCCGCCGCCGTCTTCAACACCTTCGCGCCCGATGTGCCGGACGTCGAGTTGGGTGAGCTGCCCAACGTCTGCTCGCACTTCGTCGTCTCCCCCTCCGGCCGCATCTTCCAGTTGGTCAACCTGCGCACCCGCTGTCGCCACACGGTCGGGCTCAACTGGACCGCGATCGGGATCGAGCACGCCGGCTATGGCGACTCCGACGTGCTCGACAACCCGGCCGAGCGGCGGGCCTCGCTCTGGCTGACCCAGTACCTGCGCTGCCGCTTCGGGATCTCCGTCAGCAACGTGATCGGCCACAACGAGAGCCTCAGCTCGCCCTACCACCACGAGCTGGTGCCGAGTCTGCGCAACCAGACCCACGGCGACTGGAAGCACAGCTCGATGCGGGTCTACCGCCAGCGGCTCAGCCGCATGGGGCCCTGCGAATAGACTCGCGCCGATGAGCGAGGCGATCGAGGGCTTCAAGGAGGGCGACAAGGTCTGGGTGCAGGATGCCGACGGCAAGCACCACGCCGGCGATCTTCGTCGGCAACAACGAGGCCGCCGGCTGGTTCGGCGGCGGCCCCAGCGCCTACGTCGCGCACCCCGAGGCGCACCAGGCCGAGGTCGTCTCGATCTTCCGCATCACCCCCCGCGACGAGTAGTCGTCCCCGAGTTTCACCGGCGTGTCGATTTCGGCGCTGCTCGTTCGTCGTCTGGGTAGAGAGTGGCTTGAAAGCCGCTGAGAACTGACAGCCGAGGAGGCCAAGATGCGATTCATGATGTTCATGTACCCGGAAATCAGCGAAGAGGAGTGGAATCCGAGCGCCGAGGACGTGGCCGAGATGGGCCGCTACAACGAGGAGTTGCGCCAGGCCGGCCTGCTGCTCTCGCTCGACGGCCTGCACCCGCCCGGCGAAGGGGCGCGCGTGAAGTTCGACGGCGAGGGAGGGTCCAGCGTCACCGACGGGCCGTTCGCGGAGGCGAAGGAGGTCGTCGGCGGCTACTGGCTGATCCAGGCGCGCTCCAAGGAGGAGGCGGTCGAGTGGGCGTCGCGCTGTCCCGGCAAGGGCTGCACGGTCGAGGTACGGCGCGTCTTCGAGATGGAGGACTTCTCGCAGGACGTCCAGGAAGCGGCCGAGACGGCCTGACCGCGATGAGCGGCGCCGCGACCAACCAGGCGATCGAGGCGGTCTGGCGGATCGAGTCCGCCCGCCTCGTCGCCGGGTTGGCGCGGATGGTCCGCGACGTCGGCCTGGCCGAGGACCTCGCCCAGGACGCGCTGGTGGCGGCGCTGGAGCGCTGGCCCGAGTCGGGCGTGCCGGACAACCCGGGCGCCTGGCTGATGGCAACCGCCAAGAACCGGGCGATCGACCTGGCCCGGCGCCAGACGACCCTCGAGCGCAAGCAGGAAGAGCTGGCGCGCGAGGTCGGCATGCGGATGGCGATGGAGCGCTCCGAGTTCGAGGTCGCTGTCGACGACGAGGTCGGCGACGACCTGCTGGGCCTGATCTTCACCTGCTGCCACCCGGTGCTGCCGCGCGAGGCGCGGGTGGCGCTGACACTGCGGCTGCTGGGCGGGCTGGCGACGCCGGAGATCGCCCGCGCCTTCCTGGTCAAGGAGGCGACGATCGCGCAGCGGCTGGTGCGGGCGAAGCGGACCCTGCGCGACGCCGACGTGCCCTTCGAGGTGCCGCGCGGCGCGGAGCTCGACGCCCGCCTGCCCTCGGTGCTGGAAGTCATCTACCTGATCTTCAACGAGGGCTACGCGGCGAGCGCCGGCGAGGACTGGATTCGGCCGGCGCTGTGCGAGGAAGCGCTGCGCCTGGGGCGGATCCTGGCGGCGCTGGCGCCGGGCGAGCCGGAGGCGCACGGCCTGATCGCGCTGCTGGAGATCCAGGCCTCGCGGACGCCGCGCCAGGCTCGGGCCGGGCGGCGAGCCGGTGCTGCTGCTGGAGCAGGACCGCTCGCGCTGGGACCTGCTGCTGATCGGGCGCGGCCTCAAGGCCCTGGAGCGGGCCGAAAGCCGAGCGCGGGCCGCTCGGCCCCTACGGCCTGCAGGCCGCGATCGCCGCCTGCCACGCGCGAGCGCGCAGCGCCGAGGAGACCGACTGGGTGCGGATCGCCGCCCTCTACGACGCCCTTTCCCAGATCGCCCCCTCGCCGATCGTCGAGCTCAACCGCGCCGTCGCCGTCGGCATCGCCTTCGGCCCCGAGGCCGGCCTCGAACTGCTCGAAGACGATCGCCGACGAGCCCTCCCTGCGCGAGTACCACCTCCTCCCCAGCGTCCGCGGCGACCTGCTGGCCAAGCTCGGGCGCCACGACGAGGCCGCGGCGGAGTTCGAGCGCGCCGCGGGGTTGACCGAAAACGCGCGCGAGCGGGAGCTGCTGCTCAGGCGGGCGGGGACGAGTCGCTGAGCCGGCGCATGGCGTCGACGTCGAGGCGGTGGGTGATCCAGTCGCCGAGTTGGGTGGCGCCGAGCTTCTCGTAGAAGCGCAGGGCCGGCTCGTTCCAGTCGAGCGCGGTCCACTCGAGGCGGACGTGGCCGCGCTCGAGGGTGACGGCGGCGATGTGCTCCATCAGCTCGCGGCCGATGCCGCCGCGGCGGTGCTCGGATGGCCGCACGTAGATGTCCTCGATCCAGATGCCGGAGCGGCACTCGAAGCTGGAGAAGGTGACAAAGAAGATCGCGTAGCCGATCGCCGCGCCGTCGCGCTCGACGATCAGCGCCTCTGCCGCGCCCTGCTCGAAGAGGGTCCGCCGCAGCACCTCGGCGTCGCCCACCACCTTGTCGGCCAGTTTCTCGTACTCGGCCAGCTCCAGGATCAGCCCGAAGAGGATCTCCACGTCGGCCTCGGTGGCCGATCGAATTTTCGTCTCTGACACAGGCGCAGCCTAGGCGAGCGGCTAGGCTGCCGCGCCATGAACACGATCGACGAGCTGCTTGCCAACAACGTCACCTTCGCCGAGCCCCTGGCCGACCGCCACCTCGACGTGCAGCCGAGCCGGCGGCTGGCGATCGTCACCTGCATGGACTCGCGGCTCGACGTCTTCGCCGCACTCGGGCTCGGCGACGGCGAGGCGCACGTGCTGCGCAACGCCGGCGGCGTCGTCAGCGAGGATGTGATCCGCTCGCTGGCGATCTCCCAGCGGCGACTGGGAACGCGTGAGGTGATGTTGATCCACCACACCGACTGCGGCCTCGAAAAGCTCAGCGACGAGGGCTTCCGGACCGAGCTCGAGGAGGCGACCGGAATCGCTCCCGAGTTCCCGATCGAGGCCTTCGACAGCGTCGAGGAGAGCGTCCGAGTCAATCGCCCGCGTCGGCCGCTTCCGCCACCGCTCGCCGCGCTTCGTCTCGACTCCACCGCGACCGGCCGTGCGCGGCTTCGTCTACGACGTGCGACAGCCCACCGGCTGCGCGAGGTCGAGGCCGGCTAGGAGCCCATCGCCCGGGCGATGACCACGCGCTGGATCTCGTTCGTGCCCTCGTAGATCTGGGTGATCTTGGCGTCGCGCAGCATGCGCTCGACCGGGTACTCGTTTACGTAGCCGTAGCCGCCGAGCACCTGGATCGCCTCGACCGTGACCTTCATCGCGTTGTCGGAGGCGAACAGCTTCGCCATCGAGGTCCACTTCGGGAGGCTGGCGGGGCGCTCGGCGAGGTCGGCCATCGAGCAGGCTTTGTAGAGCAGCTCGCGGGCGGCGGCGGTGCCGGTCTCCATGTCGGCGAGCTTGAACTGGATCCCCTGCAGGGCGTTGATCGGCTTGCCGAAGGCGATCCGCTCCTTCGCGTACTCGTTGGCGTAGTCGGTCGCCCCCTGGGCGATGCCGACGGCCTGGGCGGCGGCGCCGAGGCGGGTGCGCTCGAGCGTGCCGAGGGCGACGCTGAGGCCTTTGCCCTCGGCGCCGACCATGTTCTCGTGCGGGACACGGACGTCGGTGAACGACGGTGAGCCGGTCGGCGAGCCCTTGATCCCGAGCTTGTGCTCGAGCTGGCCGGGGTCGAATCCCTGCCGCTCCTTCTCGACCACGAAGGCGCTGATCCGCTTGTTCTCGCGGTCGGTGACCGCGAAGACGACGTAGAAGTCGGCGATGGAGGCATTGGTGATCCAGTTCTTCTGCCCGTTGATGACCCACTCGTCGCCGTCGCGGACGGCGGTGGTGCGCATGGCAGCGGGGTCGCTGCCGGCCTCGGGCTCGGAGAGGGCGAAGGCCGGCGACCACTCGCCGCTGGCGCACTTCGGCAGGAAGCGCTCCTTCAGCTCGTCGGAGCCGAAGAGCTGAATCGGCAGCGTGCCGAGCTCCTGGATCATCAGGATCAGGGCCGAGGAGGCGCAGGCCTTGGCAATCTCCTCGACCGCCATCTGCAGGACCAGGGTGCCGGTCCCGGTGCCGCCGTGGCGCTCGTCGAAGGGGAGGCCGAGGATGTCGTGCTCGGCCAACAGCTTGCGCACGTCCCAGGGGTACTTGCTTTCGCGATCGATCTCGCCGGCGCGCGGGGCGATCTTCTCCTGCGCCAGCCGGCGCACCATGTCGCGGAGGTCACGGGACTCTTGGGGGACTTCGTAAGTGTTGGTCATCGGCGCGGCAGTCTACGACCGACGCCCTCGGGCCGGTTGCTGAGTTAGCCCGGTCATAGGCGGGCTAACTCAGCAACCGTCGGACCTAGACTGCACCGATGCCTGCGATCGCCCCCTACGGCTCCTGGCGCTCGCCGATCGCTCCCGCGGTCGTCGCCGCGGCGGGACGGCGGCTGGCCTCGCCGAAGCTGGCCGGCGACGGCGCCGTCTGGTGGGGCGAAGGGCGGCCAAGCGAGGGCGGGCGCGTGGTGCTGATGCGCGATCGCGGTCGTCATTTCAACCCCCAGGCGGATGAAATGACGACCGCGATCGGCGGAGCCGAAGAGGTGACCCCAACCGAAGTCAACGTGCGCACCCGCGCCCACGAGTACGGCGGCGGCGCCTGGTCGCTGGTCGCCGACGATCTCGTCCTCTTCGTCGACTTCGGCGACCAGCGGCTCTATCGGCAGCAACTGGGCGAGCAGCCGCTGGCGATCACGCCCGCGCCCGACAGCCCCGCCGGCCTGCGCTACGCCGACATGCGGCTCACTCCAGACGGGCGCACCGTCGTCTGCGTGCGCGAGATCCACGGCTCCGGCGAAGCCGAGAACCAGATCGTCGCCCTCGCGCTCGACGGGTCCGGCGAGCCGGCCGTGCTCGCCTGCGGGCGCGACTTCTACTCCTTCCCCCGCGTCAGCCCCGACGGCTGCTGGCTCGCCTGGACCTGCTGGGACCACCCGAACATGCCCTGGGACGGAACCGAGCTCTGGGTCGCGCCGCTGGATGACATGGCCGACGCCCGCCTGGTCGCCGGCGGCGCCGAGGAGGCGATCTTCCAGCCCGAGTGGAACGCCGCCGGCCAGTTGCACTTCGTCTCCGACCGCGACGGCTGGTGGAACCTCTACCGCGACGAGGGCGGGGAGACCGTCGCAGCTGACCCGCGAGCGGGCCGAGCTCGGCCACCCGCAGTGGCTGTTCGGCGGCTCGACCTACGCCTTCCTCGACGACGGCGCCATCGCCCTCATCCGCTGCGAGCGCGGCGAAGAACGGCTCTTCGTGCTCGACCCCGAAGGCGAGCGCCCGCGCGACCTCGGCCTCCCCTTCACCTCGTTCGGCTTCCCCTCGCTGTCGGCACGGGGGACGAGGGTCGCGTTCGCCGCCGCCAGCCCGGCCAGCGAGACCGCGATCGTCGTCTACGACGTCGCCAGCGGGGAGCTGGAGGAGGTGCGCGGCGCCAGCGACGAGCCGATCGACCCCGCGTACGTCTCGGCCCCGCGGGCGATCGAGTTCCCGACCAGCGGCGGCGAGACCGCGCACGGCTTCTACTACCCGCCGGCCAACCCCGAGTTCGAGGGACCGGCGGACGAGCTGCCGCCGCTGATCGTCCAGAGCCACGGCGGACCGACCTCGCACGCCACCCCCTTCCTCGACCGCGAGTACCTGTTCTGGACCAGCCGCGGGTTCGGCGTCGTCGACGTCAACTACCGCGGCAGCAGCGGCTACGGCCGGCCCTATCGCCAGCGCCTGCGCGGCGGCTGGGGGGTGGTCGACACCGACGACTGCATCGCCGCCGCCCGCTACCTGGCCGAGACGGGCGAGGTCGACGGCGAGCGGCTGGCGATCCGCGGCGGCAGCGCCGGCGGCTACGCGACCCTCTGCGCCCTCGTCTTCCACGATGACTTCGCCACCGGCGCCAGCTACTACGGCGTCGCCGACGCCGAGACCCTTGCCACCGACACCCACAAGTTCGAGTCCCGCTACCTCGATGGCCTGATCGGCCCCTACCCGGAGCGCAAGGACCTCTACTACAAGCGCTCGCCGATCCACTTCGTCGAGCGGTTGCGGTCGCCGGTGATCCTCTTCCAGGGCCTCGAGGACGAGGTCGTCCCACCGAGCCAGGCGGAGACGATGGTCGCCGCCCTGAAGCGCAACGGCGTCCCCCACGCCTACCTCGCCTTCGCGGGCGAGGCTCACGGCTTCCGCCGCGCGGAGACCGAGATCCGCTGCCTCGAAGCCGAGCTCTACTTCTACGGCCGCATCCTCGGCTTTGAGCCGGCCGACGAACTGCGGCCGGTCGAGATCGACGGGGGCTGAGGCGCCGCCACCTCGATCTCGACCGGCTCGAGCTCGTTAACGGCTAAGCGCTTTTCCTGCGCGAAGCTGCTTTGGCTTTCGCATTGCGGGGGGCGGCTTTCTTGGCCGCCGCTTTCGTCTTGCGCGCGGCGCTTGCTTTCGCTTTTTTCGCGGCCGGCTTGGCTTTTTTCGGCGCGGCCCGTTTCGCCTTGCTTGCCGGGGCGGCTTTGGCCTTGCCGGCTTTGCCGGCTTTCGCCTTCTTGGCCGGGGCCGCCTTCTTGGCCGGGCGACGCTGGGCGGCCGGGACCACGGCTGTGGCGACGGCGCCGGACAGCGACTTGATCTGGCCCTCGAGGAACTTCGCCATCCGCTCCTCCTCGCGGCGGATACCACGGACGAGCTTGGCCGTGTCCTTGTCGGAGACCTTCTCGGCGAAGGCCTCGAGCGAGAGGTAGGCGGAGATCCCCTCGTGCGCGTTGCGGTACTGGGCCTTGGCGTTCGTCAGCATCTTCTCCTGCTCACCGCCCCTGGCGACGGCGGGCGCTTTGGCCTTGGCGTCCTGGACCGCCTTCGGGCCACCCAACTGCTTGATCCGGCGCTCGAGCGCTTTGGCGTGCGACTTGGTCTCTTTGAAGAGTTGTTTGAGGCGTTTCTTGTAGGGCGCCTTCGTCGTCGTCGCGATGTGCGCCTCCAGCGCGGCCACCAGCGCCTTCTCCCTGCCGTAGGCGTCGTTCAGGTACCGGACAAGCTTCGAGTCTCTCTCGTTCAGATCGCTCATATGGATGATGGTTCCTTCCTGTGTGGGGTGGATGGGCTACCCGAGCCCGACTTTGGATGAAGAGGTGGCCGCGTCAGCTGACCAGGCAGTTGGCCCCGCCTTCGCTCTCCCCCTTGGCGGGAAACGCGTGGGCCAGGGCGTGGGCGATCAGCTCGCTGCGGGCGGCGTAGCCGGGTGAGGTGAAGTGGATTCCGTCTTCGATGAACCAGGCGTCTTTGACGTCGGATGCCCAGTCGTAGACTCGCATGTTGGGGTATCTGCGACAGGCGACGAGCAGTTCTTCGTCCCACTTCTCCATGTTCTTGGCCGCGTAGGGATCGCCTTCTTCGACCAGAGAGCGGACGTTGACCCACATCACCGGTTCGTCGCCGATCGTGTTCATCATGATTTCGATCCGTTCCATCTCGCCGACCGCGGAGCCGACGAAGACGTTGGCCGCCTCGTTGGTCCCGAGCGCCAGCACCCAGCACCCTTTGAAGCCTTCGATCTTCCAGGCTTCGGCCACTTCCTGTGCGTTCGGTTCGCCTTCGAAGCGCTCTTCGATCGAGCGCGCGCCGGAGATCTCCATGTGCTCTTCGGTGACCCCGACGTCGCCGTACTGGGCTTCGATCCGCTGGTTTTCCAGCGGCAGGTATTCGGCCGAGGTGAGCCCCTCGGAGGTGGAGTCGCCGATGTGGACGACGGCTTTGCAGGAGGAACGTTCGGAGGAGTTGGCCTGGGCCGGAGTCAGCGGCGGCGGCTTCGCGGTGCCGGCGGCGACGGCTTCCTGAACCCGCACGTCCCTGCCTTCGGCCGAGACCGAGTTGACCCCGGCCATGCCGGCGCAGAAGGCGAGGAGGAGGACCGTGGACACGCCGGCGAGCGCCCAGCCCTCGCGGGTCAGCTTCGCCGGCTGCCACTCCCCCGCCCGCGCCCGCTTCCAGAGGCGCCCGATCGCGCCGTGGCGAACCGGCTCCTCGATGAACTTCCAGGAGAGCGCCGAGATGCCGACGATCGCCGCGAACTGGAGCAGCTCGCGCAGCGGTTCGGCTCCGTTGGCGACGCCGCCGGGGGTGGTGAGGACGATCACCGGGAAGTGCCAGAGGTAGATGCCGTAGGAGCGCACGCCGATCCAGCGCAGCGGCTCCCAGCCGAGGACGGGGCCGAGGCGGCCGGCCGGGTGGGCCAGCGCCGCGACCACCAGCACGGTCGCGATCGAGAGCACGACGAAGCCGCCGCGATAGAGGAAGGCGGAGTACTGGTCGGTCTGCCAGATCATCAGCGCGATCGCGACCAGGCCGGCGACGCCGAGGCCGTCGAGCGTGTTGCGGGCGCCGGCGCCGATCCGCGGGCTCAGTTTGCGGCTGGGCCAGACCATCGCCAGGGCGGCGCCGAAGAGCAGCTCGAAGGCGCGCGTGTCGGTGCCGTAGTAGACCCGCGAGGGGTCGAGGCTGGGGCGGTAGAGGGCCGCCATCAGGACCACCGAGACCAGCGCCAGCAGCAGGGTGGCGACGGCCAGCCGCGGCCGCACCCCGGAGGGCAGCGGCTTCTCGCGCACGACCTTGACCCCGAGCAGGAGGATGAACGGCCAGACGAGGTAGAACTGCTCCTCGATCGCCAGCGACCAGAGGTGGTTGAGCGGGCCGGGCGGGGCGAAGCGGGCGAAGTAGGAGACGTCGCCGAAGATCAGTTGCCAGTTGCTGACGTAGAGGGCCGAGGCGACGACCCCGTCGCGGAACTGCTGCGGCTGGGCGGGGCCGAAGATCGTCACCCAGGCGACGACGATGACAAGCATCGCGAACAGGGCGGGCAGCAGGCGCCGGGCGCGGGCGAGCCAGAAGCTTGCCGAGGCGGATGTGGCCACGGCGAGCCAGCTGCGAGAGCAGGATGTCGGTGATCAGGTAGCCGCTGAGGGTGAAGAAGATTCCGACCCCGAGCAGGCCGCCGGGTGCCCATCCGAAACCGAGGTGGAAGGCGATCACGGCGAGGACGGCGACGGCGCGCAGCCCGTCCAGCCCCGGCATGTAGCGCTGGTTGCGCTTGACTGGTTCGGGCATCTGTCGGCCGCATGCTACGGACGCCGCGAGTCGTTCCGCTGTTCCTTTCCCACGTTATGCACGGATAAGGAACAGCGGAACTCGTCCGGGTGGCGCTCTAGGGTGCGCGGTCGTGGGACTCGTCCACTCCTCATCGTGGAAGAAGCGCCTGGGCCTGCCCGGGGCACGGCGGTGGCGGCGCTGCTCGCCACCCTGGCGCTGAGCCTCGGCGCCTCCTCGGCAGCCGGCGCCGGCTGCCCCAGCTTCCGGGTCCTGCACGACGACCGCATCGGCACGGCGGTCCTGCCCGCCGGCAACTACACGATCACCATCGACCCGTCCGCGGGTCTGGCCTGCCCCGCCGCCTCGAGGCTCTTCACCCGCTTCCTCGAGGACTTCGACGGCGTCCTGCCGGCACCCTGGCGGGCCCGTGGGCAGGGCAGCGGCCGAGCCTCCTTCACCCGCGGTCGCCAGGCCGGCTTCTCGGTTGCGCGCAGCTCCGGCGGCGGCGAAGGCGGGAGCAACCGCGAACTCGGCGCCCTCTGTCGCAACTCCTTCACCGTCAACTCCAACGTCACGCTCGGCCAGCTGATCTTCCGCCGTGGCGAGTACCTGCTCTACCTGCCGCCGCGCTCGCGGATCAGCTGCAATCGGGCGGCGGTCCTCTTCACTCGCTTCCTCGGCTCACCGCGCGGCCGCCTCCCCTCCCCCTGGCGCCTGCGCAACCAGACGGCGACCTTCTTCAAGCCCGAACACCCGGCGCGCTCCGCCTTCCGCGTCGAGCCCGCCGCGGGCGCCACCGGATCCGCGGGCGCGGGCGTCCCCTAGCGCCTAGCCTTCCGCCGCCTCCAGCGCGAACGGGCTGCCCTCGGAGTCGCGGCAGATCGACCAGCGCTCGCCCGGGTGGATGACCGTGCCGCCGAGCTCGCGCACCCGCTCCAGGGCCGCCGCCATCTCCGCCACCGGGAAGTAGGGCAGCGAGCCGGTATCGCCGGGGCCCTTGCCACGCTTGTGTACGCCGACCCGGACGCCGTCGCCGTCGTGAACCCAGCCGGCACCGGCGCCGTCGAGCCGCGGCGCCAGCTCGACCCCGAGCACGCCCTGCCAGAACCGCAGCGCCCGCTCGGCATCGTCGGCGGGGAACTCGATCAGGGGAGCGGACATCGGCTAAGTATCGGTGCTGGGCATCTGCCCGGCGGCGTCGTAGCGGCCGAGCAACGAGCTCTCGGCGCCGATCAGCTGCTCAAGCTCGCCGCGGTCGAGGAAGATGCCGTGGCACTTCGTGCACTGCTCGATCACCACCCCGTTGCGGGTATGGGTGCGCATCGGCGCCTGGCACTTGGGACAGGTCAGTTCGGCCACGCTGGAAGTTACCGACCCGCCGGTGGCGGTCGGGGCGCTATTGGGTTCCGAGACCACCATCCGGGTAACCGGGAACGATGAACTCCTCCGACAGGTCTTCCCTGCACGCCACCTTGAAGCGCACCGCGAGCGAGTTCAGGGAGGACAACCTCAGCGACTGGGCGGCCGCCCTCACCTACTACGGCCTGCTCGCCCTCTTCCCCGCCCTGATCGCGATGGTCTCGCTGATCGGTCTGATCGGGGATCCGCAGAGCACGACCCAGAGCCTGACCGAGATCGTCACCGAAATCGGGCCGGCCTCCGCCGCCGAGACCTTCTCGGGGCCGATCGAATCGATCGCCTCCAACCAGGGCGCCGCCGGCGCCGCCTTCGTGCTCGGCCTGGCGCTGGCGCTGTGGTCGGCCTCCGGCTACGTCGGCGCCTTCATCCGCGCCTCCAACATCATCTTCGAGACCCCCGAGGGGCGCCCGTTCTGGAAGCTGCGGCCGCTGCAGCTGGCGGTGACACTGGCGATGGTGATGCTGATGGCGCTGCTGGCGCTGGGTCTGGTCCTGACCGGGCCGATCGTCGCGGCGATCGCCGACCCGCTCGGGTTCAGCGACACCGCCGATCACGATCTGGAGCATCGCCAAGTGGCCGGCGATGGCGGCGATCTTCATCCTCATGGTCGACGTCCTCTACTACGCCTCGCCGAACGTGAAGCAGCGCGGCTTCGCCTGGGTCACCCCGGGCAGCCTGGTGGCGATCGTGGTCTGGGGCATCGCCTCGGCGGCCTTCGCCTTCTACGTCGCCAACTTCGGCTCCTACGACAAGACCTACGGCACCCTCGGCGGCCTCATCGCGCTGCTGTCTGGTTCTGGCTCAGCAACCTGGCGATCCTCTTCGGCCACCAGCTCAACGCCGAGCGCGAGCGCCGCCTCGAGATCGAGGAGGGACAGCCGCGGGCACGAGCAGGAGATCCAGCTGAAGCCGCGTGTAGAGCCAAAAGCGCGGTAGGCGCGGCCAGCGGGGCTTTTGCCGCCGGAGCGTATGCGAACATATGTTCCCATCAACCGCAGGAGGCGACAAGTGCCCCAATTCGACGCATATGAAGATCTCGTAGGGAAGTGGCGTTGGCGCCTGCTGGGCGCCGACGGCCGCGACCGTCGCGACCTCCGGGGAGTCCTTCGACTCCCACTGGCACGCGCTGCGGGCGGCGGAAGACGTGCGCGGCGTCGCCAGCGGAGCGCAGATCTCGAGCACCCCCGCCGAGGGCGTCGCGGACGCGCTCGCGGCACTGATCGACCGTGAGCTGGCGCGAAACTAGGAACTAAGTCACTAAGGCCTGGCCAACGCCCTACTTGCCGGCGACATGCAGCTCGAGCGCGTGGATCTGGCTCTGTCCGTAGGTGCCGGTCTGAACCGGACCCGCGGCGCTGATCAGGTCGCCCGGGCCGGGGAGCGGGTGCGGCCGCAAGCCGACGCGGACGTCGATCGCGGTCAGGCCCGGCAGGGTGATCCCCTGCGGGTCGCGGATGACGAAATGGGCATCGCCGTCGCCGTCGGGATCGACCCGCTCGACATAGACGACACGGCCCACGGTGACGCGGCAGCTGGGCAGGCCGAGTGGGCAATGAGAGGGCGCGACCGAGCCGGTGGCAGGTTGCCCGGGCCGCGGTGGCGGAGCGACGGTGGTCTCGTGGCTGGGCGTGGTCGCGGCGATCGTCCCTCCCTCCCCACCCCCGCAGCCGGCGAGCGCCGCGGCCATCGCGAGCACGACCAGCGCGGCGGCCCGGCCGCCCACTCGGCTCCACTGCCGACCGAGACCCACCTTCAGGCCAGCCGAACCGGCAGCGAGCCGATGCCCTGCAGCGTGTTGTTGCGGATCCTGCGTCGGCCGGCCGGCGATCTCGATCGTCTCGACCTGGGCGACGAGGGCGCGCAGCAACGCTGCCATCTCCAGCTTCGCGAGGTGGATGCCGACGCAGGTGTGGGGGCCGTGGCCCCAGCCGAGGTTGCCGCCGGGCGGGCGGTGGAGGTCGAAGCGCTCGGGGTCGGGATAGCGGCGCTCGTCCAGGTTGGCGGCGCCGAAGAGCAGGACCGCGCGGTCGCCGGCCCGCATGCGGACCCCACCGAACTCGGCATCGTGGCTGAGCCGGCGGGTGAAGCCGCGGATCGGCGAGGCGAGGCGGACGGCCTCGACCACCGCCGCCGGGACCAGCTCGGGCTCGCGGCGGAGGCGCTGCCACGCCTCCGGGTTCTCGCCCAGCAACCAGAGCATGTGGGTGCTGGCGAGGATCGTCGTATCCAGGCTCGGGGCGATGAAGTCGATGACCATGTTGCGCGCTTCGGTCATGTCGATCTCACCGCGGTCGGCGGCGTCGAAGACGCTGGCCGCCCAGCTGCCCGGCACCACGCGCGAGCGGCTGAGCCGCTGCGAGTAGGCGAGCATGCCGACCGAGCCCGGCGCCGCCCGCAGGCCGCGCCGGTTGAGCGGGCCGAGCATGTCGAAGGAGAGCGAGCCCCAGCCCAGCAGCCGCTGGCGGGAGACGCGAACGCCGACCAGGTCGGCGACCACCCCCAGCGGCAGGGCGCTGGAGAAGTCGCGAGCGGCGTCGAACTCGCCGCGGCCGACCAGGCTGCCGACGATCTCCGCCGCTTCGGCGTCGAGGCGATCGGCGACCGGGGCCAGCGCCTGGGCACCGAGCGAGCGCATCAGCACCTTGCGGCGGGTCGAGTGCGTCTCGCCGTCGCTGAACAGGGTCGTCTTGCGGGCGGCGAGGTTGGTCATCGGGTTGACGGCGACGCCGTGGCCGCTGACGAACAGCTCGTCGTCGCGCAGCGCCTCCCGCACCTCGTCGAAGCGCCCGATCGCCCACATCCGGTGCCGCGGCAGCCAGACCACGGGGCCGGCGTCGCGAATCGCCGCGAAGGCGCCGGCCGAGTCCTCGATCACCTCGCGCGCATACAGATCCACCCCCAGCGAGGGCCCGCCGCGCTCGCCCCCCGAAGCCGCCGGCCGACGGGCCGATTTGTCGTCATATAGGCGACTTTTCGGCCCATCGACCGCTAGGGCCTGGCGGTGGGGCTGATGCGGTTGCTGAGGGTGCCGATGGCGTCGATCTCCAGCTCGATGGTCTGACCCGGTTGGATCCAGCGGTCCTGCTCGAGGCCGCAGCAGCCGGGCATCGTGCCGGTCGAGATGGTGTCGCCGGGCTCGAGGCGCTCGCCGGCGGAGGCGTAGGCGAGCATCGCGCCGACGTCGTGGGCGGCGCCTGCCGTGGTCCCCTCGCACCAGACCTCGCCATCGACCCGGACCCGGCCGGTCGCCGTCTGCCAGTCGGGCAGCTCGTCGGCGGTGATCACGTCGGCGCCGATCGAGTTGGCGAAGGTCTTCGACTTCACGACCGGGCCGAAGGGGCTCTCGCGCAGGTCCTCGGCCTGAACGTCGCGGGCGCTCCAGTCGTTGAGGACGAACCAGCCGCCGACCGCCGCCGGCGGCCTCCTCCGGGGTCGCGTCGGCCAGCGGCTTGGCCAGCACGAAGGCGAGCTCGAGCTCGAAGTCGAGGTACTTGGTGTGGCTGGGCCACCACATCTCCTCCCCGTCGGCGAGCATCGCGGCGTGATTGGCGACGTAGAAGGAGGGCGTCTCGTAGAAGCGCTTGTTCGGCTTCAGCTTTGGGAAGGTACGACCGGTCACCCGCTCGTAGCCGGCGACGAACTTGGCGGCCGGGGGCGGGAAGAAGTGCTGCACCAGCGCCCGCGCGGAGGCGATGCAGTGCGACTCCCAGAGCATGAAGGCGCGCATCGAGCGCGGCTGGAAGGGGAGGATCGCCTCGCCGGGGTCGACGGCGGGCGCCGAGTCGGCGACGGCGCGCTCGAGCGTCGCCCGCGCCGCGCCGCAGCGCCTCCTCGCCGCGGGCGAGGAAGTCGACCATGTCGGCCTCTCCCGGCAGCGCGAACCAGCGACCGTCCCCGGCCTCGGCGATCAGCCCCGCGGCGGTGCGCCGCAGCTTCATCCCAACCACTCCGCCGGGCTGGCGTTGGCGATCGGGTGGCCGGCGAGGAGGAAGCGCGGCGGCGGCGGGCCGCCCCACTGGTTGATCGCGCCGAAGCCGCCGGGCCAGCGTTTCGCCTCGTAATCCCCATGCGGCGGCATCGCCGCCAGGTCGGCGCAACACTCGACCATCGCTCCGTCGGCGTCCTTGAAGTAGATGAAGAGATTGTGACCGGGGCCGTGGCGGCTCGGGCCCCAGGTCGGCTTCTGGCCGCGGGCGACGAGGCGGTCGGCGATCCGACCCATCGCGTTGAGGTCGGGGACCGACCAGGCGTAGTGGGAGAGCTCGTGGCGGGGGCCGAAGATCAGCGCCATCCCGTGGTGGTCGGCGTCGCAGTGCCACCAGCTGGCGGTCCGGCCCATGCGGTCGGAGAAGGCGAAGCCGAGGCCGTCGGCGAGGAAGCGCTCGGTCGGGCCGAGGTTGCGGGCCTTGACCGAGGCGTGCTCGAAGCGGGTCGGGCGGTCGCCGGCGGGCGCCGCGGCGACGGTCTCCATCCCACAGAAGAGCTTGTAGACGTGGCCGCCGGGACCGCGGACCAGCGCCGCCCGGTCGATCCCGGGCTCGCCGTCATAGACGCCGCCGAGCGGCTCGCCCCCGGCGCTGAGGACCGCAGTGCGGGCCGCCTCCAGGGCCTCGGCGTCCGCCACCTCCAGCCCGATGTGGTCGTAGCCGCGCTTACCGGACTCGATCAGGATCAGCTCGTGGTGGCGCTCGTTGCAGGTGAGGTAGGCGACCCGCCCCCGGCGCTCACTCTCGACCAGGCCGAGAACCTCAGCCTGGAAGGCGACGGCGGCGTCAAGATCCTTGACGCGCATGCCCATGTGCCCGATCCGGGTAACGCCACTGATCGCCTGATCCTAGGGCGCGGACGACGATGGTCGTAAGGACGGGGGGCCCAGCGGGCGATACTCCCAGCGATGACTTTGAAGGCCCTCCTCGTCGCCGTCCTGCTGGCCGGCCTGCTGGTGTCCGCGCCGGGGGCGCCGGCCGCTGCCGCGGAACCGGGAGGGCGCACGGTCGTGATCGTGCTCGAGAACCGTGAGTTCGACGCCGTGGTGGGCTCAGGCGAAATGCCGTACTTCAACCGGCTGATCCAACGGGGAGCGCTGGCGACGAACTCCTACGGACTGCTCCATCCCTCGCTTCCGAACTACCTCGCCCTGATCGGCGGCTCGACCTTCGGCATCGCCGACAACTGCACCGAGTGCCTCGCCCATGGCCCGAACCTCGCCACCCAGCTCGCGGTGGCACACGTCTCCTGGCGCGCCTACATGGGCGGGATGCCGAAGCCGTGTTACGCCGGCACCGGCGTCGGTGAGTACGTGAAACGGCACAACCCCTTCATGTACTTCCCATCGGTGACGACGCGACCGGGGCTCTGCCGCCGGGTCGTCCCGGAAAGCTCCCTCTCCACCGACCTGGCCAAGCGGCGGCTGCCCGAATTCAGCTGGATCGGTCCCGGCCTGTGCGACGGCGGGCACGACTGCCCCGACGCCGCGGTCGACGCTTACCTGCGCCGGCGCGTCCCGAGCATCCTGGCCCAGCTCGGCCCGGGCGGCCTGCTCGCGATCACCTATGACGAGGGCACCAGCGACGCCGGCTGCTGCGGCGGCGCGGTGGGCGGGCGGATCGCGACGCTGCTGCTGGGGCCGGAGGTCCAGGCCGGCACCCGGATCGCCCGCCCCTACACGCCCTACTCGCTGCTGGCGAGCCTTGAGGACCGCTTCTCACTTCCCCGGCTTCGTCACGCCAGGGGCGCCAGGGTTCACCTCCCGTAGCGCAGCGAGCCGGGCGTCGTCAGCAGATCTCCCGTCTCCAGCAGCGTCTTCAGACCGGAGAGGATCATCGGCCAGCCGCCGAACAGTTCGCTGTTGGCGCCCTCGGGCAGCTGGTCGTGGGTGACCAAAAGCCGGCAGGAGTCGTCGCCGACCGGCTCGATCTCCCAGGTCACCCGCGCGGAGATCTCGAACTCCCCGGCGGTGGAGCGATACTCCGAGCCAGGGGTCCAGTCCGAAGTGACGCCGATTCCGAAGCTGTACCTGCCCCTCGGCTCGGGGTCGACGATCGCCTCCCAGAGCCGCTCCGGCATCGTCTTGATGTAGATCTCGAAGGCGGCCATCGCCCGCCCGTCCACCACTTCCCACGTCTCTATGAACTCGGCGCGGGCGCTTAAAGCGGCTTCAAACGGGTCTTTTCGACCCGGGCGAGCTTGCGTTTGAGGCGCTGGAACTGCTTCTCCTGCGCCGCGGTGCGTTCGTAGCCTTTGTAGGCGAGGTTGGTTTTCTCGAGGGGGTCGGTCTTGAGGTCGTACATCTCCCACTGCGGCGGCTTCTTTTTCCGCTTCTGGTTGGGGACGTCGTGGTATTTGGCCAGCTTCCAGCGGCCTTCGCGGATGCTGACGATGTGGTTCGGCGGTTTCGGGTAGGGCGGTTCTTTTGCCCCGATTGGAAATCGTCGTAGGTGAAGACGACGTAGTTCTGGACCGGCTTGGCGCCGTGGGGGTGGAGGACGAGCTTGGAGTAGTCCACCCCCTGCCAGTTGGCGCGGGCGCTCTTCGGGGCCGCCGCCAGGCTCGCCAGCGTCGGCAGGAAGTCGACGTGGGAGACCATCGCGTCGGTCTCGGCCGGCTTCGGGAACAGCTTCGGGTTCGAGTAGACGAGCGGCACCCGCGTCGACTCCTCGTAGAAGTTGAAGTTCTTCTGCCGCATGCCGCCGTGGGCCAGCCCCATCTCGCCGTGGTCGGCGGTGCGGACGATCAGCGTGTCGTCGTAGAGCCCGGTCTCTTCCAGCTTGTCGAGGACGTTGACCAGGTAGCTGTCGGAGGAGCGCATCAGGTTGCCGTAGTAGTTCAGGTAGGCCTGCTTTTCGGCTTTGGTTTCCGGCTTGCCGGTGAGGTTGAAGATTTTGAGGAATTCCGCCTGCACCGTGGGCTTGGTCGAGAGGTCTTCTTCGTTGGTCCGCGGCGGCTGGATGCTGCCCTCCAGCCAGGAGTCGTCGTAGCCGGCTTCGTTGAAGGTCTTGCTCGGGTAGAAGAGGACGTCGTGCGGGTTGACCAGTGAGATCACCATGAAGAAGGGCTGTTCCTTCGAGGCGTTCGAGTCGAGGTACTGGAGGATGCCTTCGTTTTCCCCGCTGCCTTCCGAGTTGACGAAGCGGCCGTCGTTGTCGATGAAGCCACCCCCTGCCTCGGGCACGGTCTGGTTGGCGCCGGCGTCCGGCGGGTTCCAGCGGTCGAAGCCGTACTTTTCGAGGTCGGAGGGTTTGGCTTCACCCGGGGTCGCCGGCTTCGAGCAGTGCCACTTGCCCTTGTAGATGACTTTGTAGCCGGCCGCCCTCATCACCGTGGCGAGGTTCTTCAGTTCCACCGGCAGTTCCACCTGCGGGTAGCCCTTTTCCGCCGGCATGTCTTCCTCGAGCGTGTATTTGACCCCGTGCTGGGCGGGGAAGTAGCCGCTCATCAGGGTCGAGCGGGCCGGCGAGCACATGCAGGCGTTGGTGAAGGCGCGTTCGAAGCTGAGGCCGTGCTGGCGCAGGCGCCGCATCCCCGGCAGGTTCTGGCGCAGCCAGTTCGGCGGGAAGTGCTGAATCGCCCGTTCCTGATCGGTGAGGAAGAGGATGATGTTCATCCCGGCGACGTCCTTCTTCTTGCCCTTCGCCGCCGCCAGCGCCTGCTCGATGCCGGCGCTCTGGGAGAGCAGCAGGGTCCCGGCCGCGGCCGCGCCCGAGCCGAGCAGCTGTTTACGCGTCAGCCCGTCTTTGCGCTCGTCCGATTCACTCATTTGTTCCTCCGGAAGATGTCGACGGCGTTGCTGCCGAACGAGGTCGAGTAGAGATTGCGGCCGTCGGGGCTGAGCGCGACCGAGCTGACGCCGCGCAGCGCCCGGGCGCGCTTACAGCCCGGGACCGACTTCGGGGCGAGGCAGCCGGCCCGCCCTTCCAACTGCACGACTTCGCCGGACTTGTTGCGGGCGAGGACGGCGATCGCGCCGGTGGCGAAGGCGGCGACGTAGACGTTGGCCCCGTCCGGGGAGACGGCGAGCCCCTCGGGGGCGCTGAGCGCCTGGCCAAAGGAGCAGCCGACGGCGCGCAGCCAGACCAGGCAGCCGGCGGTGCCGGTCTTCTGCGTGAGGCCGCCGGCCGGGACGGCGCGGGTGAAGGAGGTGACGCTGTTGCTGAACAGCGAGGTGACGTAGACGTCCTTGCCCCCGGGGCTGACCGCGACCGCGTTGGCGCCTTTCACTTCATAGCCGCTGGTGCAGCCGGCGAGCGGGGCGTTGACGATGCAGCCCGTGCCGTCGGCGGCCTGGGCCAGGGCGCCGGTCTGGGGATCGCGGGCGAGGACGGCGACGGCGTTGGAGAGGGCACTGCCGGTGTAGACGCCGGTGGAGGTGACCGCCAGCCCCTCGACCGCGCCGAGGGCGATGCCGACCGCGCAGCCGCCGATGGCCTCGGCGATGCAGCCGGTCGTGCCGGAAGGCTGGGCCAGGGCGCCGGAGACCGGGTCGCGGTTGAAGACCGCGACCGCGTTGCCGAAGAAGGAGCCGACGTAGACGTTGCGGCCGTCCGGGCTGACGGCAACCACGTCCGGCCCGACCAGGGCGCGGCCGCTGGCGCACAACGGGACCGGCAGGCCGGAGACGCAACCGAAGCCGGCCGGCAGCTGCGTCAGGCCGCCGCCCTTCGGGTTGCGGGCGAAGACGGTGAGGGAGTTGGCGGCGCGGGAGGTCGCGTAGACGCTGCGCCCGTCGGAGCTGACCGCGACCGAGTTGGGCCCGTCGAGCCCGACCGCGGCGGCGCAGCTTTTTGGTCCCCGGGTGGCGATGCATCCCGCCGGTCCCCTGGGCTGGGTCAGCTTGCCGGTCCCGCGGTTGCGCCTGAAGATCGCGATCGCGTTGCTTTTCGAGGAGGCGACGTAGACGTTCCTGCCGTCGGGACTGACCGCGATCGCCCGCGAGCCCATGAACGGACCGGGACCCTTGAGGGCGCGGGCGGCGCCACAGGGGCCCGGAGGGACAGAGCGGTCGACCAGGCACCCAGCCGACTTCGGCAGCTGGGTCAGCGCGCCGCGCGGGGGCTTCGGGGCCGCGGCCGCGGCGGCCGCGGCGGCTGGGAGCGCCAAGGCCGTGAGGGCGACGAGCGCCAGCGGTATCCCGACGGCGAAACGGCGACGTATTGGAGACCGATGCACGTGTCGCGAGCCTAACCCGCCTCACGGACGGGCGCTCAGATTGCCGCCGCCAAGTGGTCGACTTTACCCCACCGGGGTGGGGGCAAGTCGACCACCACCCGGCCGCCTACCTGCCGCGCTTGAGGTTGCCGAGCACGCCGATGCGGAACCCGAGCCAGGGGTACGTCGCCGTGAAGGCGGCGTTGTCCTCCGGCTGCAGGCCGACCGCCGAGAGCCAGAGCTGGTAGGCGGGGGCGTTGGCGATGCCGCCGTGGAGGCGGCGCCAGACGCGGCCGTCGCTCTTGCCGGTCGGCGAGGCGGTGATCGTGTCGGTCCACTCGACCACGTTCCCGCCCTGGTCGAGGGTGCCCCAGGGGGAGTTGGTCCGCGCCTGGCCGACCGTGCTGAGGCTGCCCTGGAAGGCTTTTTCGTAGCCCTGCGGTGGGATCCCGAAGGGGTTGACGGTGGCGCACGCTTCCGCGCTCTGGGTCGACGGGCACCAGCTCGGGGCCGGCACTTCGGCGGCGTGGTAGGTCGCCAGCGGCTGCGTCGAGGAGTTGGTGACGTTGCCGTTGCTCGGGGTCGAGCGTGGTCGTCTTCGGCGCCGTCGCCGAGCCGTCGCCGAAGACGCCGGCGTTGGTCGGGTACTTCCAGTAGGAGTAGGTGCCGCCGCCGCTGGGGTCGTAGTAGGCGGCCTTGATCCACTCGTTCTGGCTCGGCAGCACGAAGCCGGTCTTGTGCCGGCGGGTGGCGCCGGGGCGCTTGCGCGCCGGCGAGGTTGTACATCCCCTTCCCGGTCACGGTCGAGAGCCGCACCCGGTAGTTGGTGTAGCGGAAGATCCCGTTGGTGTTGGTGGTCTTGGCGAGGAGCTTGCCGTTGTAGAGCGAGTTGACGAAGCGCGCCGCCCGCGGGAAGTTGGCGAAGCCGTAGGGCTTGTTGGCCCATTCCGGCGAGCCGACCGAGTAGTGGCGGCCGGTGTGGGCGCCGGTCGAGAAGCCGATCTGCCCGAACCGCGGCCAGGCCGAAGGGCTCTCGGTCGAGCTGTAGAGGTGGTGGCGGTTGCGGCCCATCGGGTCGACCGTGTTGAGGAAGGCGACCCACTGCTTCACCGTCACCTCGAGCTGGCCGAGGCCGTAGCGGTATTCGACCCCGCCGACCGTGAGGCATTCCTTTTCGGACTGCGGGACTTCGGCGCAGGAGCGGTAGATCGCGTCCGTGAACGGCAGGATCCCGACCGAGGGGTTGCCGGGGGCGCCGACCGTCACGGTCTTGAAGTTGAGGACCGCGGGCCTGGGCGCGGCGGCCGCGAAGGCGGGCAGCGCCAGCGCCGCGAGCGCGGCGGCGGTCAGGGCGATCGAAAGCCGGATGGACGGGACGCGGGAAACTGCTCGGCGGTTGGGCATATCTGTTTATTGCGGCGCGAGGCGGGGATACCTTTAACCGAAGGATGAGGAACTAGACCGATGACCAAGGCACTTGAGGGAACCGTGGCACTCGTCACCGGCGCCAGCAGCGGCATCGGCGCGGCGACCGCGCGGGCGCTGGCCGCCGAGGGCGCGAAAGTCGCCGTCTCGGCGCGGCGGCTGGAAAGGCTGGAGCGGCTCGCCGAGGAGATCGGCGGCGGCGGCCACACGGCGCTGGCGATCGAGTCCGACATCACCGACCCCGAGCAGGCGATCGGCGCCGTCGAGCGCACCGTCGACGAGCTCGGCCGCCTCGACATCGTCGTCAACAACGCCGGCCAGATGCTGCTGGGCCCGATCGAGGACGCGCCCACGGAGGAGTGGGACCGGATGATCGACCTCAACCTCAAGGGCCTGATCCTCACCACCCACGCCGCCCTCCCCCACCTCCTCAACGCCGCCGAGGACTCGCCGCGCGGCTGCGCCGACCTGGTCAACATCAGCTCGGTCGCCGGCCGCGTGGCCCGCGCCGGCTCCGGCGTCTACAACCTGACCAAGCACGGCGTCGGCGCCTTCAGCGAGTCCTTCCGCCAGGAGTTCGCCGGCCGCAAGGTGCGCTCGACGCTGGTCGAGCCCGGCGCCGTCGACACCGAGCTGACCGACCACCTCCGCGACGGCATCAGGGAGCAGGTGCGCGGCCGCTTCGCCGACGTCAAGACCCTGGAGGCGGCCGACGTCGCCGACGCGATCGCCTACGCGGTCACCCGGCCCTGGCACGTCTCCCTCAACGAGATCCTGATCCGCCCGACCGAGCAGAAGGGCTGAGCGCCGGGTCGGAGGGACCGGCGGGGGTGATCAGGGCGACCGGGATCGAGAGCCCGGCCGCGCGACGCAGGGTGGCGATGCGGCGGCCCGGCTGGACCGCCGGGCGGGCCTCGCCGACGCGGTCGCCGAGCGCGGCGACGGTGGCGTCGAGGTCGGGGGCGACGAAGGCCAGCCCCCAGAAGAAGGCGGGACGGTCGCCGCCGGCGCGCGCGGTCGCCTCGGCGGGCTCCTGGACGACCTCGAGGATCGTCGCGCCGAGGCGGAAGAAGGCCTGTCGCGGCGCCCCCGCCGGCGTCGGCTGCTCGCGAACCCGGCGCAGGTCGAGGCCGGCCCGCTCCAGCACCGCGACGGTGCGGTCGAGCGCTCGGGCTGATCGCGACCAGGTGGTCGAGGGCGGCGATGCCGTTGGGATGCACCGCTGCCGCCGCCGGCAGCGGCCGCTCCGAGCGCGTCGTCGCCAGGCCGTCGAGATCGGCGGCCTCGACCCCGCGCAGGGACCAGCCGACCACGCCGCGGCCCGCCTCCGCGCCCACCAGCCGGATCCGCACCTCGCCGACGAGGCAGGTGTCGCCCTCGACCTCGAACCCGAGCGCCGACCAGGCCTCGGGCGGGTCGGCGACGGTGAGCTCGTCGAGCGTTGCGGCCACGCCTGAACCGTAGCCACCGCGAACCGCGTCGCGTAGCATCGCCGCCATGGAGATCCTGGTCGTCGAGGACGAGGCGGGGATCGCCGACTTCCTCGAGCGCGGGCTCGCAGGCCGAGGGCTACGGCGTCACCGTCGCCGGCGACGGCATCGCCGGCGAGCGGCTGGCGCTGGCGCCGGGGACCGACCTCGTCGTCCTCGACCGGATGCTGCCGGGCAGGGACGGGATCGAGGTGCTGGAGGCGATCCGCCGCGCGCGGCCGGCGCTGCCGGTGATCATGCTGACCGCCAAGGCCGAGGTCGCCGACCGGGTCGAGGGGCTCGACCTCGGCGCCACCGACTACGTCACCAAGCCGTTCGCCTTCGAGGAGCTGCTGGCGCGGATCCGGGCGCGGCTGCGCGACGCCGAGCGCGGCGATCGGAGACGCATGCTCGCCGCCGCGCGGCGATCCGCCTCGACCTGGTCAGCCGCGAGGCGACGCCGGGGCGAGCCTCGACGGTCGCCCTCCCCGAGCGCGAGGCCGCAGCTGCTCGCCCACCTGATGCGCAACGCGCGACCGCGTCTGCACGCCGCGAGGAGATCCTCTCCGCGGTCTGGGGCTACGAGCACGACCCCGGCACCAACGTCGTCCAGGTCTACGTCGGCTACCTGCGGCGCAAGCTGGCGCTGCCCGGCTCGCCGGCGCCGATCGAGACCGTGCGCTCGGTCGGCTACCGGCTGCGGGAGGCCGGGATGAGGCCGGCCTGGGACCGGCTCGGCCTGCGCGGCCGGCTGGCGCTCTCGATCGCGCGCGATCGTCGTCGTCGCCTTCGGCGTCGTCTTCGTCGCCGTGCGGGCGCAGATGGCGAACGAGTCGAGCGTGATCGAGCGCGAGGAGGGCAGCGAGGCCGACGCGTCGGCCCCGCGCCGCCGGCGACGGCGACGAGGTCCTCGCCGATCGCCGATGCCCAGTCCGACGTCGAAAAGACCTTCCTCCTGGCTCGGCGGCGCCAGCCTGGTCGCGGCGCTGCTCGCCGGCTACCTGGTCGCCGCCCGCGCCGCCTCCCCCCTGCGCCGCTTCGCCGCCACCGCCGCCGAGGTCGACGCCGGCGACCTCAGCCCGCGGCTGGAGACCCGGCCCGGCCGCGGCGACCGAGCTGCGTCACCCTGGCCGAGGCCTTCAACCACATGCTCGACCGCCTCGACCGCGCCTTCGACCGCCAGCGCCGCTTCGTCTCCGACGCCTCGCACGAGCTGCGCAGCCCGCTGACCGCGATCCGCGGCCAGCTCGAAGTGCTGGCCCGCCAGCGAGCAGCCGAGCGCGGCGGAGGTGCGCCGGGTCGAGGCGGTGGCGCTGCGCGAGATGGGCCGGGTCGAACGCCTGGTCGAGGACCTGCTGCTCGCTGGCCCGGCTCGACGAGGGCGTCGACCCGGCGCCGCGGCCGCTCGCGCGCGGCCGAGTTCCTCCGCGAGCTGCGCCGAGAGCCAGCCGGGCGGCGGCGCCGAGCTCGGCGAGCTGGCGGACGGGGACGATCGACGCCGACCCCGACCTGCTCGCCCAGGTCGTCCGCAACCTGCTCGACAACGCCCACCGCCACGCCGGCCGCGTCGGCCAGGTGGTGCTCTCGCGCGCCGCCGCCGGCGACGGCGGCGAGTTGACGGTCGCGGTCGACGACGACGGCCCCGGGATCCCGCCGGCCGAGCGCGAGCGCGTCTTCGACCGCTTCCACCGCAGCGAGGCCGGCCGCGAGCGCGCCTCCGGCGGCAGCGGCCTCGGCCTCGGCATCGCCCGCGCGATCGTCGCCGCCCACGGCGGCCGCATCTGGGTCGAGGACTCGCCGCTCGGCGGCGCCCGCGTCGCCTTCGAGCTGCCGGGCTTCGAGCGCCGAGGCGCCTGAGAGAACTCTCAGTAGAGACCTCTCACGCCCCTTTAGCGAGCGGCAAGCGATCGGCCGACGATCGCCGCATGTACCACTCGAAGCATGGCGCGGCTCGGGATGTCACCGACACGCCAGCCCCACCGCTGCAAGATCCGCGACGGCGTCGCCGGCAACGCCCGCCTCACCGGCGCCGTCGCCGTCGCCCTGCTCGTGCTGCTCGCCGCCGAGGGGGTGACGATCCCCTTCATCGGCCAGCTGCTCGGCCCGCACATCTTCATCGGCATGCTGCTGCTCCGCCGGTGCTGCTGAAGCTCGGCAGCACCGGCTACCGCTTCGCCCGCTACTACACCGGCAACCCGGCCTACGTCCAGAAGGGGCCGCCGCCGCTGGCCCTGCGGCTGCTCGCCCCCGGCGTCGTGCTCACCACGCTGGCCCTCTTCGGCACCGGCATCGCGCTGCTCTTCGCCGGGCCGCCCAGCGACACCCTGAACTTCGCCCACAAGGCTCAGCTTCATCGCCTGGTTCGGCGCTGATGGCGCTGCACGTGCTCGGCCACCTGCTGGAGCTGCCCTCGCTGGCCCTGCCCGACTGGCGCCGCGCCGGGCCGCCGCAGGCGCGCCTGGCCGGCGCCGGGACGCTGCGCTGGCGCTCGCCAGCTCGATCGTCGCCGGCCTCTGCTCGCCCTGCTGACGATCCCGCGCTCGCCGCTGCCTGGCGGACCGGTCTCTCCAGAACGCCAGGGCGTTTAGGCTCTGATGGACCTGCTCTCATGGAGCACCACGAGCGACGGAAAGCTCCGCGCCGCGCAGCGGCGGCAGGCGCGCCCAGCGGCGGCGGGCGGCGCCCTGCGGGCCGGGCGATCGCGCTCACCCTCGATCTCCTTCGTCCTCCTCTGGGGCGTCGTCTTCACCCAGATGGCGACCGGCAACGACCCGGTGCTCGGCGGCGAGTTCCGGCCACCGCAACGCGACGCCGGCCAGGCACCGCCGGCGGCGGCGGTGGAAACGACGGAGCCGCAGGAAACCGAAATCGAAACGGTGGAACCCGAACCGATCGAAGAAGAAGTGTTCGAGGAAGAACCGGAACCCGAACCGGAAGAAGAAGAATTCTTCGAACCGGAACCGCGAACCGGAACCGGCCCCGCTCATCACCAGCCAGTCGTGAGCGCCGAAGCGCACCGCAGCTTCCCCTGCTTCGGCGGCACCGCGCGCGTCCACGTCCGCGGCGACGGCAGCGTCGAGGCCGCCGCCCGGGCGCGGGAGCGCCTGCTCGACGCCCACCGGCGACTCTCCCGCTTCGACCCCGAGAGCGAGCTCAGCCGGCTCAACCGCGACTCCGCGCGAGGTTGCCGGCGACGCCGCTGCTGCGCTCGCTGGCGGCGGCCGTCGGGCGGCGGGCCAGAGCAGCGGCGGCCTCGTCGACGCGACGCTGGTCGACGCGATCGAGCGCGCCGGCTACCGCCGAGGACTCTCGACGACCTGCGCGGACCTCGCCCTCGCCGACGCGCTCGCGGGCCGGACCGAGCGGGCACCCGGCGTCCCCGCCGAGCCCGGCCTCTGGCGCGAGATCGTCGTCGACGAGGCGGCGGGCACGGTGACCCGCCCGCCGGGGGTCAGGATCGACAGCGGCGGCATCGCCAAGGGCCTGCTCGCCGACCTGCTCGCGACCGAGCTCGCCGGGCAGCGCGCCTTCGCGATCGACTGCTGCGGCGACCTCCGCGTCGGCGGCGAGGCCGGGCTGCGCCGGCGGATCCTGGTCGACGACCCGTTCGGCGGCGAGCCGCTGCACGAGTTCGGGCTGCGCGACGGCGCCGCCGCGACCAGCGGCATCGGCCGCCGCTGCTGGCTCGGGCCCGACGGCCGCGCCGCCCACCACCTGCTCGACCCCCGTGGCGGCGAGCCGGCCTTCACCGGCATCGTCCAGGCGACCGCCCTCGCGCCGACCGCGCTGCTGGCCGAGGTCCACGCCAAGGCGGCTCTGCTCGCCGGCCCCGCCGCGGCCCCCGAGTGGCTCCCCCACGGCGGCGTCCTCGTCGACGACGACGGCGGCGTCGAGGTCATCGCCTCCGGGCCGGAGCAGCGGCTGGCGAGTGCCGCGTGAACGCCGCCCCGCACCTCTTCTGGATCACCAGCCGCGCCGCCGGCGGCGCCGCGCTGCTGCTCGCCAGCGCCAGCGTCGCCCTCGGGCTGATGATGAGCTCGCGGCGCAAGGGCGCGAACAAGCGCGACCTGCGGGCGATGCACGAGGCGCTCTCGCTGACGACCCTGACGATGGTCGCCCTGCACGGCCTCTCCCTGCTCGGCGACTCCTACCTCAATCCGGGCGTGACGGGCATCGCGATCCCCTTCGTCGGCGCCTACCGCCCGCTCTGGACCGGGCTCGGGATCGTCTCCGGCTACGGCCTCGCGGCGCTCGGCGTCTCCTACTACCTGCGCGACCGCATCGGCGCCGCCCGCTGGCGCCGGCTGCACCGGCTGACCGCGATCTTCTGGCTACTGGCGATCGGGCACACGATCGGCGCCGGCAGCGACGCCGCCCAGCCCTGGTTCCTGATCGCCAGCGGCGCCCTCGTCCTCCCCGCCGCCCTGCTGCTCGGCCTGCGCTGGCTGGGGCGGGCGAGCGGCGAAGAAGGTGGGCGGCTCGCGGCCGAGCCGGCCGCCCGGACCGCCGAGCGCTACGGGTAGATCGAGCGCAGCCGCGCCGCCTCGGCGACGCGGGCGATTGCCACCGCCTGGGCCGCCTGGCGCCAGCCGACGTCGTGGCGCTCCGCCGCTTCGGCGATCCGCTCCATCGCCGCCTCCAGGTGCATGCGCAGGCGGGTGGCGATCTCCTCGGCCGGCCATGAGTAGCGCTGCTGGTCCTGGGCCCACTCGAAGTAGCTGACGGTGACGCCCCCGGCGTTGGCGAGCAGGTCGGGGACGACCGGGATGCGGCGCGCCGCGAGGATCTCGTCGGCCTCCGGCGTGGTCGGTCCGTTGGCCGCCTCGACGATGATCCCGCAGTCCAGGCGCGGCGCGTTCTCGGCGGTGATCTGGCACTCCAGGGCGGCGGGGACGAGCAGGTCGCAGGAGGCCTCCAGCATGCCGCCGCGGGTCGCCTCGGCGCCGCCCGGGAAGCCGCGCAGGAAGCGGTTCTCGGCGACCCAGGCGATCGCCGCGTCGACGTCGAGCCCGTTCGGGTCGACGACGCCGCCGGTGACGTCGCAGAGGGCGACGACGGTGGCGCCGCGGTCGTAGAGCTCTTTGGCGATCACGGCGCCGACGTTGCCGAAGCCCTGGATCGCCACCCGCGAGGCGGGGATCCCGCGACCCAGTCGCTCCATCATCGCCTCGGCGCAGATCGTCGCCCCGAGCCCGGTCGCGGCCTTGCGACCCGCGGTCCCGCCCAGCACCATCGGCTTGCCGGTGACGATCCCCGGCTCGGGATGGCCGACGTGCTGGGAGTAGGTGTCCATGAACCAGGACATCTCACGCTCGCCGGTCGCCATGTCGGGCGCCGGAATGTCCTGGTCGGGGCCGATCACCGGCACCAGCTCGCTGGCGAAGCGGCGGGTGATCTTCTCCATCTCGGTGGCCGAGAGCCGGTTGGGGTCGCAGCGCACGCCGCCCTTGGCGCCGCCGAAGGGCAGCTCCAGGAGGGCGCACTTGAGGCTCATCCAGAGCGCCAGCGCCGCGCACTCCCCGAGCGAGACGCCGGGGGCGAAGCGGACGCCGCCCTTGGTCGGACCGAGCGCGAAGGTGTGCTGGACGCGGTAGCCGGTGAGGCTCTGCATCTCGCCGCTGTCGCGGCGGATCGGGAAGTTGGCGACGATCGAGCGCCGCGGCTCCAGCAGCCGGGTGCGGGCATCGTGGGCGAGGTCGAGCAGGTCGGCGGCCTGGTTGAACTGGGTCACCGCGACCCGCCACAGCTCCGAGCGCCACTCGCCACCGGGCGTAACCTCGTAAGCCTCGCTGTCGAGGACGCTGTCCCAGCCGCCGCTGCCACGACGCTCGGCCCCGGCCGCCACTCGGTCGCGCCTAGCCACGGACCGCGAGCACCTGCTCGAGGTTGTCGAGCAGGGAATCGACCACGGCCGGGTCGAAGTGGGTCCCCCTGCCCTCCCGCATGATCTCGACCGCCTCCTCGAGCGGCATCGCCGGCCGGTAGCAGCGGTCGCTGAGCAGGGCGTCGAAGACGTCGGCGACGGCGACGATGCGGCCCTCGATCGGGATCTCCTCGCCGCGCAGGCCCTGCGGGTAGCCCTCGCCGTCCCAGCGCTCGTGGTGGGTCAGGGCCACCGACGCGGCCATCTGCAGCAGCTCGCTGTCGGAGCCGCTGAGGATCTGGTGGCCGACGCTGGTGTGCAGCTCCATCACCGCCCGCTCCTCGACGCTGAGCGGGCCGCGCTTGCGGAGGATGCCGTCCGGCGTCGCGATCTTGCCGACGTCGTGCATCGGCGCCGCCGTCCGCAGCAGCAGCACGCGGTCGCGGCCGAGCTCGAGCCGTTCCCCGAGGTAGGCCGCCACCGACGCCATCCTGTTGACGTGCTCGCCGGTCTCGGCGTCGTGCATCTCGATCGCCTTGGCAAGTCGCTCGACCGTCTCCTGGCGCGAGGCCCGCAGCTCCTCGATCGCCCGCTCCTGGGCGGCCACAAACTCCTGCTGCAGCGCCGCCGCCTGCTTCTGGGCGGTGATGTCGGTCGAGATCCCGGTGATGCCGGCGATCTCGCCGTCCTCGTCGACGAAGGGGAACTTGACCGTGAAGAAGGCGCGTTCGGTGTGACCGACGGTCATCGTCTCCTCGCTGCTGGTAGGTGCCGCCGGCGAGCACGCGCTCGTCGCTCACCGCGATCAGCCGCTCCGTCTGCGGCGAGACGTCGCGGTCGGTGAGACCGACCAGCCGGTTGGGTTCGAGGCCCACCACTTCGTGGGCGACCCGGTTGGCGAGGACGTAGCGGCGCTCGGTGTCCTTGATGTAGATCGGCACCGGCGCCTTGTCCATCAGGGTCTGCAGCCGCTCCTCGAGCGCCCTGCTGTGAGCCTCCTGGGCCAGTTCCAGCTCGCGCTGGCGCAGCGCGTTCATCGCCGTGATCAGCAGCTGCCCGGGCCAGAAGGGCTTGACCAGGTAGCCATGGGCGCCCAGCTCGAAGGCGCGCTCGGCGACCTCGGAGTCGTCGACTCCGGTGACCAGGACGATCGCCGTGGCGGGGTGCTCGCGGGCGATCTCCTCGACCAGCACCAGCCCGGACTCGCCCGGCATCTGGATGTCGCAGAGGGCGAGCGCGAACTCGCCCGCGGCCAGCCGCTCGCGGGCCTCCTCGACGCTGCCGGCGAACTCGCACTCGTAGCGATCGCCGAGGGTGCGTTCGACCAGGCGCAGGACCTCGGGCCGGTCGTCGGTGGCGAGGATCCGGGCGGGTGCGCTCTCAGTCGCCAGGGCGATCACCCGCGGTCGCGCCGGAGGCGTCGAGCCGCTCGCGCACGGCGCGCAGCAGTTCGCCGGCGTTGAACGGCTTCTCGATGAAGGCGGCGCTGCCATACTCGGCGAGCGCGTCCGGGGCCAGCACCTCGTGGCTGTAGCCGGACATGAAGACGACGCCGAGCCCCGGCCGGATCCGCTCGATCCGGGCGACCAGCTCGGTCCCGAGCATCCCCGGCATGATCACGTCGGTGAGCAGCAGGTCGACTTCGTGGCCGTTGTCGGCGAAGATCTCCAGCGCCTCCTCGCCGCCGCCGGTACCGAGCACGCCGTAGCCGCTCTTGGTGAGGATGCGTTCGGCCATCCGCCGCACGTCGGGCTCGTCCTCGACGACCAGCACCACCTCGCCGCGGCCGGCGGGGCGGCTCTGGGCCGGTGCCTCGCCATCGCCGGGGACCGCCGAGCTGGCAGGCAGGTGGATCTTCACGGTCGTGCCCATGCCCGGCTCGGAGTAGATGTCGATCCGCCCGCCGGCGCCGGTGACGATGCCGTAGACGGTGGCCAGCCCGAGCCCGGTGCCTTCGCCTTTGCCCTTGGTCGTGAAGAACGGCTCGAAGGCCCGTTGCACGACGTCCCTCTCCATGCCGACGCCGGTGTCGCTCACTTTCAGTCGCACGTAGCTGCCGGGCTCGATGCCCGGATGTAGATCGGCGTACTCCTCTTCGAGGTCGGCCCGGTCGATCTCGACCAGCAGCCGCCCACCCTCCGGCATCGCGTCGCGCGCGTTGACGGCGAGGTTGACCAGCACCTGCTCGATCTGACCGGGGTCGGCCTCGACCGCACAGCGGTCGGCCGCGAAATGAGTCACCAGCTCGACCCGCTCCCCGAGCGCCCGGCGCAAGAGGTTCTCCAGCTCGGAGACCACGTCCCGCAGGTAGAGCAGCTCGGGTTTGACGACCTCGCGGCGGCTGAAGATCAGCAGCTGCCGGGTGAGGGCGGCGGCGCGCTCGGCGGCGCGGCGGATTTCGTTGACGTCCTCGCGCGCCTGGGAGTCCGGGTCGAGCTCGTCGCCGACGAACTCGGCGTAGTTGAGGATGACGCCGAGGATGTTGTTGAAGTCGTGGGCGATGCCGCCCGCGAGCTGACCGACGCTTTCCAACCGGCGGGCCTGGTTGAGCTGCTCCCCCAGGACCTTCTCGCGCTCGCTCTCGGCCCGGTCGCTGATGTCGCGTACGGCGACCATGACCAGAACCCCCTCCTCGGTATGGATGCTGGAGAGGGAGATCTCCGCCGGGAACTCACTGTCGTCTCGTCGCAGCCCATAGAGCTCGAGGCCCGCGCCCATCGGGCGGGTGCGGGGTTCCGCGAAGTAGGAGGTGCGGTGACCCGGATGCTCTTCCCGGAAACGCTCCGGGACGAGCATCTCCACCCTCTCGCCGAGCAGGTCCGCCCGCGGGTAGCCGAACAGTCGCTCGACCTGGCTGTTGACGAGGACGATCTCGCCCTCGCGGTTCACTCCAACTATCGCGTCCGGAGCGGCCTCGAGCAGTTGCTCGAAAGTTGAGCCGTTGGCTCCGGGCGGGGCACGATCCTCGGACGGATTCACCCACGCACGCTCCTTATATGCCGCACAACTTAGGTGGAACGTAACACGATTTTGCCTGATTGGTTGATAAATCGATGTGTACACCGATGGCTCAGCGGCGGCCGCGCACCTGCAACTCGCCGCCGAGCGCCGGGGCTCAGTCCGAGCCGACCGCAAGCACGGCGGCGCCGCGGAAGCGCCCGGCGCGGAGGTCCTCCAGCGCCGCGTTCGCCCGCTCCAGGGGGTAGGTCGTGACCTCGGTCCGCACCGGCACGGCGGGCGCCAGGGCCATGAACTCCTCGCCGTCGGCGCGGGTCAGGTTGGCGACCGAGCCGAGCATGCGCTCCTCCCAGAGCAGCTCGTACGGGAAGGAGGGGATGTCGCTCATGTGGATGCCGGCGCTGATCACGCGGGCGCCCCTGGCGCTGGCCCGCAGCGCCGCCGGCATCAGCTCGCCGGCGGCGGCGAAGACGATCGCGCCGTCGAGCTCCTGCGGCGGCAGCTGCTCCGAGGAGCCGGCCCACTCGGCGCCGAGCCCGCGCGCGAACGCCTGCGTCTCCTCGTCGCCGGCGCGGGTGAAGGCGAAGACCCGCCGGCCTTCGGCAACGGCGACCTGGCAGAGGATGTGGGCGGAGGCGCCGAAGCCGTAGAAGCCGATCCGCTCGGCCTCGCCGACCAGGCGCAGGGCCCGGTAGCCGATCAGCCCGGCGCAGAGCAGCGGCGCCGCCTGCTCGTCCGGGTAGCCGGCGGGGATCGGGAAGCAGAAGCGCTCGTCGGCGACCGCCAGCTCGGCATAGCCGCCGTCGATGTCGTAGCCGGTGAAGCGGGCGTGGTCGCAGAGGTTCTCGCGGCCGGAGCGGCAGTAGCGGCACTCGCCGTCGGTCCAGCCGAGCCAGGGCACGCCGACCCGCTCGCCGGCGGCGAAGCGCTCCGCCCCCGCCCCCGCGCCGGCCACGGTGCCGACGATCTGGTGGCCGGGAACCAGCGGCAGCTTCGGCTCGCTGAGCTCGCCGTCGAGGATGTGCAGGTCGGTGCGGCAGACGCCGCAGGCGTGGACGCCGATCAGGACCTGGCCGGGACCCGGTGCCGGGTCGGGCAGCTCGGTCTCCCGCAACGGCTCACCGGCCCGCTCCAGCACCATCGCCCGCATCAGGCGGCGAGGTCGCTGCGGTCGAAGAGCCAGGCCCCGAGCGCCGCCACCGCGATGGCGACAGCGACGATCCCGGCGAAGGCCAGGGGGTCGATCCCATCCTCGATCGCGTTGCCGTAGTACTTGAAGACCGAGGCGTAGCGGACCCCCGAGATCCCGGGGTCGAGGCGACCGACGAGGTCGAGCACGTACATCGCCACCAGCGCCCCGGCGACGGCGCCGGTGACGACGCCGGTCCGCAGCGAGAAGGCGCTGACGAGGACGCCGAGGGCAGCCGCGAACAGGGCCAGCGGCCAGACGTTGGCGATCCCGGCCAGGGCCGGGCCGAAGCCGAGCCCGGCACCGGTGAGGGCGCTGCCGAGCATGGTCAGAGCGAGGGTGATGGCGAGCACCGCGGCGACCTCGATGGCGCTGGCGACGAACCCCGCGGCGACGATCCGGTGCCGCGAGACCGGGGCTGAGAGGAGGACGTCGAGGCGGCCGCTTTCGGCCGCGCCCGAGAGCGCGCTGGCGAGCGCCCGCACCGCCAGATAGGCGACCGCCAGCGGCATGATCAGGCTCAGCATCTCCGCGTGCAGGTACTGCTCGACCGTGTTCAGCTGGCCGATGCCGAAGGCTTCCTTGAGCGCCGCCGGGTAGTTGGCGGCCGCTTCGGCGAGCGCCGATTCGATTGAGGGGAAGATGGCGACGACGAAGGCCGACCAGAGGCCGAGCGGCAATCCCCAGGAGAGCAGCGAGCGGCGGCGTTCGCGCAACTGCGCGGCGACCAAGGCCCTCACGGCCCCTCCTCCTCGTAGTAGGTGAGGAAGACCTCCTCGAGGGTGGGACGGGCGAACTCGAGGTCGACGACCGGGCGCGCGGCGAGCGCCTTGACGACGGCGTCGACGTCGCCCGCGACCCGGAACCGCAGCCGCGCGCCATCGCCCTGAGCCTCGACGTCGCTGACCCCGGCAATCGCACTCAGCTCGGCCGGGTCGACCGCGCTCGCGAACTCGACCTCGACCCGGCGCCCGGTCTTGCCCAGCAGGTCGGCGACCCGCTCGACCGCGATCAGGCGGCCGTCGCGGATGATCCCGACCCGGTCGCAGACCCGCTCGACCTCGTCGAGCTCGTGCGAGGAGAGGAAGACGGTGCAGCCGCGCTCGCGTTCCTCGCCGACCAGAGCCAGGAACTCCTCCTGCATCAGCGGGTCGAGCCCGCTGGTCGGCTCGTCGAGGATCAGCAGCTCGGGGCGGTGGAAGGCGGCGAGGATCAGCCCGACCTTCTGGCGGTTGCCGCGCGAGAGCTCGCCCAGCGGCCGCCCGAGATCGGCGCGGAAGCGCCGCGCCAGCTCCTCCGCGCGCTCGCGCCCGTCGACCCCGCGCAGCTTCGCCAGGACCGCCAGCGCCTCGTGGCCGCTGGTCCGCTTGCCGTAGCCGAAGTCCCCCGGCAGGTTGCCGAGCCGGGCCCGGATCGCGACGCTCTCGCGGCGGCTGTCGAGGCCGAAGATGGCGGCGCTGCCGCTGCTCGGGTGCAGCAGGTCGAGCAGGGTGCGGATCGTCGTCGTCTTGCCGGCGCCGTTGGGGCCGAGGAAGCCGAACACCTCCCCCGCCTCCACGCTCAGGGTCACGTCCTCGATGCCGCGAGTCGCTGCCGTAGCGCTTGGTCAGGCCCGCGGTCTCGATCGCCTTCATCTGGCCATGCTCTCAGGCGGGGGCGTCGACGTAGCCCTGAACGATCTCGGCGCCGGCGCCGAAGTCTCAGGCCGTCGCCGCGCCGGCCGCTGCCGCGGCCCGCGCGCTGGATTGGGGCTGCAGGTCGAACACCAGCCGCGGCTCGGGGGCGCTGCCGTCGAGCACCTGGGCGATCGCCTCGTTGACGTCGTCGAGCCGGCGCTCGGCCCGCAGCACCCGGGTCTCGCCGCGGCGGTGCAGCTCGAAGACCTCCTCGAGGTCGTGGTGGGTGCCGACGATCGACCCCTGCAGGCTGAGGCCGCCCAGAACCGTCTGGAAGATCGGCACTCGCAGCTCGTTCTCCGCCGGCAACCCGACGCAGACCAGCCGCCCGCCGCGGGCCAGCGAGCCCATCGCCTGCTCGAAGGCGATCGGGGAGACCGCGGTGGCGATCGCGACGTCGGCGCCGCCGAGCTTCTGAATCGCCTCGATCGGGTCTTCAGCGGCGGCGTTGACGACATGCTCGGCACCGAGCTCGGTGGCGGTGACGAGGCGGTCCTCGTTGATGTCGACGGCGACCACGGTGGCGCCGGTGATCCGCGCGTACTGGATCGCCAGGTGGCCGAGGCCGCCGGCGCCGAAGACCGCGACCACGTCGGCGGCGCGGGCGCCGGACTCCTTCACCGCCTTGTAGGTGGTGACGCCGGCGCAGGTCAGCGGCGCCGCGTCGAGCGGGTCGATCCCGTCGGGGACGCGGACGACGTGGCGGGCGTAGCCGACCGCCAGCTCGGCGAAGCTGCCGTCGATCCCATAACCGGTGTTGAGCTGCTCTTCGCAGAGGGTCTCGCGGCCGCTGTTGCAGTAGCGGCAGTCGCCGCAGGCGTAGCCGAGCCAGGGCAGTGCCACGCGCATCCCGACCTCGAGACCGTGCGGGTTGCCGGGCCCGACCTGCTCGATCGTCCCGACCCCCTCGTGACCGGGGATGAACGGTGGGCTCGGCTTCACCGGCCACTCGCCGTGGGCGGCGTGGATGTCGGTGTGGCAGAGACCGCAGGCCTGGACGCGAACCAGAACCTGCTCCGCGCCGGCAACGGGATCGGGCACCTCCTCGACGCTCAGCGGCTGACTGAAATCGTGGACGACTGCTGCCTTCATCGTGCGCACTCCTCCTGGTTCGGGGTTGCCGGGGTTCGGCTGATGAAGTGGACGCCGTCGGCGCCCTCGAGCGAGAAGCTCTCGGCGGCGCCGGGCGCGACGTCGATTTCGAAGTCCGGGCTGCCCCAGCGCTGGTGCTGCTCGGCGTCGATCAGGAAGGGGACGCCGGCGATCTCGCCGAGAAGCACGTCATTGGGGCCGGCTGGAAGCTCAGCCGCGGTCAGGCACATCGCGGCGCTGCCGTCGCAGCAGCCGCCGGACTGGTGGAAGACGATCGAGCCGTGCTTGGCGCGCAGCCGCTCGATCGCCTCCACCGCCGCGGGGGTCGCGTGGACGGAAGGCATCCCCTTAGAAGAAGCCCAGCGGCTTCGGGTCGTAGCTGACCAGCAGGCACTTGGTCTGCGAGTAGTGGTCGAGCATCATCCGGTGGTTCTCACGCCCGACACCGGAGATCTTGTAGCCGCCGAAGGCCGCGTGGGCCGGATACTGGTGGTAGCAGTTGGTCCAGACCCGACCGGCTTCGATCCCGCGGCCCATGCGGAAGGCGCGGGAGCCGTCGCGGGTCCAGACGCCGGCGCCGAGGCCGTAGAGGGTGTCGTTGGCGATCGCCAGCGCCTCGGCCTCGTCCTTGAAGGTGGTGACCGAGACGACCGGGCCGAAGATCTCCTCCTGGAAGACCCGCATCTCGTTCGTCCCCTTGAGCACGGTCGGCTCGAAGTAGTAGCCGTCCTCGAGCTCGTCGCCGACCTCGGGCCGGTGGCCGCCGGTCAGCAGCTCGGCGCCCTCGGCAAGCCCGATCTCGACGTAGCCCTCGATCTTCTCCAGCTGGGCCGCGGAGACCTGCGGGCCCATCATCGTCGCCGGGTCGAGCGGGTTGCCCTGCTTGATCGCCCGCACCCGCTCCAGGACGCGCTCCATGAACTCGTCGTAGATCGACTCGTCGATCAGGGCCCGCGACGGCGCCGTGCAGACCTCGCCCTTGTTGAAGGCGTAGAGGACGAAGCCCTCGATCGCCTTGTCGAGGAACTCGTCGTCGGCCGCCATCACATCGGCGAAGAAGATGTTCGGCGACTTGCCGCCCAACTCGGTCGTCGAGGGGATGATGTTCTGCGCCGCGTAGCCCATGATCAGGCGACCGGTGACGGTCTCACCGGTGAAGGCGATCTTCGCGATCCGCTTGTTGGAGGCCAACGCCCGGCCGATCTCGCCACCGGGGCCGTTGACGATGTTCAGCACTCCCGGCGGGACGACGTCGGCGACGACCTCGGCCAGCTTCAGGATCGACCAAGGCGTCGGGCTGGCGGGCTTGACCACGGTGCAGTTGCCGGCGGCGAGCGCCGGGGCGATCTTCCAGGCCGCCATCAGCAACGGGAAGTTGAAGGGGATGATCTGGCCGACGACGCCGAGCGGCTCGTGGAAGTGGTAGGCGTAGGTGTCCTTGTCGACCTCCGAGATCCGCCCCTCCTCCGAGCGCACGGCGCCGGCGAAGTAGCGGAAGTGGTCGATCACCAGCGGCAGGTCGGCGGCGAGGGTCTCGCGGACCGGCTTGCCGTTGTCCCAGCTCTCGGCGATCGCCAGCATCTCCAGGTTTGCTTCGATCGCGTCGGCCATCGCGTTGAGGACGGCGGCGCGCTCGGCCGGTGAGGTGGCGCCCCAGGCGGCCTTGGCCGCGTGGGCGGCGTCGAGCGCGAGCTCGATGTCGGCGGGGGTCGAGTCGGCGACGCTGCTGAACGGCTGGCCGGTGGCCGGGGTCAGGTTGTCGCGGTAGCGGCCCTCGCTCGGAGCGACCCAGCCGCCGCCGATGAAGTTGTCGTAGCGATCCTTCAACTCGACCGGGCTGTCAGCCTGCCCGGGAGCCGCAAACGTCGCTGGTTTCTCGATCGTGGCCATTGCTCTCTCCTACTCGGGTCTCTTTGTTGAAGCGGTCCCGCCGAGTCCACCACCGCCGAGGCGATTCCCCATCCGTGCGGCGGCGCACACTCCACGCGGGTTTCCCGCATCCGCTCGCGGGAGACGGGTATCGCGCCCGGCCCCTCCCCGCGCCGGCGCTACCGTGGCGTGCGAAGCTCCGGGCGTGGCCCGCACCCATACCGAGCTCCATCTCAGCTTCCGCTCCAACTGGCTGCGGGCGGCGGTGCTCGGCGCCAACGACGGGATCCTCTCCGTCTCCAGCCTGGTCCTCGGCGTCGCCGCCTCCGGCGCCTCGGCCAGCGCGATCCTCACCGCCGGCGTCGCCGGCCTGGTCGCCGGTGCCGGCTCGATGGCCGCCGGGGAGTACGTCTCGGTCAGCTCCCAGCGCGACACCGAGCGGGCCGACATCGCGCTCGAGACGCGCGAGCTGCGTGAGGACCCCGAGGGCGAGCTGGCCGAGCTGACGGCGATCTACGAAGAGCGCGGCCTGGCGAGCGAGCTGGCGCTGGAGGTCGCGACGGCGCTGATGGAGAGCGACGCGCTCAAGGCCCACGCCCGCGACGAGCTCGGCCTCGACGAGGAGCGAGCGGCGCGCCCGCTGCAGGCCGCCTGGGCCTCAGCGCTCTCCTTCTCCTGCGGCGCCGCCCTGCCGCTGATCGCGATCACCGTCTCTCCTTCGTCGGTCCGGGTGGCGGTCTGCGTCCTCGTCACCCTGATCGCCCTGGTGATCCTCGGCGACACCGGGGCCCGCCTCGGCGGCGCGCCGCGGCTGCGGGCGATCCTCCGCGTCGTCTTCTGGGGGGCGGCGGCGATGGCGGTCACCTCCGGGATCGGCGCCCTGGTCGGCACCGCCGTCTGACTTCCACTGTGACTCTTGCTCGCCTGGCTGGCAAAAGTCGCAGTGCAGTTGAAATCGCCCTGGCTTAAAGAAGCGCGTCCAGAATTCGGACGCCGATCGGGCCGACCGCCTCGACCCGGCCCTCGTCGTCGACCAACAGGCCGCCGAGCCCGGCGAGCACCTCGCGACCACCGACCGGCCCGGAGAGCAGCGCGGCCTTGGCCAGTGCCTCGGCCTCAACCGCGGTGTCGCCCAGGGCGGTGGCCCCGATCAGACCGGTCCAGGCCGGCTCGCCGCTGGCCGGATCGAGCAGGTGGTGGCGGTAGCGCCCGTCCTCGCCGCGCCAGAACCGCACGTTGAGCCCCGAGGTGGCAACCGCCCCGGAGCCGAGTCTGAGGGCGTGGGAGCGCCCGCCGCTGAGCGGGTTCTCGATCAAGACCTGGTAAGGGTCGACGAGCGCGGCCGGGCCGCCGATGCGGATATCGCCACCGCAGTCGATGACGAAGCGTGAGTAGCCGCGCAGGCGGGTGGCGAGCAGGTCGGCCGCCAGGCCCTTGCCGATGCCGCCACTGTCGAAGCGCAGGCCCGGGGGGCGCGAGATGGTCCCCGCCTCGTCGTCGACCTCGACCGCGCGCCAGGCGGGCGCGGCAGCGCCTCGGGCCGGCCGCCGTGGCGGCGCCGTGGCGAGCACGGTGGCGAGCGGCACGCGGGCGGCGAAGCGGGAGCCGACGTAGCCCGCCGCCTCGATCTCGGCGAGCAGGGTCGGGTCGACCAGGCCGCCGCTGCGCTCCGCCGCCTCCAGCCCCGCCCTGACCGCGGCTCGCAGCAGCTCAGAGGCGGGAACGACCTCGCGGCGGTCCTCGTTGAGACGGCAGAGCTCGCTCTCAGGCCGAAAGCGCGAGAGGGTCGCCTCGAACTCGGCGACGAAGCGCTGCGCATCGGCGGCGGCCTGCGCCGGCGGCGCCAGCTCGGGCCCGGGCTCACCGATCAACAGCCGCAGGTGGGAACCCATCGCGGCGAATGCGAGCTCGTGCTCGGCCATGTTCAGGAGACCTCCGTAAGCCGAGCCTACCCTTGGAGGGCAGCGACACACCACCCCGCAGGCGTGGTGAACTACGGAGGGCGCGGGGGCGCGGCGCTCCTAATCTGGCCCCATGCGGGTTCCTCTCATATCCGTGGCCGTCGTTGCTCTCATCGCCGCCGGCCTCGCCGGCTGTGGCGGTGACACCCGCCGCGCCGAGAGTGAGGGCGGGCAGTCGACGGAAACAAAGCCAGCCGCAAGCGCACCCGCCGCGAACCCGGCCCCGACCGGAACCGTGCGGGTGGCCAAGATCGCCGACCCGGTTCGCCGCGCCTATGTGGCCCGGGTCGACGCCGTCTGCGGCAAGGTCGACCCGGAGCGCAGCAAGGAGCAGGAGCGGGCCGGGGCGCAGGCCGGCTCCCCCGACGCGGTCAGGGCCTACGACGACACGATCGCGCTCGGCTGGAAGCAGCTGCGGCAGATCGAGGCGATCCCCGAGCCGCCCGGCGAACTGCCGCTGCTGAAGGCGAACGTCTTCGACGCGATCAGGTCCCAGCTGGCGATCAGGCGGAAGATCGCCGAGGCATTCGCGGCGGTCGAAGTGCCCCGGCTGCGGCGCCTGCGGGCCGAGCTCGACAACTCGACGCGAACACTGACCGGGTTCGCCCGCGGCTACGGCTTTCAGGTCTGCGGGGAGGAGTGAGGATGGACGCGGCGCCCGACAAAGTCACCCCGAAGCCGAAGCCCAGGCGCCGTCGGGGCCCGAGCCCTCTGGCCGTGATCACCACCTCGCTGGGCCTCTTCTTCGTCGTCCTCACCCTGCTCGCGATCCAGGTGCGCGGCGGCCACGATCCGGCGCTCGGCCCGGGACTGGTGACGCCACCGGCGATCAGCCAGCCCGGCGCCAAGGGCACTTCGACCTCGACCGCGACGCAGGAAGCGGGGGCGATCGTCAGCCGCACCTCACCGGCGCCGCCGCCATGAGAGCCGCGACGCCCCGCCCGGCGGCCGCCGGGCTCGACCAGGGCCCGAGCCTGATGACCCGCGTCGCCGCCATCGTCGTCGTCATCGCGCTGGCCGCCCTCGCCTACTACGCCGTCTTCGCCGGCCCGACCACGGTGGCGGTCAAGGCGCCGGCAAAGGCCTCGCCGGCAAAGAGCGCACCGGCACCGGTCGAACCGGCCGGCGAGGAACGGGAGAGCGGACGCGGTGACTGAGCCCGATCCCGCCAACTACCCGTGGTGGCTGGCCTCGCGCTCGGCCGGGATCGTCGCCTTCGTCCTGATCACCGCCGCGGTCGTCCTCGGCCTGTTCATGGCCTCGAACGTCCTCCGCCGCCCGGGCCTGAAGGGGCGGCTGCTCAAAGTCCACGAGCAGATCACCCTGGCGGCGCTGTGCGCGATCGGCGCCCACGGTGTACTCCTGCTCGGCGACTCCTGGCTCAGCCCGGGAATCACCGGGATCACGGTCCCGTTCACGCTCGCCTACCGGCCGCTCTGGACCGGGCTCGGGATCCTCGCCGGCTACCTGGCCCTGATCCTCGGGCCGACCTATTACCTGCGCCGCCGGATCGGGACCAAGCGCTGGCGGCAGCTGCACCGCCTCACCGTCGTCGTCTTCGTCCTCGCGGTCGCCCACTCGCTGGGCGCGGGGACCGACGGCGCCAGCCTCTGGATGCGGACGCTGGCGATCGCCAGCGCCATGCTCGTCGCCGGCCTCCTCGCCGTGCGCTACGGGCGCCGCTCGCCGAAGCGCAAGGCCCTCACCCCGGCACCGGCGCCGAGCAGCGCCGCGAAGGCCTGACCCGCTCCGTAGTTTCCCGCGCCGAGGCCGGTGAGAAATACCGATGAACGGGGGTGCGGCCGTACTTAGGTTGTCGGCAATGAGCTCTCTCGAACTCGCCCGCTGGCAATTCGGGATCACCACCCTGTACCACTTCATCTTCGTCCCGGTGACGATCGGCCTGGCGATCTGCGTCGCCATCTTCCAGACCCGCTGGTACCGGACCGGGGATGAGCACTGGCTGCGCTCGACCCGGTTCTGGGGCAAGCTGATGCTGATCTCCTTCGCCCTCGGGGTCGCCACCGGGATCGTCCAGGAGTTCCAGTTCGGGATGGCCTGGTCGAACTACTCGCGCTTCGTCGGCGACATCTTCGGCGCCCCGCTGGCGATGGAGGGCCTGGCCGCCTTCTTCGTCGAGTCGACCTTCCTCGGGCTCTGGATCTTCGGCTGGGGCCGGCTCTCGAAACGGCGTCCACCTCGCCTGCGCCTGGCTGGTCGCCGGCTCCACCGCCCTCTCGGCCTACTTCATCCTCGCCGCCAACTCGTGGATGCAGCACCCGGTCGGCTACAAGCTGGAGGGCGGCAAAGCGGTGCTGACCGACATCTGCTCGACGTCCTCTTCAACAGCACCGCGCTCTACGCCTTCGTCCACACGCATCCTCGCCGCCCTGCTGACCGCGGGGATGATCCTCATCGCCGTCTCCGCCTGGCACCTGCGGCGCGGGCAACGAGACGCGAGTCTTCTCCGGCGCGATGCGGCTCGGCCTGCCGCTGGTCACCATCGCCGCCGTCCTCACCGTCTTCGTCGGCCACTTCAACGGGATCCTGATGAGCCAGCAGCAGCCGATGAAGATGGCCGCCGCCGACGCCGTCTTCGAGACCAAGAAGGGCGCCGGCCTCTCGCTCTTCGCCACCGGCGACCTCAAGTCCAACCCGGGAGGGCTCAACCGCAACGTCGAGATCCCGCAGCTGCTCTCCTGGATCTCGACCGGCTACCCGAACGGCCAGATCGAGGGCATCAACAACCTCAACCGCCAGTACCAGCGCAAGTACGGCCCCGGCAACTACACGCCGATCGTCGCCATCGCCTACTGGACCTGGCGGGCGATGCTCGGCTGCGCGGCGCTGATGCTGGTCTTCGCGGCCTACGGCTGGTGGCTGCTGCGCAGAGGCAGGCTGCAGCGGTCCAGGCGCTTCCTGACGATCGCCGTGCCGGCGGTGGCGCTGCCGTTCGTGGCCAGCGCGACCGGCTGGCTGTTCACCGAGATGGGCCGTCAGCCCTGGGCCGTGTTCGGGCTGCTGAAGACGAACGCTCGCCAACTCCCCCGCCGTCGGCCCGGCGGAAATCTGGATCACCCTGGTCGGCTTCACGCTGCTCTACGGAGTGCTCGCCGCGATCGCCGGGCGCGTCTTCCTGAAGACCGCGAAGAAGGGGCCGGTCGAGGCCGGCAGAGCCGAGGAGCCGGGCCAGGAGCTGGCCCTCGCCTACTGAGATGGACGCCTACACCACACTCCAGGTCGTCTGGTTCGTCCTCATCTCGATCCTCTGGCTCGGCTACTTCCTGCTCGAGGGCTTCGACTTCGGGGTCGGCATGCTGATCCGCGCCGTCGGCAAGAGCAAGGAGGAGCGGCGCGCCGTCCTGCACACGATCGGGCCGATCTGGGACGGCAACGAGGTCTGGCTGCTGGTCGCCGGCGGCGCCACCTTCGCCGCCTTCCCGCAGTGGTACGCGACCCTCTTCTCCGGCTTCTACCTGGCCCTGTTCCTGATCCTGGTCGGGCTGATCGTCCGCAACGTCTCCTTCGAGTTCTGGGGCAAGGTCGACTCCGAAAGCTGGCGCCGGCGCTGGGAGTGGACGCTGATCGCCGGCAGCGCCCTGCCGGCCCTGCTCTGGGGCGTCGGCTGGGCCAACATCGTCCACGGGGTCCCGATCGATGGCCAGCACGAATACACCGGCACCCTGCTCGACCTGCTCAACCCCTACGCGCTGCTGGGCGGGGTGGCGACGCTGACGATCTTCCTCGCCCACGGCGCGCTCTTCCTCCGCCTCAAGACCGAGGGGGAGATCGGCGAGAGAGCGAGGGCGATCGCCGCCCGGGCAACCCCGCTAGCCGCCGCGGCCGGCATCGCCTTCCTGGCCTGGACGGTCGCCTCCCATCGCGGCGGCGTCGATGTTCCCTCGGCGGTCCTGGCCGCGCTCTCGGCCCTCGCCCTGGTCGCCGCCGCCCTGCTCGCGAACGGCGAGCCCAGGCGCGCCTTCGCCGCGACCGCCGCCGCGATCCTCACATTCTTCTGCGCCCTCTTCGTCGACCTCTTCCCGCACACGATGGTCTCCAGCACCTCCAGCGCCTTCGACATGACCCTCAACGCCTCCGCCTCCTCCAGCTACACGCTGACGGTGATGACCGTGGTCGCGGTGCTGCTGGTCCCGGTCGTGCTCGTCTACCAGGCCTGGACCTACTGGGTCTTCCGCCAGCGCATCTCCGCCTCCGACTTCGGCGAGGTGAGGACGCCGCTCGACCTGATCGACAAGGCCAGAGGGGAGCACGCCGGTGGGCGCCCACCCGACTCAGAGCCAGCGGGACCCGGAAGCTAGGGGGCGGGCGCGGGAGACCCAGCGCCGCCTGACCCGGACCTCGCGGGCGGCGCGGGTGCACCTGGCCGGCACCGCGGGGCTCGGCCTGGTGGCGACGGCGCTGATCGTCGCCCAGGCGACGCTGCTCGCCCACATCATCGTCGCCGCCTTCCTCGGCGGCGATTCGCTGGCGGCGCTGACGCCGGAGCTGCTCTGGCTGGCGGCGATCTCCCTCGCCCGCGGCCTCGTCGACGCCGGCTTCGAGACGACCGGGCGGATCGGCGCCGCCCGGGTGATGGCGGAGCTGCGCTCGAAGCTGACACGCCATCTGCTGCTCGACCGCCCGGGCGCCCTGCGGGAGGAGCGCACCGGCGAGCTCGCCGCCGCGGCGGTGCAGGGCGTCGACGCGCTCGAGGCCTACTTCGCCCGCTACCTGCCGCAGGTCGTGCTGGCCGCGCTGGCGCCGCTCTTCATCCTCGCCTGGGCCTTCCCGCGCGACTGGGAGGCGGCGGCGATCCTGGCCGTGACGGCGCCACTGATCCCGGTCTTCATGATCCTGATCGGGCGCCTGGCCGAGCGCTCGACCCGGCGCCGCTGGCGTCGTCTCTCCCGCCTCAGCGCCCGCTTCCTCGACCTCGTCGGCGGGCTCGAGACGTTGCGCGCCCACGGCCTCGCCGAGAGTCAGGGACGCTCGATCGCGGCGGCCGGGGAGAGCTACCGGCGGGAGACGATGGCGACCCTGCGGATCGGTTTCCTCTCGGCCCTGGTGCTGGAGCTGGCGGCGATGATCGGCGTCGCCCTGGTCGCCGCCACGGTCGGGATCCAGCTCGCCGAAGGCACGCTCGGCCTCACCGCCGGCCTCACGGTGCTGATCCTCGCCCCCGAGCTCTACATGCCGCTGCGCCGCCTCGGCGCCCAGTTCCACGCCAGCGCCGACGGCATGGCCAGCGCCGAAGCGATCTTCGCCGTGCTCGACCAGCCGGCGGCGGTGAGCGTGCCGGCGGCGCCGGTCGCGGCGCCGGACCCGGGCCGGGCGCCGGTCTCGGTGCGGGGCCTGCGCTTCTCCTACCCGGGGCGCGAGGAGGTTCTGCGCGGGCTCGACTTCGAGCTCGAGCCCGGCGAGACCGTCGCCCTGGTCGGCCCCAGCGGCGGCGGCAAGTCGACCCTGCTCTCGCTGCTGCTGCGGCTTGCCGACCCGAGTGCGGGCGCGATCGCCTGCGGCGGCGTCGACCTGCTCGACGTCGACCCCGTCGCCTGGCACCGCCAGGTCGCCTGGGTGCCGCAGCGGCCGACGATCTTCGCGGGCACGGTCGGGGAGAACCTGCGCCTGGCGGACCCCGACGCCAGCGACGGGAGCGTCGCCGCCGCCGCCCGCGAAGCCGGCCTGCTCGACGTCATCGCCAGCCTGCCGGAGGGGATGGCGACCCCGATCGGCGAGGGTGGCCGGCGGCTCTCGGCCGGCCAGGCGCAGAGGGTCGGCCTCGCCCGCGCCTTCCTGCGCGACGCGCCGCTGCTGCTGCTCGACGAGCCAACCGCGCACCTCGACGAGGAGACCGAGCTGGCGGTCGCCGCCGCGGTCGAGCGCCTGGCCGCCGGGCGCACGGCGCTGCTCGTCGCCCACCGGCCCGAGCTGGCGCGACGAGCCGACCGCGTCCTCGAACTGCGCGACGGGCTCGTCGTCCCGGTGGCGAGCGCCGAACCCGAGGCGGTGGCCGCATGAGGTCTCCTATGAGCGCGCTGGTCGACTTTGTTTCGCATACCGAAACAAAGTCGACCAGGCCCGAAGGACGGGCGGCGCTGAAACGGGCGGTGGCGGCGACGCGCTCGCGGCGGGGGCTGTTGTGGCTCTCGGTGGCGCTCGGGGCCGGGGCGATCCTTGCCTCGGTCGGGCTACTCACCACCTCCGGCTATCTGATCAGCCGCGCCGCCCAGCGGCCGGAAATCCTCGCCCTCGGGGTGGCGATCGTCGGCGTCCGCTTCTTCGGGATCACGCGGGCGCTGCTGCGCTACGCCGAACGCCTCGCCTCCCACGACCTTGCCTTCCGCACCATCACCGACCTCCGGGCCCGCTTCTTCGCGCGGCTGGTGCCGCTGGCCCCCGCCGGCATCGCCGACCTCGGGCGGGGCGAGCTGCTGAGCCGCTTCGTCGGCGACGTCGACCGCCTCCAGGACCTCTACCTGCGGGCACTGGGACCGCCGCTGGTGGCGATCCTCGCCGGCGCCGGAGCGGTTGCCGTCGCGGCGCTGATCCTGCCCATCGCCGGCCTCGTCCTCGCCCTGGCCCTGCTGGCCGCCGGGGTCCTGGCGCCGGCCCTGACCCGCTGGTCGGCCCGCACCGCCGGCCGCCGCCAGGCCGCCGCCCGGGCCGAGCTCGGCACCCGCCTGGTCGAGATCGCCTCCGGCTCGGCGGAGATCGCGGTGGCGGGACGGGCCGGGGACTGGATCGAGCGCGGCGAGCGCGCCAGCGGCCGGCTCGCCTCCCTGCAGCGGCGCGACGCGCTCAGCGGCGGCCTCGCGGCGGGGCTCGGCACCGCGCTCGCCGCCGGCGCGGTCGTCGCCGTGCTGGCGGTCTCGATCCCCGCGGTCGGCAGCGGCGAGCTGGCCGGGGTGATGCTGGCGGCGCTGGCGCTGCTGACGATGGCCGCCTTCGAGGCGGTCGCGCCGCTCGGCGCCGCCGCGGCCAGCGTCGACGCCTGCGGCAGCGCGGCGGCGCGGATCGAGGCGGTCGTCGAGCGGCCGTCCCCGGTCCCCGAGCCGGCCGAACCGGCGCCGCTGCGGGCCGGCGACCTCGAGCTGCGGGGAGTGAGCTTCCGCTACGAGGACGCGGCTCCCTGGCTGCTCGACGGCATCGACCTGCGGCTGCGGCCGGGACGGGCGGTGGCGCTGGTCGGCCCCAGCGGCACCGGCAAGAGCACCCTCGCCGAGCTGGCGGTCCGCTTTCGCGACCCGACCGCGGGCAGCGTGCGGCTCGGCGGCGTCGACCTCCACGACGCGGCCGGCGACGCGGTTCGCCAGGCGGTTCGCCTCTCCCCCCAGGACGCCTACCTCTTTACCACCACCCTGCGCGACAACGTCGCGATCGGCCGGGCCGGCGCCGGCGACGGCGACATCCGCGCGGCGCTGGAGGCGGTCGGGCTCGGCCCCTGGCTCGATTCGCTCCCGCGCGGCCTCGAGACCGAGGTCGGCGAGGCCGGCGCGATGGTCTCCGGCGGCCAGCGCCAGCGGATCGCTGCCGCCCGCCTCTTCCTCGCCGAGGCCCGCTTCCTGATCTTCGACGAGCCCACCGCCCACCTCGACCCGGCCGCGGCGGCGGCACTGCAGCGGCGCCTCGCCGGCCTCGCCCGCGGCGGCCCCGGCGTGCTCGTCATCACCCACGAGGCACACGATCTCACCCCCTTCGACGAGGTGCTGACCCTGAGGGACGGGCGCCTGGAGTCGTCGTGACAACCGGCGAAGGACGCCGCCCGCGCTGAGATCATGGCCGGCGTCGTCCCCGGCGGCGCGAGGCTGCTGGCCATGGTCGGGCCGGGGCTGCTGGCCGGACTCTCCGACGACGACCCGGCCGGGGTCACCACCTACTCGATCCTCGGCGCCAAGTACGGCTACGAGCTGATCTGGGTCCTGCTGCTGATCCTGCTCCCCTTCATGCGCTCGCTCGGCCGCGCCATGCCCCGGCCGCACCGGCCGCCCACCCCGCGCCCTCGCCGTGATCGCCGCCTCCGTCCTCGCCCTCGGACCCCGGCTATCGCCTGAACATCCGTGTCGCCAATCGGTTGCTGAGTTAGCCCGCCAATAACCGGGTCAACTCAGCAACCGATTGAGCGTTCGCGCTCTCAGACGCGGAGCAGCAGGCTGAGGACCAGCATCAGCGCGGCGCCGGCCGCGATGCCGGCGCTCGGGACGGCGCGCCCGGGCCCGGCGTAGGCCTGCGGCAGTAGCTCGACCACGATCAGGGCCAGCATCGCGCCGGCGGCGAAGGCGAAGGAGAACGGCAGCAGGCCGCTGACCGCCTCCACCGCGAAGTAGGCGAGGAGGGCGCCCACCGGCTGCGGGGCGCTGGTCGCCACCGCGGCCCAGAACTGGCGGCCGGGGCCGAAGCCGGCCTCCTCCATCGGGATCGCGACGCTGGTCCCCTCGGGGATGTTCTGGATCGTGATCGCGAGGATCACGAACAGGCTCAGCCCCGCCCGGTCGGAGGCGAAGGCGGTCCCGACCGCGAAGCCCTCCGGCAGGCTGTGGACGAAGAGGACGATGAAGACCAGCGCCGAGGTGCGGGTGCCAGGGCCGGTGCGACCCATGAACTCGGCGTCGGGGCCGAAGCGCCGGCCGGCCACGACGAGGAAGCCGACGCCGACCGCAAACCCGCCGATCACCGTCGCCATCGACCCTTCCTGCGTCGCCGGGATCAGCAACCCCGCCACCGCGGCGACCCCCATCACCCCGGCCGCGAACCCGAGCAACGCCGGCGCCAACGCGGCCGCCCGGGCCCCGAGCAGAAAGACCGGGACCGCCCCGATCCCGGTCGCCAGAGCGGTCCCGCAGGCGGCAAGGAACAGAATCGCGACTTCAGCCAAGGGAGGAACCCGGCCGTTCGGCGACCACGTCGGAGCCGGGCCGAGCCTCCTCGTCCTTGCGCTTGATCAGCAACCACTGCGGCTTGTCGCCGCGGCGGGTGCGCTGCAGGGCGAAGCCACCGCGCAACTTCTCGCCGTGGAGGACGAAGACGGCGTGCCCGCGCTCGAGCGCCTGCGGCCAGGGAACCCGCCCGCCCTGCTCGTAGCTGCCGCGGTCCCAGATGATCGCCCGCCCCTCGCCCAGGGCCCCCTCGAAGTCGTTGTGGGAGATCTCATGGTCCTCGACCTCGAGCGCGAGGCGCTTGACGGCGGGGTCCAGCGACGGCCCCTTCGGGACCGCCCACGACCGCATCGCCCCTTCCACCTCCAGGCGCAGGTCGAAGTGGTGGCGACTGGCGGCGTGCTCCTGGACGACGAAGACACCGGCACTGACGCCGCGGACGGCGAACTGCTCGTGGCCCTCGACCTTGACCGGCTCGACCTCCACCCCGGCGACCGCCGCCGCGGGCGGCCCCTCGCGCAGGAAAGCGACCAGCTCCTCGACCGCCGGCCCGGGTCCCTCGGCGTGGACGAGCACCTCCCCCGCCCCGCCGTTGCGCACCCAGCCCAGCACCCCGAGCTCACCGGCGCGCGTCACGGTCGCATACCGAAAGCCGACCCCCTGCACCCCACCGCGCACGATCGCCCGCACCGCGGCGGCATCGGGGGCCGTCCTCCTGCGCCCTTGCGGACTCACCGGCGAGAAGTTAGTCCCTCCAGTCGGTTGCTGAGTTAGCCCGCCAATAGGCGGGTCAACTCAGCAACCGATCGACCCCTCTCTAGCATGGCCCCATGGCTCTATGGCGGAGGGACAAGGCGCCGGCGGCCGCCGGCGCCGTCATCGAGGCCCCCACCGACGAGACCTCGATCGACCCGCGAACCGGCGCCGTCACCTCCAGGCAAAGCGCCGACATCGTCCTCCCCGCCGCCGCGCTCGCCGGCCTCTGGGACGCCGAACACCTCGAGCGCGCCGCTCGCACCTACTGGAGCACGCTGCGCCGCTTCACCCTCGGGCTGATGCATGTCGACTACACCGAGACCGAGCGCTCGGTGGTCCTGCTCTCCCGCCGCCTCCCCCTGCTCACCTTCCAGGCGCCCGAATACGAGATGAGCCGCCGCCGCGGGATCGTCCGCTGGCGCATCGACCGCGGCCTGCTCGTCTCCAGCCGTGGACGCGGTGGCGACGGCCACCTGGAGCTCGAGTTCGAGCGCCACGACGGGGACGACGAGGTCCGCCTCCACGTCGCGGTCGAAGTCGCCAACTACTACCCGCGGCTGGGCGGCCTCTCACGCCGCTTCTACGCCCACACCCAGTCGCGCATCCACGTCCTCGCCTGCAGCTACTTCCTCCGCCGCCTCGTCCGCCGCGAACTCGAGACCTCCAGGATCGGCTAGGCGCCCCAGGATCCGGCGAGCTCGTCGCGCTTGGCGATTCCGGGAGCTCAGGCTCAGGCGCCGAACCAGCGGGCGCGGCGGTCGGAGCCGAAGCGCTCCTTCTCGGCGACCAGCTCGGCGGAGGGCTGGTTGAAGCTCCCGGTGCGTTCGGGGCCGGAGAGGAAGTCGATGTCGACGCTGCCGACCCGGCCGCTGCCGAACTCGATGTAACAGGTGCCCTGCCCGAGGTGGCGGACCCGGTCCCTCGCCCCCGGCTGCAGCCTGGCGATCAGCGTCCTGGGCGACGATGCGGGCGGCGCCCTCGGCGAAGACGCCCGCCTTCGGCACGCCCGCGGTGGCCACGTCGCCGACCGCGTAGACGCCGGGGAAGCGCGTCTCCAGCGTCGCCGTGTCGACCGGGATGTAGCCGTCCTCGGTCATGCCGCTGGCGATGACCACGTCGGGCGCGCGGTGCTTGGGCACGCCGAGGAAGAGGTCGAAGGGCAGCTCGCTGCCGTCGTCGAGCAGCGCGACGCTGCGCTCCGGGTCGAGCGCGGCGACGCGGCCGGCCGGCGATCAGCTCGATCCCGCGCTTGGCGAACTCCGCTTCCAGCGCCACCGAGGTCTCCGGCGAGGGCGGCACCGGCGTCGGCAGCGGGATCACGAAGGAGATCCGGCAGGCGTCGCGCACCCCGCGCGCCTTCAGCGCCTCGTCCAGCAGCAGCGCGCACTCGCTCGGCGCCGGCGGGCACTTGAACGGCGCCCCGCAGACGCCGATCACCGCATGCCCCTGGAGAAAGTCGGGGATGATCCCCGCCAGCCGTTCGGCCCCGGCGACGGAGTAGAACTCGTTCCCGGCCTCCAGCAGGCCCGGCGTCGCCTCGAAGTCGTAGTCGGCGCCGAGCGCGACGACCAGGACGTCGGCCTCGTGCGCGCCGGCGTCGGTGGTCACCCGCCGCGCCTCGGGATCGATCGCGGTAACCGTCTCCCGCAGCACCCGCACCCCGGGCTTGACGACATCGGCATAGGGCATCCGCACCGCCTCCGGCGTCGCCTGGCCGAACATCAGGTCGAGCTTGGAGAAGCCGAAGACGAAGGTGTCGTTCTTGTCGATCAGCGTCACCTCGACGCCGTCCCCGAGCGCCTCCGAGAGCCCGGTCGCCAGCTCGAGGCCGCCGAACCCCGCTCCGAGAATGAGGACTCGCTCGCTCACCAGGGCGAGCATAGGCGAGGAGCGGGTCCGCCGCTAACCGCGCGGACCGGGGATGCCGCGGAAGCCGAAGGCCTGGCTCTCGCGCCCGGCCTGGACGAACCAGCACTCGCCGTTCATCTCACCCTCGAAGAGATCGATGACGACGTCGACCACCTCGCCCACGGGGATGATCGGCAGCCCCTCGGCCAGCAGCAGCTCGCGGATCGGGCCGATGATCGCCGTCTCGGCGAAGCCCGGGCAGACCGCGTTGATGCGGATGCCGTCGGCGGCCAGGACCGGGCCGAGCGAGCGCACCAGGCCGACGACCGCGTGCTTGTTCGCCGCGTAGACCGGGTCCATCGGCACCGCGGTCAGCCCGGCCAGCGAGGCCGTCGCCACGATCGAGCCGCCGCCCCGTGCCTTCATCGCCGGCAGCACCGCATTGATCCCGAAGACGACGCCGTCGATGTTGACCCCCATCGCCCGCCGGTAGGCCTCGAGGTCGAAGTCCTCGCCCGAGCTGGGTCCCGAACGCGACCCCGGCGTTGAGGAACGCCATGTCGAGCCCCCCGTGCTCCTTCACCGCAACCGCAACTGCGGCCTCGTTCTGCTCCGGCTCGCGCACGTCGCAGGTGACAAACAGCGCCCCGGTGGCCTCAGCGATCTCGTTCCCCGCCTCCTCGTTGACGTCACAGGCGACGACCTTCACCCCGCGCCCGGTCAACGTCTCCGTCAGCGCCCGCCCGAAGCCGCTCGCCGCGCCGGTGATCAGGGCAACCTGGTCGGTCATGCGGGGCACCTTCTCACAGCGCCTACCTACGAGCGACCCGAGCGGTCGCCGCCCTCCCCCCAGGCGGTCGCCAGCAGCGAACGAGGGCCGCCGCGGTCGCGGTGCTCGCAGAGGTAGATGCCCTGCCAGGTGCCGAGGGCGAGCTGGCCACCCGTCACCGGCAGGGTCAGGGAGGGTCCGAGCAGGGCGGCCTTGACGTGGGCGGGCATGTCGTCGTCGCCCTCCAGGGTATGGGTCCAGTAGGGCGCCCCTTCCGGGACGGCGCGGTCGAACCAGGCCTCGAAGTCGCGCCGCACCTCCGGGGCCGCGTTCTCATTCAGGGCCAGGGAGGCGGAGGTGTGCTGGATCAGCAGGTGCAGGAGCCCGGTCGAGACCTCGCCCAGCTCGGGCAGCGCCCCGAGCACCTCGTAGTAACCAGGTGGAAGCCGCGGGGCCGCGCCAGGAGCCGGATCGGTCGCTTTATCCACATCGACGGGCGGGCCTCACCAAACGGCTGGATTCAGCAAGTCGAACACGTGAAGGAGGGCACTCGGCCTAGTGCTTCTTTTTCTTCTTCTTGGCGAGGACGACGTGGATCGTCTTCTTCGAGGTCACCGTGGCCTGGCCGGTGCTCGCGACCCTGACCGTCGCCTGGATGTCCAGCTTGCCCTGCCGCTTCAGAAGTTCCTTGCCGGCCTTGTTCAGATACATAAAGAGTGTCTTCGTCTGCCCTTCGTGAAGCTTGAGCTTGCCGGCGCCGACGAGGGTCAGCTTCGGCTTGGCCTTCGAACTCGTCGCCGAACGGGGCCTGACCCCAGCCGGCGCCGCGGACTTCGGGGACGTACCCCGGGTCGACGCGCCGCAGTCGGGTGCACCACACGAAACGGCCAGCATGTGGATCGGGGCACTCGCGGTGATCGGGATCCGTTTCGTGAACCAGACGATTTTCGGCTTGCGCCCGCCGGGGGGCAGGCCGGCTCTGCCTTCGGAAGGAGTGACGACGGGGACAAAGGGGGTGCGCAGTGGGTCCGGTCGCCAGCTGGGTTCAGAGTTGCCGGCGTCGGCGGTGATCGGCGTCATCGCACCTGAGCCGTTGGTGTTGGCGACGTAGACAGCGAAGGTTCCTGGGCTGTTGCCGAAGTCATAACCCTCGAAGGTGACACGAGAGCCGTCGGGCGACCAGGACATCGGGTAGTTGTAGACCCTGACGTTCGCGAGCCCCGGCAGCGGGACATTGCCGGTGCCATTTGCGTTGGCGACGTGGAGCACATCTTCGTCGCTGACGTTCCTGGCCCGGTAGGCAATCCTCCCTCCGTCGGGCGACCACCGTGGGTAGGCCCAGTCCGGCTGGTGGGCAGTCAGCACGAGCGGCGTACCGCCACCGCTGTAGTTGCCGATCTGGACGTCGAGGAAGGGATAGCCCGCCGAACTCAACGATTCGAAGGCGATCTTCGTACCGCCGGGTCCCCACACCGGGTCATGGCCTTTGGCGTCGAGCACCGGCGCGATCGCGTTGCTGCCATCAGCATTCGTCGTGTAGACCTGTTCGCTGCCTTTGGAGAAGGCGATTTTGCCGCCGTCCGGGGCCCAGGTCGGGTGCTCTCCGGGGCTGGCGATCGGCAGCGGGGTCAGCGTCGAGCCGTCGGCGGCGACCACGAAGATCTGTCGGTAGGCGCTCTGTTCGCGCTCATATGCCAGCTTCGTCCCGTCCGGGGACCAGGCAAGTTCGCTGATCGAGCCGTTTTCCGCGTAGTGCGTCAGCTGCGTCGCCAGGTTGACCGATTCGCCTGGCGCGTCGGGCCGCATCACGAAGATGTTCTGGTCTTTGCCCGCTTCGTGCGAGACGAAGGCGACGCGGTCGCCGGTCGGCGACCAGACCGGTTCCTCATCGAAGGTTTTGCTCCCGTTGTCCGTGAGATTGGTGATCGCGCTCGGATTGTCCGGATCGACCAAGCAGACGTTGACTTCTTCGCAGCGGTAGGCAATCTCCCCGGCTTTGGCGAAGGCCGAGGGCGCGAGTAGGGCGGCTAACAACAGGGCGAGCAGTAGGGAGCCGAGGAACCCGCGTGTAGCCAAGTGCATCGGCGTAGCTTAATGGCGATCCATGGCCGTGGCGCATAGTCACGCGAGGAGTCCGCCATAGACAGGGAGCCGTCGAGCTCGCTACGCCTCCTGCAGCCAGACGAGGAAGCCCGATCCCAGGGCAGGACCCGCCGGCAGGCCCTCCATAGCCGCGGCCAGGCGAGCGAACTCCCAGCTCGGAAAGCGCCGCGGCTCACGCCAAAGCGGCCTGCGCGCGCTGCCAGGCCGCTTCGGCTTCATCCACATCTTCGGTGTTGAGGGCAATCCGACGGTCGATCTCATCAGTGAAGGCACCGTAGTAGCGGATCGCGGTCCGCACCTGAGCGACGGTGAGATTGAGGAGTTCGGCGGCGCGCGAGATCGCCCCCTCTCCCCGTTCCTCGCCGCCCTTCAGCGAGGCCATCAGCTCCCAGACATCCGGCCCTGCGGCCAGTGCAGCACGGCGGCCGGTGGGACCGCCGCGGAAAATGATGCCGGGGTGTTCGTCCATCCGCGTTCCCTCGTCGACATAGCGCTCGGCGAGGCGAGACTTGTTGGTGCCGGCAAGCTCGCTGCGCCGTTCGAGGCGATCGAGGACATCGGTCCCCCATCGCGCTGAGAAGGTCTGCGTATCGCGTGTCCCCATTTGTATTACAACGTAGTACAAATGGCTCGCGAATCGCAAAATGGGCACCGAATCGGCGCACATCAAAAGGGTGGCTGACCGGGCTCGAACCGGCGACCGCCTGGACCACAACCAGGAGCTCTACCAACTGAGCTACAGCCACCACGCGGCACCCAATCTACCGGGCCGGGGACGCAGGCAGCGTGCCCGCGATCGGCTACTCGTTGGCGGCGACAAACCGCGCGAAGGCCTCGAACCCCGGCGTGGTGCGCTCGACCAGGGCCGGCTCGGCCGCGGCTGCCCGCTGCGGCAGCGCGTGGGCGCCCTCGTTGCCGAGCGCCGCGACGGCCTCGTCGATCATCTCCGGCACCGCCAGCCAGGCCTCGACCAGGGCGAGGTCGGCCTCGGGGTGAAAGAGCGCGCCCCAGGCGTTGCCGAGGCGGAAGGCCTGGTGCTCGGTCCGGGCCGAGGAGGCCAGCGCCTGGGCGCCCGCGGGCAGGTCGAAGACGTCGCCGTGCCAGTGCAGGACGTCGGTGCTGGGAGCGAGCCCGCCGAGCACCGGGTCGGCCGGGTCGCTCACCTCGACCGGGGCGAAGCCGATCTCCGGCCCCTCCCCCGCCCGCACCTCGGCCCCGAGCGCCCGCGCCAGCAGTTGCGCGCCGAGGCAGATCCCCAGCAGCGGCAGCTCGCTGGCGCACCGCCTCGGCCAGCCACTCGCGCTCGGCCGCCAGCGCCGGGAAGCGCTCGACCTCATCGACGTTCATCGGCCCGCCCATCACCACCGCGCCGGCGACCTCCTCGTGCGGCGGCAGCGGCTGGCACGCGAGCGGCTTCACCGTGTGCACGTGCAGGGCGCCGCAGGCGTCGAGGATCCGGTGCGGCCCCTCCCAGGGCACGTGCTGGATCGCCAGCAGGGTGGGACGCCCGTCCGCGCTCATCGGAGCGTCAGCCTAGCCGCGCTACGGTTGCCCGATGGGGAAAGCGCGCAACGCCTGCCGCTGCAGATGCAAGGACCGCCCGGCGAGCGCGACCGGCGGCCTGGCGATCGGTGCCCAAGCTATCGGCGCCCAGGCGATCGGCCCCACGGTGCGCGCCCCGCTCGCGATCGCCGCCCTGACCGTCGGCGCCACCGCGATCGGCGCCTTCGCGATCGGCCGGCTCAGCGTCGGCCGCCTCTCCGTCGGCCGCGCCAAGTTCGGCCGGGTCGAGATCGAGGAGCTCGAGGTCGGCCGGCTCAGCGTGCGCGACGATGCCCGCCCGTAACGCGCAACCGACTTTGACCCCAGCGGGGTGGGGACAAGGTCGGCTGCGCATCGCGTGGATCGTGCCGGCGTCGCTCGCCGCCCTGGCCCTGGGGCTCGCCATCCTCGCCGCCCCCGCCCACGCCGTCGGCCCCTATCCCGACCTCGGCTCCTGCCGGATCTTCCCGGCGCCGCCCGCCTCGCTCTCCCCCCGCGCCCCGTCCCTCCCCAACCAGGCCGCCTGGAACCAGGACATCTCGAAGGCGCCACGCGACCCGCGCTCGGCCGCCGACATCGCCTACATAAACGGCCACGGTGGCGACCACCTGCACCCGGACTTCGGCTCGCCCCGCCCCTACGGCTTCCCCTTTGCCGTCGTCGGCCCCGGCCAGCGCCGGCTCTCCGTCCACTACACCGCCTACGGCGAGGAGAGCGACCCGGGTCCGTTCCCGGTCCCAGCCAACGCCCCGGTCGAGGGTGGCAACGGCAGCGACGGCGACCGCCACGTGCTCACCGTCGACAAGTCGCGCTGCCGGCTCTTCGAGCTCTACCGCGCCTTCTTCGTGCCCCGTCCCAAGCCCCACTGGAACGCCGACTCCGGCACCGCCTGGGACCTCACCTCGACCGCCCTGCGCCCCGAGGGCTGGACCTCCGCCGACGCCGCCGGGCTGCCGATCTTCCCCGGCCTCGTCCGCTACGACGAAGTCGCCGCCGGCCGGCTCGAACACGCGATCCGCGTCACCTTCGACAGCACCCGCAATGCCTACGTCCACCCCGCCGTCCACTGCGCCGGCGACACCAACGGCGGCGCCGCCCCGCCGATGGGCCTGCGCCTGCGGCTCAAGGCCGGCTACGGCCTCGGCGCCTTCAGCGGCCCCGCCCGCACCATCGCCGCGGCGATGAAGCGCTACGGCCTGATCGTCGCCGACAACGGCTCCAACTGGTACTTCAGCGGCAGCAGCGACCGCCGCTGGAACGACGACAACCTCAACCAGCTCAAGCGCATCCCCGGCCGCGCCTTCGAGGTCGTCAAGAGCGCCGCCGCCGTCCACGCCTGCTGACTCAGCCGCGCGTCCCTCCCCGGCGCCCGTCCGGCGACCAGCCAGGGCCGCGGAACATGTAGCCGAGGCGCTCGCCCCAGCTGCCGGCGCCGCGCACGTCGCGGGCGATCGCCGCGAACTCGTGGAAGGCCACCCGGTGCGGCTTGAAGGTGCGCAGGTTCCGCGTCAGCCCGTACCGCACCCGCTCCGTCTCCCCCTGGAAGGTCCCGAACAGGCGGTCCCAGACGATCAGGATGCCGCCGTAGTTGCGGTCGAGGTAGCAGCTCGTTGGATCCGTGGTGCACGCGGTGGTGCGACGGCGTGTTGAAGACGAACTCGAACGGCGCCGGCAGCCGCCCGACTCGCTCGGTGTGGATCCAGAACTGGTAGATCAGGCTGATCGCCTGCTGGGTCAGGATCATCCAGGGCGCGAACCCGAGCAGCGCCAGCCCGGCCCAGAACGGCAGTGCCGTCATCGGGGTCCAGGTCTGCCGCAGCGCGGTCGAGAGGTTGTAGTGCTGGGAGGAGTGGTGGACGACGTGACTCGCCCAGAAGACCCGCACCTCGTGGTGGATGCGGTGGAACCAGTAGTAGGCGAAGTCGTCGGCGAAGAAGAGGAGGACGTAGGTCCACCACTCGTCCGCCGGCATCCGCAGCGGCGTCAGCTCGTAGAGCCCGGCGTAGACGACGACCACGGCCAGCTTCCAGACCGCGTTGATGACGACGTTGCCCGCCCCCATCGAGAGGCTGGTCCGCGTGTCCCGCGCCTCGTAGCCGACCAGGTCCTCGTCGGCGGCCAGCCGGAACGACCAGAGCTCGACCGCCAGCAGCAGCACAAAGGCCGGAATCGCGTAGAGGATCAACTCTGCCACGGACCGGCACTGTAGCCGGCTGGGCGACTTTGTTCCGCGTAGCGAGACAAAGGCGGCCCAGCCCGCCCCCGATACCATTGACTGACGAGTCAATCGACACGAAAGGCTGTCACATGGCTTCCAGCAGCGGCAAGGTCTCCCCGGCGGACTTCCCGCCTCCCGTCGATGTCGAGAAGGAGTTCGTCAAGCGCGGCCTCGACGGCGAGGACGAGCGGATCGAGATCGGCGTCGCGATCGTCGGCGGCGGCACCGCCGGGCTCGCCTGCGCCAACCGCCTGCTGGCGCTGCTGGCCGACGACCCGGAGACGATGGAGAAGCTCGGCGAGGTCCCGGTGGCGGTGATCGAGAAGGCGAAAACCTGCGGCGGCCACAACCTCTCCGGCGCGGTCATGCGCCCCGGCCCGCTGCAGGAGCTCTTCCCCGACCTCAGCCGCGAGCAGTGGCGCCAGGAGGGCTTCGCCTTCGGCGAGGTCGAGAAGGAGGCGATCTACCTCCTCCCCAACGGCAAGCGCAAGCTCCGCATCCCGCCCCCGCCGCCGCAGAAAAACCACGGCAACGAGGTGATCTCGGTCTCCGCCCTCTGCCGCTACATGCAGGCCCAGGCCGAGGAGGCCGGCGCCTACCTGCTGACCGAGACCGCGGCGACGCAACTGATCGTCGAAGACGGCGCCGTGGTCGGCGTCCGCTCCGGCGACAAAGGCCGCGGCAAAGACGGCGAGGAGCAGGGCAACTTCGAGCCCGGCACCGACATCGCCGCCAAGGCGACGGTCCTGGCCGAGGGCTGCTGGGGCCACCTCACCGATGCCGCCGTCGGCGAGTTCGGCCTCGACGAGGGCCGTGAGCCGCAGGTCTGGGAGCTCGGCGTAAAAGAGGTCTGGAAGGTGAGGAAGCCGCTCGACCGCGTCATCCACACCCTCGCCGGCTGGCCGCTGAAGATCTCCGCCAAGTACCACCAGATCGGCGGCTCCTGGATCTACCCGATGAAAGACGAGAAGACCGGCGAGGACCTGGTCTCGATCGGTTTCGTGCTCGACCTCGACTACGCCGACGCCACCACTTCCGCCCACGACCTGCTGCAGCAGTTCAAGACCCACCCGCTGGTCCGCGACATCCTCGAGGGCGGCGAGCGGGTCAGCTGGGGCGCCAAGGCAATCCCGGCCGGCGGCTACTGGGCGATGCCGAAACTGTCGGCCCCGGGCGTGGTGCTCAGCGGCGACGCCGCCGGCATGGTCAACCTGGCGGCGCTGAAGGGCGTCCACCTGGCGATCAAGTCGGGGATCCTCGCCGCGGAGTCGATCTACGCCTCGCTGAAGCGGGGGACGAACGACTTCTCCGCCTACGAGGAGGCGATCGCCGAGTCGCTCGTCGGCAAGGAACTCTACGAACAGCGCAACACCCGCCAGCCGTTCCAGAAGGGGCTGCTCAAAGGCGGGCCGCTGGTCAACCTGATGATCGCGACCAAGGGCCGCTTCCCCGGCGGCCGCTGGAAGATCCACCGCAACGACGCGCAGCCGATGTTCATCGGCAAGACCAAGGACAGCTACCCGACCCCGGACGGCAAGTACACGTTCGACAAGCTCTCCAGCGTCTTCATCAGCGGCAACGCGACCCGCGACGACGCCCCCAACCACATCCGAGTGCAGAAGCGGGTGCCGCGGGAGATCGCCGAGACCTGGGCCTACATGTGCCCGGCCGGCGTCTACGAGATCCCCGAGGACGCGCCCGCCGAGGGCGAGGTCGACGTGATCGTCAACTACACCAACTGCGTCCAGTGCGGCGCGATCACCGCCAAGGGCGGTCGCCTCACCCCGCCCGAGGGCGGCGACGGCCCGCTCTACCAAAACACCTGAGGGCAGATCTGGCGTTGCGGCAGTCTTTTGTACCCCTATGCGTCACAAAGGACTACCGCTTCGCCGATCGGCAGCCAGCGGACGCTGTCGCGGAAGCCCTGCGGCGCGGTCGCGAACTCGGCTTCGATCGCGTCCCGCCCCTGGCGGAAGTGCTTCCAGCCCTCGTAGTGGATCGGGATCACCGTGCGGGGGCGGATCTGGCAGCAGAGCTCGACCGCCTCGGCCGCGCTCAGCGTGTAGCGCAGCGGGCCGGAGATCGGAAATTTGACGCCGCCGAGGTGGACGATCGCGGTGTCGACCTCGAGCCGGTCGGCGACCTCGCGAACGCCGTCGTAGAGGACGGTGTCGCCGGAGATCCATAGCGCCCCGTGCTCCTGGCCCTCCCAGCGCAGGGCGAAGCCGACGACCTCGCCGACGATCGGGTGGCTCAGCGGCGGCCCGTGGCGGCAGGGCGTCGCGGTCACCTCGATCGGCGTCCGCCCCGGCGCCTCCAGCGTGGTCGAGACCCAGGCGGCCAGGCCGCGGGCATTGCCGCCGAGCCGCCTCGCCCCGGGCACGGTGGTGACGACGGACCCCGCCAACGGCAACAGGGCCCGGCCGGCGTCGTCGAGGTTGTCGTCGTGGTGATCGTGGGAGAGCAGGACCGCGTCGATCTGTCCCAGCGCGTCGGCGGCGATCGCCGGCCCGGCCAGCTTGCGCGAGCTCGTCCCCCAGCCGAAGTTGTATTTGCGGCCGGGCGGGTCGAAGGTCGGATCGGTCAGCAGTCGCCAGCCGCCAACCTCGATCAGGACGGTCGGGCCACCGATGTGGGTGATGCGGATTCCCTCCATGCGCGCGGTCATTATCGTGTCTGCGGTCGGGTTTGGATATGGGACGTCTCTACAAAGCCGCGCTGCTCTGCGCTGTCGCCCTCCTGGCGCTGCCGCTCGGCACCGCCGCACGGGCGTCGGAGTCGCCGCCCGAAGGCGCCGCCTTCGAGGATCTGGGCAGCACCGTCCTGAGCGCGCTCGCCTCCTCCACCGGCGCCGACCGGGCGCTCGGCGCGCTCGGCAACGGCCTCGCCCTGATCGAAGCCAGGCGCAAGATCGAAGCGAAGCCGCCCGCGACCTACGGGTCCTCCGTCCCCGCCACCCCGCCCGGCCCGGCCGTCGCCGGCGACCCCTCGACGATGCCGCCCGCCTCGGCCGGCTCCAACGGCACCGCGATTCCCCGCCACAGCGCCGCCGACCGGCGAAAAGATCTTCGCCAACACCCGCGCCGCGCGCCGACGGCTCCACCTCGATCCTCCTCACCGGCATCGCCCTGCCCCCGCCCGACGCCCCGCAGGCGGTCAAGGACGTGATCAACAACGCCAACACGATCGTCGGCCGCCCCTACGTCTGGGGCGGCGGCCACGCCTCCTTCTACTCCAACTCCTACGACTGCTCGGGCGCGGTCAGCTTCGCCCTCTTCGGCGGCGGCATGATCCCGGAACCGCTCACCTCCAGCGCCCTCGAGGGCTGGGGCGCCCCCGGCCCCGGCAAGTGGATCACCGTCTACGCCAACTCCGGCCACACCTTCGCCGAGATCGCCGGCCTGCGCTGGGACACGGTCGGCGACGAGAACGGGACCGGCCCCCGCTGGCACCTCGCCCCGGCCTCGGGCGACGGCTTCGTAGTCCGCCACCCGCCGGGCTTCTGACGCCCCGGTGAACACAAGACGAACCAAGCGGCGCGAATCGAAGGTGACGCCACGTTCAATCGCCTTCCTGGCCAGCCTGGTCATCCTCGCCGCGTTGCCCACCGGCTGCGCCGCAAACGACGACCTGACCCTATCCGACGCGCAAGCGTTCGATGCCTACCGCCTCTACTACTCGGGGACGGAAGCGGCGGGCCTCCCACTCGAATCCGTAACTCAGGGCAGGGCGACCAATCGGCACGCACGCCAACAAGGCAGGCGAGCGATCGACTGGACTTTTGTCTACGGTGACTGCACCCCGCCGCCGGGCGAGGGTGGCTGTGCCCCGCCCCTAGAGGTCCAGGTCTCGAGCACCTGCGTGCGGTCGTTCAGCTCGATCAAGTTCCGCGAGCGCCACCTGTACGCGTTCCGGGGGGCGAAAGCGACCGGGGGCGGCGGCCGCTACGAAGTCTCGCCAATGGAAATCTTCACCGGCCGCACCACGATCGTCGTGTTCGGCAACGAAAAGCGGCTGATCAAGACCGCCGCCCGCGAACTGCGCGAGGTGCATCGGGCCGAGGTGGCATCTCATCTCGCCCCTCCCGCACCCGGCTCCCTCAAGGAAAAGCTGCCCTGCCAGCGCAGGCGGCGGTAACGCGTTCCGCCTATGGAGCTCAACCCCGCGAGAATCGTCGAGCTTCCCGGCCGTCAAGCGCCCCCGGCTGGATTCGAACCAGCGACATCCGGCTTAGAAGGCCGGCGCTCTATCCAGCTGAGCTACGGGGGCTCGCGCAACCAAGATTAGGCCCTGTCTGGGATCGCATAGCCTCACCCCATGCCAAAAGTCGAACTTGCCGGGACCGCGCTGAACTACGAGCGCGCCGGTGCGGGTGAGCCGCTGCTGCTGATCCAGGGGATGAGCGCCAACCACCTGGCCTGGGGGCGCGCGTTCTCCTCCCTGCTCGAGCGCGACTTCGAGGTGATCGCCTTCGACAACCGCGGCATCGGGCTCTCGAGCCCGGTCGCCGAGGCCTTCTCGATCGCCGAGATGGCGGCCGACACCGCCGGGCTGCTGGAGGCGCTGGAGATCGAGAGCGCCCACGTGATGGGGATCTCGATGGGCGGGATGATCGCCCAGGAGCTGGCGCTGGCCCACCCCGGCAAGCTGCGCTCGCTCACCCTCGGCTGCACCTACTGCGGCGGCGAGGGCTCGCAGCTGATGGACCCGGCCGACTTCCAGGGCCTGGTCGAGGCGATGGCCTCCGGCGACGCCCAGCGGGTCTTCCGGGCGATGTACGAGCTCAACCTCTCCCCCGGCTTCCGTGCCGAGGAGGGCCGCTACGCCGAGTTCACCGCGATGGCCGAAGCGCTGCCGGCCCCGCGCGAGACGATCGGGCTGCAGGTGCAGGCGATCGTCGCCCACGACACCAGCGCCCGCCTGTCCGACATCGCCGCCCCGACCCTGGTCATCCACGGCACCGCCGACCGCGTGCTCGGCTACCCCAATGGCCCGCTGATCGCCGGGCTGATCCCCGGCGCCCGCCTCGAGACCTTCGAGGACGTCGGCCACATGTTCTGGTGGGAGCAGCCCGAGCGCACCGCGGACCTCGTCCGCCAGCACGCCCTCACCTGACCACCCGCCGACGGGCCTACTTACTGGGGCAGCCGGCGGGGTCGAGCCTGCCGTTGACCTTGAAGACGTAGTCGGGCTGGGGGACGATTTTGGGCTCGGCGACGACCAGCTTCAGGGCGGGGTCGTCCTTCACCCAGGAGTAGATCGGGTACCAGTATTCGGCCGCCGGAGAGTCCTGGGTGAATTCGCTCATGATCAGGTAGTCGTAGCCGCCGGCGTTGATCTGACGGCGGAACGCCTGGCAGGTGGTCGCCAGCCGGTAGGTCCCGTCCGGGCCGGGCACGCCGATGTATTTGACGTGGTTGTCGAGGTGGCCGCCGTAGAAGCCGTACTGGCCGAAGATGATCTCGCTGGAGCCGACGATGCCGATCCGCTGGTGACGCAGGCGGCGGGCGAAATCGTAGGCTTTCTGCGGCCCGCCTTCGCCGAGGAACAGGGTCGATTTCGTGTAGTGGTGGTCGGCGTACTGCACCTCCTGCGCCCGCCCCAGCACCACCGCGAGCAGCAGCACCACGGCGCCGACCACGGCCACGAGCGCCGCGGCTGAACTCGCCGCGCACCCGTCCCAGGACCAGCCCGGCCGGCACCCAGACCAGCGCCAGGGTGATGAAGATCGTCCCGAAGATGTAGCCCGGGTACCAGCGCGGCGTGGTCAGCACCGTGATCGCGTAGACCCCGGCTAAGAAGAGCAGCGTCTGCCAGGCGCGCTTGTCCGGCGCCCGCAGCGGCCGCGCGATCGGCAGCAGCGTCAGCGCCAGCACCAGCCCCGGCACCAGGTAGCGGGTGTTGGTGAAGAAGCCCGTCGGCGAGCCGTCCTGGCCGGCCGCGGTCAGCGGCGTGAACAGGTAGACGAAGGCAGTGGCGAGCGCGGCCGCCGCGATCACCCGCAGGATCCGGTTGCGCGAGCGCACGACGATGAAGACCGCGGCGGCGACGGCGACGATCAGGATCAGCGGCCAGAGCGGCCCGAAGGCGTTGTCGAGCTGGGGGAAGAACCACCTGCGGTAGATCGTCGGATCGCCCAGGTAGTGGGCGACGGCGAAGCGCGGCCGCGGGTCGAGCGGCATCTGGTCCGGCGTCGGCAGTTGCAGCGGCCCGAACTTGGTGATCGGGATCGGGTTGCCGCCGGTCTTGATCGCCGCCCGCAGGTACCAGTAGCCGCCGACGACGAGCATCGGCACGGCCATCACCCAGGCCGTCGTCCAGCGCCGCCCCCGGCCGCTGAAGAGGACGACCCCGATCGCGATCGCGGCCACCGGGATCAGGAACGTGTACTTGACCGAGCCGGCCAGGCCGGCCGCGATCCCGGCCATCACCAGCGGCCCCTTGTCGAGCAGCGGCGCGTCGCGCTCGGGCGCGTCCTGCACCGCCCCCGCCACCGGCGCCCGCCGCTGGTGGCCGTTGATGAGGAAGGCGGCGAAGGCGATCAGGAAGGCCAGCCCCATGATGTCGTTGCGCCCCTCCCCGGGCTGCGTCTCGATCATCACCCCGGCGTCGAGCACGATCGCGCCGGCGACCAGCGTCGCCGGGCCGACCTTGTACGGCCGGCCGACGCACCAGGCCGCCAGCAGCGCGATCGCCAGCCAGAAGAGGTTGATCAGCGGCGAGAGCCAGTCGCTCTTGAAGAGGACGATCGCGGCGCCGTGGATCAGCTCGGTGCTCTGCGGGTAGAACCAGGCCGCCAGTCGCAGCGGGTCGGTGAAGTGGAGGTGGACGGTCGAGTGTTCCTGGGCGATCCCCGCCGCGAAGGGCATGTGGTACCAGGTGGTGTCGCCGCCGAACATCCCCAGGTCGAGGCTGAGCTGGGAGGGGAAGGTCCACTCGGCGACCGTGAAGGAGGCGACGCCGAGGGCGATCAGCAGCGCCGCCGTCCCGCACCTTCGGCGCCGGCACTTCCTGGCCCTCGCGCGGCGCCATGTGCCGCCCGAGCGCCGCCGCGCCGAGCCCGACGGCGATGCAGAAGAGGACGATCCAGCCCAGGTACAGCTGACTCAGCGTGCCGAGGATCTCCAGCGAGATCACCAGCAGGGCGACCGCGATCGTGGCGTCGGCGAGCCGCGCCAGCGCCCCGGAGAATTCGGGCACGATCCAGCGCCGCAGCCAGTAGCCGCCGAGGCCTAGCGCCGCAACGATGCCGATTACGGCGAGGCAGCCGCCGATGTAGGAGCCGAAGGAGGGTGCCACGGGCGCGAGATGCTATTCGCCGCGCCGGTGGACCAACCCCGCGGTCAGGAGGCGGCTGCCGGGATGCGGCAGCTGACGCCGGTTCCGGCCAGCCCGCAGTAGCCGTTCGGGACCTTGTGCAGGTACTGCTGGTGGTACTCCTCGGCGTAGTAGAACGGCCCGGCGGGCTCGATCTCGGTCGTCGTCGTCTCCTTGCCGGCGGCGCTTCAGGTCGGCGTCGTAGGCGTCGCGCGCCATCTCCGCCGTCGCCTCCTGGGCGTCGCTGGTCGTAGAAGATGCCGGAGCGGTACTGGGTGCCGACGTCGTTGCCCTGGCGCATCCCCTGGGTCGGGTCGTGCTCCTCGAAGAAGACCTTCAGCAGGTCGGCGTAGGAGACCTTCGCCGGGTCGAAGGCGACCAGGACCGCCTCGGCGTGGCCGGTCCTGCCCCGAGCAGACTTCGTCGTAGGTCGGGTTCGGGGTGGTCCCGTTCTGGTAGCCGACCGCCGTCGTGTAGACGCCGTCGAGTCCCCAGAACAGCCGCTCCGCGCCCCAGAAGCAGCCGAGCGCGAAGTAGGCGACCTCGATCCCCTCCGGGAACGGCGGCTTCAGCGGGGTACCGAGCACAGCGTGGGTGTCCATCGGGTTTCCGAGTCGGTTCATGTCGTTTCCTCCTTGTCATTGAGGCTACGGCAGAGGTCTGACGAGCCTGTGAACCGGCGGGACGACTAGCCGAAGTCGTAACTGACGCCGGTCAGCTCCTCGGAGACCTCCCAGAGCCGTGCCGCCGTCTCCTCGTCGCGCCCGGCCCTGCTCGGGCTCACCACCTTCGGGTGGCCGCGCTGCTCCTCGAACCCGTCGGGCCCGATGAAGAGCCCGCCTTCGAGGCTGGGCCGGGTGGCGGCGTAGAGCTCCGGCAGGGCGCCCATCTCCGGGCTCTGCCCGACCAGCAGGTTGCTCACCTTCATCACCGCGCGGTCGAGCAGCGGCGGCGCCGCCGACTGCAGGTTGGTGGAGGCGTAGCCGGGGTGCGCCGCCAGACTCTTCACGCCCCAGCCGGCCGCGCGCAATCGCCTGTCGAGCTCGCGGGCGAAGAGGAGGTTGGCGAGCTTCGACTGGCCGTAGGCGCGCCAGCGGAAGTAGTTGCGTTCGCCCTGCAGATTGCCGAAGGCGATCCGCCCGATCTGTGGGCGGTGCTGCTGACGGTGACGACGCGCGCGTCCCCCCGCCCCCGCATGCGCCCCAGCAGCAGCCCGGTGAGGGCGAAGTGACCGAGGTGGTTGGTGCCGAACTGAAGCTCGAAGCCGTCGGCGGTGTGGCGCCGCGGCGGCGCCATCACGCCGGCATTGTTGATCAGCAGGTCGAGGTCGCCGTGGCCGGCCTCGAAGCGGGCCACGAAACCGCGCACGGAGGAAAGGTCGGAGAGGTCCAGCCGCTCCAGGGCAAGCGAGGCATGCGGGCGCTCGGCCCGGATCGAGGCCAGCGCCGCCTCGCCCTTCCTCGTGTTCCGACAGGCCAGCACGACCTCCGCCCCAGCCGCCGCCAGCGCCCGCGCCGCCGCCAGGCCGAGCCCGCTGTTGGCCCCGGTTATCACCGCGGTCCGCCCGCTCTGGTCTGGTATGTCCGCCGCCGTCCACTTCTCAGCCATCTCTCGACGGTAGCGATTGCCGCCGTCCCGGCAAAGGGATACGGTCCCCCCATGGGCTGCTTCCTCGTCCTCTTCGCCTTCATCTCGCCGCGCCTGGCGCTGTTCGCGCTCTGGCTCTTCAGCGACCTGCTCAGCCGCGCCTTCGACAGCTGGTTCGTGCCCTTCCTGGGCTTCTTCCTGCTGCCCTGGACGACGCTCGCCTACGCGGTGATGTGGAGCAGCTCCGACCGCGTCTCCGGCTTCGAGTGGTTCATCGTCGTCCTCGCCTTCCTCGATCGACCTCGGCTCCTACGCGAACCGCGGTCGCGCGCGCCGCGCCACCGCCTGAGACCCTCGCGAACGCGAGCGGCGATGACCGGCGCGGGCTGACGCTACGGGTAGGACGAGCGATCCGCACCTGCCGCTTGCGATCACCACGAACGGCCGCTCTCTGACCCTGCCGTCGACCGAGCGAGGTGATCTCGACGTTGGTCAGCGGCAGGAAGTCGAAGTCGCGCGCGGTTGAGCACGTCCGAGAACCGGCTCTGGTAGCCCTCGGGCGGCAGCGTTACGTCGCCGACTACCAGCTGACGGTCGGTTTCGAACACGGCCCGCTCGACCCGGTGCGAGAATCTGCTTCGCCTTCGTTCGCCATCCTCGCCCCTATCGGTCGGAGTCCCTGCAAACCCGAGCGTATATCGTCCGCCACCGTAAATCGGGGCGCCCGGATTCGAACCGAGGACCTCGGCCACCCAAAGGCCGCGCGCTACCAGGCTGCGCCACACCCCGACCGGCCCAGTCTAGAGTGAGTTCCGATGGCGGATGTCCAGCCCTTCAAGGCACTGCACTACGACCTCGGCACGGTCGGCTCGCTCGACGCCGTCGCCGCCCCGCCCTACGACGTGATCGACGCCGCCGGCCGGCCGCGCTGCTCGCGCGCTCTCCCTACAACGCGGTCGCGATCGACCTGCCGAAGCCGTTCGACCCCGCCGACCCGGCGAGCGACCGTGACGGCGACCCCTACGAGGGGGCGGCGCGGACGATCGACGCCTGGCGCGCGGACGGGAGCGCTGGTCGTCGACGAGGAGCCCTCGATCTGGGCGCTGACCCAGGACTACACCGCCCCCGACGGCTCCGGCCACAGCCGCCACGGCATCCTCGCCCGGGTCCGGGTCGTCGACTACGACGAAGGCGTGCGCCCGCACGAGCGCACCCACCCCGGCCCGCTGGCGGACCGGCTCGAGCTGACCCGGGCGACCGGCTACAACCTCTCGCCGATCTTCTCGCTCAGCACCGCGGACGCCTGGCCGCTGGTCGAGCCGGCCCTGGCGGCCGAGCCCTGGGGCGAGGCGACGGACGCAGACGGGCACCGTCAACCGCGTCTGGCGGATCACCGACCCCGCCGTCCACGCCGCCGTGACCGAGCGCCTCGCCGGCGCCGAGCTGCTGATCGCCGACGGCCACCACCGCTACGAGACGGCCCGCGCCTACCGCGACGAGATCGGCGGCGAGGGGCCGCACAACTACACGCTGATGGCGCTGACCGGGCTCGACGACCCCGGCCTCACCGTCTTCCCCACCCACCGCCTGCTCTCCGGCTTCGCCGCCGACCCCGAGCGCCAGCGCCGCCTCGGCGCCGGCCTGCGCGAGCTGTTCGAGATCGAGGAGGTCGACCGCGAGCGAATCGACCCCGGCGGCGAGGACGGCGTCGGCGTCTTCGGCCTCTACGACAACTTCCACAAGCAGGCCTACCGGCTGCGCCTCGAGGACACCGCCGAGCTCGACCGCCGGCTCCACGGCAAGCCCGAGTCCTACCGCCGCCTCGACTCGGCGATCCTCGAGACGCTGGTCCTGAAGGGCCTGGCCGGGATGAGCGACGAGGACATCGACGAGCGGCGCGGGCTCGCGTACGCCAAGAGCGTCCCCGACGCCCTGGCGATGGTCGACGGCGGCGAGTTCGACGTCGCCTTCATCCAGCGCCCGGTCCCGGTCGAGCAGGTCAAGGCGGTCGCCGAGACCGACGCCAACATGCCGCCGAAGTCGACCTACTTCTTCCCCAAGGTGATGACCGGCTTCGCCTTCAACCCGGTCCGCTGAGCGCCGCCGCATAGGATCGGACGCATGGTCAAGATCTATACGAAGAAGGGTGACGACGGCACCACCTCGCTCTGGTACGGCGGCCGCGTCCCCAAGCACCACGGCCGCACCGAGGCCTACGGCTCGCTCGACGAGGCCTGCTCGGCGCTCGGCGTCGCCCGCGCCCTCTGCGGCCCCGAGAACGCCGAGCTGGCGCGCCGACATCCTCCGCCTTCAGGACGACCTCTTCGTCGCCGGCGCCGAACTGGCGACCGCACCCGAGGCGGCCGAGCGGCTCGAAGACGGGGTCAGCCGGGTCACCGAGCCGATGGTCGCCGAGCTCGAGCGCCTGATCGACCGCTACATGGAGGAGGTCGACCTGCCGCCCAGGTTCGTCGTCCCCGGCGGCAACCAGCTCTCCGCCCAGCTCGACGTCGCCCGCACCGTGGTCCGCCGCGCCGAGCGCCACATCTCCGCCCTCGCCGCCGCCGGCGAGCTCAACGGCGAGACCGTGATCCACTTCGTCAACCGCGCCTCCGACCTCGTCTACGCGATGGCCCGCTGGGCCGACGTCGACGACCCGGCCCTGTTCGAGGGCCGCGGCAAGGGCTGACGGCGTGAGGATCGTCGCCCGCCGTACCGAGGGCTTCGCCCACGAGATCGAGATCGAGGGCGGCCACACGCTGCTCATCGACGAGCCGGCCGAGGCCGGCGGCACCGACACCGGCCCGCGCCCGACCCAGCTGCTCGCCGCCAGCCTCGCCGGCTGCACCGCGATCACGGTCGAGATGTACGCCGAGCGCAAGGGCTGGGACGTCGGCTCGATCGAGGTCGACGTCGACGTCTCCTACGACGGCCCCGTTCCCTCCACCTTCGCGGTGGCGCTGAAGCTGCCGCGCGAGCTCAGCGAGGAGCAGCGCGAGCGCCTGCTCGTCGTCGCCGGCAAATGCCCCGTCCACAAGGTGCTCGTCGGCGAGGCCTCGGTCACCGTGACCGAGCGGCTCGAGGCGGCCTAGGTGGACCTCGGGCTCAAGGGCCGCGCCTGCGCCGTCACCGGCGCCAGTCGCGGCATCGGCGCCGAGACCGCGCGCCAGCTCTGCGCCGAGGGCGCCAACGTGCTCCTGGTCGCCCGCGGCGAGGAGCGGCTACGCGAGGTCCAGGAAGAGGCGGTCGGCGCCGGCGCCAAGTCCGGCGGTCGCGCCTCCGTGCTCGCCCTCGACGTCACCCTCGCCGACGCCGGCGAGCGCATCCTCGCCACCGCGGCCGAGTACTTCGGCGGCCTCGACGTGCTCGTCAACAACGCCGGCGCCGCCAGCTGGCGCGACCTCGACGAGGTCCCCGACGAGGACTGGCGCGCCCAGTACGAGCTGAACGTGATGGCGCCGCTGCGGGCGATGCGCGCTGCCGCCCCGGCGATGGCCGAGCGCGGCTGGGGCCGCATCGTCAACGTCTGCTCGACCGCCGGCAAGCGCCCCTCGGCGGCGATGCCGGAGTACTCGGTCGCCAAGGCCGCCGAGCTCTCGCTCTCGCGCCTCTTCGCCGACCGCTACGCGAAGCAGGGCGTGCTCGTCAACGCGATCTGCCCCGGCCCGGTCGAATCGGAGATGTGGATGGACCCGGGCGGCCTGCTCGACCAGTCCGCAGGCGCTGAGCGGCGCCGCCACCCGCGAGGAGGCGCTGGCCGAGGCCGGCGCCAAGCGCCCGATCGGCCGCCTCGCCGACGCGGCCGAGATCGCCAGCGCGATCGTCTTCCTCTGCTCCGACCGCGCCTCCTACGTCGCCGGCGCCGCCTGGTCCGTTGACGGCGGCACCGTCCAAGTAATCATTTAGTGCGCCTTTTTAGCCGTGCTCCCGGTCGGGGATGATCCCGCTCATGGACGACCTCTCCCAGCGCCTGCTCACGCCCGAGGAGGCGGCGAGAATGGAGGGGCACGGCAGCACCGAGGCGGCGGTCCTGCTCCCGCTCTACGGCTGGCCCGGGGAGCCGGGGCTGATTTTCACCGAGCGGCGCGCCGACCTGCGCCGGCACGCCGGCGAGATCTCCTTCCCCGGCGGGCGCCGGGACGAGATCGACGCCGACCTGGCGACGACGGCGCTGCGCGAGGCGCAGGAGGAGATCGCCCTGGAGCCGGCGCGGGTCGAGCTGGTCGGGGCGCTGCCGCCGGTCTCGACCTTCGTCACCGGCTACCGCGTCCACCCCTTCGTCGGCCTCGTCGCCCACCCGGCCGAGCTGGGCCTGGCACCCAACCCGACCGAGGTCGAGACCGTCCTCACCTTCTCGCTCGAGGTGCTGCGCGAGAGCTACGAGATGCGCCGCCTGGTCCGCCGCGGCGTCCCCATCCGCACCCCCACCTACGAGGTGGAGGGACAGCTGATCTGGGGCGCCACGGCGCGGATCCTCGGCGACTTGCTGCAGCGCGCTCGACTAGTTGGAGTCGCCGTTCGGCTGCGGGACGATGCGGATGTAGGGACGGGGCTCCTCCCAGCCGTCCGGGTAGATCTCCTTCGCCTGGTCGTTGGAGACCGAGCCGGAGATGATCACGTCGTCGCCCTGCTGCCACTGGGCCGGGGTCGCGACTTTGTGGTTCGCGGTCAGCTGCAGCGAGTCGATCACCCGCAGAACCTCGTCGAAGTTGCGCCCGGTCGTCATCGGGTAGACGAGGATGAGTTTGACTTTCTTGTCGGGGCCGATGACGAAGACGTTGCGCACGGTCTGGTTGTCGGCCGGAGTGCGGTCGCCGGGGTCGCCGGAGACGCCGGCCGGCAGCATCCCGTAAGCCTTCGAGACCGCGTAATCGGCGTCGCTGATGATCGGGTAATCGGGCCTCGAACCCTGGGTCGCCTCGATGTCGTCGACCCACTCCTCATGTCTGTCGAGCGGATCGACGGAGAGGCCGATGATCTTGACGCCGCGCTTGGCGAACTCGGGCTCGATGCTCGCCATGTAGCCGAGCTCGGTCGTGCAGACCGGGGTGAAGTCTTTCGGGTGGGAGAACAGCACCGCCCAGGAGTCCCCGATCCAGTCGTGGAACTTGATCGGCCCGTCGGTCGTGCTCGGCCTCGAAATCCGGTGCTACGTCGCCAAGCTGCAATCCCATCGAATGCCCCTCTCGCGTATTTCAGATATCTACCTTAATTCCTATCCGAGTTTAACTATTTGACTTCGCGGGCCGGCGATAACAGGCCCAAAGCCAAATCCACCATCCCCTGAGACCATCCGCCAGGGTCGTCCGGTTCGCCCCTGACGACCTCCGCCGGGATGTGCCAGGTCCGCGACGCGGTCGCGACGAGCTCCGCTCCGCCCGCCAGCACGGCGGCGTCGACGCTCCCGACCGCCTCGTAGACGACCCCGCGCACGGGTGTGTCGACGACCTTTTCCAGCAGCCGCTCCAGGCGCGGCCCGTGGATCTCCGCCAGCGCCTCGGGCTCACCCTTGGCCGACCCCAGCAGGTGGAAGACGACGGCGACGTCGCCGACCAGCTCCAACACGGTTCCGACCCGGTCGGGATCGGCCAGCGCTGCCTCGATCCCAGCCGCCTCGATCGCCGCCAGGCCACCCTCGCGGCGACTGGTCCCGCGCACCGCCCAACCCGCGTCAAGCAGCCGCCCCCCCAGCTCCCTGCCGCGACAGCCGCAGCCGATGATCAACGCCCGCGCCAACCCGTCCCGCCTACCTCGCCCCGAACGGCCCGGGTCCGCGCGGTCGCAGCCGCTCGTCCTCGGCGACCTTCGCCTGCAGCTCGGCCTCGGTCATCTCCGGGGCGCCACGACGGCGGCGCATCTCGTTCTGCGCCTCCATCATCTGGCGGATGTCGTCGATCTCGTTCTGGGCCTCGAGCTCGGGCGAGCGGGTCGGCTTCCAGTCGAGCAGCTCGGCGCCGCTGCCTGGGTAGAAGTGGCCGACGAGCACGAGCACGCCGATCATGAACGCGATTACCGCCAGGGTCCCCAGGATGTACAGCACGAGGTAAGGATACGGTTCCCCCCGATGCCCGACGCCTACGTCATAGAGGCGCTGCGAACCCCGATGGGCGCCTACCGCGGCTCCCTCTCCGGGGTCCGTCCCGACGACCTCGCCGCGCACACGATCCGGGCCGTGGTCGAGCGCACCGGAGTCGACCCCGAGCGGATCGCCGACGTCTACCTCGGCGCCGCCAACCAGTCGGGCGAGGACAACCGCGACGTGGCACGGATGGCGGCGCTGCTCGCCGGCCTCCCCCACAGCGTTCCCGGCGCCACCGTCAACCGCCTCTGCGCCTCCGGCCTGGAGGCGATCAACTGCGCCGCCCGCGCCGTCAAGCTCGGTGAAGGCGAGATCTACCTGGCCGGCGGCGTCGAGTCGATGAGCCGCGCCCCCTGGGTCGTCGAGAAGCCCGAGCGCGCCCTCCCTCGCGGCCCCCAGACGATGCACGACACAACCCTCGGCTGGCGCATGATCAACCCGCGCATGGCCGAGCTCGGCGTCTCCACCGAGTCGATGGGCGAGACCGGCGAGAACGTCGCCGAGCGCTACGGGATCAGCCGCGAGGACCAGGACGCCTTCGCCCTGCGCAGCCACCAGCGCGCGGTCGCCGCCGCGGCGGCCGGCCGGCTGGCCGAGGAGATCGTCCCGATCGAGGCGCCGCGGGGGCGCGAGACGGTCCTGGTCACGGCCGACGAGGGACCCCGCCCCGACGCCTCCGCCGAGAAGCTGGCGCGGCTGCGACCGGTCTTCCGCGAGGGAGGAACCGTCACCGCCGGCAACGCCTCGACCCTCAACGACGGCGCCGCCTGCCTGCTGATCGCCTCCGAGCAGGGAGCCCGCGAGCTTGGCGCCGAGCCGCTCGCCCGCGTCGTCTCCACCGGTGTCGCCGGCGTCGACCCCGCCTGCATGGGCATCGGCCCGGTCGAGGCCGTGCCCCGCGCCCTCGCCGCCGCCGGCCTCACGATCGACCAGATCGACCTGGTCGAGCTCAACGAGGCCTTCGCCTCGCAGGTCCTCGCCAGCGCCCGCCAGCTCGGGATCGAGGAGGAGCGCCTCAACGTCAACGGCGGCGCGATCGCCCTCGGCCACCCGCTCGGCTGCTCCGGCGCCCGCCTCACCGGCACCCTCGTCCGCGAGCTGCGCCGCCGCGGCGGCAGGTACGGCATCGCCACCATGTGCGTCGGCGTCGGCCAGGGCCTGGCTACGGTCTTCGAAGCCGTCTAGTGCGGCCGAGCCTTAAGCGAACCACTAGCCTGGATGCTCGGATGAAGCTGCCGGGGAGCTCGAACGGAGGGAAAGTGGCCGTACTGGCAGCGTCTTGCGCGCTACTCGCCGCCCTGGTCGCGCCCACCGCGGCGCCGGCTGCCTCCGGGGCGCGCGCCTCGATCATCGGCGGCGACGTCGCCGCGATCGCCGACTTCCCCTCGCTCGCCTTCATCGCCGCCCGGACCGGCAAGAGCACGGGCTTCTCCTGCACCGGCACGGTGGTCTCCCCCCGGGTGGTCCTGACCGCGGCGCACTGTGTCGAGGATCTCGACCTCGGCGGCTTCACCCCCGCCCCCGACTACAAGGTCGCGACCGGCCGCGCCAACCCGCGCCGGGACGAAACCGGAGAGGTCCTCCAGGTGAGCGGCACCCACGTCTTCCCGGGCTTCGACCCCGGCACCACCCACGGCGACGCCGCCCTGCTGATCCTCGCAAGCCCCACCACAGCCGCACCGATCCCACTTGCGGCCGGCGCCGACAGCCCGCTCTACGCGGGCGGGGCGCCGTTGCAGTTGGCCGGCTGGGGCCTCACCCGCGCCAACGCCCGCTCGGCGCCCGAGGGACTCCGCACGACCGCCAGCATGGTGCTGAACCCCGCCTCCTGCGGGAGGCAGATCCCGCGCTTCTACCGGCCCTACTCCCCCGCCCTGCAGATGTGCACGACGGACCCGCCCGATCGCGCCAACGGCGCCTGCTTCGGCGACAGCGGCGGCCCGGCGATCGCCCACCGCGCCGACGGCTCCCCGGTCGAGATCGGGATCGTCAGCACCGGCGGCCCCGGGTGCAGCACCAGGTTCCCCAACATCTTCACCCGCGTCGACCGCGTCTCCACCTGGGCCGCGGAATGGATCGCCGCGACCGAACTCGGCGCCCCGCCTCCCGCGCTGAAGGCCCAGTTGCCGACGCTGAGCAGGGAAAGCGCCGAGGGCCTGGCGGCCGGCCTGCTGAGTGCCCGGTTCGGCCGGCTCTTCACGGGCAACCAGGGGTTGCAGGGCGGTTGCCGGCGACTCGGGGCGACGCGGCAGAAGTGCGAACTGCTCTGGCGCTTCGGGCCGAAGGTCTACTTCGGCACCGTGACCGTCTTCTATGCACTGCGCCAGGGCACCGTTGCCTGGGGCAACAGCTATGCCATCAACCGGGCCAGCATCCGCTGCCTGCGGAGCGATCACAGCGAGCGCTGCCGGGTCGAAACCCGACGCGGGTAGCGGCGAAGCCGTCTCAGGTAGCCTCGCCAGCGGTGACTTCGGGCTTCACAGAGCTGGCCAGCGTCGACGGGACGGTGACTCCAACCGCCGCGGCGATGGTGCCGATGAAGGACGACGGCCTCTACCGCGGCGACGGCGCCTTCGAGGTGATCCGGCTCTACGACGGGAAGCCGTTCGCGCTGGTCGACCACCTCGATCGACTCGGCCGCTCCGCCGCCGCGATCGAGCTCGAGTTCGACCGGGCGGCACTGGAGGCCGAGATCGTGGCGCTCCTGCAGATCGCCGGCGCGGTCGATGGCCAGCTGCGGCTGATCGTCACCCGCGGCGGCCGCCGCATCGCCGCCACCGAGCCGATCCCCAGCCATGGCGAGACGCTGACCCTGGCGACCGTCACCTACACCCCATCGATCATTTTGAACGGCGTCAAGTCGCTCTCCTACGCCGCCAACATGCAGGCCAGCCGGCTGGCGAAAGGCCGCGGCGCCGACGAGGCGGTGCTGGTCCGGCCCGACGGCACGGTCCTGGAGCCCCCGACCTCGGCGATCTTCTGGGTCTCACCCGAAGGCGAGCTGCGGACGCCGGCGCTCGATGACGGCGTGCTCGAGTCGATCACCCGCGACCGTCTGATCAAGGCGCTGCACGTCGAAGAGGGCAGCTGGCGGGTCGACGACCTGCGCGCCGCAGGCGAGGCCTTCCTCGCCTCCACCACGCGCGAGATCCAGGCGGTCGCCGCGATCGACGGCGCCGCCCTCCCGGCCGCCCCCGGCCCACGCACCCAGGAGGCTCAACGAGCCTTCGCCGAGACCCTGGGCCGCGAGCTGCGAGAACTCCGATGAACAGCAAGCCGAACTGCATCAAATTTCCGGCCCACCAGCCTGGAAATTTGATGCAGTCGCGAGAAAGATGAGGCAATAGTGGACTTCCAGCTGAGCGACGAGCAGCGACTGATCTCCGAAGCGGCGCGCGAATTCGCCGACAAGGAGATCGAGCCGCGGGTCAAAGAGAATGACCGTGCCGCCCGCTTCGACCGCGAGTTGGCCAGCAAGCTCGGCGAGGTCGGCTACCTCGGCGCCCCGGTCTCCGAAGCCTACGGCGGCCGCGGCCTCGACTACATCGGCTACGGGCTGATCGTCGAGCAGGTCGGCCGCGCCGACTCCTCCGCCCGCACCGTCGTCTCCGTGCAGACCTCGCTGGTCGCCGGCTCGATCGAGAGGTGGGGAACCGAGGAGCAGAAGCAGCAGTGGCTGCCGCGCCTGTGCTCGGGCGAGGCGCTGGGCTGCTTCGGCCTGACCGAGCCCGACACCGGCACCGACGCCGCCAACCTCCGCACCCGCGCCACCAAGACCGACGCCGGCTGGTCGATCAGCGGCCAGAAGATGTGGATCAGCCTCGGCAACTTCGCCGAGGTCGCCCTGGTCTTCGCCCAGACCGACCCCGAGAAGAAGCACAAGGGCCTGGCCTGCTTCCTGGTCCCGACCGCGAGCGAGGGCTTCTCCAGTCAGGAGATCCACGGCAAGCTCGGGCTGCGCTCCTCCGACACCGCCTCGCTGGCGCTGGACGAGGTCGAGGTCGGCGAGGACGCGATGCTCGGCCAGATCGGCGACGGCTTCAAGGTCGCGATGAGCGCCCTCGACAACGGCCGCTACAGCGTCGCCGCCGGCTGCGTCGGCATCTGCGACGGCTGCGTCGACGCCTCGGTCAAGTACGCCCAGGAGCGCAAGCAGTTCGGCGTCCCCCTGGCCCGCTTCCAGCTGGTCCAGGAGATGATCGCCGACATGATCCTCAAGCGCGACGCCAGCCGGATGCTGGTCTACCGCGCCGGCGTGCTCAAGGACGAAGGCAAACCGAACACGACCGAGACCTCGGTCGCCAAGCTGTACGCGACCGAGTCAGCGGTCGAATGCGCCAACCTGGCGATCCAGGTCCACGGCGGCGCCGGCTACGTCGACGACTACCCGGTCGAGCGCTACCTGCGCGACGCCCGCGTCACCACCCTGTACGAGGGCACGTCGCAGATCCAGAAGCTGATCATCGGCCGCGCCGCGACCGGGATCAACGCGATGCTGCCCTTCGAGGAGAGCTGAGCCCCTTGGCGATCGTCGAGGCCTCCGTCGACGACTTCCACGTCGGCCTGCTGCGGCTCAACCATCCCGAGACCCGTAACTCGCTCTCGAGCGAGATGCGAGAGGGGATTCTCGGCGGGCTCGAGCGCTTCGACGCCGACCCAGAGGTGCGCTGCATCGTCCTCGCCGGCTCCGACGAGATCTTTGCCTCCGGGGCCGATATCAGGGCACTGGCGGCACGAGGCCTGGGCGAGCCCGCCGACGCCACCGCGGCGCGAGTTCTGGCGCCGGATCGCCGCCGTGCGGACGCCGATCGTCGCCGCCGTGGCCGGCTACGCGCTCGGCGGTGGCTGCGAGCTGGCGCTGGCCTGCGACATGATCGTCGCCGACGAGAAGGCCCGCTTCGGCCAGCCCGAGATCACGCTCGGAATCATTCCCGGCGGCGGTGGCACCCAGCGCCTGACGCGCGCGATCGGCAAGCAGCGGGCGATGGAGTACATCCTCACCGGCCGCGTCTTCGACGCCGAGGTCGCCGTCGCCTGGGGGCTGGTCAACAAGGTCGTCAAGACGGGCAAGGCGCCCGCCGAGGCGATCGGGCTCGCCCGCACGATCGCTGAGCGCCCGCCGCTCGCGACCCGGCTCGCCAAACAGGCCGTGCTCACGGCCCAGGAGTCCGGGCTCAGCGATGGCCTCACGGCCGAGCGGAGCATGTTCGACGAGGCGATGGCGACCGAGGACCGGGTCGAGGGAATGCAGGCCTTCCTCGAGAAGCGCGAGCCGAACTTCAGGGGCCGGTGAAGGTCGCCCGCATCGGCGTCCTCGGCGCCGGCACGATGGGCCGGGGCATCGCCCAGGTCGCGGCCCTGGGCGGCTTCGAGACCCGCCTCTACGACGCCTTCCCCGAGGCCGCCGAAAGCGCCGCGGTGGGGATCCGCGAGGCGCTGGCCAAGGGCTCGGCGCGCGGGCGCTGGAGCGAGGCCGAGGCCGAGGCCGCCTCGAACCGGATCGGGCCGGCGCTGGCCATCGGCGAGCTGGCCGGCTGCGAGCTGCTGATCGAGGCGGCACCCGAGGACCTCGCAGTGAAGCAGAGGCTGTTCGCCGAAGCCGCCGCGGCCTGCGGCCCGGAGACGATCCTCGCCAGCAATACCTCCTCGCTGCGGATCGCCGACATCGCCGCCGGCGTCCCGGGTCCCGAGCGGATGGTCGGCATGCACTTCTTCAACCCGCCGGCGCTGATGAAGCTGGTCGAGGTGGTCGCCGCCGAGCGCTCCTCCGACGAGGCGCTGGCGACGGCGACGGCGGTCGCGGAGGCGATGGGCCGGACCCCGATCCGCGCTCGCGACACCCCCGGCTTCGTCGCCAACCGCCTCGCCCGCCCCTTCGCGCTCGAGTCCCTGCGGATGCTCGGCGACGGCGTCGCCGACGCCGCGACGATCGACCGCGTCGTCCGCCTCGGCGGCGGCTTCCGCATGGGCCCGTTCGAGCTGATCGACCTGATCGGCCTCGACGTCAACCTGACCATCGCCCGCTCGTTCTTCGCCCAGGGCGGCGAACCGGAGCGCTGGCGTCCGAGCCCGATCCAGGAACGCCTGGTCGCCGAAGGCCGCCTCGGCCGCAAGTCGGGACTGGGCTTCTATGACTACGGCGAGCCGCTCGCCCACCCCCCGCCCAGCTGTTCCTTTGCATCGCGATAGCGGGCAAAGGAACAGCTCGAGGGTTGAGGCGACGCTGGACCCGGAGGCGCTGACGGAGATCGACCCGACCGGCCCGCGGATCCTCCCCCGCCTCTTCGCCCAGATCGCCAACGAGGCGGCCTTCGCGCTGGAGGAAGGGGTCGCCTCGCCGGACGACATGGAGACGGCGATGCGACTTGGCCTCAACTGGCCGCTCGGCCCGCTCGGCATCACCGGCCTGATCGGCGCCGGCGCGCGCCGTCGAGCTGCTGCGAGGGGCTGGAGGCCGAGGCTTGGCGACGCCTACGCCCGGCGCCGCGCCTGCTGGCCGCAGCCGAGGAGGGTACAGGCGTGAAGCCAGCCGCAAGCCGGCGTCCGCCGCACACCGCTCGCGCGCAACCGCGACGCGCTCGCCTCGCTGCCGCCGCCGACGCCGAAGGCGACTTCGCGGACGGCGAGCCGCGGCCTCGTCGCCCCCTTCGAGCCGCCGCTCGATCGAGGGCGAGGGCGGCAAGGTCGCGTCTGGGACCTCGAGTCCTACGACTTCCTCGACGGCGAGCCGCCCGACACCGCCCACCCCAGCCTCTGGCGGCAGAGCCGGCTGAACCGGATCGCCGGCCTCTTCGAGATGGCCCCCGGCTTCTACCAGCTGCGCGGCTTCGACCTCTCGAACATGCACGTGGTCGAGGGCGAGACGGGCATCGTCGTGATCGACCCGCTGATCTCGCGCCGAGTGCGCGGCGGCCGCGCTCGCCCTCTACCGCGAGCACCGCGGCGAGCGCCCGGTCACCGGGCTCCTCTACACCCACAGCCACATCGACCACTTCGGCGGCGCCGAAGCGTGCTCGTCCCGCGCGAGGTGGAGGAGCGCGAGATGCCGGTGCTCGCCCCGGCCGGCTTCCTCCACCACGCGGTCAGCGAGAACGTCTACGCCGGCACGGCGATGGGCCGGCGCGCCGGCTACATGTACGGGGCGATGCTGCGAGCGCGGGCCGCGACGGCCAGATCGGCGCCGGCCTCGGGCAGACCACCTCGCTCGGCACCGTCACCCTGATCCCGCCGAACCTCGAGGTCACGGCGACCGGGCAGGAGGAGACCGTCGACGGGATCCGCATGGTCTTCCAGCTCACGCCCGGCACCGAGGCGCCCGCGGAGATGAACTTCCTCTTCCCCGACCGGCGGGTCGCTCTGCATCGCCGAGAACGCGACGCACACGATGCACAACATCGCTCACCCTCCGCGGCGCCCTGGTCCGCGACCCGCACGTCTGGGCCCACTACCTCGACGAGGCGATCGAGCTCTTCGGCGCGCGACTGCGACGTCCTCTTCGCCGGCCACCACTGGCCGCTGCTGGGGCAGCGAGCGGATCGTCGACTTCCTGCGCAAGCAGCGCGACCTCTACGCCTACCTGCACGACCAGACGCTGCGCCTGATCAACCAGGGCCACACCGGGCGCCGAGATCGCCGAGGATGGTCGAGCTGCCGCCGAGCCTCGCCGCGCGAGTGGCACTGCCGCGGCTACTACGGCTCGGTCAGCCACAACGTCAAGGCGGTCTACCAGCGCTACCTGGGCTGGTTCGACGGCAACCCGGCCCACCTCTGGCAGCACCCGCCGGTCGAGTCGGCGCGCGCGCTACGTCGAGTTCATGGGCGGCGCCGAGACGATGCTGGCGCGGGCGCGCGAGTCGTTCGAGGCCGGCGACTACCGCTGGGTGACCGAGGTCGTCAACCACATCGTCTTCGCCGACCCCGCAACCGCGAGGCGCGCGAGCTGCAGGCCGACGCGCTCGAGCAGCTCGGCTACGGCGCCGAGAACGCGACCTGGCGCAACTTCTTCCTCATGGGCGCGCGGGAGCTGCGCGAGGGCGTCGGCGGAACCCCGACGTCGCGGCGGCCGCCCGACATCCTCGCCCAGCTCTCGGTCGAGCAGATCCTCGACGCGATGGCGATCCGCCTCGACGGCCCGCGCGCCTGGGAGACAGCGACTGCGGATCAACTGGCTGGTCACCGAGCCCGACGACCCGCCACCTGATCGAACTCGAGAACGGCGTGCTCAACCACCGCCCTGGACATGACCCGCGAGGCCGAGGCGACGCTGACGATCGAGCGCCAGGCACTGAACGAAATGCTCGGCAAAGAAGCCGACCTGGCCGAGCTGGCGACGAGCGGGCGCCTGCGCGTCGAGGGAGATGGGGCGAAGCTCGGCGAGCTGCTCGGTTTGCTCGACGAGCCAGACCCCGGCTTCGCGATCGTGACCCCGGAGAGATGACCACGATCGCCGCCGCACTCACGGCGAAGCGCTGCCAGCCGGAAGCCGTCCTCGACCACCTCGCCAGTGGCAGCGACGGGATCGTCGGCCTCGGCAACGGCGAACCGAAGACGGTCATCGACGCGCTCGAAGCCGGCGCCGCCCGGCTCGCGGACGTGCGCCTGCACCAGATGCTGCCGCTGCGCGACCGGCCCTACATAGAGGGCGAGTTCGAGGGCCTGCGCCACGTCTCCTGGTTCCTCTCCCCGCACGACAAAGCCGCCTTCCACCGCGGCGACTGCGACCTGGTCCCGAACAACTTCAGCGAGGTGCCGGCGTTGATGCGCCGCACCACCCGCGACCCGATCGTCCTCACCGCCGCCTCGGCGCCGGACCAGCACGGCTACTTCTCGCTCGGCTGCCACGCCGAGTACGTGGCCGCGATGATCGGCGAGCTGCCGTTCTTCCTCGAGGTCAACGCGCGGATGCCGCGCACCTTCGGCGAGAACCAGATCCACATCAGCCAACTCCTCGGCTGGTGCGAGGCCGACTACCCGCTGGTCGAGCTACCGGCCCGCCCCGCCCGCGATTCCGACCGCCGCATCGCCGAGCTGGTCGCCGAGCGGATCCCCGACGGGGCGACGCTCCAGGCCGGGATCGGCGCCGTGCCCGACCAGGTGCTGGCGCTGCTTGCCGGCCACCGCGACCTCGGCATCCACACCGAGCTGCTCTCCCCGGGCATCGTCGACCTGGTCGAGCAGGGGGTGGTGACGGGGACCCGCAAGCGCACCCACCGCAACAAGCTGATCACCACGACGGCGCTGGGCGACAAGCGCCTCTACGACTTCGTCGCCGACAATCCCGGGGTCGAGTTCTGGCCGGTCGACGAAACCAACGACCCGGGCCAGGTCAAGCTCGAGCCCAACTTCACCGCGATCAACGCCACGATCGAGGTCGACTTCCTCGGCCAGTGCGCCTCCGAGAGCCTCGGCAGCAGCTACTGGTCCTCCTCGGGCGGCCAGGCCGACTTCGCTCGCGGCGCCGTCCTCTCCGAGGGCGGCCAGGCCTTCATCGTCCTCCACTCGACCACCGGCGACGAGGAGGTCTCGCGGATCGTCCCGAGCCTGCACCCCGGCGCCGCCGTCACCACCTTCAAGAACGTCGTCGACCGCGTCGTCACCGAGTACGGCGTCGCCGAGCTGCGCGGCAGCTCGATCGCCGAGCGCAGCCGCCGCCTGATCGCCATCGCCCACCCCAAGTTCCGCGACGAGCTGAACGCCGCCGCGGTCGAGTGCGGCTACCTGCGCTGAATCCCGGCCACGCGTCTACTCGGCGCGCAGCTCGAACATCAGTTCATCCGGGTAGCACCAGCTCCAGGTCTCGCCGGGCTCGGCCGAGCGGATGATCGGGTGGCCCGTCGCCTTGAAATGAGCCGTGGCGTGTTTGCCGATCGAGTTGTCGCAGCAGCCGATATGGCCGCAGCTCTGGCACATCCGCAGGTGAACCCAGCGCATCCCCAGCGCCAGGCACTCCTCACAGCCGGCGATCTCGTCCGGGAGGTCGAGGAACTCAATCGTGTCGAGGTGCGCACACTCCGGCATCAGGCGGTAAAGAGTAGAACCCAGACGACGGCGGCGGCGACGGCGATCCCGATCAGCCGCAGGCCGGCTTCGCGATCGTCGTTCTGCAGCGCGATCAGGCCGAGCAGGACTCCGACCGGCGGCAGGATGACCGCGAGCGCGAAGGGGAAGTAGGCAGAGAGGCGCTCGCCCATCGGCTAGGGCGCGATCTCGACCGGCTCGCCACCCGGCATCCAGTGCGCCTCGACCGGGGGTGGACTGTCGCGCAGGTAGCGCTCGGCGTCGAGCGCGCCCATGCAGCCGGTGCCGGCGGCAGTGACCGCCTGGCGGTAGGTGTGGTCGACGACGTCGCCGACGGCGAGGACCCCGGCCAGGTTGGTCCGGGTCGAGCCCGGCTCGGTGACGATGTAACCGTCCTCGTCGGTGCCGACCTGGCCGACCACGATCTCCGATTTGGGGATGTGACCGATCGCGACGAAGGCGCCGCTGGCCGCGATCTCCTCCTCGGCCCCGGTCTCGCGGTGGCGCAGGCGAACCTTCTCCAGCTTGCCGTCCTCGCCGGCGAGGAACTCCTCCGGGATGAACGGCGTCTTGAGGCTGATGTTGTCCTGCTCGCGGGCGCGGTCGAACATGATCTTGGAGGCGCGGAACTCGTCGCGGCGACCGACAATCGTCAGCCGCTCCGCGTACTTGGAGATGAAGATCGCGTCCTCCATCGCCGAGTCCCCACCGCCGATCACGATCACGTCGTGGCCTTTGAAGAAGGCGCCGTCGCAGACGCCGCAGGTGGATACGCCGCGGCCGCCAAGCTCCATCTCGCCGGGAATGCCGAGTCGTTTCGGCTCCGCCCCCATTGCCAGGATCACGGTCTTGGCGCGGTGCTCCTCATCGCCGAGGAAGACCTTCTGGACGCCCCCGTCGGAGAGCTCGACGCGGTCGACGTCGTCGGTGACGAAGCGGGTCCCGAAGCGCTCGGCCTGGGCACGAAACTGGCTCATCATCTCCGGGCCCATGATCCCCTCGGGGTAGCCCGGGTAGTTCTCGACGTCGGTCGTGTTCTGCAGCTGCCCGCCCCACTGGAAGCCCTCGAAGACGAGCGGCTCCAGGTTTGCCCGCGCTGTATAGAGCGCCGCGGTGTAGCCGGCAGGCCCTCCGCCGATGATGATCACGTTCTCGATTTTCTTCGTCTCAGCCATTTATTTCCGCCTGGAGTCTATTACTTTACTTTTTATAGTAGTGCCCTCGGCGGCTCATCGCAAATCCTCCGACGGGCAGCTCGAGGTCCGTTTCGGCATTGCCGCCCCGCCCCACCGGCAGGCCCTCTGTCTCCCACCCGTGGACCGTTTTGCGGAGCTGGAAGAAGGCGATTATGCCGACCGGGATCGGCATCCAGAAGGCGACCAGGCGGAAGATGAGGATCGCGGGAAAGACGGTCGTCTCGGGAATGCCGAAGAGGACGAAGGCGCCGATCATGCCGGCGTCGACCGCACCCACCCCCGCCGGCGCCAGCGGGAAGAGATTGGCGACCATGCCAAGGAAGAAGCCCTGGACCACCACCGCCAGCGGCACGTGGACGCCGAAGGCATGGAAGGAGGCCCAGAGCACGCCGATGCTGGCCGCCCAGAAGCCGGCGGCGCCGAGCACCGCCAGCCCGCCGCGCGAGGGGTGGGCGAACAGCCCGATCGCGAACCGAAACCCCTCGCCCACCGTCGCCGGCACCTTGGCGGCGCTCTTGAGGAACGATTCGGCGCGCTCGCCATGCGCATAGGGCGCCAGCCTGCGCTCCAGGTCTGGCGGGATCAGGGCAATCAGCACCCCGAGCACCAGCAGGACTCCGGCGACCGCGGCCGGCACGATCGTCAACTCGACCGAGCCCTTGCCCTCCAGCACCCCGGTCCGCAGCAGCACCCCGAAGACGATCAGCGCGATCGGGTAGAAGGCGTAGTGAAGGGTGATGAAGGCGACCATCCGCCGGGCGACATCGCGCCGCCCCATCCCGGCCTTGCGCAGCGCCCAGTAGGTGACCGCGATGCCGCCGGCGCCGCCGGCCGAGAACAGCAGCGTCGCCGCCACCCCGGCCATGTTGATCTCGTAGGTCTCCTTCCACTTCAGGCGCAGCGCATCGCCGCCGACCACGGCCTTGAAGAGGGCGATGTAGGTCGCGTAGGCGAGCACGTTGAAGCCGATCGCGATCCCGATCCAGAGCGGATCCGCTTCGTCGAGCCGGCCCAGCGCGTCGCCCAGTCCGACCAGCTTCGGGAAGAGGAAGTAGATGCCGCCGAGCAGCAGCAGGACGACTACGACCGTCTGGATCAGCCGCCGGGTGGTGAGCAGCGGCATCTCGACGGTCCCGTTGGCGTTCGCCGGGTCCTCAGACACCGTTGGGACGCTACCCGTTGGCCAGGCGCTCCAACCGGCGCAGACCGCGGGTGACCCCGTGCACGAGCGGCTCCGCGAGCGGCTCGCCACGCCTGACGACCGCGACCAGCGCGGCTCCGGCCAGGAGATCGGTGACGTAATGCTCGCCGAGGTAGACGAGGGCAAAGCCGAGCGTCCCGGCGTAAGTCCAACCGAGCGTCCCCTCGACCTTGCCCACTTCCGCCAGGGACAGCGCCGCGACCAGCGAGGTGGCGAAGTGCAGCGAGGGCATCGCCGCCCAGGGGTTGCCACCGAGCGCGTCATACATCTTCGGCCAGGCCGAGCCCCAGGTGTCCTCGCCGACCTCGACCATGACCCGCCGCACCTCTTCCCCGGTCAGCCCCTCCTCCGAGGCCCACCAGGGCGGCGCCGTCGGCACCGCGAAGTAGACGGCGCAGCCGAGGTCGAAGACAGCAGCCATCTGGCGGGCGGCGCGGGGGAAGCGCTCGTTGTTGCGGACGAGGACCAGGGCCAGCGAGACGTAGGGCTCGAAGAACCAGAGCCAGTGGGTCCAGGTGAGGACGCGGTCGACGACCCTGACCCCGGAGAAGCGGGCCAGCCGCTGCTGCAGGCGCGTGTTCGGCAGCCGGCCGCCGCCGATGACGCGGTCGCTGACGATCGGGTAGCGGCTGCGCAGGCGGGCCCGCAGGCGCTGGGGATCGTCGAAGGGAATCTCGTGGACCATGATGAAGGCCCACATCTGCATCGCGTAGAGGGCGACGTCGCGCTTCTTCGAACGGGGAAAGAGAACGGCGAGCGCGAGCGGGCCGCCGGCGCAGGCGGCGACGGTGACCGGGGCCGGCACCCGCAGGCGCCGGCGCAGCAGCGGAACCGCCACCGCGGCGGCGATCAGACCGGTCGCTCCGGCCCGCACAGCCAGTCGAAGCGCGGGTGATGGCCGGGGGCCCCTCTTCATAAGGTCGGCGAGTATAGGTAGGCGCGGGAAAGCGCGAGCGATGGCGCACCGCCGTTCAGGGGTTCCACGTGATTAGAATGGCCGCGCTTTGACGCCGCACTCTCCTGGCACCGACCAGATCGACACCCTGCTTCAGATCGGCTTCGTCGCCGCGGCGATAGTCGTCGTCGCGATCAACGTCGCGCTGATCCTCGCTGTGCGCCGCAACCGCGCCCAGCGCGGCAGCATCCCGAGCGAGGGCGGCAGCGGCCGTCGGGTCCAGTTCCGGGTCGGCGCGGTGCTCACCGTCTTCGCCGCCGCGATCTTCATCCTCAGCGTCATCTTCACCGGCCAGGCACGGGAGACCCCGGCCAACGGCGATGCCGGCCTCGCCGCCGCCAAGACCGCGCCGTTGACGATCAAGGCAACCGGCCAGCAGTGGCTGTGGCGCTACGACTACCCCAACGGCGCCTTCTCCTATTACAAGCTGGTCGTCCCGGCCGACACCGCCGTGAAGCTGGAACTGCTCTCCACCGACGTCGTCCACACCTGGAACGTGCCCGACCTCTCCGGCAAGCGCGACGCGGTCCCCGGCAAGGTCAACAAGACCAGCTTCCGCGCCGACGAGGAAGGCGTCTACGAGGGCCAGTCGGCAACGCTCTCCGGCCAGGCCTACGCCGCCATGCGGACCGCGGTCGAAGTCGTCTCCCCGCGGGCCTACAAAGAATTCGTCAAGCGGCAGAAAGCCGACATCGACAGCGCCCAGGATCGCGTCGTCGGCCTGATCGAAAACGGAGAAGTCCCATGAGCGAGAAACCGCGCCCCGAGCTGGTCATCGACGGTTTTCCGGGTAAGCGCCGCCCGCGCTGGATCGAGCTCGCCACCAGCGCCGACCACAAGGATCTCGGTCGCATCCTGATCTGCGGCTCCCTGGGCTTCCTCTTCATCGCCCTGGTCGAGCTGCTGCTGATGCGGCTGCAGCTGGCGATCCCCGAGAACACCTTCCTCTCCCCGGTCGCCTTCAACCGCATGCTGTCGCTCTACGGCGCCTCGGCGATCTTCCTCTTCGCGCTCCCGCTGGCGCTCGGCCTCTTCTACTACGTGGCGCCGCTGCAGATCGGCTCGCGCGGCACCGCCCTCCCCCGCCTCGGCCAGATCGGCGTGGCGCTCTGGGTCGCCGGCGCCACCGTGCTCTACGCCGGCTTCCTCTTCACCCCCTCGGAGGCCGGGATCAACCCGCTGGCCCCGCTCAGCGAGCTCGCCTTCCTCTCCAACAACGGCGTCGACGCCTGGGCGACGACGACCGGGCTCTGCACCCTCGGCTTCGTCTTCATCGCGATCGACCTGCTGACGACGCTGCGCAACCTGCGCGCCCCGGGCATGGCCTGGCGCCGGGTCCCGGTCTTCTCCTGGGCCGCCACGGTCAGCTGCTGGCTGCTGCTGGTGATCGGCCCGGTGCTGCTGGCGGCGCTGACGATGCTGATGATCGACCGCAACTACGACGGCATCTTCTTCGCCGACGGCTCCGGCGGCGCGCCGTTGCTGTGGCAGCACCTGAGCTGGATCTTCTTCTCCGGTGCCTACATGCTGATCCTGATCTTCGCCTTCGGCGCGATCGCCGAGATCGTCGCCGCCTTCTCCGGCCGGCCGCTGGTCAACCGCGGCGTCGTCATGGGGTCCATGGTCGCGATCGCGGTGCTCGGCACCCTGGCCTGGATGCAGAACATGCTGACCGCCCCGATCGGGATCGGCTGGATGTACTTCGCGATGCTGATGTCGCTGGCGCTGATCGTCCCCTTCGGCCTGATCGCCTTCAACCTGATCGCGACGATGAGTCGCGGCGCGCTGCGGATGCGGGCGCCGCTGCTGTTCGCGCTCGGCGCGATCTCCTCGATCTCGATCGGCCTCGCCGCCGAGATCGACCACTCGATGGTGGCCGCGGCCTGGGAGCTGAAGAACACCACCGACTCCACCGCGGCCACCCACTTCGCCCTCGTCGGCGGCGCCGTCTTCGGCGGCTTCGCGGCGCTCTACTTCTGGTTCCCGAAGATGACCGGCCGCACGATGGGCGAGAACCTCGCCCGCATCTCCTTCTGGACGATGGGCGTCGGCATCCTGCTCGCCTTCGTGCCGCTCTTCCTCGCCGGTGGCGAGCAGGGCGAGGTGATCGACGCCTACAAGTTCTTCGACGGCACCGGCGTCAACGCCTACAACCTGATCGCCTCGATCGGCACCCTCGTCCTCGCCGCCGGGATCGTGATGACCCTGGTCAACGCGATCTCCAGCCGCGTCAACGGGCCCGAGGCCGGCCATGACCCATGGGCCGGCGAGTCGCTCGAGTGGCTCACGCTCTCGCCGCCGGAGCCGCACAACTTCGACGTCCTGCCCGACGTCCGCAGTGCCCAGCCGATGCGGGACATCCGCGACGCGATCGCCCACCGCACCAGCAGCGCCCCAGCACCGGCTCGCGAGTCCCAGCCGGTAGCCTGACCGACATGGAAGCCGGCGCCGGCGCGCAGACCGCGCCCACCCCGACGGCGGCCACGGCTGTTCCGCGGTCCGCCGCGATGACCGTGGTCCGCGACTACCTGACGCTGACCAAGCCGAAGGTGCAGTCGCTGCTGCTGTTCACGACGGTGACGACGATGTACGTCGCCGGCGACCCCTCGCTGGGCCTGATCCTCCTCACCTGCCTCGGCGGCGCCCTCTCGGCCGGCGGCGCCGGCGCGATCAACCACGCCGTCGACCGCGACATCGACATCACCATGGCCCGCACCGCCGACCGCCCGGTCGCCTCCGGCAGGGTCTCCCCTGCCGCCGCGATCGCCTTCGGCACCCTGCTCGGATGCGCCTCCTTCGCGCTGCTGGCGCTCACCGTCAACCCGCTGGCGGCGGCCCTCTCGCTGTCCGGCCTGCTCGGCTACGTCTTCGTCTACACGCTCTGGCTGAAGCGGTCCACTCCCCAGAACATCGTCATCGGCGGTGCCGCCGGCGCGGTCCCGCCCCTGGTCGCCTGGGCGGCGGTCACCGGCAGCCTCAGCGGCATGGCCTTCTACCTCTTCGCGATCGTCTTCTTCTGGACACCGCCGCACTTCTGGGCGCTCTCGATCCTGATGAAGGACGAGTACGCCAAGGCCGGCATCCCGATGCTGCCGGTGGTCCGTGGCGAGGACGAGACCCGGCGCCAGATCCTCCTCTACACCGTCCTCCTCTATGCCGTCACCCAACTGCCCTTCTGCGCCGGCGGCCTCGGCGTCGCCTACCTCGTCCCCTCGATGCTGCTGGGCGCCGCCTTCATCTACTTCTCCACCATGCTGCTCCGCACCAAGGAGCGCGCTCTGGGCCCTCCGCACCTACCTCTTCTCCCTCGCGTATCTAGCCCTGCTGTTCCTCTCGATGGCCATAGCGGCCAACGTCTGAGGCGGCGATACGGGGTTGGCGGGTTGGGGGTCGGGTACCCCTCCGAACGTTTTGCGCCGCTGGCCAAGAGGCCATCTCGGACGGCCCTAGGCGACCCCGCCAGTCAGGCGAGTGAGGAGGGGTACCCGACCCCCAACCCACGAAGCCAGAGTCGCGCCCCCTCCGCTCCTGATAGAAATCCGGCTGTGGATCGCGAGACTGCGCGCAAGAACATGAGTGCTGGGCTGGTTGCCGGCGGCTTGGCTGCAGCTGTTTTCGCGCTCTGCTTTGTCGCCGCCTTCCTCTACATCGCCCAGTAACCCGATGAGCGAGCATCGACAGATACCTGAGCCCGGCGAGATGGTCTACGCGCCAAAGCCCTCCTGGGCGCCGGCCTTCTTCGCGCTTGGCGTCATGGGGCTCGTCGGCGGCATCTACGCGGGCGGCTTCATCTTCCCCCCGGTTCGTCTACGCGGTGGTCGGGGCGATCTTCGTCCTCGCCGCCTTCCGCAACTTCACCCGCGGCGCGATCCGCTCCTACTACGGCCTGCCGCGCAAGCAGCGTGTGCACGGAGCGGCGCTGCCGATCGAAACCATCTCGGCCCCGCCCAAGCCCTAACGGGCTCGAGCACTCCAGCCTCAGCCCGGGGTCATCCCCGAGGTCGCTCCGTCCGAGGTCCAGACGCGGACGATGTCGCGCATCGAGAGCACGCCGACGGCGTCTCCGGCGTCGAAGACGACGAGGTGGCGGACGCCGCGGCGCGACATCTCGGCCGCCGCCCGCTCCAGGCTCCAGTCCGGTTCCGCCGCGATAACCCGCTCGGCCATGTGCTCGCCGACCAGCTCGACGTCCGGATCCTCGCCGCCGCCGATCGAGATCAGCAGGTCCCGCTCGGTGACGATTCCGGGCGTCGGCGACTCGGCGTCGCTGACCAGCGCCGCCCCGGTCCCCTTCTCGACCATCATTGCCGCGGCCTCGCGCAAGGTGTGCGAAGGGCCGACGGTCAACGACACCTCTGACATCCCGTCTCTCACCTGCATCTGCGGCCTCCTCTCGCCCAACATCGAGTTAGTGCGGATCGCCGCAAGACTACTCCACCGCGGCGGCCCACAGGACGCTTTCAGGCTGCCTCGACATATAGACTCCGGCGCCCGCCAGCCGTATGCACACCCCTTCGCAACTCATCCGCCCGCTGCTCGCCCTCGCCGCCCTCGCGGGCGTCGTCGTCGCCGCGTCCGGCTGCGGCACGACCAGCGCTGACACGACGCGCGGCCGCGTCCTCTTCATCCAGAAGTGCGGCGTCTGCCACGTCCTCGCCCAGGCCGGCACCACGGCCGAAATCGGCCCCAGCCTCGACAGTGCCTTCGCCTCCGCCCGCGAAGTCGGCGAGAACAGCGACACGATCGAAGGGATCGTCAAGGCCCAGGTCGAGAACCCGCGGCCCGACAACGGCAACCCGGCGGTCTCGATGCCGGCCGACCTCGCCAGCGGGCAAGACCTGGACGACATCGCCGCCTACGTCGGCATGTACGCCGGCGTGCCCGGTGCCGCACCCCCCAAGGTGCCCGGCGGCCCCGGTGCCCAGGTCTTCGCCAACAACGGCTGCGGCGGCTGCCACGCCCTTGCTGCCGCGAACTCGGGTGGCGTGACCGGCCCCAACCTCGACGAATACCTGGCCCCGGACGACACCGCGGCGGCAGTCAAGGAAATGATCGTCAATCCCAATGCCGAAATCGCCGAAGGCTTCCCCGCCAACGTGATGCCGGCCAACTTCGGCGAAACGATCTCGCCGAAGGAAATCGAACAGCTCGTCCAGTACCTGGTCGAAAACACGCCGGCCGGCGGGGGCGAAAAGAGCTCGAAGAAGTCCAAGGCGCCCGACAACGAGGAAAACGACGTAGGCGGCCCTCACAACTGAACGGCGGCCGCAAGGCCGCTGCGATGATGTTCGTGACGATGCGGGACCGCCTACAGAACCGCTTCGAGATATCTCCAGAGCGCTACGCCCAGGTGACCGCCGTCGCTCTGGGCGCCCTGGCGCTGATCGTCCTCACCGGCGCCGGCGTGCGCCTGACCGGCTCCGGCCTCGGCTGCCCGGACTGGCCCAAGTGCTACGGCGGCACGGTTCCGCCGCTCGACACCCACGCGGTGATCGAGTACGGCAACAGGCTGCTGACCGGGTTCGTCGGCTTCGCCGTTATCGCCGCCAGCGTGCTCGCCTTCTTCCGCGTCCCCTACCGCTGGCACCTGGCCCTGTTCGGTGCCCTGCTGCCGCTGGGGGTCGTCGGCCAGGCGGTCCTCGGCGCCCTCGTCGTCAAGTACCACCTCGCGCCGGGACTGGTGATGTCCCACTTCATCCTCTCGATGATGCTGCTCGACGCTGCCTTCGCGCTCGCCTGGTGCTCGCGCTATGAACCCTGGGAGCGGCGGCGCTCCAGCGATCGCCTCGGCGTCTGGTCTGTACGGGCGCTGATCCCGCTCGGCCAGCTGACGATCCTCGCCGGCACGATCGCCACCGCGTCGGGACCCCACGCCGGCGCCCACGCGGGGCAGCTCGTCCACCGCTTCACCTTCGAGGGGGTCGAGACGCTGGAATGGGTGGTGCAGCGCCATGCGGTCATCGCCACCGTCTACGGGTTCGCCGCGATCGCGGTCTGGTTCCTCCTGCGCCGCCGGGGAGGCGACAGACGGGCCGTCAAGCCCCTGACGGTGGTCCTGGGCCTCCTAGCCCTTCAGGGGGCCATAGGCGGCCTCCAGTGGGCTCTGGAACTGCCCAGCGAGATCGTCTGGGTCCACGTCGCGATCGCGACCCTGAACTGGCTGGCGATGCTGTGGACCGTCGCCGCGGCCGGGCGCCTGGAGCCACGCGGCGAATCCACCCCCTCCGCGCAGCCGGTCGCGCAATCGACGGCCACCCGCCTTTAGCGGTTGCTCCCCTTCTGGCTCTCGATCGGCGCCCTCAGCCTCGTGCAGGCAGCCCTGGTCGCCGCCCCGCGCCCGACCACAGCCCCGCCCATCGGCTTACGGTTGCGTAGTCGTTGGTGGGCGCTGGTGCCGCCGCTCTCGATCGGGGTGGTGATCGGGGCCATCGCCATCAGCTCGGCGACGGCGCACTTTCTCACCTACCTGGCCCTGGTGGCGGTGCCGCCGCTGGCGGCGCCTGGCTCTGGCCTGGATCGTCCGCGGTGGGCGGCCGCCGCTGGCCCTGCTCGTCGTCCCCCTCCTCGCCCTTGCCTGGGCCACCCGCGACGCCCTCGCCGGCGAGACGGCGGCGCTGGCGCTCTCGGCCCTGGCCTGCGTCAGCCTCGGCTGGCTGCTCGCCTGCGTCGTCCCCGGCCGCTGGCTGAAGCTCGGCATCTACGCGATGGCCGCGATCGACGCCTGGCTGGTCGGATCCAACCTCCTGCAGGAGCCCAACGCGATCCTCAACGCCGCCTCGCCCGGCGGCCTACCGCGCCTGCAGCTCGCCTCCTTCGGCTCGGCCGTGATGGGCTTCGGCGACCTCTTCATCGCCGCCACCCTCGGCGCCCTGCTGGCCGCCGACCGGCGCCAGCAGCTGACCGGCGCCGCCCTGGTCGCGATCATCGCCCTCGCCTTCGACCTCCTCTTCTTCGCCGTCGACCAGCTACCCGCCACCGTCCCGATCGCCCTGGCGCTGGCAGCGTTGGAGCTTTGGCCGCAGCGCAGCGTCAGGCCTGGCTGACGATGACAACCACGAGCACCGCCGCCATCGCGGCGGACATTCCAATCACCGCATATATGAGTGAGTACTGGAGGGTGTCGAAGCGCCGTTCCACCGGGGAAAATGCAACGTATTGTCTACGCAGGTTACGGCTCTGAATCAACTCTCGCGCCGCTTGCGCGCAACCCAGCGAAGGCCATGCCAAGCCGCCGCGCAGACCAGCACCAACCCCCACAGCGCCCCCACCAGCGGCCGCGTCAACAAGGTCAGCGCCACGACCGAACCCCCCGCGACCCCCACGATCACGACCCACCTAAAAACAGCCTCCTCGGAGATCTTCATCTACACCGCCAGACGCCGGTTTGCAGCGGCCGCCTACAAGATGTACACGGTCACATAAACGATGATCCACATGACATCAACGAAGTGCCAGTAGATCCCCGGCACCTCAACGCCGAGGTGATCCTCGGCTTTCGGGCCGAAGTGGCCACGGAAGGCGCGGATCGTGGCGAAGCTGAGCAGCATCAGGCCGACGAAGACGTGGGCCCCGTGGAGGCCGGTGAGGCCGTAGAAGATCGAGCCGAAGGCGAGGTCGCGGATGCTGAAGCCGAGGTGGACGTACTCGTTGATCTGGATGAAGAGGAAGGTCGCGCCCAGCATCCAGGTCAACAGCAGACCCAGCTTCAGCCCCTGCTTGTTGCCGCGACGGATCGCCTCGAGGGCGTAGTGGATCGTGAAACTGGATGAGACGAGGATTGCCGTGTTGATGCCGGCGACGGCGACCGGCAGCTCGTACGGGTGCGGCGGCCAGCTCGGCGGGTCGACGACGACCCGGAGGAAGAAGTAGGACGCGAAGAAAGCGCCGAACAGCATGATCTCGGAGACGATGAAGAGCAGGATCCCCAGCGTCTGTTTGTCGATGCGGGAACTCTGATTGGCCTCCGGCGGCCCGTGATGCTCCTCCGCGTGATCGTGCCCGCGGGCAATCGTTGCGCTCTCCATCTCAGTCCGCCTCTCCCCCGGCCACGGCCGCTGCGACCACCGCTGCCGGTCGGCCGACCTCGATGTGCTCGACCTGCTTCTCGGTGATCTCCCGCACCCGCCCGATCAGGTCATCCTCGAGCCAGCGCGAGCTCTCGCCGGCGAAGGTCGAGATCAGGACCTCGTCGATCCTGTAGTGCTCGATCGCGTTCTTGACGGCCTGGAAGGGGTCGGGGCTCATCGGCTGCCCGGTCGCGTCGACCTCGGCCCGGTAGAGCTCGGCCAGGGTGGCGGCGAGGTCGCGGACGATCTCGGCCTCGCTGACATCGTCGGCCCGGGGGCAGACGATCGTGTAGCGATGGGGGCGGGCGGCAGCGCGCTCCTTGAGGCGGTTGACGAGGTCCGGGGTCGCCACGGTCTTGGTGGCGACGACGAGAGTGTGGATCAGGTCCCAGCGGATCGCGTCGTCTTCGATGCGCACCGGGATGTGCGTCAGCCTGGTCTCCGGTTCGACCTGAACGCGGGCCCACTCGACGAGGTCCTTGCGGGTGAATCCAAAGCGGGTGTCCGAACGGCAGGAGAGCAGCACCTCGCCCGGCTCGTGGGCGCGGACGGCGTCGTCGAGCGCCAGCGAGGACTCGGGGTCCATGACCTCGCCGACCGCCTCGATTCCGAACTCGGCCAGAACCGACATCGTCACCTCGACCCTTGCCCGGGCGGCCTCGCGAACCTCGCCGGTGTCGATCAGCTGCCCGACCGAGGGCTGGTTCTGGGGCGCAGCAACGATCACCTTGGAGACCGTCTCCTGGCGCTCGCGCACGGCCTGCAGCAGCTTGCGACCGCCGGCCACCTCGTTGAGGAAGACGAGCAGCGGGCGACCCGCTTCCACGGCGCTCAAGTGGTCCCCACCACGGTCGGCTCCTTGGCGGGCGCCTCGGCGCCTTCACCGGCCATGATCGCGTGTTTGGCGCCGGGGACGCCGAACTCGTAGGGGCCGCCGACGACGCGCGGGATCTCGTCGAAGTTGAAGACCGGCGGCGGCGAGGAGACCTGCCACTCGATCGAGTTGGCGCGCCAGGGGTTGGCGGGGGCGCGCGGGCCGAAGCGCCAGCTGACGACCATGTTGTAGAGGAAGACCAGCTGCACGGCGCCGAGCATGAAGGCGAAGCAGCTGATCAGCAGGTTCCAGTTGCCGAACTGGGCTGCGTAGTCAGCGACGCGACGCGGCATCCCGTCCATCCCCACCCAGTGCATCGGGATGAACGTTCCCCAGGTGCCCACCAGGGTGCCCCAGAAGTGGACCCGGCCCAGCTTCTCGTCGTACATGCGCCCGGTGATCTTCGGGAACCAGTGGTAGATCCCGGCGAAGATCGTGAAGACCGAGCCCCCGAAGAGCACGAAGTGGATGTGGGCGACGATGAAGTAGGTGTCGGAGACGTGGATGTCGATCGGGACCATGCCCAGCATGACGCCGCTGATGCCGCCGATCGTGAAGGTGACGATGAAGGCGAGCGCAAACAACATCGCCGTCGAATACGTGTGGATTTTCCCGAAGTAGAGCGTGCCCAGCCAGGAGAAGATCTTGATCCCGGTCGGGACCGCGATCAGCAGCGTGGTCAGCATCATCGGCACCCGCAGCCAGCTGAACATGCCGGCGACGAACATGTGGTGGGCCCAGACCGAGTAGCTGAGGACGACGATGCCCAGCAGCGCCAGGGCCATCAGGCGATAGCCGAAGATCGGCTTGCGCGAGTGGATCGAGATGACCTCGCTGATGATCCCGAAGCCGGGCAACATCATGATGTAGACGGCCGGGTGCGAGTAGAACCAGAAGATGTGCTGATAGCTGATCACGTCTCCCCCGGCCGCGAAGTCGAAGAAGTTGGTGTGGAGGATGCGGTCGAAGAGGACCATGAACTGGGCACCGGCGATGAACGGCGTCGCGGCGACCACCAGCAGCGAGGTCGAGAGGTTGGCCCAGACCAGCAGCGGCATCCGCCAGAAGGTCATGCCCGGCGCCCGCATGGTGATGATCGTGACCAGGAAGTTGAGCGCGGTGGCGATCGAGGAGGCGCCGGCGAACTGGACGCCGAGGTTGAAGAACGACTGCCCGAGCGGAGCCCCGGTCGAGAGCGGCGCATAGCCGGTCCAGCCGGCGTCGAAGGCACCACCGGGGGCGAGGAAGCTGCTGATGAAGAGGATGCCGGCCATCGGCAGCATCCAGAAACTGAGCGCGTTGAGGCGCGGGAAGGCCATGTCCGGGGCGCCGATCATCAGCGGCAGCACGTAGTTGGCGATCCCGGCGAAGACGGGAATCACGAAGAGGAAGATCATGATCGCGGCGTGAGTCGAGAAGAGGCTGTTGAAGGCCGCCGCGTCGACGATCTGGGTGCCCGGCTGGGCCAGCTCGGCCCGGATCAGCATCGCCATCAGGCCGCCGATGAAGAAGAAGACGAAGGTGGTGACGATGTACTGGATGCCGATCACCTTGTGATCGGTGTTGAAGCGGAAGTAGTCCTTCCAGCTCTTGGCCCCGTGCTGGGAGTGATCGTCGGGGATCGTCGGCAGGCCGGCGGCCCAGCGCAGCCAGTAGTCGAAGCAGCCGAAGCCTGCGAGGAAGCCGAGCGGGGCGAGGATCGCCGGCACGATCACGTGCGGGTAGCCGGTCTGTTCGGTCTGGTAGAGCGGCAGGTCGGAGATCGCCCGCAGAGCGATGACCAGGCCGAAGCCGAATGCGCGCGGCGACGAGGGCGCCGAGCGCGCCTCGAATCCAACCGGGTTGCCTGATCGCAGCCGTCATCGCGTCTCCTTCATTATGCCCCGCCCGCGTTCAGCGGCACCGGGTTCGCTTCGGTGTCCTGCGTAATCGACTCCGCCAGCGGCGCCGGGACCTTGCTCTTCAAGCTTCCCACCCATTCGCGGAATTTTGCGGGGGGCTCAACCACGACTTTGGCCCGCATCGAGGCGTGGCCGAAGCCGCAGAGCTCGGTGCAGATCAGCTGGTAGGTCCCGACCTTGTCGGGGGTCACGATCGCGGTCGTCGTGATCCCGGGCACGTTGTCTTTCTTGATCCGCCACTCCGGCACCCAGAACGAGTGGATCACGTCCTGGGCATGCATCTTGAACTGGACCTGGCGGTTGACCGGGACGTGGACTTCGCCCTCCGAGAAGGCCATGTCCTTGCCCGGGTAGCCGAAACTCCAGGCGTACTGCTGGGAGAAGACGTCGACCGTGAGCGGGTTGCCGGCGGGCTTTTCGATCTCGTTCAGCACCGACCAGCTGTAGCCACCGGCGAAAAGGACGATCACGGTCGGGATCAGCGTCCAGGCGACCTCGAGCCGGGTGTTGCCGTGAATAGGCTCGCCGTCGGATTCGTCGCCCGGCTTGGCGCGGAATTTCCACAGCGCATAACCAAGCATCACCACCACCAGCGAGAAGACGACGGAGGAAAGGACGATCATCACCGTCAGCAGATCGTCGATCTTCGGAGCGGCCGTGGACGCCTGCTGGCCGTCCCAGTGGATCGGGACCATGACGGCACAGATCGCAGCGGCGAGCGCGACCGTGGCGGCGAGCATCTTCACTATCGGGAGGCGACCGTACATGAGGCGGGCGGCATTCTATTGAAGCGGCGGCGGGAGGTTTTCCGGCCTCAGGTGACGGTTGGCACTAGCTAGGCGGGACGGGGCAGATTTGCCAGCTCTCCGGCCGATGCGGCGAGCACCCCGCGGGCCACTCCCTCCCAGCTCCACAGCCGTCCGACGGTCTCCACCAGGGCCTCGCGGGCGCGCTCCCGCTCGACCTCCGGCAGGGCAAGCCAGCCATCGAGCCGGTCCGCGATCGCCTCGACCGCGCCGGGCTCGACCGGGAACGAAGTGAGCCGAGCGACCTCCGGCGGCAGCGATCCGGCCAGCTGCCGCGACACCTCGAGCATGCCCGAGTGGCCCGCCGAGATGGGCAGGGCCCCGCAGGCGGCGGCCTCGACCGCGACCATCCCGAAGGCCTCCGGAAAGGTGCTCGGCATCACCAGCGCCTCGGCCCCTGGCAGCAGCTCGGCAACCTGGTCGTGCTCGAGGCGACCGATGAACTCGATCGAGTCGGCGACGCCTCTTGCCGCCTCCAAGTACTCCGGCGGTGGATCGGCCAGAAACGCGGAGAGGATCGGTAGCGGCCTCTCCTCCCCGCCCTCGAGCGCCCAGCCGAGCCGGGCGACCTCTCGCGCGTCGGCGAGATCGCCCCGATCCAACGCGGCCAGCAATCTCCGCAGCCCGTCCTCGTACTCGCCATAGCCCGCGATCTGCAGGCGCGCCTCCGGGTGCGCCGCCCTAACAAGGGGCCACGCAGCCAGCAATAGGTCCACGCCCTTGGAGACGATCAGCTTCCCGACGAACACGACCAAAGCAGCGCGCTCGTGGGAGGCCGGTAGGGAGGGTCCGAGAACGTAAACCTCGCCCGCAGGACCCTCCCCACCGGACTCTCGCCCAGCCTCGCTCTGCCTCGGGGCGAACTCGTCGATATCGACACCAGGGGGTCCAAGGCGCGTCTTTGCCTTGAGCTCCCGGAGATCAGGCAGCGCGGCCCAGAGGGACTCCGCCGTGTGGCCGGAGCCGACGAGGACGCCCGAGGCCGCCGCCAGCCCCTCATAGGCGTAGGGGAGGAAGCGGGGGTGCGGCTTGACCGTGTACTCGAGGGCCGAGCCGTGGATCTTGGCGGCGAAGGGGCCGACACCGGCGCGGGCGAGGATCGCCGGGCCCATCACCAGGTGGTTGGCGAGGGCGGCGTCGAAGCCACCGGCGACCGCAGCGGCCGCGCGGACGGCGGCGACGTTGGCGTCGATGTAGCGGTCGAGCTCGGCCTCGTTCAGCTCCGGAAAGGCCTTGACCTCGAAGCCCTCGTAGGGGTCTTTGACGTAGACCGGCAGCAGGCCTTGGATGTCGGGATTGTGGATCTCGACGCCCTCGATCCTCACCTCGCGGTCCTGGCAGAGCAGGTGGACCTCGTGACCCAGCCGGGCCAGCGCCCGAGCCAGGTTGACGTTGTAGATATTGCTGCCGGTACCCCGCAGCATGTAGCCGTGAAAGAGGAGGACGCGCATCGCTGCCGCTCAAGCTATTAGTCTTCCCGGCGATGAACGACCGTCAGCTCTACCGGATGCGCGCCCCGGCCTCCGGCCGCGAGGCCCTCGCCCACGCCGAGCCGGGCCAGACCTACGTCGATCGCGAGACCGGCGAGGAGATGGAGCCGGTGGCCATGGTGCTGCCCTTGGCGCCTTCCGCGTCCTCCCTGCCGCGGACTCCCGCGAACCTGCGCTCGTGCCGCCGCTGCGACCAGCTGATCGGGCTGGACGTCAGCGACTGCCCTTACTGCGGTCTGCGTCAAAGCGCCCTTTAAGGGACGGCCTTAGGGCTGGGAGGCGTCGGTAGGTCCTCCTCTCTCGCCTGACTGGCAGGGATCGCTTTCGGCCGTCCGAGATTGCGGTTTGGCCAGCGGCGCAAAACGTTCGGAGGACCTACCGACGCCTCCCGCATAAAACCCCCAGCTCAAAGAAAGGCGGGTACCCCAGCGCTGAAGGAGGGACAGCCACCGACGTCTCCCGCTTGAGCTTCCGAGGGTCCTTGCCTCGCCGTGCTTCCCGTGTCATTCAGCCCGCGGAGGGCTCCGTGGGTGGGAGCGTGGGTGCCCCTCCGAACGTTTTGCGCCGCTGGCCGAGAGGCAACCTCGGACGGCTCTAGGCGATCCAGCCAGTCAGGCGAGAGAGGAGGGGTACCCAGCTCCCACCCTCGCAGGCGCTTCTACGGTTTCTTGACCAGCGTGGCCGTGTAAAGCAGGCGCGCGTTGCTGTAGTAGCACCCGTAGGTCTTGGTCTTGCCGACCCCCTGCTGGGGATGCCCTCCCTGAATGTCTTCCTTGGAGGCGCAGTGTTCGGGCAGGCGGCTGCCGCGCCAGGTGTTGTCGGCTTCGACGTTGAAGGCGAACATCGGCGCCCAGGTGGGCACGGTGAGGGCGACGATCTGCCCCTTGAGGACGGTCAGCGGGTGCTCGAGGGCGAAGATCGGGGTGGTGCCGAAGTAGGGATTGAGGACCTCGAGCGGACTCTGGCGGACGAGGGTGTACCGGGGCGGCTTCGAACCTTCGACCGGGCGCAGGACGCCGATCCGCGCCTGCGAGGGCTTACCGAGGAATTCATCGAAGAAGCCGACCTCGTTGGAGGTGGTCGGGGTTTCCACTCGTCGAGGGCTTGGCGAGAGTGATCGACCAGGCGACGATTTTGCCTTCGAACGGCGCCTCGTAGGGCCGGGCGACGCCGCCGGCGATCGCCTGGAAGCCGCTCACGTGCCCCTCCACCCGGCAGGGGGTGATCTCGACGTTGTTGACGATCTTGCCCGGGCAGGAGGCCGGCGGGGTTTCCGCCGTCTGCCCCAACACCACCACTCGCAGCGGCGCCGAGTCGGCGGCGCCGGGGGCGAGGACCGCGACCAGGGCCGCGAACAGGCAGGCGGCGGCCAGGCAGAGCGCCCAGGCGCGGCCGCTGCGGCTGTGTTTCTCGGTCGAGGGCATGAACTTGGACAAACACGGGGTCGCGACCCGGGTTGCGGCCCCGATTCTGCCTTCCGCGCCGGGGGAATGCGGTGGCGTGGCTGCGCTTGCACGATCCCGGCCATCGGCGCTCTGTAGGTTTCCTGCCGATGCTGGCGATCGAGGTCGAGGGACTGGAGCGCGCCTTCGACGAGGTGCTTGCCGTGCGGGGCATCGACATCGCCGTCGAGGAGGGCGAGATCTACGGCTTCCTCGGCCCCAACGGCGCCGGCAAGACGACCACGGTGCGGATGCTGACGACGCTGCTGCTGCCGACCGGCGGCCGCGCCACCGTCGCCGGCCACGACGTGGTCAAGGAGGCGCGGGCGGTGCGCGGCTCGATCGGCGTCGCCCTGCAGGAAGCGGCGCTCGACCCGCTGATGACCGGCCGCGAGCTGATCCGGCTGCAAGCCACCCTGCAGGGGATCCCGACCGCCGAGGGGCGCCAGCGCGCCGACGCCCTGCTCGAACGGGTCGACCTGGTCGCCGCCGCCGATCGCCGCGTCGGCGGCTACTCCGGCGGCATGAAGCGCCGCCTCGACCTCGCCGCCGCGCTCGTTCACGAACCGCGGGTGCTTTTCCTCGATGAGCCGACCACCGGCCTCGACCCGGTCAGCCGCAAGACGATCTGGGAGGAGGTGCGGGCGCTCAACGACGACGGCACCACGGTCTTCCTCACCACCCAGTACCTGGAGGAGGCCGACCAGCTCGCCGACAACGTCGGCATCATCGACAGCGGCCGGATCGTCGCCGAGGGCACCCCGGAGTCGCTCAAGGACGAAATCGGCAACCCCCACATCCAGCTACAGCTGGCGCAGGGCTCGGTCGTCGAGGCGGAGTCGATGCTCGCCCCGATCGGCAAGCTGCTGCCGCCCAAGGACGGCAGGAAGGTCCTGGTCGAGGTCGAGAACGGGGCCGCCGACATCCCCCGCGTCGTGCGGGCGCTGGACGAGGCCGGGATCGCGGTCGAGGCGCTGGAGCTGGTCAAACCGACGCTCGACGACGTCTTCGTCGCCAAGACCGGCTACCACCTCGAGGAGGAGAGCGAGGAGAACGCCGAGCAGGCGCCGGTCGAGACATGACACGCTCGCGCCGCTATCGACGCGCCGCTCGGCCAGCTTGCGCACGAACCTTCGGGTTGTGCGAGCGCTGGGCATGCGCTCGATCCGCCAGACCTTCCGCCGGCCGCAGCTGATCGCGCCGATCATCGTCTTCCCGACCATCCTGCTGGCGATCCAGACCGGCGGCGCGGGCGGAGCGGTGGAACTGCCGGGCTTCCCGCCGGTCCAGAGCTTCCTCCAGTTCATGCTGGCCGGGGCGATGATGCAATCGCTGATGCTGGCCGGCAACAGCGGCGGCATCGCCCTCGCGGTCGACATCGAGATGGGCTTCACCGACCGCCTCTTCTCGGCCCCGATCCCGCGCTTCGCGATCGTCCTCGGGCGCCTCGCCGGGACCGCGGCGCTGGGCCTCTTCGGCGCGCTCTGGTTCCTCGCGATCGGGCTGATCTTCGGGGCCGAAATCGAGAGCGGGGTCGCCGGGGCACTGCTGGCGATCGCCCTGGTCACCGCGGCGGCGATGGCGGTCGGCGGCATCGGCGCCGCGATCGCCCTGCGCACCGGCAGTGCCAGCGTCGTCCAGGGCCTCTTCCCCCTGGTCCTCGTCGTCCTCTTCATCTCCTCCGCCTTCTTCCCGCAGGAACTGATGATCGAGCCGGCCAAGACGATCGCCGAGTACAACCCGCTCAGCTTCATCGCGGAAGGCGTGCGCGAGCCGATGATCTCCGGGATCGACGCCGCCGACACGCTCTACGCGGTGCTGGCGATCCTCGGCATCGTCGTCCTCGGCCTCGTCCTCAGCGCCCGCGCGCTGCGCCACCGGCTGCGGGTGGGCTGATGGAAGCCGCGCTCCCGATCCCCGCCTGGCGCACCAACCTGGCGACGATCGGCGCCCTGATGGCGCGGGCCAAGAACGAGCTGATCCGGGTCCCGGGTGCGGCGATCCCCGGGGTGCTGGCGCCGACGATCTTCTTCCTCGGCCTCAACGGTGTCTTCGGCGCGCTGACCCAGCTGAACGGGGCTTCGAAACCGGGGCGTACGAGAGCTTCATCGTCCCGGTCAGCATGCTGCAGGGAGCCGGCTTCACCGGCGCCGCCGCCGGGGTCAACCTCGCCCGCGACATCGAACAGGGCTGGCTCGACCGCCTGCTGGTCTCCCCCGCCCCGCGCTGGGTGCTGCTGGCCGGCACCGTGCTTGCCGCCAGCGCCCGGGCGCTGATCCCGGCCAGCTTCGTGCTGACGATCGCGCTGGTCCTCGGCGCCGGCTGGCCCGGCTTCGACGGGCTGGCGGTCACCTTCTTCATGGTGGCGGCGATGGCCGCTGTCGCCGCCTGCTGGGGCTCCTTCCTCGCCCTGCGCTTCAAGAGCCAGTCAGCGGCGCCGCTGATGCAGGCGGGAATGATGGCGCTGATCCTCACCACCACCGCCTACGCGCCGCTGGCGCTGCTGCAGGGCTGGCTACAGGACGTCGCCCGCGTCAACCCGGTCACCCAAGTCGTCGAAGCCGCCCGCCAGGGCTTCGTCGGCAGCGTCACCTGGGCCGAAACCTGGCCCGGCCTCCTGGCCCTCGCCGGCCTCCTGGCGGTCCTCGGCACCCTCGCCCTGCGCGAGATGCGCCGCACCGGCCGATGACCCCCGGCCGACGGGCCGAAAACCCACGCATGTCGGGGGAAATCGGCCGATCGGCCCCCGCGGCGGCGATTGCGGAGGCGGAGCGGGTGTTGCGGGGGAACTGGCGGGTCGGGGAGCGGGATGGCGTCCCGTACGCGTACAGCCAGCCGAGCCCGGGGCGATATCCGTGGCAGTGGTACTGGGACTCGTGCTTCGCGGCGATCGTCTGGCGGCGGCTTCGAGCCGGCGCGGGCGCGGGCGGAGCTGGAGAGCCTGCTCGCGGCGCAACGCCCTGACGGCTTCATCGGCCACACGATCTTCTGGGCGCAGAAGGTCTCGCTGATCCGCTCGCTCTTCTACAACGTCACCTCGCGCAGCGCCTTCCAGACCGAGACGATCCAGCCGCCGCTGCTGGCCTGGGCCTGGCGGATCGCGGTTGGCGACCCGGCCGCGGAGCCGCGGATCGGCGCCCACATGGACTGGCTCGCCGCCAACCGCGATCTCGAGGGCGACGGGCTGCTCTGGATCCTGCAGCCGGACGAGTCCGGGCTCGACGCCTCGCCCAAGTTCGAACCCGTCTGGGGCCGGCGCGCCGAACGGCCGACTCGGCTTCCCGCTGCTGGTCCGGCGCAACCGCAGGCTCGGCTTCGACGCACGGCGGGTCCGCGCCGCCGGCCACCCCGTCCTCTGCGAACCGCTGGTCAACACGATGTGGTCGCTCTCGCTGCAGGCGCTGGGCCGACCCTCGGCGACGCCGGCGCTGGTCGAGCGGCTCTGGGACGAGCGCCGCGGACTCTTCATCGACGAGGTCCAGCCGGGTGGAGCGCGGCCCGACGTCGCTCACCTGGGCCGCGCTGGCACCGCTGGCCCTGCCCGGACCTGCCGGAGGACGATCGGCCGCCGCCTGGTCGAGGAGCACCTGCTGAACGAGCGCGAGTTCCTCACCCCGGTCGCCCCGCCCTCGGTCGCGGCCTCGGAGCCGAGCTACGAGCCCGACGGCGGCCACGGCCCGATTCGCCGCTACTGGCGCGGCCCGACCTGGGTCAACTCGGCCTGGATGGTCTGGCTCGGCCTGCGCCGGCTCGGCTACGAGGCGGAGGCCCGGCGCCTGGCCGACGGCGTGATCGGCGCGGTCGCCCGCGAAGGCCTGCGCGAGTACTACGACCCGCGCACCGGCAAGGGCCTTGGCGCGAAGGACTTCGCCTGGTCAGCGCTGGTTGCCGAGCTGGTCGAAACCCTGACGAGGGCTCGCATGGCGCAGCTATTTGTAGCGGTAGGTGATGCGACCTCTGTCGAGGTCGTAGGGCGAGAGCTCGATCTTGACGCGGTCGCCGGGGAGGATGCGGATGTAGTGGCGGCGCATCTTGCCCGAGATGTGGCCGAGAACGTCGTGGCCGTTGTCCAGTTTGACCCGGAACATCGTGTTGGGGAGAGCCTCGGTGATCTCCCCCTCCATTTCGATCTTTTCCTCAGCCATGCGGCGTCGAGCGTACCTGACGAGCGTGTTCCAGGGCGCCGGCCCGGTCCCGCACCTCGCCCGCGTACTGCGCCGCCTCCAGCTCAGACAGCAGCCCTCCCAGCTCCGGGCCCTGCTCGATCCCCAGCTCCCGCGCCAGCTCATCGCCACGCAGCAGCGGTGGCGGCGGGCCGTCGCGGCGCCAGTCGAGCGCCGCGGCGACCATCTGCCGGGCCAGCGCGAGGTGCGCCTCGACCATCTCGGGACGAGCCAGCGGACCGGCGCCGCGAGCGGAGAGGCGGTCGGCGACGGTGAGCAGGGTGACGTCGACCCCGACCGGCTCGGTGGCGCGCAGGTAGTCGTGGATACGGCGGGGCGGCAGCGGCGTCTCGGGAATCAGAAAGCCCAACCGCAGGTGGTGCAGCGTCAGCCCCCGCAGGTGCTGGGTGAGGCGGCGGCTGGCGCGCAGGCGCCCGCAGATCTCGCCGACGATCTCCGCGCCCACCTGGTCGTGGCCGCGGAAGCCGACGAAACCGTCGCGCTCGGCCCGGGTCGCCGGCTTGCCGATGTCGTGGAAGAGGGCGCCGAAGCGCAGCGCCGTGCCGCGGGTCATCTCGTCGGCCAGGGGTTCCGCCAGCAGCGCCGCCACCTCGGCGGCGCGGTCGCCGGCGAAGCGGTCGAGGTCGCGCTCGACCTCCAGCACGTGCTCGAGCACGGCGAGCGTGTGGTCGTGGACGTCGAGGTGGTGGTTGGGGCCCTGCTCGACCCCGCGCAGCGCCTCCAACTCGGGCAGGACAACCGCGGTCAGCCCCAGCTCGTCGAGCAGCGCGAGGCCGCGCAGCGGGTCGGGGCCGCCGAGCAGCTGCCGCAGCTCGGTCAGCTGGCGCTCGCCGGCGGGGTCGGCCGCCCGCGAGGCGGCGGCGCGGGCCAGGGCGACGGTGGCGGGGTCGATCTCGAGCCCGAGCCCAGCGGCGAGGCGCGCGGCTCGCAGCAGCCGCAGGGGGTCTTCGCCGAAGCTGTCCGCGCCGACCGTGCGCAGCAGGCCGCGCTCGAGGTCGGCCAGCCCCCCAAAGGGGTCGAGCGGCTCGCCGCCGGCCAGGGGCACGGCGACGGCGCCGACCGTGAAGTCACGGGCGGCGAGGTCGGCGTCGATGCCCTCGCCGCGGAGCACGGTCGCGTCGACCTGCCAGCCGCGGTCGCGGGCGACGACGCGCCAGGTGCCGAACTCGGCCGACAGCTCGAAGGCGTGCTCGCCGAGCTCGGCGGCGACGGCCTTCGCCGCGGCGCCGGGGTCGCCGGCGACGGCGAGGTCGAGGTCGGCGACCTCCCTCCCCAGCGCCGCGTCGCGCACGGCGCCGCCGACGATCCAGACCCGCTCCTCGCCCCCCAGCGCCCGCCGGGCGGCGGCCACCAGCGGTGCGGCGGCAAGGCTCTCGCCGACGCTCATACCGCGCGCCGCGGCACCCGGGCCGAGACGCCGCAGGTGACCTCGTAGTTGATCGTGTCGAGGCGGGCAGCCATCTCCTCGGCGCGAATCGCGTCCTCGCCCTGGGCGCCGATCAGGACGGCCTCCTCTCCCGGCGCCACGTCCGTCCCAGCCCCGAGGTCGATCGTGATGTTGTCCATCGACACCGTCCCGACCAGCGGGTAGCGGCGCCCCCCGACCAGGACCTCGGCGTTGTTGCTGAGCCCGCGGCGGACGCCGTCGCCGTAGCCGAGCGGGATAACGCCCACGCAGGTCTCCTCGCTCGCGACCCAGCGCTGGCCGTAGCCGGCGCTGGCGCCGGGGGCGAAGCGCTTCACGTCCGCCACGTAGGAGCGCAGGGAGAGCGCCGGCCGCAGGCCGCGCTCGGCCGGGTCGCCCTGGAAGGGGTCGAGCCCGTAGACGGCGACGCCGCAGCGGGCCATGTCGAAGTGCGAGCGCCGCTCGCGGAAGACGGCGGCGCTGTTGGCGGCGTGGGCGAGCGCGGTCGGGAACTCGGCCTTGACCGCGCCCGCGACGGCCTCGAAGCGGCCGAGCTGCTCGTCGAAGAAGCCGGAGTCCGGTTCATCGGCGGTCGCGAAGTGGGTCCAGACGCCGGCGAGCTGGAGACTGGGATCGGCGTCGCAGGCACGGGCCAGTGCCAGCACCGCCTCCGGATCGGGGTTACCGAGCCGCCCCATGCCGCTGTCGTACTTGACGTGGATGCGGGCCGGGCGGCCCTGGGCACGGGCGCGGTCGGCGAGCAGACGGCGGAAGTCCTCGCGCCAAACCGCCACCTCCGAGCCGGCCGAGAGGACGATGTCGACGTCCTCGGCGGTCAGCGCCCCCATCGTCAGCAGGGGGATGTGCTGGAGACGACGGCCGATCTGTTCGGCCTCGACCGCGGTCGCCACGGCCAGCCGCGTGGCGCCGCCGGCCAGGGCCGCGTTGGCACAGCCGTCGGCACCATGGCCATAGCCGTCGGCCTTGACCACCGCGCAGAGCTCGGCCCCCTCGCCCAGCTCCGCCTTCAGCCTGGTGCAGTTTGCCCGGATCGCCTCGAAGTCGATCCGGGCGACCGCCCGCTCCATCGCGCTACTCGTCGTCGACCAACGCGGCGAGCGCGTCGGCCCTCGTGACCATGCCCGCCAGCCGCCCGTCGTCGTCGACCACCGGCAGGTGGTTGTGGTGCTTGTCGGCGATCTTCTTCGCCACCCGGTCGGCGGCTTCGTAGGTACGGGCGAGGATCGGGTCGGCCGTCATCAGCTCGGAGACCTTGGTCGCGAAGGCCTTGTCGAGGCGCTTCTCGAAGCCCTTCATCGAGCCGACGAAGACGACCCCGCCCATGATGTTGAGGTAGTGCGGGAGGTGCAGGTCGGACTCCTCGTCGCTGAGGATCAGGTCCGACTCGCTGACGATGCCGACCACGCGGCGGTCCTCGTCGACGACCGCGACGGCGCCCATGTCGGTCTTCGCCAGCAGGTCGATCGCGGCGCGGGCGTCGTCGCCCGGCGAGACGCTCGGCACGTCGGCGTTCATGATCTCGGCCGCGGTCTTCATGTCGGCGAGATTATTCGACCGGCTCGGCGGCACGCAGGCCCACCGGGATCGAGTCGATCACGTCGCCGGCGATCACCGACTCGGCGGCGCCGACCCGGCCGGCGGCATCGCGGCCGGCCCGGGCGTGGGCGAGGACCGCCGCGCAGGCGGCCGCGAACGGCTCCAGGCCGCGGGCGAGGAGCGCCGCGAGGATGCCGGAGAGGACGTCCCCGCTGCCGGCCGTCGCCAGAGCCGGGGCGGCGATCGCGTTGACCGCGACCCGCTCGCCGTCGCTGACGATCGTGTCGTCGCCCTTGAGGACGACGATCGCCCCAGCGGCCCGAGCGGCCTCGCGAGCGCAGGCGAGGCGGTGGGCGCCGATCTCCTCCGAGTCGCGCCCAAGCAGGCGCCCGAGCTCGCCCGCGTGCGGCGTCAACACCGTCGCTCCGTCGCGGGCGGCGATCGGGCCGAGGTGCTCGGCGAAGGCGTTGAGGCCGTCGGCGTCGATCACCAGCGGCGCCTCGATCGCGCCGACGATCTCCCGCGCCAGCGCGACCGAGCCCGGGTCGCGGCCCATGCCAGGGCCGAGCACGCCGGCGGCGGCGCGCCCGAAGGCGCGCAGGACCGCCTTCGCCGAGGCCGGCACCAGGCAGCCGTCGCCGCCGGGGCAGCCGACCGACATCACCTCTGGCTGGCCCGCTTCGAAGGCCGGCTCGAGGTCGGCGGGAACGGCGACGGTCGCGTAGCCGGCCCCGGCCCGGATTGCCGCCAGCGAGGACATCCGCACCGCCCCGGTGAGGCCGCGCGAACCACCCGCGATCGCCACCTGCCCGGAACTGAACTTGGTCGAACGGGGACCGCGGCGGGGCGCCAGGGCGAGGACGGCAGGGTCGATGACGCCGCCGGCCGGCTCCCCCGGCGCGTCGGCCGGGATCCCGATCGAGGCCAACCGCAACTCGCCCGTGTGCCACTTGCCAGGCGCGATCCGCTGGCCCAGCTTGGCCGCGTGGAAGGTCACGGTCAGGTCGGCCTCGACCGCCGCCCCGGCGATCTCGCCGCTCGACGCATCGACGCCGGAGGCGATGTCGCAGGCAACCACCGGCGCCCCGCAGCGGTTGATCGCGTCGATCGCCGCGCTCGCCGGCTCCCGCGGCACCCCGGAGAACCCGGTGCCGAAGATCGCATCGACGACAGCACCCGAGCCGGCCAGCCAGGCATCGAGATCGCCAGGCACCTCATCCCCCCAGAGCTCGATCGCCTCGACCTCGAACCCCGTGCGGCGCAGATGCCGGGCCGCGACCAGGCCATCTCCCCCGTTGTTCCCCTTGCCGCAGAGGATCCGCACCGGGCCCTGCGGCGAAAGCGACGCCACCGCCTCCGCCAGCGCGGTGCCCGCCGCCTCCATCAACCGCGAGGACGGGATCCCCTGCTCCTCGATTGCCCAGGCGTCCATGGCGCGACTGCCCTCGGCGTCGTAGAGGGGCTCGAGCCAGGACTCCATCAACCGCAGCCTAGCCGCGACCGTGCGCGGCCGCGAACGACTACTTGCCGATGCCGGCGATCAGCTTCGCCGTCGACAGTTCGCCCGAGGAACCGGAGCCGATCGCCAGGTAGTCGATCTTGCTCAGGTAGGGCTTCGCTTCGAGGAAGCCTTCCTTTTCGTCGGCCGGAATCAGGGCCGAGGCCAGGTTCAGGGCCGCCGGGCCATTGACGAAGCCGGTGATCGGGGTGCCGCCGAGAGCGCTGACGGCTTCCTTGTAGACCGGACTGTCGGCGAGGGCCTGATCGGAGTTCGGTGGCGAGCGCCCGTTTTGCCGCCGGCAGGCCGTAGGCGATCGCGATCTGTTCGCCCTCGGCGGCGATCACCAGCGGCTTGGAGCCGAGGCCGGTGCTGCGGATCGAGAAGCCACTTGCCTTGCCGGAGATCGCGGTAACGCCGGGGTGCCGGAGGCGCGCAGCAGTAGGCCGATATTGGAGACGGTGTTGGTCGCTTCCTTGGAGTTCTTCGTTGCCAGCACGGCGGCGCCCGCGAGACTGCTCTCGCTGTCGCCTTCGGCGAAGACCCCGAGGTCGCCGACCGAGGCGGCGATCTTTTCGATGTCGATGCCGGCTTCCTTGAGGCCGCTCTTGAACTTGCCGGCCGGGATCTCACCGGGGATGCCGTTGGCGTCGATCTGGTCGATCGCTTCCCCGAAGCGATCGCCGAAGTCGGCGGAGGCGATGGCGGCAAAGGAGCTGGCGGGGAGCGAACCGAGCAGTTGCGAGGCGTCGCCGGTCGGCGGGTTCTTGCCGCTGAGATTGCTGCTGAAGTCGATCTCGACCTGGTCGGAGCCGGGGATCAGGCTGGCGACGGCGGTCGCTTCCTCGGGTTCGATGCCGGCGCTGTCGAGGAACTGGCGCGCTTCGGGGTCGATCGTGCCGCCGGACTGGTCGATCAGACCGCCGATGTCGATGAAGACATCGGCGAAGCTGCCACTGGGAGCGGCGTCGACGGTGCTCGAGTAGCTCTCTTCGTCGGCCAGCGATTCGCCGTCGGAGGCGTCGACCATCTGCTTGAAGGTCGCGGTGTCTTCGGCGAACGACGAGGAAGTCTCCGACGACGCCGATCGTGGTGCCGTCGTCGGCCTGAACCCTGTAGTCGACCCCTTCGTAGGAGCCTTCCTTCGGCACTTCGTCGCTCTCTTCGGACTGCTTGTCGATGAAGTCCTGGGTCGCCGCGGTGTCGGTCGTCTGGATCGCGGCGCCGTAGCCTTCGAAATCGCTCCCGTCGTATTCCCGGAGGAAGAGGCCGCCCTTTTCGCCGAGCCAGGGTTCGATTTCCTTGCGCGAAATCGACTTCTTCGCCCGAGTCGCTGGCCGAGCTTTCGATTTCGGAGACGATGCGGCCGCCAAGATCGTCGATCCCGCCGATGCTCTTGGCCAGGGACTCGATGTTGGACTTCAGCTCCCCTTCGGGCCGCACCGAGGCTTCGATGAAGAGTGGCGCCTGCGGCGGCGCCAGGCTCGCCGGATCGGAGGTCGAGTCGCTGCTGCCGCCACAGCCGGCGACGGCGAGCGCCGCGGTCGCGGCAACGGCAGAGAGGGCGAGTCGGACCTTCAAGGAACCGCCGATCCTAGCGGGCGGTCACTCGACCGTCACGGTCTTGGCCAGATTGCGGGGCTGATCGACGTTGAGGCCGCGCGCCCGGGCGATGTCGTAGGCGAGCAGCTGCAGCGGCAGGATCGCCACGATCGGCTGCAGGATCCAGTCGGTGGCCGCGACCTCGACGGTCTCGTCGGCGACTTCGGCGGCGCGCGCCTCCCCCAGGGTGGCGATCGCGATCGTCTGGGCGCCGCGGGCGCGGACCTCCTCGACGTTGGAGAGGACCTTCTCCAGCACCGGGCTCGCGGTGGCGATGCAGACCACCGGCGTCGACTCGTCGAGCAGGGCGATCGGGCCGTGCTTCATCTCCCCCGCCGCGTAGGCGTCGGTCGGGATGTAGGAGACCTCCTTTAGCTTCAGCGCCCCCTCGAGACAGACCGGCAGGCCGATGTGGCGACCGAGATAGAGGAAGAAGTTCTGCTCGCTGTGGGCGGCGGCGACTGCCGCAACCGGCTCCGCGACCGCCGCCAGCGTCTCCTCGACCTTGGACGGCAGCGACTTCAGCTCCGCCACCAGCTCAGCGATGCGGGCCGGGGGCAGCGAACCGCGCAGCTCGGCCAGGCGCAGCCCCAGCAGGTACATCGCCGCCACCTGGGCGAGGAAGGTCTTGGTCGCCGCCACTCCGATCTCGAGACCGGCGCGCGTGTAAAGGACGGCGTCGGCGTCGCGGGTCGCCTGGCTGCCCATGATGTTGGTCACCGCCAGCACCTTCGCCCCGGCGTCGTGGGCGAGACGCATCGCCGCCAGGGTGTCGGCGGTCTCGCCCGACTGGGTGATGCCGACGACGAGATCGCCGGGCCCGACCACCGGGTTGCGGTAGCGATACTCGGAGGCGATGTCCATCTCGACCGGCACCCGCGCCCACTCCTCGATCGCGTAGCGGCCGATCAAACCGGCGTGGTAGGAGGTGCCACAGGCGACGATCACGATCCGCCGCAGACCGCGCAGGAAATCGTCGTCGAGGGCGACGTCGGAGAGGTCGACGCCGTCGTCGCCTGGCAGGCGGTCGGCGATCGTCTCGGCCACGGCGTCGGCCTGTTCGTGGATCTCCTTCAGCATGAAGGTCTCGAAGCCGCCCTTCTCGGCCGCCTCGGCGTCCCAGTCGACCTCCTCGGGCTCGCGCTCGACCGGGTTGCCCTCGGTGTCGGTGATCCGCACCCCGCCGGCTTCGATTTCGACCAGCTCGCCGTTTTCGATCGGGACGGCGACACGAGTATCGGCGAGGAAGGCCGGAATCGCCGAGGCGAGGAAGGTCTCCCCCGCGCCGACGCCGGCGACCAGCGGGCACTCCTTGCGGGCGCCAACCAGACGCCCGGGCTCGTCGGCGTGCATGGCGACGAAGGCGTAGTGACCGCGCAGCTCGGCGTAGGCGGCCCGGACCGCGGCGGCGAGATCGCCTTCGTAGTGGGCGGCGATCAGGTGGGCGACTACCTCGGCGTCGGTATCCGAGGTAAACGCCTCGCCCTCGGCCTGCAGGCGCTTACGCAGGCCGGCGTGGTTCTCGACGATCCCGTTGAGGACGATGTGGACCTTGCCGGAGCTGTCGTCGTGGGGGTGGGCGTTCTCCTCGGTGACCCGACCATGGGTGGCCCAGCGGGTGTGGGCGATGCCCGTATGGGAGACGGCCATTGCCCCGGCCCCGTCGGCGGCGCGCTCGGCGACGGCGGCGCGCAGGTTGGCGATGTTGCCGACGGCGTGAGCACTGTCGACCTCTCCGTTCTCGATCACCGAGATTCCGGCCGAGTCATAGCCGCGGTATTCGAGCTTTTCCAACCCCGAGAGCAACAGCTCCTCGCAGGGCCGACCGCCCACGTATCCGACGATTCCGCACATAAGAGACCGGTAAGAGTAGACATCCCCGGCCGATGGGCCGAAAACCCACCTATGTCGTGGGAAATCGGCCCGCCGGCCTTAGGTCAGCTCTTGGCGGACCTTGCCTACGAGGCGGTCGCAGACCTCGGTGGCCTCGTCGAGGCTCGGGGCCTCGACCATGACTCGGACGAGAGGCTCCGTCCCGGAGGGGCGTAGGAGGACGCGGCCGCGGCCCTCGAGGGCCTCCGCCTCGCGCTCGACCGCCGCCCAGACCGCGGTGGCGGCGGCGATCGCTTCGCGATCGGCGACCTCGACGTTGACCAGCGTCTGCGGCAGCTTCTCCATCGGCACGGCCCCGGCGAGCGGCGCCCCGGCGAGCTCGCGCATCGTCATCAGCGCCGCCGCGATCCCGTCGCCGGTGGCGACGAAATCGGAGGAGATGATGTGGCCCGACTGCTCGCCACCCAGGGTCCAGCCCCGCCGCCGCATCTCGTCGAGCACGTAGCGGTCGCCGACCTGGGTCACCGCGACCTCGATGCCCGCTGCCTTCATCGCCCGGTGGAAGCCGTAGTTGGTCATCACGGTGACGACGACGCCGCCATCGAGCTCACCGCGCGCCGACAGCCCGCGGGCAGCCAGCGCGATCAGCTCGTCACCGTCGTGGACGCGGCCATCGCCGTCGACCGCCAGCATGCGATCGGCATCGCCGTCGAAGGCGAAGCCGATTTCAGCGCCGGAGCCGGCGACGCGCTCGGCCAGCGGCTCGAGGTGGGTGGACCCGCAGCCGGCGTTGATGTTGCGCCCATCGGGCTCGGCCCCGATCACGTCGACCTCGGCCCCAAGGCGCTCGAAGATCGCCGGCGCGGCGCGGTGGGCGGCGCCGTTGGCGCAGTCGAGGACGACGCGGCGGCCGGAGAGGTCGAGTGGGAAAGCGGCCTCCAGCTCGCGCAGGTAGTCGTCGAGGCCGCCGTTGAGCTCACGCACGCGCCCCGGCTCCACCGCGACCGCGGTCGTCATTTCACCCGGTATGCGGTTGAGATCGCGACCGCGGTCGTCGAGGCGGGACTCGATCCGCGCCTCGAGCTCGTCGCTGAGCTTCGTCCCCTGGCCGGAGAAGAACTTGATGCCGTTGTCGCGATAGGGGTTGTGGGAGGCGGAGACGACGGCGGCGAGGTCGAGCCCCAGACGCTTGACGAGGATCGCGGCGGCGGGGGTCGGCAACACACCACCGAGCAGCGCGTCGCCTCCGGCGGCGGCGACCCCGGCAGCCAGGGCGGCCTCCAGCATCGGCCCCGACTCGCGGGTGTCGCGGACGATCAGGACCTGGGGGCGCTGGGCCTCCAGCGAGGCGGTGGTGGCGCGACCGAGTGCCGTCGCCAACTCCGCGGTAAGGAACGTGCCAGCCTCCCCTCGGACCCCATCGGTTCCGAAGAGCTTGCGCTCGGCGCTCACCAAACCCCCGTCAGCGCTTGCTGAACTGAGGCTTCTTACGAGCCTTCTTGAAGCCCGCCTTGCGACGCTCCTTGACGCGTGCGTCGCGGGTCAGGAAGCCGCGGCGCTTGAGCTCGCCGCGCAGCTCGGGGTCGATCTCGGTCAGTGCCCGGGCGATGCCGTGACGGACGGCGCCGGCCTGGCCGCTGATGCCACCACCGTGAACGCGGACGCGGACATCGACGTTGCCCTCGTAGCCGGAGACGGTGAGTGGCTGGATCGCCATCGTCTGGTGCAGGGGGCGCGGGAAAAACTCGTCGAGGCCGCGCTTGTTGATTTCGACCTTGCCGTCGCCGGGGAGCAGGATGACGCGGGCGATCGAGCACTTGCGTTTGCCGGTGGCGAGGAAGCGGGAGCCGCTCTCCATCTTCGCCGGCTCGCGGCTCGCGGGCTCGGCCTCGGAGTCGTCGCCGGCGAGTGCCGCCTCGCGGCGCGCCTTCTCCTCTTCCTCGGCTTCGAGCCGTGCCTTCTCCTCGGCGCTCAGCTGCCTCTCCGGCTCGACCGCGATCGGCTCCAGGTCGGCGCCGGGAATGACGTCCTTCTTCTTCTCCGCGGGAGCCTCCTCGGCGACCTGGGCTCCTCCTCGGCGCACGGCTCCTCGGCGCCGGCAGCCTCGGCGCCTCGTCCGCGGGTGGCGTCGGGGCGTCGGCTCCTCGCCCGCAGCCTCGAGGACGAGGAGTCGTCCCCCGCGACAGGACCCGCGGTCGTGGCCTCCTGGACCCTCGGCCGTCTCGTCCGCCTGGCTCTGAAGTCTCGTTGTCCTGCTCGTCCGTCATCTATCTCTCAGTTCCATCGGTTTGGGCAGCTGGGCGGCGTGCGGGTGATCCGGGCCGGCGTACACCTTCAGCTTGGTCAGCTGCTGGCGGGCGAGCCGGTTGCGCGGCAGCATCCCCTTCACGGCCTTGCGGATTACTTCCTCGGGGCGCCGGTCCAGCATCTCACCCAGCGTCCGCGACTTGATCCCACCGGGGTAGCCGCTGTGGCGCCAGTAGGTCTTCTGCTCCAGCTTGTTGCCGGTGACGCGGATCTTCTCGGCGTTGACGACGACGATGAAATCGCCGGTGTCGATGTGCGGCGTGTACTCCGGCTTGCGCTTGCCGCGCAGGGAGTCGGCGATCTGCGTGGCCAGCCGTCCCAGGGTCTGACCCTCGGCGTCGACGACGTACCAGTCGCGCTGGCGGTCTGAAGGCTTGGCTACGTAGGTCTTCATCGTGGCTCTCTCGTGGCTCAATCGTAAAAACCGCGCGGACTCGCCGACGCGGCCGGGGGATCATAGCCATCCTGCTGTCTATACTGCCGCGCCAGCAATGCCGAATCCCGCTCGGACGTCCGAGCGGGGGCGGAGGAACCGCAGAGACCGAAGCAGGTCTCCGGGGCGAATCGGGCGAAATTGCCCGTAGCGCATCTCTTTCAGCGCGAGCCCGACAGCTAACTCCGTAGGCGATCGAAAGAGAGGGCCAGCGGTGCGCAACAACGGGATCGCCAGGCTTGGACTGGCGGCGAGAGTCTCCATATTCACCATTGTGGCGCTGCTCGGCGCCTGCGGCACCGCGGCCGCGGCGATAGTCGGCGGCGCCCCCACCCCAAGCGGCAGCCCACCGCCGCCGAGCAGTCCCGCCGGAGCGCCAAGTACCGCGCCCAGCGCCGGCGCCCTCAGCCTCCTCGCGGCGGAAACGACGCCGCGCAAGTCCTTCTACTTCGGTTTCCGCCTCCCCGCGTCTCAGCTACACGATCGGCAGCAGCCAACCCCAGAACGACCTGCGGATCGACGTCGTCGACGCCGCCGGCGCGATCGTCAAGACCTTCTACCGCAACGACATCGCCCCCGGGGTGCCCACCCGCCTGAACTGGGACGGCACCACGAACGAGGGCCGCCCCGCCCGCAACGGCAGGTACAGCTTCCGGATCGGCCCCCAGGTGGCCGCAGCCCCGGTGGCCCGCAAGGCGACCACGTCGACCACCCTCAGCCTCAGCTTCGCCTTCTACGGCTACGCCTTCCCGATCCTCGGCGCCCATGAATTCAGCCTCGGCGCCGGCCGCTTCGGAGCAGCCCGCTCGGGCCACACCCACCAGGGCCAGGACGTGATGGCAGCCTGCGGCACGCCGCTCGTCGCCGCCCGCGGCGGCACCGTCCAGTACTCCAAGTACGAGGCCAACGCGGGCAACTACGTCGTCATCGACGGCAAGGGCACCCCCAACGACTTCATGTACGCGCACCTGGCCGAACCGTCGCCGCTGCAGGCCGGCGACACCGTCCGCACCGGCCAGCCGATCGGCATCGTCGGCGACACCGGCGACGCCAGCGCCTGCCATCTGCATTTCGAGATCTGGGGAGCGCCCGGCTGGTACGAAGGCGGCAGCCCCTTCGACCCCCTCCCCTATCTCGAAAAGTGGGACGCCTACAGCTGAGGCGTCCTCACTCCCACTCGATCGTGGCCGGTGGCTTCGAGGAGATGTCCAGGGCAACGCGGTTGACGTCGGGGATCTCGTTGATGATCCGGTTGGAGACGCGCTCGAGCAGGTCGTAGGGCAGCCTCGCCCAGTCGGCGGTCATCGCGTCGTCGGAGGTGACGGCGCGGATCACGATCGGGTAGGCATAGGTGCGGCCGTCGCCCTGGACGCCGACCGAGCGGACCACCGGCAGCACGCAGAACGACTGCCATAGCTGCCGGTAGAGCTCCGCCGAGCGGATCTCCTCCTGCAGGATCGCGTCGGCCGCGCGGAGGATGTCGAGCCGCTCTTTGTTGACCTCGCCGCCGACTATGCGGATTCCCAGCCCCGGCCCGGGGAAGGGCTGGCGCCAGACCATCCGCTCGGGCAGTCCGAGCTCGATGCCGACGGCGCGGACCTCGTCCTTGAACAACATCCGCAGCGGCTCGACCAGCTCGAACTCGAGGTCGTCGGGAAGGCCGCCGACGTTGTGGTGGGACTTGATCGTCGCCGCGTGGTCGGAGCCGCCGGACTCGATCACGTCCGAGTAGAGCGTGCCCTGGACGAGGAAGTCGACGCCCTCGAGCTTCTCCGCCTCCTCCTCGAAGACGCGGATGAACTCGCCGCCGATGATCTTGCGCTTGCGCTCCGGGTCGTCCTCGCCGGCCAGCTTCGCGAGGAAGCGCGCTTCGGCATCGACGTGGACCAGGGGGATGCCGAACTCGCCGAAGGCCTCGACCACCTGTTCGGCCTCGTTCATCCGCATCAGGCCGTGATCGACGAAGACACAGGTCAGCTTCTCCCCCACCGCCTTGTGGACCAGCATCGCCGCGACCGAGGAGTCGACGCCGCCGGAGAGGCCGCAGATGACGCGACCCTCGCCGACCTGGGCACGGATCTTCTCGACCTGCTCGGCGATCACCGACCGCGGCGACCATTCCTGCTCGCAGCCGGCGACGTCGCGCAGGAAGCGGGTCAGGATCTCGGTCCCGTAGGGGGTGTGGACGACCTCGGGGTGGAACTGGATGCCGTAGAGGCCGCGGTCGGGCAGCTCGCAGGCCGCCACCGGCGAGCTCGGGCTGGAGGCGAGCGCGGTGAAGCCCTCGGGTGCCTCGAAGACAGCGTCGCGGTGGCTCATCCAGCAGCTCTGCTCCTCCGGCAGCCCGCCCAGCAGGCGGCCGCCGCCGTCCAGGAGGACAAGGTCGGTGCGGCCGAACTCGCCCGACTCGGCGGTCTCGACCCGGCCGTCCAGCGCCAGCACCATCGCCTGCATGCCGTAACAGATGCCCAGTATCGGGATCTCGAGGTCGAGCAGCTGGGTCGGGAAAGGCGGCGCCCCCGGCTCGTAGACCGAGGCCGGCCCGCCGGAGAGGATCAACCCCTTCGGCCTGCGCTCCGCGATCTTCTCCACCGGCGTCGAAGCCGGCAGCAACTCGGCGAAGACGCCGCACTCCCGGATGCGCCGGGCGATCAGCTGGGAGTACTGGCCCCCGAAGTCGAGGACCAGCACCTCCTCCTCAGTCATCCGATACCGCGACCCCCGCGGACACCGCCGCTCTTCCGTTGGAACCCATCCCCACCGACTGCTCGTTCTGGAGCTTCTTGCCCTCGCTCATCAGCGCCGGCGCGACCATCACCTCGGCCCGCTGGAAGGAGCGGATGTCCTCATAGCCACAGGTGGCCATCGAGGTTTTCAGCGCCCCCATCAGGTTGAAGGTGCCGTCGTTCTCCTGGGCCGGCCCGAGCAGGATCTCCTCCATCGTGCCGTCCTGCTTGGTCGAGACGCGGGTGCCGCGGGGGAGCGAGGAGTGGAACGTCGCCATCCCCCAGTGGAAGCCGCGGCCGGGAGCCTCTTTGGCGCGGGCCAGCGGCGAGCCGACCATGACCGAGTCGGCACCGCAGGCGATCGCCTTGGAGATGTCGCCGCCGGTGCGCATGCCGCCGTCGGCGATCACGTTGACGTACTCGCCCGTCTCCAGCATGTGCTGGGAACGGGCTGCCGCCACGTCAGCGATCGCGGTCGCCTGCGGGACGCCGATGCCGAGCACGCCGCGGGTGGTGCAGGCGGCGCCGGGGCCGACGCCGACGAGCACGCCGACCGCGCCGGTCCGCATCAGATGCAACCCGGTGGAATAGGAGGCGCAGCCGCCGACCACGGTCGGGACCGGCACCTCGGCGATGAACTCCTTCAGATTCAGCGGCTCGACCGTGGTCGAGACATGTTCGGCCGAGATCACTGTGCCCTGGATGACAAGGATGTCGAGGCCGGCCTCGACCGCCACCTCGTAGTGATCGCGCACCTTCTGCGGAGTCAGCGAGGCACAGGCGACGGCGCCACGGGCCTTGATTTCGGCGACGCGCTTGCCGATCAACTCCGACTTGACGGGCTCCGTGTAGATCTCCTGCATCAGCTTCGTCGCCACGTGCTTGGGCGCGGCCGCGATCTGCTCCAGGCGCTCCTCGGCGTCCTCGAAGCGGGCCCAGATCCCCTCCAGGTTGAGCACACCGAGGCCGCCCAGCTCATTGACCAGAACGGCGGTGTCGGGACTGACCACGCCGTCCATCGCCGAGGCGACCAGCGGTAGTTCGAAGCGATATGGACCGAGGGTCCAACTGATGTCGATGTCGTCGGGGTCGCGGGTGCGGCGCGAGGGGACGATTGCGACATCGTCGAACCCGTATGCGCGCCGCCCTTTCTTGCCACGGCCGATTTCGATTTCCAAGTGATTCCTCCAGGGCTGGCGTTGAACAGCCAGCCTACACTTCCGCCGGGACCTCCAAATCGTGGACCGCGACCTCGCCGAGCAGGCGCTCGACCTGGTTGCGGTCGACGGTGCCGGCGCCGAAGTGCTGGGTCGACTCCGCCCCGCAGGCGACGCCATAGGCAAGGCACTCCTCGGCCGAGCGGCCCTCGTAGCGGGCGGCGACGTAGCCGGCCAGAAAGGCGTCGCCGGAACCGACCGAGGAGACCGCCTCGAGGGGCTCGGTGTGAACCTCGAGCAGACGGCGGTCGGCGCCCTCGCCCACCGCGGCGACGCAGCCTTCGGGCCGGGTGATCGCCGCCTCGGTGGCACCGAGGCGGACCAGCTCGTTGAGGCCGGTGGCGAGGTCGCCGCCGTCGGAGAACTCCTGGCCGACCAGCTCCTCGGCCTCGCGCTCGTTCGGGGTCACCATCGAGGCGCCGGCGCGGACGCCGGCGTGCATCGCCTCGCCCTCGGCGTCGAGGACCACCGCGACGTCGCGGCGCAAGAGGTCGTCGATCAGACGGGCATAGAGGTCGTCCCCGGCGCCGGGCGGCAGCGAGCCGGCGAGTACGCAGATCTTGGCGCCGCTGGCCAGGTAGCCGATTCGCTCGAAGAGCCTCTTCGTCTCCTCCGGGCTGACCGCGGGTCCGCGCTCGTTGATCTCGGTCTGCTCGCCCGAGGTCGGATCGATCACGGCAAGGTTGATCCGGGTCTCGGCGGCGATCCGGGTGAAATCGGTCAGCACCGACTCCTCGCGCAGGCCTTCCAGCACCCGGGTCCCGGTCGGGCCGCCGACGAAGCCGGAGGCGATCACGGGGCGACCGAGCAGGCTCAGGGCGCGGGCGACGTTGATGCCCTTGCCACCGGCGACGGTGCGGCTCTCGACCGCGCGGTGACGGCGCCCGAGGCGGAAATTCGGAACCGCGACCGTACGGTCGATCGCGGCGTTGAGCGTCACGGTGAGAATCACGGCGCTTGCACCTCGGCTTCGCTCCCCTCAGTCGTTGCGGCCGGACAGACGGCGGTAGAGCAACACCCCACCAATCAGTATCACGAACCCCGCCAGTGCGAGTGAAATGGCGTGATCGCCGACGAAGGCGCGAACGCGGTCGAAAGCGCCGGCCCTGGGAATCGAGCGACCGGCGCGCAGGGCCACGGTCGCGGCCGCACGACCGTCGACGGAGACGGTGGCGTGGCCGAGGACCGTCCCACGGCGGATCGGCCCCTCCACCTCGGCCGGAGCGTCGACGTCGATGCCGTAGCGCTGGCCGCGGCGCAGGCCGATCGCGACCCGGCGGGCGGCAACCAACGGCAGGGCGCCGCCGGAGTAGCGGATCGCCGGGTCGGTGAGGTCCTGGCCGGCCTCGATCGGAACCCGGCGCTCGTACTGCGCGAAGCCGTATTCGAGCAGTTCTAGGTTGTCGCTGTAGCGGGCTTCGTCGGTCGGTGCCCCGATCGCGACCGAGATCAGGTCCACCCCCTGGCGACGGCCGGAGCCGACCAGGACGTAGCCGGCGTCGAAGGTGTGGCCGGTCTTGACCCCGGTCGCCCAGGGAGCGTCCAGCAGCAGCTCGTTGATCGTCGCGATCCGCCGCGGCGGCCGCAGGCTGCGCAGGGTGGCGCTTCGCGAGTCGGCGATCCTGGCGAAGGCGGGGATCCGCAGCAGGCGCTGGCTCAGGGTCGCCAGGTCGCGGGCGCTGGAGAAGTTGCCGCGCTGGTCGAGCCCGACCGGGTTGGCGTAGTGGGTGTCGGCGAGGCCGAGGGCGGCGGCGCGGCGATTCATCTGGGCGACGAAGCGGGGGATCGAGCCGGCGGCGGCGAGAGCGAGGTCGTGGGCCGCGTCGTTGCCGCTGCGCAGGATCAAGCCATAAAGCAGGTCCCGCACGCTGATCCGCTGCCCGGTCCTCAGCCTCAGCAGCGACTCGCCATAGATCGGGTCGTAAGGAGCGGCGCGCACGATCTTGGCGAGCGACAGCTCCCGCAGCGCCACGTAGGCGGTCATCAGCTTGGTGGTGCTGGCAACCGGCAGCCGCTTGGCAGCCGCGTGGGAGGCGAGCACAGCGCCGGTGCGGGCGTCAATCAAGGTCCAGGACTTGGCCAGGGGCCGCGGTCCCGGCGCCGCCCCGGCGACCCCGGGCAGCAGGCAGCACAGCGCCAGAAGCGCCGCGAGCAGCGCGGCGCCGGACCGGCGCCGGCTCATCGCAGCTTCAGCGTCTGACCGGCGCGCAGGATCTGCGGATCTACGTCGGGGTTGAGGGCGAGGATGTGGGCCACCGGAATGCCGGTCCGGTGGGCGATCGCCACCAGGGTGTCGCCGCTCTTGACGACGTAGGCCTTGGCCGTTGTCTTCGGCTTCCTGTGCTGCGAGGAATGACTGCCCCCGCTGCCCGACTTGGTCGAGGAGTCGGAGCCGCCCAGCGAGCCGGCGATCGCGACGATGACGACCACCACCGCGCCCGCCAGGGCGACTGCGGCGAAGATCCGGGCGAAGGCGCTGGTGCGTTTTTCCATTGACTGGTGGGCGATCGGTGAAGGAATCGCTGATCGTATAGGCGCCGCAGGCGGGCTCAGGCGGTGGAGATGTCCCAGACCGTGGCCCGCAGGCGCTCCGCCGCCGCGGCCGGGTCGGGATCGGCGGCGATCCCGCGCGAGGCGGCGATCAGGGCCGAGGCACGGCGGCCGGCAAAGGCGGCGCCGAGCAGCTCCGGCTTTCCGCCCTGGGCACCGACGCCGGGAATGAGGAAGATCGAGCGCGGCATCAACTCGCGCAGGCGGGCGATGCGATCGGGCTCGGTGGCGCCGACGACGGCGCCCATGCCGCTCAGCCCACTCTCCCCCAACAGGCGCTCGGAGAGACCGTCGACCAGGCCGGCGAGCCGCTCGTGCAGCGGCTGGTGCGGCGCCGGTAGATCCTGGACATCGCTGGCACCCGGATTGCTGGTGCGGACCAGGGCGAAGATCCCGGCCCCCGCCTCGGCCGCGGCGGCAACCAGCGGCTCGAGGGCGTCGAGGCCGAGCAGCGGGTTGGCGGTGAAGGCGTCGGCGCCGAGCCCGGCGACCGGGCCCCAGGGGGTCGGCGTCTCTCCGACCAGCGCCTGCGCGTAGGCGGCGGCGGTGATCGGGACGTCACCGCGCTTGCCGTCGGCGACGACCAGCAGGCCGGCTTCGCGGGCGGCAGCGCAGACCTCGGCCAGAGCCGCCCAGCCAGGAGCTCCGAGGCGCTCGAAGCAAGCGAGCTGAGGCTTGACCGCGACGCAGGCGGGGCCGGCGCGGTCGATCAGGGAGCGGCAGTGGCTGGCTACCGCAGCGGCGGCCAACTCGGCGGCCAGCGTGCCAGGACCGGAGGCGATCGGCTCCTCCCCGACCAGCTTGGCCGGGTCGGGGTCGAGGCCGAGGCAGATCTGGCTGCGACGCTCGTCTACGAGCGTCGACAGCCGATCCGCGAACAGCGTCAGGAAATCAGCCGCCCTTGACTTTGGTCTTCAGAGCGGACCCAGCCGAGAAGCGCGGCACCTTGCCGCCCGGAATCGTGATGCGCTCGCCGGTGCGGGGGTTGACGCCCTGACGCGGGCCACGCTCGGCGACATGGAATTTGCCGAAGCCGGTGAAGCTCACCTCGCCGCCGGAGCCCAGCGCGTCGGTGATCGCCTCGAGCACAGCGTCGACGGCATCGCTGGCAGCCTTCTTGCTGCCAAGCCGGTCGTCGCCAGCCAGTTGATCCAGAAATTCAGCCTTGGTCACGTCGGGAATCCTCCTCGGGGGGTTGAAGACGGGCGCCAATCTAACAGCGGACTCGGCGTCAGGGCCGCCGCTGACCTCAGGCACCGCTGACGGCCATCGCGCCGATCAGCAGCGGCGGCGTGCGCACGGAACCGCCGAAGGGCACCCAGCGAGCCTCCGCGCCAGCGGCCGAGACGGCTCCCATCATCGAGACCAGATCGCTGGCGATCGTGAACTCGCGCAGCGGCTCGGCCAGCTCGCCGGCCCGGATCGCGCGCCCGGAGGCGCCGACCGAGAAGACGCCGGTGACCGGGTCGACGCCGGAATGCAGCCCGGCGACGTCGGTCACGAAGACGCCGTCCCCCGCCTCGTCGAGCAGCTTCGGGAAGGAGAGCGAGCCGGCGGCGACGACCAGGTTCGAGGCCGAGACCGAGGGCTGCGAACGGTAGCCATGGCGTGAGGCACTGCCGGTCGAGGCACCGCCCTCGCGGTTGGCGGTGTAGGTGTCGTAGAGGAAGGCCCGCAGGTGGCCGTTCTCGATCAGGGCGGTGCGCCGGCGCGGCACCCCCTCACCGTCGCAGGGGGCGGAGGCCGGGCCGTCGGGGTCGCGGCCGTCGTCATACAGGGCCAGCGCCGGGCTGGCCAGCTCCTCACCAAGGCGGCCGGCGAACGGCGAGCGCCCGCGTTGGACGGCGTTGGCGCCGAGGGCGCCGCCGATCAGGCCGGCGAAGCTGGCCGCCACGGTCGGGTCGAGCAGGACCGGGCAGGAGCGTGAGGGCGGCTTGGTCGCGCCGATCATCGCCGTCGCCCGGGCGGCCCCTTCGGCCCCGATCGCCTCCGGGTCGAGGCCGTCGGGCCCGCGGGCGAGGCCGAAGCCGAGGCCGGTCTCCTTCGCCCCCTCGCCCTCGGCCAGGGCCTGCAGATAGGCGAAGCAGTCGGAGGCCTCATACTCGCCGGCGAGGCCGGTTGAGGAGGCGATCACGACCCGTTCCGCGGAGTCGGCGTAGACGACCTGCTCGACCCCGATCACGCGGGGGTCGGCGGCGAGCGCGGCGCGCTCGACCATCAACGCCAGCTCGGCCGCCTGACCGCTGCCCCAGGTCTCCACTGAGGGGTCGATCAGCCCCGGCAGCGGCTCGATCTCGGCCGGCCGCGGCGGCGCCGCGAACTCGTCCTCGTCGGCCACCGCCGCCGCCTCTGCGGCGCGGGCGGCGATCGCGCCGACGCCGGCCTCGGAGAGGTCGGTCCCGTAGGCGTAGCCGACCCGGCCGCCGATCCAGGCGCGGATGCCGATGCCGCTCTGGGTCGCCGCGGTCAGGCTCTCGACCTCGCCCCCGTGGACGCGAATCTCGCGGCCGCCGCTCACGCGAGACGTAGGCCTCGGCCTCACCGGCGCCGGCGCCCAACGCCGCCTCGACCGCGCGGCCGGCGGTCGCGCTCAGCTCGGTCACCGTTCCGTCCCGCCGACCGTCATCGCCCGCACCCGGACGTGGCCCTGGCCGGTCCCGACCGGCGCTTTCTGGCCGCCCTTGCCGCAGATCCCGGTCTTCATGAAGAAGTCGTCGCCGACCGCGTCGATCGCCATCAGCGCCTCCAGGCAGTTGCCGATCAGGGTGGCGCCGCGGCACGGGCGGGTCACCTTGCCGCCCTCGATCAGGTAGCCCTCGGAGACGCCGAAGACGAAGTCGCCGGTCGCCGGATCGACCTGGCCGCCGGCGAAGGAGACCGCGTAGAAGCCCTGCTCGAGCTCGGCGATCATCGCCTCGGGCGTGGCATCGCCGGGGGCGATGTAGGTATTGGTCATACGCGGGATCGGCAGGTGACGGAAGCTCTCGCGGCGACCGTTCCCGGTCGAGGCAACCCCGTCGCGCTCGGCCGTGAGGCGGTCGTAGAGGTAGGCGGTGAGGCGGCCGTCCTCGATCACCTGCGTCTTCTGGGTCGGAACCCCCTCGTCGTCGATCGCGTCGCTGCCCCACTCGTGCGGAAGGCGACCGTCGTCATAGGCGTTGAGCAGCGGCTGGGCGACCTGCTCGCCGAGCTTGCCGACGTAGACGCTGGCGCCCTTCTGGATGTGGTCGGCCTCGATGCCGTGCCCAGTCATCTCGTGGAAGAGGACGCCGCCGAAACCGCCGCCGATGACGACCGGCATCGAGCCCGACGGCGCCGGGCCGGCGTCGAGCAGGGTCAGGGCCTTACGGGCGGCCTGCTCGGCGATCAGGGCGGGGTCGTCTTCGAGCAGCTCGAAGCCGCGGTGGGCACCGAGCGTCTCGGCCCCGGTCTCGACCGCGTCGCCACGACGGGCCACGGCCTGGGCACCGATCCGGGTGCGGGTGCGGTCGTCCCCGGTCATCAAGCCCTCGGAGTTGGCAATGGAGACCTGGCGGCGGGCCTCCGCGTAGGAGGAGGTGAACTGGGCGATCTCGCCGCCCTGGCCGCGGGCGCGCTCGTCGAGCTCGCGCAGCAGCGCCGCCTTGCGCTCGGCCGCAACCTCTTCGGGGCGGTGCTCGATCGGCAGCGGCGAGGTCGCCGCCGCCCGCAGCGGCCGCGGCTCGCGGCGCTCCCCGCGCAACGCCGCCGCGGCCTCGTCGGCGGCGCGCTCGAGGTCGGCCGGGTCGAGGCCATCGACATGGGCGAAGTAAGCGGTGGCGCCCGCGACCACGCGCACGCCGGCGCCCTCCTCGGCGCCGGACTGGACCGCCTCGATGCGCGACTCGTCGATCGACATCGAGAGCCCGCGACGGCGTTCGGCGAAGACCTCGGCGAAGCGGCCGCCGTTGGCCAGCGCCCGCGCCAGGACGCGCTCGGCGACGGCGGGATCGAGCAGCTCGCTCATGGCTTCGGGCGCTTTCCGGCGACCTCGATCATGCGGCCGGCGGCGACGAACAGCTCAGCGCCGCCGGTCGAGTCGTCGGCGTGGTCGGCGCTGCGCCCGTTCGGGTAGTAGAGGCGAGCGAAGGGACGGCGGGAGACGCGGCGGCGGCGCATGTAGGCGGCGGCCTCGTCGGCGTAGCCGGAGACGCGATCGAGCAGCACCCGGTGCGGCTTCGGAGGCATCAGCCCTCCCCGGCGGTTGCGAGGTCGCGCAGGGTGGAGCGCATGTCGAAGAACATCAGCGAGGCGAGGGCGAAGCGATCGGTGACCGCGATCGCCGCGAAGCCGGCGTGGCGGAGGGCGAAGACCTCGCCCTGCTCGGTGGCGACGTGGACCTGCTCGACCGCCTCCTCGCCGGCGCGGTCGGCGACCGCGAACAGCGCCGCGGCGTCCTCGGCCCAGCGCTCGGGGTCCGCGGATGCCGCCAGCACGGAGCCACCGGAGTCGAGGATCGCCGCCCCCCGCAGGTCGGGCGACATCTCGCCGAGGAAGGCCAGTGCGGCCGCCGCGGCGTCGCCCGGAGCGACCTCTGTGGTGACAGCGTCGGCCATGTGAGTGAAAATACCGACCATGTCCCTCGCCCGAGCCTCATGGACGATCGTCGTCGCGGTCTGCGCCGTCGCCGCGGTGCTCTTTGCGGTCAGCGACTACACCGGCTACACGATCACCCTGATCGCGGTCGGGCTCGCCGCCGCGGTCAACCTGCTGCCCCCTCCCTAACCGGAGCGGAACGGGCCCGAGCCGCCGTCGTCGGGCTCACGGAACGAGGTCTCGGGCTCGGCGTGGATCAGCACCTCCGCCTGCGGGATCTCGGCCTCGATCGAGTCGCGCATCTGGTGAGCCAGCTCGTGAGCCCGCTCGAGGCTGGTGCCGGAGCGGTACTGGACGTGGAAGTCGATGTGGCGACGACTGCCGGCGCGGCGGGCGCGCAGCTTGTGGTAGCCGGCGACCTCGGGCGTACGGGCGCTGGCGATCGCCGTCTCGATCCGGTCCAGCTCGGCCTCCGGCAGCGTTTCGTCGACGAGGACGCCGGAGGAGCGCCGGAGGATCCTGAACCCCGCCCAGACGATCGCGACGGCGACGACCAGTGCGGTGATCGGGTCGAAGACGGCGTCGCCGGTGACCTGCACCAGGGCGAGTCCGAACAGCACTCCGGCCGAGGTCATCGCGTCGGTGCGCAGGTGGGCCGCGTCGCCCTCCAGCGCCTGCGAGTCGTGCGCCTTCGCCTGGCGCGAGAGGACCGTGGAGACGGCGAGATTGGCGAGGACCGAGAAGGCCATCACGGCGATGCCGACGCCGAGCCGGTCGACCGAGGCGCCCCGGACCAACTGGCGGGTGGCCTCGTAGACGATCACGCCGGCACCGACCAGGATCAACATCCCCTCGATCGCCGCCGCCAGACTTTCGACCTTCTCGTGGCCGTAGGGGTGCTCGGCATCGGCCGGCTCATCGGCTTTGCGGACCGAGAAGAAGGCGACGACCGAGGCGACCAGGTCGATCAGCGAGTGGATCGCCTCGGTGAGGATCGCGATCGAGCCGGTGATCGCCCCGGCGGCGAGCTTGAGGGCGATCAAGAGCGCGTTGGAGGCGATCGAGAGCGCCGCCGCGCGGCTCTTGGTGTCGATCACGGCGATCCGGCCGTCGCCAGGCCGAGGTGGGCCGCGAGCTTGCGCACCGCCCGCCCACGGTGGCTGATCGCGTTCTTCTCGGCCGCGCTCAGCTCCGCATAGGTGCGCTGGTCGCCCGGGCCGGTGTCGTCGGGGACGAAGGCCGGGTCGTAGCCGAAGCCACCGCTACCGCGGCGCTCGCTCAGCAGGTGCCCCTCGCAGCGCGCTTCGAAGACGTGCTCGGCCCCGGCCTCGTCGATCAGGGCGATCGCGCAGATGTAGGCCGCGCGGCGATTACCGCCGGCGGCGTCGACTTCGCGCAGCAGCTTGTCGAGGTTGACCTCGTCGCTGGCGCCCTCGCCGGCGTAGCGGGCCGAGTAGATCCCCGGAGCGCCGCCGAGGTCCGCGGCGGCGATGCCGGAGTCGTCGGCGATCGTCGCCTCGCCGGTCGCGGCGTGCGCCGCCCGCGCCTTGATCAGCGCGTTGGCGGCAAAGCTTTCGCCGTCCTCGGGCGGCATCTCCAGGTCCGCCGGCAACGGCTTCAGCTCCACCGTCGGCAGCAGTTCCTCCATCTCCGCCAGCTTGTGCCGGTTGCCGGTGGCGAGGATCAACTGACCCGCTCCTGCACCTCCCGCAGGCGGGCGATGCCGCCCTCCGCGAGGGCCAGCAGGTCGTCCAGCGAAGCGCGCGAGAGCGGCGTCCGCTCGGCCGTCGCCTGTACCTCGACCAGGCCGCCGTCGCCGGTCATGACGACGTTGGCATCGACCTCGGCATTGGAGTCCTCGACGTAGTCGAGGTCGCAGAGCGGCCGGCCGTTGACCATGCCGACGCTGACGGCGGCGACCGAGCCGTTCAGCGGCATCGCCTCCAGCGCTTTCTTGTCGACCAGCTTCTGAAAAGCCTGGCGCAGCGCCACGTAGCCGCCGGTGATCGCCGCGCAGCGGGTGCCGCCGTCGGCTTCGAGCACATCGCAGTCGACGTAGACGCTGCGTTCGCCCATCGCCTTGAAGTCGACGACGACGCGCAGCGAGCGGCCGATCAGCCGCTGGATCTCCACACCCCGCCCGTCCTGCTTGCCCTTCGAGATGTCGCGCTGCTTGCGGTCCCCGGTCGAGGCCGGCAGCATCGCGTACTCGGCGGTGACCCAGCCTTTGCCCCGACCCTGCATCCAGCGCGGCACCGATTCGTTGACCGAGGCCGTGCAGATGACCCGGGTCTTGCCGATCGAGATCAGCGCCGAGCCGTCGGCGCTGGCGACGAACCCCGGGTCGATCGTGACCGGGCGAATGTCGGCGGGAGCGCGGTCGTAGCTGCGAGAGGCTGGCATCGGCGCGAGTCTTTCACGCGAGCGAGCGCACGCTGGCGAGCGCCTACCGGCTCGGATGGACTCGCAGTCCGCGCTGGGCGAAGTGGGTGTCGAGGGCAAGCGCCTCGTCACCGCCGTCGCGCTCGATCACGGCGAAGGAGGTGGCATCGACGTAGCTCCACCCCTTGTCCCCGTGGCGCTCGAGGATCTCCCAGGCGGCGGCCTCGACATCCTCGTCGAGGCGGACGAGCTCGATCGCGGCGCTGGCGCGGAAGCGACGCCCCCACTCGATCGCCTCGCCGCGTCCGACCCTGACCAGCAACGCCGTGTAGGTCTCGGCGAACACGTAGTTGGAGGTGAAGAGGGCGGCGCCCTCGGCCAATAGACCTGAAAGCGCCGCCCGTGCCGCCTCGTGCTCGGCCTCGGCGGAGTTGCGCAGCGCGACGAAGGCGCTGGTGTCGACGAAGACCGATCTCATCGGCCGTAGAGGTCTTGGTCCAGCGTGGTGACGCTGGTTCCCTCGCGCCCGCGCCCTGGGGACTCGTCCATCAGATAGCGGAGCAGGGGGTCCGCGGCCGGGTCCGGCCGCCGAGCGCGCTCGGCGTCGATCAACTCCCGCACGACGGCAGCGATGCTGCCCGACTTGCCGGCCCGCTGACGGAGCCAGCGGTGCTGGGTGTCGTCCAGATATAGCTGGGTCCGGTGCTTCATGCTGTCATACAGCATACGCCCCAGCGTAAGAGGCGGGCGGCCCTGCGGCCGCCCTTCCCCCCTCATTTGAAGGCGACCTTGTCAACCGCCTCCTTGATCTTGTTGACGATCACGTCCGCCAACTCGGTCCCCTGTTTGCCGTTGAACCCTTTCATCGCCGCGACCATCCCAACCATCAGCAGCGAGACCAGCAGGATCAGGCCGACGTACTCGACCGTCCCCTGCCCGCTCTCGCTCGCCAGCAGCGTCTGGATGCGACGCACCCGCCGCTCGATCGCGGCGTGCAAATACCCCATCGCCTTGTAGATCATCAAAGCCTCCTCTCTCGGGTTGGAGGTCAATGCTCGGACCCCGAGGCGCACCGATCCAGACCCGAATGCCACAACTTCGGCACGTCTATGCGCCAAAACAGCGACCTCGGCCCATCCGGGCGGCGGCCGGCGCGGATACCCTGACCCGGGTGCGCGTCCTGGTCGTCACCAACTTCGAGCCCGACGACGCGGCGCCGCAACGCGGGCGCTGGGTGCGCGACCAGATCGACGAGGTGAGAAAGCACGGCATCGACGTCGATGTCTTCAGCTTCCCCCCGGGACGCAACGAGTACATCCCCGCCACCCGCCGGCTACGGGCGCTGCTGCGGCGCGAGCGCTTTGACCTCGTCCACGCCCACTACGGCCTACCGGGCTGGTGCGCGCGCCTGGCTGGGGCGCGGCCGCTGATCGTGACCTTCCACGGGACCGACGTCCGCCACGCCGTCGTCGGGCCGCTCTCGCGCCGCCTTGCCTGGCGGGTCGATCTCGTCGCCGCGGTCTCACGGGCGCTGTTCGCGCCCGAGGACGGGCGCCCCGGCCTGCCGGCCGTGCCGGGCTCGGCGGTGCTGCCCTGCGGCCCCGACCTCGAGCGATTCGTGCCCCTGCCGCGGGCCGAGGCGCGGCGGTCGCTCGGGCTCGACCCCGACGGCCGCTACCTCTTCTTCCCCGCCGCCCCGACCCGCCCCGAGAAGCGCCACGACCGCGCCGGCGAGGTCGCCGCCGCCGCCGGGGCCGAGCTGCTGACCGGCGGCTCGATCGAGCCGGAGCGGATGCCGACCTGGATCAATGCCGCCAACGCCGTCCTCGTCACCTCCGATTACGAGGGTTTCGGGATGGCCGCGGTCGAGGCGCTGGCCTGCGAGGTGCCCGTCCTCTCGACCCCGGTCGGCATCGCCCCCTACGCGCTGGCCGGCATCCAGGGCTGCCTCTGCGCTCCCTTCGACCCGAGCGCCTGGGGCAGCGCGGCGCGGCGCCACCTCGACTCCCCGGACCCCCGCGTGAGGGGCGCGGGCAGGGCCGCCTCGCTCTCAGCGGCGCGGATGGCCGAGCGTGCGATCGAGGCCTACCGCGACGTCACCGGCAGTCCGGCATTAGATTGAGCCTGCATGAGCTCTTCTGAAACGGGTGACCCCGACGCAGGTCTCAGTGCACAGGTCGAAGAGGCCGAACGCAGGCTGAAGGCCGCGGCGGAGGTCGCCAGCGCAGCGGAGCGCCGCGCCACGGCCGAGATCGAGGCGCTGGAGGCCGACCTGGAGCGCGAGCGCGCCGGCGCCGAGCAGGCGCACGAGAAGCTGCGCCTTGTCCACGAGGAAGAGCTGCAGCGCGAGCGCGAGGCCAAGGAGCGGGCGATGGCGGCGGCCGAGGACCGCCTCGGCGAGATCGAGGCGCAGGCCGAGGCGGCGGAGAAGCGAGTCGGCGATGCCGAACGGCGGGCCGAGCAGGCCGAGCGCGAGGTCGCCGACGAGAAGGCGCGGGCCCGGGAAAGCGCCGCCTCCTGGCTGCGGGAGCAGCTGGACTCGATCCGCCGAGAGGCTGAGGGCCGATAGCCGCGGCAGTCGCGGAGTTCGACGTCGTCGTCGTCGGCGGCGGCGCCGCCGGCCTCTGGACCGCGTTGCGGGCCGCCGAGCGTGGCGGCAGCGTCTGCGTGGTCTCGCGCACGCCGCTGTCCCAAAGCGCCAGCTTCTGGGCCCAAGGCGGGCTGGCCGCGGCGCTGGAGCCGGACGACTCGCCCGAGCGCCACGCCGCCGACACGATTGCCGCCGGCCGCGGCCTCTGTCGGCCCGCCGCGGTGAAAGTGCTGGTCGAGGCCGCTCCCAGCGCGGTCCGTGATTTGCTGGCGCGCGGCGTCGTCTTCGACCTCGACCACGAAGGCCGGCTGGCACTGGGGCTCGAGGGCGGCCACGCAAGCCGGCGCATCGTCCACTCCGGCGGCAGCCAGACCGGCCATGAGCTGACCTCGAAGCTGGCGGCGATGGTCGCCGGCGAGGGCCGGATCCAGGTGCGCGAGCGGACCTCGGCGACGGCGCTGTGGAGCGATGGCGAGCGCTGCCACGGGGTTGTCACCGACGGTGGGCCGATCGGCGCCGCGGCAACCGTGATCGCGACCGGGGGCGCCGCGGCACTGTGGAGCCGCACCACCAACCCGCGCGGAGCGATCGGCGCCGGCCCGGTCCTGGCGGTAGCGGCCGGGGCCGACCTCGCCGACCTCGAGTTCTGTCAGTTCCACCCGACCGCGCTCGCCCTGCCCGGTTCGTCCTTCGACGGCATCCTCATCACCGAGGCGATTCGCGGCGAGGGGGCGAAGCTGCTCGCCGCCGGCGGCGAGCGCTTCACCGATGAGCTCGCCCCCCGCGACGCCGTCACCGCCGCGATTCTCGACCGGATGTGGGCCGACGGCACCGCCAACGTGAAGCTCGACCTGCGCGAGATCGACCCGGCCCGCTTTCCCAACGTCTTCGCCTCGCTCGCCGAGGCCGGCCTCAACCCGCGCACGGAACCCGTGCCCGTCGCCCCTGCCGCCCATTACATGATGGGCGGTGTCGCCGTGGATCTCGACGGCCGCTCCTCCCTTCCCGGCCTCTACGCGGTCGGCGAGGCCTCCTGCACCGGCCTCCACGGCGCCAACCGGCTCGCCTCCAACTCACTCAGCGAGTGCTTCGTCTTCGGCAGTCGCACCGCCGCCGCGGCGGTCGAGGAGGCCGGCGGCGGCGAGCGCCCGGCGCTGCCCGAGTGGGCCTTCGAGCCGCCAACGCAGGAGACTCGCGACGCCGTCTGGCGCCGCGCCGGCCCCAAGCGCAACCCCGACGACCTCGCCTCGCTGATCGGCAACCGCTATCCGCTGGCGACGGCGATCGCCCGCTGCGCCCTCGAGCGTCGCGAGTCGCGCGGCGGCCATCTGCGCAGCGACTGCCCGGCGACCGATCCCGACCTGGACGGGATCCACTTCGTCCTCTCCTCCGGCAACAAGGTCCGCCGCGAGGAGTGGCGCTGACCGTGACTTCACAGGCAGCGGCCATGTTTAGCAATCTTTAATTTTGCGATTTGGACTTGCTCGTCTAGAATGCGCGACCGCGGGCAGGCAGGACGGCCATTCACGGCCTGGAGGCGCAGCCCGCCCCCTGGATTTTCTTCCGACTCACCACCTTCAGAGGTACTGATTTCACATGCCAATCGCTTTTAAGGAATGGGCAGTAACGGTCCGCGCTCTCGCCGAGGGTGAGCAGCTGCTCACCCTGCGCAAGGGCGGCATCCGCGAGGAGAACAAGCACTTCGAACTCGAGCACGAGCGCTTCTTCCTCTACCCGACCTTCGACCACCAGCGCAACGACCTCGTCCGCGAATCGCACCACCCGGAGCTGAGCCGCGCGCTCGAGGAGGGTGTCTGGCCCGACGAGGAGCCGCCGCCGAAGGCGCTGCTGCAGGATGGCGGCATCCCACAGCCGGACCGGGTCCGTTTGCGCGCCTGGGCCGAAGTGACCGACCACGTCACGATCAACGACCGCCGCACCCTCGACAGCCTCTCGCCGTATTACATCTGGACCCCGGATTACGCCGAGAAGCGCCTCGCCTGGAAGCGCCGCCACCCACTTCACATCCTCCTGCTGCGGGTGCACCGCATCCCGCGCCCGGTCACGGTGCGCGTCCGCGACGAGTACCACGGCTGCCGCTCCTGGGTCGAGATCGATCGCGACCTGCCCTTCGAGGGCACCCCCGTGATGGCCGACGAAGAGTTCGACCGCGCGCGTCAAGAGATCCGCGAAGTATGCGGTGCGCCTGAACCTGCCTTGGTCTGAGTCCGGCTGACCGGCGCATCTCGGCGTCCTCGGTCGACTCGGATCGGGTCACGCACGGGAGTGCGCTCCCCTCGCCTCGCTCCCTGCGTCCACCGACCTGCTTGGTCCGACGGACTCATGGCGTCGATCACTAACCTCGAAATATGAGTTGGATCGAGACCGAGTCGCTGTCGTTTACCGCGCGGCACGACACTGACGACTCGGCCTATGCCGAGCGCACGTTGGACCGGATGGAGGATCTGCGACTGCGGCTGGAAGACCGCTTCGAGCGGGTGCCGGGCGAGGTGACGGTGGTGATCCACACCAACCCGGCCTGGCTGACCTTGGCGCACCCCTTCCTCCCCGCCGCCCGCTGGTCGGCGGCGCCGGCCGGGCGCCGCTACCTGGCTGGCTGGGCGATGGCAACCGAGCTGCACGTCCTCAACGACTCCCACATGGAACGCCGCGCCGCCGGCGACGACTCCAAGGAGGCCCTGCTCGGCACCGCCGAGCGCCTCTACGCCCAGCTCGTGATCGCCGCCAACAACACCGCCCTCCCCCCCTACTGGACCCCGCGCCGCTTCGCCCGCTACCTGCGCTGGGCCTGGCTGGTCGAGGGCGGCGCCCAGTACTTCGCCCGCCAGGTCGGCCTCTACCGCGCCGCCGTGATCCGCCGCCTGCGCGAGAGCGCCCGGCCCTCGTTCCCGCCCTCACGCCGCGACGCGGTCATCCTCGGCGGCACGATCTTCGACCTGCTCGAGAACGAGCGTGGCCCCGAGGCCTGCGAGCGCCTGGTCCGCGAGCTCAAGCCCGGCGGCCCCGTGCCGACCATCGAAGACGCCTTCGACGCCCGTTTCCGCGACATCGAGAGCGCCTGGCGCGACCACCTGCGGACCATGGCCCGCCCCGCCGGCGTCAGCTGAGCTGGTAGAGAACCCAGACGATCACGAACGCGGCGAGCAGGGCGGCGGCGATCCAGAGCGCGAGCCGCGCCGGCGAGGTTTCGGTCGCCGGCCCGCCGCGGCGCAGCCGGGCTTCCTCGCGGGCCTCGGCTTCTTCGTCCGCCTCATTCTCGGTCAGCGTGTCGGCCAGCACCGTTTTGGCCCCCTGGGCGTGAGCCGAATCGACCAACACATCATGCGGCCCCGCCGCCATGAACTCCGGCGCGTCGAAACCGCGGGCCCGCTTGAGCACACTGGGCATTCCCGCCTCGCCGAGCAGTCCCTGGATCATCTCGGCTTCGACCTGGTTGCGGGCGAAGGCAACCTTGACCAGCTTGCCACCGCCACCTCCCCCTCCACCCCCAGCGCCCTCATGCGAGCCACCGCCGCCATGGGCGCCGCCGTGGTGGGAACCGCGCTTGTGGCTACTGGACGTCGAGCGTGACATCGGCGATCTTCAGGTCTTTCAGCAGGTAGGCCTTGACGTCCGGCGCGTCTTCGTCGGCGAGGGAGACGATCACGTAGATCTGGTCGGGCCAGGCGACCGCCTGGTTGACGTCGGTCTGCGAGGGATAGGCGGCGCTCTTGGTGTGCGAGTGGTAGATGGCCAGCAGCTCGTTGCCGGCGTCTTCGATCGTTTTCAGGGCGTTGAACTGGCCCTGCGGGTCCATCTCGTAGCGCAGCGGAGTCGCCGCGGCGTTGACGACCCGAATTACTTCAGTCGCCTCGCCGTCGCGCCCGCCGACCATCCCGCAGCACTCGTTCGGCAGATCCTCGCGCGCGTGCGCGACGATCTCGTCGACAAGGCTCTGCGGGATGCGCATCCCCAGGGCGAGGCCGGGACCTACCACCAGACGGTGGAATCGAGGTTTTCTATCTCCTCGATCGGCTTCGTGTAGACGCCGGAGGAGAGGTACTTCCAGCCGTCGTCGGGAATCAGGAAGACGACGTTGCCGCCGTCGAGCTCGCCGGCGATGCGGACCGCGATGCGGGCGATCGCGCCGGAGGAGACGCCGGCGAAGACGCCCTCCTCGTCGAGCAGCTTCCGCGTCCAGAGGATCGCGTCGCGGTTGGAGACCATGATCTTGCGGTCGAGCAGGGAGATGTCGATGATCGGCGGGATGAAGCCGTCGTCGAGCGAGCGCAGGCCGTCGACCAGCTCGCCCTGCATCGGCTCGGCGGCGACGATCAAGGTCTCGGGGTTCGCCTCCTTGAGGCGACGGCCGTTGCCCATCAGAGTGCCGCCCGTGCCCAGCCCGCCGACGAAGGCGGTCACCTCGTCGAGCTCGTCGAGGATCTCGACCGCGGTGCCGTTGTAGTGGGCGAGCGGGTTGGCTTCGTTGCCGTACTGGTAGGGCATGTAGAAGCTCGGGTCCTGGGCCATCTCCAGGGCCAGCTCGACGGCCCCGTTGGAGCCCTTGGGGCCCTCCGAGTAGACGATCTCCGCCCCGTACATCTTCAGCAGCTGGGTGCGCTCCGCGGTGACGTTGTCGGGCATCACCACCTTCAGCCGGTAGCCCTTGCGGCGGCAGATCATCGCCAGCGCGATGCCGGTGTTGCCGGAAGTCGGCTCGAGGATCGTCTGGCCCGGTTCGATCGCCCCTTCGGCCTCGGCCATCTCGATCATCGATTTGGCGACGCGGTCCTTGACCGAGCCGGTCGGGTTGTGCCCCTCGAGCTTGGCGTAGATGCGGACGTCGGGCTTAGGGGAGAGGCGCGGCAGCTCGACCAGCGGCGTATTGCCGATCGACTCGACGATGTTGCCGAAGCGGCCCCCGCAGGGTCGGTTGAGTAGCTCGTCGTGCAGCATCGGTCTCCCTTACTTCAAAAAGTATAGCCATGGTCGCCAGGCCCGGTCCGCCTTGCGCTGTGCCGGGGAGACAAGTAGTTTCGCCCAGGTCCGGCAATCGCCCCGAATGGAGGACGAATCGATGAGCAGGTCCAAAGTCTCCACTTTGCTCGCAGCCCTGGCCATCACCGCGATCGCCGTGTTCGCGGCGGGCTGCGGCAGCAGTGACAACAGCACCACCGGCAGTGAAAGCGGTGGCGGCGAACCCCTGACCGTCGGCTCCGACATCCCCTATCCCCCATTCGAGCAGGGGAAACCGGGCAACTACACCGGCTTCGACATCGAACTGATGGAAGCGATCGGCGAAAAGATCGGACGCTCGGCGGAATTCCAGGACACCTCGTTCGAAACGATCTTCCGCGACGTCGGCCAGGGCAAGTTCGAAGCCGTGATCTCGGCCGCGACGATCACCGAAGAACGCGAAAAGGAAGTCGCCTTCTCCGATCCGTACTACCTCTCCGAACAGGCGATCCTGGTCAAAGAAGGCAGCGACATCGGCGGCATCGAAGAACTCGAAGGCAAGACCGTCGCCGCCCAGCAGGGCACCACGGGGCTCGAACTCGGCAAGGAAAAAGCCAACGCCGGCGAACTCCGCCCCTTCCCGGAAGGGCCTGACGCGATCAACGCCCTCAAGGCGGGCACCGTCGAAGCCGTGATCATCGACGCGCCGGTGGCGCAGAACGCGGTCGAAGAAGAAGGCGGCGTCGAAATCGCCGAAAAAGTCCCGACCGAAGAAAGCTATGGAATCGCGGTCGCCAAGGACAACACGGAACTGTTGGCGGAAATCAACGAAGGTCTGGCGGAAGTGATCGAAGACGGCACCTACACGACGATCTTCGAAAAGTGGTTCCACCTCGAACCGCCGGAAGAATTCCTCGGCTAGATCGACCTGAGAAAGGGGGCGCCGTCGACGGCGCCCCCTTTCTGTCTCCAGACCCGACCAGGACACCGCGATGAGCCAGTTCTTCAACCAGTACTTCAACTTCGAAGTGATGCAGGAACACTTCGGGGAAGTCCTCGTCGCCTTCCTGCAGAACATCCTGGTCTTCGCCGTCGCCGCCGTCCTGGCGCTGCTCTGGGGCCTCGTCCTCGCCCTCTTGCGCCAACTGCCGAGCCGGAAACTGGCGCCGATCCGCTTCCTCGCGATCTCCTACATCGATGTCTTCCGGGCCGTCCCGATCCTGATCCTGATCCTGATGATCTCCGGCGGCGTCCCCTTCCTCACCTTCCTCCCGCAGGAAGTCCGCATCCCCCACTGGTTCGGCCGCCCCGACCCCTTCTGGTACGGCGTCGCCGCCCTGGTGATCGTCTATGGGGCCTTCTCGGCGGAGGTCTACCGGGCCGGCATCGAAGCGGTGCCGCGCGGCCAGATGGAGGCGGCCCGCTCGCTCGGCATGAGCCACCTCCAGGCGATGCGGCATGTGGTCGTGCCCCAGGCGATCACCAAGATCCCGGCGCCGATGCTGAACGAACTGATCTCGCTGCTGAAGGACACGACCCTGGTCAGCGTCATCGCCCTCGGCGAGGCGGTGCTGGTCAGCCGCGAAGTCCTCGCCGAACGGCTCAACAGCTCCGCCCTGACCCTGACCGCGATCTTCTTCCTGGTCATCATCCTGCCGCTGGCCCGGCTGGTCGACTACCTGATCAAGCGCAACCAGCTGAAGGTCACCCGCGGCTCCCACATCGAGGTCGCCTGAGCCGTGGCCGAGCCGATGCTGGAGCTGGGCGGCGTCCGCAAGCGCTTCGGCGCGCTCGAGGTCCTGAAGGGGATCGACCTCAAGGTCGAGAAAGGCGAAGTCGTCTGCATCCTCGGCCCCAGCGGTTCGGGCAAGAGCACCCTGCTGCGCTGCGTCAACCTGCTCGAGCCCGCCGAGGAGGGCGAGATCCTGCTCGAGGGTCAGGACATCTGCAGGGGGCCGGGATCGGGCAGCGGCGAGCAGGGCTGGGACCTCGACTTCGTCCGCCAGCGGGTCGGCATGGTCTTCCAGCAGTTCAACCTCTTCCCCCACAAGACGGCGCTGGAAAACGTGACGATGGCGCCGGAAAAAGTCCTCGGCCGCTCGCGGAGCGAGGCCCGGGAGAAAGGCACGGCGCTGCTGGAGCGGGTCGGTCTCGCCGACAAACTCGCCCAGTATCCGGAACGGCTCTCAGGCGGCCAGCAGCAGCGGGTCGCGATCGCCAGGGCGCTGGCGATGGAACCGCACGTGATGCTCTTCGATGAGGTGACCAGCGCCCTCGACCCCGAGCTGGTCAAGGAGGTCCTCGACACGATGCGCGAACTCGCCTCGGAAGGGATGACGATGCTCGTCGTCACCCACGAGATGGGTTTCGCCAAGGAAGTCGGCGACCAGGTCGTCTTCATGGACGGCGGCGTGATCGTCGAGCAGGGGCCACCGGTCGAGGTCCTGGAGAACCCCCGCGAGGAGCGGACCAAGCAGTTCCTCGGGCTAGTGCTGGATCGCTGAGAGCGCTTAGGCGGCGCCGCCGGCCATCGCCGGCAGGATGACGACGGTGTCGCCGTCTTTGACCGCGGTCTCGAGCCCGTTCAGAACCCGGACGTCCTCGTCGTTGAGGTAGACGTTGACGTAGCGGTTGAGATCGCCGTCCTCGCCGAAGAGCTGCTCCTTGGTTTCGGGGTGCTCAGCGGTGAGAGCGCCCAGCACCTCGCCGACGGTCTCCGCCGGCGGCCTCGACTTCCGGCCTGCCCGCCGGTTTTCGGGCGCAGCACGGGTGGGATCCGAACGGTCGCCATGAAGTCGGTGATCCTAGTGGAGGCCGGGCCTACTAGCGGTCTCCGCCGGCGCCGGCGCAGAAGAGCGTCGTAGTCCGGAAACTGGCCCATCTCCGACTCCGGGATCTCGGGCGCGTTCTCGCCGCAGATCGGGCAGTCGGGGTCGCGGCGGACTTTGAGCTCGGTGAAGCGGGTACCCAGCGCGTCATAGAGGAGCAGGCGCCCGACCAGCGGATCGCCGACGCCCAGGACCAGCTTGATCACCTCGTTGGCCTGCAGCGTGCCCATCGTCCCGGCCATCACCCCGAGCACCCCGTTGGCGGAGCAGCTCGGCGCCAGCTCGGCCGGCGGCGGGGTCGGGTAGAGGCAGCGGTAGCAGGGCCCCTCGAAGGGGACGAAGGTCGAGATCTGGCCGTCGAAGCCGAGGATCGAGGCGGAGACGACCGGCTTGCGCAGCCGCACCGAGGCGTCGTTCAGCAGGTAGCGGGTGGGGAAGTTGTCGGCGCCGTCGACGACGATGTCGTAGTCCTGCATCACCTCGAGGATGTTGCCGGCGTCGAGGCGGCCGTTGTGCTCGACGACGTTGACGTCGGGGTTCAGCCCTTCGATGAAGATCCGGGCCGAGGCGGTCTTCGCCATCCCGATCCGTTCGGTGTTGTGGATCACCTGGCGCTGCAGGTTGGAGGCGTCGACGACGTCGTCGTCGACCAGGCCGATGGTGCCGATGCCGGCCGCGGCCAGGTAGAGCGCCGTCGGCGCCCCGAGCCCACCGGCGCCGAGCAGCAGGACCTTGGCGCCCAGCAACTTCAGCTGACCGTCGACCCCGACCTCGGGAAGGAGGGTGTGGCGCGAGTAGCGATCGCGCTGCTCGGCGGTCATGCCGCTGGCGGCGACGACCGGCAATCCCTGTTCCTGCCAGGCGATGATGCCGCCGCTCATCGAGGCGACGTTGTCGTAGCCGAGCGCTTCCAGCTGCGCGGCGGCGATCGCCGAGCGGTTGCCGGAGCGGCAGTAGAGGATCGTGCGAGCGGACTTGTCGGGTGCGGCCTCACCGATCTCGTCGCCGAGCAGGCCCGGCGGCACCAGCTTGCCGTTCTCCAGATGGGCCTCCTGGTACTCGTGCGGCTCGCGGGTATCGATCAGGACGACGTCGCCGCCCTCGATCTCCGCGGCGGCCTCGAACGGCTCGATCTCCTCGACTACCTGGGTACCTGCGGGGGATGCCATCGGCCAAATCTCCTAAATCCGGATCAGCTTTACTTCAAAAAGTATAGCGAGTCCCAGATATGGCTTGAGATGCGTCCTAGCCGAGGCTCGGGCGCATCTGGCGCAGCCTCTTGACCCGCTCCTCGATCGGGGGGTGGGTCGAGAAGAGGCCGGCGATGCCCTTGCCGGAGAAGGGCTTGACGATGTAGAGCGGCTCGGCGGCCTGGTTGACCTGCATCGGCATCGTCCGCCGCCCCCTGCTCGAGGCGCAGCAGGGCGCTGGCCAGGGACTCCGGGTTGCCGCAGATTTCGGCGCCGCCGGCGTCGGCCGCGTACTCGCGCTGGCGCGAGATCGAGAGCTGGATGATGCTGGCCGCGATCGGTGCCAGCAGGACCATCGCCAGCGAGGCGACGAGGCTGAGCGGGGAGTCGTCGTCGCTGCCGAACCACATGAACATGTAGGCGAGGTAGGTGATCGCGGCGCCGATCGCCGAGGCGACCGACTGGATCAGGATGTCGCGGTTGCGGATGTGGGTGAGCTCGTGGGCGAGCACGCCGCGCAGCTCGTCCTCGGAGAGCAGCTTGGTGATGCCGCGGGTGACGGCGACGGCCGAGTGCTTCGGGTTGCGACCGGTGGCGAAGGCGTTGGGCTGGTCCTGCGGGATCATGTAGAGGCGCGGCATCGGCAGATCGGCGCGGGTCGTGAGTTCGCGGACCATCTGGTAAAGGCGGGGGTTTTCCGATTCCTCGATCGGCTGCGCCCGGCTCATTTTCAGCGCCAGTTTGTCGCTGAAGAAGTAGGAGCCGAGGTTGATCAGCAGGGCGATGCCGAGGAAGAGGCCGGCGGTGCTGGGACCGCCGATCAGGGCGCCGATGACGACGAGCAGCCCGGAGAGGGACGCCAAGAGGATGGTGGTGCGGAGGGTGGCGCCGAAAGTGGACTGCTTGGTCGTCTTCATCATGCTCCTCGGGTCGCTTGCCGTCTCAGTATCGCGACGCAGGCCGGGATTGACCATAGGTGGCAGCCCCCATTCGCCCCGCTGCGGCACCCAGCGGCTTCTAGGCTGAGTCGATGAGCAATGCCGTAATCGTCGTGCTCGCGCTATCCGTAATCGCGCTCGCGATCAACCTGCGCCGCCTGAGGCGGCGCTTCGGCCCGCTCGAGCACCTGATCGAGGAGATGGAGAAGGTCGACCTCGGCCGCCCCGGGCCGCTGCTCCCCGCCTCGATCGACGGCATCGGCGAAACCGAGGAGGTGGAGCGGATCGAGCTCGCCTTCCTGCGGATGGTGCGCCGGCTCGAAGCCGAGCGGCGGCGGGCCGGGTCGGCCGCGCTGCAGGCCCAGGAGCAGGAGCGGACCCGGGTCGCGCGCGATCTTCACGACGAGGTCAACCAGTCGCTGACCGGGCTGCTGCTGCGGCTCGAGGCCGCCCGCGAGGCGGCGCCGCCGGAGCTGGAGGCGGAACTGGCCGAGACCAAGGCGCTCGCCAACCAGGCGATGCGGGAGCTGCTCTCACTCGCCCGCCAGCTGCGACCGACCGCGCTCGACGACCTCGGTCTGACGGCGGCGATCGCGGGGCAGGTGGAGCAGCTGGCGCACGGGGAGATCGAGGCGACGATCGCGACCGAGGGCGACTTCTCCGACCTCGGCGACGATGCCCAGCTGGTCGTCTACCGGGTCGCCCAGGAGGCGCTCTCCAACGCCGCCCGCCACAGCGGTGCCGGCCGGGTCGAGGTTCGGCTGCGGCGGCCGAGGCCGGCGGCGTCGAGCTGGCCGTCAGCGACGACGGCCGCGGCTTCGCCTTCGACGAGTCCGAGGGCGGGCTCGGGATCGCCGGCATGCGCGAGCGGGCGCTGCTGATCGGCGGCGAGCTGACGATCGAGTCGCGACCCGGCCGCGGCACCACGGTGCGGCTGACGGTGCCGGGAGAATCGGTCGGCATGAGAGTGCTGATTGCTGACGATCATGGGATTGTGCGCTCGGGGCTGCGGCTGCTGTTGGAGCGGCAGGCGGACATCGAGGTCGTCGCTGAGGCCGGGCGACGGGGCCGAGGCGCGGGAGCTGGCGGTGCGGGAGCGACCGGACCTGGCGATCCTCGACGTGAAGATGCCGAAGCTGACCGGGCTGCAGGCGACGCGGGAGATCAAGCGCCAGGCGCCCGAGGTCGCGGTCCTGATCCTCTCCATGCACGACGACGAGCGCTACCTCTTCGAGGCGCTGAAGGCGGGCGCCTCCGGCTACGTGCTGAAGGCGCAGGCCGACACCGACCTGCTGGCGGCGATCCGGGCGGTCGAGCGCGGCGAGCCGTTCCTCACCCCGGAGGCGCAGCGGACGCTGATCAAGGACGTGCTCGCGCGCGGCTCCAGCGGCGAGGAGGAGCTGACGCCGCGCGAGGAGGAGATCGTCAAGCTCGTCGCCGAGGCGCACACGACGAAGCAGATCGCCGAGCTGCTGCACCTCTCCGAGAAGACGGTCGAGAACCACCGGGCAAACGCGATGCGCAAGCTCGGGATGCGCGACCGGGTCGAGCTCGTCCGCTACGCGATCCGCCGCGGGTTGATCGAGCCATGAAGGCAGCCGAGGCATAACCGACCGGTTCGGTAGGATTTAGGTTCGATGCTGTTTTCGACCAAAGCCGAGTACGGAGTGCGCCTGATGGTCGAGCTGGGCCGCCAGCCCGGTTCGGCGCCGATCTCGCTCAACACCGTCGCCGAAGCCGAGCGGCTTCCCCTCTCCTACCTCGAGCACCTGGTCGCGAAACTGCGCAAGGCGGGCCTGGTCACCTCGACCCGCGGCGCCCACGGCGGCTATCGCCTGGCCAAGCCGGCCGAGGAGATCACGATGGACTCGGTCGTCGAGGCGCTGGAAGGGCAGATCGCGCCGATGGAGTGCTTCCACGAGACGCCGGAGGGCAAAGTCCTCTGCTCGCACGAGGACGACGGCGACCGCGCCTGTTCGACGAAGCTGTTGTGGACGCGCGTGCAGGGCGGCGTGACCAAGGCGCTGGCGGGCACCACGCTCGCCGAGCTGGTCGAGTTCTCCTCGCCCGGCGGCCGCAGCGAGGCCGCGATCGCCCGTGCCGCCTAGTTCCGGACTTTCGAAACCCCCAGAAACGGAGTGAGTGAAATTGGCTGAGCTGGAGATTCGCAACCTGCACGTGAAGGTCGAGGACAAGCAGATCCTCAAGGGCCTGGACCTCGACGTCGAGAAGGGCAAGGTTCACGCGCTGATGGGGCCCAACGGCTCCGGCAAGTCGACGCTCGCCAACGCGATCATGGGCCACCCGGCGCTGGAGGTGACCGAGGGCTCGATCGTCTTCAAGGGCGAGGACATCACCGAGGCCGACCCCGACGTGCGCTCGCAGGCGGGTCTTTTCATGGCCTTCCAGTACCCGGTCGCGATCCCCGGCGTCTCGGTCAGCAAGTACCTGCGGATGATCATCAACGCTCAGCGCGAGGCACGCGGTGAGGCGCAGATCAAGATCAAGGACTTCGCCAAGACCGCCCAGGAGGCGATGGCGCTGGCCAACATCCCCAAGGACTTCTCCAGCCGCTACCTCAACGACGGCTTCTCCGGCGGCGAGAAGAAGCGGATGGAGCTGCTGCAGCTGGCGCTGCTGAGGCCGGAGATCGCGGTCCTCGACGAGACCGACTCGGGTCTCGACATCGACGCCCTGCGGGTCGTCGCCGAGGGCGTCAACAAGTTCGCCGGCCCCGAGATGGGCGTCCTGATCATCACCCACTACCAGCGCATCCTGCACATGGTGAAGCCGGACTTCGTCCATGTCATGTTCGAAGGACGGATCGTCAAAGAAGGCGGCCCGGAGCTGGTCGGCGTGCTGGAGGAGAAGGGCTACGGCTGGATTCGCGAGGAGGTGGAGGCGGGCGCTGCTGCCTAGCCTCCGCGGGGACATGGAGCCGGCCACCGCGAAAAGCCCCTCCCCCGCCTCGGCATTTCCGATCGAGAAGATCCGCGCCGCCTTTCCGGCGCTGGAGCGCGAGGTCCACGGCCAGCCGGTCGCCTACCTCGACAGCGGCGCCAGCGCCCAGCGGGTGCTGGCCTCGATCCAGGCGGTCGACCGCTACGAGCGCCGCCATCACTCCAACGTCCACCGCGGCTCCCACACTCTCTCGGCCGAGGCGACCGAAGCCTACGAGGGGGCGCGGGCGACGGTGGCCGACCACCTCGGCGCCGGCGACCGCCGTGAGGTCGTCTTCGTCCGCAACGCGACCGAGGCGATCAACCTGGTCGCCCGGGCCTGGGGCGACGCCAACCTCGGTGCCGGCGACCGCATCCTCCTGACCGAGATGGAGCATCACTCCAACATCGTGCCCTGGCAGCAACTGGCCGAGCGGGTCGGGGCGGAGATCGACTGGGCGCCGATCGACGGCGAGGGGCTGCTCGACATGGAGGCCTTCGCGACGCTGCTGGAGCGCGGGCCGAAGCTGGTCGCGGTCGCCCACGTCTCCAACGTGCTCGGGACCGAGAACCCGCTGGCCGAGATTTCGCGGCTGGCCCACGCGGCCGGGGCGCTGGTGCTCGCCGACGGCGCCCAATCGGCACCGAAGCTGGCGGTCGACGTCGCCGAGCTGGGCGTCGACTTCTACGCGATCACCGGCCACAAGCTCTATGGGCCGACCGGGATCGGGGCGCTCTGGGGAAGGCTGGAGCTGCTGCGGGAGATGCCACCGTTCCTCGGCGGCGGCTCGATGATCCGCAAGGTGAGGCGGGACGGCACCACCTACGCCGACGTACCGGCCCGCTTCGAGGCGGGCACGCCGGCGATTGCGCAGGCGATCGGGATGGCCTCGGCGCTGCGCTGGCTCGACGGGCTGGGGATGGAGGCGGTGCGCGAGCACGAGCGCCAGATCACCGACTACGCCCTGGAGCGACTGGGTGAGGTCCCCGGCCTGCGGGTCTTCGGGCCGCCTCGCGGCGCCGGGCGGATCGGCCCGGTCTCCTTCGAGATCGAGGGCATCCACGCCCATGACATCTCCGAGATCCTCGACCGCCACGGCGTCGCCGTCCGTGCCGGCCACCACTGCGCCCAGATCCTCATGGACCGCCTCGGCGTCGCCGCCACGGCCCGGGCCAGCTTCGGCGTCTACACGACGACCGAGGAGGTCGACCGCCTCGTCGACGGCCTGGAAGACGCGCGTAAGGTGTTCGGTCTCTGATGGACGAGCTCTACCGCGACCAAATCCTCGAGCACTACAAGCGGCCGCACAACTTCGGCCATGTCGACGATCCCGACCTCGAGTTCGAGGACACCAATCCGCTCTGCGGCGACGAGCAGCGGGTGACGATCCGGCTCGACGGCGATGACCGGGTCGTCGAGGTCGCCTTCGAGGGCCAGGGCTGCGCGATCTCGACCGCGGCGACCTCGCTGCTGACCGACGAGCTGGTCGGCAAATCGCGCGAGGAGCTGCTGCGCCTGCCGAAGGAGTACGTGCTGGAGCTGCTCGGCATCGAGATCTCCGCGACCCGGATGAAGTGCGCGATGCTCGGCCTGAAGATCGTCAAGAGCGCCAGCCTCGGCCAACCGGCCGAATGGGAGGACGAGGGCGAGAGCGGCGACCCGACGGAAGCGGCGGCGATCTGACCTGGCCTTCCGCTGTTCCTTTGCCCCGCACACGGCGGGCAAAGGAACAGCGCGGAAGGGATCAGCTGTCCTCGGGCTGTTGGATCACGGCGAAGACGGCGCCGTGCGGGTCGGCGGCGATGGCGAAGCGGCCGGCCGGGATGTCGATCGGGCCGAAGCGGATCTCGCCGCCGGAGCCCCTGACCTGCTCCACGGCCGCGTCGGTGTCCTCTACCCCGAAGTAGACGAGCCAGTGCGCGGGGACCGCGTCGGGCATGCGGCCGCTGATGTCCATCATGCCGCCGACCGGGTCCTCGCCCAGCTTCCACTCGGTGTAGGTGCCCATCTCACCCATGTCGTGCTCGACCGTGGACCAGCCGAAGACGGCGCCGTAGAAGGCCTTGGCCGCCTCGGGGTCGCGGGTGCCGAGCTCATTCCAGGCGAAGGCGCCGGGCTCGTTGACGCGGCCGGCGCCGACGAAGGAGCGCGGCTGCCAGATGCCGCAGACCGCCCCGGTCGGGTCGCTGAAGAACGCCATCCGGCCGATCTCGAGCACGTCCATCGGCTCGACAATCGTCGTGCCGCCGTTGGCGTTCACGGTGGCCATCGTCGCGTCGGCGTCCTCGACCGAGACGTAGGTCGACCAGGCGGGCGGCTGCCCCTCCTGCATCAGCTTCATCACGCCGCCGACCGGCTGGTCGCGCAGCATCGCCGAGCGGTAGCCGCCGGTCGCCTCGGGGTTCTCGCCCTCGTCGAAGGTCCAGCCGAACAGCGGACCGTAGAACTCCGCCGCGGCATCCTGGTCGGGGGTTCCGAGGTCGACCCAGTTCGGGGTCCCCGGCGTGTAACTCGTCCTCTCGCTCATCGTCGATCCTCTCCTCGAAGGTTTCGCCGATCCTCTCACCTGGGGCAGGTCGCGAGTCAACCCCGTGTTAGGAGCCGCTGCCCGCCGGGCCCGGCCGCTAAAATCCGACTGAGGCACTAGGAATAACGTGACGGACGGCACAACCACCCACAAGATCCCCGTATGCCCCGCGGCCGAGCTGGCCCCGGGCGCGATGCGCCTGGTCGAACACGACGGGCGCAAGATCGGGGTCTTCAACTGCGAGGGGACCGTCTACGCGATCGAGGATCGCTGCTCCCACGACAACGGGCCCCTGGCCGAGGGCGAGTTCGACCCGACGACCTGTACCGTCGAATGTCCCCGTCACGGTTCCCTCTTCGACCTGACCACCGGCAGGCCGAAGACGCTCCCCGCCTTCACCCCGGTGCAGACGTTCCCGATAGCCATCGCGGACGACACCATCACCCTGGAGGTCTGAACATGGCAACGCCCGAGGCAGTCGCAGAGAAGAGAGATCTGGCCGGCATCAACTCCGACTACAAGGAGAAGTTCGGCTTCCACGACTCCGAGTCCGACTACGCCTACAAGGCGCCGAAGGGGCTCTCGCGCGAGGTCGTCGAATCGATCTCCGACTACAAGAACGAGCCGCAGTGGATGCGCGAGTTCCGGCTCAAGGCGCTGGAGCACTTCTACTCGCGCCCGACCCCGAAATGGGGCGGCAACCTCGACCAGATCGACTGGGACGACATCCACTACTTCGTGCGCGCCTCGGAGAAGAACAGTCGCGACTGGAGCGAGGTCCCGGACGACATCAAAAACACCTTCGACCGGCTCGGCATCCCCGAGGCGGAGCGCAAATTCCTCTCCGGCGTCGGCGCCCAGTACGAGTCCGAGGTCGTCTACCACCAGGTCAACGAGAAGCTCGAGGCCCAGGGCGTGATCTTCACCGACATGGACACGGCCCTGCGCGAGCACGAGGACCTGGTGCGCGAGCACTGGGCGACGATCATCCCCGCCAACGACAACAAACTGGCGGCGCTCAACTCCGCCGTCTGGTCCGGTGGCTCCTTCGTCTACGTGCCGGCCGGGGTCAAGGTCGAGATGCCGCTGCAGGCCTACTTCCGGATCAACACCGAGAACATGGGCCAGTTCGAGCGGACGCTGATTATCACCGAGGAGGGTGCCGACGTCCACTACATCGAGGGCTGCACGGCGCCGGTCTACTCCAGCGACTCCCTGCACTCCGCGGTGGTCGAGATCGTCGCCAAGAAGAGCTCGCGGGTTCGCTACACGACCGTCCAGAACTGGTCGCAGAACGTCTTCAACCTCGTCACCAAGCGCGCGGTCGCACACGAGAAGGCGACGATGGAGTGGGTCGACTGCAACCTCGGATCGAAACTGACGATGAAGTACCCGTCGATCTACCTGATGGGCCCCGAAGCCCACGGCGAGATCCTCTCGATCGCCTTCGCCGGCGAGGGCCAGCACCAGGACGCCGGCGGCAAGATCATCCACGCGGCGCCGAAGACGTCGTCCTCGATCTTCTCCAAGTCGATCTCCAAGGACGGCGGCCGCTCGACCTACCGCGGCCTGCTCGAGGTCGCCGACGGGGCGACCGAATCCCGCTCCAAGGTCGTCTGCGACGCGCTGCTGCTGGACGAAGACTCGCGCTCGGACACCTACCCGACGATCCGGATCGACGAGAACGACGCCGACGTCGGCCACGAGGCGACCGTCTCCAAGATCGGCGACGAGCAGCTCTTCTACCTGCAGAGCCGCGGGCTCGACGAGGAGGAGGCTTCGAAGATGATCGTCAACGGCTTCATCGAGCCGGTCACCAAGGAGCTGCCGATGGAGTACGCGGTCGAGCTCAACCGGCTCATTGAGTTGCAGATGGAGGGTTCAATTGGCTGAGGTAGCGACCGAGCCGGCCTGGTTGGACGAGAGGCGCCGGCGCGGCGCCTCTCTGGCGCAGAGCCTTCCCCTCCCCGACCACAAGTCGAAGGGCTGGGAATTCACCGACCTCTCCGAGCTGGAGATCGACTCCTACACGGGGGCCGAGACCGAGGCCGAGGTCAGCGGCGGCGAGGGCGCGACCGTGGTCTCGCTCGCCGACGCGGTCTCCTCCCACGCCGAGCTGCTGCAGGAGCACCTGGGCTCGCTGGTGCCGGTCGAGGATCCGTTCGTGGCCCGCAACGAGGCCGGCTGGAGCGACGGCGTCCTCGTCCACGTGCCGCGCGGGGTCACGCTCGCCGAGCCGATCCGGATCGAGGTGCCGCTCGACGAGAACGGCGCCGCCGTCTCCTGGCGCACGCTGATCGTGCTCGAGGAGGGCGCCGAGGCGGAGGTCTGGGAGCACTGGTCCTCCCCCGACGACGAGGTCGACGGGCTGCTCAACTCGGTCGTCGAGCTCAGTGTCGGCCAGGCCGCCACGCTGCGCTACGTCAACACCCAGGACATCTCCGAGTCCTCGTGGATCTTCGCCACCCAGCGCGCCCAGGTCGAGCGCGACGGGCGCCTCGACTGGGCCGCCCTCGGCTTCGGCTCCGTCCGCGGCAAGGTGCGGATGGAGACCAAGCTGGCCGGCCCCGGCTCCGAGGCCCGCGTCACCGGCGGCTACGCTGGCGGGCCAGGGCAGCACCTGGACTTCGACACGATCCAGGAGCACGCGGCACCCAACACCAACTCCGACCTCGCTTTCCGCGGTGTCCTCGCCGCCGGCTCGACCGCGGTCTGGCGCGGGATGATCAAGGTCGACCCCGGCGCCCAGCAGACCGACGCCTTCCAGGAGAGCCGCAACCTGCTGCTCTCGACCGAGGCCCACGCCGACGCGATCCCGGGCCTGGAGATCCTCGCCGACGACGTTCGTTGCACCCACGCGGCGGCGATCGCCCAGATCGACAAGGAGCAGCTCTTCTACCTGACCTCGCGTGGGCTCGACCCCGCCGGGGCGAAGACGCTGATCATCGAAGGCTTCCTCGAGTCGCTGGTCGAACGGCTGGCCGAGGGGCCGGTGCGAGACGAGATCTCGGCGGCGCTCGAGAAGCGGCTCGCCGAGATTCTGTAGGGACGAAGGCGCTTCAGCCGGCGGGTCCTGTCACGGGGGAGGGTCCTGCGGGCGGTCCGGTTGGTCCGTTCTCGGACCCTCCCCCGTGCCACCCCCCGGAGGGGTGTCTTCCTTTCTACGGCGTTCTCCGAGGACGGTTTTGAGGATGCCGAGAACTACGAATAGGACCGGTAGGAGGTAAAAGACCCAGAGGTAGTGGCCGATGTGGGCGAGGGGCAGGGTCATCCGTTGGAGACGGAGAGCAGGTAGAGGCCGAAGCAGGTGAAGGCGACCATCACCGCCAGCATCCAGTACTGGGAGCGGGCGGCGTCGCGGTAGTTGGGCCAGTAGAGGAGAGCGCGGTCGTGAGCCAGGGTGAGGCCGGCGACGTGGCCGACGACGAGGGCGCCGACCTGGACGTACCAGATGGCGTTGGCGCTGAGCAGACGGTAATCGATGCCACCGGACTCGGTATTGAAAAAGGTGGACGAAGCGGTGCCAAAGAGGTCGGTCGAGCCAGTGCCGAGCGGGTCGGAGAGCAGGTAGGTGAACTGGGCCTGCTCCTGGAAGACGAAGAGGCTGAAGTAGTGGGCGATGAGGTAGGCGAGCGCGATCGGGATAAGGGAGTGGGCGAAGCCGGTGCGCAGGGTCGCCAGCGAGGGAGCGCCGCGGATCGTGCGCATGCCGCGCACCCCGAGCAGGTAGACGAGGCCGACGCCGGCGAAGCAGAGGACGATGAAGAGCGTGTCGGTGAGGCGCAGCGCCGTGGTCAGGTCGACGCCGCGGTCGACGAACCAGTTGAAGGTGCTCTCGATCGCTGACTTGAAGGCGCCCTCCTGGGCGCCGTCGAAGCTGGTGGTGGCGATCGAGGCGATCACGACCGCCGCCGAGCCAGGCAGGGTCGCCCAGTGGGTCGCGGCGGCGAGGGGCCGGCGACGGCCGAGCCTCCCCTCCTCGACCCCGAAGCAGCCGAGCTGGGAGAACATCCCGAAGTAGACCGAGAAGACCTCGCCGCGGGCGCACCACACCTCGGTCCCGAACAGGGCCATCATCGCCAGCGTGTAGCCGCTGTAGACGAGGGCGGCGGTGGCGGCCGCGTGCGGGTCGAGGCCGACGGCGACGCCGCCGCTGGAGCCGTAGACGACCTCCAGCCAGACCACGGCGATGAGGCCGAGTGCGGCCGGCCAGCGGCCGAGCTTCTCCGGGTAGGCGAGGTGGGCGGAGCGCTGACCGGCGATCGCCCGGAAGCCCGCTCCGGCCGCCCGGCCGAGCGCGCGCCAGGGGTTGAAGGGACGGAAGATGTCCCCCAGCAAGGCGGAGAAGAAGGGGAAGCCGAGCCAGGTGGTGACGAAGAGGAAGGTGAGGGCGAAGTTGCGGTCGGGCGCTTCGGTGCCGCGCAGGCCGGCGTAGATGGCGACCCCGAGCAGGAAGACGCCGATGAGGCCGCAGAGGACCTGCACCGGCCAGGCGACGAGGGCGCGCGCCAGCCCCGCCCCGAGGGGACGCCAACGGTCCTCCTCGAAGCGGGGCTTGCGCCAGGCCGCCGCGAGCGCGAAGAAGGAGACGATCAGGACGATCGACGCCCCCCAGGCGAACAGCCAGGCCGGGACCGGCAGGTCCTGCCGGGCGACCAGCGCGTGCGCGAACGGCAGGAAGGTCACGGGTTGACCCGGATCTCCGCGATCTGCTCCTTGCGGCCCTCGAGCTCGGCCTCGAAGATGCCTTCGATTTCGGCCGGGAAGTCGAAGCTGACGGTGCCGCCGGCCGGGACGTCCTGCATCAGGTCGTAGCCGTGGACGTGGACCTCGTCGGCGACGTCCGAGGTGACCTCGAAGCGGATCTCGTCGCCGGCGCTGTATTCGAGCTCCTTGATGCCGCCGACCGGTTCGCCGTTGCGGATGACGATGGTCGGGACCTTGCCGCCCATGCTGGCGCTTTCGGGTGAGTCGGCCGGCCTCGTGGTGGCGGCGCCGGTGGTCGCTTGGTTGGTCTTCTCGCGGCTGCTGCCGCAGGCGGCGAGGGCAACGGCGACGACAAGTGCGGCCAGAGAGGCGAACGCGGCCTTGTGCGAGTGCTTCATCGATTAGCTCCTCTTGGTGGGTGCGCGGCCGTCCGCGCACGATCGGATGCGATTCCGCCGTTGTTCAGCTGTTCCTTATCCGCGCATGCGCGGGAAAGGAACAGCTGAATCGGCAGGGAGGCCCTACGCGGCTAGGGGCGGCGGGCGCTGGGCCAGGCCGAGTGCGATCAGGAGGCCGCCACCGGGGGCGAAGGAGCCGGGCCGGAGCGGCACGCGACGGGGCTCGGCGCCGGTGAGCCGGCAACGGGAGCCAGCGGCGATGCGCTCGGAGAGGCGGACGATCGCCTCGCAGCCGGGATAGCGGCCGAAAAGCAGACAGGCGAGCAATGCCAGGAGCGGCACGGCGGGCAACAGGAAGGCGCCAAGCTCGGTCAAGGCGAGCCCAGGATAACGTCCGCCCGTGCTCCCCGGACGCGACAACATCGCCGCCCCCGACCTGCCGGACGGCCTCACCTGGATCGGCACCGAACCGGAGTCGATGCCCTCACTGACCGCCGGCGGGCCGGCGCTGGTCCACTTCCTCGACTTCGCCCAGCTCAACAGCGTGCGCACCCTGCCCTACCTGAATGAGTGGTCGCGCCGCTACCGCGAGGCGGGGCTGAGTGTGATCGGCGTGCAGTCGCCCCGCTTCCCGTTCGGTGCCGACGCAGAGGCTGTGGCCGCGGGGCTTAACGCGCTGGGAGTCGAGTTCCCGGTCGCGATCGACGCCGAGCACGACCTCTGGAGCGCCTACGGCTGCGAGGGCTGGCCCAGCCTCTTCCTCTGGAGCCTCGGCGGCGCGCTCGCCTGGGTCCACTTCGGCGAGGGCGAGTACCTGGCGACGGAGATCGCGATCCAGGAAGAGCTGCGCGAGATCGACGCCCTGCGGTCGCTGCCGGAGCCGATGGCGCCGCTACGCCCCAGCGACGCCCCCGGCGCCTGGGTCACCTCCCCCACCCCCGAGGTCTTTCCGGGCGGCTCCTGGGAGCGGCCCTGGACGGCGGGCGAGGACGGCGAGGAGCTGGCGTTGGACTACGCGGCCGCGGGTGCCTTCGCGACGGTCGAGGGGGCGGGTGAGATCGCGGTCGAACTCGACGGGCAGCCGGCAGCCCCGGTCTCCACCGGCGGTCCCGCCCTCTACCCCCTGGCCGAGCATCCGAGCCACGAGACGCACAGGGTTACCCTCCGCCCCACCCCAGGTACGCGGATCTGGTCCGTCAGCTTCCCCGCCGG
>CAVSIL010000020.1:0-43321 GCA_963727985.1 uncultured Solirubrobacterales bacterium | reverse complement strand
AAGCAAGTGGCAAATGTCCTAAATGCATATGTTCGACTTGTCCCTTTTGTATAAGTCAACCGCCGGAACTTGACCCAATGATCACTTGCGTGTGTGCCATGCTGGGTCTAGCTTTGTCCATATCGTCGTAGTACGAGAGGAGAGGCGCATGGCCACGTCGCAGGCACTCGACACCGGGCTGCAAGAGCTGGCGCAGCGACATCTCTGGATGCACTTCTCGCGCATGGGCGGCTATGGCCCAGGCCACGAGATCCCGATCATCACCCGCGCCGAGGGCTGCTACGTCTACGACGAGCACGGCAACCGCTACCTCGACGGGCTCTCCGGGCTCTTCTGCGTCAACGCCGGCCACGGCCGCACCGAGTACGGCGAGGCCGCCGCCCGCCAGATCGAAGAGCTCGACTTCTACACCCTCTGGAGCTACGCCCATCCGCGGGCGATCGAGCTGGCGGCGCGGATCGCCTCGCTCGCCCCCGGCGACCTCAACCGCGTCTTCTTCACCTCCGGCGGCGGCGAGGCGGTCGAGTCGGCGCTGAAGCTGGCCCGCAACTACCACCGCATGCACGGCAAAGGGCAGAAGCACAAGACGATCGCCCGCGAGGTCGCCTACCACGGGACCACGCTGGGGGCGCTCTCGGCCACCGGCATCACCGAGCTGCGCAGCCAGTTCGAGCCGCTGGCGCCGGGCGGTTGCCACGTCCCCAACACCAACGTCTACCGCTGGCCCGAGGACCGCGAGCCGACCTGGGCCGCCGACGCGCTCGAGGAGCGGATCGTCTTCGAGGGGCCGGAGACGGTCGCGGCGGTGATCCTCGAGCCGGTCCAGAACGCCGGCGGCTGCTTCGTCCCCCCCGACGGCTACTTCCAGCAGGTGCGCGAGATCTGCGACCGCCACGACGTGCTGATGATCTCCGACGAGGTGATCTGCGCCTGGGGCCGGCTCGGCCACTACTTCGGCTGCGAACGCTTCGGCTACCAGCCCGACATCGTCACCGTGGCCAAGGCGCTGACCTCGGCCTACGCGCCGATGGGGGCGATGATCGCCTCCGACAAGGTCGCCGAGCCGTTCATGGAGGGCGACGCCTCCTTCGCCCACGGCTTCACCTTCGCCGGCCACCCGATCGCCGCCGCGATCGCGATGGCCAACCTCGACGTCTACGAGCGCGAGGACCTCTGCGGGCACGTGCTCGCCAAGGAGGGCGAGTTCCGGGCGATGCTGGAGACCCTGCACGACCTGCCGATCGTCGGCGACGTGCGCGGCGCCGGCTACTTCCACGCGGTCGAGCTGGTCAAAGACAAGGAGACGAAGGAGAGCTTCGACGACGAGGAGTCCGAGCGGCTGCTGCGCGGCTTCCTCTCCGGCGAGCTCTACAAGCGCGGCCTGATCTGCCGCGCCGACGACCGCGGCGACCCGGTGATCCAGCTGGCGCCGCCGCTGATCGCCGACACCGAGCAGTTCGAAGAGATCCACGACGTGCTCCGCGGCGTGCTCTCGGAGGCCTGGGAGCAGGTCGTCAGGTAGGAGCTGGGGTGCTCACCGTCCAGAGCCTGCTCGACGAGCTCGGCCTCGACCTCGCCGCCGGCGAGGAGGCCGCCGCGGCGCCGGTTCGCTGGGTCCACATCTCCGAGCTCGAGGACCCGACCCCGTGGCTCTCGGGCGGCGAGCTGATGCTGACCACGGGCATCCCGCTCGGCACCGCCGCCAAACAGCGCTCCTTCATCGGCCTGCTGGCCGACAGCAACCTCGCCGGGCTCGGCTTCGGCACCGGCTTCAGCCACAAGAAACTGCCGAAAGCGCTGGTCGAGGAGGCCAAGAAGCGCGGCTTCCCGCTCTTCGAGGTTCCCTACTCGACCCCGTTCATCGCCGTCACCGAGAAGGCCTTCGCCCGCCTCGTCAACGAGCAGTACGAGGTGCTGCAGCGGGGGATCGCGGTGCAGCGGCGGCTCGAGCGGCTGGTCCTGGAGGAGCGCGGCCTGGAGGAAATCGCGGCGACGATCGCCTCCGCGGTCGGCGGCACCGTCGCCGTCCTCGACGGCCGCGGCGAGCGCCTCGCCGGGCGCGGCTTTCGCCGCCAGCTCTCCGCCGACGCGATCGGCGGCGATCCGCAAAGAGGCGCTCGGCCACGCCGGCGACGGCCACCCCTTCGTCCCCGCCCATCCCTCGGTCTCCGGCCGGGCGCTGGCCCACCCGGTGATCTCGCCCGGCGGCGGCCCGCCCCAGGCCTGGGTGGTGATCGTCCGCGACTCCGGCGGCCTCGGCGACTTCGAGCGACTGATCCTGCAGCAGGCGGTTGCCGTCGTCGCGCTCGAGCTGATGCGCCGCCGGGTCGCCCGCGAGACCGAGCGCCGCCTCGCCGGCGACGTTCTCGCCGGGGCGCTGGGCGGGCGCATGGAGGCGTCCGAGCTGCGGCGGCGGCTGGAGCCGTTCGGCATCGGCGACGAGGCGGCGGTGCTCGTCTTCTCCCTCGACCACCCCGCCACCGCGGTCGGCGCCCTGGAACGCGCCCTCGCCGCCGACGCCTGCCCGGCCGTCGTCGCGCCGCACTCGATCGGCGGCCGCGAGCTGCTCTGCGCTGTGATCGACGCCGCCGACCGCGACCCGATCGCCGTCGCCGCCGACGCCCGCAAGGCGCTCAGCCCCGAACGCGGTGCCGTCCGCGCGGCCGCCAGCCGGCCGGCCCCGCCGGAGCAGCTGCGCCACTCCTTCCACGAGGCGCGCTGCGCGCTGGAGGCGACCTCCCTCGCCAACGGCACCGCCCCGGAGGTCGCCTCCTGGCGCGACCTCGGCGCCTTCACGCTGCTGCTCTCGATCCAGGACGACGAGGCGCTGCGGCTCTACTGCGACAGCGTGCTCGGCCCGATCGAGCAGGGGGACGAGGAGTACGGCGGCGAGCTGCTGCGCTCGCTGGAGTCCTTCATCGAGCAGAACGGCCAGTGGGAGAAGGCCGCTCGCGAGGTCTTCTGCCACCGCCACACGCTGCGCTACCGGATGCGCAAGATCGAAGAGCTGACCGGCCGCGACCTCTCGCGTGCCCACGACCGGATCGAGTTCTGGCTGGCCCTGCGGGCGCGGGAGCTGGTCGCATGAGGATCGGGGTTCCGACCGAGATCAAGCCGGACGAGTACCGGGTCGCGGTGACCCCGGCCGGGGTGCGGGAAATGGCCGAGCACGGGCACGAGGTGCTGGTCGAGGCCGGCGCCGGCAAGGGCAGCTCGATCGCCGACGAGGAGTTCGCGGCGCAGGGCGCGAAGATCGTCGCCGACGCCGCCGGTGTCTTCGAGCGGGCGGAGATGATCCTCCACGTCAAGGAGCTGCAGCCGCCGGAGATCGAGATGCTGCGCCCGGGTCAGCTGCTCTTCACCTACCTCCATCTCGCGCCGGACCCAGAGCAGACCAGTGGCCTCTGCGGGTCCGGCGCCACCTGCATCGCCTACGAGACGGTCGAGGACGCCCGCGGCCGGCTGCCGCTGCTGGCTCCGATGAGCGAGATCGCCGGCAAGATCGCCACCCAGGCCGGCGCCTTCATGCTGGAGAAGCCGCTCGGTGGCCGCGGGATCCTGCTCGGCGGCGTCCCCGGCGTCGCCGCCGCCAACGTGATGGTGATCGGCGGCGGCGTGGTCGGCATGAACGCCGCCTTCATCGCGATCGGGATGGAGGCCGACGTCTTCGTCTTCGACCGTTCGATCGACCGCCTGCGCGAGCTCGACGTCACCTTCGGCGGCCGCTGCTCGACCGTCTACTCGACCACCCTCGCGGTCGAGGAGATGCTGCCGCGGGCGGACCTGGTGATCGGCGCCGTGCTCGTCCACGGCGCCCGCGCCCCCTTCGTCGTCAAGCGCGAGCAGCTGGCGCTGATGAAGCCCGGCTCGGTCCTGGTCGACGTCGCGATCGACCAGGGCGGCTGCTTCGAGACCTCGCGCCCGACCACCCATCGCGACCCCACCTTCGAGGTCGACGGGATCACCCACTACTGCGTCGCCAACATGCCCGGCGCGGTCCCGATCACCTCCACCCACGCCCTCACCAACGCGACCCTGCCCTACGCGATCGCGATCGCCGACCACGGCCTCGCCGAGGCGATCCGCCGTGACCCCGGCCTGCGCCCCGGCGTCAACGTCGCCGCCGGCAAGGTCACGCATCCGGCCGTGGCCGAGGGGGTAGGGATGGAGTACGTGCCAGTCGAGGAGGCCCTCCATTCAGCTGTCCTTCCCGCCTCGGGCGGGGAAGGAACAGCTAAAGTAGAGAGGAGGCGCGAATGAGCACTTACGCGGTAGTCAATCCAGCCACCGGCGAGCGGATCAAGGAGTACCCGGAGATCGGCGACGCGGAGCTGCGGGCCGCGATCGACCGGGCCGCGGAGGCCTCCCGGACCTGGTCGGCGCTCCTCGACGGTGGCCGAGCGCGCGGCGCTGGTGCGCAGGGTCGGCGAGCTCCACGTCGAGCGGCGCCGGCAGCTGGCCGAGATCATCGTCCGCGAGATGGGCAAGCCGATCGAGCAGGCGCTGATGGAGGTCGACTTCTGCGGCGACATCTACGGCTTCTACGCCGACAGCGCCGAGGAGCTGATGGCCGACGAGCCGATCGAGCTGCTCGGCGGCGAGGGCACCGCGCTGGTCCGCCGCAGCCCCTTCGGCGTCCTGCTCGGGATCATGCCGTGGAACTTCCCCTACTACCAGGTGGCTCGCTTCGCCGGGCCGAACCTGGTGATCGGCAACCCGATCCTGCTCAAGCACGCGCCCCAGTGCCCGGAATCGGCGGCGGCGATGGCGCAGATGTTCAGCGACGCCGGCTTCCCCGCGGGCGCCTACGAGAACGTCTACGCGACCAACGAGCAGATCGAGTGGGTGATCGCCGACCCGCGCGTCGCACGGCGTCTCGGTCACCGGCTCCGAGCGCGCCGGCGCCGCTGTCGCCGAAGTCGCCGGGCGCAACCTGAAGAAGGTCGTGCTCGAGCTCGGCGGCTCGGACCCGTTCATCCTGCTCGGGACCGACGACCTCGACGCGACCGTGGAGGCGGCGGCCGAAGCGCGGCTTGATAACACTGGCCAGTCCTGCAACGCCGCCAAGCGCTTCATCGTCGTCGACGACCTCTACGACGAGTTCCTGGAGAAGTTCACCGCGGCGGTGGGCGCGGCGAAGCCGGGCGACCCGACCGCCGAGGACACCGCGGTCGGGCCGCTGTCCTCGGAGACGGCGGCCGACCGGCTCGAGCAGCAGGTGAAGAAGGCGGTCGACGGCGGGGCCGAGATCGTCGTCGGCGGCAAGCGCGACGGCAACTACTTCGAGCCGACGATCCTGGCCGGGATCGAGCCGGGCGACGAGGCCTCCCAGGAAGAGTTCTTCGGTCCCGTCGCCCAGGTCTACCGGGTCGGCTCCGAGGAGGAGGCGGTTGCCCTCGCCAACCAGACCCCGTTCGGCCTCGGCTCCTATGTGATGACCACCGACAGGGCGCAGGGCGAGCGGGTCGCCGACAGGATCGAAGCCGGGATGGTCTACGTCAACCTGGTCGGGGCCGACAGCCCGGAGCTGCCGTTCGGCGGCTTCAAGCGCTCCGGCTTCGGCCGCGAGCTCGGCCGCTTCGGCGCCGACGAGTTCGTCAACAAGAAGCTGATCCGCAGCGCTTAGGCGCTGCCTGAGTACGATCCAGTCCACGTGAGTCGCTTCCGGGGGGTCCTCGCTCTGACGTTGTTGTTGGCGTTCGCCGCTTGCGCGGCGATAGCCACTGCTGCCGACAGCGGCGAAAAGGAAGACGTGCCCCGCTGCCACGGGCGCAGGGCGACGATCGTCGGCACCGACGGCAACGACGTGATTCGGGGCACCCCGGAGCGCGACGTGATCTGGGGCGGCAAGGGCGATGACACGATCCTCGGCAGCCTCGGCAACGACCTGATCTGCGGCGGGCCGGGCGCCGACCTGATCCACGGCGGCCGCGGCAACGACGAAGTCGACGGCGGCGCCGGCGGCGGCGACCGCGTGATCGGCGACCTCGGCGACGACAAGGTGATGGGCGGCCCCGGCAACGGCGACGAGGTCGCCGGCGACCTCGGCATCGACATCGTCAACGGCGGCCCCGGCAACGAAGACCTGGTCCACGGCGACTACGGCTGGGACCGCATGTCCGGCGGCGCCGGCAAGGGCGACATCGCCTCCTTCGCGACCGATGTCGGCGGTGGCAAGAAGGGCGACGTCGGCGTCTGGGCCTCGCTGGCCAAGCACCGCGCCTACGGCGACGGCCACGACAAGCTCTTCGGCTTCGAGAGCATCGAAGGCTCGGCCTTCCGCGACACCCTGATCGGCAGCAAGCAGGGCAACGTGATCGACGGCGGCCCCGGCAACGACCACCTCGTCGGCGGCGGCGGACCCGACACGCTCGATCGGCGGCCAGGGCAGCGACGGCTGCGAGGGCGCCAAGGGCCACACCGTCTCCTGCGGCAAGGAAAAGGCGCCGAAGGCCTCCGCCTACGTCCAGCTCGACCCGACCCCGGGCGGCGGCGCCGGCCTGCAGATCGTCGGCGGCGGCGGCCGCGACGAGTTCACCGTCGCCTTCGACGAAGCGACGGAGACCTTCGCGGTGACCGCGGCCAAGGCCGCTGGCGATCGGCCCCGGCTGCACCCGGCCGCCGCAGGTCACGACCCAGGTCTCCTGCCCCGCCGGCGGCCCGGGCCGCTGGCTGATGGCCGACCTCGGCCCCGGCAACGACAGCCTGCGGATCGAAGGCTCGATGCTCGCCGTCGGCAGCGTCCGCCTCGCCGGCAACTCCGGCAACGACGTCATCCACGGCGGTCCCGAGGACGACCTGATCGAGGCCGGCCCCGGTGCCGACAAGCTCTACGGCGGCGCCGGCGCCGACGGCCTGGTCGGCGGCCTGCCCGGCCCGACCTATCTCTATGGCGGGCCCCAACGGCGACCTGCTGGCGGCCGGCGGCGGCTGTGCCGGCGGCGCTCTGGTCGGCGGCCCCGGCCGCGACGACGCCTCCTTCGCCGAGACCCAGGCGCACCCGGGCCGCCTGATCATCTCCTTCCCCAAGCACGCCGCCTGGATCGACGCGATCAAGGGCTGCCACAACGTCCACCTCTCCCCGACCAACGAGGACATGGAGGGCTCCTTCGACTGGGACGTCCTGATCGGCGACAGCCGCGCCAACAGCATGCTCGGCCAGCCCGGCGAAGACGTCTTCATCGGCAACGGCGGCAATGACGTGATCGACGCCCGCGACGGCGTCCGCGACTTCTCGATCCAGTGCGGCAAGGGCAAGCCCCCGCATAAGAAGAAGAACGGCAAAGGCATGACCAAGGGAACCGGCAAGCCCGCCGGCCGCGCCCTCACCGACTCCTTCGACCCGAAGCCCTTCAACTGCGCCATCACCAAACACGGCACCCCCGTCCCCGGCCTCAACGGCTGAGTAGGCTTGTCCCGTGGCCCGCAAGACCGCGAGTGGAGACGAGGCAGCCGCCGTGGCGGCGGCGATCGCGCGGTTCGAGGCGGAGGTCGGCGCGGGTGCCGGGGGGCCCCCGCGCCGGACGACCGCTGGCAGCGGGCGGCGCTGGTCGAAGGGGTCAGCGCCAAGCAGACCGTGCTGGATTCAGAAGGAGGAGCGAGATGGCAGTCGTGAAAATCATCGAGCTGGTCGGAAGCTCGAAAACATCCACCGACGACGCCGCGAAACAGGCGCTGAGCCAGGCCCAGGGGACCCTGCGCAACATCCGCGCCGTCGACATCGTCTCGACCGGGATCCGCGGCGAGAACCTCGACGAGTACCGCGCCCACGTGCGGGTCGCGTTCCTGATCGAGGGAACGGACATCGACTGATGAGCGAGGAGCAGGGGAGAGAGGTCTCGCGCGAGCGAGGCGCGGAAGCTGATCGACGAGGGCGCGCAGCTGATCGACGTGCGCGTCGGCCACGAGTGGGAGGTGGGACACATCGCGGGAGCGACCCACCTGCCGCTCGACGAGCTGGCCGCGCGCGCCGGCGAGATCGAGAAGGACCGCCCGGTGGTCCTCTACTGCCGCGGCGGCAACCGCTCGACGATGGCGACGGCGGCCCTGGCCGACGCCGGCTACGACGCGGCCAAGCTCAGCGAGGGGATCGTCGGCTGGAGCGAGGCGGGCCTGCCGCTCGCTCCCGACGACGGCTACGTGGCCGAGTCGGGCGAAGCCGCGGCCGTGCTGCAGGCACGAAAAAGGGCCATCCAGAGCTAAATACCTGAATCCCGGTCAGGTTTTGCTATTTTCAGCCGATGGAGCTTGCCGTAACGGAGAACAAGGAGCAGAAGGGCAAGGGGCGCGTCGGGACCCTGGAGAACCCGGAGTCCTACGCGAACGTCCCCGGCCACATCATCCCGATCATCGAGCGCGAGTTCGACGACTTCGACAACGAAGCTGAGGAGTTCCTCGCCGAGCGCCTGCCGGAAAACGAGTTCATCGGCTTCCGGCTCAAACAGGGCGTCTACGGCCAGCGCCAGCCCGACGTGCAGATGGTCCGGGTCAAGCTCCCCTTCGGTGGGGTCACCCCCGAGCAGATGGACGCCTTCGCCGAGGTGGTGGAGAAGTACGCGCCGCTGAACAAGGGGCACATCACCACCCGCCAGAACATCCAGATCCACCACGTGCCGCTGCGCGACATGGAGTCGCTGATCCGCGAGATCTCGACCACCGGCCTCTCCTCCCGCGAGGGCTGCGGCAACACCATGCGCAACGTCACCGGCGACCCCTGGGCCGGCGTCGCCGCCGACGAGGTCTTCGACCCGACGCCCTACGCCGGCGCCTACATCCGCTACTTCGTGCGCCACCCGACGACGCAGCTGATGCCGCGCAAGATCAAGACCTCCTTCACCGGCTCCGACGAGGACCGGGCGATCAGCGGCATCCACGACGTCGCCTTCCTCGCCCGCGAAAGGGACGGGGTCAAGGGCTTCGAGATCCGCGTCGGCGGCGGCACCTCGATCATGGCCCGGGTCGCGCCGACCCTCTACGACTTCGTCGAGGCCGACAACGGCGACTACCTCAAGGTCACCGAGGCGGCGCTGCGGATCTTCGACCGCCAGGACTGGCTGCGCGTCAACCGCGCCCGGGCCCGGATCAAGGTGCTGGTCGACAAGATCGGGATCGACGCCTTCCGCGAGCAGGTCGAGGAGGAGCTGCGGGGCGACTGGGTCGCCGAGCGCGAGTTCGACGCCGATCTGGTCGAGCGGCTGCGCTACGACGACGACGAGCAGGCCAAGGCGCCGCCGAGGCCGCCCGAGGCCGCCTCCCCGAACGGCGACCGGACCGAGTTCGAGCGCTTCCTCGAGGGCAACGTCCAGGCCCAGCGCCAGGAGGGCTTCTCCACGGTCGAGGTGAAGATCACCCGCGGCGACCTCACCCCGGAGCAGTTCCGCGGCCTCGCCAAGATCATGCGCGAGCACACCGGCGGCTACGCCCGCAGCACCGTGCAGCAGAACTTCGTCCTGCGCTGGGTCCGCGACGAGTCGCTCTACGACGTCTGGCAGCAGCTGGCGGCGCTCGACCTCGCCGAGGCCGGCGCCCGCGAGATCACCGATGTCGTCAGCTGCCCCGGCACCGACAGCTGCAAACTCGGGATCGCCAGCTCGATGGGGCTGAACCGGGCGGTCAAAGAGCGGGTCGAGGCGATGGAGATCACCGACTCCCTGACCAAGAAGATCCACATCAAGATGAGCGGCTGCCCGAATGGCTGCAGCCAGCACCACATCGCCAACATCGGCTTCTACGGGGCCTCGCTGAAAGTCGGCGAGCGGCAGATGCCCGCCTACATCCCGCACATCGGCGGCAACTACGAGGGCGGCGAGGTCGTCTTCGGCACCCGCCTGAAGTCGCGGCTCCCGGCCAAACGGGTGCCGGAGGCGGTCGAGCGCTGGATCGAGCTGTATGAGTCCGAGCGCGAGCAGGGCGAGGAGTTCAACGCCTTCGCCGACCGCACCGGCGCCGCCGGCTTCGAAGCGGTCGTCAAGGACCTGACGATGCCGGCCGAGTTCAGCCTCGAGACGATGCAGCAGTTCATCGACTGGAACCGCTCCAGCCCTTACAAAGTCGAGCGCGGCGAGGGGGAGTGCGCCATATAGGCGCGCCGATAAGCCATGAAGCCACCGCCCATAACCCTCTCCGGCACCGTGCCGACAGTGACCGACCACGAGACGGTCGCCGCCGAGCTCGAGGACCGCAGCGCCCAGGAGGCGCTGGAGTGGATGTTCGAGACCTTCGGGGCCGAGCACTACATCGCCTGCTCGTTCCAGAAAACGTCCTCGGTGACCGCCCACATGGCGAGCCGGATCAACCCGAACGCGCGCTTCTTCTACCTCGACACCGACGTCCTCTTCCCGGAGACGTATGAGACCCGCGACCGCCTGGCGGAGAGGCTGGGGATCGAGTTCGACCGCTTCCACAATCTGACCCTCGCCGAGCAGGCCGCCGAGTACGGCGACGAGCTCTGGAAGAGCGACCCGGATTCGTGCTGCGGCCTGCGCAAGGTCGAGCCGATGCGGCGCGCGCTTTCTTCCGTAGACTGCTGGGTCGCCGGCGTCCGCCGGGGGGATTCCAGCAGCCGTTCCAAGACGCCGAAGCTCGGCTGGGACAAGAAATTCAACCTCTGGAAGCTGAATCCGATCGCGGACTGGTCCGAGCGCGACGTCTGGAACTACATCCGTGAGCACGATCTCCCCTACAACCCGCTCCACGATCACGGCTACCCGTCGATCGGCTGCACGCATTGCACGCAGCCGGTGGGGCCGGGCGGCTCGCCGCGCGATGGCCGCTGGGCCGGCGTGGCAAAGACCGAGTGCGGAATCAACTAGCGCTCCGGGGCGCCTCCCCCGCGAACTGAAGATCCGGCGCTGATGGAGGAGACCACCCCAGTGCGCACGGCGGCGATCGAGCTGTCCGACCTCGACACGCTCGAGGCCGAGTCGATCCACATCGTCCGCGAAGTCGTGGCCGAATTCGAACACCCGGTGATGCTGTTCTCCGGGGGCAAGGACTCGGTCCTGATGCTGCACCTGGCGCGCAAGGCGTTCGCGCCGGCGCCGGTCCCGTTCCCGATCATGCACATCGACACCGGGCACAACTTCCCCGAGGTGATCGAGTTCCGCGACCGCACCGTGGCCGAGCTGGGGCTGCGGCTGGAGGTGGCCTCGGTGCAGGAGCAGATCGACGCCGGCCGGATCAAGGTCGGCCACCCGCTGGAAAGCCGCAACCGCCACCAGACGGTGTCGCTGCTGGAAGGGATCAAGAACGGCGGCTTCGACGCCGTCTTCGGCGGCGGCCGCCGCGACGAGGACAAGGCGCGGGCCAAGGAGCGGGTGCTCTCCTTCCGCGACAAATTCGGCCAGTGGGACCCGAAGAACCAGCGCCCCGAGCTCTGGCGCCTCTACAACGGCCGCCACCAGAAGGGCGAGCACATCCGCGTCTTCCCGATCTCCGACTGGACCGAGCTCGACGTCTGGCGCTACCTGGCGCGCGAGCAGGTCGACCTGCCGGGGATCTACTTCGCCCACGAGCGCGAGGTGGTCGAGGTCGAGGGCCTGCTGATGGCCGTCAACGAGTTCTTCCCGCTGCCCGAGGGCATGCAGCCGTCCCGCCAGATGGTCCGCTACCGGACCGTCGGCGACGCGACCAGCACCGGGGCGGTCGCGTCGACCGCGGTCGACTACGAGGCGGTGATCGCCGAGACCGCGGTCTCGCGGATAACCGAGCGCGGCGCCACCCGCGGCGACGACCGCTTCTCCGAAGCGGCGATGGAGGATCGCAAGAAGGAGGGTTACTTCTAGTGCCCGCCCAGCTGCTGCGCATCGCCACCGCCGGCTCGGTGGACGACGGCAAGTCGACCCTGATCGGGCGGCTCCTGCACGACACCAAATCGATCTTCGAAGACCAGCTCAGCGCGATCGAGCTGACCTCGGTCAAGCGCGGCGACGAACAGACCGACCTGGCGCTGCTGACCGACGGCCTGCGGGCCGAGCGCGAGCAGGGGATCACGATCGACGTCGCCCACCGCTACTTCGCCACGCCCAAGCGCAAGTTCGTGATCGCCGACACCCCCGGCCACATCCAGTACACGCGCAACATGGTCACCGGCGCCTCGAACGCCAGCCTGGCGCTGCTGCTGGTCGACGCCCGCAAGGGCGTGCTCGAACAGACCCGCCGCCACGCCCTGCTCTCCTCGCTGCTGCGGGTGCCCCACCTGATCCTCTGCGTGAACAAAATGGACCTCGTCGACTACGACCAGGAGGTCTACGAGGAGATCCGCCACGACTTCACCACCTTCGCCGCCAAGCTCGAGATCACCGACCTCGACTTCGTGCCGATCTCGGCCCTGGCGGGCGACAACGTGGTCGAGCGCTCGACCAACATGCCCTGGTTCGACGGGCAGCCGCTGCTCGGCCAGCTCGAGGACGTCCACATCGCCTCCGACCGCAACCTGGTCGACAACCGCTTCCCGGTGCAGACGGTGATCCGGCCGCAGTCGGCCGAGCACCGCGACTACCGCGGCTTCGCCGGCTCCGTCGTCGGCGGCATCTTCAAGCAGGGCGACGAGGTGATGGTCCTGCCCTCGCGCAAGACCTCGACGATCTCCCAGATCGACACCCCCGACGGCGCCGTCGACCAGGCCTTCCCGCCGATGGCGGTGACGATGCTGCTCGAGGACGAGCTCGACATCTCCCGCGGCGACATGATCTGCCGCCCGACCAACCAGCCGGCCGCCGGCAACCACTTCGAGGCGATGATCTGCTGGTTCGACGAGACCTCGCAGCTGCGCACCGGCGCCGCCTACCAGCTCAAGCACACGACCCGCTGGATCGCCGCCGAAGTGGAGACGCTGCGCTACGAGCTCAACGTCGACACCCTGCACCGCGACCTCGAGGCGGAGACGCTCGAGGTCAACGACATCGGCCGGGTCTCGATCCACACCACCTCGCCGCTCTTCTTCGACGAGTACCGGCTGAACCGGACCACCGGCAGCTTCATCCTCGCCGACCCGGCGACGAACCTGACCGTGGCCGCGGGGATGATCATCGGCGCCGCCGGCGAGTCGCCGACCGGGACCCACTCGGTCGTCGCCGACGACATCACCTTCCATCCCAGCAGCCTCTCCCGCGAGGAACGCCGCGAGGCGCTGGGAACGAACGGGGCGACGATCTGGATGACCGGCCTCTCGGGCTCGGGCAAGTCGACGATCGCCGCCGCCGCCGAGCACACGCTGGTCGGCAGCGGTCGCAACGCCTACATGCTCGACGGCGACAACCTCCGCCACGGCCTCAACGCCGACCTCGGCTTCAGCGAGTCCGACCGGGCCGAGAACGTGCGCCGGGTCGGCGAGGTGGCGAAGCTGATGGCCGAGTCCGGCGTGGTCGCGATCGTCTCCCTGGTCAGCCCCTTCAGGGACGCCCGCGACAAGGTCCGCGCCGCCCACGAGGCGGCCGGCATCCCCTTCTACGAGGTCTTCGTCGACACCCCGCTGGAGGAGTGCGAGCGGCGCGACCCCAAGGGCCTCTACGCGAAGGCGCGGGCGGGCGAGATCACCGACCTGACCGGCATCGGCAGCCCGTATGAGGCGCCCGAGCGCCCGGAGCTGACGACGGACCCGGACCTGGAGAGCGCCGTGCGCCAGGTCCTCGCTCTGCTGACCTAAGGCCGAGCGGGAACCCGCGGCTCGCCGAGGCCGTAGGTGTCGTAGGCGCCGAACTTGGCGAAGGTCTTGTGGGTGGGGCCGTGGTAGTCGGAGGAGGCGGTGGGGACGAGGCCGAGCTCGTCGCAGAGCGCCAGCAGGTGTTCGGTCTGCTCCTTGCTGTGGGAGGGGTAGAAGGTCTCGATGCCGTCGGCGCCGAGCGAGCGGATCAGATGCTCGACCTTGTCGGGCTCGGAGATGTCCCAGTAGGGGTGGGCGATGACGGCGACGCCGCCGGCCTCGCGGATCAGCTCGATCGCCTGCTCGGCGCTGGGCCAGCGGCGCGGCACGAAGGCCTTGGCGCCGGGCACCAGGTACTCCTCGAAGAAGGGGCCGAGGTCGCCGCTGGCGCCGGCGGCCCTGGCGATGTGGGGGCGGCCGATCGAGTCGGCGGCGCCGGCCTCGCGGATCGCGTCGTCGAGGGTGAGGTCGAAGCCCTCGCGGCGCAGGTTCTCGACGATCTCCCCGGCCCGCTCGCGCCGCCCCAGCTGGGCCCGCTCGCAGGCCGGCGCGATCCGCTCCAGGTCGACCCAGTAGCCGCAGATGTGCAGGTCTTCGGCGTACTCGTGCACGCACGACATCTCGATCGCCGGCACCAGCTCGATCCCCAGCGCCCGCGCCGCCTCTTCCGCCTCCGGCACCCCCGCCACCGCGTCATGGTCGGTCAGCGCCAGCGTCGTCACCCCGGCCTTCGCGGCTTCCTCGACGACATCGGCCGGCGCCAACTGCCCGTCCGAGACCGTCGAATGACTCTGCAGCTCGATCAACACGACGGCGCAGCCTACTGCCGGGGGATCAACAGGAATCTACAGCCAGCTACAGATTTCTGTAAGTCCTTATAAGTTTCAATAGACTTCCAAAATCGCACGGAATCCATATAGCCCTGGCGTCGGTACCCGGCCGCCCTATCTGGCCGGTCGCGAGTTGGAGACGCGCCTATTCACGAGGCTTCTCGAGGACTTCCCGGAGAAGCGCCGCAACCTCCGGGTCACCGGGCTGCGGGGCGTCGGCAAGACCGTGCTCCTGAAGGAGTACCAACGGATAGCGGGCGATCGCGCCTGGGTTAGCGTCCGGCGGGATTTCAGCCCCCGCCTTCAGACCGAGTCGGATTTCGCGATGGCGATCACCGAGTACTTTCGAGAGGCGCTCAGCCAGCTCTCTGGAGCTGAGAAAGTCAAAGGTCTGATCAGCGGAGCGACGAAGGCCATCGCCGAGATCGGGTTGCCCTTCGGTGCCTCCGTGAAGCTGAAGGATCCGGCCCCGACATCAGTGCTCGAGGATCGTTTTGCGAAGGCGCTGAAGCAGATCGGGCGGGTCGCGCAGAGCCAGGGCAAAGGGGTCGTATTCCTCTTCGACGAGGCCCACACAGTTCACGACGACAAGAACGGCAAGCAGTTCCCGCTCGGGGCCCTGCTTGCCGCGTTCGTGGCCGCCCATGACGACGATGACGAGGCACTGCCGGTAATGCTTGTGCTCTGCGGCCTGCCGCCACTGATCGGAAACATCCACGCAGCGCGAAGCAATGCCGAGCGTTTCTTTCGGGGCGTGGAGGTCGGGAACCTGCCCCTCGACCCGACGAAGGATCAGCGTCTGAGTGAGGCTGCGCTTGCCTTGGTCAAGCCGGCCGAGGTGGCCGAGACCCTTCAGTTCGAGCCGGGCCTGGCCGAACAGATCGCGCACGATGTCGATGGCTACCCCTACTTCATCCAATGGTTCGGAGAGGCCCTCTGGGAGTCTGCCGACCTGCAGGGCGCGGGGGTGATCGACCGCGACCTTTACGACCGAAACCACCAGGCGATCCAAGACGCGCTGGACTCGGAGTTCTTCGAGCCTCGTTATAGGGACGCCCGTCCCGCCGACCAGAAGACCCTCCGCATCGCCGCGTCCCTTGGTGGAGAGTCCTTCACGACCGCCGCAGTCGGAGCTGCGGACCGTAGAAGTACCGGCGCGGTTGACCAAAGCCTGCGCCGTCTCGTCCTCGACAACCTCCTCTATCGCGACGACCATGGGGTCTACGCGTACACCGCGCCGGTCTTCGGCGAGTACCTGCGGCGAAGCCACCCTCGACTCGCGGAGGACTGAGCCGACCTATGGTCCGCGAACCTGCGTCTTACCGAGACGCTGAATAGACTGCGCCGCCGTGTTCGAGAAGGTGCTCATAGCCAACCGCGGCGAGATCGCGATCCGGGTCGCCCGGACCCTGAAGGAGATGGGGATCGTCTCGGTCGCCGTCTACTCGGAGATCGACCGCGACGCTCCGCACGTGCGCGCCGCCGACGAGGCCTTCCTGATCGGCCCCGCGGTCCCGGCCGAAAGCTACCTCGACATCGCGAAGATCATCGCCACCGCGAAGGAGGCCGGGGCGGAGGCGATCCATCCCGGCTACGGCTTCCTCGCCGAGAACGCCGACATGGCCCGGGCCTGCGGCGAGGCCGGAATCACCTGGATCGGCCCGCCCGCCGAGGCGATCGAAGAGATGGGCTCGAAGACGCGGGCGCGCGAGATCATGGAGGCGGCCGGCGTCCCGATCGTCCCCGGCTCGACCGAGGTCGCCAAGACCGTCGACGACGCGCGCCAGCAGGCCGAGGAAGCCGGCTACCCGGTCGCCTGCAAGGCCGCGGGCGGCGGTGGCGGCAAGGGCTTCCGGGTGGCGATGACGCCGGACGACCTCGAGGAGGCCTTCGAGGGCTCGGCCCGCGAAGGCGAGAAGTTCTTCTCCGACGACCGCGTCTACGTCGAGCGCTACCTCGAGGATCCGCGCCACGTCGAGGTCCAGGTCCTGGCCGACTCGCACGGCAACGTGATCCACCTCGGCGAGCGCGACTGCTCGATCCAGCGCCGTCACCAGAAGGTGATCGAGGAGGCGCCGGGCCCGCACGTCGACGAGGAGATGCGCGAGCGGATCGGCAAGATCGCGATCGACGCCGCCGCCGCCGTCGGCTACCGCGGCGCCGGCACGATCGAGGGCATGCAGGTCGGCGAGGAGTACTTCTTCCTCGAGATGAACACCCGGGTCCAGGTCGAGCACTGCGTGACCGAGATGATCAGCGGCATCGACATCGTCCGCGAGCAGATCCTCGTCGCCGCCGGCGAGCCGCTCTCGATCGCCCAGGAGGACGTGGACCTGCGCGGCTGGTCGATCGAGTGCCGGATCAACGCCGAGGCCGCGCACAAGAAATTCGCCCCCGCCCCGGGCCCGATCGGCGACTCCTACCGCGAGCCCTCCGGCCCCGGCGTGCGCGTCGACTCCGGCGTCGAGGGCGGCGGCGAGGTGACGCCGATGTACGACCCGATGGTGGCCAAGCTGATCGTCTGGGACGTCGACCGCGAGAAGGCGACGCGCCGCATGCTGCGCGCCCTCGACGAATACGACTCCGGCGGCCTCACCACCCTGATCCCCTTCCACGAAGCGATCCTCGCCACCGAGCAGTGGGCCAAGGGGGAGACCTGCCGCGACCTGATGGAGGACCGCGACTGGCTGAAGACGACCGCCCCCGCGGACGCCGCCCCGCCCGCGCCCTCCGAGGAGGGGGGCGAGATGGTGACCCGCGACTACAAGGTCGAGGTCTCCGGCAAGCTCTTCGACGTCAAGGTGATCGGCGCAGGCTGGGGGCCGGTGCAAGCGCCGCTCCCGCCGCCGGCGGCAAGAAGCCGCCGAAGCGCGAGCGCAAGGCCGGCGGCGGCGCCTCCGCCTCCAGCGAGGCGCTCCCGTCGCCGCTGCAGGGAACCGTCTTCAAGGTCAACGTCGAGCAGGGCGCCGAGGTGGCCGAGGGCGACCTGATCTGCGTGATCGAGGCGATGAAGATGGAGAACGAGATCACCGCCCACCGCGCCGGCAAAGTCACCTCCCTCAACGTCGAGGTAGGCGCCGCCATAAACGCCGGCGACATCATCGCCGCCATCGAGTAGCTCCCCCTACTTACCCCTCTTGTGGTGCCGCTTTTCTTCCTGTTCCTTCTGCTGGATGCGTTCTTCTTCGCGCCGCTGCTTGTCGACCTTGCGCTGCTGGTCGCGGGTCAGCGGGAATTTCGGCGCGACTTCCTGGCAGTGGCGCCCGACGCAGGCCTCGAGCCGGACCAGCTGGCTGTGTAGGAAGGCGCGGATCGGGAAGAGGTTGGGGTCGCGGACCACGTTGTTGAGCTCGTTCGGGTCCTTGTTGATGTCGTAGAGCTCTTTCTCGCCGTCGGGCCACTCGATGTACTTGTAGGGGCCGAGGCGGATCCCCTCGTAGTCCTTGGGCGGCGCCACGATCGAGGCGCTGGCTCCGCTCCGCTTCCGCGGCAGCGCGCTGGGCGGCCGTTCGTTGATCTGGTTCCCGCCGCCGCTGCGCCCCGCCGCGACGCTGGCCGGGGCCGCCGCCGGACCGCCGCCGTTCTCTTCGACGTCGTTGGTTTCGACGAAGGACTCGAAGAGGATCGGACGCCGGGTGCGCAGTTCGGGGTCGAGCAGGTAGGGCACCAGCGAGCGCCCGTCGATGCTTTTGTCGGCCTGGGCGCCGGCCAGTTCGAGGACCGTCGGGGCGATGTCGATGTTGGCCGCCAGCTCGCCGGTCGAGGAGCCGGGCTTGATGCCCGGTCCACGGATCAGGAACGGCAGATGGGTCGAGGGCTCGTAGGCGAGGAACTTGCCGCCGGTGAGGCGGTGCTCGCCGAAGAAGAAGCCGTTGTCGGAGGTGAAGATGATGTAGGTGTTGCGCAGCTGGTGCATGGCGCCGAGCGTGGCGACGATCTGCTGGACGCCGTCGTCGATCGAGCGCAGCGACTCCAGCATCTTCTGGTAGTAGACGCGGTACGTGTGCCGTTCGCTCGGCGAGAGGTACGGGGCTTCACGGATGAAGCGGGGCTTGTCGTTGACGTTGCCCTCGTTGAGGCCTTCCGAAGGCCCGTGCGGGAAGGGGGCGCCGCTGAAGGAGTCGTAGTGGCGGGTCGCCGGCTCCGGCCCGGCCGGGCGGCGGAAGTCGCCGTGCGGGGCGGTGTAGTCGAGCTGCAGATAGAAGGGCGTCCCCACCGGCGTTCCCAGCATCTCTTCGTCGGAAATGCGGGTGAAGACGTCGGTCTCATACAGGCAGGGTTTGCCGTTGAGCGGCGCGAAGGGGCAGCCGAAGTCGTCGCGTTCGCCGTATTCGCGGGTGTCCCAGCTGCCGGAGTCGCCGAGCGGCCCTTCCAGGACGCCGTTGTTGTTCAGCGTGTAGCCGTAGTAGTAGTGGTTGGTGTCGGCCTTGATGACCGAGTGCCAGGCGCTCCAGCCCGGTGGCACGGTCCTGCCGTCGTCGAACGGTTCGTCGCCATAGCCGTTGAGGAACTTGCCGACGTGGATCGTGCGGTAGCCGGCGCCCTGCAGCCAGGTGGCGATGTTGTGGGTGTCGGCCTGGCGGTAGCTGAAGCCGGTGTAGCCGCCGTTGGGCGGGACGTTGCCGCGGACGTTGTGGTTGTGGGCGTAGCGGCCGGTCATCAGGCTCACCCGCGAGGGGCAGCAGAGGGGATAGGGGACGTAGTAGCGGTTGAAGGTCATCCCTTTGGCGGCGATCAGGTTCAGCGTGTTCGGCATCGCCGTGATCGGCGCGCCGCCGGGCGGCGTGTAGCTGGCGTAGAGCTGGTCCAGCGTCTGGTCGTCGGTCTGGATCACGACGAAGTTCGGCTTCTTCCCCTTTGGCGGCAGCGCGATCCGCTTCCCCTTCGAGGCGCTGGAGACCGCGGGCGCGGCACCGGCGCTCTCCTGGCCGGCGGCGAAGACGAGCGCCGCCAGCAGCGCCAGCACGCTCGTCGCGAGCACCAGCCGGGCGCCCAGCAGGGCGCGCTTCGAGGTTCTTGGTTGCTCGTACCTATTCATGGGGAACACCTGGGTCGAAACCGGCGCCCATCGCCGGAGTTGCGGCTGAACGCTAGAAAACGCTCAGGACGCGCCGAGCTTTTTCGCTGCTTCGCGGAAGTTTTTGACCGTGGCGGAGGGGGCTTTGCGCCCTTCCAGTTTCTCGCCGTGGCGGTTGACCCAGATCACCGGCACGTTCATTTTCAGCACCGGCGCGATGTCGGTCGCGTAGTCGCAACCGATGTGCAGCCAGCCTTTCTTGCCGCCGATCCGCCGCGCGCACTCTTTGAAGTGGACGGGGTCCGGCTTATAGCTGCGCACCTGCTGGGCGGTGACGACGAGGTCGAGTTCGGTCCGCAGGTGGCGGCGGCTGATCCCCAGCAGTTTGTCGTCGACATTGGAGATGATCCCGACCTCGTACTTCTTGCCGAGCCGGTCCATCGCCGCGTTGGACTCGCGGAAGGGCAGCCAGTAGGCGACGCTGTTGGGCAGGAACTGGGCCCGCGAGGGCTCGATCTCCCAGCCCAGCTCCCCGGCGACCTTGACGATCGTGCGGCGCAGCACCTCGGCGTAGAGCTCATAGGAGCCGGCCATGATCTCGGCCTGGACCTCCATGAAGCGGGCGAGGAAGGGCCCTTCTTCGAAGCTGAAGCCGTCTTTGGCCGCCTCTTTCTTGCAGGCCTCGACGATTCCCTTCTCCCAGTCGATCAGGGTGCCGTAACAGTCGGTGGTCACCCATTTGATGTTTTTGAGACTGGGAAGGGCCATGGCCAGCGCGGCATTATGGCAATCGCCCCCGGGTGGGGGAGTCACCCTCGGCGACGGTGCGCTCGGCCGGCCGTCTGGGATAGGGTGCGCGACCGCGCCTCCGGGTGCCCCTTCTATGGACCTCCTCGAGTATCAGGGCAAGCAGCTGTTCGCCAAGCACGGCGTCGCCGTGCCCAGCGGCGAGGTCGCGAAGACGGTCGAGGAGGCGGTCGCCGCCGCCGAGCGGATCGGCTACCCCTGCGCGATCAAGGCCCAGGTCCTGATCGGGGGCCGCGGCAAGGCGGGCGGGATCAAGATCGCCGCCGACGCCGCCGAGGCGCGCTCCTACGCCGACGCGATCCTCGGCATGGACATCGTCGGCCCCCACGGCGAGGGCCCCTTCCGCGTCGACCAGGTCTGGGTCGAGGGCGGCTCCGACATCGCCGCCGAGTACTACGCCTCGGTCATCCTCGACCGCGGTGAGAAGAAGCTTCTGGCGATGGTCTCCGCCAAGGGCGGGATGGACATCGAGCAGGTCGCCGCGGAGAGTCCCGAGGCCCTGGTCAAGCGCCACATCGACCCGACCCGCGAGTTCGACGCCGCCGCCGCGGGCGAGATCATCGACGCGGCCGGGCTCGACGAGGACATCCGCGACCAGGCCGCCGAGGTGCTGGTGAAGCTGGCCGAGGTGGCGAGCAACGAGGACGCGAGCCTGATCGAGGTCAACCCGCTGATCGTCACCGCCGACCGCCAGGTTGTCGCGCTCGACGCCAAGGTCACGATCGACGGCAACGCCCTCTACCGCCACCAGGACCTGGCCGAGATCGCCGACACGGTCGACGATCCGCAGGAGCAGATGGCGAAGGAGAAGGGGCTGACCTACGTCAAGCTCGACGGCAACGTCGGCATCCTCGCCAACGGCGCCGGGCTCTGCATGTCGACCCTCGACGTCGTCGCCCAGGCGGGCGGCGCCCCGGCCAACTTCCTCGACGCCGGCGGCGGCTCCAAAGCCGAGGCGATCGTCAACGCGCTGGAAGTCATCAAGTCCGACGAGAAGGTGGCGGCGATCCTCTTCAACATCTTCGGCGGCATCACCCGCTGCGACGAGATCGCCAAGGGGATCGTCACCGCCTCGAGCCAGCTCGACCTCGGCCTGCCGCTGGTGGTGCGGCTCGACGGGACCAACTCCGAGGAGGGCCTGAAGATCCTCGCCGAGGCCGACCTGCCCAACCTGCACCAGGAGAAGACGATGCTGGACGCCGCGCGCCGCGTCGTCGAGCTCGCCGGGGGCGCCTCATGAGCATCATCGTCGGCGAGCAGACGAAGCTGGTCGTCTCCGGGCTGACCGGCCGCGAGGGCTCCTTCCACGGGCTGCGCAACCGCGCCTACGGGACCGACCTCGTCGCCGGCGTGACGCCGGGCAAGGGCGGCCAGGACGTCGAGGGCGTGCCGATCTTCGACACGATCAAGGAGTCGGTCACCGAGGCCGGCGCCAACACCTCGATGATCTTCGTCCCGGCCCGCTTCGCCGCGCCCGCGATCGACGAGGCGATCGAGTCCGGCGTCGAGACGGTGATCGCGATCACCGAGGGGATCCCGGTGCTCGACATGCTGAAGACGTACTGGAAGGCGAAGGAGGCCGGGGTGCGGCTGATCGGGCCCAACTGCCCCGGCGTGCTCTCGCCCGGCAAGGCCAACGTCGGCATCATCCCCGCCCAGTTCTTCGACCCCGGCTCGATCGGCGTCGTCTCCAAGTCGGGGACGCTGACCTACCAGATCGGCAACGAGCTGAAGCAGGCCGGGGCCGGCAACTCCTCGATCGTCGGCATCGGCGGCGACCCGATCGTCGGCTCCGACTTCATCGACATCCTCAAGCTCTATGAGGCCGATCCCGAGACCGAGCTGATCGTGATGGTCGGCGAGATCGGCGGCGACGCCGAGGAGCGCGCGGCCGAGTTCATCGCCGCCGAGGTCTCCAAGCCCGTGGTCGCCTACATCGCCGGCTTCACCGCGCCCCCCGGCAAGCAGATGGGCCACGCCGGCGCGATCATCTCCGGCTCCTCCGGGCACCGCGCAGGCGAAGAAGGACGCGCTCGAAGCGAAGGGCGTGCGGGTCGGCCAGAGCCCGACCGAGGCGGCCGCGATCGCCGTCGAAGTTCTGCGCGGCTCCTGAGCGCGGCCCCCGGGTCACCCGGTCGGCTCGATGGGAACAACCTTGTCGCGCAGGAGCCCGCGGATCTCGTCGGCCAGGGCGGCGGCTTCGTCGGTCGAGTCGTTGCGTGGGTCACGCGGACGGTGCGGTAGCCGGCGACGAGGAGGCGCGGTGTCGCGGGCCCGGTCGCGCTCGAAGGCGGCGCGGTGGCTGTGGAATTCCCAGCTGTCGAGCTCGACGATCAGCTTGGCGGCGGGCCAGAGCACGTCGACCTCTTTGCCGAGGACGTTGACGTTCGTGCTGTGCGGCGGCAGCTCGTAGAAGCGCGGCGAAGTTCTGGAAGCGGTCCTCGAGCGGGGAGCGGGTCCGGGTGACGGCGCGGGCTTCGGCGAGCAGGCGCCTGATCGGTCTCAGGGCGCGCCGGCCGTAGCCGCGCTCGCAGACCGCGTTCGATCTCGCCCAGCCGCAGCAGCTTGAGCCGGTCGGCCTCCTCCCAGGCTCGCTCCAGCCGCCCGAAGTCGGCGACTTCGGCGTAGTCGAACAGCGTGCGAGCGACGGCTGGTGACCGGTATCCCCGCCCGTTCGGCCCGGTCCTCGGGGTGAAGCTTGCCTCGATGGATCCAGATGCCCTCGCGCCGCCGCATTCCTTGCCGTCCAACCGGTGCGGTGACGTCGATTGGACGACGAACGCGGCTTGGCAAGTCCCCAGAATCGCGGCGGCGCTTCGATGGCTTAGAAGCGCCTGGTCGCCGTAAGCCAAGCACGGCGGCCCACCAATAGCTGCGCCGGCTGAGTCGCGCTGTGGCCCACGGCGAAGACCTCCCGGTGAATCTTGGGTAGGCGCCCGTCCCGGACCCGTCGCTCGACCGCTCGTACTCCGAATCCGAGTCCGATGCAGCTGCGAGAGAGCGACCACGCCGTGCTGGTCGAACGCCAGCCGCGCGATCGATCGCTCGCGCTCGGAGTTCGTTCCCACGGCTCCACCGTCGTCCCCCCAAGGGCGTGTCTGAGCTTGTCCGCCATATACAGGCGTCAAGCTCAGACACGCCTCTGGTTCTCCCCCCTGGGTTGGCGATTTGCGAGGGGTCGGTGAGGCGCTCGTGCGTTGCTAGGGTCGAGGACGATGGCCGGCGAGACGATTTCCTTTGCGCGGGGCGCTCCGAGCGCCGACATCCTGCCCCACGAGGCGGTGCGGGAGGCGGCGGCGCGGGCGCTCGAGAGGACTGGGAAAAGGCGCTCTCCTACGGGACCGGGATCGGCCATCCGGGGCTCTGCGAGTGGATTGCCGAGCGGCACGGAGGGCTGGATGCCTCGCAGGTGATGGTCGCCAACGGCTCGCTGGAGGGCGGGGCGATGCTGTTCGAGCACCTGCTCGGGCCCGGCGACCGGGTGGTGGTCGAGCAACCGACCTACGACCGCACGCTGCTGCTCCTGCAGCGGCTCGGGGTCGAGCTGGTGCCGGTGCCGCTGGAGGCCGACGGGCTCGACCTCGATGCCTTCGAGGCGGCGCTCGCCGAGGGGCCGATCAAGCTCGCCCACGTCATCCCCAACGCCCACAACCCCGCCGGCTGCACGCTCTCCAGCGCGAAGCGGGCGCGGCTGGTCGAGCTCGCCGCCGAGCACGGCTTCTGGATCTTCGAGGACGACCCCTACCGCGAGCTGCCCTTCGAGGGCGAGCCGCTGGAGACGATGCTCTCGCTCGACCGCGCCGACCGCGTCATCCACGCCTCCTCCTTCTCGAAGACGGTCAGCCCCGGCGTCCGCGTCGGCTACCTGGCCGGGCCGGCGGCGGAGATCGGGGCCCTGGCCAAGCGCGCCAACGAGACCTACATCTCGCCCAACATGCTGGCCGAGTCGATCGTGCTCGAGCTCTGCCGCTCGGGCGAGCTGGATCGCAACATCGCCTTCGTCAAGGGCGAGCTGAAGGCGCGCTGCGAGGCGCTGGTCGGGGCGCTGCGGGAGCGGATCCCCGAGGCCGAGTTCGTCGTCCCGGACGGCGGTTACTTCCTCTGGCTCGACCTCGCCGAGGGCACCGACACGGTCGCCCTGCTGGCCGAGGCCAAAGCGCGACGGCGTCGCCTTCGTCGCCGGCCCCGACTTCATGATCGAGGGCGGCGAGAACAGCCTCCGCCTCTCCTTCGCGCCGGTCCCGGCCGACCGGGCCGACGAGGGCGTCGCGCGTATCGCCAGCGCCCTGGAGCGCCTCCGCGCCTGAGCGCCACGTCTCCGGCGCTCGATCCGTCCCGGAATGATCCGGTCTCGCGTGCCGGTCGCTCGCGTAAGGGCAGTTAGAAGCAAACCCCCAGCGAGGAGAAGACGACATGCCTGAGAGCACCGAACGCGAGCAAGCGGAGGCACCGGCGCAGAACGCGATCGCGCGGGTGGCGAAGGACCCGGTCTCGCGCCGCAAGTTCATGGCGCTGACCGGCGGCTCGGCCGCCGCGGCCGCCTTCCTCGCCGCCTGCGGCAGCGACAGCGGCAGCACCACCACGATGTCTTCGGCCAAGCCCGGCGGCGGCGACGAAACGGCGCAGTTCGGCAAGGGCGACATCGGCATCCTCAACTACGCGCTCACGCTCGAGTACCTGGAGACGGCCTTCTACGCCGACGTGGTCAAGAGCGGCCTGTTCAAGGGCGCCGACCTGAAGACGATCGAGAAGTTCGGCCAGGAGGAGGCCGAACACGTCGAAGCCCTGACCGCGGCGGTCAAGCAGCTCGGTGGCAAGCCGGCGCCGGAACCGAAGACCGAATTCCCGCTCGAAAGCGCCAAGTCGGTGCTGGAACTGGCGGGCACGGTCGAGAACCTCGGCGCCGCCGCCTACCTCGGCCAGGCCGCCAACATCAAGAGCCCGGAAGTCCTGGCCTCGGCGCTGGCCATCCACAGCGTCGAGGGCCGGCACGCCGCGGCGCTGAACACGCTGCTCGGCGAGTCGATCACCCCGGACGGGGCGTTCGCGAAGCCGGCGACCGCCAAGGTCGTCCTCAAGTCCGTCGAACCCTTCATCGTCAGCTAGCGCGGCGAGAAAGCAAAAGGAGAAGCAATGACTCAGCATGAACTTGCACATCCAGAGCTCGCCGGCGTAACCGTCGACGAGGACAGCGGCGACCTCTCGCGCAGCGACGTGATCCTCAAGGGGGCGCTGGCCGCCGGGGCCGTCTACGGCACCTTCATGGTCGGTCCCTACGTTCGCAAGGCGTTCGCCATGACCGGCAGCAGCGACGTCGACATCCTCAACTTCGCCCTCACCCTGGAGTACCTGGAGTCGACTTTCTACGAGGAAGCGAAGACCCGGGCCAAGGCGAGCGGCGAGCTGAAGAGCCTGATCGCGCTGCTGGCCGGCGACGAGAAGCAGCACGTCGAAGCGTTGACGGCGACGATCAAGCAGCTGCAGGGCAAGCCCGTCGCGGAGCCGAAATTCGACTTCGAATACAGCGACACCGCGGGCTTCCTCAAACTCGCGCAGACCTTCGAGGACACCGGAGTCAGCGCCTACAACGGCGCCGGCCCGGCGATCAAGTCCAAAGAAGTGCTGGGCGCGGCCGGTTCGATCGTCCAGGTCGAGGCCCGGCACGCGGCGGCGATCCGCCTCCAGAATGGCGAAGAACCGGCTCCCGACGCCTTCGACCCCTCGCTCGACGAAGCGCAGGTGCTGAAGGCCGTGGAACCGTTCATCGCCTAGCGGCCGGGACGCCCAAAAGCGGATGATGGAAAGAGATGACCGTTAAGAGAGAGAGGGCCGAGCGGCTGGCGGATGAGGAGCTGATGCCGCTGATCGGGGAAAAGGACCCCGACGCCTTCGAGGTCTTCTACGACCGCCACGGCGGTGTCGCCTACTCGCTGGCGTACAGGATCGTCGGCGAGAAGGCGGCCGCCGAGGACGTCACCCAGGAGGCGTTCATCTCGATCTGGCGCAGCGGGGCGCGGTTCGACCGCGCCCGCGGCAGCGTCCGCTCCTGGATGCTGAGCATCGTCCGCAACCGCGCGATCGACGCCCTGCGCAGCCGCGCCGGCAAAGCGCCGAAGCTGACCTTCGACGACGATGCCGTGCTCGAGCAGCGCCCCTCCGGGGAGCTGACCGAGGAGGAGGCGATGCGACGCGAGACCGCGACAGAGATCAAGGGAGCGCTCGGCGAGCTGCCGGGCGCGCAGTCGAAGGTGATCGAGCTGGCCTACTTCGGCGGCTTCAGCCAGTCGGAGATAGCGCGCATGCTGGGGGTGCCGCTGGGCACCGTGAAGGGACGGATGAGACTGGGCCTGGAGAAGATCCGGGGCGAGCTGGCGGAGGGACTGGCATGACCGAGACGAATCACGAGCGCTGGAGCGAGGACGTCGCCGCCTACATGCTGGGGGCGCTGGAGCCGGCGGAGGCGACCGAGCTGGAGCGCCACGCCGAGGGTTGCGAGCGCTGCCAGGCCGAGATCCGCTGGCTGACGCCGGCGCTGGACGCGCTGCCGGAGGGCGTCGAGCGGCTGCGGCCGCCGCGCGAGCTGCGCGAGCGGGTGATGGCCGAGGTGCGCTTCGAGGCCGAGCCGGAGGAGGTCTTCGTCGAGGACCCGGCCGCGGCCGGGCTCTTTGGCCGCGCCGCCACCTGGCTGCGCGAGCTCGGCTCCGGGCCGATGGGCCTGCGCCCGGTGGTCGGATTCGGCGCCGCGGTCCTGGTCGTCGCCGCCGTCGCCGGCTTCGCGATCGGCGGCGGGCTCGGCTCCGGCGAAGGCGGCGAAACGAGCACCGTGGTCGCCGGCAAGGCGCCGGGGGTGACCGCGAAGATGGTCAGCTACGGGGACAGCGGCACCCTGCACCTCGACAACGTCAAGCAGCTGCCGAGCGACCGGGTGCTCGAGGCCTGGGTCCAGCGCGAAGGCGAAGTCGAACCGGTGGAAGCCCTCTTCGTCCCCGACCGCGAAGGTCGCGCCAGCACCGAACTGCCGGACATGAACGGCGTCGAACTCGTGATGGTGACGAAGGAGCCCAAGGGCGGCAGCACGTCACCGTCCGGCGAGCCGCTGATCGCGATTTCAACCCAGTAAGCGGGCGAGAGCCCGGCGGCTACCTGCCGTAGCGGTCGCTGCGAGAGCACCAGCTGCTCCGGGATCGCCGCGCGCGGCGGCGGCGCCGGGTCGGCGCGGACCGAGACGGTCTCGGCGACGCTGCGGCTGACCTCGTGCGTCCCCGTCGCCCGAGGCGATCGTGACCAGCTCCTCGTCGGCGCTCTCGAGCTTGCCCTCGAGCCCCGGTCGCAGCCCGGCCGCCTTCAGGTAGTGCAGCAGCTCCTCGGCCTCGTTCTCGAAGCGCAGGACGGTGACGTCGGCGCCGACCTCGACGTCGGCCAGCAGCGAGCCCTGCTCGCGGGCGCCCTCGACGATCGGGTGGCCGTGGGGGCAGGTGGTGGCGTCGCCGATCGCCGCGTACATCCGCTCCTCCAGCACCGGCGACATCGCGTGCTCGATCCGCTCGGCCTCCTCGTGCACCTCGTCCCAGGGGATGCCGAGGACGTCGGTGAGGAAGCGCTCGATCATCCGGTGGCGGCGGACGATGTGGCTGGCGTGCTCGCGCCCGGACTCGGTGAATTCGAGCGATTTGTCGGGCTTGCGGGCGACGTAGCCGTCGTCGACCAGGCGGCCGACCATCTCGTGCACCGTCGGCGGGGAGAGCTGCATCGCGCGGGCGATGTTGGCGCCGGTCATCGGCAGCCCGGCCTCCTCCAGCCAGAACATGATCTCCAGGTACTCCTGCTCAGCGACGGTCGCGGTCTCGGCGGACAAGGCGCTCCTCTTCGGGCTCGTTGGCGGTTCCCCGATACTAATGGCGCGTGGAGATGCGGATCGAGATGCTGAACCTGGGCTGGATGACCGCCGCGGTCGGGATCTGGCGGCCAGGGAGAGCCCGAGCCCGAGAGCCCGGTCCGGCTGCCGGGTCTCCCGCCTATCTGATCGAGACCGAGAGCGAGCGGATCCTCGTCGACACCGGCCTGCATCCCGCCGCCGTGGCCGATCTCCGCGGCGCACTACGGCCCCGGGCCGATCGCCTTCTTCGGGCTCGAGCAGGAGGCCTCGATCGCCGAGCAGGTCGACCTCTCGACCGCTGACCAGGGTCGTGCTCACCCACCTGCACTTCGACCACGCGGGCGGCCTCGAGCTGATCCCCGACTCGGTGCCGGTCGTCGTCCAGCGGGCCGAGTGGGAGGGAGGGCACGACCGGGGAGCGATCGAACGCACCTTCTTCCTCCCGCGCGACTACGCCGACGCCCCCGCCAACCTCGTCCTCGTCGACGGCGACCACGACCTGCTCGGCGACGGCTCGGTCCAGCTGCTGAGCACGCCGGGGCACACGCCCGGCCATCAGTCGGTGCGGGTCGGCGACCTCGTGATCGGCGCCGACGTCGCCCTCTGGGCCGCCGACCTTCGACGACGGGCGCCTGCCGTCCTTCGGCGACGACCTCGATGGCAGCCAGGCGCGCTCGCTGGCGCGGCTGCGGGAGCTGCGCGACGGCTGGGGCGACGGTGCGCCCGGGACACGACCCGGAGCTGCTGCGCGCCGGGCCGCGTGACGGTCTGAGCCAGCGCCCGCCGCCGCCGGCGGCGCCCGCTCAGCGCCGTTCCATCAGGGTCGAGACGACCGCCTCGTAGAAGCCGTCGCCCATCGCTGCCCTCGGTGACCGTGGCGTTGTCCCAGGCGGAGAGCCGGGAGCGCAGGCCGGGGTCGCGCTCGGGGCCGTTGGCGACGACGAAGAAGCGGCCGACCGCGGCGGCGACCTCGAGGTCCTCGACCGAGTCGCCGACGGCGATGCAGTCGCTCGGGTCGTAGCCGCGGGCGCGGGCGTGGGCGGCGACGGCGGCGCCCTTGCTGACCAGGCGCGGCACCAGGTGGTAGGCGTGGGTGGGGCCGTCGATGGCCGGCATCGGGCGGCCGATCGCGCCGTTGTCGAGCAGCCGCAGGTCGTCGTCGCCGTGCTCGCCGAGCAGCGTGTTGGCCTCGTCGACGTCGACCTTGCCGCGGAAGAGGTGGGAGAGGACGCGGCCGGGTGCCAGGGCGCGTGGTACTCGAGCCGCCCGGCGAAGTGCTCGAAGAGGCGCTTGGGGATGCCGCGCGCCTCGATCTGCTCGTAGATCGTGCCGCCTCCTCGTCGGGCGCCAGCTCGCCGGTCAGCAGCGTCGTCTCGCCGTCGATCGCGAAGGCGCAGCCGGCCTCGTAGATGTAGGAGGTCTGGCCCATCAGCCGCGCCGCCTCGTGCACCTGCGGCTCGCGGCGGCCGGACATGATCACGACCTCGGCCCCGGCCCGCGGGCAGGCCTCCAGCGCCCGCGCCTGCGCCAGCGAGAAGCCCCCCTCCGCGTCGCGGAAGAGCGAGCGCCGCCGGGCCGAGCAGGGTGCCGTCGAGATCGGTGTAGACGCAGCCCAGTGGCATTGGTCCCGGCCGCTACCGTAGCGACGGTGCACTGGAGGCTGGCGACCGGACCCTCGACCTCGCCCAGCCGCTGGCGGCGGGGATCGTCAACGTCACCGTCGACTCGATGTTCGAGGGCGCGCGCAGCGGCACCCCGGAGCAGGCGGTGGCCGACGGGCTGGCGCTGGCCGAGGCGGGGTTCGGCATGCTCGACGTCGGCGCCGTGGCGGCAAAGCCGGCCCGCCGGTGTCGCCGGAGGACGAGGCCGCGGCGCTGGTGCCGGCGATCGAGGGCGGCACTGTGCTCGGCGCCTAGCCGAGGCAGCGCCGAGTCTCGGCCGACACCTTCTCGGTCGAGGTGGCGCGGCGGGCGCTGGCGGCGGGGGCGGACGCGGTCAACGACATCTCCGGCGGCTCGGAGGAGATGTTCGAGCTGGTCGCGCGAGCGGGCTGCGGCTACGTGCTGATGCACATCGAGGGGCCGCCGCGGGTCGACCGGCCCTGGCGCGAGTACGGCGACGTCGTCGACCACCTGCGCGCCTGGTTCGAGGGGAGAGTCGAGCTGGCCCGGGAGCTTGGGGTGGCCGAGGAGCAGATCGCCATCGACCCCGGACTCGACTTCGACCTCAGCCCCGACCAGGACCTGGAGATCCTGCGGCGGCTCGGCGAGCTGCGCTCGCTGGGCCTGCCGCTCTACGTCTCGCTCTCGCGCAAGGACTTCATCGGCGCCGTCCTGGCCGGCTCCTGGGAGGGGCGCCTGCCGGCGGGCGAGCGCGAGTGGGGCACGGTCGCCGCTGTCGCCCTGGCGGTCCGCGAGGGCGCCGACATCCTCCGCATCCACGACCGCTCGAGCCTGCAGGCGATGCGCGTGGCGGGGCCGGATCGCCCGTGGTCTAAGCAGCCTGCTCGGGGAGCGCTTGGTCGGTGGCGATCGAGCCGGCGCGGCGCGACGGGCGGATCGTGGCCGAGAGCTCCGAGGCCGAGCGCCGCGCCCGCCCGGTCTCGCTGCCGGCCGCCCTCGACCCCGGCTTCGCCGAGGCGCTGCGGCGGGCCGGGATCGAGTCGCCTCTACACGCACCAGCTCGAGGCCTAGGAGACGGCCGCGCACTCCAACCTGGTCATCACCAGCGGCACCGCCTCGGGCAAGAGCCTCGCCTTCAACCTGCCGGTGCTCGACGGCATCGCCCGCGAGCCCAAGCGCCGTGCCCTCTACCTCTACCCGACCAAGGCGCTGGCCCAGGACCAGGCCCGCAAGCTGGCCCAGCTGCGCCCGCCCGGACTGCGCGAGGCGATCTACGACGGCGACACGCCGAAGGAAGAGCGGCCGGCGATCCGCCGCCGCAACAACCTCGTCCTCACCAACCCGGACATGCTCCACGTCGCCCTGCTGCCGCACCACAAGCGCTGGGGCGACTTCTTCGCCAACCTCGAGTGGGTCGTCGTCGACGAGGCCCACACCTACCGCGGCGTCTTCGGCTCCCACGTCGCCAACGTGCTGCGGCGGCTGCGGCGGGTGGCGCGCGCCTACGGCTCGGAGCCGCGCTTCCTGCTCGCCTCGGCGACGATCGCCAACCCGGTCGAGCTGGCCGAGCGCCTGGTCGGGACGCCGTTCGAGCTGGTCGACGACGACGGGGCGCCGCGGGCCGGGCGCGAGGTGGCGATGTGGAACCCGCCGCTGCTCGACAAGGCGACCGGGCGCCCGCCGCTCGGCGCTCTCGGAGGCCGCCGACCTGTTGGCCGAGCTCGTCTCCCAGGGGGTGCGGACGATCTGCTTCCTCAAAAGCCGCCGCGGGATCGAGCTGATCCAGCGCTTCGCCCGCGAAAACCTGGAGCGGCGGGGGAAGCCGGAGCTGGCGGGGCGGATCGCCCCCTACCGCGGCGGCTACACGCCGCAGCAGCGGCGGGAGATCGAGGCGCGGCTGACCAGCGGCGAGCTGCTGGCGGTGGTCGCGACCGACGCCCTGGAGCTGGGGATCGACGTCGGCGAGCTCGACGCGGCGATCTGCGTCACCTTCCCCGGCACCGTCGCCAGCCTGCGGCAGATGTGGGGCCGGGCGGGGCGGCGCCAGCGCGGGCTCGCCGTCTACGTCGCCGGCCAGGATGCGCTCGACCAGTTCTTCTGCCGCCACCCGGAGGAGTTCCTCGAGCGCCCGGTCGAGGCGGCGATCCTCGACCACGCCAACGAGCAGATCGCCTCCCGCCATCTCGTCGCCGCCGCCTACGAGCTGCCGCTGACCGACGCCGACGCGGAGGTCTTCGGGGACGGCTGGCGCGAGCGGGCCGAGCGGCTGCTGGCGGCCGGGGAGCTGCGCGACGCCGGCGGCAAGCTGCTGCCGCGCCGCAACGACTTCGTCGCCAGCGCGGATCGCCCTGCGCTCGGCCTCGGCCGACTCGGTCGCGGTGATCGAGCGCGAGTCGGGGGAGATGCTGGGGATGGTCGAGGCCGAGCGCGCCTTCACGACGATCCATCCCGGCGCCATCTACCTCCACCTCGGGCGCTCCTACGAGGTGGAGCGGCTCGACGTCGACGAGCGGCGGGCGATCGTCTCCAGCTTCGACGGCGACTGGTACACGCGGCCGAAAAAGGAGACCGAGATCTACATCGAACGCACGCGCGAGCAGCGCGAGGTCGCCGGCGTCCAGCTCAACTTCGGCGACGTCTCCGTGACCGAGCAGGTGATCGCCTTCCAGCGGGTCTCGATCTCCGAGCAGGAGCCGATCGACATCGTCGCCCTGGAGCTGCCCGAGCAGAGCTTCGTCACCCAGGCGCTCTGGTACGTGCTGCCGGAGCAGCTCTCGGGCGCGCTGCCGAGCGACGTCCTGCTCGGCTCCCTGCACGCGACCGAGCACGGCCAGATCGCGGTGCTGCCGCTGATCGCGATGTGCGACCGCTGGGACATCGGCGGCCTCTCCACCAACGTCCACTTCCAGACCGGCCGCTCGACGATCTTCATCTACGACGGCCACCCCGGCGGGGTCGGGATCACCCAGCGCGGCTACGAGCAGTTCGAGCGCCTGCTCGGCGACGCCGAGCGCCTGATCGCCGAGTGCCCCTGCGAGTCCGGCTGCCCCTCCTGCGTGCAGAGCCCCAAGTGCGGCAACCTCAACGAACCCCTGCACAAGGCGGGGGCGCTGGAGCTGATGGGAAGGATGCGCGGGACGGGGCGGTCGTAGAGGCAGGGGAGTGGGTCTCCCCGTCACGAACTGCGGGGAGGTTCCGGGGAGACCCACTCCCCTGCTTCGAGGGTCGGCCTCACGTTGCGGCAGTCCTTTTGGTCGCTATCGGGGTACAAAGCTCTGCCGCAACATGGTCTCAAGGCCAGAGCTCGCGCAGGGTGAGGATCGCGAAGGCGTGGGACCAGGCGAGCGGGGTGGTCGAGGTGGGGACGCCGGTCTGGGCGTCGACCCGCTCGGGGAGGGCGCCGGCCGGGGTGGCGGCGCGCCGCAGGTCGGCGAGCAGGCGCAGGGCCTGGCGGCGTTCGCCGAGGGCGGCGAGGCTCCAGGCGGTCCAGGCCGTGGGGGCGGTCCAGGGGTCGACGCCGGGCCAGGCTTCGCCGGGCGTGATGCCGAAGCGCGTTCCGTGGGCCACCAGGTGGCCCAGCGTGGCGCGGGCGGCTGGGTAGAGGCGGGGCTGGGAGAAGGGGCGAACGGCCCAGGCGGCAGCCGAGTCGAGTCCCGACTCCGGGTCGCCTGACTCCCGCACCAGGCCCAGCCCCCAGGGGGTGTCTGAGTTTGCGCCCCCTATATGACGGGAGAACTCAGACACGTCTGCGCTCGCGGCGATCGCGTTGGCCAGGTAGGTGCCGGGGGCGCCCTCCTGGTAGTCGGGGCGGTCGCGCCAGGGGAGGGACGGGGTGGGCGGCGGCAGGCCGGCGGCGCGGGCGGCGACGGCGGCCCAGCCGGCGGCGTCACCCTGGGCCTCCCGTCCCGGCACCGGCGCGCCGTTGCCGTGGAAGCGGGCCGCGGCGCCGAGGTCGAGGCCGAGCAGGAAGCGGGCGACCCGGCGCGCCTCGGGGCGGTAGCCGGCGGCGGCGAAGGCGAGCGCGGCGGTGCCGGCGTCGCGCGGCCAGACGTAGGCCCAGCCGTCCCGCGCGCCCGCCGCGACCGCGCCGGTGCGGCGGTCGGTCAGCGCCCGCAGGGTCAACAGCGAGCGCCCGTACATCCGCCGCGCCCACCCGGGCGCCCCGGGGCCGAGCGGCCGGGCCCGGGAGAGCCAGCGGCGATCGGCGCGGACCGCGCTCGCGACGATGGCGTGTGCCGCCCCGTCGTCGCATCGAAGCCGAGCCAGGGCCGCGGGTTCGATGGCACGGATCGAGACTTCGCCGCCGCTGACACCGATCAGGCAGGCGAGCCGAGTGCCGCGTGCCGCATAGAGGACGCTCACCCGCACCCGCCCGAAACGCGCCACCGTCCGCACCACGTTCGTCCCCGGCAGGTAGCGCTGGCGCACCCGGTCTGCCCGCCACAGCGGCAGCGCCGCCCCACCGCCGATGCGGACCCGCGGCACGATCCCGGTGCCGGCCGCGACCGTGCCCGCCGCCTGCCGAGCGGCCGGGTTGTCGATCAGCGCCCGCCCCGCCGGCCCCGGCGCCCGCAGGTCGACCATGTCGCCGTAGGCGTCGACCGCCGCGGTCAACCCGCCGCTCCCGACCACCGCTGTTCCGAGGAACGGGGGCGGCTGCCCGGGGAGCGCCGCCGGCGTGCGCGGATCGGCGACCGAGCCGCCGGAGACGAGCACCAGCGCCACCGCTCCGGCAGCGACCAGCGCGAGCGCTGCACGAGTCCAGGCCACCCCCCAATGCAATCAGCCCCGATCCCCCGCCGGCCGCTAGCCTTCCCGCAGCGCAGGCCCCTTCAGGCGCTCCAGGCGAGGTAGCTCAGTTGGTAGAGCACACGACTGAAAATCGTGGTGTCGCGGGTTCGAATCCCGCCCTCGCCATCGCATCGCCGAGCGAAAAGCGCAGCCCGTAGAGCCGCCCGGTGAGGCTGCCGGTGCCACCCCTACTTCGCCTGCGTCACCGCGATCGCCACGTTCACCGTCGACCCGGCCACGCAGTTCGCGTCGCCGACCACCTGGACCGTGACCGTCTGGGCGACGCCGGGGCTGGTCAGGCCGAGCGGGCCGGTGAGGCCGGTGACCGGGATCAGGCCGGTCGGTTCGGCGGCGGTCGAGGGGACCGAGCGCAGGGTCAGGGCCTTTTCCTCCGCCTGCCAGCGGCTGCCGTTGACGAAGGCGACGACGCGCGGTTCGCAGGCTTTGGCGGGGTTGACCCGGCCCAGGTTGTTGCCCCTGGCTTCGACGCTGAGGAAGCTGGCGATGCCGGCCGCGGGGGTGAAGGTGGCGTTGCCCGCGAGCGGGGCGTTGACCGGCGCGGCGCCGTTGGCGGGGACCGGGGCGCTGCCGGCGCTGGCGACCAGGTTGGTGCCGGGGGCGAGTTTGGTCAGGTCGACGGCGCCGCCCCTGATCTTCGCCGTCGTCACCGCGTTGCCGCGGATCTTCGGGCTGGTGACCGCGTTGCGCTTGATCTTGCCGGCGGTGACGGCGTTCGCCTTCAGGTTCTTGGAGCCGATCTTCCCGGCCGCCCAGACGACGCCGCCGCTGAGCGCCAGGAACAGGGCCAGCGTGGCCACCACGTTCGCGTAGGTCAACCGCCGTCCAACTGCCCGCATGCCTGCCTCCTGGGAATCGCTTGGCTCGAAGTCTCCACGCCCAAGCTACAGGCGCCGATCTCGGAAACAGAGACTCCGGGGTCGGGATGCGGTGTTTTGGCGCCAAAACCTGGAAGATCAGGGCTGATGCGCAAGCCCCTACCTGGCTCCAGCCTGCGCCCGGGCCTCGCCGCCGAGCTGCAAGCGCTCGCCCCTCCCGACCCTCAGCGCCGGCCGCGTCCTCGCCCAGCACAGCGGCCGCTGGCTGGTCGCGGTCGCCGATGGGGAGGGATGGACGCCGCGCCTGCTCTCGGCCCGTGGCCGCCTGCGGGGCACCACGCCGGTGACCGGCGACTGGGTCGCGGTCGACCCCGCCGGCGCGATCGCGGCCGTGCTCGAGCGCCGCTGCCTGCTCGAGCGCCGCGCCGCCGGCGAGGACCTCACCGCCCAGGCGCTGGCCGCCAACGTCGACCTGGTCCTGGTCGTCGAGGCGCTGCCGGAGCCGAACGAGCGCCGGGCCGAGCGCTTCGCCGCGCTCGCCGCCGCCAGCGAGATCCCGGTCGCGCTGGTGCTCACCAAGGCCGACCTCGCCCCCGACGCCGACGCCACCGCGGCCCAGCTGCGCCGCCGCCTCGGCCTCGACCAGGCGCTCGCGATCAGCGTCCGCAGCGGCGACGGCCTCCCGGCGCTGCGCGCGCTGCTCGTCCCGGAAGCGACGACGGCGCTGCTCGGCACCTCCGGCGCCGGCAAGTCGACCCTGGTCAACACCCTGCTCGGGGAGGAGCGCCAGGCGACGGCCCCGGTCCGGGAGAAGGACGGCCTCGGCCGCCACACCACGGTCACCCGCGAGCTGATCGAGCTGCCCGGCGGCGCCCTCCTGCTCGATACCCCGGGCCTGCGCGAAATCGGCCTCCTGGACGGCGCCGGCTCGAGCTTCGACGACATCGACCGCCTCGCCGCCGGCTGTCGCTTCAACGACTGCGCCCACCTCGAGGAGCCCGGCTGCGCCGTCCGCGATGCCGTCGACCCCGCCCGCCTCGCCGCCTGGCGCCAGCTGGCCGACGAACGGGCGAGCCTCGCCGCGCGACGCCGCGACCGATAGCCGCCGAACAACCGATCGCGCCTCGTACGCCTCGTCCCGACCGGGGAGCGTCGGCGGCGCCCCGTCGGCCTCGATCTCGATACTCCCCGGATGCACTCGCTCCCGCACGACCCACGCAAGCTGGCGGCGATCTACGCCGGCGGGGTCGTCGGGGCGCTCGTCCGGGTCGGGCTGGCGGAGGCGGCGTCGACCGGTCCGGGACAGTGGCCGTGGGCGACCTTCGCGGTGAACCTGGCGGGGCGCTGCTGCTCGGTTACTTCTTCGCGCTCTTCCGCGACCACCCGGAGGAGAGCCTGCACCACCCGTTCCTCGGCATCGGCATCTGCGGGACGCTGACCACCTTCTCGACCATGCAGCTGGAGCTGTACGAGATGGTCGATGGCGGCTACCTCGGGCTGGCGGCGGCCTATTGCGCGGCGACGGTCGCGGCCGGCTACGTCTTCGTCCGGCTCGGGATCGGGTTCGAGCGCCGGCGGCGCCGGGGCCGATGACCGCGGCCGGCCTGGATCGCCGTCGGGCTGCTGCTGGGGGCGCCTCGCCGCCGCGGCCCGCTTCGCTGGATCGACGCCGAGGTCGCGGCGCGCCTCGACGCTCCGTTCCCGCTCGGGATCCTCGTCGTCAACCTCAGCGGCGCGCTGGCCCTCGGGCTCGTCGCCGGGGCGGCGCTGCACGGCCAGGCGCTGGTGATCGTCGCCGGCGGCGGCATCGGCTCCTTCACCACCTTCTCGACCTGGATCCTCGATTCCCACCGCCTCGGCGCGGCCGGGCTCGCCCGCATCGCCTGGCTCAACATCGGCCTCTCGATCATCGCCGGCTTCGCCGCCGTCGCCCTCGGCCACTGGCTCGGCACCCTCCTCTAACCGCCGGCCGATGGGCCGATATGTCCACCCTGGCTCGCCATGATCGGCCCATCGACCCACGCTGTTGGGCGTCCGCTGGCGTCTCTAACTTGATTTGGGAGATGGACGAGCAGACGCTTATCCCGACTCCCGAGCAGACGGCGCTCGACACTCCCGAGCAGACGGCGATCCCGACCCCGCCGGAGCGGGTCGCGCTGGGGGACCTCGAGGACGGCCAGCGGGTGCGCGGCGTCTACGCGGTGCGCCAGCGCGAGCTGCGGCGCAAGCGCAACGGCGAGCCCTGGCTGCGGCTCTCGGTCGGCGACTCCAGCGGCGCCGCCGAGGCGGTCTGCTGGGAGGACGCCGAGGCGCTCTACGCGCTCTGCGCCACCGGCACCGCCGTCTTCGTCACCGGCGTCTTCGAAATGAGCGAGCGCTGGGGGGCGAAGATCAAGATCGCCGAGCTGCGCGAGGCGGAGCCGGACGAGTACGAGGCCGGCGAACTGGCGCCCGAGTCGCATGTCTCGCTGGAGCACCTGGAGACGGACCTGCGCGCCCTGCTGGCGACGATCCAGGAGCCGCAACTGCGGCAGCTGCTCGACTCCTTCTTCGCCGAGGGGAGCGAGGCCTGGGCCCGCTTCCGCGACGCGCCGGCCGCCAAGACCTACCACCAGGCCTACCGCCACGGGCTGCTCGAGCACACGCTCTCGGTCGCCCAGGCGGTCAGCGCCGCCTCCAACTTCTTCCCCGGCATCGACCGCGACATCGCCGTCACCGGCGCCCTCCTGCACGACATCGGCAAGACCGAGGCCTACAACGACGACCCGCTGGCGATCGACCTCACCGATCTCGGCCGCCTGCAGGGCGAGATCCCGCTCGGCTACTACCTGGTCCGCCGCCGGATCGAGGACATCCCCGGCTTCGACCCCGGCCTCGCCCAGCCGGTCCTCCACATCATCCTCAGTCACCACGGCCAGCTCGAGCACGGCTCCCCGGTCGTCCCCGCCACCCGCGAGGCCGTCCTCGTCCACATGATCGACAACCTCGGCGGCCGCCTCGGCAGCTTCGACCGCCTCGAGCGCCAGCTCCCCGCCGGCGAGTCCTGGTCGGGCTTCGACCGCGCCCTCTCGGGCTCGCGCCTACTTCGGCCAGCCCGCGCGGCCTAAGCCGCGCGCCGCCGCCAGCAGCGTCGCGACCCGCTTCGAGCACGACCTCCGGTTCGCGGTGGAAGCGCACGTCGGTGACGCGGATCGATTCGATCCTGGCGAGCGCCAGATCCTCATCGCGAACATGGTCGCGCTCGAAGGCGGCGTTGGTGCCGTGGGTCGCGTAGGTGTCGAGTTCGACCGCGAAGCGCTGCTCGGGCCAGTAGACGTCGAGCTCGAACCCTGCTTCGACGAAGTTGGTCGCCGGTCGCGGCAGGCCGGTCTCCAGGACCGCTTCGAAGAAGAGCCGCTCGAACCCGGACCGGGTGAAGGGGACCGGCTGGTAGAGCGCGATCGCCCTGCGCAGCGGCACTCGGCCCGCGTGTCTGCCGCTGCGCTCGAGCAGATCCTCGATCGGTCCCAGGTCGAACAGCTTCAGCTCCTCGCTGCGCTCGAGCATGCGCTGTAGCTGCGAGAAGCGGGATTCCGCGGCGCAGTCGAGCAACGTGCGTGGCAGCGCGGTGACCGGGATGTGCTCTTCAATCGCCCGGTCGGCCTCGGTCAGGATCCGGGAATGGTGGAGCCGGATCGGCGGCCGCGGCTTGCGGGGTAGCGGCGAGGTCACGTGCAACGGCGCCGGGCCGTACCGCGAGATCCCCCAGAGCCAGGCAGCCGAGCGGTGGCTCAGTAGTGCCTTGGGGCCACAGGCGAGAACTGCTGCCAGGCAGTGGCCATAGGGCGAGATGCGGCGGTGCCCGACTGCGTAGACCCCACGGTGGAGGCGGAGCAACCGACCCGCGGCCACTTCGCGCTTCACGACACCTGGTGAGTAACCAATGATCGTTTCCAGTTGACGAACGGACACCACGCCGTGCTGCCGTTCCGCGAGCTCGCCCAAGGTCGGCTTGCCCAAGCTCGCCTCGGCACCAGCCGAGGTCGGTGCGGAGGCGGCTCCCCTCCAGCTTCTCGACGATTGCGGCAGTCCTTTCGGTCGCATACCGGACCAAAGGACTGCCGCAACCGGATTTCTCCCCCCTGGCGGCTTAGCGGGGACTCAGAACTTCACGGTGCAGCGCTGAATTCTCTGGACGTTGCCGTGTGAGCGCTGGATGCACTTGACCAGGCGCTTGGGGTCGCCCTCCTGCTTGGCGGTGTGGAAGGAGCGGCGGATTTCGCGCTGGACCCTGCGGTTGACGTCCTCGATCGTCCCTGAGATGTCGGTGATGTCGGTCCCCTGGGTTCCGAAGGACTTTTCGAAGCTCTTGTTGGCGTTGTTGATCGCGTTGTCGGCGGATGTGCAGGACCGGCTTGACGATGAAGAAGTAGGCGGCGGCGAGGATGCCAACGCTGACCAGAAGCCGGATAACGCCGGAAGTGAGGGAGCCGAAGAGGTTGCGCAGGATGTCCATGGCGTCGGCCGCAGACTATCCTGCGACGCGTGGCGAAGGACACCGAGAAGCTGATTCGCCAGCTCTCGCTGATCTCGTTCCTGATGGCCCAGGGAAGGCCGGTTTCGGCGCTCGAGATCAAGCGCGAGGTGGAGGGCTACAGCGACATGAACGACGACGCGTTCGCGCGGCGCTTCTACGCGGACCGCGCCGAGCTGGAGAGCCTGGGGATCATGCTCGGGGTGGAGAAGCCGGGCGAGGGCTTCTTCGAGGCCGAGCTCTACTCGCTGCCGCCGGAGAACTTCTACCTCGACCCGATCAAGTTCACCGACGAGGAGCTGGCGGCGCTGAGCACGGCGCTGCTGCTGCTGACCGACGGCGGCTTCGCCTACGCCGAGCCGCTGCGGCTGGCTCTGCAGCAGGTCGCCTGGGGCCACCCGAACCCGCTGGTCGAGGGCGAGCGCGCCCCGGTCGAGATGGCGATGACCGCCTCCGCCGGCGGCCGCGACCTCTCCCAGCGCCTCTCCAAGATCGAGACCGCGATCAGCCGCCGCAAGACGATCGAGTTCACCTACTACACGATGGAGCGGGGAGAGACCGAGAAGCGCAAGGTCGACCCCTACCACCTGGTCTTCCGCGGCGGCCAGTTCTACCTGATCGGCCTCTCGCACGAGCGCGAGGCGGTCCGCGTCTTCCGCCTCTCGCGGATCCAGGGCAAGGTCGGCTACGCCTCCAAGGCCGAGCACGACTTCTCGCCGCCGGAGGACTTCGACCGCCGCGACTACGGCAGCCGCGCCGACTGGCAGCTGGGGGAGGAGCGGGGCGTCGCCAGGATCTTCATCCGCGAGCGGATCGCCTGGCTGATCGAGCGCGACTTCGGCGGCTACGGCGAGCTGCGCGCGGCGGTCAAGGCCGACGGCGCCCCCGGCAAGGGCCAGATCTTCGAGACCCCCTACGCCTCCCACCGCGAGCTGATCGCCTGGGTCCTGCGCTGGCGCCAGAACGCCCAGGTGCTCGGCCCCGACGACCTGCGCGAGGAGGCCGAGACGCGGCTGGCGCTGCTGCACGACCGCCACCAGACGGCTTCGAGCCGGCCGAGATCGTCGACCGGCCGCTGCGCGACGCCCCCCGCCGCGCCCGCTCCAACGGCCGCGGCGAGGCGGCGATCCGGCCCGAGCGCTTCGCCCGCCTCGTCACCCTCGCCGGGATGCTGATCGAAGCGGCGAAAAAGGGCGAGCGGCTGCAGGTCGCCGAGCTGCGCCGGCGGCTCGAACTGACCGACGAGGAGCTGCGCGAGGACGTCGAGCTGCTCAACGTCGTCAACTTCGGCGGCGGCACCTACGTCCTCTACGCCGAATTCATCGGCGACGAGATCGAGGTCGACTCCGAGCCCTACGGCGACAACTTCGCCCGCCCGGCGCGGCTGCTGCCGCTGGAGGCGAAGGCGCTGGTCGCGGCGATCGACCTCTTCGGCGACCACCTGCCGCAGTCCGACCTGCAGAAGGCGCGCCGCAAGATCGTCAAGGCGCTCGGCCACGACCCCTCCGAGGAGGGGCTGGAGATCGCCTCCGCCGGCGGCGGCGACGCCCGGGTGGCGCGCATGGTCAACGACGCGATCGCCGACAGCAAGGTGCTGGAGCTCTCCTATTACAAGGAGAACGAGGACCAGTTCACCGACCGCCGGGTCGAGCCCTACCGGCTCGAGAACGGGCGCGAGGGCTGGTACGTCGAGTGCTACGACCTGACCAAAGAGCGGCGTCCGCCACTTCAAGCTCGACCGGATCAAGGAGGCGGTGCTCTCCGAGGAGCGCTTCGAGCCGCGGGCCGAGGTCGAGGAGTTCGCCGGGGTCGAGGGCTGGATGACCCACGGCGAGGTGCCGACCGCCCAGGTCGCCCGCGTCTGGGTCTCGCCCCGAGCGCGCCCGCTGGCTGCGCGAGGAGCGGACCGTGGTCGAGGAGCTGGCCGACGGCGCCGTCGTCGTCGAGCTGCCCTACGCCGGCAAGTCCTGGCTGGTGCGGGAGATCCTCCGCGGCGCCGGCGACCTCGTCGTGCTCGAGCCCGAGGACGCCCGCGAGGCGATCGCCAAGGAGATTGCGGGCTGATCGAGGCGACCCGGGCATCCGGAGGTGCTGCGGATCGTCGCCCCAACCCGGGGCCGATGACGCTGGAAGGGACGAACACCTACATATATGGGGACGGGCCCTGCGTCGTGATCGACCCGGGGTCCGAGGACGAGGGGCACCTGGAGGCGATCCGGGTCGCGGCGGCCGAGCGCGGCGGGATCGGGCTCGTCCTGCTCACCCACTCCCACGGCGACCACACCGCCGGCGCCGACCAGCTCGGAGGCCGAGGTGGTGCTGCCCGAGCCGACGGCGAGGAGCACGCCGGCCTGCGCGCCCTCGCCACCCCCGGCCACGCCGCCGACCACGTCTGCTTCCTCAGCGCGGACGGCGTCTGCTTCAGCGGCGACCTCGTGCTCGGCCTCGGCTCGACGATCGTCCCGCCCGGCGGCAACTCGCTCGCCGCCTTCATGGGCTCGCTGCGCCTGCTCCAGGCCGAGGAGATCGAGCTGATCGCGCCCGGCCACGGCCCCTGGATCACCGACCCCGCCGCCAAGCTCGCCGAGTACGTCGAGCACCGCGAGATGCGCGAGCGCCGCCTGCTCGCCGCCCTCGAGCGCGGCGAGCGCTCCCGCGCCGCCCTGCTCGCCGAGGCCTGGGACGACATCCCCGTAGAGCTGCTGCCGATGGCGGCGATGGCGATGGAGGCCCACCTCGAAAAGCTCGAGAGCGAGGGCCGGCTCCCAGACGACCTCGCGCAACTGACGCCCAGCTGTTCCTTTCCTCCGCTAGCGCGGATAAGGAACAGCTGGTGAGCCCTGGCTGCGCAGCCAGTAAGGTGGGAGGGGTGAGCGGGAAGCGGGCAGTGCGGGCTGGATTGTTGGCGGGTGCGGCGGGAACCGGGTTCGCCGCCGCGACGACCGCTGCCGCCTGGCACTGGCTGGCGCGGCGGCCGCTGCCGAAGCAGAGCGGGACGATCGAGCTGGACGGGCTGGCGGGCCGGGTGCGGGTGCGCCGCGACCGCTGGGGCGTCCCCCACATCGAGGCCGACGACCGCCACGACCTCTACTTCGCCCAGGGCTTCGCCCACGCCCAGGACCGGCTCTGGCAGATGGACTTCTACCGCCGCGCGGTCGAGGGCAGGGTCTCGGAGATGGCCGGGGAGGAGGGGCTGCCGATCGACCGGCTGATGCGCACCCTCGGCATCCGCCGCATCGCCGAGTGCGAGGCGGAAGCGCTCGACCCCGAGCTGCGCGCTCAGCTGGAGCGCTTCTGCGCCGGCGTCAACGCCGCTGCCGACGCGGCGCCGGCGCTGCCGTTCGAGATGCAGCTGCTGCGGCTGAGCTGGAAGCCCTGGCGCCCGAT
>CAVSIL010000019.1:0-245098 GCA_963727985.1 uncultured Solirubrobacterales bacterium | reverse complement strand
CCGCGCGCGAGGTCGCCTCCTGGATCGCCGGCCCGATGTCCGGCTGCTCCTGCGGCTCCTGCCGCCGCGAGACGAGCAGGTAGACGAGCCCGGCGGCGAGCAGAACCACAGCAATGGCAAGGACCACAGTCATCACGACATGCCGATTAGACTGATAGCACCCGTCCCCGGTCATGAGCCGATTTCCACCTCAGCGTGGTTTTCGACCCGTCGGCGGGCGGCTAAGGCAACAGGACGTCGTTTTGGGAGGAGGCGCGGAAGTTGCCGACGATGAGTTTGCCGAGGCGGGCGCCGGGGATGTCGGCGGCACCGAGCACGTAGACGCCGGCGGGAAGGTCGGTCTGAAGCGTCGCCGGGCTGTTGGCGGGAATCGCGACCGAGCTGACGTCGCGCGGGCCGCGCAGCTCCAGCCTGGTGTCGGTACGGGTCTGGTTGGCGATCACGATCGAGACCGTCAGCGGCCCGTGGTCGCCCTTGATCGGCGGCTGCGGGTGGTTCTGGTTCTGCGGGATCTGCTGGGTGCGGGCGGGGCCGACGCCGACGGCGAGCGGTTGCACCGTGATTGCCTTGGGGCTGATCGTGACGCTGACCCGGCGCGGCGGTCCCGGCCGCTGTTCGTTGGGATGGCTTTCGGCGCCGCAGCCGGCGGCCAAAAGCGCCAGCACGGCGAACGCGCCCACGACCGCTTTCGCTCTCCCACGACCCATCGCGGCTGAATCTAACCGAAGGGTACGTCGACTACCTGAGCCGTAACGCCATCTTCACCTACGGCGAGCCGGCCGCCGGGCTCGGCCTCGCGTCGCAGGATCGCCAGCCCGATCGGCCCGAAGGCGGGGGAGACGACGCTGCCGCCGAGCTGCCCGACCTCCTTCTCGCCCAGGCGCAGGGCCGCGCCGGGTGCGGCCGGGGCGCTGAGCCGCAGGCCGCGCAGGTGGCGGTTGGGCCGGCCCTTGTAGTGGAGGCGGGCGACCGTCTCCTGGCCGATGTAGCAGCCCTTGGTGAAGCTGACGGCGTCCTCGACGATGCCCGCCTCGGCCGGCATCGTCGTCGTCCCCATCTCGGCTCCGAAGCGGGGGGTGCCGCGCTCGACGCGGAGGATCTCAACCGCCTCCGGGGAGACCTCGACGGCCCCGGCGGCGAGCAGGGCGTCGCGCAGGCGCCCGGCTTCGGCGGCGGCGACGATCAGGTCGATCCCGGTCGCGGTCCCCGCCGCCAGGCACTCGATCCGGCCACGGTCGCCTCTTCGCAGGCGTTCTCCGGCAGTGCCGCGGTGGCGGCGATCTCGACGCTGCGCGGCCCGATCAGGGAGAGGATCGCCCTCTCCGCGCTGACGTCCGTGACCTTGACGTCGCGGCCGATCGAGTACATCTCGAGGTGTCGCCGCGTCGCCGCGCATGCGCCACCGGCTCGGTGTCAACCAGAATCCCCTTCGGCCGCGGGCCGCAGCACCGGCGCATGTCGGCCTGGATGTGGCCCTTGCGGTCGAGCAGCGCGGCGTACTGGCCCTCCCCGGCCTCCAGCGCCTCGACATCGTTGGTCAGCTGCCCCTGCAGGTACTCGGCCCCGTCGGGCCCGCTCACCAGCAGCTTCCCGCGCTCGGATCGATCGAGCAGCCCGCATTCCTCGCGCAGCTGCCGGTACTGGGCGTCCAGCTCAACGATCGCGGTCTCAGGGGCGTTCATCTCAGATGGAGTCTAGGAAGCGGTCGCTCCCGCCATCTATTTTGATGTGTCAAACTCTCGATTTAGACGTGCCTAAACTGACCGAGACCAAGACCGAGGCGATCGAGGACTACGCCAAGGCGATCTACGCGATCTCGCGCGAGCGCGACGGGCTCGTGCTCAACGGCGAGGTGGCGCAGCGGCTGGGGGTGACGCCGGCCACGGCGACCTCGATGCTGAAACGGCTGGCGGGCCTGGGCCTGGTCGACTACCTGCCCTACAAGGGCGTCAACCTGACCCCGGCCGGCGAGAAGGTGGCGCTGGAGGTGCTCCGCCACCACCGCCTGATCGAGGCCTACCTCTCGGAGGCGCTGGGGATGCCGGCCGACCGTGTCCACGAGGAGGCGGAGGTGCTCGAGCACTACATCTCCGAGGACCTCGAGCTGCTGATCGCCGCCAAGCTCGGCGAACCGAGCCACGATCCGCATGGCACCCCGATCCCCGGCCCCGATCTGCTGCCGCCGGTGGGCGAAGAGGGTCCGCGGTGAGCCCGGCCTCGCCACCGTCGTCCCCGGAGCGCAAGGAAGCGACGGTCGAGAGCGTCCTCCCGGGTGAGGCCCGGGTCGCCGAAGCCGCCCGCCGCTCGCTCGACGGCCACACCACCGGCATCGGCCGGCTCTGGCCCTTCCTCGGCCCCGCCTTCATCGCCGCCGTCGCCTACATCGACCCCGGCAACTTCGCCACCAACATCGCCGGCGGCGCCAAGTTCGGCTACCTGCTGCTGTGGGTGGTGCTCGCGGCCAACCTGATCGCGATGCTGGTGCAGACGCAGTCGGCCAAGCTCGGCATCGCCACCGGCAAGAACCTGGCCGAGCTCTGCCGCGAGCGCTTCTCGCGCCGCACCTCCGTCGGCCTCTGGCTGCAGGCCGAGCTGGTCTCGATGGCGACCGATGTCGCCGAGGTGGTCGGCGCCGCGCTCGGGCTCAACCTGCTGTTCGGCATCCCGCTGTTCCCGGCCGGGGTGATCGCCGGCATCGGCGCCTTCGCGATCCTCGGCCTGCAGCAGCAGGGCTACCGGCGCCTGGAGGCGGGGATCAGCGTCCTCGTCGGCGTCGTCGTCGCCTCCTTCGTCTACGAGCTCTTCGACGCCAGCCCGGAAGCGAGCGAAATCGGCAAGCACCTCTTCACCCCCGGCTTCGCCGGCACCGAGAGCATCCTGCTCGCCACCGGGATCATCGGCGCGACGGTGATGCCGCACGTCGTCTACCTGCACTCGGCCCTGACCCAGCGGCGGATCGTCGGCCGCGACGAGGCCGAGAAGAAGCGGATCCTCGGCTTCGAGAAGGTCGACGTGGTGATCGCGCTCTCGCTGGCCGGGCTGGTCAACCTCTCGATGATGATCGTCGCCGCCGCCCTCTTCCACACCAGCGGCCTGACCGGTGTCGAGTCGATCGACGGTGCCTATGAAGGGCTGCAGCAGCTGGTATCCGACCGCGCCGCGATGGTCTTCGGGATCGCCCTGCTGGCCTCCGGCTTCGCCTCCTCCTCGGTCGGGACGATGGCCGGACAGGTGGTGATGCAGGGCTTCATCCGCCGCCGCATCCCGATCTTCGTCCGCCGGGCGGTGACGCTGGCGCCGGCGCTGGTGGTGCTGGCGATCGGCGTCGACCCGACCGACGCCCTGGTCGGCAGCCAGGTCGTCCTCTCCTTCGGCATCCCCTTCGCCCTGGTGCCGCTGCTGATCATCGCCGCCAAACGCGAGGTGATGGGGGACCTCGTCAACCCGCGCTGGCTGAGTGCGCTGGCGGGTGTTCTCGCGGCGATGATCATCGCCCTCAACGTCTTCCTGCTTTACGAGGTCTTCCTCGGCTGAGGCGGGCGGGTACGCTTCGGCAATGAGCCTGGCCGCGGCCTTTCAACAGATTCTGGATGCGTTGCCGCCGGACTGGACCGACCTCGAGCTCGACCTGCGGATCGACGACGAGAGCCAGTACATCGACAGCGCCGTGGCGCTGAGCCAGGTCAACGCGCAGGTCTACTCGCATGCCGAGTGGCACTGGCGCCTACTCGTCGCCCACAGCTTCGGCCACGCGGCCGCGGCGGCGACGGTCAAGGGCGTGCTGGCGAAGCTCGACGGCGACGGCGTGAGCGGCGAGCTGGCGGTCGCCGAGGTGCGCGAGGGGCGCTCGGAGGTCGTGCAGATGTGGGGCCGGCCCGAGAGCGTGCGCGAGGAGTTCCGCCAGCGCCGCTCGATCTAGTGGGGGCTGGCTGATGGCGCGGGTGCTCGCCGTCGCCGATCTGATGTTCGGCAGCAAGGTGGAGGCGACGCTGCGGCGCTGCCGGACATGAGGTGACGCTGGCAGGGTCGCTGCAGGAGGCGCGACTGGACGGGGTCGAGTTGATCGTGGCGGATCTCGACGCGGAGAACCCGGAGGCGCTGGTCGGGCTCGGGGTGCCGGTGCTCGGGTACTACTCGCACGTCAACGTCGAGACCCGGGAGGCGGCTGAGGCTGCCGGGGTCGACCTTGCGGTGCCGCGATCGCGGATGGCTCGCGAAATGCCTCGACTCGTGATGCGCCTGCTGAGCGCTGAGCCGGGCAACCTCGGCGGACGCCCTTCGGGCTCAGTGTCCGGCGAATGATGCGTCCGGCTAGCCGCAGGTCGAAGGCCCTGTCGATCTCGACCGGGTGCTCGAGGAGGCCGTGGGTGACGTCCCAGCGGGACCAGGCGCGGAGGACAGCTGGGTCGAAGGGAGCGGGGTGGAGGTCTGGGAGGAGGGCCTTCATCTGGGCTTGCTGTTCGGCGCGGTCGAGGGCCGGGTTGGCGGTTAGGAGATCGTCGAGGGACTGGGCCGGGTGTTGCTCGGTGAAGGCGTAGCCGCGGCGGGTGGCGGTGACGACGGCGTGGACCAGCGCGGGGTCGTTGGTGAGGGTCTTGCGCGAGGTGGTGAGGATCAGCTCGGGGTAGGGCGGGGCGCCGTAGCGGTTGACCTTGAAGATGCGGACGGGGACGCCCTGGCGCCGCAGGGCCACCCCCTCGGCGTTCCAGAATCCGGTCGCCGCGTCGACCTTGCCGCCGGCGAGGGCGGAGACGGCGTTGAAGCCGATCGCCACCTCGTCGACCTTGGCCGGGTCGCCACCGTCGGCGCTGACCTCGGAGTCGACCACGGCTTCGTCGGAAGGCAGGCCGGTGACGCCGACGAAGCGCCCCTCGAGGTCACGCGGACGTCGCATGCCGTCGCCGCCGCGGGCGATCACCGCCGCCAGCGGGCGCTGGACGATCGGCATCACCCCGACCAGGTCGAGGCCCCTCTCGCGGGCGATCCCGAGGTCGTGGATGTCGAGGATCGCGAAGTCGGCGCGGCCGGCCGCGAGCAGCTTCGGGGCGTCGGTCGATTCGCCTGGCTGGTGGATCGCCAGGTCGACCCCGGCGTCCTCGTAGAAGCCCTCGGCCCGCGCCGCGTAGATGCCCGAGTGGACCGGGTTGGGGACGAAATCGAGCACGAGTGCCGCGCCTTTCGGCACGCCCGGTTCCGCGCCGCCCCCACCGCAGCCGGCGACGCCGGCGAGCAGGAGGACGGCCGCCAGCAGCGCGACAGCCCGTCTCATCTGGCCGGCAACCTAATCCATTCAGCGAATGTGAGTAGACTGCCGCCGCTTACCTGATCACGGGATCGAGGAGGAGAAAAGAGTGCAGGAACGAGGTCTAGCCGCATATCTTGCTGAGTTGATCGGCACGCTTTTGCTGGTCTTTTTCATCACCAGTGTCGTCGTGCTGTTCGTTTCGACCGGGGGTCAGTCCTCGTTCGGCTCGGACTTCGCGGTCATCGGGCTCGTCCACGCTTTCTTGCTGTTTGGGCTGATCGTCATGTTTGGCGTCGTCAGCGGTGGTCACTTCAATCCGGCGGTAACGCTTGCCGCGATCGTGATCAAGCGGATCAAGCCGCTCGACGGTGTCATCTACATGCTCGCCCAGTTCTCTGGAGCCGTCCTTGGGGTGCTGCTGACCAAGGGGCTGCTGCTTGACGAGGGGCGGGCCACCCACTACGGCGCCGCCGAAGTGAGCGGTCTGCTCAGTGGCGCCTTTCCCGGCTCCATCGTCGAGGGGATCGGCACCTTCTGCCTCGTCCTCGTCATCCTCGCCGCCGTCTACTCGAAGAAGAGCGTCAAGGACTGGGCGCCGCTGGCGATCGGCACCACGCTCGGCTTCATCGTCATGGTCGGCGGCCCGCTGACCGGCGGTTCCTTCAACCCGGCCCGCTGGTTCGGCCCCGCCCTCGTCGGCAACGACTTCGGCGGCTTCAGCGGTATCTGGCCCTACCTGCTCGGCCCGATCGTCGGCTCTCTGCTCGCCGCCGCCGTGTTCAAGTTCGTGCTCGAGGCCGGTGCTCCGTCGCCGACCGAGCCGCCGGAGCGGGTCAAGCCCCCGGCTCCCGCGGCAAAACCGGCCAGCAGCTAGAGACCGCTTCAGACCGCCGGGCCTGGCCGGCCCGGCGGTTGCAGTACCTTGAGCGGCGTGCGCCGGGTCACCTTCTCGCGGAACTTCACCCTCTCCCTCTCCCGGACCTGCCAGTGCTACTGCAAGTACTGCGCCTTCGCCACGCATAAGGCGCATATCCATGCGCCGGAGAAGGTCGAGCAGCTGCTCGACGAAGCGGTGCGGCGCAACGCCAAGGAGCTCCTGGTTCTCACCGGGGAGCGGCCCGAGGTCCACCCGCTGGTCGCGGAGCAGCTTGCCCAGTGGGGCCACGAGGACTTCACCTCCTACGTCGTCTGGGCCTGCGAGCGGGCTCTGGAGCGAGGGATGTTGCCGCACACGAACATCGGCGTGCTGGAGAAGAGCGATCTAGCGCGGCTGCGCGAGGTCACCGCCTCCCAGGGGCTGATGCTGGAGTCCACCGCCGAGCGGTTGATGGAGACCGTCCACGCCGGCTCCCCGACCAAGCACCCGGCTGTCCGCCTGGCGACTATTGAGGCCGCCGGGGAACTCCAGATCCCCTTCACCAGCGGGATCCTCGTCGGCATCGGCGAGACCGAGGACGAGCGCGTCGAATCTCTCGAAGCGCTCGCCGGACTCCACGAGCGCTACGGCCATCTGCAGGAGGTCATCCTCCAGAACTTCGTCCCGCATCCTCAGCTACTACGGGGCCGAAGTCGCTGACATCGCTGACGCGGCATCCCGCGAGCGCTGGGCGGGAGATGGGGATGACCCCGGACGAGCCTCCCCATCTGTTGCGAGGGAGGGGTCATCCCCATCTCCCGATCTCTGCCCGCCGTGGGCAAACCCCGTGGGGATCGAGGAGATCAAGCGCTTGATTGGGGAGTCGAAGCGGCTGATGCCGGATGTGGGGGTGCAGATCCCGCCGAACCTTTCGGATTGGTGGCCGGAGTTGGTCGAAGCGGGGGCGACTGACCTTGGGCGGCCTTTCGGCGAACGGGGACCACATCTCTCCCGAGGAGCCGTTTCCGAGCCCGCACCAGGTGCGCAAGGAGTTGGCGCCGAAGGGGTTTGCGCTGACCGAGCGGCTCTGCGTCTATCCCGCAATACATGGACTCCGGAGTGGATGGAGCAGGGGGTCCTCGATGTCGTGAAGCTGAAGTACTGGAGCTTCATTCCCCGGCGCGGGTCCGGGCGGCGGTCGGAAGAGACGCTTGTGCCGGGACTGGCCGAGGCGGCGATCGCCAAGGGGCGCGAGGGGCTGGAGCTTTCTGAGGATGAGCTGACCGCCCTGTTCATCGAGAACCGGCCCGAGGTCGTCGAGGAGATGCGGGCGGCCGCCGATGAGCTGCGCGCGGAGCTGCACGGCGACCGGGCGACGTTCGTCGTCAACCGCAACATCAACTTCACCAACATCTGTGTGGTCGGGTGCGCGTTCTGCGGGTTCGGACAGGGGAAGCGCTCGCCGGACGCCTATGAGGTCTCCGAGGAGGACTTCGCGAGCCGGATCGAGGAGGCGGTCGAGTTCGGGGCGACCGAGCTCTGCATGCAGGGCGGCATCCATCCCGACCTGACCCTGGAGGAGTACGGCAAGTGGCTGCGCCTGGCCAAGGAAGTGGCGCCGCGGCTGCACCTGCACGCCTACTCGCCGATGGAGGTCCACTACATGTGCGAGCGCTCGGGCAAGCAGCCGCAGGAGGTCTTCGAGTACCTGCTCGAGTGCGGGCTGGGGTCGACCCCGGGGACCGCGGCCGAGGTGCTCGACGACGGCGTGCGGCAGCGGATCTCGCCGAACAAGCTCCCGGCCGACCGCTGGGTCGAGATCATCGAAGCCTCCCACCGCGCCGGCCTGCGCTCGACCTCGACGGTGATGTTCGGGCACATCGAGGAGCCGCGCGAGCTCGCCCGTCACATGCGGGTGGTGCGCGGGCTGCAGGAACGGACCGGCGGCATCACCGAGTTCGTCCCGCTCAGCTTCATCCCCTTCAACACGATGCTCGGTCGCACCCACGGGATCGAGGAGATCTCGATGGCCGACAACCTCAAGCACACCGCCGCCTTCCGGCTGGCGCTGGGGCGGTCGGTCCCCAACCTGCAGGCGAGCTGGGTGAAGATGGGCCTGGAGGGGGCGACCGAGGCGCTGCGCTGGGGCGTCAACGACCTCGGCGGCACCCTGATGGAGGAGAACATCTCCCGCATGGCCGGCTCCCAGCACGGCGTCCGCCTCGAGCCCGAGCAACTGGTCGAGGCCGCCCGCGCCGCCGGCCGCGACCCCGCCCAGCGCACGACCCTCTACGAGATCATCGAGAGCTACGAGCCGGCGACGCTCTAGGGCCTGTCTCTAGCGGAAGAGGTCCTCGTCGCGCGGGCGGCGCAGGGCCGCGGCGCCGGGTCCGTCCGCGGCGCTGACGTGGCGCCCGAGGCCGCGGACGATGACCGCGGGCACCCCGCTGGCCTTGTCGCGCACGAGGTCCGCCGCCGCCGCTGCCTCATCCGCGACGGCGATCAGGGTCGCCTCCAGCTCGCGCCCAGCGGCGTCGCGGCGCCCGCGCCAGTCGTCCAGCGGGGTCAGTCCCGCGCACCCGATCGCCACCTCGGCCTGGCCCAGGCGCCAGGCCCGGCCGAAACTGTCGCTGATCACGACGGCCAGGGTGGGGGAGAGTCGGGGGTGGGGGTCGGCGGACGCCCTTCGGGCTGAGTGTCCGGCGACCCCCACCCCCGACTCTCCACCGATGGTCGTCGTGATTTCGCTGCGGATGCGGTGGGCGGAGGCGTCGGGGTTCTCGGGGAGCAGGCAGACCGTGTCGCGGTCCGGCAGGTTGGAGCTGTCGATGCCGGCGTTGGCGCAGACGAAGCCGTGGTGGGTCTCGACGATGAGGACGCCTCGCTCGGCGCGCAGCACCTCCGCGCTCTCCTCCAGGATCAGCTCGACCAGCGCCGGCTCTTTGCCGAGGATCGCGGCGAGCTTGCGCGCTTCGGCACCCGGCAGCACCGAGGAGAGCCTGCGGATCCGTCCCTCCGCCTTGGAGACGATCTTCTGCGAGATGACGAGGACGTCGCCGTCCTCGAGTTCGGCGCGGGCGGCGATCTCAGCCCCGACGCTCATCCCCTCGCTGAACTCCGGCAGCCCGGCGACCGGCAGGACCCGCAGCTCCCCCTCCTCTCAGCTCCATATCCCCAGGGCCTTGGCCGTGCGGCGGGCGCGGCCGGGGCGCGCCGCCAGCTCGCGGGTGAGCGCGATCACGTCGGCCGGGGTGTCGAGGTCGAGCCCGAGCGAGGCCAGCTCCTCGACCCCGAAGGGGATGCCGGCCTCGCGGGCGAGGGCGACGTGGCGGGCGCAGCTGCCCTCGCCGAAGGCGGGGACGATCGCGCTCGGCGGGCTCAGCGCCAGGGCGTTGGTGCCGCTGCCGTGGCGGTCGGGGACGATGCCGACGTAGCGCTCGGGGACGCCGGTCAGTAGCCGGTCGAGCTCGCGCGGGTCCAGCAGCGGGCAGTCGCCGGGCAGCAGCACCACGCAGTCCGCCCCGTCGGCTTCGGCGCGGGCGATTCCGGCGAGCGCCGCCTCGACGTGGCCGCCGTCCTCGGGGTCGGGGACCACCGTGGCGCCGGCGCCGGCGGCGAGCTCCTGCGCGACCGGGTCGCCGCTGACGACGACGGTGCGCTCGATCGTCCGCGCTTCCCCGATCGCCTCCAGCACGTCGGCGACCATCGCCGCCATCAGGGTCCGGCGCTGCTCACCATCGAGGCCGGAGGCGAGCCGCTGCTTGGCGGCGCTGAAGCGCTTGACCGGGAGGACGGCGGTGGCTTTCAAGGGCCGGCGAGGTCGGTTGCGTAGTCGAGCACGATGCGGGCGACGCGGGCGCGGCCGCTCGCTCCCTCCATCAGGATCGGCGCGGCGAGGGTCGCGACCTCGGCCGGCGGCGGGTCGGGGTCGCCCTCGTCGACGACCATGCCGTCGATCAGCCCGGCGTAGAGCGAGGCGACTCCGGCAGCCGTGGTCGGGCGGTTGAGCGCCTGCATGAAGCGGTCGGTCGGGCCCTTGACGACCGCCCCGGCGACGTAGGGGCTGACCGCGAGGACCGGGGCGGGGGAGGCGGCGATCGCGTCGCGCATACCGGGCACGGCGAGGATCGGGCCGATGCTGATCACCGGGTTGGAGGGGCCGATCACGATCGCCTCGGCGACCCGCAATGCCTCCAATACCTCGCGGCTGGGCTCGGCGCTCTCGATTCCCTCCAGCTCGATCCCGACCACGTCGGGCTCGCCGCGGTCGACGATCAGGTACTCCTGCAGCTCGCGCCGCCCGGCCGCGGTCAGGACCTTGGTGCGGACCGGCGAGTCCGACATCGGCAGCACCTTGGCCTCGACGCCGAGCCCGCGGGCGATCTGCGCCTGGGCAGCGGTCGTGCCGTCCCGCCCTCCTCGATGAACTGGCGCCGGTAGAGGCAGGCGGCGAGGTCGCGGTCGGAGAGGCCGAACCAGCTCGGCGCGCCGAGCTGCTGCAGGCGCTCGAAGACGGTGAAGGTGTCCTCCTCGATCCCCCAGCCGCGCTCCTCGTCGATTTCGCCGCTGAGCCAGTAGGTGATGAGGTCGGGGTCGGGGGAGACGTGGACGCCGAGCGCCTCGACGTCGTCGCCGGTGTTGGCGATCACCGTCAGCTCGGAACCGAGCTCCTCCTGCATCCCGGCAGCCAGTTTGGCGCCCCCGGTACCGCCGGCCAGCAGCGCGACCCTCATCCCCTGTCTACGCCCAGTGGTCGGCGTCGGGCAAACCCGTGAGGCGGATGCCGGCGTGGGCCTTGTACCGAGTGTTGACCGAGATCAGCATCGGCGTCAGCTGCTCGACGATGCGGGCCATCTCGAGGGCGCCGGCGTTGACCGCGCGCAGGCCGGGGATCAGCTCGATCAGCCGCGCCACCCGCGCCTTGTCGGCCTTCCTGTCGCCGCAGACGAGCACATCCTCGCCGAGCACGGCCTCGGTGTCGGCCAGGGTCGGGGCACCGACCGTGTGCAGGGCGGCGACGACGGTCACGCCCTCGGGCACCATCTCCTGCGCCTGCTGGGCGGCGGAGCCCTGCCAGACGCCGAGCGAGCGCGTCGCCTTGCCGCTGACCGCGGCTGCCAGTGGCACCGTGCAGTCGACCAGGATCTGGCCCGGCGCCAGCGCCTCGCGCAGGTTGTTGAGGTTCTCCGACTGTGCACGGAAGGGGACGGTGAGGAAGACGATCTCCCCCTGCTTCGCGGCCTCGCCATTCTCAAGCCCGGTGACGTCGGCGCCCGGGACGGCGGCGCGCACCTTGGCGGCCGCCTCCTCGGCCCGCTCGGCCGAGCGCGACCCGAGCACGACAGGCACCCCCGCCCGCGCCCAGCGCGTCGCCAGCCCAGCGCCCAGCGCGCCGGTGCCTCCAATGATCGGAATCGGCCCAAAGTCAGCCACGAGCGCGCCAGTCTAAGCCCCCTCCCACCCGGCCACCCCGGCCCCAGGGGGGAGAGACCTCGCCGGTTGCTGACTTAGCCCGGTTATGACCGGGTCAATTCAGCAACCGGCGGGCGTGGCGGGGCGTTTTTGGCGCTTGGTCGATGCCCAGCACGGGGTCGTGTCGCGGGAGCAACTGCGGGCGCTCGGGTTCAGCCGCCATGCCATCGATCACCGGATTTCGATGGGACGACTGCGTCCGGTGTTTCGTGGCGTCTACGCCGTGGGCCGTCCTGGCTTGACCTCAAAGGGCAGATGGATGGCAGCGGTCCTCGCATGCGGGCCCGGAGCCGTCCTCAGTCACGACAGTGCGGCGGCTCTGTTTGGAATCGGATCGGAGCACGGCGTGCAGATCGAGGTCTCGGTCGGTCCGGGCTGGGATCGGAGGCGACCCGGCATCCGCGTCCATCGCCGCCGCTTCGGGCGCCGCGCGATCGGGACGTTTGACGGCATCCCCGTCACGAGCGTGGTTCAGACCCTGGTCGACCTCGCGGGCCGCCACGACCGGCTGACCGTGGAGCGCATGGTCGACGAGGCGGACCGGCTCGACCTGATCACGCCCCCGAGGCTGCGGGCGGCGCTCCCAGATCACCGCGGCGAGCCAGGGGTGGCGCGCCTGCGCGCGTGGTTGGATCGGCGCACCTTCCGGCTCACGCGTTCGCGCCTCGAGCGCCTGTTTCTGCCCATGGCGCGGGGCGTCGGCCTGCCGGTGCCGGAGACGAAAGTCTGGGTCAACGGTTTCGAGGTCGACTTCCTCTGGCGGGATCTGCGGCTGGTGGTCGAGACCGACAGCCTGCGCCACCACCGCACTCCGGCACAGCAGAGTCGAGACCACCTGCGCGACCAGAGGCATACCGCCGCTGGATACACCTGCCTGCGCTTCACCCACGAGCAGGTTCGGTATGAACCCGAACACGTGCGCTCCGTCCTCGGCGATGTGGCGCGGCGCCTCGGGGTTCCCGGGCGCGCGTAGCCGCCGCATAAGCTTCGCCCTACGATGGCCGAGTTGCCGAAGAGCGTCCGCATCCGCGAGGTCGGACCCCGCGACGGGTTCCAGAACGAGCCGGAGGCGATCGCGACCGCCGACAAGGTGCGGCTGATCGACCTGCTCTCGGCGACCGGGGTGGGGCGGATGGAGATTGCCTCGTTCGTGCGGCCGGACGTGATCCCGCAGCTGGCCGACGCGGCCGAGGTGCTGCGGGCGGCGCGCGGCGCGACGGGGTCGCCTTCTCGGTCCTGATCCCGAACCAGCGCGGGCTCGAGCGGGCGCTGGAGCTGCGGGACCGCTTCGATGAGATCAGCGTCTTCCTCTCCGCTTCGGAGACCCACAACCGGCACAACGTCAACCGCTCGGTCGAGGAGTCGCTGAACGGGCTGGAGGCGACGCTGGAGACGGCGCGCGAGGCGGGGTTGCGATGCGAGGGCGTGATCGCCACCTCCTTCGGCTGCCCCTACGAGGGCCACGTGGCGCCCGAGCGCGTCTTCGAGATCGCCGAGCGGCTTGCCGCCGCCGGCTGCGAGGAGGTCGGCTTCGGGGACACCACCGGGATGGCGAACCCGCGCCAGGTGCACGAGTTCTTCGCGGCCGCGCGCGAGCGCCTGCGGGGCGTCGAGCTGACCGCCCACTTCCACAACACCCGGGGCCAGGGGCTGGCCAACCTGCTGGCCGCCCTGGAAGAGGGTGTCGAGTCCTTCGAGTCGAGCTTCGGCGAGCTCGGTGGTTGTCCGGTGCCGCCGGGCTCGACCGGCAACGTCGGCAGCGAGGACGTGGTCTCGATGCTGCACGAGATGGGGGTCGAGACGGGGATCGACCTGCCGAAGCTGATCGCCGCCTCGCGGGCGGCGCAGGAGGTGCTGGGGCGGCCGCTGGGCGCCCACGTGCTGCGCGCGGGGCCGGTCGACTGGGAGCCCGGTGGAGACGAGTAGGTCGGTTTCCGGCTGGCACGCCAGCCGGTCCGAATAGTCTCCAGGCGTGACCGATTTCGCAAAAGCGCTGGAGGCGGCGCTCTCCGGCGGCCCGCGGCGCCACCACGAGAAGACCGCCGAACAGGGCAAGCTGCCGGTCCGCGAGCGCGTCGCGCTGCTGATCGACGAGGGCTCCTTCGCCGAGGAGGCGGCGCTGGCCAACTGGGACCAGGAGGGGCTGGGCGCCGACGGCGTCGTTACCGGCCTGGCCACGATCGACGGTCGCCGCGTCGCCCTGATGGCCAACGACCCGACCGTCAAGGCCGGCTCCTGGGGCCCGAAGACGGTCGAGAAGATCCTTCGCGTCCAGGAGCGGGCGCTGAGCCTGCAGGTTCCGCTGGTCTACCTGGTCGACTCGGCCGGGGCCCGGATTACCGACCAGGTGCAGATGTTCCCCGGCCGCCGCGGTGCCGGGCGTATCTTCCACAACGAGGTGCGGCTCTCCGGCCAGGTGCCGCAGATCTGCCTGCTGTTCGGGCCGAGCGCCGCCGGCGGCGCCTACATCCCCGCCTTCTGCGACGTCGTGATCATGCGCGAGGGCAACGCCTCGATGTACCTGGGGTCGCCGCGGATGGCGGAGATGGTGATCGGCGAGAAGGTGACGCTGGAGGAGATGGGCGGGGCGAAGATGCACACCGGCGTCTCCGGCTGCGGCCACTTCCTGGTCAAGAGCGACGGGGAGGCGATCGAGCTGGCGCGCCGCTACCTCTCGTTCATGCCGGGGAACTGGCGCGAGGACCCGCCCACCGCGCCGCCGGCCGCGCCCGCCTCCGACGCCGCGATCGCCGAGATCGTCCCGGCCGACGAGAATCAGCCCTTCGACATGCGCGAGGTGCTCGAGGCGCTGCTCGACGCCGACAGCTTCCTCGAAGTCCACAAGCGCTGGGCGAAAGAGCTGATCGTGGGATACGGACGGCTCGACGGGCGCGTGGTCGGCGTCGTCGCCAACCAGCCGCGCCAGAAGGGCGGCGTCCTCTTCGTCGACTCCGCCGACAAGGCGGCCCGCTTCATCCAGACCTGCAACGCCTTCAACGTGCCGCTGCTCTTCCTCGCCGACGTGCCCGGGTTCATGATCGGGACCGCGGTCGAGCGCCAGGGGATCATCCGCCACGGAGCGAAGATGATCAGCGCGGTCTCCGAAGCGACGGTGCCGAAGCTCTCGGTGATCGTCCGCAAGGCCTACGGGGCCGGGCTCTACGCGATGGCCGGGCCGGCCTTCGAGCCCGACTGCTGCATCGCCCTGCCGAGCGCCTCGATCGCGGTGATGGGCCCGCAAGCCGCGATCAACGCCGTCTTCTACAACCAGATCCAGGCGATCTCCGACGAGGCCGAGCGTGAGGCCTTCGTCGCCGCCAAGCGCGAGGAGTACGCCGAGGACATCGACATCCTCCACCTCGCCTCGGAGCTGGTGGTGGACGCGGTGGTCGCCCCCGAGGATCTGCGCGAGGACCTGATTCGCCGCTTCGCCCACGCCGCGAGCAAGGACCGCTCCTTCGCGCAGCGTCGCAACCCGGTGACCCCGGCCTGAGCCCGGCGTCGGCTCTGGTCGGGCCTCCGGCCTGACCTTCGCTTAACCCGGTCTCGCTACCGTTTTGGCATGGCACGGAGCGTCAAAGCCCCCCTGGCGGCGTGGATCTCCTGCGCCGGCGCGCTGGTCGGCCTGGCGCTGGTCGCGTATGGGATCGACGCTGCCCAGCGGGCCGACGCGACCCTCTGACCAAGTTCATCGCCCGCGACGGCGCGGTCGGCTCGCTCGCCGACCCAATCGCCCATCTCGCCGACCCACTGCCACTGTTGGCGATGCTCATCGCCGCCTGCGGGATCGCGCTCTGGCGCGGACGCCCGCTCGATGCAGCCGCCGCGGTGGCGGTTGTCGCCGGCGCCAACCTGACCACCCAGGTACTGAAGATCGCGCTCGCGCACCCGCGCTTCCAACCGGTCCTCGGCCACGACCAGCTCGGGCCGATCGCCTTTCCCAGCGGCCACGCCACCGCCGCCACCTCGATAGCGATCGCCTTCCTCTTCGTCGTTCCGCACCGGTGGCGGCCCGCCGTCGCGCTCGCCGGCGCCTGCTTCGTCGCCGCGGTCGGCTGCTCGGTGATGGTTCTCGCCTGGCACTTCCCCAGCGATGTCCTCGGCGGCGTCCTCGTCGCCTGCGGCTGGGGCTTCGCGGTCCTGGCGGCGCGGCGGATCGCCGAAGGCGGCGGCTCCGCGTCCGAGGCTCAGGCCTCTCGGGCCTCCAGCCGCCCCGCCATCTCGGTGAAGTAGTCGAGCGCCGCCGGGTTGGCGAGCGAGTCGCGGCTGGCCGCCTGCTCGGCCGGGGTCCCCATCAGGATCCGCTTCACCGGCACCTCCAGCACCTTGCCGCTGAGCGTGCGCGGGACCTCGGCGATCTGGAAGACCTCGTCCGGGACGTGGCGCGGCGAGCAGCGCTCGCGGACCCGGCGGGCGATCTCCCCCGGCAGCTCCTCGTCGAGCTCGACCCCCTCGCGGAGGACGACGAAGAGCGGCATCCAGCCGTCGGTCCCGGGCTGGGGCAGATCGACGACGAGGGCGTCGACGATCGCGTCGATGCCGAGCACGGCGCGGTAGATCTCGCTCGTCCCCATGCGGATGCCGCCGCGGTTGATCGTCGAGTCGGAGCGGCCGTAGATGATCGCGCTGCCGCGCCCGGTGATCTCGATCCAGTCGCCGTGGCGCCAGACGCCCGGGTAGTGCTCGAAGTAGGCCTCGCGGTAGCGGCTGCCGTCCTCGTCCCCCCAGAAGCGGACCGGCATCGAGGGCATCGGCGCGGTCACGACCAGCTCGCCGACCTCGCCGACGACGCTGTTGCCGTCCTCGTCCCAGGCCTCGACCGCGGCGCCGAGCGCCCGTCCCTGCAGCTCGCCGCGGTAGACCGGCAGCAGGGCGACGCCGCCGACGAAGGCGGTGCAGAGGTCGGTGCCGCCGCTGGTCGAGAACAGCCAGGTGTCGGCGCCGACGTGCTCGTAGATCCAGTCGAAGCCCTCGGGGGAGAGGGGAGAGCCGGTCGAGCCGACGGCGCCGAGGCGGCTGAGGTCGCGGCCGCTGCCGGGCTCGACCCCGGCCTTCATGCAGGCGGCGATGTAGGCGGCGGAGGTGCCGAACATCGTCACCCCGGCGCCCGCTCGGCCAGGTCCCAGAGCACGCCCATGTCGGGATGCCCGGGGTTGCCGTCGTAGAGCACGATCGCCGCCCGGGTCAGCAGCCCGGAGACGAGGAAGTTCCACATCATCCAGCCGGTGGTGGTGAACCAGAAGAGGCGGTCGCCGGGGTGGGCGTCGACGTGGAGGTGGAGCTTCTTCAGGTGCTCGAGCAGGATCCCGCCCTGGCCCTGGACGATCGCCTTCGGCAGCCCGGTCGTGCCGGAGGAGTAGAGGACCCAGAGCGGGTGGTCGAAGGGGACGCGCTCGAAGTCGAGCTCGGCGCCCGCGCCGGTGGCGAGCAGCTCGTCCCAGGTGGTGGTGTCGCGCAGGGGCGAGAGGTCGGGCTCGGGGTCGAGGTAGGGGAGGACGACGGTGCGCTCCAGGCTCGGCATCTGCCGCCTGCAGCGCGGCGATCGTCTCGCGGCGGTCGAAGTCCTTGCCGCCGTAGCGGTAGCCGTCGACCGCGAAGAGGACCTTGGGCTCGATCTGGGCGAAGCGGTCGATGACGCTGGCCGGGCCGAAGTCGGGCGAGCAGCTCGACCAGACGGCCCCGATCGAGGCGCTGGCGAGGAAGGCGACGATCGCCTCGGGGATGTTCGGCAGGTAGGCGACGACGCGGTCGCCGGGCTCGACCCCGAGCCCGCGCAGGGCCGGCGGCGCAGGCGGCGACCTGGGCGCGCAGCTCGCCCCAGCTCAGCTCGTCGAGCTCGCGCAGCTCGGAGGCGTGGAGGATCGCGGTCTCCTCGTCGGCCTTGCCGGCGAAGACGTGCTCGGCGTAGTTGAGGCGGGTGTCGGGGAACCAGCTCGCGCCGGGCATCTCCCGCGAGGCGAGCACGGTTGCCGGGCCGCCGTCGGCCCGCACCTCGAAGAAGTCCCAGATCGCCCGCCAGAAGCCGTCGAGGTCGTCGACCGACCAGCGCCAGAGCGCGTCGTAGTCGGCGAAGCGCAGGCCGCGCTCGGCCTCGAGCCAGCGCCTGAACTCGGTCAGGCGGGCGTTCTCGACCAGCTCGGCCGAGGGCTCCCAGAGCAGCTCGGGGGCGGGGGCGCTCACGCGGGCGCGGCGGCGCCGGCCGCCTGCTCGCGCTCCAGCTCGTGCGGGTCGTGGGAGCAGAACAGGGTCAGCTCCTCGCCGTGGCGGGCGACCAGCTCCCGCAGCCGCTCCTGGTTGGCCTTGCGCGCCCTGTTGTCGGCGGCGTTGAGGTTCTGGAAGAAGCGCAGGCCGGGCGGGCAGTGCGGCGGGGTCTGGAGCTCACCGTGGTGGAAGTAGGAGTCGCCGCAGTGCAGCAGCCAGCCGTCGCCGGTCCTCACGCCACCCCGGTGTGGCCGCGGGTGTGGCCGGCGAGCGGGACCAGCACGATCTCGGCCTCGAGGCCGGGGAGGATGCGGACGCTCTCGAAGCCGAGCCAGTCGTCGCCGCCGGCCTCGTGGCGCTGCCAGCGCGGCCCGTGTTTCCAGTGCGTGCCGGGTAGCGCGGGCGGTCGCGCAGCCGGGGTGGAGGGCGGCGTCGAGCTCGGCCCCGAGCACGTGGACCTCGGCCTGCGGGAAGTCGGGCAGGCCGCCGCTGTGGTCGGGGTCGAGGTGGGTGGCGACGATCTGGCGCACGTCGGCGGCGGCGAAGCCAAGCTCCTCCAACTGCCTCAGCGCCGTCGTCTCGGCCTTGGGCCGGGCACCCATCGCGGCGAAGATCGGGCCGAGCTGGCGCGGGTTGCGCGCGTCCTCGATCCCGAAGCCGGTGTCGACGAGGACGATGCCGTCGCCGTTCTCGATCGCGAGGCAGTGGCAGACGATCTCCCCCCGTTCGCCGAGCCCACCCTCGCCGTTGATCAGTTTCCTGCCGTGGGGGCACAGCGACCCGCAGTTGAGGTGGTGGACCCGCATCCCGCGAGCAGTCTAGTTCCGCGCCTCAGCGCTTGGGCCCGACATGCCGGTCCATGATCGCCACCGCCTCGCGCCGCGCCACCGAGATGTTCCAGGGCCCGTCTTGCCTCCAGGCGATCCCAAGCTGGTTGCAGCCGTCGCAGAAGATCCGCTGGATGTCGAGTGAGCGATTGGAGAAGAAGTAACGCGGATAGACGTAGGTCTTTTTTGGGTGCCGGATACGATTGATGGCTCTGCAGCCGTCCGAGTGGATCAGCCCCCGCAGGAGCCGCCCCGGGTAGCGCTCGACGATCCGCTCCTGCCACGGCTCCAGAGCGATCTTGCGCTTGTGCTTGACCCCGGGGCCGTGCTGTGGAAACAGGTGTGGCCAGTGCGTCGAATAGGACACGAGGTGCAGCATCCGACAGTTCGGATCTCTGCGCTTTGCCGCTTTGCTCGAGGGCATGACCAGCGTCATCGCGGCCTGACACTCGTCCGCGATGACGGGATGGTCCGCATCAAGCGTGATGTGGAGGCGATAGACCTTTCTTGGGTGCCTCAGTAGACATCCGTCTCCGAGATAAAGGCCGAGGAGATAGGCATATGAATGTGGGATCAGCCATGGCGCCGGATGCTGCAGGCTTCCGCAGCGGGCGCAGGCTCCACCCCGGGTTCGATCTCTTCCAAACCGGGGCAGCTCCCCTCGTAGCCAGTGGTGGATGGTTCGTACGGGGGATGCCCGTGGCGCGTGAAATCTCCGAGATGTTCTGGTCGTCGGAGGAAAGTCGCAAGACTCGTTCGACCTCGGCGGGTGACCTCAACGCTGGGTTCCCCTGATCGATGCGGCGGGTGGGATTCGAACCCACATGTCCCGAAGGACAGCGGCTGTTTGAGACCGCCCTGTCAGCCAGTTGCAGCACCGCCGCAGACGTATCCATTCTAGGCCCCGACGCTACGCTGGGCGCCGGTCGCAAAACAGCCAAATCGGCGCTTCTGGGGCGACTTCTTACAAAGGCGGCACAGAGTCGTTGCGAACTGCGCGCGTTTAGGCCGGCTGCGGGGTGCCGTCGTCGGGGGCGGCGCCGGCGCCGTAGTCCTCGCCCGAGCCGATCGGGCGCTCCTCCTCGACCTGCCACTGCTGGTTGAAGCCGTAGAGGGCGGCGGCGATGAGGACGATCTGCAGCAGGCCGAGGATCACGACCAGGGTCCCGAGCAGCGAGGAGGAGAGAGCCGCTTCGTCGAAGCCGGCCTTGTCGCGTTCGAACCAGCTGCCGGCGCCGACCGCGCAGAAGATCGCCAGGATCATCGAGAGCGCGGCGGCGACGGGGAGGATGCCGCGGCTCCAGCGGGCGACGAGGAAGGCGAAGAAGGCGTAGAGCACGGCGTAGATCGCGCAGACGAGGCCCATGCCGCCGCCGCCCTTGAGCAGCGACCAACCGCCGATGGTGACGATCGCCGCGATCACGGCCGTCGCGAGCAGCAAAAGGGCGATCACGAACTTGGTCGTGACCGACCCGGCTTTCTCCCGATTTGGCCGCCACAGTTCGTAGCCGGGCCTCACCTCTCCTACAGCCATGCCGACGATCATAGAATCTGTCAGCGACGATGCGGCATTGGTCGCGCGTTAAGCCCTGATTGGGGTGCCACGCGGGCGTGGTGAAATTGGCAAACACGCCGGGTTTAGGTCCCGGTGGCTCGAGCCCGTGGGGGTTCAAGTCCCTCCGCCCGCATTCTCGACCGACAGCAATCTCTCGCATAGGGTTGACGGGCATGGAGGCAGGAGGAGGACGCACGACCCGAAACGGGACAGCTATGCGGAGAGGTGGGAGCTTCTTATTGGCGGGCGCCGCCTTGATCGCGGCGATGGCTTTTGGAGGGACGGGTCACGCGCGGGCCGTCGACTTCGACTGCTCGGACTTCGCCACTCAGGCCGAAGCCCAGGAACACCTGCTTTTGGGCGACCCCTACAACCTCGATGGCGACGGTGACGGGATCGCCTGTGAGTCGCTGCCGTGTCCCTGCTCGACCGCCAGCGGTGGGGGCGGCGGTTCCGCGCCTCCGGTCGCCCCCGAAGCACCACTGCCGGTTTCGAGCGCCGAACGGCTGCGGGCGACGGTTGTCCGCGCCGTCGACGGCGACACCCTCGACGTCCGCCTCGCGGCGACCGGCGAACAGGTCGATGTCCGGCTGATCGGGATCGACACCCCGGAGGTGCACGGGCCGTGGACGCCCAACGAGTGCGGAGGCCCGCAAGCGTCGCGCTCGATGCACCGCCTCGCCGACGGCCGGCAGGTCACCCTCGTCACCGACCCGACGCAGGACCGGATCGACCGCTACGGCCGCCTTCTGGCCTATGCGATCCGCGGCCGCCTCGACCTCAACCGCGTCCAGGTTCGCCGAGGCTGGGCCTCCGTCTACGTCTACACCGGCGTCCCGTTTCAGCGCCGCCGCGCCTACCGAGCGGCCGCGGCTGCCGCGCGCTCCCACCACCGAGGGGCCTGGCGGCGCTGCGGGGGCGACTTCCACTCGGCTTCCTAGATCTTCGCCGCACGCTCGTGTAGCTTTGTCGCGTTGCCCAAGGGCGAGATCGGCGAGGCACCCGGCCAGTCGATCCACGAGAACTCTGAGCGCATCCCGTCGCAACGCCGCCGCCGGTGGCCGTGTGTTGAGGACAGCTCCTCAGTCGCACACGAAACGAGATCGATGCCCACCTTCGCCGCATACCTCCCTGACCGCGCTCGGCTGCCGTCGGTCAACCTGCTCCGCGTCGAGCTGCTCGCCGGCCTGGTCGTCGCCCTCGCCCTGATCCCGGAGGCGATCTCCTTCTCGATCATCGCCGGAGTCGATCCGCGGGTGGGTCTCTTCGCCTCCTTCACGATGGCGGTCGCGATCGCCTTCACCGGCGGCCGGCCGGCGATGATCTCGGCGGCGACCGGGGCGATGGCGCTGGTCGTCGTCTCGCTGGTCTCCGAGCACGGGGTCGAGTACCTGCTGGCGGCGACGATCCTCGCCGGGACGATCCAGGTGGCGCTGGGACTGCTCGGCGTCGCCAAGCTGATGCGCTTCGTGCCGCGCTCGGTGATGACCGGGTTCGTCAACGCCCTGGCGATCCTGATCTTCCTCGCCCAGATCCCGCACCTGACCGACGGCGGCGCCGCGGTCTACGCGCTGGTCGCGGCGGGCCTGGCGGTGATGTATCTGCTGCCCAGGGTGACCAAAGCGGTGCCGGCGCCGCTGGTCGCGATCGTGCTTGCTGACCGTCGTCTGCGTCGTCGGGGGCGATCGGCGTGCCCACGGTCGGCGACGAGGGCAGGCTGCCCGACGCCCTGCCGGTCCTCGGCATCCCGGCGGTCCCGTTCTCGCTTGCAGACCCTGGCGATCATCGCCCCCTACTCGTTCACGCTGGCGGTCGTCGGGCTGCTCGAGTCGCTGATGACGGCGAAGCTGGTCGACGACATCACCGAGACCGGCTCCGACAAGGACCGCGAGTCGCGCGGGCAGGGCATCGCCAACGTGATCACCGGCTTCTTCGGCGGCATGGCCGGCTGCGCGATGATCGGCCAGACGATGATCAACGTCCGCACCAGCGGCGCCCGCACCCGGCTCTCGACCTTCTGCGCCGGGGTCTTCCTGCTGGTCCTGGTCGTCGGTCTCGGCAGCGTCGTCGCGGTGATCCCGATGGCGGCCCTGGTCGCGGTGATGATCCTGGTCGCCGTCTCGACCTTCGACTGGCACTCGGTCGCGCCCTCGACGCTGCGGCGGATGCCGCGCGGGGAGACCGTGATCATGGCCGTCACCGTCGCCGGCACCGTCGCCACCCACAACCTGGCGATCGGCGTCGGCGCCGGCGTCCTGACCGCGATGGCGGTCTTCGCCCGCCGGGTCGCGCACCTGGTCGATGTCGACCGCGTCCTCGACCCCGACGGCACCAGCTGCCTGTACTCGGTCCACGGCGAGGTCTTCTTCGCCTCCGACCAGGAGCTGATCGAAGCATTCCGCTACGCCGAGGACCCGCCGAGCGTGATCATCGACTTCTCCCGTGCCCACCTCTGGGACGCCTCGGCGATCGCCGCCGTCGATGCGATCGAAGGGCACTACCGCCGCCACGAGATCGAGGTCTCGATCACCGGGCTCAACGAGCGCAGCGGCGCGCTGCACCAACGGCTCTCCGGCCAGGCGGCGGCGGCCCATTAGCCTCGATCCTGGAGGTCGAAGAGGGTACCGGCCCCACCAATAAATGCAAAGAAGACTCATTCTCATTAGAGTGGGGAGGGCGGACGTCACCCGAGAAGGACGGACCAGTTGCTCGAGCCCTTCCAGCTCCCCTTTGTGCAGCGCGGACTCATCGAGGTCCTGATCCTTGCGATCCCGGCCGGCCTGCTCGGCACCTGGATCGTCCTGCGCGGACTCGCCTTCTTCTCCCACGCGGTCGGGACCGCCGCCTTCCCGGGTCTGGTTCTCGCCGATGGGCTCGGCTTCGCGGCGCCGCTCGGCGCCTTCGGGGCGGCGATCGCCTTCACCGCCGGCAACGCCGTCCTCGGCCAGGGTCGCGATCGCGGTCGCGACAGCGTCGTCGCGCTCGTCCTCGTTGCCTGCCTGGCCTCGGGTGTGATCCTCGCCAGCGACGTCTTCGGCTCGGGCGCCAACGTGGAGACGCTGCTGTTCGGCAGCTTGCTCCTGGTCGACGGGGGCGACATCGCCCTCGCCGCCGCTGGCGGCGGTGGCGACCCTGGCGGCCACCGGCCTGATCGGCCAGCGCTGGCTGGCCCAGGGCTTCGACTCGGCCGGTGCCGCGGCCGTCAGCCCTGGGCACGAGCGCATCTTCGACGCCACCCTGCTCGGCCTGATCGCCCTCGCGACCACCGCGGCGCTGAGCGTGGTCGGGGCGCTCCTCGTCAGCGCCCTCTTCGTCGTCCCGGCGGCGACCGCGCGCCTGCTGACTCGGCGGATGAGGAGTTGGCAGCTGGCCAGCGTCGGCCTCGTGGCGATCGAGGGCACGGTCGGGCTCTGGCTCTCGGTCAAGACCGATGCCCCTCCCGGTGCGACGATCGCCGTCGTCTCCGGCGCCGTCTTCGCCGTCGTCGCCATCGTGAAGGCGCTGGCCACTCGGGTGCCGCGTGGCCCCGCCCTCGCCGGGGCCGGTCTCGTCGCCCTCGCGTTGCTCGGCGCCGGCTGTGGCAGCAGCTCCGGCGGCTCGGGCGGCGCCAGCGGAGTCGACGTGGTCGCGACCACCACCCAGATCGGCGATTGGGTGCGCGAGGTCGGGGGCCAGGCCGTCGACGTCCACCAGATCCTGCAGCCGAACACCGACCCGCACGAGTACGAGCCGCGCCCCAGCGACGTCGAGGCGACCGCCGGCGCCCAGATCGTCTTCGTCAACGGCGACAACCTCGACAAGTGGATGGGCGATGTCGTCTCCGAGGGCGGCAGCGACGCCGAGGTCGTCGACCTCGGGGCCGTCGTCCCCGAGCGGCTCCCGGGCGAGTCGAGCGGGGCGGAGGCGTCCCGGTACGACCCGCACTGGTGGCACGACCCCCGCAACGCCGAGGCGGCGGTGCGGGAGATCGAGAGGAGGCTGGTCGCGGCCGACCCGAGCAAGAGGGCCGAGTTCCAGACGAACGCTCGCCTCTACCTCGCCAAGCTGAAAGCGCTGGACGGCCGCATCGCGAAGTGCATGGACACGGTACCCGCCTCCGCGCGCAGGCTGGTCACCGATCACGACGCCTTCGGCTACTTCGCCGATCGCTACGGGATCGAAGTGGTCGGGGCCGTGATCCCCTCCCAGACCACCCAGGCCCAGACCTCGGCCAAGGAGCTGAGCGAACTTGCGCAGACGATCGAGGCGAGAACGTCAAGGCGGTCTTCCCCGAGAGCTCGCTGACCCCGAAGGTCGTCGAAGCGATCGCCGCGCAGACGGGCGCCTCGGCCGACTACACGCTGTACGGGGACACGCTCGGCCCGGCCGATTCCACCGGCGCCACCTACCTGACGGATGGAGGCCGCCAACGCGAACGCGATGGTCAGCGGCTTCACCGACGGGAAGGACAGATGCCGGGTCAGCCCCTGATCGAGGCCGAGGGCCTGGCGGTCGGCTACGGCGGCCCCGCGGCGATCGTCGATGTCTCCTTCGCCCTCGCTCCCGGGCAGCGACTGGCGCTGCTCGGGCCCAACGGCGGCGGCAAGACGACCCTGCTGCGCGCCCTGCTCGGCGAGTTGCGGCCGCTCGCCGGTCGGCTCGAGGTCCACGGCCGTTGCGGCACCGTCCCCCAGACCGAGCGGACCCGCCTCGACTACCCCGTATCCGCGCTCGATGTGGCGACGATGGGGGCGCTCTCGCGGCTGCCCTGGTGGCGGCGCCCGAGCCGCGACGACCGGCACGGGGCGCAGGCGGCGCTCGAGCGGGTCGGCCTGGGCGACCGGGCCGAGAAGACCTTCGGGGAGCTGTCGGGGGGACAGCGCCAGCGGGTGCTGATCGCCAGGGCGTTGGTCCAGGACGCGGCGGTGCTGTTGCTCGATGAGCCGTTCTCCGGTCTCGACAACGCCAGCGCGGCGGCGCTGGAAACGCTGATCGCCGAGCTGGCGGGGGAGGGGCGAGGGATCGTCGTCGCCACCCACGACCTCGACCAGGCCCGGCGCAGCGACTCGGTGCTTTGCCTCAACCGCCGCCAGATCGGCGCCGGACGGCCCAGCGAGGTGCTCGACCGCGAGACGCTGGAAGCGACCTACGGCGGCGCGATCGTCGAGATCCCCGGGACCGGGAGCAAGGCCATCCTGCCCTCCCATCACCACTGAGATGTTCGAGCCGCTCCAGGAAGAGTTCATGCGGCGGGCGATCCTCGAGATCGCCCTGCTCGGGATCGCCGGCGGCGCGCTCGGCTGCTGGGTCGTCCTCTACGAGCTCTCCTATGCGGCGGAGTCCCTCGCCCACTCGATCTTCCCCGGACTGGTCCTCGCCGCCCTGGCCGGGGTGCCACTGCTGCTCGGGGCGACTCCGGCGATTGTCATCGCAGCGCTGGCGATCGCGCTTGCCTCGCGGGCGCCGGGGACGAGCCGCGACGTCGGGGTCGCCGTGGTGGTGACGACGATGTTCGGGCTCGGCGTCCTGCTCGCGCTCTCTCCCGATTCTCCGCCCGGGATCGAGACGCTGCTCTTCGGCGACATCCTCGGTCCGGGCGACCTCGACCTGATCGCCGCGGCGGTGCTCGCGGTCGTGGTTCCGGCGGCCCTCTGGCTGCTCCACCCGCTGCTCCTCGCCGCCGGCTTCGACCGCGGCTCCGCCCGGGCGCTCGGGATCTCGCCCGGGCTGATCGAGGCGACCCTTCTGGTCCTGCTCGCCGCCACCACCGTGGTCGCCGTGCAGGGGCTCGGCAACCTCCTGGTCGTCGCCGTCCTGGTCGGCCCGGCCGCGGCCGCCCGGCAGCTGACCAGGCGCATCGTGCCGATGCTCTTCCTGGCCGCGGGGATCGCCGTCCTCGCCGGCATCGCCGGCCTCTACGTCTCCTACTACGCGGGCACTGCCGCCGGCGCCTCGATCGCGCTGGCGATCGTCGCGGCCTACCTGCTCTCGCTGCCGGTGGGGCGGCTCCTGGCCCTGCGCCCAGCCGACCGGTCCCGCCCCGTGGCTACCATCGGCTGATGGCCCCCGCGGTCAAGAGCGATTGGGCAGAGCACGCGCTCGGCGCCCTCCAGAGCGCCGGTCTGCGTCGTGGCGGCGCCCGCACCGCGGTGGTCGAAGCGCTCGCCGCCCACGATTGCGCCGTGACGGCCTTGGAGCTCGACGACGAGCTGCGCCGGCGTCGCCCCCCGGTGGGAAGAGCCAGCGTCTACCGGGCCTTGGACCAGCTCGAGGAACTGGGCCTGGTTCAGCGCATCGAGGTCACCCGGGGCACCGCGGCCTTCGAGCGAGTGGAGCCCAGCGGCCATCACCACCACCACGCGATCTGCCGCCGCTGCGGACGCATGGAGACCTTCGAGGACCCCAGCCTGGAGCGAGCGATCGAGCGCGTCTCGGGGGAGATTCCATTCGACATCTCCGAGCACGACGTGGTGCTGCGCGGCCTCTGCGAGCGCTGCGCGAACTGAGCTTCCCGGGACTACCGGCGAAGGAGTGAGGCCCATGCATAGCCCGGTGCGGCAGTCCTTTGGGTCGTATAGCGGACCAAAGGACTGCCGGACACGACTCGGGGCCGCGAGCGGGGGAGCCGGGATTCGAACCCGGATTCACGGTTTTGGAGACCGTGCGCATAGCCGTTAACTCACTCCCCCCGAGGGGGCGGGAAGTCTACGACCCTTGGCAACGGTGATGTCCGCACCGCTCGGCTACAACGCTGTTCCGGGAGGCGAGCATCGATCCAACCGAGGCAGTTACGCTGAGCGTGCATCGCTGTCTCCGGGGATCGTTGTTGCCGAAGCCGCCATACCACCCCCGCAGTCACGCCCGCCGCCAGCGCGGCGAGGGTCTGCTGGGCCTGCGCGAGGCAAGCGCGATGGCGATCGGGGGGATGATCGGCGGCGGCATCTTCAGCGTCCTCGGCGTCACCATCGACCTTGCCGGGCACCTCGCCTTCGCCGCCTTCCTGCTCGGCGGCATCATCGCCGGCCTCACCGCCCACGCCTACGCCCGCCTGGCGCTGCACGCCGGCCGCGCGGGCGGCCCCTTCACCTACCTGCGCGAGGAGGGCCATTCCAGCGCGGCCGCCTGGGTCGCCTGGCTCCTGATCGTCGGCTACGTCTTCGCCCTGGCCGTCTACGCCTTCACCTTCGGCCACTACCTGGCCAACGTCCTCGGCGCTCCGGTCCTCGTCGCGCGGCTGAGCGGCGTCGGCATCATGGCGATCTTCGCGGCGATCAACCTGCGCGGGGTGACCGCCTCGGGGCTGACCGAGGACGTGATCGTCTTCACCAAGCTGGCCGTGCTGGCCGGGGTCTCGGCGATCGGGATCGGGATGTTCTCGCCGAGCCGCCTCGCCCCGATCGACAACAAGGGGCTGCTCGGCGTCTTCCTCGGCGCCGCGGTGATCTTCGTCGCCTACGAGGGTTTCGAGCTGGTGCCCTACGACTACGACGACATCGCCGAGCCGCGTCGCACCGTGCCCCGGGCTCTCTATCTGTCGGTTGCCGTGGTGGCCTTCGTCTACGTCGCGGTCACGATCGCCTCTCAGATGCTGCTGCCCGACCAGGCGATCGTCGGCCAAAAGGAGGTCGCCTTCGCCGTGGTCGGGGAGAAGGCCCTCGGCACCTTCGGCCTCTGGGCGGCGACCCTGGGTGCGGTCTTCTCGACCAGCTCGGCGATCAACGCGACGCTGTTCTCGACCGCCCGGCTGGTCCGCGACGTCAGTGTCGCGCGCGAGCTTCCGGCCCGCCTGGCCCGCGAACGAGGAGGTCTGCCGGTCGGCGCGGTGGCCTGGCTGGCGCTACTCGGAGCCGCGTTCTCGCTGCTGCCCGGCATCACCGAGATCGTCTCCTTCGGCTCGCTGACCTTCCTGCTGGTCTTCGGCCTGATCAACCTGCTGCACGCGCGCCATACCGCCCAAGCCGGTTGGGACAAACGTCTTGCCTACCTCGGCGGAGTTGCCTGCTTCGCGGCGGCCGTCGGTCTCCTCTATTACCTTGCTCGCTCCGATCGCGCGGCCCTGGTGCTGATCGGCGTCTGCGCCGTCGATCGTGGTCGTGGCGCGGACCCTGTTCGTTCGCCGGGCTCAGACTTGATCGGCGCCTGCCGCCGCCAGGCGCTCGTGCACGAAGCGGACCACGGTGGCGCCCTCGCCGACGGCCGTGGCGCAGCGCTTGATCGAGCCGGCGCGGACGTCGCCGGCGGCGTAGACGCCCGGGACGCTGGTCTCCAGCAGGCCCTCGGCGCCGGCCTCGGCGCCGGTGAGGACGAAGCCGTGCTCGTCGCGGGCGACGACGTCGCCGAGCCACTCGGTGCAGGGCGAGGCGCCGAGGAAGAGGAAGAGGAAGCTGAACGGCAGCTCGGCGCCGTCGCTGAGGGTGACCCCCTCCAGTTCGCCGTCGCCGCCGTGCAGGGCGGTGATTTCGCTGCGGTCGCGGACGGCGACGCCGTAGCGGTCGAGCTCCTCCAGCAGGTAGTGGGACATCGTCTCGCGCAGGTCGGCGCGGCGGTGCAGGAGGGTGACGAGGGCGCCGCCGCGGGCGAGCCAGACGGCCGCCTGGGCGGCTGAGTTGCCACCGCCGACGACGCCGACGCGCTGGGCGCCGCAGAGCCGCGCCTCGGGTGGGCCGGCGGCGTAGAAGACGCTGATCCCCTCGTACTCGTCGAGGTCGTCGACCGGGAGCCGGCGGTATTCGGCGCCGGTCGCGAGCAGGACCGCGCGGGCGCTGACCTCGATCCCACCCTCGAGCCGCACCAGGTGGCGCTCGGCGCCGGGCTCCAGCGCCTCGGCCCGGAAGGGGGTGGCGGTGCGGGCGCCGAACTTGCGCGCCTGGGTGACGGCGCGGCTGGTCAGTTCGGTGCCGCTGATCCCGGCCGGGAAGCCGAGGTAGTTCTCGATCCGGCGCGAGGTCCCGGCCTGGCCGCCGAGCCCGGCGCCCTCGACGAGCAGCGTCTCCAGGCCCTCGGAGGCGCCGTAGACGGCGGCGCCGAGCCCGGCCGGGCCGCCGCCGAGGATGAGCAGGTCGGCCTCCTCGCGCTCGCCCAGCTCGAGGCCGATGCCGAGCGCCCGCGAGAGCTCGCCGTTGCTCGGCCGCCGCAGCTCGGTGCCGCCGGGCAGCCGCACCAGCGGCAGCTCCGCCGGCTCCAGCGCCGCCGTCAGCGCGGCGGCCTCCTCGCTCGTCGCCGGATCGGTCCAGGAGTGGGGGATTTTCTGGCGGCGGGCGAAGTCGACCAGGTGCCGGGTCGCGGCCGAGTCGCGCGGGCCGACGATCTCCAGCCCGACGCCCTCCTCCCCCTGCAGCAGCTCGCGGCGCTCGATGAAGGCGGAGAGCAGCAGGTCGGAGAGGCTGCCGTCGTCGAAGAGGAGCTGGCGCAGATCCTCGCGCTCGACCGCGATGTAGCGCAGCGGCGCGGTGACGACGGCGGTGAGGAAGACCGTCTGGCCGGAGAGCAGGTTCATCTCGCCGAGGAAGCCGGCGGGGCCGTGGCGGACGATCTCGCGGCCGCTCGGGTCGGTGATCGAGACTTCCCCCTCGCGGATCGCGATGAACGGGTAGCTGGCGTCGCCGACCTCGTACAGGGTCTCGCCGACCGCGGCCGTGCGCTCCTCGCCGTGGCGGGCGAGCAGCTCCAGCTGGGAGCTGGAGAGGACCCTGGTCACCGGGCCGGCGGGCACGCTTCCTCGATGAAGTCGGAGAGCTCGTCGTCGAGGCGCGAGGAGAGCCGCCACTCGAGGATCGATTTGGCCTCGACCAGGCGCGCGTTCGGCATCTCCTCCAGCAGCATGCCGGCGTCGCTGAAGGGGTGGATCGGGTCGGCGGGGTGGCCGACGATCAGTGCCGGTTGGGTCAGCTTCTGGCGCTGCTCGCGGTGTGGCGCGGTCTCGCCCAGCAGCAGTCCCTCCAGCACGGCGAGCGACGGGCCGGGGCGCTGGCGTACCCAGTCGAGGCCGATGTCGACCAGCAGGTTGGTGCGGGGGATGGGCGAGGTGATGCGCGAGAGGGCCTCGAAGACCGGGCGGCCCAGGCGCAGGCCGACCATCACCGGCGTGAAGGCGGCGGCCATCGCGACCAGGGCGTTGTCGAGCACCGGCATCTCGAGGAAGAGGCCCTGGGCGCGCTCGGGCTCGCGGGTGGCCAGCTCGAGGGCGACGTTGGCGCCGAGCGAGGTGCCGCCGACCACGGCGGAGTCGAGCTCGAGGTGGTCGAGCACGGCGGCGACCTGGCGGGCGAAGAGTGGCATCGAGTACAGGCGCAGGTCTTCGGGACGGTCGGAGCGGCCGTGGCCGAGCAGGTCGACGCAGATCACGCGGTTGCCGCGCTCGGCCAGCGCCGGCGCCAGCCGGTCGTACATGCGGCGGTTCATCAGCAGCCCGTGAACGAGGACGATCGTGCGCTCGCCGCTGCCGTGGCTGTCGTACTCGATCCGGTGACCCTCGTAGCTGAGCTCGCCCATGGCGAGGGAGCCTAGCCGGGTGCGCTCAGCGGCCGCTCGGCTCGAGCCCGACGACGACGTAGTAGCCGACCAGGTACAGGCGCTTGCCGTCGGAGACCATCGGGGTGTAGCCGGCCTGCTTCAGCTCGAAGGTCTTGCGGTGGGTGAGGACGTCGAGCCCGATCGTCTTGCGGGTCTTGAAGCTGGAGGTGTAGACGGTGTGTCCGATCACGGTGGCGGTGCCCGGGATGGGCCCGCCGACGTCGTAGTGCCAGCGCGGCTTGCCGGTGGCGGCGTCGAGCGCGTAGAGACGGCCGTTTTCGGCGCCGATGTAGACGGTGGCGGGGGTGCCGGGAACTTCGGCCAGGGCGGGGGAGCCGTAGACCGGGCCGCCGGCATCGAAGGACCAGGCGACCCTGCCGGTCTTTTCGTCGAGGGCGAAGACGGTGCCGTCATCGCGGGCGGCGTAGACGTGGCCGAAGCCGACGGCGGGGGAGGAGAAGAAGCCGCCCTCGCCGTACGGCGGCTGCTTGCTGGTGTTGGTGCGCCAGAGCACCTTGCCGCTGGCGGAGTCGAGCCCGTACATCGAGCTCTCGTAGTCGGCGACGTAGAGACGGCCGTCGTGGAGGCTGGGGCTGGCTTTGATCGCCGCCGGCAGGTTGGTGCGCCAGCGCGGCGCGCCGTCGGCGGCCCGGAGGGCGACGACGTCGGTGGTGTCGGTGCCGAGAAAGAGGGTCCCTTCGGCGGCCATCGGCGAGGATTCGAGGTGGCCTCCCAGTTTGCGGCGCCACAGGGTGTGCCCGTCCTCGGCGTCACCGGCGACCAATTCGCCGCCGAGGAAGGCGCCGTAGAGCCGCCCTTCGTAATAGACCGGCGCGGTGACGAAGTTGGGCGTGCCCTTGTCACTGGCCCGGTTGGTCACTTCCCAGAGCACCTTGCGGTCGCGCAGCCGCACCGCTTTGGCGTTGCCGTACTTGTTGATCACGTAGGCGACCCCGTCGGCAATCGCGGGCGGGAACTCGATCAGCGCGTGCGTGTTGACCTGCCAAGTCTGTTTCAGCGGCGGATCCAGCAGCCCGCTCTCCGCCGGCAGGTAATGCGTCCGCTCCGGCACCCGCCCGAAGAACGGCCAGTCGACGAGCCCGGCGTTGCCGGCGCTGGCGGTGACGTCCTCGCCTTCGGAGCCGTCGCCGGAGTCACCGCAGCCGGCAAGGGCAAGCGCCAGCGCAAGGACCAGGACCGCGTAAATGAGCGAGAGCCGCCGCATCGGCGGCGGAACCTACACAGCCGCGCCCGCCGGCAAAAGAGCGGCGGACGAGAATCGAACTCGCGTCATCAGCTTGGAAGGCTGAGGCTCTACCGTTGAGCTACCGCCGCGTAGAGGGAAGCCTAGCCGGACCCTCGCCGATTCGTAGAATGCAAAACCCCACGGGGAGTGGCGCAGTCTGGTAGCGCACTCGGCTGGGGGCCGAGCGGTCGCAGGTTCAAATCCTGTCTCCCCGATATTCGAGGCCCTGCGCCCTCTGGTGCGCCGGCTCTGGTTCGCGTCGTCGCCAAATGATGTGCGCCGTTTTGTCTGCAATGCTCGGCCGATGGCGGGGACGCAGGCGATCTACTATCGCGACAGACGCGGGGACGAACCAGTTGCCGAGTTCATCGAGGCGCTTCCCGCGAAACGGGCGGCGAAGATCGATGATCAGGTTGAAGAGCACCTCAGCGGCCGAGCCCCTGACGCGCCGCCGCCGGAGTTTCCGAGCACTTCGCAGATCGAAGGCGAGCTGCGGGAGCTGAGAGTCCGGTTCGCCAACACCCGGTACCGGATCCTCTATCAGCGCTCGGGGAACCTGATGGTTCTCCTCCATGCTTTCGAGAAGAACACTGGAGCCGTGCCTGCCTCTGAGATAACTCTGGCAAAGCGGCGGATGGCGGACTTCAGGCGGCGGATGGACGCGAAACCAAGGAAACCTCCGCGTGCAGCGGGAAAGGATGCACCGTCAAGCAATCGGTGAGTCCTTTGACTCGCTTATCGATATGGATAAACTAGCGCCATGGGTGCAAAAGCAAATGGCCCCGTTAGCCCGAAAGGCAAGGCTGCCGCCGCAGCATCTCGGGATCGCTCTCGACGCAACGAGGAGCACAGGGAAGCCCGCGACGAGTACGCGGCAATCCGCGAGCTGCGCGAGCGGAACTGGATCGCCGCTCATATCCGCGAGCGACGCTATGAGCTTGACCTCACCCAGAAAGAGGTGGCCGAGCGGGCGGGGACCTCGCATTCCTTCATCTCGAAAATCGAGGGCGGCAATCACATGCCGACGATCCCCGTTCTGAAGCGAATCCTCGCCGTGCTGGACGAGGAACTGCTGATCGGGATCGAGCGTCAGGTTCCCGACGAGGAGCCAGAGTGTGAGCTGGCGCCTGCGCCGGAGCTTGCCGCCGCCTGATGCAGCTCCCTAGACGATCTCGACGCGACTGCCGGAGGGAAGGACCGCCTCGAGCTTGATGCCCATGGCACCGAGCAAGAGAAACGCGTTCTCAGTGGTCGGGTTCGCGGTCTCGGCGGTGAGCATGCGCCGGACGCTCGATGCATCGAGACCGGCTCGATCGGCGAGTTCTTTCTTGGAGAGCTTTTCCGATTCGCGTACGGACTCCAGGGTCGCAAGTGCCCCCGTAGGTTGTGTGAGGTCGCAGATTGCGACGTCAAACGATCAGCTGCTCAAGTTGTCGCGCGCCGCCCCGGTGAACCGCATCAGCTTGTGGCTGAGGGCGATGCCTTCGGCCAGGTTCACACTGAGCGGCCGCCGCGCGCCTGGTGCTTCCCGCCGACGACGAGAGGGCCTATTCGGTTCAGCGGCTGGGGTATAAGGAGGAGTGAGCATGGAATCCGAGGCGATCGACCCGGCTGACTTCCGCGAGACGCAGCACAAGCATTGGGGCTCTGCCGCGGTGGGATGGATGGCTTGGAGCGAGTTCAACGACAGGGCAGACCGGCACATCAGCGAGCGGCTGGTGGAGCTGGCCGGTGTGCAGTCGGGAAGCCGGGTCCTGGACGTCGCCGCCGGCTATGGCGAGCCGGCGCTCACCGCCGCGCGTAAGGCCGGCCCGGAGGGCAGCGTCGTGGCCACGGACATCTCCGCCGAGATGCTCGCGTTCGGGCGTGAACGGGCGGCGGCGGCAGGCTTGGGCAACGTCGAGTTCGTAGAGTCAGACGCCTCCAGCCTCGACTTTCCGCAGGCGAGCTTCGACGCTGCCGTCTCGCGCTGGGGAATCATCTTCGAGCCTGACGCGGAGGCCGCCGCGGCGCGCATCCGGGGCTTCCTCAAGCCGGGCGCGCGGATGGCGATCAGCTCGTGGGGCGAGCCCGATCAGGTCCCCTTCCTCTCGATTCCGATGAGGACGACGAGGGAGCGGCTGGGCGTGCCCCCACCGCCGGCCGGCACGCCCGGGCCCCTCTCCCGGCCCACCCCCGCTGCGATCGGCGGGTTGCTCGCGGGAGGTGGGTTCTCGGAGGTCGCCGTGGAGCAGGCCGAGGTCACCTTCGAGTTCGACTCCCCGGAGCACTTCACCGCCTACATCAGGGCGATCGCCGCCCCGATCCGGGCAATGATCGAGCAGCACGCAGGCGAGGCCCAGGAGGAGGCCTGGGACGCGATCACGCAAGCCGCGGCGGAGGCGGCGGATGGCTCGAAACCGCTGAGCTTCTCGAACGTGGTGCTGCTCGCCTCGGCAACCGCCTAACTGCCCGCGGCGTCCAGATCCTCGAGATCCGCGAGGTCCCGGGTGCGCCCTGCGGCTCGCTTCATCCCCTTCAGGTCCTCGATCGAACACACGGCGACGGCGACACCGAGGATCTCCGCATCGCTTGCCCGCGAACGCAAGTCGGCGTAGCTAGGTACGCCGTCGAGGCCTTGGACCACGTCGAGCCGACCGAGGTCGGTCTCGATTGCGACCTGTTCACCGCTCGCCAGCGCCGACGCAATTGAGATCGCGCTTCCAAGCAGAGCTTCGCCTTTCTGAACCCGTCCTCCCGCCTCGACCGCGACCTCGGCAACCCGTTTGAGATTGTCGATCTCGGGAGCGACCACAACGTCTACGTCCTTGGTGCCGCGGACCACGCCCCATGCATTTACCGCCAGCCCGCCGACGACGACGAACTCGGCTTCGGCCTCCGCGAGACGCCGCAGCAGCTCATCGAAGGCCGGCTCGCTCAATGGCTGCGCGCCGCTCCCGTGAACCGCATCAGCTTGTGGCTGAGGGCGATGCCCTCTGTCAGGTTCACGCTGATCGGCCGCCGTGCGTCTTCGCGTAGCCGCCGAACCCGCACCGCCTCGGCGGCTTCGGCGGGGGAGGGGGTGTGGGCCTCGCGTGGCTTCATTTCAGGTCCAAGCCTAGCGCCGGTGCTTCCCACCGACGAGCGCAGTCCATGGCGGGTATAGCTCAAGCGCCATTTGGTCGATGGCTCTGGAGAGATGGCTACGACCAAGCTTGATCCAAGCCCGATTGACCTGCCGCGGCCCCCTCCGGGCGCCACGCTGAAGCCGGTCGCGGATCCGGCGGTCCTGGCCAAGGAACTCGAGCGCACCCCGCAGGAACGCCGTGGCATCTACCTCAAGCTGCCACTGAAGCTGGTCGCGGTGATCGCCATCGCCCTCGGCTGGGCCGGCTTCTCGTTCTGGCTCTCGCTGCCGTGGATCGAAACCCTGGGCCAGTCGATCACGATGCCGCTCGCGATCGCCGTGATCTTCGGGATCGCGATCATCCCCGGCTACCTCAACGCCAACCTGATCGCCTCCCTGCTGATCGACAAGCCGCCGCCGCTGCGCTTCGACCTCGACTTCCCCGCGCTCACCCTCCTCATCGCCTGCTTCGAAGAGGAGGAGACGGTCGAGGAGACCCTCGACTACGTCATCAAACAGGACTACCCCGGCGAGTTGAGGATCCTGGTCGCCGATGACGGTTCCAAGGACCGCACCGCCGCCCGCGCCCGCCGCTTCGCGAAGGCCAATCCCGGCGTCGACGTCCTCACCCTCCCTCACGGCGGCAAGGCCCAAACCCTCACCGGCGCGCTGAAGCAGGTGCGAACGCCCCTGGTGGCAACCGTCGATGCCGACACTCTCTTGATGGCGTCCGCGCTTCGGCGCATCGTCGCCCGCCTGCTGATCTCGCCGCCGGACACGGTGGCTGTCGCCGGCGCGGTCTTCGTCCGCAACTCCCGCAGCAACTTCATCACCCGCGCTCAGGAGTGGGACTACTTCCTCGGGATCGCCTCGGTCAAGCGCCAGCAGGGCCTCTTCCAGGGGACGATGGTCGCCCAAGGCGCCTTCAGCGTCTATCGCACGGCGGCGCTGAACGAGGTTGGAGGCTGGCCCGACCGGATCGGCGAGGACATCGTCCTCACCTGGGCGATGATGCGCGAGGGCGGGCGGGTTGGCTACGAGCGCACCGCGATCGCCTTCACCGCGGCGCCGGAGGACCTCAGGTCCTTCGCCCGCCAGCGCCAGCGCTGGGCGCGGGGCATGATCGAGGGCCTGCGCGAGCACGGCGGCGCCCTGCTGGCAGAGGGCCGCACGAACATCCACGCCGTGCTCGTCAACTTCGTCTTCCCCTACATCGACCTCGTCTACTCGATCGCCTTCCCGATCGGGATCCTTCTGGCCCTCACCGGCAACTTCGCGATCGTCGGACCGATGACCCTGGCGGTCCTGCCGCTGAACCTGCTGCTCGCCGGGATCATGTTCCACTTCAGCCGGGCCTCGTTCGAGGAGGTCGGCTTGAAGGTCCGCAAGAACTGGTTCGGCTATCTCGGTTACCTGCTGACCTACCAGCTCTTCATGTCGCCGGTCTCGGTTGCCGGCTACGCCAAGGAGCTGTTCGGCGCGGCGCGGCGCTGGTAGCCGGCAGGTTCAGCGCAGCTCGTCGAGGGAGGTGACCTCGAGGTCGAACGGTTCGTCGGCGGAGCGGCGGCGCCGGTAGGGGGAGACGGTCACGCGGTGGGTCTCGCCGCAGAGGCAGGGGACCTCGATCGGCCGGGTGTCGTCGGCCGGGTCGGTGTCGACTTTGAGGCGCAGCAGCCGGCCCTCGGTCTTGCAGCCGAACGAGATCAGCCAGCCATGGTCCTCCGGTTCGGCCTGTTTCCTCGAACGGTGGCGCGGCGGCATCGACCCATCTTTCCTGGTTGCGCGCCGCGGTGAGCTGAGGGGTACCGTCAGGGAGTGGCAACGAAGCGCAGCGCCGGCATCCTCCTCTACCGCTTCGAGGCGGGGGAGCCGCGATTGCTGCTGGTCCATCCGGGCGGTCCCTACTGGGCGAGGAAGGACCTCGGCGCCTGGACGATCCCGAAGGGGGAATACGAGGAGGGGGAGCTGGCGCGCGAGTGCGCCCTGCGCGAGCTCGGCGAGGAGCTGGGCCCGGCGGCTCCCGCACTCGCCGCCGAGGCGCTGATCGACCTCGGCTCGGTGCGCCAGAAGTCGGGCAAGGTGGTCGAGGCCTGGGCCGCCGAGGGCGAGTTCGACCCGGCGACGCTGGACAGCAACACCTTCGCGCTCGAGTGGCCGCCGCGCAGCGGCGAGCAGCGCCAGTTCCCCGAGGTCGACCGGGCCGAGTGGCACGACCCCGAGCGGGCGCGGCGGCAGATCCTCCCCGCCCAGGCGGAGCTGATCGACCGCCTGCTCGACCACCTGCGCCAGGGATCCGGAGGCGCGAGCGACTAGCCGGGCCGCCGGCCCGGACGTATACTCGCGCGGCATGGAAAACGGCTCTACTCCGCCGTCCGCGGGCACCGGCGCGGCTGACCAGAACGGTCACCTGCCGCTCTCGGCGCGGCTGCTCGGGGTCGGCGTCCGCGGCGTTCGCACCGTCGGCAAGGCGACCGGGGTCGACCGCGCCGTCGAAGTCGCGGCCGAGGAGGCGATCGTCGCCGCGGTCGAGAGCGAGGCGGTCGAGCGGGCGATGGCGCGGGTGCTGCAGGGCCCGATCGTCGAGGAGGCGGTGCAGGGCGCGCTCGAGAGCGAGGCGGTCAAGAAGGCGCTGCTGGAGGCGATGGACAGTGACCTCGTCGACGAGGTCTGGCGCCGGCTGCTGGCCAGCGAGGAGGCGCAGCAGCTGGTCGAGCGGATCGCCGAGGCGCCCGAGGTGCGGGCCGCGATCAGCGCCCAGGGCGCCGGCCTGCTCGAGGACATCGGCCGCACGATCGGCAAGCTGACCCGCGCGCCTCGACGACAGCTTCGAGCGCGTCGTCCGCCGCATCTTCTTCCGCCGCCGCCGGGCCGTCGCCAGCGATCACGCCGGCGCGGTCAGCCGCGGCGCTGGCGTTTGTCATCGATGGCGTCTTCGTCAACCTCGGCTTCACCGTCATCGTCGCCATCGCCACGCCTCGTCGACACCGCCTTCGGCGGCAGCGGCGGCGACGCCTCCAACTTCGCGATCGCGGTCGGCTCGACCGCCTGGCTCTCGCTCGGCGCCCTCTACCTGGTCAGCTTCTGGTCGCTGGCGGGGCAGACGCCGGGGATGCGCTTCGTCGGGATCAGACTGAGCGTCGGCCGGCTGCCGCTGCGCCGCTCGCTCAAGCGCCTCGTCGGCCTTGGCCTCTCCGTGGTCACCTTCGGGATCGGCTTCCTCGGCATCGTCTTCCGCGAGCAGCGACGGGCCTGGGAAGACCGCTTCAGCTCCACCGACGTGATCTACGACGAGCGCCGCCCCGAGCCGGCCCCATGGTCGCGGCCGCAGCTAGACGTCGACGCCGGAGCGTCGGGTCAGCCAGCGCTGGACCAGCAGGGTGCCGGAGCCGGAGACGATCAGCAGCGAGACGTTGATCAGGAGCACGACGAGGGCGCCGAGCGCCTCGCCGGCGCCGCCGGCCCCGAGCGCGACGCCTAGGTAGGCGGAGGCCGGGATCGTCGTCACCGAGATCGCCACGCCGACCGCGGCGCTGGCCCGGGTCTCGAAGGAGAGCATCGCCGCGATCCCCGCCGCAAGCGCGATCAGCACCGTCGAGTAGTCGGTCTTGGCGAGGGTGCTGAGGCTGCTGTCCTCGACCGTGAAGCCGGCCGGCAGCAGGTCGACGCCCTTCAGCGCCGCTGCCAGCACGCCGGCGGTGACGACGACCAGCGTCAGACCCAGGCTGAGGGTGATGAAGGAGCGCGAGGCGAGGCCGTAGCGGCGGCCGACGAGGCCGACGCAGGTGGCGCAGATCGGCAGCAGGTCGGGGCTGACCGCCATCGCGCCGACGATCAGGATCGAGCTGCTGGTGATGACGCCGAGGGCGGCGATCACCGCGGCCACCGTGATCAGGGCCAGGTAGCGGGCGAGCGGGCGTGAGTTGGCTCGCGCCTGTCCCATCACCTCCACCCAGGCGAAGCCTTCGATGCCGTTGCCGCCGCCGAGGTGGCGCTGTAGGGGTGCCACCACTTCGACCCGGCTCAGCAGATAGTCGTTGACGCCGATCCCGAGCTCGGCGATCGCCTCGACCAGGCGGTCGGCGGCGGCCGGCTCGACGTCGGCGACGAACACCACCGCGTTCGCCGCCGACGCCTGGTCGGGCTGTCGCACCACGCGCCGCACTCCCTCCAGCTCCCGCAGCAGGGCGCCGAAGTGGTCGGCGCGCTCGGCGTCGACCGATGAGCGCAGCCTCAGCATTGGGTCATGAGGTGCTTTCAGGCCCCTCGGCGAGCTTGTAGACGATGATGATCGAGAGCGCGAAGACGGCCAGCGCCCAGAACGGGTAGGCGCCGATCGAGAGCAGGGCCCCGATCGCGTTGAGCGAAGCGACGAAGATGCCGAACAGGCGGCCGAACTCCCCACCCGACCAGAGCGAGAAGGCGGCGATGAGCTCGAGCACGCCGATGATCAGGGTGACCCAGCCCCAGGTATGGAGGCCGCTGATGATGTAGGTGCCATTTTCGGTGAAGAACTTCGAGTCGCCGATTGCCGCGATGCCCCAGATGATGTTGAGCACTCCGGCGACGAGCAGGAGGATGCCGGCGAAGACCCACCAGCCACTGAGCGTCGATTCCGCGTTCATGAGTAACCCTTTCGTACGTCAGGCAGGACAGATTTGCATGCAACACATGCAACGTTCGTCACTCTACGGCGGAATTCCTTTGCGGTCGAGCCGAGGCTCAGGAGACGAGCTTGATGACCTTGAAGGCTTTGGTGCCGCGCGGGGTCTCGACCTTGACGCTGGCGCCGACCTTGGCATTCATCAGTGCTTTGCCGATCGGCGACTCGGCCGAGAGGCGGCCCTCGGCGAGGTTGGCCTCGGTCGAGCCGACCAGGGTCCAGACGTTGGTCTTCTCGCTCTGCTCGTCGAGGACTTCGGCGCTGAGGCCGAAGGCGAAGGAGTTGGCGCCGCTGGCGTCGACCTCGACCACGACCGCGTTGTGCAGCCGCTCCTGCAGGCGCTTGATCCGGGTCTCCAGGTGGGCTTGGTCCTCTTTGGCGACGTGGTACTCGGCGTTCTCCTTGAGGTCGCCCTCCTCGCGGGCCACCTTGATCCGCGCCGCCATCTCCTGGCGGGCCGGACCTTCGAGCTGCTCGAGTTCGGCTTCGAGGTCGGTGATCCCCGCCGCCGTGATCGGCTCCCCGCCTGAGTCCGGTCCGTTCATCGAGCCCCAGACTGTCAGAAAGACGGCGCCTGTGTGGAACGATTAGGGGGTGAGGGGGGTCTTGGGATTGCTGGCGCGACTCGTGCCGCTCGCCGCTGTGCCGGCGCTGCTGATGCTGCCGCCTGCCCTGGCCCCGGCGGCTGCGCCGGGACATCGGCTCGACCCCGCAGGGGCCGGCGACTACTGGACTCCGTCCCGCACGCGGGCGGCGCTGGCGAGCGACTCGATGCGCCACTTGGCGGCACCGGCCACCGCCGTCGCCGGCGCCAGCAGCATCAAGGTGCTCGACGCCGCCGATCCCTACGACCGCACCAACGGGCGGATCCTCGCGGTCGACCCCGCCTTCGGCCCCTTCTCGTGCTCGGGGACCGCGCTGGCGACGCCGAGCGGCTCGATCGTCATCACCGCCGGCCACTGCGTGGTCGAAGCCGGTCGCTGGGCCACCCATGTCGCCTTCGTCCCTGCCTACGATCACAGACGCCGCCCTTTCGGCACATTCGCGGCCACCGCCCTCTATGCGATGGCGCCCTGGAGGACGGCCGCAAACAGCGACTTCGACATCGGTGCGCTGCGGGTCGGCCCGGGTCCGGGCGGCACCCTGGCTACGGTCGTCGGGGCCAAGGGCTGGGCCAGCGGCCGCTCGCGCTACTCCGCGTTCCGGGCCTTCGGCTACCCGGCGGCGGCCCTGGCCGGCGAAGAGCTGCGCTCCTGCGCCAGTCGCGGGCTCGGCAGCGACAGTCGCATCAACCACGAAGGCGGTCCGCCGACCGTGCCGATGCGCTGCGACATGGCCGGCGGCTCCAGCGGCGGCGCTTGGCTGCTCGAAAGCAACGGGCTGATCGCCGGCGTCACCAGCTACGGCTACCCGGCCGCCCCAACCGCCTCTTCTCGCCTTACTTCGGCCCCGCGGTGGACGCCTTCCTGCGCTCGCTGCCGTAGTCGCCGAAGCTCTTGACCCGGACCCTGCTCCGTTGAAGCTCCTGGCGACCCCGATGTCGTGCGAGCGCACGTAGTGGTCGCCGAGCCGGTTGACCTTGCCGAAGAAGTTCATCACGAATGAGCCCTGGATCCCGTTTAGGCTTGCGGCTCACTGGGAGTGGCATCTAAGGAGGAGAGCGGGATGAGTGTTGACGCGGTGCGCACGCCGGATGATTTGCTGGAGGGTCTGCCGGACTACCCGTTCGAGTCGCGCTACCGCGAGGTCGACGGGCTGCGGCTGGCGCACCTCGACGAGGGGGAGGGCAAGCCCGTCGTCTTCTTCCACGGCGAGCCGACCTGGTCGTTCCTCTGGCGCAAGGTGATCGGACCGGTGCGCGACGCCGGCTATCGCTGCATCGCCCCCGACTACGCCGGCTTCGGCCGCTCCGACAAGCCCACCGACCTCGGCTGGTACACGTACGACCGCCACGTCGAGCTGATGGCGCTGCTGCTGGAGGAACTCGACCTGCGCGACGCCACCGTCGTCGTCCACGACTGGGGCGGGCCGATCGGGCTGCGGCTGGCGGTCGAGCATCCCGACCGCATCTCCCGCATCGTGATCATGGAGACCGGCCCCTTCACCGGCCACCAGCGCATGAGCGACGCCTGGTTCGCCTTCCGCGACTTCGTCCGCGACAACGAGGACGTGCCGGTGGGGATGCTGATCCGCGGCGGCTGCAAGAACGACCCGGGCGACGAGGTGATCGCCGCCTACGACGCTCCTTATATAGACGGGCCCTCGAAGGCCGGCGCCCGCGCCTTCCCGCTGATCCTTCCGACCACCCCCGACGCGGTCGGCGCGGTCGAGGGCAAACGCGTCGCCGACGGCCTGCGCGAGGACGACCGGCCCTCGCTCGTCCTCTGGGCCGACTCCGACCCGATCCTGCCCTTCCAGTCGGCGAGCGCGTCTCCAGCGAGCTCAACCTGCGCGCCGCCGCGGGCGATCGCCGACGCTGCCCACTTCCTCCAGGAGGACGCGGGGCCGGAGATCGGCGCGATCATTGCCGACTGGTTGGGCTGAGGGGCAGGTCCGGGGGTAACTCGGCGGAGCAACAGCGGGGAGGCTCCGGCGAGTTACCCCGGACCTGCCGCACGCGCCGAATCAGTTCGGTCATGTCGGCGTGGGAGCGGTCCAGCAGTAGTTGCTTGCGCCGGGGTGGGCCGGTGTCCTCGACCCAGGTGACGGTGCCTGGCCAGTAGGGGCTGGGCGGGGTGCCGGGGTTGTGGAAGGCGGTGGCGAAGACCCAGCTGCCGGTGTTGTGGAGGTGGCCGCCGCCGGCCAGCGGCCAGGTCGCTTCGCCCGCGTTGGGACCGCCGCGGTGGGTGTGGCCGGTGATCAGGTGGGTGCCGTCGACCCCCAGGCGCGTCGCCAGCTCGGCCGCCGCCTCGACCCCGGCGAGGAAGATCGCGGTGGGCGAGATGTCGCTGTCGAAGTCCGAGCGCAGCAGGCGGTTGATCGCGCGGATGCCGAGCGGGAAGGCGCCGCGCACCGTGGCGGCGCGCAGGCGCTGGCGGGTGCTGCCGTCGCTGCCGTCGCCGGCCAGCGCCTTCCAGGCGGCTTCGGAGGGATGGGGCCGGGGGCGGCCGACCCGCGCCCGCGCCTGGGCGACGCCGAAGCTGAAGCCGTAGATGGGGCGCAGGACCCGCTCGTAATCGGCCGGCATCGCCGGGCTCGGCAGCGGTCCCGAGAGCCGGATCAGCGTCGCCACGGCCAGGCACTCGGCGCGGGGGAGGGAGAGGTGGGCGTCCATGTAGTGGCCGTGGGTGGCGTAGACGTCCTCGCGCAGCCAGACCCCCGGGTAGGCGATGCGCAGGCTGGCCGGGCCGAGCCAGGCGTCGATCGTGGCGCCGGCGCCGGCGCCCGGCGCGTCGTCGTGCTGCTCGAGCCCGAGCTCGGTGGCGCCGGCGAGGGAGAGCCGGTCGAGCAGCGGCTCGGCCAGGCGGTGGTCGTGGTTGCCGGGCACGATCGTCACCTCGCGCTCGCCCAGCGCCGCGCCCAGCTCCTCGAAGAAGGGACGGGCCGAGTCGAGGGCGACGCCGAGCGCCAGGTCGCGCAGCTCGACCACGTCGCCGAGCAGGACGACGCGGTCGGCACCGGCGATCTCCTCCAGCAGCACCCGCCGCACCGCCGGGTCGCGCAGCACGTCCTCGCCGCTGGCGGCGCCGAGGTGGAGGTCGGAGACGATCGCCGTCCGCATCCCCCTAAGCTTCGCCGGATGCACACTTTCGGCGACGAACTGATCGCCCCCGCCAACGGAATCGAGCTCTGCTACCAGGAGATGGGCGACGCCGACGGCGAGCCGTTGCTGCTGGTGATGGGCCTGGCGACGCAGATGCTCGCCTGGGACGAGGGCTTCTGCGGGCTGCTGGCAGAGCGCGGCTTCCGCGTCATCCGCTTCGACAACCGCGACATCGGCCGCTCGACCAAGATCGAGTCGGCCGGGGTGCCGCGCCGGGCCGACATGATCCTCGGCCGCCGCGGCAGCGCCCCCTACCTGCTGCGCGACATGGCCGCCGACACGGCCGGGCTGATGGATCACCTCGGCATCGAGTCGGCCCACCTGGTCGGCGCCTCGATGGGCGGGATGATCGTGCAGACGATGCGATCGAGCACCCCGAGCGGGTCCGCTCGCTGGTCTCGATCATGTCCAACACCGGCAGCCGCTGGACCGGGATGCCGAGCCGCAAAGCGATGGCGGTCCTGCTGGGCAAGCCGCCGCGCGGGCGCGACGCCGCGGTCGAGCGCTCCGTCAAGACCTTCAGCGTGATCGGCTCGCCGGGCTACCCCTTCGACGAGGAGCGGGTCCGCCGTGTCGCCGGCCGCTCCTACGACCGCGGCCACAGCGCCGCCGGCGTGGCCCGCCAGCTGCACGCGATCACCGCCTCCGGCGACCGCACCCAGGCCCTGCGCGGCGTCCGCGCCCCGGCCACCGTGATCCACGGCAACCGCGACGTGCTGGTCCGCCCGGCCGGCGGCCGCGCCACCGCCCGCGCCATCCCCAACGCGCGGCTGAAGCTGATCGACGGCATGGGCCACGACCTCCCCCGCCAGCTCTGGCCGGTCTTCACCGAGGAGATCGCCAACACCGCCACCCGCGCCGCCAAGGGCGAGTCGGCGAAGCAACCTGCCTGAGCCCGCCGGCTACCGCTTCGGCCCGATGAACTCGTCGAGCCTCGCCACGTCCGCTTTGCGGGAGACGTAAATGGTCGTCGGCGGTGCGGCCGTCCAATGGATCTCCGAGCTAGTCGCAGGCCGTCGCAGAAGATCTGCTTGATATCGGTAGAGAGATTGCTGAAGGAGTAGCGAGGACAGCGCCAGCCGCCGCGCCCGGTATTGATCGAGCGACAGCCATCGGAATGGATGAGTCCGCGGAGGAGGGACTTCGGACTGAGGTCGACGAGACCCTGCTGCCACGGAGCCAGCAGGATCCTTCGCTGGTGCTTCTTACCGTTGCCGTGCTGAGGGAAGAGGCACGGCCAGCCCTTCGAGTAGGCATAGATCTCGTAGCAGTTGCACTTCCGGAGCTGCCGGCTTACCCGGTTCGCGGGTACGACCGCCTTCATCGCCGTTTCGCACTCCATGGCGATGGCGGGGTATCGGGTGTCTAGCGTGATCCGGAGGCAATAGACGTCCCGCGGATACGCCGAGATGCAGCCGTCCCCAAGGTAGAGGCCAAGCAGGTAGGGATAGGCGGCTGGTAGTCGGTCGAAGCAATGGATCGCCACCGCATCGCTCGCATGCCGTCCTTGGCCCGGCGAGCGGGCCATGCGTGGCGGTTCGGGGGAAGCTGCCGCGGCACCAATCTCGGACGGTTGAACGCGGCACCCCGATGCGTCGCGATATCTCGGAGTTGTTGAGGCCCGTGGACTGAAGACGGAGAGCCTCGACGACAGTCCCCCTTCTATGCATCGCGCTGCTTTGTCATGCGGCTGAGAGGATTCGAACCTCCACGCCCTTTCGAGCAATACGAGCCTGAACTACTCGCATGTCTACCAGTTCCATCACAGCCGCGTGGGGCCACAAATGTAGCGGTTGACCAGGTCCATGAGTCCCCTACATTGATGACGAACATATGTTCGATAGTAGGCGAATGCCCGGACGGCGACCGGAAAGACCGCGCGCTCCAACGCTGTTAATTTCCGCGCCCTCGCCGCTATCGTCTAGGGGACTAGGACGCTGGCTTCTCATGCCAGAAACCGGGGTTCGAATCCCCGTAGCGGTATTCCTGCAATGAAGCGAACAGACCGCCCGTGAGGCGGTCATTTTTTTTCCTGGTCAAGGTGATGCAATTCCTCTGTGCAGGAGACCGTCGCTCGCGACCTTTGGGAGCGAAACGCCCGAGGGCGAATCTCGAGAACCCGCGGCGTGTCGCCAAATCCCACAGGGCAATTTCAGTCCTGTTGACGTCGAAGGTCGCGCAGTCGCATACTGGTGCACATGGATGGGGATGACGCAACCGAAGGCATCCCGCTCAGTGAGGATGACTTTCCACCGCGCTGCGAGCCGGATTTGCAGAGCCTGAAAACCGACGACGATTTCGGCGAGGCTGCATTTGAGTTGCTGAAGGAGACCGGGATGACGCTCGTCTACTTGGTCGGTCGTATACCCGATGTGCCCTACCAGCGGAATGAGGCGATCCGGCGGGGACTCATAAAGCGACTGATGCTGCTCGGCAAGTCACTCCTCTCGGATGTCGCCCACAACTCGGGCTACCAGCAGCTACAGATTACCCGGCAGATCGCCGAGACTGCTGCCAACTATTTCTACCTGGCTCAGGATGACGGCTCCGGCGAGCGCTACGACGCCTACATCAACCAAGCGCTCGCCGAGGAGAAGCACAATCTTGGTGTCATCGCTGGTGAGATCAAAGAGAAGGGTGGCGACCCTTTACCGATCGAGGAGCGCATGCGGCGTTCCATCGAGCGCATGGCAAGTGCTACGGGAGTGGATTTCGAGGCGGTGCCGAAGACGAGAGACAGCGGCTGGCCTGGCGCGTTTGATCGGCTGACCGCGATGAGTCCTACGGCATACCCGGCCTATCGCGGAGGTTCGTCAGCACTACATGCGGGCTGGTCGGCACTGCTGCTGCAAGACCTTGAGGAGGTCGATGGCGGCTTTTCCCTGGATACGCAAGTCGAACCGCGCCCGCAACCGTTGACGATGGCAGGCATGCTGTTAACCGAAGCGGCCATCTACTACCTCGAAGAGGATGGCGACGATGCGGAACAAGAACTCTTCCTGGGGCGGCTGACCGACCTAAGCGAACGTGCGCGAAGTCTGGACGAGGCACATGAGCGCTTTCAGCAATCGACCTGAGGGGTCGCGAGGCCGGTAGCTCTTACCAGTTCTTGGCGTCGATACCCCACCTGTCTCCCCAAACGGGGTCTTCGCCCGGAAAACCGTTGGGCGGGTCGGCTCCGTCGTACAGCCACTGGTCGGGAGGAGCCTGGTTGGCGCCGATCGCGAAGCACCATCCGGTCACCGTGCGGCGCCAGCCCCACCAGGCCTGGCCATCGTCCGACACGTTCAGCTGGATGCCGTGATCCTCGGGCAGTCCGTCCGGGTCGAGCATGTCCAATAGCTCGGGCCGGTAGCGATTGCCACGGTTCTGATACCACCCCATCTGCATCGTGGCGAGCCATTGCTGGGCAGCTTTGGTCTCTTGGAACTCGCGCTGGTCGAGCCGCTGGCCATCCTCGTTCTCGCCTTCTACGCCAGCGTAGCGGACAAGACGATCAGCGGCTTTTTGTTTCTCGGCAGCTCGACGGTGTTGATCGCGCAAGAAGTCGCGGCCGACCTCGCGCGCCGTGGCGATGTCCTTTGCCTCCGCGATCTGCTTGACCCAGTAGTGACGGAAGGCACCGAGCTGGGCAACTCGTGTGCCAAAAGCGAGGATCAGGCCAAGCTGTGCGCGTCGTCGCGCGGCTCGGTCATTGGTCTCGAATCGGACCCACATGAATGCGTCGTGGTAACCGGCCCACACGGAGACGAGATAGAGGCATGGCATCACGCCGAGCGTGAGGCCGAATGGCAAAAAGAAGGCGCGGGCTACGAACGCCCAGTCGGTGTCGCCGAGATTCCCAAGGAACTTGATCATGACGTAGAGCAGTAGCGCGACGCCGATGATGCCGAGCGCCGTGTCGACGAGGTTTTTCGCCGGGCGATAGGACTCTTTGCTTGCTGCGACGGCGGATAGCGCGCCGAGAAAGGCAAGCACGACGAGCAGGATCAGCTCGACGCCGAGCCCAAAGACATAGAAGCCGATGAAGACATCAAGCACCCCGGACAGGTTGAGCATCTGGTGGAGGGCAGGACGAAAGAATGCTACCCCGGGTTTCCGCGTGCCGATCCGGTAGAGAAAGACCACCCCCTGGGTGAGAACCCACGCCGCAGTGGGAGGTATCAGCGCTGACTCCCAGAGCCCGATCCGTTGCCCCAGGAAGACGAGCCCTGCCACCGTCGTCGCCAGCCCTATAAACGGTATGAGGATGCTCGGCTGGGCAAGTGACTTGACGACGCCCCAGGCTGGCCCGCGTGTGTTCGGGTACAGGAACGCGAGAAGAACAACGACGCCGATCAAAATGAGCGACGCGACTTCCCGGCCATCTAGCGCAATAGCTGCTTGGTGCTGCTGCCCCCCCACTATGGTCCGGCTCTCGGCCTCTGTCGAGCCCGGACACCAGCGGATTGACTCGGGGCATTCGACATCTTCTGGATCTCAGATTCCCAGTGAAAGCGATTCGCGCTGTCGAACCTACGCGTCGGCGTCTGTCGGTGGACTGTCGTTCAGCATCCGTTCGATCTCGGCGACGAAGTCGGCGGCGCCTTTGACGTACTCGGCGGCCTCCTCGGCGGTTGGCGGCGCGGCCTCGTAGTCGCTCTGCCCCCGCGCGTCTTTGGCACGACGGGCAAGCGCGCTGAGGCGTTGGTCGAACTCGCCCGGGGCGACGAAGACCTGGCTGAACAACGTCCAGGCGCCGCTGTGGGTCTTTGCGAACTCGCCGCGCTCCGAAAGGGCGGCACGGGCGAGCGGGGGCTCACTACAGGGCGCTCCCGGTGAGAACGATCTTGTCGCGGTCAACCTCCCGGATGAAGAACGATTCGATCTCGCGGCGCCCCCGCAGCCACTCGGGGTCATGGACGTGGACCGAATAGGAAAACGGGCTTTCGCCCGAGAGGACCGCGGCCTCTTCGCTGAGATCCCAGGCGATTCGCTGGTAGCGGTCGCGACCGCCATCCGCGATCACGAGCAGATCGACATCGGACTCCGCGCGCGCCTCGCCGCGTGCGCGGGAACCGTAGAGCCAGATGGCGCGGAGATCGTCGCCGAGCCCGGCGCGCAGACGCGAGACAAAAAGCTGAACGGTCTCGCGCTGCTTCTCAGTGAGTGCTGCGGCGGCCAAAGGGTCGGCGGTCCTCGTTGCCATGCCTATGAGGATAGGCATAGGTGGAGCGCCGAGCCGTCGAACCCCGTGTCCCGAAATTTGTATCCGAATCCGGGAACAGGGTCCTTTGGGGTAGCGGTCGGCAACTGGGCGTCATCCTACCGCCGCCTGGAGTGGCGGCGGGGGAGGACCGTGATCGCGAAGGTGGTGGAGGCTTCATGGATCAGGTCGACGGGGATGGTCGTCGTCCTGGCGGCGCTCCGCGGTGGTTTGCCTGACCCGAAGAGGGCGATGGAGACCAGCTGCCCGCGGGGGTCGTGGCGGGCCTTGTAGCGGATGCCGGCGTAGCCGGCGTCTTGCAGGGTGAGTGCCCAGCCCTGGGTCAGGTTGTAGTCGGAGGTCGAGTGGATCGCAGCGGTGAGGCCAACGAGTCCGAGCACGGTTGGGTCTGTCAGGTCAACGATGCTGACTTTGGGCGGGCGCAGCCTCGACAGCCGCTGCATCTCGACCAGCGGTTCCGGGATCACCCCGCCCGGCCGCAGCAGGCGCCCGAACTTCTCGACGAAGGCGCCGATCGGCGCCTCGGAGAGGTAGCAGGTGCCGGACTCAGCGAGGTTGAACCGGCCATCGGGACCGGCGTCGAAGAACCAGGGCGCGACATCGGCAGCGTGGATCCGCCACAGCGGTCTGGTCCCGAGTTTCGTGCTGGGAAGCTCGGGCAGGTCGTCCGGGGGAGCGGGCAGGCCGCGCCGACTCAACGCTTCAGGTCGGCCACGGTGCGGTGGGCCGAGAGGAGCAGGGGCTCGATGTCCGCGTCAGCGAAGGCATCGACCGGCGTCCGGTCGCCCAGCTCCGGCTGGGGGGTGGTGACAAACGAGGCAAGGGTCCAGGCATCGAGTCCGGCCTCCCCGAAGACCTCGTTGAGCTTCTTGATCGCCCCAAAGGGGGCGCTGTTAGCTGCATCGAACTGCCAGCGCGGATAGCGGATCAGGTCGGCGTCGTCGCGCAGGGCGAGCACCGAGCCACTCAGAACCCGCTTGCGCAACGCCTCGCGACTGATCCCGCCCAGCAGGATGCGCGCTTCGGCGCTGGCCAGCAGCTCCCCAAGAGCGCGTTCCCAGGCTCCTCCGGCGAGCACGACCATCGCGGCTTGGCGACCAAGCACCTCGGCATCGGCGGTCGAGCTAGGCTGACCGCCGATCTCGGTCAGGGTGCGTCGGAACTCCTCGACGGTGCGATCCAAGAGGGCTGACTTGGCTGCCATGGCTATCGAGAGTAGCGTCAACCCCGTCAACGTTCAAACCCGGGTCGATGATGGAGTCCGATGATCGGTCTGGTCGCGGTCGACCCCCTGGACGCGTAGATTCCTCGTTGATGTCCGCGCCATTCGAGATCGGAACCCGCTACGAGCGCCCTCCAACCGAGCCGCCGTCGTGGTTCCACGAGGCGCTCGAGCAGGTGCGTGGCGAACGGGAGGGGGACGTGCCGATCAGGGTCGAGGCGACGACCGGGCACCGGGTCGACGCGATGCTGGTCGAGGCCAACCCGGCGATCTCAGCGGGGCCGCACGGCAAGGTCAGCCTCAACTCCCATGGGGAGGATCTGGTGATCGGCTCGGAGATGATCGCGGCGTTCACGCTCCTCCCCGGCGCGACCGCCAAGCGCGAACCCGAGTCCGAGGAGTGATCAGCGCCGTTTGGCGGGCTGCTCGGGCGCCGGCAGGCCAAGCCGCTGGCGCGCGGCGGCCACGGCCGAGACCGAGGAACGGCAGGCTTTGGCGATGGCGCCGTCGCCGTGGTCGGGACGGCGGCTGACCTCGAACTCGATCAGGGCCGCGCGCCGCAGTTTGGCGCGGACTTCGATCGGGCTGTCGTCGGGAGCCGACTCCAGCGCCGCCTGCGCGGCGCGGTCGCGCCGGCAGTTGAGGCAGAAGGTGCCGTCCTTGTTGCGATCCCAGGTCTCCGGGAAGTCGACGCGCTTGCCGTCCATGCGGCCGATCGAGACGCCGCACTGGTTGCAGGTCCACTTCTTCGCGGTTCCGGGTGCGGTTGCGGTGCTCATGCGGCCACCTTTGCCTTGCTGCGACGACGACGGCGCCGGCGCTTCTGGGCGGCGGAGGCGTTGCCGTTGCTGTTGGGGTTGGAGCTGCTGGGGCGGGGGGTCGAGGCGGTTTCGGTCCGGCCCGTGCCGGCGGGCCGGCCGAGGTCGAACTCGCGAGCGAGGCCGAGGTCGCGGGCGATGCGGCTCATCTCGCCGACCTGGTCGGCGAGCACGAAGCTGATCCCGGCGCCACGAGCGCCGGCGCGGCCGGTTCTGCCGATCCGGTGCGTGTAGGCGTCCTGGTCGCCGGGGGCGTCGAAGTTGATCACGTGGGTGACGTCGGCGACGTCGATCCCGCGGGCGGCGACGTCGGTCGCGATCAGGGTGTCGACCTCGCCCTTCTCGAACCGCGCCAGCGCCCGTTCGCGCTGGCCCTGGCTTTTGTCGCCGTGCATGGCTACGGCCTCGACCTCGCGGCTGCGCAGCCGCTTGACCAGCCGGTCGGCGCCGCGCTTGGTGCGGACGAAGACGAGGGTGCGGCCGCGTCCGGCCTCTTTCAGCTGCACGGTCAGGTGGTCGAGCTTGGCGCTCTGGGACTCGACGTGGACGAAGCTGTGCTCGATGTCGCGCTCGCGGTTGCCGGTCGGCTCCTGGGTGTGGCGCCGGGCCTTGTGGGTGTAGGCGGCGGCGAGCTTGCCGGTCGCGCCCTCCAGGGTGGCGGAGAAGAACAGCGTCTGGCGATCGTCCGGGGTCTGGGCGACGATCCGGCTGACCGCCGGCTTGAAGCCCATGTCGAGCATGCGGTCGGCCTCGTCGAGGACGAGGATCTGGACCCGGTCGAGCGAGATCGTGTTGCGGCCGAGCAGGTCCTCGAGCCGGCCGGGGGTGGCGACGACGATGTCGGCGCGGCGGGCGGCGTTGCTCTGCGGGCCGAAGCCGACGCCGCCGTAGACGGCGGCGACGCGGAGGTTGCGGGCGCGGGCGATCGAGTCGAGCTCGTCGACGATCTGGCTCGCCAGCTCGCGGGTCGGCGCCAGGATCAGCGCCGAAAGGCCGTCGCCGGGCTCGATCGAGTCGACGGTCGGGATCCCGAAGGCGAGGGTCTTGCCCGAGCCGGTCGGGGACTGGACCAGCAGGTCGTGGCCGTCGAGCGCATCGCTGACGACCAGCTGCTGGACCGGGAAGGGCTGCGTGATGTTCCGCGCCGCGAGCGCGCCCACCACAGGTTTAGAGATGCCGAGATCGGCAAAAGACTTCAAGTTATGTGCTCCTTATTGTGCGATTCAGGGAGATTCAGAAGCCCCAAAACGCTAAAAGCGAGCGGAGGAAACGGAACCTCTCGGGTGGCGGTGGCGCCAAGCCCGACTGGACAACCGTAGCAGGCCGGTGCATTTGGCCTGCTTTCAAGCACTTTCCGCGCCCCCGCTGCCCCCCCGCGCCGGGTCGGCGTCAGCTGACGAGTGGGAGCACACAGCGGTATTTCCTGTCGGCGGTGGAGCCCGCGCGGTCGATCTGGCCATCTGGCAGAAACAGTGAAGACGGCGTATGCGTCGAGGCTAGAAGCATTCGTCGGGTCCCCCGTCCACTCATCTTCGGGATCCAGCGCGATCCCCGGCTGATGCGAGAACGCGGCCAGGGCCAGGGCACTGGGCAGTTCGCCGCCCTGGGTCGCGCAGGACTCAGCCGCCGTCGGGGCGTCGACCGCCGTTTCGCTACTGCCGGTCTGCCAGCAGGCGCCGGCGAAGAAGCGCGTCGTCTCCTCGCAGCCGGCCGTGTGGCCGTTGACCCTGGTCGCGTCGATCGCGTTGACGGCGTTGAGCGCGGTCTGGGCGTCGCGGGCGCTCTCGGCGTTGTCGGCATAGACCGCGCTCGGCACCTGGCCCAGGGTCGAGGCGTCGATCTGGATCCCGGTGATCGATCCCGGCGCCAGCGAGTTGCCGGTCAGCGCCCCGGGCTTCAGGCGGTTCCCCGGCACCGAGCGCGGCACCAGCCGGTTCCCCGGCAGCGACTTCGCCCTGATCGTCTTCCCGTTGATCCTCTTTGCCGCGTAGACGGTGCCGCCCAGAGCGGCGACGAGCGCCACGCACGCGATCACCAGCGCCGGCGCCTGCCGGCGGAATCCCCTGCTCATGATCTTCTCCCCAAGTTCGGTTGAGTGGACGCCGCCTCTACAGCGGCCGAGACATTTAAAGCGTGCCAGACTAGCGGCGAAATCGGCGGCTGGACGAAAATTCGGCCGGCGGTGAGAGTCGGGGCGGGCGCCGGCGGCGAGGGCGCGCAGTCAGCCGACCGGAGCGCCGGTAGACTCGCCGGCGTACATACGGTCGGTGGTCAAGGGAAGTCCGGTGCGAAACCGGCGCGGTCCCGCCACTGTGACCGGGTCAAGGAGGTCGCGGGCGCCACGAGCGCCGGCCACTGGGGAGGACACAGATTCCCCGGGAAGGTGCGACCGACCACCCCGGAAGCCAGGAGACCTGTCCCCGGCCAGCCAATTCAACCCTCGAGGAAAGGGTGGCTTCAATGCCAAGATTCATCCCGTTCCGGCTGGCGGCTGTCTGCGCGCTGGCTCTGGTGCTGTCCCTGTCCATCGCCGCGACCGCGCTCGCCAAGGGCGTCTCCGCCGACCTTCGCGTCGTCGGCAAGCGCGGCAAGGTGCTGACCGAACAGACGCTCCGCTCCGGCACCACCGCGATCAAGACCAGCCGCAAGGCCAACTGCTTCGGTGCCGGCACCGCCGGCAGCGGTAAATCGGTCACCGTCAAGGGCGCGACCGCGCTCGGCCTGTTCGCCACGGCGTCGAAGTCGACCGCCTCGCTGCGGCCGCTGCTCGTCACCGACGCCTTCGACTTCGGTCTCGGCATCTGCGGCGCCGGCGCCAGCAAGGTCAGAGGCAAGGCCTCCTGGTACCTGAAGGTCAACCACAAGGGCGCGACCGTCGGCGGCGACGCGGTCAAGCTCAGGCCCGGCGACGAAGTCCTCTGGGACCTGGCGCCGTCCTACCCGTACCCGAACGAGCTGGGGCTGATCGTGCCTGCCGGCGTCACCGCCGGCATCCCGTTCCAGGTTCGGGTCGTCTCCTACGACGAAAAGGGCAAGCGCAAGCCGGTCCGCGGCGCCACCGTAACCGGCGCCGGCGGGCCGACCGATGCCGGCGGCAGGGCGACCGTGACGCTCAGCGCCTCCGCCGCGCTGGTCGCGACCCACGGCAAGGACATCCCCTCGCCCGCCGAGGAAGTCTGCGTCGGCATCGCCTGCCCGGCCGGCCCGTATAAGTGACCCGCAGCCGCGGCACGGCGGTCGCGACAGCGCTGCTGCTGGCAGCGCTCGCGGCCGCCGGCTGCGGCCTCGGGCCCGGCGCCGGCGTCGGCGGTGTCGGGCTGACGGTGACGCGTGACTTCGGCGCCACGCCGCTGCTCCGGCGCACCGTCGCGGCGAACGAGTCCGACACGGTGATGCGACTGCTGGAAGGCAACGCCGAGATCGCCACCCGCTACGGCGGCGGCTACGTGCAGTCGATCGAGGGCGTCGAGGAATCCCAGCGCGGCGGCCATCCCTACGACTGGTTCTTCTTCGTCGACGGCGTCGAGGCGCCGATCGGCGCCGCCGACTACGCGCTGGACGGCGGCGAGCGGATCTGGTGGGACTACCGCGACTGGGCGGCGACCAACCACGTGCCGGCCGTGGTCGGGTCGTTCCCGGCCCCGTTCAGCGACGGCTACGAAGGCAAGGCGCGCCCGGTGGCGGTCGAGTGCCTCGGCGGCGGCCCGGCCTGCGCCGAAGTGCGCCGCCGCCTGCGCGCCGCCGGCGCGCCTCTAACCCCCGCGGCACCCCCGGTCGATGGGCCGAAAACCGGCGCATATCGTGGGAAATCGGCCCATCGGCGGGGGTTGAGTGGGGGGGAGATTCGGGTGCTGGTGGGGACCTGGGGGCGGGTGCGCTCCGACCCGGCGGCGGCGCTGATCGAGGCCGGGCCGGCGGAAAGCGGGGTCTATGCGGACTTCGAGCGCGGGCGGGATGGCTACCGGCTGGTCGGCCTCGACCCCGGCGGCGAGCCTGGTCACGATTTCGGCCCCGCCGCCGGCCTGGTCGCCGCCACCCGCCGTTACGAAGCGCCGCCGACCTGGGTGGTGACGGGAGCAACGCCCGCTGCGGTGCGTGCCGCCGCCGGCCTGCTCGCCGCGGCCAAGCTGCGCGACCATTACGCGGTGGCGACCGAGGACGGGAAGGAGACGCCGCTGCCGGTGGCGGGGCCGTGAGGTGAGATCGCCCTTCGCCTACACGCCGCGGCCCGGGCCGCTGCAGGCGGCCTCGCCGGGCGCCGCCGTCGCCTACCTCGGCGCCCTCGCCGCGGTCGCCTTCCTCTACTCGAGCCCGCTGGTGCTGCTGGCGGTCGGCGTCGCCGTGGCGCTGGCTGGGCGGCTGGCCGGGGCCGGTTCGGCGGTGCGATCGGCGCTGCGGCTGGGCTTGGCGATCGCGGTCCCGATCGTCCTCGTCAACGCCCTCGTCGTCAATCGCGGTGAGACGGTGCTGGCCCGGCTCGGCGAGTGGCCGCTGCTGGGCCGGGTCGACGTCACCGCCGAGGCGCTTGCCGACGGCGCCATCCTCGGCCTCCGCGCGATCGTCGTGATGGTCGCCTTCGCCGTCTACTCGGCCTGTGTCGATCCCGACCGGGTCCTGCGGGCGCTGCGGCCGATCGCCGGCCGCTCGGCCCTCACCGCGACCCTGGTCTCGCGCCTGGTCCCGGTTGCCGCCGCCGACGCCGCCCGCCTGCGCGACGCCGCCCGCCTGCGCGGCCCCGGTGCCGCCGAGGCCGGCCGCGCCCCGCTTGCCCGCCGCCTGCTCGCCGGCTCCCTCGACCGTGCCGTCGACGTCGCCGCGACCCTGGAGCTGCGCGGCTACGGCCTCGAGCCGCCGCGGCGGGCGCGGCGTCGCCACGGGTCCGAAGGGTCGACTAGCCCAGGGGCAGGGAAAGCCTTCGGGCGCTCGTCGCGCTTCGACCGCCGCTTCTATCTCGCCGCCGCGCTGGTGCTCGCGGCCGCGATCGCGGGGAAGCTCCTCGGCGCCGGCGACTTCCATGCCTACCCGACGATCCGCCTCGGCTTCGGCCCGGCGACCATCGCCCTCTCAGCCCTCCTCATCCTCAGCGGCCTCGCGCCGCTGACGCCGCAGCCAGCCAACGGGCCGGCAACCGACGTATGCCGTGGGAAATCGGCCCGTCGACCTCCTGGTGCCGCGGGGCCCGGGCTGCGCCCGTCCCTCCGGGGGCGCCCGTGTCTGAGCTGGCGATCCGCCGCGGCGCCGCGCCCGCCCTCGCGATCGAGGGCCGCGCTACGCCTATCCGCGCCCCCGCCTCCGCCCTGACGGCGTCTCCCTGGAGATCGCCTCCGGCGAGTTCGTCCTCCTTGCCGGCCGCTCCGCCTCCGGCAAGTCGACCCTGCTCAAGGCCGCCTGCGGCCTCGTCCCGCACTTCCACGGCGGCGCGATCGAAGGCGCCGTCACCGTCGCCGGCCTCGACGCGATCGCCGCGGGGCCGGGGAAGCTGGCGGCGGCGGTCGGCTACGTCGCCCAGGACCCCGAGACCCAGGTCGTCTCGACCACCGTCGCTGCCGAGGTCGAGCTGCCGCTGGAGATGCGCGGGGACGAGCCCACCTCACGAGCCCGCGCCGTCGAGGAGGTCGCCCTGGCCCTCGCCATTCCCCATCTGCTCGACCGCACCGTCGACACCCTCTCCGGCGGCGAGCTCCAGCGCGTTGCCCTCGCCGCCGCCCTGGTAACCCGGCCCAGCCTCGTCCTCCTCGACGAGCCCACCTCCCAGCTCGACCCCGTCGCCGGCGACGAGCTGATCTGGCTCCTGCGCCGCCTCAACGAGGAGTGGGGAGTGGCCGTCCTCCTCGCCGAACACCGACTCGAGCGCTGCCTCGCCGCCGCCGACCGCGTCCTCGCGATGGACGCGGGCGCGTCACCTTCGACGGCTCGCCCGGCGACTTCCTCGCCTGGTCCCACGCCTCCGACCCAGCCCTGACCACCCCGGCCGCCCGCCTCTTCTCTCTGGCTGGGATCGCCCCCCTCCCGACCGGCGTCCGCCCTGCCCGCCAACTCCTCGCGTCAGGCAGCCCGACCGAAGCGGGGGCGCGTACCCCCTCCGAACGTCTTCAACTTCTCGGCTTAGGCGCCCACGGCCAGCCGCAGGCTCTCCACCCGAGCAAGTTAAGAGAGGAGGGGGTACCCGCGCCCTCGCGACGCCAGCGCTGTCCACCCGCGACCTCTGGGTTGAGCTGGTGCGGGGGGACGAGCCGCGGGATGTCCTGCGCGGCTCGATCTGGCTGTGAGCCGTGGGGAGCGGGTCGCGCTGATGGGCCGAAACGGGGCTGGCAAGAGCACGCTGTTGAAGACGGCGGCCGGGCTCATCGACCCGGTGCGCGGCAAGCTCACGGTGCCGGCGGGGATCGCCCTGCTGACCCAGAACCCGAGCGACTACCTGGTGCGGGAGCGGGTGGGGGACGAACTTCCGGGCGATGCCGGCTTGGCCGCGCTGCGGGTCGTCGGCCTCGAGCACGCGGTCGATGCCGACCCGCGCGATCTCTCCGGCGGCGAGCGGCAGCGGCTGGCGCTGGCGATTGCCCTGGCCGGGCAGATGGATGGCGAGCGCCTGCCGGGCCTGGTTGCGCTGGACGAGCCGACGCGCGGCATGGACCGCACCCGCAAGGCCGACCTCGTCGCCCTGATCGAGAATCTCGCCGCCCGCGGAGCCGCTGTCGTCGTCGCCACCCACGACGTCGAGTTCGCGGCCGAGTTCGCCGAGCGCGTGGTCCTGCTCGGCGACGGCGTCGTTATCGCCGACGGCCCCGCCGGCGAGGTCCTTTCCGGCGGCTGGTACTTCGCCACCGAGGTCGCCCGGGTGCTCGACCTGCCCGGCATCGTCACCCCCGAGCAGGGTGCCGCGGTGCTTCGCGGCGAAGGCGGTGGGGCTCGGTGAGCTGGGAGCTGGTCAGCTTCCTCATCCTCGGCGCCGTCCTGCTCGCCGGCTTCGCCTGGTATGAGCGCTCGCGGCCGCCGTCGCAGGTCGTCGCCCTGGTCGCGGCGCTGGCGGCGCTGGCGATCGCCGGCCGCATCGCCTTCGCCGCCTTCCCCAACGTCAAGCCGACCACCGACATCGTCATCTTCGCCGGCTACGCGCTCGGCGGTGCCCCCGGGTTCGCGGTCGGCGCCCTCGCCGCCCTCGTCTCCAACCTCTGGTTCGGGCAGGGACCGTGGACGCCGTGGCAGATGGCGGGCTGGGGCCTCTGCGGCATCCTCGGCGCCGCCCTCGCCCTCGGCGGGCGCAATGTCGGCCGCCTCGGCCTCGCCGCCACCTGCGGTTTCGCTGGCATTGCCTACGGCGCTCTGCTCAACTTCTCCCTGATGGCGACCTACGGAGGCGACCTCTCGCTGGAGCGCTTCGGCGTGCTGGAGGCGCGGGCGATCCCGTTCGACCTCGCCCATGCTGCCGGCAACGTCGCCCTGGCGCTGGTCGCCGGGCCGGCCCTGGTGCGGATGCTCTCGCGCTTCCGCGAGCGCTTCGAGTGGGGCAGGGGAGAGGGAGGCGAGCCCGCGGTCTCCGACCGAGGGGCCGGCGGCGGCCTGCGCCCGGCTCTGCGCGGCGGCGGCATCGTCGCCCTGCTGCTCGTCAGCCTGGCGCTCGGGGCGCTGGCGCCCGCTCGCGCCGAAGCGTCGGAAGTGAGCAGGGCCGCCACCTGGCTGGAGTCGGCGCAGAACCCCGACGGCGGCTTCGGCTCCGCGCCGGGGGACGACTCCGGCTCGGAGATGACCGCCTGGGCGATGCTGGGCCTGGCGGCCGCCGGCCGCAACCCGCTCGACGTCGCCAACCGCGGCCACACCCCGGTCGACTTCCTGCGCGGTGGCGTCGGCGAGCTGAAGAGCCCCGGCGACCTCGCCCGCACGATCCTCGCGCTCGAGAGCGCCGGCGTCGACCCGCGCCAGTTCGGCGGCGCCAACCTCGTCTCCCGCCTGCTCGCCAAGCGCCGCGACAACGGCTCCTACGAAGACTGGCCCAACTCGACCGCCTTCGCCGTGATCGCCCTGCGCGCCGCCGGCGCCACCGGCGGCCTGGAAAAGTCGCTCTCCTGGCTGAACCAGGTCCAGAACGACGACGGCGGCTGGGGCGACGTGCCCGGCTCGCCCAGCACCGCCGACGGCACCGGCGCCGTCATGCAGGCGCTGGCGCCCAGCTCGAAGGCGTCCGGTCGTGGCCTCTCCTACCTGCGCCAGGCCCAGCGCTCCGGCGGTGGCTTCCCGCTCGGCGGCAACGGCGGCGTCAACACGCAGTCGACCGCCTGGGCGATCGAGGGCATCCTCGCCAGCGGCGGCGACCCCGGCTCCTTCCGCCGCGGCGGCAAGAGCGCCCTCGACTACCTCGCCGCCCAGCAGCGCAGCGACGGCCACTACCGCTACTCCAAGGACAGCGACCAGACCCCCGTCTGGGTCACCGGCCAGGTCCTGGTCGCCGCCGCCGGCGACTTCTACCCGGTCCCAGCGCCGCGCCCGCGAACCCAAGCCATCCCCAACCAGCGCCAAGACCGGCGGCGTCGCTCCCGAGCCCCACCACCTCGCCGCCGGCCTCGATCCCGCCGTCGGTCGGTTCATCGAGCGCCCCCGGAGCCACGCCGTCCTCGCCACCAACTTCCGGGAGCGGAGGCGGGGGACCCCTCCCGAACGTTTTGCGCCCCCCGGGCCACCCGCCCCCCGTGGCATCGGCCGAAGGCACCCCTCCCGCGGGGCGAGAGAGGGAGGGGTCCCCCGCCTCCGCAACGCAAGCGGTCGCGTCGAGCGAGTCCACCGACAACCCCTCGAGCAGCCCCGCCGGCGCCATCGTCCTCGGCCTGCTCGGCGGCGCCCTCGCTCTTCGCCGCCGCCCTCGGCGCCCGCAAGCTCTGGATGCGCCAGCGCTACGGCCTCTGAGCGCGGTCCCCGTTTTGGGCGCCGAAGCGCGACACTGTCTCCATGGACGTCGAGACGGCGATACGCACTCGCCGCACCCACAAGGCCTTCGGGCCGGAGCCCGTGCCTCGCGAGCAGCTTGAGCGGCTCTTCGAGCTCGCGGCGTGGGCTCCCAACCATCACCTCACCGTGCCCTGGCGCTTCCGCGTCGTCGGCCCCGTCGCGCTGCTGCGGCTGAAGGAGGCCGCCGGTCCGGAGGGCGCCGCCAAGCTCGACCGTTGCCCGACCCTGGTCGTCGTCTCCGCGCTGCCGGGCGAGGACCCGGTCCAGGCCGAGGAGGACCTGCACGCGACCGCCGTCGCCGCCTACATCGTCCTGCTCGGCGCCCACGCCGACGGCCTCGCCGGCTACTGGCGCAGCCCCGGGCTGCTGCGCGGGGAGGAGGGACGGGCCGCCGTCGGCCTGCCCGCCGGCGAGCGCTTCGTCGGCCTTCTCCACCTCGGCCAGCCGCGCCAGGAGCGCCCGGCGCCGGAGCGTCCGACCACCGCAGACGACCGTCTTCCTCGACTAGGTGACTATCCCTGCGACGCTCCCCACGCCGATGCTGACCCGCGCCGACGCGATCGAGGCGATCGCCGGCCGGCACTTCGAGGTCGTCGTCATCGGCGGCGGCATCACCGGCGCCGGCGTCGCCCTCGACGCCGCCTCGCGCGGCTACTCGGTGGCGCTGCTGGAGCGCGGCGACTACGCCGCCGGCACCTCCAGCCGCTCCTCGAAGATGGTCCACGGCGGCCTCCGCTACCTGCAGAACTTCGACCTCGGCCTGGTCCGCGAGGCGCTGCTGGAGCGCCAGCTGATGGTCCAGCTCGCGCCCCACCTGGTCTACCCGACCCCGTTCCTGGTCCCCGCCCTGGGCGAGGAGCGCCGCGACCGCAAGCTCGGCATCGGGCTGAACATGTACGACGTGATGGCGACGACCCGGGTCGGCCGCAGCCGCCGCGAGCTGCGCGCCTCCAAGGAGGAGGACGAGGACTTCTACTGGTCGCCCGACCGCCACCGCACGATCGACCGCGAGGAGCTGCTGGAACTGGTCCCGGCCCTGTCCTCGCGCGACCCCAAGGACGCCTACCTCTTCTACGACTGCCAGACCGACGACGTGCGCCTGGTGCTGACGATCCTCGGCGAGGCCGAGCGCTTCGGCGCGGTGATGCTGAACGGCGCCGAGGTGACCGAGGTGCTCGCCGCCGACGGCCGCGCCACCGGCGTCGCCGCCGTCGAGGCGGAGTCGGGCGAGCGCTTCGAGGTCGGCGCCGACCATGTCGTCAACGCGACCGGCGTCTTCGCCGACCAGATCCGTCCCGAGGAGACGGTCGGCGAGGAGGACATGCCGCGGATCGCGCCCAGCCGCGGCACCCACGTGATCCTCGACGCCGCCGACCTGCCGATGGGCCAGGCCGCCTGCGTCGTGCCGGCGGGGGAGGGCCGGATGATCTTCTCGCTGCCCTGGTACGGGCGCACCCTGGTCGGCACCACCGACAACGACTTCGACGGCGACACCGTCCACCCGCGACCGGCCGAGGACGACATCGGCTACCTGCTCGAGGCCGTCAACGAGTTCTTCGGCACCGCCCTCTCGCAGTCCGATCTGGTCGGCGCCTACGCCGGCGTGCGGCCGCTGATCTCGACTGGCGACCCGCGCAAGTCGGTCGACATCTCGCGCAAAGCGGAGCTGTATGAGACCTCCTCGGGGATGTTGACGATCACCGGCGGCAAGCTCACCACCTGGCGGCGGATGGCGAAGCAGACCGTCGATCGCCTGGTCGAGCGCGAGGGCCGCACCGCGCCCTGCCACACGACCGAGATCCCGCTCGGGATGGAGGCGCGGGCCGAGGACCTGAGGGCGCCGGAGGGAGTCGGCGAGGACTCGCTCGGCCAGCTCGCCTTCCGCTACGGCCACGCCTCCCGCGCCGTCCTCGACCTCGCCTGGAAGGACCCGAAGCTGGCCGCGCCGATCGTCCCCGGCCGCCCCGACCTGCTGGCCGAGGTGGCGATCGCCGCCCGCCGCGAGCAGGCCCGCTGCGTCGCCGACGTGCTGCTGCGCCGCACCCGGCTGGGGATCCTGGCGGCGCCGCAGCTGCGCGACGGCCGACGCGGTGCGGCCGATCGCCGAGGTCCTCGGCGCCGAGCTGGGCTGGTCGCGGCGGCAGGTGAAGCAGGAGGCCGAGGCCTGGCCCGAGGCCGCCGCCCTGGAGGGCATCGACCCCGCCGCGGTCGGGTTGAATAACCTGCCGCTTCGATGAACAAGACCGAGCTGGAGAACAAGCACATCGCCGAGCTGCACACGCTGGCCGCCGAGGCCGGCGTCGAGCGCTACCGGATGCTGCCCCGGGCCGAGCTGATCGCGAAGCTGGCCGGCGAGGATTCCGGCTCGAGCGCCCCCTCGGCGCCCAGTCGCGAGCGCTCCTCCGGCCGCCAGTCTTCAGCCGCCGGCGGCGGGCGCGAGCAGGGCGAGCGCCCACCGCGTCGCCGTCGTCGCCGCTCCGGCGCCAAAGCCGACGGCGATGGCGAGAGCCGCGGCTCCGGGCGCGAGCCGCGCACGCCCCGCGCCCCGCGCCAGCCCGAGCGCGCCCCCGAGCCCGAGGCGCCGACGCCGCCGCCCGCGCCGGCCGGCGCGGCCGCTTCCGGCGAGCCTGCCTCCCGCCCCAAACGCCGCCGCCGGCGCCGCTTCGGCCGCCGCGGCAAGCAGGAGGGCGTGACCCTGCAGGGGCTGCTGCTGCCGCCCGAGGCCGGCCGCCAGGCGCTGCTCTGCGCCGAGACCCGCGCCGCCTGCACCGTGCTTCTGCGCGGCATCGCCGCCGATCTCGCCGCCGGTTCCGACGGCCCCGACCCGGTGGTGCTGCTGATCGACCCCAGCCCCGAGGAGTTGGCCGACTGGCGCCGCGACGCGCCGAAGGCCGAGATCGTCGCGGCCGGCCAGCCGCGCCACGCCAGCGACGCCCTGGCCCAGGCCGGCGCCCGCGCCGCGGCCGGCGACGACGTGATCCTCCTGGTCGACTCGCTGACCCGCCTCGGCGAGGCCTACGAGGACGCCGACGCCGCCAAGCAGTTCTTCGACGCCGGCCGAGTCGCCGGCGGCTCCGGCACGTCTGACGGTCGTCGCGGCGCTAGAGCGCCCTGCTGCTGCCTGAGACTCAGCGTCTATAGGCGATGCGGCGCCAGCTCGGCTCTTTGGAGAGCTCGATCAGCTCGGCGCTGCGGTCCGGCTGCACGTAGCCGAAGGTCTGGGTGCGCTCGTCGAAGACGACGTCGAGCTCGCCCTCCTTGACCCGCTGGTCGAGCCAGGCGCCGCGGAAGACGAGGCGGCGGATCCAGTGGACGAGGCTGCGGTTGGAGGGACCGACCAGGTCCTCCCAGTTTTCGTTGATGTGTTCGCCGAGGGCGGAGGAGGGCTCGGCGATCTCGCCGCTGACGGCGAGGTCGAGGAGGTCGTCCAGCTCCTCCTGGCTGAGGCCCTGGTTGACGAAGCCGAGCTTGACCGCGGCCTGCTCGACCCGCTGCCCGAAGTCGCCCTCGTTGAAGGCGAAGCGGAGCTCTCCGTACTCCAGCACGTAGTCGGAGCCAGACTCGTAATTCCCTCGACGGGTCGTTTTCTTGTCCATGTGAGTTGAAGCCCAACTGCTCCACGAGCCCCGCGGAACAGATCCATGATCTTGCCGATCATCGTACGCCGGTGCCCGTTCGGGACGGTCGCTGAACGGCCGTTTGCACCCGTGGCCGCAGGGAATGGGCCCGGCTCCTTGAAACGAGGCGCAGATGATCGACCTCCACTGCCACATCCTGCCCGGCCTCGACGACGGCTCGCGCGACCTCGATGACAGCGTCGCGATGGCTCTGCAGGCCGAGTCCGACGGGATCGAGGCGGTCTGCGCCACGCCCCACATCCGCCACGACCACGACGTCCGCATCGAGGAGGTGGCCGACCGGGTCGAGGCGGTCAACTCGCGCCTGCGCGAGGAGGGGATCGCGGTCGAGATCCTCAGCGGCGGTGAGGTGGCCGAGACCGCGGTCGAGGATCTCGACGAGGAGGAGCTCGGCCGGGTCTCCCTCGGCAGCGGCCGCTGGATCCTGCTCGAGCCGGCGCCGGGGCCGCTCAGCGACAGCCTCCTGCGCCGCGTCGCCCACCTCGCCGAGCGCGGTCACCGGGCCCTGATCGCCCACCCCGAGCGGCACCTCTCCGCCGACATGTTCGAGCGCATGGCCGCCCTCGTCGTCGCCGGCGCCCTGATTCAGGCCACCGCCGACTTCTTCCTCCGCGAGGAGATGGCGGCCGGGATGCTGACGATGGCCGAAGCCGGCCTCGTCCACGTTCTCAGCAGCGACGCCCACAGCTCCCACGGCGGCCGCCCGCTGCGCCTCAGCCCCGCCTTCGAGCGCCTCGGCGAGGTCGCCGAGCTGGCGCCGCGAATCGAGTGGATGACCGAGACGGCGCCGCGCGCGATCGTCTCCGGCGACCGCCTCGAGCTGCCCTTCGGCCCCTCGCTCTGAGCGAGCCCAAAGATTTAAGTGACTATGGGCTCCGTCGATCCGAGGAGCCTTCGGGGTCGCGTCAGGGCAGGCGGCGCAGCTCGACCCTGGGCACCAGCTCCTCGACGACGCCGCGGGCGCCGCTGCCGAGGCCGTGGCGGAGGAAGTTGGCCGCCCCCGCGGCGGCGCCGGTACGCAGCGTCTCCTCCCAGTCCAGGCCGGCGGCCATCGAGGCCGCCAGCGCGCCCATCATCGAGTCGCCGCAGCCCTCGCGCGAGCCGCGCTCGAAGCGGGGCGGCGTCAGCTCCCAGGCCTCGCTCGCCGCGGACGACCAGCGCCGGCTCCCCGGCGCGGGTGATGATCGCCGCCTGGGCGCCGGCCTCGAGCAGCTTCTCCGCCGCGGCGCGCATGCGGGCTTCGGTGTCGACTGGGCCGGTGACGTAGGTGGCCAGCTCCCAGTCGTTGATCTTGACCAGCTCGGGCTTGCCCTCGAGGGCGCTGTCGAGGCGCGGCGGCGAGAGGTCGACCACGACCGGCGTCCCGTTCGCGCGGACATCGGCGACGAGGCCGCCGTAGATCTCCAACGGCAGCGCCTCGCCCGGGTAGGGGCCGCAGAGGGCGAGGACGTCGGCGTCGAGGGCGGCCGCGCAGGTGACCGAGAAGAGGTCGTCGACCTCGTGCCGCGAGGGCGGCATCGCGGCGCTCTGGGCGACCGGCCGGCGCTCGCCGTCGCGGCGATCGTGGATGTAGGCGCCGCTGCCCTCGCGGGTCTCGACCAGGCGCAGCTCGATCGGCATCTGCTCCAGCAGCCGCCGCAGGACCGTCCCCGACTCGCCCCCGCAGAAGCCGCAGAGGACGGCCTCGGCCCCGAGCTCGGCGGCCATCCGCGCCACCCAGACCCCCTGCCCGGCGGCGTGGACGTGGATGTCGTCGCCACCTTCGGCGGTCAGCGACTCGATCGTGACCGAGAGCATCGGGCTCGGTCCGAAGATCGCGACCTTGGGCTTGTCAGTCATCGCTCAGAGCGTAGACGCAGGGCGGGTCGATGGGCCGAGCTAGACATACGGGGCGGCCCATCGGCGGTGAGCGTGGCCGATCGGTCGGCCAAGTCTTGGCGGGGCTGCGACCCCGTGCCCGCGCCGCTTCCGGGCGCTGTCCCGCGGCGCAGCGTCCACGGCCGCGTCGTCCCGGTCGCGGCCGGCTTTCCGCGCCCGCCTGTTCGGCCTCGCCGGGCTGACCCGCGAGCAGGCCGGCGCCGGCCTGCTGATCCCGCGCTGCGCCAGCGTCCACACCTTCGCCATGCGCTTCGAGCTCGACCTGGTCTTCCTCGACGGTGAGGGTCGCGAGCTCGCCGTCCACCTCGGCGTACCCCCACGGCGGCTGCTCTGGGTGCGCGGCGCGGCCGCCGTTCTCGAGATTCCTTCGCCAGGGGGGGGAGAGTTTGGCCGGCGCCGGGACTTAGGGGGCCAATGTTGCCGCACCGCCAAGAGATCGCCAGCGTCGTCGTCTGCGAGGACGACGCGATGACCCTGGAGCTTCTCTGCGACCACCTCATGGCCGACCGCTTCGGCGTCATGCCGGCGCCGAGCGCCTCGGACGCGCTGCGGCTCTGCCGCTACAACCACCCCGACCTGCTGCTCCTCGACCTCTCCCTGCCCGATGCTTCGGGGCTCGACGTGCTGCGTGAGATCCGCACCGCCGATGGCGTCGACTCGCGCTTCGACCCCGACCTGCCGGTGATCGTCCTCACCGGTCGCGGCGCCCAGACCGACCGGGTCCGCGGGCTCACCGCCGGGGCCGACGACTACCTCACGAAGCCGTTCAACTTCGAAGAGCTGCGGGCCCGGATCGGCTCCGTCCTGCGCCGCCGCGCCAGCCGCCGCGAGGGCCCGATCCGGGTCGGCGAGCTGATGGTCGACCCGGTGCGCCGCAAGGTGCTGGTCGGCGATCGCGAGGTGGCGCTGGCGAAAAAGGAGTTCACGCTGCTGCGGATCCTCGCCGGCGACCCGACGCGGGTCTTCGCGAAGGAGGACCTGCTGGAGGCGGTCTGGGGCTACCGCAGCCCCGGCCGCACCCGCACGCTGGACTCACACGCCAGTCGCCTGCGGAGGAAACTGGACCCGGAGCACAGCCGCTACATCGTCAACTGCTGGGGTATCGGCTACCGCCTGATCGACGGCTGAGCTCCGGGTCTAGGCGCTACTTGCCGGGCCCGGCCTCCGGCGACTCGAAGTGGAGGATCGCCAGCCGGGTGTCGATCGGCTCGGTCTTCTCCTCGCTGAGGCGGGCGGCTGCCTCCTCCTGGATCTCGATCGCCCGGTTGAGGGTGTCGGCGAGCAGGGCGACGATCTCGGCCCAGCCCTTCTCGTCGACGATAAGGGGCGTGCGGCTGACGTGCGAGTCGGTGCGCTTGTCGATGGTGCCCGCCATCAGCGCCTCGGTGGCATCGTGGCCGATGGTCTCGAGAATCGATCCGGAGATGCCCTTGCGCGCCGAGGCGGGGATCTTCTTCCAGTCGCTGGCGCTGAAGAAGGCGCGCTCGGTGGCCCGGTAGAAGTGCTCGACGGCACCGCGGCGGGGCTCCGTTTTCACCAGTTCGACGCAGTCGTATTCGAGCAGCGTTTTGACGTGGTAGCTGACGTTGCCGAGCGGCTCACCAAGTTCCTGGGAGAGCTGGTTGGGGCTGGATACGCCCTTGTGCAGGGAGGAGAGGATCCTCACGCGCAGGGGATGGGCCAGGGCCTTGGCGAGCTGTTGGGTGATGCCCTCCGGGGAGGTCTTGGTCTGGGCCACAGGGAAATCTCCGTTCTTCTTGGGGAGGCCGGGGCGAGGTGGCTCGGGATGGTTTTCATCCCGGTTCTGGATCAAGTATTCCAAAGCGCTCCGTCGTTTCCCATTTAACGCCAAGACGGCCCTTTCCGGACGGGCTCCGGTTCCCAGGGGGGAGAGAACGCCGCTCCCGGCTACTTGGGCAACCCATGTGGATTTGGACCGCGGGAGAGCCGAGTTGACGCTGGCGCTGGCAGAGGTCGTCGCGGCCTGGCCGCTCGGCGCCTCGCTGGCGGCGGCGGTCGCGGTTCAGGGCCTGCGCACGGGGCGGCGGCGCACGGCTCTGAACGAGGCTCTGCACGAGCTGCGCCGGCCACTGCAGGCCCTCGCCCTGGTTTCGCCGGGGACGGTCCGGGCGGAGCCGGCGGCGATTCAGGGCTCGGTGCGGATGGCCGCCGCGGCGCTGGAGCGGCTGGAGCGGGAGATCAACGGCGAGTCGCTCGCCCCCGTGCGCGAGACGGCGCCGGCGCGACCGCTGCTCGACTCCGCGGTCAGGCGCTGGGGCTCTCGCGCCGCCCTCGCCGGTGGCTCGCTCTCGCTGCGCTGGCAGGCCGGCGAGGCGGCGATCGCAGCGGATCGCTGCGCCGTCGCGCAGGCGCTCGACAACCTGGTGGTGAACGCGATCGAGCACGGAGGGCCCGAGGTCGTGGTCGAGGCCCGCGACGATTCGGGGCGGTTGCGCGTCGTCGTGGTCGACTCCGGTCGCGAAGCCCGCCCGCGGTCCCGGCGCGAGAGTCCGGCCGAGCTGGTCGCCCGGCTCTCGGGCCGCCGGCTCCACGGCCACGGGCTGCGGGTGGTGCGGCGAACGGCCGCCGCCCACGGCGGATATTTCCAGCTCCGCTCCTCGGCGCGGGGGACGGAGGCGATCCTGGAGCTGCCGCTGGCGGGGCGCGGGGAGCGGTCCACGTGAGCCGCAGGGGACGGGCGCTCGCCTTTGTCCTCGCGGCCCTCTGCGCGGCCGCTACGGCTGCCGCGATCGCCGACGGGTACGGCGCCAGCGTCGCCCGCGGCTACGGGGCACTGCGGCCGGTGGTCGTCGCCGCCGGCGACCTCGACGCCGGCCGGGAGATCGATCCCGGCCAGGCGGCCGCGGACCTGGAGTTGCGCCGGATCCCGACCCGGTTCGTCCCGCCCGGCGCGCTCGAGAACCCGGCCGAGGCGATCGGTCTGGCGCCAACGGCGACGATCCCGACCGGCTCCTATCTGCTCGCCTCGCAGTTGCGGGCGCCGCGGGCGGATCCGGCGGGCGCGCTCGGGCTCGGGCACGGGCGCCACCCGGTGGAGATCTCGGTCAGCGGCGCTGAGGCGCTGCTGGTGGCCGGGGCGCAGCCGGTCGGAGAACGGGTCGACGTGGTCGTGACGACCGAACCCGGCGGCTCGGGCTCGGGCCGGACCTACGTCGCCGCCGCGGCTGTGCCGCTGCTGGCGCTGGGCCCGGGCGCCGACGGGAACGCGGCCGAAGGCGTCGCAGCGGCGACGCTCGGGCTGACCCGCGGCCAGGCGCTGCGGCTGATCGCGGCAGAGAGCTTCGCCCGCCAGGTGACGCTGCTGGCGAGGGGTTGAGAGTGCGGGCGCGCGAGCGGAACGTGGTGGAGCTGGCGGCGGCGCTGCGGAGCCGGCTGGTCGAGCGCCGTCGGGCCGCGGCGGCCCGCGGCGGCGAGGAGAGCGGCGACCTGGGCGAGGCGGTGCGGGCGCTCGTGGCGGAGGACGCGGTCCTGCTCGGGGACGGCGATCGCGAGGAGATCGCGGCGCGAATCGTCCGCGACAGCGTCGGGCTCGGCCCGCTCGAGGTGCTGCTCGCCGACCCGGCGGTGGAGGAGGTGATGGTCAACGGGCCCGGCACCGTTTACGTGGAGCGCGGCGGCCGGATCGAGGCCACCGACGTCGCCTTTGCCGACGAGGAGGAGCTGCGCAACGCGATCGAGCGGATCCTGGCGCCGCTGGGACGGCGGGTCGACGAGCTCAGCCCGATGGTCGACGCCCGCCTCGCCGACGGCTCGCGGGTCAATGTCGTGATCCCGCCACTGGCGATCGACGGCCCACTGGTCTCGATCCGCCGTTTCGGCGCCCGCCGGCCCGGCCCCGACGAGCTGGTCGCGCTCGGCACCCTGACCGCGGCCCAGCGGGGTGCACTGGAGGCGGCGGTCGCCGGGCGCCGCAGCATCCTGGTCAGTGGCGGCACCGGCTCCGGCAAGACGACCCTGCTCAACGCCCTCTCCGGCTTCATCGACGTGGGCGAGCGGGTGGTGACGATCGAGGACGCGGCCGAGCTGCGACTGCGGCAGCCACACGTGGTGCGGCTGGAGAGCCGGCCCGCCGGCGTCGAGGGTCGCGGCCAGGTCTCGATCCGCGACCTGCTGCGAAACGCTCTGCGGATGCGCCCCGACCGGATCGTGATCGGCGAGGTCAGAGGACCCGAGGCGCTCGATCTCCTCACCGCTCTCAACACCGGTCACGACGGCGCCCTCTCGACCGTCCACGCCAACTCGCCCGCCGACGCGCTCAGCCGGCTGGAGACGCTGGCGCTGATGGCGGGGGTGGGGTTGCCGCACGCGGCGGTGGCCGAACAGGTGCGGCGGGGGATCGACCTGGTTGTCCACCTCGAGCGCGGCGCCGACGGCGCCCGCGTCGTCACCGAGATCGCCGAGGTGGTGCGGACGGCGGCGACGACCGCCGCCCGCACCCTCGCCCCGGCCGCCGCCCGATGAGTGACGCCCCCGGGCTGCTGCCGGCACTGGTCGGCGCGGCGGCTGGAGGGTTGCTGGCGTTGGCGGCGCGGGAGGCGCTGCTGGCCAGCCCGGCGGCGGCGCGCTGGCTGGCCGTGGCCCTGGAGCCGCTGCGCCGGGCCGGCCGCGAGGGCTACGCGCCCTCGAGCGCGGAGCGCCGCCGCCTCGCCGCGCTCGGGGCGGGCGCCGCGGTGCTCGGCGGCTGGTTCCTGGCCGGGCCGGCGCTGGCGCTGCCACTCTCGGTCGCCGGCCCGGCGCTGGCCGGCTGGGCGGTCTCCAGTCGCCGCCGCCGCTATCGCCTCGCGGTGGAGCGCTCGTTGCCGGAAGTCGCAACCGCGATCGCCGACTCGCTCAGCGCCGGCCGCTCGCTGCGGGCATCGCTGCCGGCCGCGGCGGCGTCGCTGGATGGGCCACCGGCGTCGGAGCTGGCGCGGCTAGGTGCCGAGCTCGATCTCGGCGCCGCCACGACCGCGGCGGTCGCGTCCTGGCGGCGGCGGATGCGCTCGGAGCGGGTCGACGCCTTCGCCGCGGCCCTGCTCAGCCAGCGCTTGGCCGGCGGCGACCTGGCCGGGCTCCTGCGCCGCTTCGCCGCCGGCGCCGCCGAGCGCGACCGGGTCGCCGAAGACGCCCGCTCGGCCACCGCCCAGGCGCGCTTCACCGGCCTGCTGGTGGTGGCGATGCCCAGTGGCGGCGCTCTTTTCGCCGAGCTGATCCAGCCCGGCTTCATCGCCAAGCTGCTCGGCTCGCCCCCGGCGGCGGTGCTGCTGAGCCTCGCTGCCGTCTTCCAGCTGGTCGGGTTCGTCGCGATCAGGCGTTTCTCGCGGATCGCCGAATGAGCGCGGCCGGGCTGCTGGCGGCGCTCGCGGTCCTCCTTGGCTTCGCCGCCGCCCGCGAGCTGCTCGCCGGGCGGGCGGGGCGCGGCCTGCCGGCACTGCCCTTCGGCCTGCGGGGACGCTCGGCCGGGGCGGCGCTGCGGCTGGGGCTGCCCGAGCGACTGCGCCGTTCTGGCCTGGAGGCACGGCTGCCGCTGGCCGCCGTGCTGGCGGCGAAGCTCGCGGGTGCCGCCTGCGGCGGCCTTACCGCCCTGGCCGCAGCGCCGGCGGCGCCGGGCCGGACCGCGTTGCTGGTCGCGATCGGGTTGCCGGCGGCCGGCTTCCTCGTCCCCGACGCCCTGCTCGAGCGCGAGGCGCGGCGGCGGCAGCGGCGATTGCTGGCGGCGCTGCCCGACGCACTCGACCTGCTCGCGGTCAGCGCCGGCTCCGGCCGCGGCCCGGCGGCGGGGCTGGAGCAGCTGGCGCGGGCGGGGGAGGGGCCACTGGCCGAGGAGCTGCGCCTGACCGTGGCCGAGCTCTCCTGCGGGGTGCCGCTCGGCGCCGCCCTGCGCTCGCTTCGTGCCCGCGTCCCGGGCAGCGAGCTGGCGACCCTGGTCGCGGCGATCGAGCGCTCCCGCCGTTTCGGCTCGCCACTGGCCGACCAGCTGCGCCGCCAGGCCGGCGCCCTGCGCCGCGACAGCCGCCGCGCCGTCGAGGAGCGCGCCGCCCGCGCCGCCCCCAAGATCCAGCTCGTCGTCGCCCTCGTCCTCGTCCCCTCGGTCCTGCTGATGATCGCCGCCGGACTGATAGCCAACGCGGGCTCCCTGCTCTCCGGCTTCTGACCCGACCGCCCAGCTGTTCCTTTCCCGCGCATGCGCGGGAAAGGAACAGCTGGGCTACTCCAGGGACTCGTCGCGCAGGCGTTTGGCCACGGCGGCGGTGGCGGCGCCGATCTCGTCCAGCTCCGCCGGACTTCTTCTTGTGGCCGCTGACGTAGCAGCAGAGGGTGCCGCCGACGAGCTCGAAGGCGAACTTCTTCGGTGCGCTTTCGGTCAGCCAGACGATGAAGGTGGGGGTGAAGAGGCGGCGCAGCCAGACCGCGTCCTGGTCCTTGTTGGCAAAGACCTCGTACCTGTCGCCCATCGCCGTGCTCTCCAGGTTGACCCGCTGTTTGGAGCCGCGGAAGGCGTCCTCGAGCCCCTCCAGCGCTCGCAATCCGACCTTGCGCTGGCAGTAGAGCTCCGGCACCAGCGCCGCCGACTCCGGCACCGGGACCAGGCCGACCGTGTAGCGGTAGTAGTTGGTCTCCTGGTTGCCGTCGCTGTCGCGCGACTCCTCCTCGTATGTATAGAGAGCGAGCATGCCTTCGACTCCCTCGCCCAAAGGCCCGGAGAGGGTGCGCTCGGCGTAGCGGTCGTCGCCCTTGCGCAGCAGCGGCGTCGTCGCCGGCAGCGGCGCCCGGCCACCGAGTTCGAGCCCGCGCTGCCGGGCGTAGATCTGGAAGAAGGCCTCCTCGGCGCGGGAGTCGGCGATGCCGAAGGCGACCAGCAGCGAGATCAGGAAGACGGCGATGGCGGCGCCTCCGCCTACCGCGGCGCCGACGAAGATCGCCGCTGCGACCCCGGCCGCGATCGTCGCGCCGAGGATCAGCGCCCAGCTCAGCTTCTTGCTCAGCAGCTGCTTGAAGTAGGCGCCGCGCAGGTCGTTGGCGTCGTCGGGGGCCGGGCCCGGCGCGGCCTCGGGTGGTGTCGCCAGGGGCGGGCCGGATTCCTCGGGGCGCTCACCTGGCTGAACCTACCGCGCCGGGCAGCGGATGCAAACGACCTTGCAGAGAGGAGTCGTGTTGCAAAGTGGGAGAGAGTGGGGTACTGTGGCGCTCGAGTTGAAGCCCAGGACCGGGGTGGTGAGGTTCCTCCCACCTCATCACTCCGGTCCCAACTCCTTCCCAGCCCTCCCGCTCAGAAAGGACTCGCCGAGGTGGCATTTCGGGGTCTCTACGAGCACAGCCTCGATTCCAAGGATCGACTCACGGTTCCCTCGCGGTTCCGCGCCTCGCTCTCCGACGGCATCGTTCTCTCCAAGGGCTTCGACCCCTGCGTCTGGGTTCACACGACCGCGGAGTTCGAGCAGCTCTCCGACACCTTCCTCTCGCCGCACAGCCCCTTCGGACGCGACGCGCGCCAGCTGCGCCGCCGCTTCCACGGCGGCTCCTTCGACGAGAAGCTCGACTCGGCCGGGCGCATCCGCCTGCCGAAGCCGCTGATCGAGCACGCCGGGCTCGGCGGCAACTGCGTCGTGATCGGAGCGGGGGAGTACCTCGAGATCTGGGACGCCGAGGCCTGGGCCAAGCAGGAGGAGGAGCTCGACGCCGCTGCCCCCGAGATCGCCGAGGGCCTTGCCGCCGCCGGCCCCGCGCAACCATGAGACTCCATGCCGCCCGCACCCAAGCCCACCACAACCACCCGTCGACGGGCCGGAATCCCACGCATGTCGTGGGAAATCGGCCCATCGACCTCGAGGCGATGAGCCACGAGCCCGTCCTGGCGCCGGAGTTGACCTCGCTGCTCGCTCCGGAGCCGGGGCAGACGGCGGTTGACTGCACCTTTGGTGGTGGGGGGCATGCGCGGGCGATCGCGGCGCAGCTGGGGCCGACCGGGACCCTGGTCGCGATCGACCGCGACCCCGCCGCGGCCGCCCGCTTCGCCGAGTTCGCGATCGAGGTGCCCTGCCGGACGCGTTTCCTCAATGTCGATTTTGCGGCAGGTCTTCGCACCCTCGACGGCGAAGGCCTCCGCCCAGAGATGATTTATGTAGACCTCGGGATGTCCTCGATGCAGGTAGATGCCTGGGAGCGGGGCTTCTCCTACGCATATGACGCGCCGCTGGACATGCGCATGGACACCCGCCAGGACTTCAACGCGGCCAAGCTCGTCAACGAGTGGCCCGAGGCGCGGATCTCGCAGGTCCTGCGCGAGTTCGGCGAGGAGCGCTACGCCGGCGGCATCGCCCGCGAGATAGCCCGCCGCAGGCCTCTCACCACGACCTCCGAATTGGTCGACGCGATCAAGGCCGGGATGCCGGCGGCGGCTCGTTTCGGCGCCGGCCACCCGGCCAAGCGCAGCTTCCAGGCGATCCGGATCGCCGTCAACGGCGAGCTCGACTCGCTCGAGCGGGCGCTGCCGCTGGCCTGGGACATGCTGCCCGTGGGTGGGCGTTTCGGCGCAATCGCTTTCCACTCGCTCGAGGACCGGCCGGTCAAGCAGTTCCTCGCCGCCAAGGCACGCGGCTGCGTCTGCCCGCCCGAGCTGCCCGTTTGCGTCTGCGGCCACGAGCCGGAGGCCGAGCTGTTGACCCGGCGCGCGGTCTCCCCGGGCCCGGATGAGGTCGACGCCAACCCGCGCTCGCGCTCGGCGCACCTGCGTGTAGCCCTCAAGCTCGAGGACGCGCCGTTGGGGGAGACCGCCTGATGGCTGTCGCCGCTCCCAAGCGCCAGACCGCGCCGGCACCGGCGCCCTCGCGCACCTCGCCGCCGCCTCGCCGCCCCCGCACCCGTCCGACTCCGAAAGGCCGTGCCGTCGCCGCACCGGCGGCGCCCGCCCGCAGGGCACCGACGCGCAAGTCGCCCGCGCGCAAGTCCCCGACCCGGAAATCCCCCGCGCGCAAGCCGGCGGCCCGCCGGGCCCCGGCCCGGGCGCCGCGGCGGGCCCGCACGGCCGGCCGTGCCGCCGCGGTCGGCGGCCAGCTGATCCCTTTCGCCGGCCGCACCGCGGTCGCCGTCGGCCAGCTTCCCGACTCCGGCCTGATGGTGCGGATGACCCGTGGCCGCGCCTGGATCGCCGTGCTCGGCGTGCTGTTGGTGGGGATCGTCGCCCTCAACGTGGTCACACTCAGCTTCGCCGCCTCCTCGGGGCACATCGAAGAGTCGATCACCGCCCTCGACCAGGAGAACTCGATTCTCCGCGGTCGCGATGCCCGCCTCTCCGGCGTTGGCCCGGTGCGCCGGGCGGCGATGCCGCTGGGCCTGGCGATGCCCGCCAGTGAAGAGATCCACTTCGTCGAGGCAAGCCCTGATGATGTCGCCACCGCGGCGGCGCGCCTCGCCGCGAGCGGCGGGTAGGGGCGGGCGCGGATGCGCTTGATCGAGCGCCGGATCGGCCTTCTGTTCGCCGGCTTCCTGCTCTGCTTCCTCGTCATCGTCGGGCGTGCCTTCTGGCTGCAGGGGGTGCAGGGCGGCGCCCTCGCCTCCGAGGCGATCTCCCAGCAGACCGAGACGGTGACGGTGCCGGGGCTGCGCGGCAGCCTGCTCGACCGCAGCGGCAACGAGCTCGCCGCCTCCGAGGACGCAGCGACGATCTTCGCCACGCCCTACCAGGTCAAGAACCCGCCCAAGGCGGCGGAGAAAATCGCCTCGATCCTCGATCTCGGCAGGTCGGAAGTGCTGGAAAGCCTGACCGCCGAAGGCGGCTTCTCCTACGTCGCCCACAAAGTCAGCCTCGAACAGGCGGGCCGGATCGAACGGTTGGGGCTGGAAGGGATCGGCGAGCTGCCCGACAGCCGCCGCACCTACCCGCAGGGGGAAATGGCGGGGCAGGTGGTCGGTGCCGTCGGCTCCGAAAACCAGGGGCTGACCGGGCTCGAGGCGGGCGAGGAATCGGTGCTCAGCGCCAGCGACGGCGAGCGGCGCATCGTCCACGACGCGCTCGGCGACGCGATCCGGCTGGAAACCGTGCAGGAAGCCAAGGACGGCGAAGACGTTCAACTTACGCTCGACCCCCAGATCCAGGAGAAGACCGAGCGGGTGCTGGCCGAAGTCGGCGAAACCTACGCGCCCAAAGGGGCGACGGCGATCGTCATGGACCCGCGCAGCTCGCAGATCTTGGCGATGGCCAACTGGCCGCCGGTCGACCCCAACGACCTCTCCAGCGCCAGCAACGAAGACCTGATCAACAGGGCGACCGGCTTCACCTATGAGCCCGGCTCGACCTTCAAGGCGTTCACCGTCTCCGCCGCGCTGGAGGAAAAACTGGTGACCCCGACCACCTCCTTCGTGCTGCCGCCGAGCATCCAGGTCGCCGACCGCACGATCGAAGACGCCGAGGAACGCGGGACCGAGACGATGAGCGTGGCCGAAATCCTCGCCCACTCCTCCAACGTGGGCGCGGTGACGATCGGGCTCGAGATCGGTGCCGAAAAATTCAGCAAATGGGTCAGCCGCTTCGGTTTCGGCCGCCCGACCGGGGTCCAGTACCCGGCCGAGGAGCGGGGGATCGTGCTCGGGCTCGACGAATACTCGGGCTCCTCGATGGGCAACATGCCGATCGGCCAGGGCATCTCGGTGACGCCGATGCAGATGATGGCGGGCTACGCGGCGATCGCCGACGGCGGCATCCTCAAACAGCCGCAGCTGATCGAGCGGGTCGGCGACGAAAAGATCCACGAGCCGAAGGGCCACCGGGTGATCGACGCCGGTGTCGCCCAGCAGGTGCGGGAAATGCTCGAGGGGGTGCTGGCCGCCGGCGGCACCGCCTCGGAGGTGAGCGTCCCGGGGTACACGCTGGCGGGCAAGACCGGAACGGCCGAGGTGGCCGAAAACGGCGGCTACTCGGAAAGCAAATACGTGGCCTCGTTCATCGGCTTCGCGCCGGCGCAGGACCCGAAGTTCCTGGCGGCGGTGATCGTGGATCAGCCGCAGGGGGATATTTACGGGGGGTCGGTGGCGGCGCCGGCATTCGGGAAGATCGCCGCGTTCTCACTCCCATACCTCGGCGTTGCCCCCGAATAGGGCACCCGACTCCCGATCTAGACTCGGGGACGATGAGGATTGAGGCGCTTGCCGCGGAAGTTGGTGGGGCCCGGGTCGTCGGCGACGGGTCGGTCGAGGTGTCCGAGCTTGCCTATGACAGTCGCAAGGCTGGGCCGGGGACGCTGTTCTTCTGTGTGCGCGGGGAGAGGGTCGACGGGCATGAGTTCGCCGCGCGGGTGATCGATGCCGGGGCGGTGGCGCTGGTCGTAGAGCGGGAGCTGGATGTGAGCGTTCCCCAGGTGGTCGTGCCGGACGCGCGGGCGGCGATGGCTCCGGCGGCGGCGCGGTTCTACGGGGATCCGACCGAAGAGCTGCGGGTGGTGGGGGTTACGGGGACCAATGGGAAGACCACGACCGCATTCCTGATCCGGGAGATCCTCGAGAGGGCGGGGGTTTCGACCGGGTTGCTGGGGACGGTGAAGCAGGTCGTCGGGGGGGTGGAGGAGAGCGTGGAGCGGACCACGCCCGAGGCGATCGATCTACAGGGGACGTTCCGGCGGATGCTGGACGGGGGGGACCGGGCCTGCGCGATGGAGGTGTCCTCGCACGCGATGTCGTTGCACCGGGCCGACGCGATCCACTTCGAGGTGGCGCTGTTCACGAACCTGACCCAGGATCATCTCGATTTCCATGGCGACATGGAGGACTACTTCCTCGCCAAGCGCAAGTTGTTCGCCGGCCTGGGGCCGGGGACGGCGGTCGTCAACGTCGACGACCCCTATGGCCGCCGCCTTGCCGAGGAATTCGACTGCGTCACCTTCTCCGCCGAAGGCGTCAACGCCGACTACACGGCTCACGACATCGCCTTCGACGCCGCCGGCGCCCAGTTCACCGTGAACCGCGGGGAGGTTCGGGTGCGGACGGGGCTGCCGGGGCATTTCAACGTGGCGAATGCTTTGGGGGCGTTCGCTGTCGCTGAGGCGATGGGGGTAGAGGGGGAGACGGCCGCGACCGGGTTGGCGCGGGCGGCGCGGGTGCCGGGGCGGCTGGAGCCGATCGACGAGGGGCAGGGGTTCTCGGTCCTGGTCGATTACGCGCACACTCCGGACTCGCTGGAGAACGTGCTGCGGGCGGCACGGCGGCTGACCGCGGGGCGGCTGATCTCCGTCTTCGGTGCCGGCGGCGACCGCGACCGCGACAAGCGGCCGAAGATGGGCCGGGCCGGAGCAGAGCTCTCCGACCTCGCGGTGATCACCTCCGACAACCCGCGCTCCGAGGATCCGGCAGCGATCGTCACCGAAGTTGTTGCCGGCACCAGTGACGGCGGCGAGGTCGAGGTCGAGGTCGACCGCCGCGCCGCGATCGCACTCGCCCTGGTCCAGGCCGAGCCCGGCGACACCGTCGTCATCGCCGGCAAGGGCCACGAGCAGGGCCAGGAGTTCGAGGCCGGGCGCAAGATCCCCTTCGACGACCGCGAGGTCGCCCGCGAGGAGCTGCGGAAGTTGGGCAGCCCGGCGTGAAGCTCTCGCCGGCGGAGATAGCGGCGGCGCTGGGTGCGGAGATCGTTGCCGAGGGCGGGCCCGGCGCACCGGCGAGGGCGACGATCGACTCCGCCGGCAGTGGGCCCGGCGACCTCTTCTTCGGCCTGCGTGGCGCCAACCGCGACGGCGGCGAGTTCGCCCCGGCGGCGATCGAGGCCGGGGCCTGGGGCGTAGTGGTCCGCGACGAGTTGCGGCAGTCCTTTGGTCTGGATAGCGGACCAAAGGACTGCCGCAATGGAGGGCGGGCCTGGGTTTTCGCCGTCGAGGACCCGCTGGCGGCGATGCAGGCGCTGGCCCGGGCCTGGCGCCGGGCGCTGGGTGCCCGCGTCGTCGGCGTCACCGGCTCGGTCGGCAAGACCTCGGTCAAGGACATCGCCCGGACGCTGCTGCCGGGCAGCGTCCACGCCAACCGCGAGAACCTCAACACCGAGATCGGGCTGCCGCTGACCGTGCTCGAAGCACCCGAGGACACCGACACGCTGGTCCTGGAGATGGCGATGCGCGGGCCGGGCCAGATCGCCGAGTTGGCAAGGATCGCCGAGCCCGAAGTGGCCGTGATCACCAACGTCGGTCCGGTCCACATCGAGCTGCTGGGCTCGGTGGCCGCGATCGCCGCGGCCAAGGCGGAGGTGCTCGACTTCCTCCCGGCGGACGGCCTCGCGATCGCTCCGGTCGCGGCGGGGGAGCTGGAGCCACACCTGGCGCGGGCGCCGCGGTTGGCCCGCTTCGGGCCCGGCGGCGACGTCGAGGCGACCGAGGTGCGGGTCGCCGAGGGTGTGACCGAGGCGATGATCGCCACCCCGGCCGGCAGCCAGCGCTTCCACTTCCCCTTCGCCGAGGCGCACAACCTGACCAACGCCCTGGCCGCTGTTGCCGCCGGCCTCGCCCTCGGTGCGCCGCTGGCGGAGATGGCCGACCGCGCCGCGGACATAGGATTCTCCCGTTTCCGCGGTGAGCGCATCGAGCTCGGTGACGGGATCGTCCTCGTGAACGACTGCTACAACGCCAACCCGGTGTCGATGCGAGCGGCGCTCGACCATCTCGCGACGCTCGGCGCGCCGCGCACGCTTGCCGTGCTCGGTGAGATGGGGGAGCTCGGTCCCGGCGCCGCCGGCTTCCATCGCGAGGTCGGCGAGCACGCCCGCGCCGCCGGCGTGGACATGGTGCTCGGCGTCGGCCTGCCGGCCCGCGACTATGACCCCGACGAGCTCGTCGCCGATCCGGCCGAGGCGGCGGAGCTGCTGGCGGCAACGCTGGAGCCGGGCGACGCGGTGCTGGTCAAGGGCTCGCGCTCGGCCGGATTGGAGCAGGTGGCCGAGGAGCTGACAGCGCCTCCGGCGAGCAGGGGAGGCGGCGCTTAAATGGGCGAAGTCCTGATCGCGGGGATGGCGGCGATGCTGATCTGCATCTTCCTCGGTCCCAAATTCATCGAATACCTGCGGGTGCGCGAGTTCGGGCAGCACATCCGCGAGGACGGTCCGCAGGAGCACCACGCCAAGGCCGGCACGCCGACCATGGGCGGGCTGATCATCTTCGCCGCGATCTGCGTCCCCTACTTGGTGCTCTCCGAGCGCGACGCCCAGAGCCTGGCCGTCTTCGGCGTCGCTCTCGGCTGCGCCGCGCTGGGCTTCGCCGACGACTACATCAAGATCGTCAAACGCCGCTCGCTTGGCCTCGCCGGGCGCTGGAAGCTGCTCGGCCAGCTGATCCTGGCGCTCGGGCTCTGGTGGGTCGCCCGCCACGAGGTCGGGCTCGAGCCGGTCCTCTACTTCCGCATCGGCGGCGCCAGCATCGACCTCGGCCCGGTCCTCTACTTCGTGCTCGTCTTCCTCGTCATCGCCGGCACCTCCAACGGGGTCAACCTGACCGACGGCCTCGATGGCCTCGCCGCCGGCTCCTGCGCGATCGTCCTACTCGCCTACACCGCGATCGCCTTCGTCGCCAACGAGCAGCAGGACCTGGCGCTGCTCGCGGCCTGCCTGGTCGGCGGCTGCATCGGCTTCCTCTGGTTCAACGCCTTCCCGGCCTCGATCTTCATGGGCGACACCGGCTCGCTCGGGTTAGGCGGGGCGATCGGGGCCCTGGCGGTGATGACCCAGACCGAGGTGCTGCTGATCATCATCGGCGGCATCTTCGTGATCGAGGCGCTCTCGGTTCTGCTCCAGGTCTTCTCCTTCAAAACCTTCCGCCGCCGCATCCTGCTGATGGCGCCGCTGCACCATCACTTCGAGATGATGGCCTGGTCGGAGACGAAGATCATGCTGCGCTTCTGGATCATCGCCGCGGTCTGTTCCGGGATCGGCTTCACGCTGTACCAGCAGTCGATCGGGCGCTGAGCGGAGCGCGCGGTGGACGGTCCCGAGCTGCGAACGCCGCGCCTGACCCTGCGACGTTGGGACCCGGCCGACCGCGAGCCCTTTGCCGGGCTCAACGCCGACCCGCGGGTGATGGAGCACTTTCCACGACCGCTGACCCGGGAGGAGAGCGACGAGCTGGTCGACCGGATCGAGGCCGGTTTCGAGTCTCGCGGCTTTGGCCTCTGGGCGGTCGATGTGCAGAAGAGCGGTGAGTTCATCGGCTTCACCGGCCTTGCGGTGCCGTCCTTCGGGGCTCACTTCACGCCGGCGGTTGAGGTCGGCTGGCGCCTGGCCCGCTCGGCCTGGGGCAATGGCTACGCGACCGAGGCGGGACGGGCGGCGCTTGCCTTCGGCTTCGAGGAGGCGGGCCTGTCGGAGATCGTCTCGCTGACCAGCGTCGGCAACCTCCGTTCGCGGGCGGTGATGGAGCGATTGGGAATGACCCGCGACCCGGCTGACGACTTCGACCACCCCCTCCTGTCGGAGCGGGACCCGCTGCGACGGCACGTCCTGTACCGCTGCGCAAGGGCTTAGCGACGCCGTCCTGAGCGCCTCTGGGCGGGTTCGGCGACAGGTTCCGGAGGCCGGAGCGCGAACCTGTCCTGATGAACGTTCCCCCGCCCAAGGAGCTGCGCCCGCCGCTGCCGCCTGGACCGTTCCTGGTCGTCGGGCTGGCCCGTTCCGGGGTCGCTGCCGCGCGGCTGCTGGCGGCGCGGGGGGAGGAGGTGGTCGGGGTCGATTCCGGCACCCCCGCGGAGGCGGCAGGACTTTCGGGGGTCGGCGTCGAAGTCTTCTTGGATTCAGATGGATTGGCGCTGCTCGACGGAGTGCGGACGGTTGTGAAGAGCCCCGGGGTCCCGCGGGAGGCGCCGGTGATCGCGGCGGCGCTGGAGCGCGGGATCGACGTCGTCGGCGAGTTGGAGCTGGCCTGGCGGGCGCTGCCGAACCGGTTCGTCGCCGTGACCGGGACCAACGGCAAGACGACCACGGTGGAGCTGCTCGGGCACATCTACCGCGGCGGCGGTGAGCCGGTCGCGGTCGCCGGCAACGTCGGCACGCCGCTCTCGGAGCTGGTCGGACAGGTCGACGCCGACGCGACCGTCGTCTGCGAGGCCTCCAGCTTTCAGCTCGAGGACACCGGCTTCTTCGCGCCCGAGTGCGCCGTCTTCCTCAACCTCGCCCCCGATCACCTCGACCGCCACCACGACCTCGAGTCCTACCTGGCGGCGAAGCTGCGGATCTTCGCCAACCAGGGCAATGACGACGTCGCCGTCTACAACGCCGACGACCCGGCTCTGGCCGGCACCGACCTCGGCGGTTGCGCCCGCCGCCTCGCCTTCTGCGTCGGCGCCGCCCCCGACTGCGAGGTAGCGGTCGCCGAGGGGACGATCTTCTACGACGGCGAGCCGCTGCTGGAGGTCGCCGAGCTGGGCCTGCTGGGCGAGCACAACGTCGCCAACGCGATGGCCGCCGCCGCCGCGGCGCTCTCGATGGGGATCGACCGCGACGCCGTGCGGGCGGGGCTGCGCAGCTTCGCCGGGGTTGAGCATCGCCTCGAGCAGGTCGCCGAGATCGCCGGCGTCCGCTTCGTCAACGACTCCAAGGCGACCAACGTCGCCTCCGCGATGGTCGGGATCGGTGCCCTCGATGGCGGCGTCCACGCGATCCTCGGTGGCAGCGAGAAGGGCGAGCCGTTCGCGCCGCTGCTCGGCCCGATCCGCGAGCACTGCGTCGCCTGCTACCTGATCGGCGCCACCGCCGACCGCCTCGCCGAGGAGCTGGCACCCGCCGTCTCCGCCGGAGTCGAGCTGCACCGCTGCGAGGGTCTCGAGGACGCCGTCCGCCATGCCGCCGCCGCGGCCCGCCCCGGCGAGGTCGTCCTGCTCTCGCCCGCCTGCGCCAGCTTCGACGCCTTCGAAAACTACGAACGCCGCGGCGAGCGCTTCGGCACGATCGTCGAGGAGCTGCGGTGAGCGCCTTTCCGGTCGCCCTCGGCCGTCTCGGCTTCGGCAAGCCCGCCAAGGGCCGGGCGAAGAAGAAAGCGGGGAAGCGCAAGCGGGCGAAGGCGGTCAGCTCCGAGTACAACATGCTGCTGACCGCGACCCTCTGCCTGTTGGCGCTGGGCGCGGTGATGGTTTTCTCCGCCAGCTCGACCACCCGGATCCTGCAGGACGGCGGCCTCTCCGACAGCGCCTTCTACCTGAAGCGGACGCTGATGTTCGGTGCCGTCGGCCTGGTGATCATGCACCTGACCGCCCGTCATGGGCTGCAGGCGGTCCGCAACCTGACGCCGGCGATCCTCGCTGCCTGCTTCTTCCTGCTCCTCGCGGTGCTGGCGATCGGCACCAGCGTCAACGGCGCCAGCCGCTGGATCGGCTCCGGCTTCCTGCAGATCCAGCCCTCGGAGATCGCCAAGATGGCGCTGGTGCTCTACGGGGCGGACATGCTCGCCCGTAAGCCGAAACGGGCGCGTTCGATCGAAGGGTTCATGCCGTTCCTGGTCGTCGTCGGCCTCGCCTGCGCGCTGATCATGTTGGAGCCGGACATGGGGACGACGATGGTCGTCGCCTTCGCCGTCGGCGCCACCCTGATTGCGGCCGGCGCCCGTCCCCGCGACCTCGGCCTGATCGCGCTCGCGATCGGCGCGGCGGCGCTGCTGATGACGATCGTCGAGCCCTACCGGATGGCCCGCCTGACCGGCTTCCTCAATCCCAGCGCCGACACCGCGGGGGCCGGGTTTCAGGCGGCCCAGGCAAAGATCGCGTTGGGCTCGGGCGGCCTCTTCGGGGTCGGGATCGGCAACGGCGTGCAGAAGGCCTTCTATCTCCCCGAGGCCCACACCGACATGATCTCGGCCGTGATCGGCGAGGAGCTCGGCCTGGTCGGGATCGTCGGCGTCGTCGGTCTCTTCGCGATGCTCGGCTACGCCGGGCTCAAAGTCGCCCAGAAGGCGAAGGACACCTACGGCCGCCTGCTGGTCGCCGGACTGACCTCGCTGATCCTCGTCCAGGCGACGATCAACCTCTTCGCGGTGATGGGCCTGGCGCCGCTGACCGGCGTACCGCTGCCCCTCGTCTCCTACGGCAACAGCAGCCTGATGACGACCCTGTTCGCGGTCGGGCTGATCCTCAACGTCGCCCGCGGCGGCACCGCCAAGGCGGCGCGGGCCTCGACGGGGGGTCGCGCTGGCAAACTGCGCATCGTCGAAGGCGGGCGCACGCCCAGCCGCGAAAGGAGCAGATCGAGCGGTGCCAGGAAAGCCAAAGGTCGTGGTGGCAGCGGGGGGAACCGCGGGTCACGTGGTGCCCGCCATGGCGGTCGCCGCCGAGCTTCGGGCTAGCGGCGCCGAGGTCTCCTTCCTGGGGACGCGGGAGAGGATCGAGGCCGAGCTGGTCCCGGCCGCCGGCTACGAGATCGATTTCCTCAAGGTGCGCGGCATCGACCGCAAGAACCCGCTGCGCGCGGCGCGGGCCGGGTTCGAGGCGCTGGGCGCGGTCGCGGCGGCGCGGCGGGCGCTGCGCGAGCGCGGTGCCGACGTGGTGCTCGGCGGCGGCGGTTATGTCGCCGGCCCCGCCGGCCTGGCCGCGAGTCTGACCGGCACACCACTGGTCCTGACCGAGGCCGACAGCCACATGGGCCTCGCCAACCGGCTGCTGGCGCGGCGGGCGCGGCGGGTCTGCTTGGCCCTCTCGATCGCGGGCCGGGAGGGGGAGCGCTACCTGGTCACCGGGCGGCCGGTGCCGGCGGCGGTGCTGGCGGCCGATCGCGGCGCCGCCCGCGAGCGCTTCGCGATCGCGCCCGAGGCGCGCTGCCTGCTGGTCGTCGGCGGCAGTCAGGGCGCGCGCTCGGTCAACTTCGCGCGCCATTGCGGCCTTCGCCGAGCGCGACGGCCGCGACTTCCACGTGCTCCATCTCGCCGGTGAGCGCGACCACGAGGAGCTGCGCCGCCGTCTCGATGCCGCCGCCCACGGCGAGCGCTACACCCTGCTCGCCTACGAGTCCGATCTCGGCGAAGTCCTCGCCGCCTCCGACCTGGTCCTGGGACGCTCCGGTGGCTCGATCTTCGAGGTGACCGCGGCCGGGCGGCCGGCGATCCTCGTCCCCTACCCGCACGCGACCGGCGACCACCAGAGCGCCAACGCCGCCTGGATGGAGCGGGCGGGAGCGGCGACGGTCATCGCGGACTCCGAGCTTGGCGAGGCGACCGGAGTGGAGCGCCTGCACACCGAGATCGCCGCGATCCTCGGCGACGGCGACCGCCTCGAGACGATGGCCGCCGCCTCGCGCGGCCTGGCCCGGCCCGACGCGGCCCGCCGCATCGCCGACGAGGTCCTGGCGGCCGCCGGGGTGTCTCGATGATGCCGAGTCACCCGCTCCGCTGTTCCTTAGCCGGGAATAGCGCGGCAAAGGAACAGCGGAAGGGGAGGTGGGCTGTCCGATGAGCGCCGGGTGGGATTCCCGCAGGCTTCACTTCATCGGCATCGGCGGCGCCGGGATGAGCGGTCTTGCCATGGTCTGCGCCAAGCTCGGCGCCACGGTCACCGGCAGCGATCGCAGCGACTCCTCTTATATGGAGCGGCTGCGCCGGGCCGGGCTCGATCCCGCCGTCGGCCACGACGCCGCCAACCTGCCGGACGGGGCCGAGGTGGTTGTCTCGACCGCGATCGGGGCCGAGAACCCGGAACTGGCGCTGGCCCGCGAACGCGGAGTCGAGCCGATCCATCGCGGTGCCCTATTGGCCGAGCTGTGCGCCGAGAAGCGGCTCATCGCCGTCGCCGGCACTCACGGCAAGACCACGACGACCGCGATGGCGGTCTGGGCGCTGCAGGCGATCGGCGCCGACCCGGCTTTCTTCGTCGGCGGCGAGGTGCCGGGAGTGGGAGAGGACGGCGAGGCCGCCAACGCCGGCTGGGGCGAGGGCGAGTGGGTCGTCGCCGAGGCCGACGAGAGCGACGCCAGCTTTCTCGAGCTGGCACCGGAGATCGCCGTCGTCACCAACGTCGAGATGGACCACCATGCGCGCTGGGGCTCGCTGGCCGAGCTGCACCGCGCCTTCCGCCGGTTCCTGGCGCCGGCCAGGGGCGTCGCCGTCCCCGCCGACGGAAGCCTGAACGACCTGATCGACGCGAAGGACGCCGACCCCCCGCCGACGGGCCGAAAACCCACGCATGTCGTGGGAAATCGACCCATCGGCGGGTTTGGCGTGGAGGAGCCGGGACCCGTCGGGTTGCCGCTTGCCGTGCCCGGGCGACATAATTTGCTCAACGCCCGCGCCGCCCTCGCCGCGATCGAGCTGGCCGGGTTCGACGTCGAGGCCGCGGCCGCGGCGCTCGCCGACTTCCCGGGCGTGCGGCGCCGGCTCGAGCTCAAGGGAGCTCGGGGTGGCATCCGCATATATGACGACTACGCACACCACCCGACCGAGGTCCGTGCCGCCCTCTCGGCCCTGCGCGAGCTCGAGCCCGAGCCGGAGCACCTGCTCGCCGTCTTCCAGCCCCACCTCTACTCACGCACGAAGGCATTCGGCGAGGAGTTCGGCGCCGCCCTCGCCGGCGCCGACGAGATTGCCGTGCTCGACGTCTACCCGGCCCGCGAGCAGCCCGTCGGCGAGCTGGCCGGGGTCAGCGGGCTACGGGTCGCGCAGGCGGCGGCCGAGCGGGCGGGAGGGCGGCCGGTCTGGTGGCTGCCCGAGGCGGGGACCGCGCGCCGCGCCCTGGCCGCGCGCTTGGAGGACGCGGCCCTTCCGGGCGGCACCGTGGTGGTCACGATCGGCGCCGGCGACGTCTTCAGGCTCGGCGAGTCGCTGGTGGAGGAGCCGTGAGGGCGCCGCCCGCGGGGGTCAAGCCCGACCAGCCGCTGTCGCGCCTGACCACGATCCGTACCGGCGGCGACGCCGACTGGCTCGCCCGCCCCGCGACCGAGGGGAATCTGGTCGAGATGCTGCGCTGGGCCGAGTCGGAGGGCTTGGCGGTAGGAGTGGTGGGGTCCGGATCGAACCTGCTGGTAGCCGACGATGGATTTCACGGACTCGCAATCAAGCTGGACGGCGGCCTCGCGACGATCGCGCGCGAGGGCGAGCGCATCCTCTGCGGCGGTGGCGCCCGCCTGCCCTCGGCCGCGGCGAAAGCGGCCGGCTGGGGTCTCACCGGCCTCGAGTTCGGGATCAACATTCCTGGTACCGCCGGCGGGGCGGTGCGGATGAACGCCAACGCCTACGACGGCCAGCTGGCCCGGGTGCTCGACTGGGTCGAGATCAGCACCGCGTCCGGGACCGAGCGCCGGGCTCCCGACCAGCTCGGCTTCTCCTACCGTCGCTCCAACCTGCGCGGCGGCGAGGTCGTCTCCCGCGCCTGTTTCCGCCTGCAGCCCGGCGACCCGGCGGCGATCCGCGCCACCCTGGCGACGATGCGTGAGCGCCGTCGCGAGGCCCAGCCCTCCGGAATCAAGACCTTCGGCTCTACTTTCAAGAATCCTGAGGACGGGCGCGCCGGGGGTCGCTCGGCCGGGCAGCTGCTCGAGGCCGCCGGCTGCCGCGGGCTCAGCCACGGCGGCGCCCGCTTCTCCGAGAAGCACGCCAACTTCGTCGAGAACATGGGCGAGGCGAGCAGCGAGGACGTGCTGGAGCTGATGGCCGAGGGCCGCCGCCGCGTCCACACCAGGTTCGGCATCGAGCTGGAGCCGGAGGTCCAGCTGCTGGGCGAGGTGCGCTGGCCCGGCGGCTGGGAGCTGTGAGGAGGATCGGGAGGGGGATCGCGGTCATCTTGGCCGTGATCGCGGCCGGGTTCATCTTCCAGAAGCTCTTCGGAGACGAAACCGTGACCGGCACGGTGCGCATCCCGGTACCGGTGGCGACGATCGGCGCCGGCGAAGACGCGGTTGCGGTGGCGGCGAACGGGGCGATCGTCCGCTGGTGGCCGCTCCCCGACGAATCCGAGCTGCCGCGGCTGCCGCTCACCGAACCCCCGAGCAGGGGGCGACTGGCCGGCCCGATGCTGAACAGGCGCGCGTGCTCGGCGCCGCCCCGGAGGCACTCCGGCCCTACCTGGCGAGCAGCTACTACGGCGAAAGCGGGGTCGACGTCGAAACGACCGCCGGGATCGAACTCCGTTTCGGGGACGCGACTCAGGCCAAGCGGAAGTGGAAGGCCGCCGCCGCCATCCTCGCCGACCCCGAAATCGAAGCGCTCGATTATGTAAACGTGATCGCTCCGGCCAGGCCCACCTACGCTGGCTCTGGGCATACGCTTCCGCCCGTGCCTTGAACCCTCGACCAAAGGGTTAGGCTCGGCAAAGTCTCAAGTACAAGTCGAGACTCGGGCCTGCACGATGCCTGTCGCCGGTTTGACAGAGGCGTGACAATGCCCTACGTTCAGCGGAATTTCCGTACTTGAAGCGAAAGCTCGAACCCTTGAGCCTCGCTGAAGGCTCGGACAGAACAAGGGCTCAACTCAAACAACAGCCGTCTCGGCCAGCTTGGCCGGGCGGCTAAGGAAGAAATCGGGAGATGGAATCCACTTACCTTGCGGTCATAAAGGTCGTCGGAGCTGGCGGCGGCGGTACCAACGCGGTCAGTCGCATGATCGACGCCGGCATTCGCGGCGTCGAGTTCGTCGCGGTCAACACCGACGCCCAGGCCCTGCAGGCCTGCGATGCCGACATCAAGCTCTCGATCGGGCAGGAGCTCACCCGCGGCCTCGGTGCCGGGGGTAATCCCGAGGTCGGCGCCGGCGCCGCGGCCGAGAGTCGCGATGAGATCAAGGAGGCGCTGAAGGGCGCCGACATGGTCTTCGTCACCGCCGGCGAGGGCGGCGGCACCGGTACCGGCTCGGCCCCGGTCATCGCCGAGATCGCCAAGGAAGAGATCGGCGCCCTCACCGTGGGCGCGGTCACCAAGCCGTTCGAGTTCGAGGGCAAACGACGCATGCAGCAGGCGCTCGAGGGCATCGAGAAGCTGCGCAACAACGTCGACACCCTGATCATCGTCCCGAACGAGAAGCTGCTGCAGGCGGTCGAGCGGCGCACCAGCGTGCTGGAGGCATTCCGCCAGGCCGACGACATCCTCCGCCAGGGCGTGCAGGGCATCACCGACCTGATCACGATCCCCGGCCTGATCAACCTCGACTTCGCCGACGTGCGCACGATCATGCGCGACGCCGGCTCGGCCCTGATGGGCGTCGGCTCCGCCTCCGGCGAGGCCCGCGCGCTCGACGCCGCCAAGGCGGCGATCACCTCGCCGCTGATCGAGGAGTCGATCAAGGGCGCGACCGGGATGCTGCTGAACATCACCGGCCCCGAGGATCTCGGCCTGTTCGAGGTCAACGAGGCGGCGCAGCTGGTCCAGGCCGAGGCCGACGACAACGCCAACATCATCTTCGGCTCCGTCGTCGACCAGTCGATGAAGGACGAGGTCCGGGTGACCGTGATCGCGACCGGCTTCGAGGGCTTCGAGCTGCTGGCCCGGTCGCCGCAGCGGGTACGGCGGCGTTACGAGGCGAAGCCGCGGATCGCGGCTGACGACACTGACATTCGGAAACTTCGGGTTTCGGATGACGACATCGATGTGCCGGGGTTCTTGAAGGACTGAGCGTCAACGGAGGTCGGGTGCCCCTCTCCCGGAGACCGTCGCGCAGCTGATCGAGTTCCGTGGGTTCAGGCGCGGTTCCTTGAGCCTCCGGGAGAGGGGCACCCGACCTCCCTCGGCGTCGGTTCGTCAATAGCCTGCGGGACGTGACTGAGCTTCGGCGCACCCCTCTCTACGAGCAGCACCTTGACCTTGGGGGCAAAGTGGTGCCCTTTGCCGGATGGGAGATGCCCGTGACGTATGAGGGGATCCGGGAGGAGCATTCGGCGGTGCGGACGCATGTGGGGATGTTCGATGTCTCGCATATGGGCGAGGTGGAGGTCGAGGGGCCCGGCGCTTTGGCGTTCCTGCAGCTTGTCCTCTCCAATGATGTCGCCAAGCTCGAGATCGGTGGGGCGCAGTACTCGTGTCTGTGCCAGGAGGACGGCGGCGTCATCGACGACCTCTTCACCTACCGGCTCGGCGGCGACCGTTATCTGATCGTCACCAACGCGGCCAACCACGAGGCCGATCTCGCCTGGCTCGGCCGCTGGAGCCGTGGCTTCGACGTCATCGTCCGCGACGTCGCCGACCGCTACGCGATGCTCGCCGTGCAGGGTCCGCACGCCCGTGGCGTGCTCAGCCGCGCTCTCGGGATCGAGCTGCCACCGCGGATGCACGTCGCCGCGGTCCACGTCGGCCGCCGCCCGGCGCTCGTCTGTGGCACCGGCTACACCGGCGAGGACGGGGTCGAGTTGCTGCTGGACCCCGAGGTGGCGACCCCGATCTGGGTCGAGCTGCTCGACGCCGGCGTCGTCCCCTGCGGGCTCGGCGCCCGCGACACCCTGCGGCTCGAGGTCTGCTTCCCCCTGCACGGCCACGAGCTCAGCACCGAGCGCAACCCGATCGAGGCCGGCCTCGGCTGGTGCTGCGTCGCCAAGCAAGCCGGCTTCCTCGGCTCCCCGGCAATCGACCGCGCCCGCAAGGAGGGAACCCGCGAGAAGCTGGCCCCGTTCCTGATCGAGGGTGCCGGGATCCCTCGCGACGGCAACCCGGTGCTGCTCGGCGACGAGCAGGTCGGCGCCGTAAGCAGCGGCACCTACTCTCCCTCGCTCGAACAGGGTGCGGGCATGGCCTATGTCCGCGCCGATCTGGCCGAGCCCGGGACCGAGCTGGACGTCGACGTGCGCGGCAAGCGCCGCGCCGCCCGGGTAGCTTCCAAGCCCCTCTACCGGAAAGCGAGCTGAGCCTTGTCCGACGACAATTACCCCGACGATCTGCGCTACCACGACCAGCACGACTGGGCGCGGCTGGAGGGCGACGAGCACGCTGTCTTCGGGATCACCTGGTACGCCCAGGACGCGCTCGGCGAGGTTGTCTTCTATGACCCGCCAGAGGTCGGCGCGACGATCCAGAAAGACTCCTCCTACGCCGAGGTCGAGTCGGTCAAGGCCGTCTCCGACGTGATCGCGCCGATGTCGGGCGAGATCGTCGCGGTGAACGATGCGCTCGAGGACACGCCGGAGCACATCAACCAGGATCCCTACGGGGAGGGCTGGCTGGTCAAGGTCCGGCTGACCTCGCCGGAGGAGGCCGGGAGCCTGCTCGGCGCCGACGAATACCGCAAGCTGCTCGAAGGCTAGCGGCGAGTCCCGGCCACCCCGTTCCCTAGCCTTGCTTTCTTGACCCGCTACACCTCAGCCACCCCCGACGACCGCGCCGAGATGCTCGCGGCGATCGGCGTCGACTCCGCCGCCGACCTCTTCGAGCAGATCCCCGAGCCGCTGCGGCTCGGTCGCCCGCTGGCGCTGCCGGACGGGCTCGGCGAGGCCGAGGTCTACGAGCGGCTGGCGGGCCTGGCCGGGCGCAACGCCGACGCCGAAGCCGAGATCTGCTTCGTCGGGGCGGGGATGTACGACCACTACGTGCCGGCGATCGTCGACGCGATCACCTCGCGCTCGGAGTTCCTCACCCCCTACACGCCCTACCAGCCGGAGATCTCCCAGGGCGGGCTGCAGGTGATGTTCGAGTTCCAGACGGCGATGTCGGAGCTGACCGGGCTGCCGGTCTCCAACGCCGGCCTTTATGAGGGACCGTCCTCGGTCGCCTCCGCCGGCTACCTGGCGATGGGGGCGACCGGGCGCAGGCGCTTCGTCGTCTCCCGCGGGGTCCACCCGCACAGCCGCGAGACGCTGGCGACCTACGCGGTCGGCTATGGCGCCGAGGTGGTCGAGGTCGGGCTCGAGGGCGGGCTCACCGATGCCGCCGCCCTGACCGCCGCGGTCGACGGCGAGACCGCCGCGGTGATCCTCCAGAGCCCCAACTTCCTCGGCGCGGTCGAGGACGTCGAGGCGCTCGGCGCCGCGGCGAAGGAGCACGGCGCCCTGCTCGTCGTCGCCTGCGACCCGATGACGCTGGGGATCCTCAAGCCGCCGGGCGAGTGCGGCGCCGACATCGCCCTCGGTGAGGGCCAGCCGCTCGGCAACCGGCTCGACTTCGGAGGTCCCTCATTCGGCTTCTTCTGCGCCAGTAAGGAGCAGATCCGCCGCATGCCGGGCCGGATCGCGGGCGAAACCGAGGATGTCGACGGCCGCCGCGGATTCGTCCTCGCCCTGCAGACGCGCGAGCAGCACATCCGCCGCGAGAAGGCGACCAACAACATCTGCACCGCCCAGGCGCTGAACGCGCTGGGGGCGATGGTCCACCTCGCCTGGCTAGGCCGTGAGGGTTTCCGCGAGCTCGGCGAGCTGCTCGTCCAGCGCACCGCATACGCGCGCCAGAGGCTGACCGCCGTCGAGGGCGTCGAGCTGCTCCACGAGGCGCCGGTCGCGCGCGAGTTCGCGGTCCGCCTCGACGCTCCTGTCGACGCTGTCCTCGACCGCTGCGCCGAGCGCGGCATCGCCGCCGGCTACCCGCTGGGCCGCGAGTACCCCGAGTACGAGAACGGGCTGCTGGTGGCGATCACCGAGCGCCGCACCCGCGAGCAGATCGACGCTCTCGCCGAGGCCCTCGGCGCCGCGATCGCCGCGGAGCACCAGGGGGTGGCTGCCTGATGGCCTTGACCGAGACCCCGATGCAGGCGGAACGCGCGGTGACGATCTACGAGAAGTCGAAGGCGGGCCGGCGCGCCGCCGTGCTGCCCGCGACCGAAGTCCCGGAGACGCCGCTGCGGGAGCTGATCCCCGCCAACCTGCTGCGGTCCGAGCCGCCGGCGCTGCCGGAGATCGCCGAGCCGGAGATCGTCCGCCACTACAACAAGCTCTCGCGCCGCAACTTCGACCTCGACAGCGGCTTCTACCCGCTCGGCTCCTGCACGATGAAGCACAACCCGCGGCTGAACGAGCGGGTCGCGGCGCTGCCGGGGCACGCCAGGCTGCACCCGGCCCAGGACCCGCGCCGCGCCCAGGGCGCCCTGGAGCTGATGTGGCTGCTGCAGGAGTCGCTGGGGGAGATCTGCGGCCTGCCCCACGTCAGCCTGCAGCCCTCGGCCGGCTCCCACGGCGAGCTCGCCGGCCTGCTCCTGACCCGCGCTTTCCACGCCGACCGCGGCGAAACCCGGACCAAGGTGCTGGCGCCCGACACCTCGCACGGCACCAACCCGGCCTCGGTGACGATGGCCGGCTACGAGGTGGTCAAGGTCGCGACGAATGAGAGGGGTGGGGTGGAGATGGACGATCTCCGCGCCAGGATCGACGAAGACCGCGACCAGATCGCCTGCCTGATGCTGACCAACCCGAACACGCTCGGGCTCTTCGACGAGAACATCGCCGAGATCGCCGGCCTGATCCACGCGGCGGGGGGGACGCTCTACTACGACGGCGCCAACCTCAACGCGGTGATGGGTCACTCGCGGCCCGGCGACATGGGCTTCGACATCGTCCACGTCAACCTCCACAAGTCCTTCAGCCAGCCGCACGGCGGCGGCGGCCCCGGGGCCGGCCCGATCGCCGTCTCCGACCGCATCGAGCCCTTCCTGCCGCGCCCGCAGGTGGTCCGGCGCGAGAGCGACAACGGCGGCGGTCCCAGCTTCGACCTCGACTTCGAGCGCCCCAAGTCGATCGGGCGCCTGCGCGGCTTCCAGGGCAACTTCGGCGTCTTCGTCCGCTCCTACGCCTACATCCTCAGCCTCGGTGCCGACGGCCTCGCCGAGGCCTCGGAGACCGCCGTGCTGAACGCCAACTACCTGAAGGCGCGCCTGGCCGCCGGACGCGCCGGCGCGCGCCTGCCGATCGCCTTCGACCGCCACTGCATGCACGAGTTCGTCCTCTCCGGCAAGCCGATGAAGCGGGAGCTCGGCCTCGCCACCCTTGACCTCGCCAAGCGCTTGCTCGACTTCGGCTTCCACCCGCCGACCGTCTACTTCCCGCTCCTGGTCGAGGAGGCGCTGATGATCGAGCCGACCGAGACCGAGACCAAGGAGAGCCTCGACGCCTTCGCCGCCGCCGTCGAGCGGATCCTCGAGGAGGCCGAGTCCGACCCCGAGATCGCCAAAAGCGCTCCGTACACCACCCCCGTGAGACGCCTCGACGAGGTCAAGGCGACGCGGAAGCCTGTCGTGAGGGGCGAGGCGCAGTAGTCCGGACGCGGTTGTGAGGGGCGAGGGGCGCCGGGTCCGCCCCCTCGTCAGAGTTCCGGGAGTTCCTGTTCGAGCTCCAGGACCGGGGCGAAGAGATCGCCGTGCTTCTGGATGCGGTCGAGTACCGCGTCTGCCTCGAAGACCAGCGCTGAGCCGTCGCCGCTGTCGGCAGCTGCCTCGACCTCATCCCAGGTCAGCGGCGTCGAGGCGGTGGGGCGCTCGCGGGCGCGCAGGGAGTAGACGGCGATCGTGGTTTTGCTGCGGTGGTTCTGGGACCAGTCGACAAAGATCTTGCCCTCGCGTTCGGCCTTTTTCATCTTCGAGACGACCAGGTCCGGGGTCTGCTTTTCCAGCAGCTGGGCGATCGCTTTGGCGAAGGGTTTGGTGACGTCGTAGCTGACTTTTTTCGAGTTCAGGGGGACGTACACCTGCATCCCCTTCGAGCCCGAGGTCTTGGGGAAGCACCGGACCCCGAAGTGGCCGAACATGTCGCGCAGGCGCAGTGCCACCCGGCAGCAGTCGACGACGTCGGCCGGCGGCCCGGGATCGAGGTCGAAGGCGAGCACGGTCGGCCGCGTCGGCGCCCGTCCCAGCGAGAGCGAGGGGTGCAGCTCGATCGCCGCCAGCTGCGCCATCCAGACCAGGGTCGGGCGGCCGTCGCAGACGCAGAAGTCGATGTTGCCGGCATTGGGTCCGGCGCGCACGTTCGTGGTTTTGACCCACCGCGGCCGGTGCTTCGGGCAGCGCTTCTCGAAGAAGGCGGAGTCGAGGTCCTCGACCCCTTCCGGGAAGCGCCGCAGGGTCACCGCCCGCCCCTTCAGATGCGGCACCATCGCCTCCGCCACCTTGGCGTAGTAGTCGACCATTTCGCCCTTGCTGAAGCCGGCCTGCGGGTAGAGGACCTTGTCGAGGTTGGTGAGCTTCAGCTCCCGCCCGTCGACCTCGACCACCTGGCTCGTGGCCACGGGCTACTTCGAGGACTTCGCTTTGGAGCGCGACGAAGGGCTTTTCTTCGCTTTCGTCGCTTTTGCTTTTTTGGCGGGCGCTTTGCGTTTCTTCGTGGCGGCTTTCCGCGGCTTCGCGCCCTTCTCCTTGACCGCGGCGATGCTCTGCTCCAGCGCCGCCATCAGGTCCGGGGTCTTGGTCGCCCGCGGCGCCTCGCTCTCGGAGGCGACGATCTCCTTGCCTTCGGCCTTGCGTTCGATCAGACCCAGCAGCTGCTCGCGGTACTCGTCGCGGTAGGTGCCGGGGTCGAAGTCGGTGCTGAGCGACTCGATCAGCTGCTCGGCCATCTCCTGCTCCTTCTTCGCCACCGTCGGGGCCCCATCCGGCAGCACCTCCTCCAGCTCGCTGGTCGGCACCACCTCGTCGGCGAAGCGCATCGTGGTCAGGGTGAGGACGCCGCCGGAGGTGCGGATCGCCGCCAGGTGCTCCTTGTTGCGGAAGACGAAGCGGGCGATCGCGACCTTGCCCGACGCCTTCATCGCGGCGGCCAGGAGCGAGTAGGCCTTCTCGGCGCCGTCGGCGGGGCCGAGGTAATAGGGACTGTCGAAGTAGATCGGGTCGATCTCGTCGAGATCGACGAAGTCCTGGACCGCGATCGCGCGGGTCTTCTCCGGCGCCATCGAGGCCATCTCGTCCTTGCCGATCGGCACGTACTGGCCGGGGGTGATCTCGTAGGCCTTGACGATCTCGTCGTAGGGGACCTCCTCGTCGGTCCCCTCGGCGACTCGCCGGTGTTTGATCCGGGCGCTGTCGGACTGGCGGATCTCGCGCAGGGCGATGTTGCGCCGGGCGACGGCGCTGTAGAGCTTCACCGGCACGTTGAGCAGCCCGAAACTGATCGAGCCGCTCCAGATCGCTCTAGCCATGGACGGTCACCTACCCGGATTGTGCCGATCCAGCCCGGGTCCGGCGAGCGATCGGTCGCGGGCGGGAGCCATCTTGCGAGCTGGTGGGATCATGCGCCGGTGCTGTTCGAGCTGCGAGAGGTGGGGCTGGACCGGGGCGGGCGCGCCGTGCTCGACTCGCTCGACGCCGGGATCCCGGCGGGGGCGACCGCCATCGTCGGCCCGTCGGGCGCCGGCAAGTCGACGCTGCTGCGGCTGCTGAACCGGCTCGCCGACCCGGATCGGGGCGAGATCTCCTACCGCGCAGAGCCGCTCACCGGCTACGACCCACTCGCCCTGCGCCGCCAGGTCGCCCTGGTTCCGCAGCTGCCGGCGCTGCTGGAGGGGACGGTCGAGTCGAACCTCGCCTACGCCGCCGGCCTCGCCGGGAAGGAGCTCGATACGCCGGGTTGCCTGCGCCTCGCCGGACTCGACTCCGGGTACGCCGGCCGTGACGTCGCCAAGCTCTCGGTCGGGGAGCGGCAGCGGGCGATGCTCGGGCGCGCGCTGGCGCAACAGCCCGAGGTGCTGTTGCTGGACGAGCCGACCTCGGCCCTCGACCATGCCGCCCGCGACGCGGTCGAGGCGGCGCTGGCGGAGCTGCGGCGGGAGCTGGAGATCTCGGTCGTCCTCGTCACCCACGACCCCGAGCAGGCGCGCCGGCTGAGCGATTGGGCGGTCCGGCTCGAAGCCGGCCGCGTCGTCGGCTGCGGCGCCCCGGCCGAGGTCCTCGCGTGACGAGCACTTCGATTCAGGTCTCGGTTGGTCAGGTCGGTGCCTCGCTGGCGCTGGTCGCCCTGGCCGCGGCGATCTCGTTCTGGTGGAAGGCCGACCTCGAGCGCGACATCGGCATCGCCGCCGTCCGCTCGCTGGTCCAGCTGACCCTGATCGGCTACGCGATCAAGCTGATCTTCGAGGCCGACACGATCTGGCTCGTCTTCGCCCTGCTGGCGGTGATGGTGCTGTTCGGGGCGCTCACCGCCCGCCACCGCGCCGACAGGGTCCCTCACCCCTTCGTGCCGCTGCTGATCGCCCTCGCCCTCGCCGGCGCCAGCACCCTCGGCCTCGTCGTCGCCCTCGGCATCTTCGAAGCGACGCCGCGCTACCTGGTCCCGGTCGGGGGCATGGTGATCGGCAATGCGATGACCGCCTCGGCGGTGGCGCTGAACCGCCTCGGCGACGAGATGCACGACTCTCGCTCCCGGATCGAGGCCACCCTGGCACTCGGCGCCAGCGCCCGCGAAGCGGCGATGCCGACCGTCCGCCGCGCCCTGCGCTCGGGCATGATCACCCTGGTCGACTCGACCAAGACCACCGGCCTGATCTTCTTCCCCGGGACGATGGTGGGGATGCTGCTCGCCGGCGCCAACCCGACCGACGCCGTGCGCCTGCAGCTGATCCTCCTCTACACGCTGCTGGGCAGCGTCTCGATCGCCGCGCTGGTCGCCACCGGGCTCGCGTATCGCAACTTCTTCACCCCGGCCCAGCAGCTGCGCGAGCCTAGGCCTCGGCTCGAGGATTCACGCCGCAAGGTTGACTCCACCTCTGAAGAGCGGGCGTCAAGACAGCCCGCCTGAGCCGGGACGGGGGTGCCCCTCAACCGAACCTCCCCGCAGTTCGTGAGGGCGAGGGGCACCCCCGCCCCGGCCCCGCTTAGGCTGCCATTCATGCCCGCCCCGATCATCTTCTCCGGGATCCAGCCGACCGGCCGCAAGCACCTCGGCAACTACATCGGCGCGATCCGGCAGTACGTCGAGGGGCAGGACCGCGGCGACCCGGCGATCTTCTGCATCGTCGACCTGCATGCGATCTCGGTCGCCTATGACCCGGCCGAGCTGCGCGAGCGGCTCTACGACACCACCGCGATCCTGCTCGCCGCCGGCCTCGACCCCGAGCGCTGCGTCTTCTTCCGCCAGTCCGACGTGCGCGAGCACACCGAACTGACCTGGCTGCTCTCGGCCGTGACCGCCCACGGCGACCTCAACCGCATGCACCAGTTCAAGGACAAGTCGGCGCGGCAGAAGGAGCTGGTCTCGGCCGCGCTCTTCTTCTACCCCGTGCTGATGGCCGCCGACGTGCTCGCCTACCGCGCCACCGAGGTTCCGGTCGGCGACGACCAGCGCCAGCACGTGGAGCTGATGCGGGAGATCGCCCGCCGCTTCAACGAGCGCTTCGGCGGGGGCCTGGTGGTGCCGGACTTCAAGACCCCCGAGGTCGGCGCCCGGATCATGGACCTGCAGGAGCCGGAGCGGAAGATGTCGACCACCGGCGGCACCGAGGCCGGCACCGTGCTCGTGCTGGACGAGCCGGCGGCGATCCGCAAGAAGCTCGGCAGCGCCGTCACCGACTCCGGCCGCGAGGTCCGCCGCGGCCCCGACAAGGCCGGGATCACCAACCTGATCGACATCCTCGCCGTCGCCCGCGGCAGCTCCCGGGAGGAGGTCGAGCGCGAGTTCGGGGGCTCCGGCTACGGCGACTTCAAGAAGGCGGTCGCCGAGGCCGTGGTCGAGCTGTTGGCGCCCGTCCAGGAGCGTTACGCCGAGCTGCGCCCCGACGAGGCGGCGCTGGAGGCGGTCCTGGCCGCCGGGGCCGAGAAGGCGAGCGCGCTCGCCGCCCCGGTTCTCGCCGACGTGCGCGAGCGCATGGGCTTCGTCCCCAGATAATCCGCCCCGGGCGTTACCGTCCACCTGTGGCCGTTGCGGATCTAGACCTCGACCTGGACATCTTCGCCGGGCCGTTCGACCTGCTGATGGCGGTCGTCCTGCGCGAGGAGGTCAGCCTGCTCGACCTGCAGCTGGGCGAGGTCGTCGTCGCCTACATCGAGCACCTCGAGCGCGAGGGCGAGCTGGAGCTGGAGGTGGCGACCGAATTCCTCGTCCTCATCGCCGCCCTGCTGGAGCTGAAGTCGCGGTTGATGCTGCCGGGCCCCGAGGACGAGCTCGACGACCTCAGCCCGGAAGAGGCGATCGAGGAGCTGCTGGCGCGGATGCTCGAGTACCGCCGCTACCGCGATGCCTCCGGGGTGATCGCCGACCGCTTCGAGAGCCAGCGCGGCTACCTCTACCGCTCGGCGCCGCTGCCGCTGGCGCTGCGCCAGATCGCGGTCGACGCCGCCACCGCCGTCTATGACCCGGAGGCGCTCGGGGCCGCGCTCGGCGACCTCCTGACCGAGCCGCCCGACGTCGACATCAGCCACATCCGCCCGACCGTCTCGCTCGAGCGGCGCCTGCGCGCCCTGCGCGACATCCTCCGCCGCCGCACCAGCTTCGACTTCGACGAGGAGTTCGGGGGTGAGGACCGGCTCACCCAGGCGGTGACGATCTTCGGCCTGCTCGAGCTCTACCGCAAGGGCGAGATCACCTGGGAGCAGGGCGAGCCGCTCGGCCCGATCCAGGTGCGCAAGGTGGCAGCGGCATGAATGACCTCACCCGCACCCTGGAAGCACTGCTCTTCCTCTCCGCCCAGCCGGTTGCCGCCGCCGATCTGGCGCAGGCGACCGAGGCGACCGAGGGCCAGGTCGCCGAGGCGATCGAGCTCCTGCGCGAGGACCTGGCCGAGGGCAGGCGCGGGATCGTCCTGCGCGAGGTCTCCGGCGGCTTCGCCCTCGCCAGCGATCCCGCCAGCGAGGAAGCGGCGCGGCGCCTGCTCTCGAACCCGCGCACCCCGCCGCTGACCCAGGCCCAGGCCGAGACCCTGGCGATCGTCGCCTACCTGCAGCCGGTCACCCGTCCCGAGGTCGCCCGCATCCGCGGCGTCTCCTCGGAGTCGGCGGTGCAGGGACTGGCCGAGCGGGGCCTGATCGAGGAGGCGGGGCGCTCCCAGTTCGGTGCCGCGATCTTCAAGACCTCGGAGCTGTTCGAACGGCTCTTCGGGCTCTCCGGGCTGGATCAGCTGCCGGACCCGGCGCGCTTCGACCCGAGTCCCGAGGATGCTCGCGAGCTGCGCGAGCGGTTGCTCAAAGCCGGGGAACAGCGGTCAGAGCCATGAGGGGGGAGAGCCGGGGGAGGTCTCGCCGTCACGAACTGCGGGAGGTTCCGTCGAGACCTCCCCCGGCTCTCCTCTCGTGAGGCTGGCGAAGTTTCTCGCGCACGGTGGGGTGGCTTCGCGCCGGCTCTCCGAGAAGGTGATCGCGAACGGGCGCGTGACGGTTGACGGGAAGGTGGTGAAGGACCCTGCTCGGGATGTCGACGAGGAGAACGACGTTTGCGTCGATGGGAGTCCGGTTGGCGTCGAGGCGCATGAGGTCTGGGCGGTGAACAAGCCGGCGGGGGTCGTCTCGACCGCGAAGGAGCCGGGGGAGCGGCCGGCGGTCGTCTCGCTGGTCGACACCGAGGCGCGGCTCTATCCGGTCGGTCGGCTCGACGCGGAATCGACTGGGCTGCTGCTGCTGACCAACGACGGCGAGCTGGCGAACCGGCTCACCCACCCTCGCTACGAAGTGGCCAAGACCTACCGGGCGAAGCTGCTGCGCCCGCCCAGCGACCGCGATCTGGAGCGGCTGCGGCGCGGGGTGGATCTGGAGGACGGGCGCACGGCGCCGGCCGAGGTCAGCCGCCTCGCCGACTGCGAGATCGAGATCGTCCTGCGCGAGGGCCGCAACCGCCAGGTCCGCCGCATGGTCGAGGCGGTCGGTAACAAGGTGCAGGAGCTGCGCCGCGTCCGCTTTGGCTCATTGGCGCTGGGCCGGCTCGCGATCGGCGGTTGCCGCCGCCTCTCCACGGGAGAGATCGCCCGGCTCTGGAAAGATGCGGAGTTGTGAGCGAGATGAACGCCAGCTCCGACGAGTCGCCCTGGCAGCGGCTCTTCGCGGTCCGCGGGGCGACGCAGGCCGAGGCCAACGAGGCCGGCGCCATCCTCGAGTCGACGACGGAGCTGATGCGAGAGCTGATCGAGCGCAACGGCGGGCTCGAGCCGGCGGCAATGGTCAGCTGCCTCTTCACCACCACCGAGGACCTCGACGCGGAGTTTCCGGCGGTCGCCGCCCGCCACCTCGGCCTCGACTCGGTGCCGCTGCTCTGCTGCCGCGAGATTCCGGTCCCCGGCGCGATGGCGCGGGTGATCCGGGTGATGCTCCACTTCTACGCCCCCGTGGACCATGTCCCGGCCCACGCCTACATCGGCGAGGCGCAGAAGCTTCGCGCCGACCTCGAAGCCGCCCAGTAACCGCCGCCGACGGGCCGAAAAGTCGAGCCAGGGGCGACATTTCGGCCCGTCGACCTATGCTTTTGGGATGAGCGTGACCTTCGCGGAGAAGTTGGCCCGGATGCCGGGCTACCAGGCCGGCGTGCCGACCGGGCAGGCGCCCGAGGCGATCGCCGCCGGCGAGATCGCCCAGCTCGCCTCCAACGAGTCGCCGTTCCCGCCGCACCCGCGGGTGGTCGAGGCGATCGCCCGCACCGCGGCGGCGATGAACCGCTACCCCGACCCCGACGCGACCCTGCTGCGCCGGCGCCTGGCCGAGCGCTACGAGACCGACCCCAGCCGCGTCGCCGTCGGCAACGGCTCCTGCGAGATCCTGCTCGCCGCCGCCGAGGCCCTCTGCGAGCCCGGGGCCGAGATCCTCTACGCCTGGCCCGCCTTCTCGATGTACCCGTACCTGGCGGCGCTGACCGGCGCCCGTGAGATTCGCGTGCCGCTGGCCGCCGGCGCCGTCCACGACCTCGACGCGATGGCGGCCGAGGTCACCGCCGCGACCCAGCTACTGCTCGTCTGCAACCCCAACAACCCGACCGCGACCCACCTCCCGGCGGCCGAGGTCGCCGCCTTCTGCGAGCGGGTCCCGCCGCACGTGACGGTGATCCTCGACGAGGCCTACGTCGAGTTCCAGACCGACGACGACCCCGACGCGACGCTCGACCTGCTCGCCGACTTCCCCAACCTGGTCGTCCTCCGTACCTTCAGCAAGTGCTACGGCCTGGCCGGGCTGCGGGTCGGCTACGCGATCGGCGCCCCGAGCTTCCGTGCCGCCGTCGACGCCGTGCGCCAGCCCTTCAGCGTCAACGCCCTCGCCCAGGCGGCCGGGGCGGAGGCGATCCTGCATCTGGACGATGTCCTGCGGCGGGTCGAGACCACGGTCGCCGAGCGGCTGCGGGTCGAGGCGGGACTGGCCGAGCTGGGGCTGTGGACCAGCGACACGCAGGCGAACTTCTCCTGGATCGACCTCGGCGACGCCGACGAGGGCGAGGTCGTCGCCGGCTTGGCCGAGCGCAACGTCGCGGTGCGTCCCGGAACCCCGCTTGGGGCTCCCGACCACATCCGCGTCAGCTACGGCTTGCCGGAGCAGAACGAGCGCTTCCTGCGCGGCCTCTCAGAAGTACTCTCCCCTCTGTGAAGAAAGGCGACGGCGAGACGACCACCGGGATGCAGGGCGCCAAACGAGAAGGAGTGCGGGACCAGCGGATCGCGAAAGTGGTCGAGCTGGCGCCACCGGAGAAGCTGCTGGAGGAGCTGCCACTCGGCTCCGAGCAGGCGAAAGCGGTCGTCAAGGCTCGCGAAGAAGTGGTCGACGTGCTCCACGGCAAGGACTCGCGCCTGCTCGTCGTGGTCGGGCCCTGCAGCGTCCACGACCCCAAGGCCGCACTCGACTACGCGCGCCGGCTCGCCGCTCTCAACGAGGAGCTGAAGGACCGGCTGCTGATCGTGATGCGGGTCTACTTCGAGAAGCCGCGCACGACCACCGGCTGGAAGGGCTTGATCAACGACCCTCACCTGGACGGTTCCGGCGACGTCAATGCCGGCCTGCGCCTGGCCCGCAAGCTGCTGCTCGAGGTGGTCGACCTCGGCCTCCCGGTCGGCTGCGAGTTCCTCGACCCGATCACGCCGCAGTACATCTCCGACACCGTCGCCTGGGGGGCGATCGGCGCTCGCACCTCCGAGAGCCAGACCCACCGCCAGCTCGGCTCCGGACTCTCGATGCCGATCGGCTTCAAGAACCGCACCGACGGCAACATCCAGGTCGCCGTGGATGCCGTCCGCGCCGCCGCGGCCCCGCACGCATTCGCCGGGATCGACGACGCCGGCGCGCCGGCGATCCTGCACACGACCGGCAACCCCGACTGCCACATCATCCTCCGCGGCGGCCACGGGATGCCGAATTACCACGTGCCCGACGTCGAGGATGCCTTGGTCACGCTGGGCGTCTCCGGCCTGCCGGAGCGACTGGTCATCGACGCCTCCCACGACAACAGCGGCAAGGATCCCGAAAAGCAGTTCTTCGCGGCCGGGGAAATCGCCGACCAGATCGCCGACGGCAACAAGGCGATCGTCGGGGTGATGCTGGAGTCGTTCCTGGTCGGCGGCCGCCAGGACCTGGTGCCGGGCGAGAAACTCACATACGGTCAGTCGATCACCGACGCCTGCATCGACTGGGAGGACACCGTCAACGTCCTCGAACGCTTCGCCTCGGCGATCGAGGCCCGCGGCAGTTGAGCCAGCGTCCCGCCCCGAAGATCGCCGTTCTCGGGGTCGGCCTGATCGGCGGCTCGATCGGGCTCGCGGCGCGGCGGCGGCTCGACGCCGAGGTGGTCGGCTACGGGCGCACGCCGGCGACGCTGGAGCGGGCGGTCGAGCTCGGCGCCCTGGACCGCGGCGCCGGGTCCATCGCCGAGGCTTGCGAAGGGGCCGAGGTCGTCTTCTGCGCTGGCCCGGTGGGGGCGCTGCCCGCCCAAGCGCGGGCCGCCCTGGCGGCCTCCGGCCCCGAGACCGTGGTCACCGACGTCGGCTCGACCAAGGGCGAGCTGGTCGCGGCGCTGGGTGCTGACGAGCGCTTCATCGGCGGCCATCCGCTGGCCGGGGCCGAGACCGCCGGAGTCGAGAACGCCCGCGCCGACCTCTTCGAGGGCGCGCGCTGGTACCTGACCCCGACAGACCGCTCCAGTGGCCTCCTCTACGACCGCCTGCAGCGCACGGTCTCCGGCCTCGGCGCCCGCCCACAGGCGATCGACGCCGCTGCCCACGACCGCCTGCTGGCGACGATCAGCCACCTCCCACACGTGGTCGCAAACGCCCTCGCTGCCGAGGCCGCCGCCGAGCTCAGCCGCGAGGCCGAGCGGATGCCCGAGGTCGGGCCCAGCTTCCGCGACACCACCCGTGTGGCCGGCTCCAACCCGGCGATCTGGGCCGACATCTTCGCCAGCAACCGCGAGGCCGTCGCCGACTCGGTCGAGGCGGTGGCGCGGCGCCTGGGCGAGGCCGCCGAGCTGATCCGCGGCGGCGACCGCGACGCCGTCGCCGCCTGGCACGCCGCCGCCGGCGAGGACCGCCGCCGCCTGCTGGAGTCCGAGCTGGAGGCGGGGCCGCTGCGCGAGCTGCGGATCGTCGTCGCCAACAAGCCGGGGACGATCGCGGCCCTGGCCCTGGCCCTCGGCGAGGCCGGGGTCAACATCGAGGACATGGCCCTCTACCCGGCTCCCGACATGACCTCCGGCGCCGTCACCCTCTGGGTCGCCGGCGACGAGCAGGCGGCCCGGGCGCGGGCGCTGGTGCGGGAGCTCGGCCACACGGTCAGCGTGCTCGGGACGGCACATGACCCGCTTCGCTCCCTCGGGCCCCCTGCGCGGCTCCCTGTCGCCCGCCCGCCGACAAGTCGATCTCCCACCGGGCGGCCCTGATCGCCGCGATGGGAGAGGGCCGGACCCGGATCGACGGCTACCTCGACGCCGCCGACACCCGCTCCACGCTGGCCGCTATGCGAATTCTGGGCGCGGAGGTCGAGGTCGGCGCCGCCGGCGCCTTCACGCCATGGGCCGGGGGTGAGCGGCCACTCGGCGACTCGCTTCGCATTCGCGGTGTGGGCCTGCGCGGGCCGGCGCCGGCCGCGATCGACGTCGGCAACGCCGGCACCCTGCTGCGACTGCTCCCCGGCTGGCTCGCCGGGCAGGACGGTGGTGCGTGGACGCTCGACGGCGACGACTCGATTCGGCAGCGGCCGGTCGACCGCGTCGCCGTTCCCCTGCGTGAGATGGGCGCCGACCTGCGCTGCCGCGAGGAGCGGCTGCCGCCGTTGGAGATCCGCGGCGCGCCCCTGCGCGGCGTCGAGTACGAACTGCCGGTCGCCAGCGCCCAGGTCAAGTCCTGTGTGCTCCTCGCCGGGCTGTTGGCCGAGGGAGAGACCTGTGTGATCGAGCCGCTGCCGACCCGCGATCACACGGAGCGGATGCTCGCCGCGGCCGGAGCGACGGTCGAACGGTCTCCCGGCAGACGCGATGCGCCGTCGCCGATCCGACCGACCGGCTCGAACCCGGCGCGATCGTCGTTCCGGCCGACATCTCCTCCGCGGCCTTCTTCATCGTCGCGGCGCTGCTGGTCGGCGGCAGCGAGGTGGTTTTCGAGCGGGTCGGGATCAACCCGACCCGGACCGGCCTGCTGACGATCCTCGAGCGGATGGGCGCCGAGATCGAGATCGCACCCGGGGGCGAGAAGGGAGGCGAGCCGATCGGCGACCTGCGTGTGGGCGCCACCGACCTGCGCGCGACCGAGGTCGGCGGTGCCGAGGTGCCACTGGCGATCGACGAGCTGCCCCTGGTTGCGCTCGCCGCCTGCTTCGCCGAGGGGACGACGACGATCCGCGACGCCGCCGAGCTGCGCCGCAAGGAGTCCGACCGCGTCGCCACCGTCAGCGCCGCCCTGAACGCGCTCGGCGGTGAGGTCGAGGCGACCGCGGACGGGATGGTCATCACCGGCAACGGGGGCCTGCGCGGCGGCGCGATCGACTCCCACGGCGATCACCGCATCGCCATGCTCGGCGCCGTCGCCGGCCTTGCCTCCGAGCAGGGCGTCGAGGTTCGCGGCATGGGCGCGGCGGCGGTCAGCTACCCCGACTTCGAGTCTGACCTGGCCTCGCTGCTCTAGCCGCATCCATACGCTGACGCCCATGGTTATCGCGATCGACGGTCCCGCCGGGGCCGGCAAGTCCACCGTCGCCCGTGCCGTGGCGGAGGAGCTCGGCTTCACCTACCTCGACTCCGGGGCGATGTATCGCTGCGTGGCCCTGGCCGCGCTCGAGGCCGGCGTCGACCTCGATGACGGCGAGGCGCTGGGCGAGCTCTCCCGCCGCCTCGAGATCGGTCTCGACGGACGCCGGGCGCTGCTCGGCGAGCGCGACGTCAGCGCCGCGATCCGCGAGCCCGGCGTCACCGCCGCTGCCTCCCAGGTCTCGGTCCACCCGCAGGTGCGTGAGGCGATGGTCGCGCGCCAGCGGCAGCTGATCGCGATCGGGGAATACGTCGCCGAGGGGCGCGACATCGGCACCGTGGTCAGCCCCGAGTCCCCCCTGAAGATCTTCCTCACCGCCTCCGACGAGGAGCGGGCACGGCGGCGCGCGGCCGAGACCGGGGAGGACTTCGAGTCGGTCCTCGATGCCCAGCGCCGCCGCGACGCCCGCGACACCGAGCGTGAGCACGGCGCTCTGCGCGCCGCCGCCGACGCGGTCGAGCTCGACACCACGGGCCTCGCCCTCGAAGAGGTCGTCGCCCGCGTAGTAGCCCTCGCCCGGAAGCGAGGCCTCGCATGACCCCCAGCTGTTCTTTTTCGTCGCTATACGGGGTTAAGGAACAGCTGGGCGGGGAGGGAGCGTGAGCCGCCTGCCCACCGTCGCCGTCGTCGGCTTCCCGAACGTCGGCAAGAGCACCCTGGTCAACCGCCTGGTCGGCGGCAGCGAGGCCGTGACCGCCGCCGAGCCCGGCGTCACCCGCGATCGCAAGCGGCTGGCCTGCGAGTGGAACGGGGTCGCCTTCGACCTCGTCGACACCGGCGGCATCGACCTCGAGGACGAGGCCGAGCTGGCGCGCGACGTGCAGAGTCAGGCGCGGCTGGCGATCGCCGAGGCCGACGTGGTGCTGATGGTCGTCGACGGCCGCGCCGGCCTGCGGGTCGGCGACGCCGAGCTGGCCAGGACCCTGCGCGGCGGCGGCATCCCGGTCGTCGTCGCGGTCAACAAAGCCGACAAACCCAACGACTTCAGCGTCACCGCCGAGTTCCACGGACTCGGGTTGGGTGAGCCGCTGGCGGTCTCGGCCAGCCACGGTCTCGGCACCGGCGACCTGCTCGACGCGATCGTCCTCGCCCTCGGCGACCGGCCGCCGCGGCTGGAGGACGACGACGCCGTCCGGGTCGCCGTGATCGGCCGCCCCAACGTCGGCAAGTCCTCCCTCGTCAATGCCTTCCTCGGCTCCGACCGGGTGATCGTCTCCGACATCGCCGGCACCACCCGCGACGCGATCGACACCGAGCTCGAGGTCGACGGCCGTCGCACGATCCTGGTCGACACCGCCGGCCTGCGTCGCCGCTCCAAGGTCGCCGGCACGATCGACTACTACGCGCAGCTGCGCTCCGAACGGGCGGTCGAGCGCGCCGATGTCGCGATCGTCGTCTGCGACGCTTCGGAGGGGGTTACCTCCGAGGATCTGCGGGTGGCGGAGATGGCGATGAAAGCCGGCTGCGCGACCCTGCTGGTGCTGAACAAGTGGGACCTGACGGCGACCGACATCGACGACGCCCGGGCCCGGGTGGCGCGCAAGCTGCGGCTGCGCCCGGCGGTCGTCACCTGCTCGGCGACCCGCGGGCGCAACGTCGCGGCGCTGCTGCCGAAAGCGCTGCGGCTGGCCGACCGGGCCGGCGAGCGGATCCCGACCCCGGACCTCAACCGCCTCGTCGCCGACGTCGTCGCGAAAGTGCCGCCGCCCTCGCGCCGCGGCCGTCGCCTGCGGCTCTACTACGCGGCCCAGGTGGGGGAGCGGCCGGTGCGGGTGGCGATCCAGGTCAACGACCGCAAGCTGATCGTGCGCGACTGGGCCTACCACCTGGAGAACCGGATGCGGGACAACTACGAGCTCGAGGGCGTGCCGCTGGTGATCGACTTCGTGCCGCATTCAGGGCCGCCGCGGACCTCCGGGCTGACGTTTCGCGGATTCTCTAGGCTTCCCGCCATGCCTACCAAACCGCTCGCCGAGAACGAGCATCTCTTCACTTCCGAGTCCGTGACCGAGGGCCACCCCGACAAGGTCAGCGACCAGATCTCCGACGGCGTCCTCGACGCGATCATGGCCGAGGATCCCGAGGGCCGCGTCGCCTGCGAGACGCTCGTCAACACGGGCATGGCCGTGGTTTCGGGAGAGATCTCGACCGACGTCCACCTCGACATCCCCGAGATCGTCCGCGAGACGGTTCGCAAGATCGGCTACGACCACGGCGACTACGGCTACAACTGCGATCACATCTCGATCCTCGTCTCGCTCGACAAGCAGTCGCCCGACATCGCCCAGGGCGTCGATGTCGCCTACGAGACCCGGGTCGACGACGCCGACGACGAGCTGCTGGTCGCCGGCGCCGGCGACCAGGGGATGATGTTCGGCTACGCCAGCGACGAGACCGCGGCGCTGATGCCGATGCCGATCCACATCGCGCACCGGCTGGCCGAGCGCCTCGCCGCCGTCCGCAAGGACGAGACCCTCGCCTACCTCGGCCCCGACGGCAAGACCCAGGTCAGCGTCCGCTACCGCGAAGGCCGCCCGGTCGGGATCGAGAAGCTCCTGATCTCCACCCAGCACGCCGAGGGCGTCGACTCGCAGACGACGATCCGTCCCGACCTATGGGAGCACGTGGTGCTGCCGGTGCTCGAGGCCGAGGTCCCCGGCATGTACGACGAGGCCGATCTAAACGAGGGCTTCCTGGTCAACCCGACCGGCAAGTTCGTGATCGGCGGTCCGGTCGGCGACGCCGGCCTGACCGGTCGCAAGATCATCGTCGACACCTACGGCGGCATGGCCCGCCATGGCGGCGGCGCCTTCTCCGGCAAGGATCCGTCCAAGGTCGACCGCTCCGCTGCCTACGCGGCCCGCTACGTGGCCAAGAACGTCGTCGCCGCCGGCCTCGCCGAGCGCTGCGAGGTCCAGGTCGCCTACGCGATCGGCGTCGCCCACCCGGTCTCGCTGATGGTGGAAACGTTTGGCACCGGCGCTCTGCCCGACTCCCGTATCTCGCAGCTGGTCGAGGCCGAGTTCGACATGCGCCCCGGGGCCTTCCGCGGGTACCTCGACCTGCACCGGCCGATCTTCCAGAAGACCGCCGCCTACGGCCACTTCGGCCGTGATGACGCCGACTTCACCTGGGAGAGGACCGACCGCGCCGAGGCCCTCCGCGCCGCCGCCGGCCTCGAGGCCGCGGCCGCCTAACTCGCCGCGGGAGCGTTTGCTCGATCCGCCCGGCGAGGCGGCGGCGATTGCGGCCGATCCGGGGGACCGGTCGCGGCTCGGGCCCCGGCCTCCTACCCTGTAGCGATGGATCGGGAGCTCTTCGAGCATTACCTGAGCGATCGGAGCCGGCGCGGGGCGCCGGTCGCGGGTGCCTTTACGGGCGCCGCCGGCGGGGCGGCCTGCGGCGACCTCTCGCGCATCTCGCTGTCGATCGCCGACGCCCACGTTGACGCGGTGACCTTCGACGCCGAGGGGTGCGGCGCGACCAGGGCCGCCACCGCCGCCGTCGCGGAGATGGTGGACGGGGCGCCGGTGCTGGCGGCGGCGGCGATCGACGTCGACGCGATCGACGCCGCGATCGGCGGCCTGACGCCGGCCAAGCGGCACGCCGCGGCCCTTGCCGCCGACGCTCTCCACCGGGCGCTCGCCGCGGCGGCGTCCTCGTCCCGTCGCCTTGCCCTGCCCCCCCGGGAGGCTTCCGGCTCCCCGACCCCGGGGCGAGTTGCCGTCGCCATGTCCGGCGGCGTCGACAGCGCCGTCGCGGCCCTGCTCGAGCGCGAGCGCGGCGCCGAGGTGGTCGGCGTCACCGTCAAGCTCTGGGCCGACCCCGAGACCGACGGGGCCAAGGCCTGCTGCTCGCCGGAGGCGGTGCTCGGCGCCCGCGGGCTCGCGCACTCGCTCGGCATCCCGCACTTCACGCTCGACCTCGAGGAGGAGTTCCGCCGCCGGGTCGTCGGTCGTTTCATCGACGGCTACACGGCCGGCCGCACCCCCAACCCATGCGTTCTCTGCAACGGCGAGGTGCGGATCGCGGCGATGGCCGACCTCGCCGAACGGCTCGGCGCCGGGCGCCTCGTCACCGGCCACTACGCCCGCATCGTCGAGGACGCCGAGGGGCCGCTGCTGGCCTCGGGGGCCGACGAGGCCAAGGACCAGAGCTACATGCTGGCGGCGCTGCCGCCGGCCCTGCTGGGGCGCCTCGCCTTCCCGCTGACCGAGCTGACCAAGCCCGAGGTGCGGGAGATCGCCGCCCGCCACCAGCTCACGGTCGCCAAGAAGCCCGAGAGCCAGGACCTCTGCTTCCTCGCCGGCCAGGGCAAGCGCAGGTTCCTGCGCCGCCACGGCGGGCTCAGCGACAACGAGGGCGCCGTTCTGGATCGCGCCGGGCGCGCCGTCGGCCGCCACCGCGGCCACCACAACTTCACGGTCGGCCAGCGGCGCGGCATCGGCGTCTCCGCCCCGGAGCCGCTCTACGTGGTCTCCACCGACGCCGCCGCCAACACGGTCACGGTCGGCACCCGCGAGGAGATCGAGACCCGCCGCGTCCACGTCCGCGACGCGACCCTGCACCGCGACGGCGCCCGCGTCGACGCGGTCCGCCTGCGCTACCACTCGCGCGCCCTGCCGGCCTCTATCGGCGCCGCCGGCCCCGGCCGCCACGACGCGCTCGAGGTCGTGCTGGGCGAGGAGTTCATCGGCGCCTCGCCCGGTCAGACGGCGGTGCTGCTGGAGGGCGAGACGATCGTCGGCCACGGCACCATCGCCGCCGCGACCTGACGAACTCCGATAGTCACTTAGGCTCCCTCGCATGAAGGCCCAGGAGATTCGCCGCACCTATCTCTCGTTCTTCGAGGAGCGGGGCCACAAGATCGTCCCCTCGGCCTCGCTCGTGCCCTCCTCGCACGACCCCTCGGTCCTGCTCACGACCGCTGGGATGCAGCCCTTCAAGCCCTACTTCCTCGGTCGCGAGCAGCCGCCGGCGCCGCGCCTCGCCGACGTCCAGAAATGCTTCCGCACCACCGACATCGAGGAGGTCGGCAACACCGCCCGCCACCTCACCTTCTTCGAGATGCTCGGCAACTGGAGCTTCGGGGATTACTTCAAGGCAGAGTCGATCCCCTGGGGCTGGGAGCTCTCGACCCAGGGCTTCGGGATGGACCCGGAGCGGATCTGGGTCACGGTCTTCGGCGGCGACGAGGAGCTCGGGCTCGGCCCCGACGAGGAGGCGATCGAGATATGGCGCGGCGTCGGCGTGCCCGACGAGCGCATCGTCCGCCTTGGCCGCGAGGACAACTTCTGGCAGGGCGGGCCGACCGGGCCCTGTGGCCCCTGCTCGGAGCTCTACCTCGACCGCGGTCCGGAGTTCGGCGGCGACGACGAGCGCCCGGGTGACGACACCGACCGCTTCCTCGAGTTCTGGAACCACGTCTTCATGAGCTACGACCTCGCCAAGGACGGCAGCCTGACCCCGCTGCCGACGCGCAACATCGACACCGGCATGGGGCTGGACCGGATGGCGGCGATCCTCCAGGACGTGCCCTCGGTCTATGAGACCGACCATGTGCGGCCGCTGATCGATCTCGCCGAGGAGCTGACCGGGCACGGCTACGAGGAGGGCGAACGGGTGACGCGGGCGATGCGGATCGTCGCCGACCATTCGCGCGGCGCCGCCTTCCTGATCGCCGATGGCGTCGTCCCCTCCAACGAGGATCGCGGCTACATCCTGCGGCGGATCATGCGGCGGGCGATCCAGCAGGGCAACACGCTCGGGCTCGAGGCTCCGTGGCTCGGCCGCTTTGCCGAGCGCACGATCGAGCTGATGGGGGAGGCCTACCCGGAGCTGGTCGCCGAGCGGGACACCATCGCCCGCTGGGTCGACGACGAGGAGGAGAGCTTCGGGCGGACCCTGGTGCGCGGGACCGAGCTGCTGAAGCAGCTGATCGCCACGGCGGAGGAGTCGGAGACCTCCTGGATCGACGCCGCCGACGCCTTCAAGCTGCACGACACCTACGGCTTTCCCTACGACCTGACCAAGGAGCTGCTGGCCGAAGAGGGCCTCGCGGTCGACGACTCCGGCTTCGAAGAGCTGATGGAGGAGCAGCGCACCCGCGCGCGCACCGGCGGCAGCGCCACCGCCCACGGCTCCGAGGACAGCCACGAGAAGGTGATCGCCTTCGCCGCCACCGCACCGGAGACCCGCTTCGTCGGCTACGAGACGCTCAGTGCCACCACCGGCCTCGCCGCCGTCCAGGGCGACGACGGCCGCGCCCTGGTCAAGCTCGAGGAGAGCCCCTTCTACGCCGAGGGCGGCGGCCAGGTCGCCGACTCCGGCGTGCTGCGCTGGGCCGGCGAGGAGGCGAGGGTCGTCGACGTGATCCGGGTCGGAGAGGACCAGGCGCTCGAGGTCGAGCCGAGCGGCGCGGCGATCGAGCCGGGAGATACGCGGTCGAAGCCGTGGTTGACCGCGAGACCCGCCACGCGACGATGCGCAACCACACCGCGACCCACCTCCTGCACGCCGCCCTGCGCGAGCGGCTCGGCGACCCACGTGCGCCAGGCCGGCTCCGCCGTCCGCCCCGACAAGCTGCGCTTCGACTTCACCCATGGACAGGCGCTGAGCCCGGTCGAGCTGCGCGAGGTCGAGGATCGCGTCAACGAGTGGATCAAGGAGAGCGCGCCGGTGCGCTGGATGAACATGGAGCGGGCCGAGGCCGAGAAGCTCGGCGCGATGGCGCTGTTCGGCGAGAAATACGGCGAGTGGGTGCGGGTGGTCGAGGTCGACGGCGTCTCCCGCGAGCTCTGCGGCGGCACCCACGTCGCCAATACCGCCGAGGTCGGCGTCTTCAAGATCTCCTCCGAGGGCTCCAGCGCCGCCAACGTGCGCCGGGTCGAGGCGATCACGGGTCCCGCTGCCATCGACTTCTTCCGCGGGCGTGAGGCCGAGCTGCGCGAGGCCGGGGAGCTGCTCGGCAACCCGCAGGATCCGCTGGCCGGCGCCCGGCGTGCCGCCGAGCAGCTGCGCGAGGCCGGCGCCGGCGCCGAGCAGGCCCAGCGCCAGCTCGCCGGCGAGGAGGCCAAGCGGCTGCTCGCGGCGGCGGCGGAGATCGGCGGCGTCAAGGTCGTCGTCGCCGCCTCGGAGCTGCCGGGTCAGAAGGAGTTGCTCGAGGTCGCCAACCGCATGCAGTCGATGCTCGGCGGCGCCACGGCGCTGGTCCTCGGCGGCGGCGACGGCGACAAGGTGGCCCTGGTCTCGCTGGTCTCCGAGGAGGCGGTCGGTCACGGTCTCTCCGCCGCGAAGCTGGTGCGGGAGGCGGCCGCCGTCGTCGGCGGTGGCGGTGGCGGTCGCGACGACATGGCCCAGGCCGGCGGCAAGGATCCGGCCAGGCTCGACGAGGCGCTGGCCGCCGCCCGCGTCGCGATCGAGCGGGAGCTCTCCTAAGTGCGGGTCCTCGCCCTCGACCATGGCACCGTGCGCATCGGCTGCGCCCTCTCGGACCCCAGCGGCACCCTGGCGACGCCGCTGCCGGTGATCGAGCCGCCGGAGGCCCGCGCGGTCGCCGAGCTGGTCGCCGAGCAGGAGGTCGGGCGCGTCGTCGTCGGCCTGCCGCTGCACCTCAGCGGCGAAGAGGGCAGTCAGGCCGCTCTTGCCCGCACTTTCTGCGCCGAACTGGAAGCGATTCTCTCGATCCCGGTCGAGACCTACGACGAGCGCCTGACCACGAAGATGGCCGACGCGACCCGGCGCGCCGGCGCCAGCGGCGCTCGCGACTCGATCGCCGCCGCCCATCTGCTGCAGGCCTACCTCGCCGGGCAGGCCGCGATCGAGGAGCGCGCCGATGACTGAGAACTGGATGTCCGGGGACCCCTTCGCCAATCCCGGGGATCCGGCAGCTCGCGAGCGCGAGCAGCGGCGGCTCGAGCGCGAAGAAAAGCGGGCGGCTAGCGAGGAGGACGCCGTCACGACGCGGGAGGTTCCGGGCGAGCGGAGGCCGGGGGAGGACTCGCCGTCACGAACTGCGGGAGGTTCCGGGCGAGCGGAGGCCCGGGGGAGGACTCGCCGTCACGAACTGCGGGAGGTTCCGTCGAGTCCTCCCCCGAGCCTCCTGACGAATCGCCTGCTGCGGAGGTGCCGCTGGCGCCTCGGGGGTCGGAGGAGTTTTGGGAGGAGGAGCCGGAGGTGGTGGAGGTGCCGTTCGAGGGGGAGCCGATCCAGGCGCCGCCGGTGACAGTTGCGCCCAAGGGCTCCCGCCGCGGCGGTGGCTCGGGCGGTGGCAGGGGCTTCCTCGCCGCGGTCGGACGCCACCCGTTCCGGCTCGTCGGCGCGATCGTCGCCGTGCTCGTGCTCTGGTTCCTCTTCGCCCTCTTCCAGCCCTTCCACGGCGACGGCTCCGGCCAGGTCCAGGTGACGATCCCCAAGGGCTCCAGCGTCAGCGAGGTCGGCGACCTGCTGGGCGAGAAGGGCGTGATCGACAGCTCGACCCTGTTCCAGGTTCGCGTCACCCTCGAGGGCAAGCGCTCCGAGCTCTACCCGGGTCACTTCACCCTCGCCCATGGAATGTCCTACGGGGCGGCGATCGACGCCCTCTCCAAGCCGCCGGTCAAACGCGTCACCACGGTCACGATCCCCGAGGGCTACAGCCGCTCGCAGGCGGCGCAACTGGTCGAAGAAGACGGGCTCGAGGGCGATTACACGAAGGAGACCGTGCGCTCCAAGTACCTCAACCCCGCCCGGTACGGCGGCAAGGGGGCCAAGGACCTGGAGGGCTTCCTCTTTCCCGACAGCTTCGAAATGAAGCCGGGCGCGCCCGCCGCCGACCTCGTCCAGCTGCAGCTGCAGGACTTCAAGCGGAGGATCAAGGGCGTCGACATGAGCTACGCCAAGTCGAAGAACCTGACCGTCTTCGACGTTCTCATCATCGCCTCGATGATCGAGCGCGAGGCCGGCATCCCGAGCCAGCGCAAGCTGGTCGCCTCGGTCGTCTACAACCGCCTGCACGAAGGCATGCCGCTGGGGATCGACGCGACGATCCGCTTCGCCACCGGCAACTACGAAAAGCCGCTGACCGAATCGGAGCTGGCGGTCGACTCGCCCTACAACACCCGCACCAACGCCGGCCTGCCCCCGGGCCCGATCAACAGCCCCGGCCTGACCGCGATCGAGGCCGCCGCCCACCCGGCCAAGTCCGGCTACCTCTTCTACGTGAACAAGCCGAACACGTGCAACGAACTCGCCTTCGCCAAGAACGAAGCCGAATTCGAAGCCGACGTCGCCGATTACAACAAGGCCCGCGAAGAAAACGGGGGCAACGAGCCGACCACCTGCGGGGAATAGGGATGCCGCGGCTGGCCGTCCTCGGTCACCCGGTCGCCCACTCGCGCTCGCCGGCGATGCAGAACGCTGCGCTGGCGGCGCTGGGGCTGGGGGAGAAGTGGCGATATGAGGCGATCGACGTGGCGCCGGAGGACTTCGAGGCGCGGGTGCGGGCGATGCCCGGCGAAGGGTTTGCCGGCGCCAACGTGACCGTGCCGCACAAGGCGGCGGCGCTGGCCCTGGCCGACGCCCCGACTGAGGCAGCGAAGGAGATCGGTGCCGCCAACACGCTCGTCTTCGCGGCGGGACGGGTCCACGCCCACAACACCGACGCGGCCGGCCTGCTCGCGGCGCTGGGGGGGACCCCGCTGGACGCGCGCGCCCTGGTGCTGGGGGCCGGGGGAGCGGCCCGGGCGGTGGTCTGGGCGCTGGTCGGCGAGGGCGCCCGGGTGGAGGTCTGGAACCGCACCGCGAGCCGGGCGGAGGAACTCTGTTCGCGGCTCGGGGGCAAACCCGTCGCCTCGCCCTCCCAGGCCGACTACGACCTGATCGTCAACGCCTCCAGGGCCGGCCTCGGCGGCTCTGACCCGTTCGCCGAGCTGCCGCTTGCGCCGAGTGGCTTCGTCGCCGGCCAGATCGTGGTCGACATGGTCTACGGGAGCGCGCCGTCGCCGCTGCTGCGCGGCCGCCGCGGAGGCCGGCGCCGCCACCATCGACGGGCTCGAGATCCTCGTCCAGCAGGGCGCCCTCTCGCTCCAGCTCTGGACCGACCGCGAGCCGCCGCTCGAAGTCATGCGCGCCGCCGCCCGCGCCTGACGACGGTTGCTGAGTTAACCCGCCTGCAACCGGGCTAACTCAGCAACCGTCACGCCTATAGCCTTGGCGCGATGACGGCGTTTCGTTTCACCACCGCGGGGGAGTCGCACGGGCCCGGGCTCGTGGCGATCGTCGAGGGCATGCCGGCCGGGCTCGAGCTCGACCGCGAGGCGCTCGACCGCGACATGGCCCGGCGCCAGCTCGGCCACGGCCGCGGCGGCCGCATGCGGATCGAGACCGACACGGCCGATGTCCGCTCCGGCGTTCGCCACGGCCGCACGCTCGGCAGTCCGATCGCCGTCCTCGTCGCCAACCGCGACTACGCCAACTGGGAGGAGCGGATGAACCCCTGGCCGGTCGCGGGGTTCGAGCCCGACGCCGTCCACCTGCCGCGCCCGGGTCACGCCGACCTCGTCGGCGCCCAGAAATACGGCCACGACGACATTCGCAACGTGCTCGAGCGCGCCAGCGCCCGCGAGACCGCCGCCCGCGTCGCCGCCGGTGCCATCGCCCGCGGCTTCCTTACCGCGCTGGGGGTGGAGATCCACAGCCACGTCACCCAGATCGCCTCGGTCAAGGCCGCCGAGCGCGACGACCTGATGCCGGCCGACTTCGCCGCCGTCGACGAGGACCCGGTGCGCTGCCTCGACCCCGAGGCGAGCAAGGCGATGGTGGCCGAGATCAACCGCCTGCGCAAGGCCAATGAGAGCCTCGGCGGCACCTTCGAGGTCCGCGTCTTCGGCCTCGTCCCCGGCCTCGGCTCCCACATCTCCTGGGAAGACCGCCTCGACGGCCGCCTCGCCGGCGCCGTCGCCTCGATCCAGTCGGTCAAGGGCGTCTCGATCGGCGAAGCCTGGGACGTCGCCACCCGCCCCGGCTCGGAGGCCCACGACGAGATCTTCTGGTCCGAGAAGGACGGCTACTTCCGCGAAACCAACCACGCCGGCGGCCTCGAGGGTGGGATGACCAACGGCCAGCCGCTCTCGGTCCGGGCCGCGATCAAGCCGATCTCGACCCTGACCAAGCCGCTGCGCTCGGTCGACACCGAGACCAAGCAGCCGGCCCAGGCGCTGCGCGAGCGCACCGACTCGACCGTGGTCCCCGCCGCCGCCGTCGTCGGCGAGGCGATGGTGGCGCTGACCCTGGCCCGCTGCTATCGCGAGAAGTTCGGCGGCGACCACATCGACGACGTGCTCGGCGCCCTGGTCGCGTCGCACGGTCACAAGCGACGGATCGACTCTCGCGCGGGCTCGACGCATCGGTCGAGCGGCCGGCGCCTTGGCCCGCTCGTTCATCGGCTTCATGGGCGCCGGCAAGAGCACGGCTCTGGCCGCCGCCCGCGAAGCCGGCCTGGAGACGACCGAGATCGACGCGCTGATGGAAGCCGAGCTGGGGATGCCGATCGCCGAGGCGTTCGAGCGCCACGGCGAGGATGGCTTCCGCGCCCGCGAGGCCGAGGTCGTCGGTTCGCTGCTGGAGGGCGCCGATGGGGGCGCGATCGCGCTCGGGGGCGGCAGCGTCCTCAGCGAGCGGATCCGCGCCGCGCTCGGCCGTCACGTCGTCGTTTGGCTGCAGGTCGACGCCCGCGAGTCCTGGCGCCGGATCGCCCACAGCGACCGCCCGCTGGCGAGAAGTGCCGAGGACGTCGCCGAGCTGCTGGCGGTGCGCGAACCGCTGTACGAGGAGCTGGCCGACGCGGTGGTGCCGGTCGGCGACCGCGGGATCGTCGCCCGCGCCCTACCGGCGCTGCGGGCTCTCGCGGACCTCCCGGCGGGGACCAAGCTGCTCTGGGCGACGAGCGCCTCCGGCGAGTACCCGATCCTCGTCGGCGCCGGCCTGCTCGATGCCCTCGCCGGCTCGGGCTCCGCGCCGACCTGGTGGCCGGCATCGGGGCGCCGCTTCGCGGTCGCCGACGCGACAACCGCATCGCTCTACGCCGAGCGCCTGCGACCGCTTGCCGCCGGCGCCGAGATCCCGCCCGGGGAGGCCTCGAAGACGATGGCCGTGGCCGAGGGCGTGCTGCGCGAGCTGGCCCGGGCCGGGATGACCAGGGAGGACCATGTGGTCGCGCTCGGCGGCGGCGTCGTCGGCGACCTCGCCGGGCTCTGCGCCCATCTCTACCAGCGCGGCGTGCCGGTGGTGCAGGTGCCGACGACGCTGGTCGCCCAGGTCGACTCCGCCTACGGCGGCAAGACCGGAGTCGACCTGCCCGAGGGCAAGAACTACGCCGGCGCCTACCACCTGCCCGCGGCCGTCGTCAGCGACACGGCGACCCTGGCGACGCTGCCGCCGGAGGAGCTGGCGGCCGGCTTCGTCGAGGTCCTGAAGACGGGCCTGCTGGCCGGCGGCTCGCTCTGGGAGCGGGTGCGCGGGCTCGACTCGCTCGACCCCGCCGGTCTCGGCGACGTCGTCTTCGCCTGCGCCCGTTACAAGTGCGAGGTGGTCGCCGCCGACGAGCGCGACGGCGGTCGCCGCCACGTCCTCAACCTCGGCCACACGGTCGGCCACGCGATCGAGGCGGCGAGCGCCTACGAGCGCTACCGCCACGGCGAGGCGGTCGGGCTCGGCCTGCTGGCGGCGCTGCGCCTCTCGGGCGCGCCCGAGCTGCGCGAGGAGGTGGAGGCCGCGCTGGCCCGCCACGAGCTGCCGGTGCGGCTGGACTCCGGATCGTCGACGTCGACGCCATCCTCGACTCGCTCCAGCGCGACAAGAAGCGCACCGCCGCCGGGGTCGGGTTCGTCCTCCTCGCCGCGCCGGGCGAGCCCCGCACGGGGCAGCTGGTCGACCCCGCTAGGGTCCGCGGCGCCGTGGAGGAGCTGATCGGATGACCACCGCCCGCAATCGCGTCGCCGTCCTGCACGGGGTCAACTTCGACATCCTCGACCGCCGCGACCCGGAGGTCTACGGCGGCCTCTCGCTGAGCGCAGCTGGAGCAGCGGATCGGCGACTGGGCGCACGAGCTCGGGCTCGAACCGATCTTCTTCCAGACCAACCACGAGGGCGAGTTCGTCGAGTACCTGCACCGCCTGCCCGACCTCGCCGACTCGGCGATCGTCAACGCCGGCGCCTGGAGCCACTACAGCCGCGCGATCGCCGACGCGCTCGACGTCGCCCGCCTGCCCGCGATCGAGGTCCACCTCTCCGACGTCGAGAACCGCGACGACTGGCGCCGCCAGTCGGTCTTCGACGGGCTGGTGCTGGCGAAGATCTCCGGCAAGGGCGCCGACGGCTACCGCGAGGCGCTGGAGCTGCTGGCCGGCGAGCTCGGCGCCAGCGCCTGATGCGCGGTCGCGGCGACCGCCTCGAGGCCGTGCTCGCCGAGCGCGAGCTCGAGCGGATGCTGGTCACCGACCTCACCAACGTCCGCTACCTGACCGGCTTCACCGGCACCAACGGCGCCTGCGTCTGCGGTCCCGGCCTCCGCCTCTTCTTCACCGACTTCCGCTACACCGAGCGCGCCGTGACCGAGGTCGAGGGCTGGGAGCCGATCACCGTCGGCGGCGACTGGCTCGGCGCGATCGCCGAGCAGCTGGCGGGCAGGACCGGCTTCGAGGACGACCACATGGCCGTTCGGGTGCTGGAGAAACTGAAGGGGAAACTGCCCGAGGGGGTCGAGCCGGTCGCCGCCGGTGGCGCCGTCGAGGGCCTGCGGCGGGTCAAGGACGCCGAGGAGCTGGCGGCGATCGCCGCCGCCTCGGCGCTGGCCGACGAGGTCTGGCTCTGGAGCGTCGAGCGCGGCCTCGCCGGGCGCAGCGAGCGCGAGGTCGCCCGCGCCGCCGAAGCGCGGATCCGCGAGCTCGGGGCCGACCCCTCCTTTCCGGCGATCGTCGCCGCCGGCCCCAACGGCGCCCTCCCGCACGCCGAGCCCGGCGAGCGCGAGATCGGTCGCGGCGAGCTGGTCGTCTTCGACATGGGAGCGAAGCTCGACGGCTACTGCTCCGATGGCACCCGCACCTACGCCACCGGCGACCCCGGCGAGGAGGGTCGCGCCGTCTACGAGGTCGTGCGCGAGGCCCAGCAGGCCTCGCTCGACGCGATCGAGGCCGGCGTCGAAGGCGAAGCGGTCGACACCGTCGCCCGCAAGGTGATCGAGGCCGCCGGCCACGGCGACCGCTTCGGCCATGGGCTCGGCCATGGCGTCGGGCTCGAGGTCCACGAGGGCCCGCGCCTCTCCCAGCGCTCCGACGACGTCCTCGCCCCGAACGAAGTCGTCACCGTCGAGCCCGGCGTCTACCTGCCCGGGAAGCTCGGCGTGCGGATCGAGGACCTGGTCGTCGTCACCGAGGACGGCTTACGCAACCTCAGCGCGCTGCCGAAAGAGCTGACGCTCGTCGACTGAGCCGCGTCAGCGGCTGAGGTCGACGTCGGCCTCGAGCCGCGCGGCAAACGCCACCAGCAGCTCGACCGTGGCCTCGACATCGGTCAGGTCGACCATCTCGACCGGCGAGTGCATGTAGCGCAGGGGGATCGAGATCAGGCCGGTGGGGATGCCGGCGCGGGAGATCTGGAGGACGTCGGCGTCGGTGCTGGTCCCGCGGCCGCTGGCACTGATCGAGTACTCGATGCCCTCCGCCTCGGCGGTCTCGACCAGCAGCTCGAAGATCTTGGGAGAGAGGGTGGAGCCGCGGCCGATCACCGGGCCCGAGCCGAGCGGGTGGCTGCCGATCTCCTTCTCGTCGACCCCGGGAGCGTCGGTCGCGTGGGTCACGTCGACGGCGATCGCGAGGTCGGGCCGCAGCTCGAAGGCAGCGGTGCGGGCGCCGAAGAGGCCGATCTCCTCCTGCACCGCGGCCACCGCGGCGAAGGATCCGCGCATCTTGCCGCCCGCGTGCGAGCGGCGCAGGCTCTCCAGCGCGACGTAGGCGCCGAGGCGGTTGTCCATCGCCCGTGAGACGAGGCGGTCGCCGGCGACCGGCATCGGCTCGGCCGCGATCACGACCGGGTCGCCGACCCGGATCAGGCCCTCGGCCTCCTCGCGGTCGGCGGCGCCGATGTCGATGTGCAGTCCCTTCAGCTCGACCACCTTCTTGCGCTGGTCGGGCTCGAGCAGGTGGATCGGCTTACGGCCGACGACGCCGAGCACCGGGCCGTCCTTGCCGCGCACCTCGACCCGCTGGCCGACCAGGATCTGGGGATCCCAGCCGCCGACCGGGGCGAACCAGAGGAAGCCCTTCTCGTCGATGTGGACGACGATCAGCCCGATCTCGTCGATGTGGCCGACCACCGCCAGCAGCGGTGAGGCGTCACCGACGCGGGCGATCGAGGAGCCGATGCCGTCGCTGCTGAGCTCGGCGAAGGAGGCCGCCTCGCGCCAGACAGCCGCGGCCGGGCCCTCGTAGCCGGAGGGGGCTCCCGGGCGGAGGAGGCTGTCCAGTAGTTGCGGCGTCTTGCTCAAGGTTTTGGAGTATGTCGAAGTCGAATGCGCATTCGTCGCGAGGCGATCAGGCGTGGCCCACCGCGGCTTCGTGGCGCAGCTGGCTGCGGCCCTCGCCATAGCCGCGATGCTCGTAGGCGATCAGCGCCCAGATCAGCACGACGGCAACGGCCAGGGCGATCAGCGCCGGTACGGCCGTCGCGACCGGGATCAGGATCAGAAGCACTATCGCCAGGCCCAGCCGCTGGCGGTTGATCGTCTGGACGTGGCGGTAGCGGAAGGCGACCAGGCCGAGCAGGTAGACGGCGAGGCCGCCGAACAGGGCGAAGGCCGGCACCGCGTGGAGGTGCTCGCCGTGGTGGGCGATCGTCGTCTTCAGGCCGAAGGCGACGAGGACGATGCCGGCCACCATCGCCAGGTGGATGTAGGAGTAGGAGTCGCGGGCGAGCTCGTTCTGGGTGCGGCCGGGCTCGGCTTCCCCCAGGCGTTTGGCCGAGATCAGGGCGACGACGTCGAAGTAAAGCCACCACTGCGCCGCCGCCAGCGCCACCCCCAGTACGGCGACCGTGCCGATCCCGAGGTCGAGCGCCCCGGCGGCGCCGACCCCGATCGCGACGATCGACTCGCCGAGGGCGATGATGATGATCAGGCCGTGGCGCTCGGCGAAGTGGCCGGGGACCAGCTTCCAGCCGTCGGAGCCGAAGAAGTAGGGGCCGGCCATGTCGAGGAAGATCGCCAGCGCCCAGAGCGCCCCCTGGGCGACGCCGTCGAAGAGCGAAGCCGCGGCAAGCAGCGTCACCGCGATAGCGGTGCTGGCGGCAAGCCCGAGGACCGAGTGGCGAAGGGCATCGTCGTCGGGGCTGGCGAGCATGAAGAGGGCGATGTGGGCGACCCGGAAGGCGCCGAAGGCGAGGGCGAAGGTGAGCGCGAGGTGGCCGAAGGCCTCGGGCACGCAGAGGGAGACGATGAGCAACGCCGCCATCGCCCCGAACATGACCAGGCGCACGGCGCCCTCCTCGGGGTCGATGACGCTGGTCAGCCAGGCGTAGCCGACCCAGCCCCACCAAAGGATCCCCAGCACCAGCAGGCCCTGCGCCACCCCCGCCCAGGTCGGGTGGTGGGCCATCAGCGCCGTGCACTGGGTAATCGCCAGCACGAAGACGAGGTCGAAGAAGAGCTCCAGCGGCGTCACCCGCTCGCCCTCGCGCTTGGTGGCGCCGAGGTGGGAGCCGCGGGCTGCGGGAGACTCCGGCATCGCCACATCCTCGCAACTCCCCAGGGGGTGTCTGAGCTAAGGGCCCCTATATGGCGGGTTAGCTCAGACACGCCCCGCGCGGGAGGGGCGGCCGGTCGAATACGGTTGCGGCCATGAGCGTGGCGGTCGTGACCGGAGCATCGACGGGGATCGGCAAGGCGACGGCGGTCCGGCTCTCGCGTGAGCCGGGCGCGGAGCTGGTCCTGGTCGCGCGCCGCGAGGAGCTGTTGCGCCAGTTGGCCGAGTCGCTGCCCTGCCGAGCGACCCACGTCGCCGTCGACCTCACCGATGCCGACGCCCCCGCTCGCATCCGCGCCCACCTCGAGGCCGAGCACGGCGGCCGCCTCGACCTGCTCGTCAACAACGCCGGCGCCGCCTGGCGCGGCAACTTCGCCGAGACCGGCTACGCCCACGTGAAGCGGCACATGGAGCTCAACTTCGATGCCGTCGTCCGCCTCACCGAGGCACTGCTGCCGCTGCTGCGGGCGAGCGCCCCGAGCGCGATCGTCAACGTCGCCAGCACCGCCGGCCGCGTCTCCCGTGCCCGAACCGGGGCCTACTCGGCCAGCAAGTTCGCCCTGATCGGCTGGACCGACTCGCTCTATGCGGAGGAGCTGCCGCACGGCGTCCACATCGGCATGGTCCTGCCCGGCTTCGTCGCCACCGAGGGCTTCCCGGCGACCGAGTTGCGCCAGAAGGCGCTCACCCGCTGGGTCGTCTCCAAGCCCGAGAAGGTCGCTGAGGCGATCTATGAGGCGGGGCCGGGAGGGAAGGCGGAGCGCTACGTCCCGCGCCCCTACGCGCTCGCCGCGGTCGCTCGCATCCTCGCCCCGCGCCTGGTGCGTCGGGTGCTCAGCGGTGGCGCCGCAACCAATCTCACCACCAGCACCGCGGCCGAAAACGGCTCCGACAGCGCGGCTGACTGAACCGACCCTCGCAAACGTGAGATCGGCCTCGGGCAGCCGTTACGCTGCCCAGGAGTGCAACCGGGGGTCGTGCGGACGCGGAGAGGAGCGGGGCGGTGACGTTGCTCGAGATAGGCCTGGCGCTCGCCGTCGTGGCGCTGATCGTCCTCGCGACCGCCTACCGGAAGAGCTCGAAGCGCGCGAGCCGCCGTCTGCAGATCCTCCACGACATCGCCCTGGTCGCCGACGGTGGGCGCTCGCTGGAGCAGACCCTGGACGCGATCGCCGCGATCCTCGTCCCCGCGCTCGGCGACTACTGCATGATCGACGTCATCGAAGGGGGCCAGATCCGCCGCGCCGCGGTCCGCTTCGACGGCCCCGAAGCGGAGGCGATCGAAAAGGGCCTGGCCGCGCGCAAGCCGACCCTGCAGGAAGGGATCGCCGATGCCGCCTCGGTCACGCAGCAGGAGCCGCGGCTGTTCGAGCAGGTCACCGAGGAGGACCTGCGGCCCGTCGCCGAGACCGAGGAGGACCTGCGTTTCCTGCTGGCGATGAGGATCCGCTCCTTCCTCACCGTCGAGTTGCGGGCGCGGGGGCGGCCGACCGGGATCCTCTCGATCGGGGTCAGCCACTCGGGCCGCCGCTTCCGCCCCGACGACGCCGACTTCGCCGCCACCCTCGCCGGTCGCGTGGCGCTGGCGCTCGACAACGCCGGCCTCTTCTCCAACCTCGAGCGCAGCGAGCGCGAACGAGCCGAGATCGCCGAGACCCTGCAGCGCGGCCTGCTGCCGCCGCCCCTGCCCCACATCCCCGGCTGGTCGATGGCCGCGATGTATCGCCCGGCCGGCGCCGAGAACGAGATCGGCGGCGACTTCTACGACGCCTTCCGCATTGCCGGTGGCTGGATGGTGGTGGTCGGCGACGTCACCGGTCGCGGCGCCCAGGCCGCCTCGGTCACCGCCCTGGCGCGCTACACCCTGCGCACCGCGGCGGCGCTGACGGGGGACCCGGTGGTCGCTCTGGAGACGCTCAACCGCGCCCTGCTGGCGCGCCGCGGCGCCGCCCTCTGCAGTGTCGTCGCGATGGCGATCGACGAAGACCCCTCGCGGCCGGTGCGCCTGGCGATCGCCGGCCACCCGGCGCCGCTGCTGGTCGACCGCGACGCGACCGTCGAGGCGACCGTCTCGGCGCCGGTCCTCGGCGCCTTCCCCGATGCCGGCTGGGCGGTCGAGCGCGTCCAGGTGCACCCCGGCCAGCAGCTGGTCGTGATCACCGACGGCGTCACCGAGTGCTCCGGCGCTGCCGAGCGCTTCGGGCAGGAACGGCTGCACGCGGCGCTGGCCGGGCTCTCGAGCCCGGCGCTCGCCGTCCAGCAGGTCGAGGGGGCGCTGAACGAGTTCAGTGCCGGCCCCTTGGAGGACGACGCCGCGATCCTCGCGATCGCGCGGACGCCCGCCGCGGCCGACCCGGCGCCAGCGGCGGACCGCGAGCTTGTCGAGCGCCTCTTCGAGGCCTTCAACCGGCGCGACGCCGGGGAGATCGAGGCCGTCTGCGACGAGGCCCTCGACTTCTTCCCGGTCGGCACCGCCGAGGCGGTCGGCCGCAGCGCGCCCTACGTCGGCCCGGCCGGCCTCCGCGACTACCTCGGCGACGTCGACCGCGCCTGGGAAGAGCTGCGGGTCACGCCGACCTCGGTCGAGCGGCGCAACGGCTCGCTGCTGGTCCGCGGCCGTGTCCACGTCCGCAGCCGCGAGCTCGGCATCCGCGACGTCCCGATGTCCTGGATCTGGGACGTCGCCGCCGGCCGCTTCGTCCGCGGCGAGGTCTTCCCCGATCCCGACCAGGCGCTGCTGCGGCTCGCCGGCCCTCTAGGATCCGCGCCGTGATCAGCACCAACGAATTCCACAACGGCGTCCACATCGAGATCGACGGCAAGATCTGGAAGGTGATCGAGTTCCAGCACGTCAAGCCGGGCAAGGGCGGTGCCTTCGTGCGCACCAAGCTGCGCCGGATCGAGGACGGCTCGGTGATCGACAAAACCTTCCGGGCCGGCGAGAAGTTCCGTCCCGTCCGCACCGAATCGAAGAAGATGCAGTACCTCTACGACTCCGGCGACGCGGCGGTCTTCATGGACAGCCGCGACTACGAGCAGATCGAAATCCCCACCGACGGGCTCGGCGACGCGATGAAATGGGTCCTGCCGAACGCCGAGGTCGAGATCCTCTTCGTCGACGAGAAGCCCAGCGACATCTCGGTCGGCGGCGCGATCGAGATGAAGGTGACCCAGACCGACCCCGGCCTCAAGGGCGACACCGCATCCGGCGGCGGCAACAAGCCGGCGACGCTGGAGTCGGGCGTGGTCGTCCAGGTTCCGCTCTTCATCAACGAGGGCGAAACGGTCCGGGTCGACACCCGCACCGGCGAGTACATGTCGCGCGCCTGAGCGACCTTGCCGGCGCCTAGGATGGGCGCGTGACCGCCTTCGACCCAAGCGAGTGGAGCGACCTCTTCGTCGCCACCGCCGGCGCCTCGGCGGCGCTCGCCGGCCTCGTCTTCGTCGCCGTCTCGATCAACATCGAGCGCATCCTCAGCTTCCCGGGGCTGCCCGAGCGCTCGCTGGAAACGCTGCTCTTCCTCGTCTCCGTGCTGCTGGTCTCGGTGATCGGCCTGGTCCCGGAGCAGGGCCACCTCGCCCTCGGCCTGGAGCTGCTGTTCGTGGCGCTGGCGATCGACACGATCGTGCTGCGGCAGCCGACGACCCAGGTCGCGGAGGGGGAAACGATGCCGCCCAGCTGGCGGGTTGCCCGCTGGACCCTGCGGGCCGTCGCCACGGTGCCGTTTCTGATCGGTGCCGTCAGCCTCCTCGCCGAGCAGGGCGGCGGTCTCTACTGGGTGTTCGCGGGGATCGTGCTGGCGATCGCGGCCTCCGTCGCCAATGCCTGGGTCCTGCTGGTCGAGATCCTGCGTTAGCCAGGGTCGCGACTTTGAGGCAGCCGGCAAAAGCGGGAGAATGAACCGATGCGCCGATCCGACCAACGCCGCGACGCCGTCTTCGCCAGCTACCAGCGGGACGTCACCGGCCGTCCCGCTGGCGGAGCTGATCGCCGACTCGAAGCCGCTCACCCGCGAGCTGGCCGAGGGGTCGACGCCGAGCGCGAAGAACTGGACGAGACGATCGCGGAGTACGCCAAGGGTTGGACCGTCGACCGGATCGCGCCCCTGGACCTGAACGTGATGCGGGTGGCGCTGTATGAGATCGAGGAGGGGGAGACCCCGGTCGAGGTCGCGATCGACGAGGCGGTCGAGATCGCCAAGGAGTACTGCGGCGCCGACGCGCCCAAGTTCATCAACGGCATCCTTGGCGCGATCGTGCGCGAGCGGGAGCCGGCCAAGTGAGTCGGCTGCGCGAGATCGCCGAGCGGCTGCGCGAGATCTCCACCGAGCTGGACGGGGAGGCCCAGCTGGGCGACGAGCGCGCCGCCGAGCTGGCGGCCGAGGCGGCCGACCTCTCCGCCGAGGCGGTCGAGGAGGCCAACCGCCAGGCGCGCGAAGCGGCGAGCGCCGGGTGAGCGCCGCTCCGGCGTCGATGTACCCAGAGGATCTGCGCTCTCTGGTCGACTCCGCCCTCGACCGTCTCCGCTTCTCCAAGGCCGACCCGACCGCCGGCCTCGAGGAGGCGATGCGCTACTCGCTGCTGGCCGGCGGCAAGCGCGTGCGCCCGGTGCTGGCGCTGGCCACCGCCCGCGCCCTCGGCGCCGACCCCGAGCGCCTGCTCCCGGTTGCCTGCGCGATCGAGCTGATCCACACCTACTCGCTGATCCACGACGACCTGCCGGCGATGGACGACGACGCCCTGCGCCGCGGCCTGCCGACCTCCCACGTCAAGTTCGGCGAGGACGTGGCGATCCTCGCCGGCGACGGCCTCTTCGCCGAGGCGATGCGGCTGTTCTGCCAGCAGCCCGGCGACCCGGCGCGGGTGCTGGCGGCGCTGGCCGAGCTGGCCGGCGCGACCGGGGTCGACGGCATGGTCGGCGGGCAGTACGTCGACGTGATCGGGGCCGAGGACGACGCCGAGGGCCTGCGTGCCCTGCATGCGCTGAAGACCGGCCGTTTGATCGCCGCCAGCGTCGGCGTCGTATTGATCCTCGAGGGGCTCGGCGAACCTGAGACAATTGCCTATCGCCGTTTCGCCGGCGAGCTGGGGGTTCTCTTCCAGATCGTCGACGACATCCTCGACGTCACCGAGAGCGACGAGCAGCTCGGCAAGCCACATGGAAGCGACCAGCGACATGGAAAACTCACCTACGTCAGCCTCTTCGGGCTCGATCGCGCCCGCGAGCTGGCCGCCGAGTCCCACGCCAAGGCGACCGCGGCCCTGGCCGGGGCGGCGGGGGAGACCGACGACCTGAGGCGCGTGGCCGACTACATCTTCACGAGGAACGAATGAGCGAACAGTCCCCCACCCAGGGCACCGAAAGCGACAACACCGAGGCGCTGCTGGCCGGAATCGACGGCCCCGCCGACCTGCATCGGCTCGACGACGAGCAGCTGCAGCAGGTCGCGCAGGAGATGCGCACCTACATCATCGACACGATCGGCGAGATCGGCGGCCACTTTGGCGCCAACCTCGGCACCTGCGAGCTCGCCGTCGCCCTGCACAGCCTGCTCGACTCGCCCCGCGACAAGATCCTCTGGGACGTCGGCCACCAGTCCTACCCGCACAAGGTCCTGACCGGCCGCCGTGACCAGCTGCGGACGATCCGCCAGTACGAGGGCCTGGCCCCGTTCTGCTCGATCGAGGAGTCCGCGCACGACATCATGGGTGCCGGCCACGCCTCGACCTCGATCGGCTACGGCGTCGGCCTCAAGGAGGCGATGCGCAAGGGGATCGGCGAGGACGGCAAGGTCGCCGCCGTGATCGGCGACGGCGCCCTCACCGGCGGCGTCGCCTACGAGGCGATGCTGGCGGCCGGCGGGCTGCAGACCCCGTTCGTGATCGTCCTCAACGACAACGGGATGTCGATCTCACCCAACGTCGGCGCCCTCTCGCGCTACTTCAACCGGATCCGCCTCAACCCGCGCCTCTTCCACGCCCGCGAGGGAGTCGAGGACCGGCTGACCAAGCTGCCGCTCGGCCTCGGCCGGCGGATCGAGCGGCTCGGGCCGGAGATCAAGTCGGCGATCAAGGCCTACTGGGCGCCCGGGCTCTTCTTCGAGGAGCTCGACATCGCCTACATGGGCGTGATCGACGGCCACGACGTCCACGCCCTGCGCGAGGCGCTGAAGGAGGCCTTCGAAGCCGAGCGCCCGGTCGTCGTCCACATCCACACCGTCAAGGGCAAAGGCTTCCTCCCCGCCGAAGAGGGCGGGCTGGAGTCGATGGAGAAATGGCACGCCGCCAAGCCCAACTCCATAGTCAACGGCCAGCCGGCGTCGGCGAAGCCGGTTCCGGTGACGGAAACGGATGCGCCGGACGCGATCGCGCCGGAGATGCTGGAGAAGCCGCCCGCGGCCGGGGCGCCGCCGCAGTACACGCAGGTCTTCGCCGACGCGATGGTCGCCGAGGCCGAGGCCGACTCGCGGGTGATCGGGATCACCGCGGCGATGGCGGGGGGGACCGGCCTGCAGAAGCTGGCCGACGAGCTGCCCGACCAGTACTACGACGTCGGCATCGCCGAGCAGAACGCGGTCCTGCTGGCCTCCGGGCTGGCGCTGCAGGGGGCGAAGCCGGTCTGCGCGATCTACTCGACCTTCCTCCAGCGCGCCTATGACCAGATCATCCACGACGTCTGCCTGCAGCAGCTGGACGTGACCTTCGCGATGGACCGCGCCGGCCTGGTCGGCGATGACGGCCCGACCCACCACGGCGCCTTCGACGTTTCCTACTTCCGCCCGATCCCGCACGTCGTCGTGATGGCGCCGCGCGACGAGGCGATGCTGGTCCACATGCTGCACACCGCCGTCGCCCATGAGGGCCCGGCGGCACTGCGCTACCCGCGCGGCGCGGGGGAGGGGGCGAAGCTGCCGAAGAAGCCGAAGTCGATTCCGATCGGCATCGGCGAGGTTCTGGCCGAGGGCGAGCGGGTGGCCCTGCTCGGCTACGGCTATGGCGTCGCCGTGGCCCAGGAGGCGGCGGCGATCCTCGCCGGCCACGGGCTCGAGGCGACCGTCGCCGACGGGCGCTTCGCCAAGCCGATCGACGGCGAGCTGGCCGAGCGGCTGGCTCGCGAGCACGACCTGCTGGTGACGATCGAGGAGAACGTCCTGCCCGGTGGCTTCGGCTCGGCGGTGCTGGAGCACCTCGAGGACGCCTTCGCCGAGGGCCCGGCCGAGCGGGCGCGCGTCCTCCGCGTCGGTCTCCCCGACCGCTACGTCACCCATGGCAAGCCGGCGCTGCTGCGGGCCGAGGCCGGCCTCACGGGCGAGGCGGTGGCGGAGCGAGTCCTGGCCGCGCTGCCTTCCGCCCAGCCGGTTCTGGGCTGAGAAAACGCCGATCCACGCCTCATTAATTTTGACGATTGAACCAATCGTCTCAATCGAATAGATTGCCCCCAACCTCTCCGGCGATGATCGACGGAGCGACGGTCGTCAGGCCAGCGCTTCTGGGGATCGCCAAGGGAGGAGAGGTTCTCTGTGTATGGGGTCCGTTGGGGGACGGGCCTTCGAGGGACCGGTCGCCAAGTGCGGCCGGTTTCGCGTGGCGTGCCGAGATCGCCGAGCGGCGGTTCCTGGTTAGAGCCGGTCCGGGTCGGCGCCGCAGGCCAGCGCCAGTTCCTGCCAGGGCTCGATCTTCCAGAACTTGCGGGCGCGGCCCGAGGTGGAGGGCAGCACCCAGACCGGAGCACCGCCGATCGTCTCGTCCTGGAGGCCGTAGGCAACATCGCGTTCGAGCGCCCCGCGGGCGGCGTTCTTGCCGTTGAAGGCCAGGCAGCCCGGTTCGGCCGCGGCGATCTTCTCCTGTAGCGCCCCGACGTCGAACTCGACCGTCCCGACTTCCGCGTCGGAGCCGTAGGCGACCTTGCAGATGTCGGTCAGCCCGATCCCGTACTCGGGCAGCCGCTCGAATTCGGCGGGCACCAGCTCGACCGGCGTCAGCCCGGTCAGCGTGCAGCGCCTGCCAGAAGGCGTTGCCGGGCCCGGCGTAATACGCCTGCGCCTTGGCCGAGGCGGTCCCGGGCGCCGTGCCGCAGAAGACGACCCGCAACTCCGGCTCCAGCACGTCTCGCAGCACCTCGCTCACGCGCGGCAGGGTAATCGACTTTGCGGACTTGCCGGTCGGGCCTGAGAGGTTCTACGGATGCGCTCCTGCCGCTGATCCTCGACGATGCCCCGATGGATCGCAGCGATTTCGGCGCCTCTCTACGGTGGCTGGTGGGCCACCGCGCCCGCCTCCTCGCCGGAATCGCCCTCGCCGCGATCGTCATCGGCGGCGGACTGCACATCGCCGGCAATGCGGGCGCCGGCGATGCCGTCTGGCGCGCGGTGCTGGCGCTGCTTGCCGCGGAGCTCGCGGTCGAGGTCGGCCGGACGGTGCTGGTCGAACGGCACATGGGGGTCGACACGATCGCGCTGGTCGCGATGGTCGGCGCCCTCGCCTTGGGCGAAGAGCTCGCCGGCGTGATCATCGGCCTGATGTTTTCGGGCGGGCTGGCGCTGGAGGAAATCGCCTCGGCCCGTGCCCGGCGTGAGCTGACCGCGCTCGTCGAACGGGCCCCGAAGATCGCCCGGCTGCGCGTTCCCGACGGTTTCCGCGATGTCCCCGTGGAGCAGGTCGTGGTCGGAGACGTGGCCTTGGTCCGCACAGGGGAGGTCATCCCGGTCGACGGGACGATCCTCAGCACCGAGGCCGTGATCGACACGAGCGCGCTCAGCGGCGAGCCCTTGCCGGTGACCGTCAAGCAGGGAATGGCTGTCTTGAGCGGCACCTCGAACGCCGGATCGCCGTTTGAGGTGAGGGCCGATCGGCCCGCCGCCGAGAGCGCCTACAGCGCCCTGGTGCGGCTGGTCGAGCACGCCGAAGGCGAGCGCGCGCCGCTGGTTCGGATCGCCGACCGCTACGCCGGCTTCTTCCTGCCGGCGACGATGCTCGTGGCCGGCCTCGCCTGGGCGCTCAGCGGCGACCCGGTGCGGGCCCTCGCCGTGGTCGTCGTCGCGACGCCGTGTCCGCTGATTCTCGCGGCGCCGATCGCCCTCGTCTCGGGGCTGTCGCGCGCGGCACGCGCAGGGGTCGTCGTCAAGGGCACGGGGGGGATCGAGACGCTCGGTCAGGTTCGTACGGTTCTCTTCGACAAGACCGGCACGCTGACGGTCGGCAGCCCCGAGGTGCGGGACATCGCGACTCGGCCGGGGGTCGACCGGGCCGAGCTGCTGCGCCTCGCCGCGTCAGTCGACCGCATGTCGGCGCACGTGCTCGGCGAGGCCTTGGTACGGGCAGCCGAGGAGGCGGAGTTGACTCTCACGATCCCCACCGAGATCCACGAGGACCCGGGGCAGGGGATAGCGGGTTCGGTCGGTGACCGTCGCGTCCTGGTCGGCAGCCGGGCGTTTCTGCGGGCGGAGGGGGTGCCGGCGGAGGAGGTCGCCTCTACCGCGCTGGTCAGCGGCCGCGGGTCCGGAGAGGCGCGGGTGCTCGTCGCGATCGACGGACATGTGGGCGGGGTGATCGCGATGGCGGACGAGCTGCGCCCGGACGCCGCCGGGATCGTCGGGCGGCTGCGTTCGGAAGGGGTGCGGCAGGTGGCGATGGTCTCGGGCGATCGGCGATCGGTGGCGGAGCGGATCGGCCGCGAAATCGGCGTCGATCGCGTCTACTCCGAACAGTCGCCGGAGGACAAGCTCGAGGTGGTTCGCAGGCTGCGCGAGGATCCCGATCTCGGCCCGGTGATGATGGTCGGCGACGGCGTCAACGACGCCCCGGCGCTCGCCATCGCTGACCTCGGGGTCGCGATGGGCGTCGCCGGCGCCACGGTCTCCTCGGAGACGGCGGACGCGGTGATCACGGTCGACCGGGTGGATCGAGTCGCCGACGCCGTGCATGCCGGGCGCCGGGCCTTGCTGATCGCGCGCCAGAGCGTCCTCGTCGGCATGGGCCTGAGCCTGGCGGCGATGGGTGTCGCCGCCTTCGGCTATCTGCCCCCTGTGGCAGGCGCCCTACTGCAGGAGGGCATCGACCTCGCGGTCATTCTCAACGCGCTGCGGGCCCTGCGCGGCTAGCCCCCCACAACAGAAAACGCCCCTCCGGGGAGGAGGGGCGCTTCTGGGGTTACTACAGGGAGGAGAGATATGTATCTCTATATATGTGGATCCGTGGGAGGTGGGTGAGCCCTGTTTGTGTCATGGGCGCCGTTGTGGGAAGCAACGGGGCAATGTATGACGCGGGACTCGACCTAAAAGCTTGGGTGCTGCTCCTTACGTCGGCATCTCCACTTGAATCCTTGAACAGCGTACGAACATACGTGCGATTTGTGTGTGAGGCCGATCACAGAGACCTTGGTGGTCGCCGGGGACCTCTCGAGGCAAGGTCGCACGCCCGTCTTAAACGCCGGTAAACGGGTGGTTAATTGTTCTCGCTGTAGCGTTCGGGGCGTGAAGAAGTCCCGGATAGACGCGGTTTTGGCCGAGCAGGGGCTGTTTCCGTCGCGCACGGCGGCGGCCGGCGCGGTGCGGGCCGGCGAAGTCCGGGTCGGCCAGGACGGGCCGGTGGCGCTGCGGCCGAGCATGCTGGTCGAGCCGGAGGCGCGGCTGATCGTCGACGCGGGGCCGCGCTACGTCTCCCGCGGAGGGATCAAGCTGGAGAACGCGCTCGAGGCGCTCGGGATCGACCCGGCCGGGCGCGACTGCGTCGACATCGGCGCCTCCACCGGCGGCTTCACCGACTGCCTGCTGCAGCGGGGAGCCCCCCGGGTCGCCGCGGTCGACGTCGCCTATGGCCAGATCGATGCGCGCCTGCGCGAGGATCCGCGGGTGACCGTGATCGAGCGCCTCAACGGCCGCGAGCTGCTGCCCTCCGACCTGCCCTTCGCGCCCGCGCTGGCGACGATCGACGTCTCCTTCATCTCCCTGACCAAGATCATGCCGGCGGTGGCGCGCTGCCTGGCGCCCGGCGGCGAGGCGCTGGCCATGGTCAAGCCGCAGTTCGAGCTCGGTCGCAAGCGGGTCGGCCGCGGCGTCGTCCGCGACAGCGCCGACCGCCGCGAGGCGATTCACGCCGTCGCCGCGGCCGCCGCCGAGAACGGCCTGCCGGTGCGCGGCGTCGCCTCCTCGGGGCTGCCCGGCCCGAAGGGGAACCGCGAGACCTTCCTCTGGTGCGGCGGCGAGGGCGAGCCCGTCGCCGATCTCGAGGCCGCGATTCACGCCGCCGTGGAGGTCGACCGGTGAAGACCGCGGCACTCGTCACCCACTCGCACCCGCCGGCCGCCACCGAGGCCGTGGCGATCGCCGCCGCGGTCGCCCGCGAGGCCGGCTGGCGCCTGGTCGGCACCGCCGACGAGCTCGCCAAGCACGGCGACGCCGCCACGGGCATCGAGGTGGTCGCCGGCGATGAGCCGCGCCCCGACATCTGCATCGTCCTCGGCGGCGACGGGTCGATCCTGCACGCGCTGCGCCGCTTCGCCCGCACCGGGGTCCCGGTCTTCGGGGTCAACTTCGGCACCGTCGGCTTCCTCGCCGCGGTCGAGCGCGAGGAGGCCGAGGAGGGGATCCGCCGCGCCCTCGCCGGCGAGATCGAGACGGTCGAGCTGCCGGGGCTGGAGGTCGCGCTGGAGGGCGCGGCCGGGGTCGCCCTCAACGACATCACCCTCACCCGCCGCCCGCACGATCGCGTCGCCGAGCTCAGCTACCGGCTCTCCGGCGAGGAGGTCGGCCACGTCCGCTGCGACGGTCTCGTCGCCGCCACGCCGGTCGGCTCGACCGGCTACAACCTCGCCAACCAGGGTCCGATCCTGGCCTGGGGGGTGAAGGGATACGCGGTCAGCTACATCGCCCCGCACTCGCTTACGGCGCGCGCCCTCGTCGTCGCCCCCGGCGACGTCCTCCACGTCGGCAACGCCGCCGGCCGCGAGCCGGTCGAAGTCGCGGTCGACGGCGCCCATCTCGACCGACCTGCCCGCCGGAGCGCCGCTCGAGGTCCGCTTCGCCGATGGCGTCGGCCGCTTGGCGCAACTGCCGGGCACAAGCTTCTACCAGCGCATCAGGGAGAAGTTCGGCCACCTGGCGGTCTGAGAGGCCGATGCGCGCCGTTCTTTAGGGTTGCGCGCCATGGAGCGGAAATGGTGGACCCTGGTTCTCGTCTCGATCGCGACGTTCATGCTGCTGCTCGACGTCACCGTCGTCAACGTCGCCCTGCCGGACATCCAGCGTGAACTCAACGCCAGCCTGTCCAGCCTGCAGTGGGTCGTCGACGCCTACTCGCTGACCCTCGCCGCCTTCCTGCTCACCGCCGGCTCGCTCGGCGACCGGCTCGGGCGCCGGCGCGTCTTCACGATCGGGTTCGGGATCTTCACCTTCGCCTCGTTCCTCTGCGGGATCGCCGAGGACCCGACCCTGCTCAACCTCGCGCGCGGGCTGCAGGGAGTCGGCGGGGCCGGGATGTTCGCGACCTCGCTGGCCCTGATCGGCCAGGAGTTCCACGGCAAAGACCGGGCGACCGCGTTCGGCGTCTGGGGGGCCGTCGTCGGCGGCGCCGTCGCCGTCGGGCCGCTGGTCGGCGGCGTCGTCACCGAGACCCTTGGCTGGGAGTGGATCTTCTTCATCAACGTCCCGATCGGGATCGGCGCGATGGTCCTGACCGAGCGCAAGATCGTCAACGTCTTCGTCAAAGACCCGGAACCGATCGACTTCCCCGGTGTCGTCACCTTCTCGCTGGCCCTCTTCCTCCTGATCTTCGGCTTGATCCGCGGCAACCCGGAGGGCTGGGGCAGCCCGCTGATCCTCGCCTGCCTGGTCGGCGCCGCGGTGCTGCTGGCGGCGCTTCGTCGCGATCGAGCGCCGCGGCGCCCACCCGATGCTCGACCTCACCCTCTTCCGCAAACCGGCCTTCAACGGCGTCTCGGCGGTGGCCTTCGGGCTCTCGGCGGGGATGTTCGCGATGTTCCTCTACCTGACCATCTACATGCAGGGCGTGCTCGACTACTCGCCGCTGGAGGCGGGGCTGCGCTTCCTGCCGCTGACCGTGCTCGGCTTTATCGTCGCGCCGATCTCCGGGGTGCTCTCGCACCGGATCCCGATCCGGATCCTGCTCGGCACCGGCCTCGGCGTGGTCGGCGTCGGCCTGCTGCTGATGCACGGGATCTCGCCCAGCTCGGGCTGGACGGCGCTGCTCGTCGGCTTCCTCGTCGCCGGCGTCGGCATCGGCATCACCAACCCCGGGATCGGCCAGGCGGCGATCGCGGTGGTGCCGGTGGAGAAATCGGGGATGGGGTCGGGGATCAACACCACCTTCCGCCAGGTCGGGATCGCCACCGGCGTCGCCGGGCTCGGCGCCGTCTTCCAGTCTCGGGTCGACTCCAAGCTCACCGAACTGCTGCCGCATGCGCCGGCCGGGCTGGGCGAAATCGTCGCCTCCGGCGGCTCCCGCGCCGTCTCCGAGCTGCCGCTGCCGCCGGCGATCCACGCCAAGGCCGTCCACGCAGCCGACATCGCCTTCGTCAGCGGCTTCAACGAGATCATCCTGATCGCCGCGATCCTCTCCTTCGTCGGCGCCGCCCTCGGCTTCGCCTTGGTGCGCTCCGCGGACTTCGTCCAGCAGACGGGCGACGCAGCATCGCCTGTCGACTGAGTGGCTCCTCGGACGGGCGGCACGGGGGGAGGGGCCGAGAACGTAAACCTCGCCCGCAGGTCCCTGCCCCGTGCCACCCGTCCGCCGCAGTGGCTGGTACACAGCAGGGCATGCTTCGTGAGCTGCGGATCGAGAATCTCCTCCTCATCGAGCGGGCCGAATTGCGCCTTGGCGCGGGCCTGAACGCGATCACGGGGGAGACGGGAGCCGGGAAGACGGTCCTCGCGCACTCGCTCGACCTGCTGATGGGCGGCAAGGCCAAAGGGAACATCGTCCGGCCCGGCGCCGAGGAGGCCTGGGTCGAGGGCGTCTTCGACCTCCCCAAGAGCCTGCTGGAGGAGCCGGAGCTGGCGGAGCTGGGCGAGCGACTGCCGGCGGGCGCCGAAGAGGTCGTGCTGGGGCGGCGGGTGTCCGCGGGCGGCCGGACCAGCGCCTTCGTCGCCGGGCGCGCCGCGACCGCCGCCGACCTGAAGCTGATCGGAGGCCGGCTGCTCGCCTTCTTCGGCCAGCACGAGCATCGCAAGCTGACGATCGCCTCGGCCCAGCTGGAGATCCTCGACGGCTTCGCCGGGGCCGAGCAGCTGGAAGCGCGCCGCCGCTACCGCGACGCGCACCGCGAGTGCGGGCGGCTGGCGGCGGAGCTGTCCGAGCTGCGCGAGGCGGAAGGGTCGCGCGAGCGCGATCTCGACCTCTACCGCTACGAGCTGTCGGAGATCGAGGAGGTCGCTCCCGAGCCGGAGGAGCGGGCTGGGATGGCGGGCGAGCGCGAGCGGCTGCGCAACGCCGAGGGCCTGCGCGACGCGGCGGCCGCTGCCCACGCCGGTCTGGCCGGCGCCGAGGAGGACGGCGGCGGCGCGGCGGCGGCGCTGGCCCAGGCCGAATCGCTGCTGCAGGGCGCGGCGGGTCTCGATGCCGGCCTCGACGCGATCGCCGAGCGGGTCGCGGCGCTGACGGTCGAGCTCGGCGACGTCAGCTTGGAGCTGCGCGATTACGCCGAGGGGCTGGAGGCCGATCCAGCCGCGCTGCTGGCGATCGAGGAGCGCCTCGAAGCGATCGACAAGCTGGAGCGCAAGCACGGCGGCAGCGTCGAGTCGGTACTGGCGCACGCCGATCGCTGCCGGACCGAGATCGCCCGCCTCGAAGGCGCCGAGGTGCGCGGGGCCGAGGCCGCGGCGGCCCTGGTGGCGGCCGAGCAGCGGCGCCAGGAGCTGGGCGAGCGCCTCAGCGCCGGGCGCGCCGACGCCTCCGGTTCGCTCGAAAAGCGCGTCGCCGCCGAGCTGGAGAAGCTCTCGATGGCGGGGGCCACGCTCGAGGTCGTGCTCGAGCCCCACGCCGACGGCTTCGGCGCCAACGGGCGCGAGACGGTCGAGCTGCGGGTTGCTCCCAACCCCGGGATCGAGGCGGCGCCGCTGCGCGACGCGGCCTCCGGCGGCGAGCTCTCCCGGGTGATGCTGGCGCTGAGCGGGCTCGGCCCGGACGGCGCGGCCGGGACCCTGGTCTTCGACGAGATCGACGCCGGCATCGGCGGCAACACCGCGCGGGTCGTCGGCGAGCGCCTGAAGGCGCTGGGCAAGGGCCACCAGGTCCTCTGCATCACCCATCTGCCCCAGGTCGCCTCGCTCGCCGACGTCCACTTCCGGCTCGAGAAGCGGGTCGCCAAGGGCGAGTCCCTGGCCACCGTCGAGCGGCTCGACGGCGAGGGCGTGGTCGAGGAGATCCGCCGCATGCTCGGCGGCGAGAGCTCCGATGCTGCCGCCACCCAGCACGCGCGCGAGCTCCTGAAGGCCGCCTGACCGGCGCATAGCGGCGTCCTCGGGCCGTGTGCGGAAACTTCGCTTGGTCCTTGCTTGCTTGGTACGTACCTAACCTGGGGCGGTGGCTGCCACCAGTCGTCGTCGCCTTCCTGCTCTGCTCGGGCGTCGCAACGGTGTGCGCCCGCAGGCGCCGGTCGAAGGCACGGCGCGGCTGGGGGAGCGAACCAAGCACCTGGTCAAACGCCTGCGGCCCGGCGACGTCGCCGTCATCGACCACGTCAACATCGACCGCATCGCCGCCGAGGAGCTGATCGAAGCCGGCGTCGCCGCGGTGCTCAACGCCTCTCCCTCCTCCGACGGCAAGTACCCCAACGCCGGCCCGTTGATGCTGGCGCGGGAGGGGATCCGGCTCGTCGACGCCCCGGGCGCCGGGCTCTTCGAGCTGCTCAAAGACGGCGACCGGCTGCGTATCGACGGCGGCACGGTGCTGATCGGCGACCAGGAGGTGCTGCGCGGCCGCGTCCTCGGCGCCGCCGACCTCGAACGCCAGCTGGAGGAGCAGCGCGAGCGGATCGACGAAGCGCTGGCGGAGTTCGCCGAGAACACCGTCGCCCACGTGCGCCAGGAGACCGACCTGCTGACCGGCAGCGTCGAGTTCCCGCAGACGCAGGTTTCCTTCCGCGACCGTCACGTGCTGATCGTCGTCCGCGGCGACCGTCACCGCCGCGACCTGAAGGCGCTGCGCGCCTACATCCGCGACGTTCGGCCGGTGATCGTCGCCGTCGACGGCGGCGCCGACGGGGTGCTGGAAGCGGGGCTGAAGCCGGACATGATCCTCGGCGACATGGACTCCGCCGGCGACGCCGCCCTCGCCTGCGGCGCCGAGCTGATCGTCCACGCCTACCCCGACGGCCGCGCCCCCGGCTGCGAGCGTCTGGTCGACTCGGGCCTGAAGCACACCGTCGTCCCGTCGGCCGGGACCAGCGAGGACGTGGCGATGCTGATGGCGTATGAGAAGGGGGCGACGCTGATCGTCAGCGTCGGCGCTCACTTCAACCTGATCGAGTTCCTCGACCGCAAGCGCGGCGGCATGTCCTCGACCTTCCTGACGCGGCTGCGGATCGGCGAGAAGCTGGTCGACGCCAAGGGGGTGAGCCGGCTCTACAACCCGAGCTCGACCCTGGCTCCGGCCGGTCTCTTCGTCCTCGCCTTCCTGATCCTGCTGACGATCCTCATCATCACCTCACCGGCGCTGAACGACATCTTCGAGCTGTTCTGGCTGAAGATCCGCATCTGGCTCGGCGTTTAGCGCACACCGGGGCGACCATCTAGCCTTCTCCCGCTGATGGGTTACAGCGGGCGCTACCACGCAACTTCGCTTATCGCCGTGTTCCTGGCGCTGGCGATCGGGATCCTGATCGGCGCCGAGTTCGGCGGCGACGCGCTGACCAGCACCCGCAAGAACCTCGAGGCGAGCCTCGTCAACAACCTCCAGGACGCGCGCTCGAAGACCGACGAACTGAACGGCCGGCTGGGGCGCTCCAACGAATTCGCCGACCGCGTCTACCCGGCTCTGACCCGGGAACGGCTCAAGGGCAAGCGGCTGGCGATCGTCGCCCTCGGCGGGTTGCCGAGCGAGGACACCAACGCGGTCGAGGCGGCGCTGGGGCCGACCGGGGCGAAGCTGGTCGGGGTCGGGGTGGTGCGCGAGCCGGTCGACCTCAACGGCCTCGCCGGCGACCTCGCCAAAACCCGCTTCGCCGACGTCAAGCGCAACCCCGACTCACTGACCGCGCTCGGGGTCGGGGTCGGCCGCCAGCTGGTGCGGGGGGAGCCCTGCCCGAAGTCGTCCGCGGCCACCTCTTCTCACGCGCCAGCGGCAACTTCGGTGCCCTCGACGGCGTCATCGTCGTCCGCAACCAGCCGCAGAACATGGGCCCGGTCCAGCGCGCGACTGCGACCACGCTCGAAAGCGGGCTGCTGAGCGGAATCGTGGCGACGCGGACGCCGGCGACCGGGGTCGAGTCCTCGACCGCGGACCCGTCCTCGATCTCCTTCTTCCAGGGCAACGACCTCTCCAGCGTCGACGACGTCGAGGCGACGGCGGGGAAGCTGGCGCTGGTCTTCACGATGCTCGGCGCCGAGGGCAGCTTCGGGGCCAAGGCCAGCGCCGACCGCCTGCTGCCGGATCTGCTGACCCAGGGTCCCTGAGGTGTACTGGGTCGGCTTCCCGCTGGCGATCGCGCTTTCGCTCTGGCTGCTGCCGGCGGGGGCGCGGGGCCTGCGGGACGCGGGGCTGGTGCGGGAGAACTACCGCGGCGCGGTGCTCGCCTTCCCGCTCGGGGCGGTGCTGGCGACCGCGGCGCTGGTGGCCCTGGCGCCGCTGGCCTTCCTCAACGACCGCGCCGACCTCGACCTGCTCGACCCCGAGCTGCGGCGCTGGCTGCCCTACCTGCTGGGGATCGCCTTCCTCGGCTTCCTCGACGACGCGCTCGGCCGGGGCGCCTCGGCCTCGGCCCCGCGCGGCTGGCGCGGGCACGCGCGGGCGCTGCGCGAGGGCAGCCTCTCGACCGGGGCGATCAAGGCGGTCGGGGCGCTGGCGCTGGCCGCCTACGTGGTCTCCGGGCGCGGGCTGGAGGACTGGCGCTACGTCGCCGACATCGCCCTGCTCGTCCTCGCCACGAATCTGGGCAACCTGCTCGACCTGCGCCCGGGGCGGGCGGAGAAGGGGCTGGGCCTGCTCGGGGTCGGGCTCTGCCTCGGCGCCTGGACCCTGGCCCCGATCGAACTGTTGGGGATCTTCGCCGGGCCGATCCTGGTCGGCGCCTGGCTGACCCTGCGCGAGCGGGCGATGCTGGGCGACACCGGCTCGAATCTGATCGGCGCCGTCGGCGGAGTCTGGTTACTGACCATTTTGGGAGGAGACGCGCGCCTGATCGCGCTCGTGGCGGTCGTCGCGCTGACGATTTACGGCGAGTTGCGGTCTATTTCGGCGGCGATCGAGTCGGTTCCGCCACTGCGCTGGCTAGACTCGCTCGGCAGAGCATGAATCCCTCCCACAAAGGCGACACCAAGTTCATTTTCGTCACCGGCGGGGTGGTTTCGGCACTCGGGAAGGGCATCGCCGCGGCCTCGATCGGCCGCCTCCTCGTCTCCCGCGGATACCGGGTCCAGCTGCAGAAGTTCGATCCCTACATCAACGTCGATCCGGGGACGATGAGCCCGTTCCAGCACGGCGAGGTCTTCGTCACCGAGGACGGGGCGGAGACCGACCTCGACCTCGGCCACTACGAGCGCTTCACCGACGAGAACACCTCGCGCGCCTCCAATGTCACCGCCGGCGCCGTCTACAACTCGGTGATCAAGCGCGAGCGGCGCGGCGACTACCTCGGCGCCACCGTGCAGGTGATCCCGCACATCACCAACGAGATCAAGCAGCGCATCCTGATCGTCGCCGAGTCGCAGGCGGTCGATTTCGTGATCACCGAGATCGGCGGCACCGTCGGCGACATCGAGTCGCTGCCGTTCCTCGAGTCGATCCGCCAGCTGTACACGGACCTGACGCCGAAGCGGAGCATGTTCGTCCATCTCACCCTGGTGCCCTACGTCGGCCACGCGGGCGAGCTGAAGACGAAGCCGACCCAGCACTCGGTCAACGAGCTGCGCCGGATCGGGATCCAGCCGCACGCGCTGGTCTGTCGCTCCGAAGGCCGCCTCGACCGCGAGATTCGCAGCAAGATCGCCCTCTTCGCCAGCCTTCCCGTCGACGCCGTCATCTCCGCGCACGACGTCGACAACATCTACAAGGTGCCGCTCGTCTTCCGCGCCGAGGGCGTCGACGACCTCGTCCTCGACCATTTCGGGATGGAGGCGCCCTCGCCGGACCTGGGCGAGTGGGAGGCGATGGTGCGCAGCGCCGATTCGGCCGAGGGCAAGGTGCGGATCGCCGTCGTCGGCAAGTACGTGCAGCTGGCCGACGCCTACAAGTCGGTGATCGAGGCGATCGAGCACGGCGGCTTCCATCACGGCGTCGAAGTCGAGGTCGAGCTGGTCGACTCCGAGAACCTCGATCCCGAGAAGCTCGAGGGCTGCGACGGGATCCTGATTCCCGGCGGCTTCGGCGAGCGTGGCATCGAGGGCAAGATCCAGGCGGCGAAGATCGCCCGCGAGCAGGAGATCCCGTACCTGGGGATCTGCCTCGGGATGCAGATCGCCGTGGTCGAGTTCGCCCGCAGCGTCGTCGGCCTCGAGGGCGCCAACTCGTCTGAGTTCGACCCCGAGACGCCGTTCCCGGTCGTCGACCTGCTGCCCGAGCAGAAGGAGGTCTCCGACATGGGCGGGACGATGCGGCTCGGCGCCGACCCGGTGAAACTTCACGAGGGCACGAAAGCCCGCGAGATCTTCGGTGAGGCGGTCATCTACAAGCGCCACCGCCACCGCTACGAGGTCAACAACCAGCTACGCCGGCGGCTCGAAGACGAGGGCCTGGTCTGCGGCGGCACCTCGCCCGACGAGCGCCTGGTCGAGATGGTCGAGCTGCCCGATCACCCCTTCTACGTCGCCTCCCAGTACCACCCGGAGTTCAATTCCCGGCCCAACCGCCCCGAGCCGCTCTTCCGCGAGTTCGTCGGGGCGGCGGCGAGCCACGCGGGCGACGCGCCTCCGCCGACGGGCGGCCCCCCCGAGAGTTCGGAGGAAGATCTGGAGAGGCTGCGACCGAGACGTTCGTTCGGCTCTGCGAGATTCGTAGCCCAACAGGCGAGGAGCGCGAGGTGGCGGACAGCGTCGCCGCCGAGCTGCGGGCGCTGGGGCTGGAGGTGAGCGAGGACGATGCGGCCGGGCCGGCCGAAGCCGGCGCCGGCAACCTGCTGGCGCGCCTGCCGGGCGCGAGCGATGAGTGGGTGATGTTCTGCGCTCACCTCGACACGGTGCCGCACCGGGGCCTGGTCGAGGTGGTGAACGACGGTGGCGTCTTCCGCAGTCGCGGCGAGACGATCCTCGGCGCCGACAACAAGGCGGCGGTGGCGGTCTTTATGGAGCTGGTCGCGCGCCACGCGGACAAGCCGCCCCCGGTCGGGATCGAGCTCGTCCTCACCGTCGCCGAGGAGCAGGGGCTGAGAGGGGCGAAAGCCTTCGACACCTCGTTGCTGCGCTCGCGGACCGGCTTCGTCCTCGACCACGCCGGCCCGGTCGGCGAGGTAATCGTCGCCACCCCGACCCAGCAGAAGATCCTCGCCGACTTCTTCGGCGTCGAGGCGCACGCCGGGATCAAGCCGGAGGACGGCAGCAGCGCGATCGCCGCCGCCGCCGCCGCGATCGCCCGCATGGAGCTGGGGCGCCTCGACGAGCGCACGACCGCCAACGTCGGCCTGATCAAAGGTGGGACCTCGGGCAACGTCGTCCCCGGCCACTGCTGGGTTCAGGCCGAGGCACGCAGCCGCGACGCCGGTCGCGCCGCCGAGGTCGCCGGCCAGATCTCCGACGCCTGCGCCTGGGGCGCCAGCGAGCACGGCTGCGACGTCGACGTGCGGCTGGAAGAGCTCTTCCGCGGTTACGAGGTGCCCTCCTCCTCACCGGCGCTGGCGCTGGCCGAGGCGGGCCTGCGCTCCGCCGGCCTGGAGCCGGTGCGGGCGGCGATCGGCGGCGGCAGCGACGCCAACGTCTTCCGCCTCGAGGACTTCGACGCCGTCCTCCTCGCCAACGGCACCGATGCGGTCCACACCGAAGACGAGCAGGTCCCGGTCGCCAGCCTGGAGAAGATGCTCGAGGTGTGCGAGGGCATCGTCGCCGCCGTGGCCGCGGGCGGGTCGAGCGGCGCGGGCGAGGCGGCCGGCCCGAGCGCCGCGTGAGTGGCCGGCTGAAGCTGCGCCGCGGCACCGTCGTCTCCGCCGATCCGCTCGTGGTCGAGGTCGGCGGCGAGCGCCGCCCCGCCTGGGCCGACCCGGTGCTGCTGGGGGAGATGCGCGAGGGCGATGAGGTCGTCCTCAACGTCGCCGCGCTCGACCTCGGGCTCGGCTCCGGCGGCTTCGACGTCGTCCACGTCAACCTCACCCGCGGCCTGGAGAGTGGGGGAGGCCCGGAGGGCGAGCACGTGATCAAGCTCAACTACACCTCCCTCCAGCACCCGGTGGCGCCGGTCGAGTCCCAGCTGTTCCTTTGCCCCGCTATGCGGGGCAAAGGAACAGCTGGGACTGGGGAGGGAGGAGGGGGGCTGGACGCTCGGGCACCGGCGCTGGTCCTGCCGCTGCATGGCCACCTCGCGCCGGCGGCCTGGGCGGCGGCAGAGGCCTCGCCCGGCGCCCAGGTCGGATACATCCAGACCGGTGGCGGCGCCCTGCCCGGCTCGCTCTCGCGCGACGTCGCCGAGCTGCGCGAGCGTGGCCTGCTCTGCGGCCACATCACTGCGGCACCGGCTTACGGCGGCGAGCACGAGGCACTCAGCACGATCGGCGCCCTCGACGCCGCCAACCGGCTCGGCTGGGACGCGGCACTGGTCGGCCCCGGGCCGGGCATCATCGGCTCCAACACGGAGTTCGGGCACGGCGGCATGGTGGCTCTCGACAGCGCTCACGCCGCCCTCTCGCTGCGCCTCCCGACCCTGCTCTCCCCGCGCCTTTCCTGCGGCGACCCCCGCGAACGCCACCGCGACGTCAGCCACCACACCCACACCGTCCTCGAGCTCCTCCTAGCCCCGGTCGACATCGCCGTCCCCGCGGGCGAGCTGGGCATCCAAGCGGCCTTGGAAGAAGCCCCCGGGAATCACCGTCTCCGCTTTGCTTCCGCCGACTTGGACGCTTACAGCGCTTCAGGCCTACCTTCTACGACCATGGGCCGCTCACTCCAGGAGGACCCCCTCTTCTTCGCGGCCCCTCTGGCGGCGGGCCACCTGCTCACGGAGTAGGCAGTCCTGCGCAGACGTGTCTCCCGCGGGTGGCACGGGGGGAGGGGCCGAGAACGTAAACCTCGCCCGCAGGCCCCTCCCCCCGTGACAGGACCCGCGGGCTGACGCGACCGGGTGGGCCGCCTATTGCGCCAAGAGGTATGAACCCCGCCGCCGAGAACCACGCGTCATGGCGATCGCAGTCAAGCCCGTGGTTCCGTCTGCGCCCGCCTCGCCGGGGGCCGATGCCCGCTTCGAGGGCCTCGTCCTCGACTTCCTCTCCTACCTGGAGCTGGAGCGCGGCCTCTCCCGCAACACGCTGAACGCCTACCGCACCGACCTCTTCCAGTACGGCGAATACCTCGCCACCCACGAGAAGGACGCGCTGCACGCGCGCCCGGCCGACGTCGCCGACTTCCTCGCCGAGCTGGCGACGGGGGAGGGTCGGCCGGCCTGCTCAGCCTCCACCATCCACCGCAAGGCCGCCTGCCTGCGGTCCTTCTACAAGCACCTGCGCCGCGACGAGCTGATCGGCGACGACCCGACCGCCGCTCTGACCGCGCCGCGCCGCTCGAGGAAGCTGCCGCAGGTCCTCAACCACTCCGAGGTGCAGAAGCTGCTCGCCTCGCCGCGTGGCAGCGAGCCGACCGCCCTGCGCGACCGGGCGCTGCTCGAGGTCATGTACGCCTGCGGGCTGCGGGCCTCGGAGACGATCGGGCTCGAGCTCGCCGACATCGACATGCGCGAAGGCTTCCTGCGGGCCCGCGGCAAGGGCTCGAAGGAGCGGCTGGTGCCGCTCGGGCGCCAGGCGATCGCCGCGATCAGCGCCTACCTGCGGGGCGGCCGGCCGAAGCTGATCGGGGATCGCCACGAGCCGAAGCTGTTCGTCAACTTCCGCGGCGGCCCGCTGACCCGCCAGGGCCTCTACAAGATCGTCCAGCGCCACGCCCGCGCTGCCGGCCTCAGCGGCCGCATGAGCCCGCACACCCTGCGCCACAGCTTCGCCACCCACCTGCTCGCCGGTGGCTGCGACCTGCGCGCCGTGCAGGAGATGCTCGGCCACGCCGACATCGCCACCACCCAGATGTACACCCACCTCTCCGGCGACCGCCTCAAGGAGGCCTACTTCGAGGCCCATCCCCGGGCGACGGAGGGCTGAGGCCGTCGCTGTGGACTTTTCCCTTGCTATAGCCAGGTAAAAGTCGAACACGCTTGATAAAACCGGCGCGATGCCCGAGCTGCCCGAGGTCGAGACCGTCGCGCGCCAGTTGGAGCCGGAGCTGGAAGGGCACCGGATCGAGTCGCTGGAAGTGCTGGACGAGCGCTGGTCACGGCCGGTGCCGCCGCAGGAACTCGCCGCCGCCGTCGGTGGCCGCACGATCGAGGGCTTGGGACGGCGGGGCAAGTACCTGCTGCTGGGGCTCGACGGCGCCCAGACCCTGGTCATGCATCTGCGGATGACCGGCAACCTCGTCCTGGTCGAGGGCGAGGACGATGCTCGATCCCTCGGAGGGACGGCGGCTGTACGAGGGCGAGCGCTCGACTTCGGCTCGCCACCTGCGCGCCCGCTTCGTCCTCGACGACGGCCGCGAGGTCTGGTTCACCGATCCACGCCGCTTCGGCGAGGCATTCCTGATCGACGACGTCGACCTCGAGGCCCGCTTTGCCGGCAGGGTCGGCGTCGAGCCGCTCTCGCCCGAGTTCACCCCCGCGGCGCTGGGGGCGATGGCCTCGGGGCGCACGGCGCCGCTGAAGTCGTTCCTGCTCGACCAGTCCGGGGTGGCCGGGGTCGGCAACATCTACGCGGACGAGGCGCTCTACCGGGCCCGCCTGCACCCGCTCTCGCCCGCCGGCTCGATGAAGGCCGAGCACCTGGAGGCGCTGCGGGACGCGGTCGTCGCCGCCCTGGAGGCGGGGATCGACCACGGGGGCTCATCGATCGACGACTACCGCGACGGCCGCGGCGAGAAGGGGACGATGCAGGACGAGTTCCTCGTCCACACCCGCGAGGGGCAGCCCTGCCCGTCCTGCGAGGACGAGATCGTCCGCATCGTCGTCGGCGGGCGCTCCACCTACTTCTGCCCGAGCTGCCAGGTGAGGCTGCGCCGCCGTCCGCGCCGCCGGGCAAAGTAGGTGGGTGGCCGGAAAGACCGTAAAGACGGAGGCGATCGTCCTGCGCAGCATTCGCTACGGCGAGGCCGACCGCATCCTCCACCTGTATTCGCGGACCCGGGGGCGATTCGGCGCGATCGCCAAGGGCGCGCGCAAACCGAAGTCCCGCTTCGGCGGGCGTCTGGAGCCCTTCTTCCGCCTCGACCTGATCCTGCACGAAGGTCGCGGCGACCTGATGACGGTGACCAACGTGGCGACCGTCGACGGCTACCCACGCCTGCGTTCCTCCGGGCCGGCGCTGACCGCCGGCGCCCGCGCCTGCGACGCGGTGCTGCGGCTGCTCGACTCCGCCGAGCCCAACCTGCCCGCCTACAACCTGCTCTGCCGCTACCTGGCGCTGCTCGACGATCCCGAGCAGCCGCGCGGGGCCGGGCTGGAGGTGGCGCTCTCCTTCCGGCTGAAGCTGGCGATGGCGGCCGGCTTCGTCCCCGAGCTGGCGTCCTGCGCCCGCTGCGGCGAGGCCGAGCACCTGGCCGGCTTCTCCGGTGCCGCCGGCGGCGTCGTCTGCGCCGGTTGCGAAGCGGGCTCCTTCGGGCTCTCCGAGGAGGCACACCGGTTCATGGTCGAGGCACTGGGCCTGCCGCTGGCCGAGGCTCCCGCGGCAGAACCGCTCGCCCTGCGCCAAGTTGAGCGTGCCGTGGGGGAGACCCTCGAGCACCACGCCCACGTGCAGCTTCGGGCAGCCGCTTAAGATCGACGGGTGCCCGCCACCCTCACCTTCGCCGATCGCATCCAGGCTTGGGAGGACGCGTTCCTCTCCCCGCACGCGACGCGCTCCTACCCGGCGCGGCGCGCCGTCGAGGAGGCCGACAGCCCGCTGCGGACGCCGTTCCAGCGCGACCGCGACCGCATCGTCCACTCCAAGTCCTTCCGCCGGCTCAAGCACAAGACCCAGGTCTTCGTCGCCCCCGAGGGCGACCATTACCGGACCCGCCTCACCCACACGCTCGAGGCCTGCGGGATCGCCCGCACCGTGGCCCGGGCACTGGGCCTGAACGAGGACCTGACCGAGGCGATCGGGCTCGGCCACGATCTCGGCCACCCGCCCTTCGGCCACGCCGGCGAGGACGCGCTCGACGCCGCCCTGCGCGAGCGCTGCGGCAGCGGCTTCCGCCACAACGAGCACTCGCTGCGAGTGGTCGAGGTGCTGGAGCGCGACGGCACCGGGCTCAACCTCACCGAGCAGGTTCGCGACGGCATCCTCAACCACAACGGCTCGGCCAAACCGGCGACGCTGGAGGGCCGGATCGTCAAGCTGGTCGACCGCGTCGCCTACATCAACCACGACATCGACGACGCCCTGCGGGCCGGGATCCTGCAGCCGGCCGACCTGCCGGCGGCGGAGATCGAGTTGCTGGGGCCGACCGGCTCGCTGCGGATCGACACCCTCGTCCGCGACATCGTCGAGCGCTCCGGCGGCGCCGGCGACATCGTCCAGAGCGAGGAGATCGGCGCCGCGATGCTGCGGCTGCGCAAGTTCATGTTCGACCGCGTCTACCTCGGCCCGGACGCCCAGCGCGAGCACGAGCGGGTCGAGCGGACGATGCGCGGCCTCTTCGACCATTACCTCGAGCACCCCGACGAGCTGCCCGTTTGGGACCCCGGGGCGAGCGAGTGCCAGCGCGTCACCGACTACATCGCCGGCATGACCGACCGCTTCTGCATCGCCAAGTTCACCGAGCTCACGGTTCCTGAGGAGGCCAGGTTCTAGTGGCGCTGATCTCCCCCGAGAGCCTCGACCGGGTCAAGCAGGCGGTGGACATCGTCGAGGTGATCTCCGCCCACACCGACCTGCGCCGGGCCGGCGCCCGCTACACCGGCCTCTGTCCCTTCCACGACGAGCGCACCCCCTCGTTCTCGGTCGACGCCCAGGAAAAGCTCTACCACTGCTTCGGCTGTGGGGTTGGCGGCGACGTGATCAAGTTCGTCGAAGAGAAGGATGGGCTCGGGTTCGCCGAGGCGGTGGAGATGCTGGCCGACCGCTACGGAGTCGAGATCGAGCGCGAGCAGGAGGACCCGCGGGCAGAGGCCCGCCGCCAGCAGCGCCGTCGCCTCGAGCAGCTGCTGGAGCGCGTCGCCGCCTACTACTCCAGCTACCTCTGGGAGGCGCCGGAGGCGGCCAAGGCGCGCGAGTACCTGGCCGAGCGGGGATTGAGCGAGGAGGCGCTGCGGGCCTTCGGCGTCGGCTACGCGCCCAGCGCCTGGGACAAGATCCTCGTCCGCGGCCAGCAGGCCGGCTTCAGCGTCGGCGAGCTGCACGGCGTCGGCCTCGTCCAGCGCGGGCGCGAAGGCAAGGAGTACGACCGCTTCCGCTCGCGGATCATGTTCCCGATCCGCGACCGCCGTGGCCGCGTCCTCGGCTTCGGCGGGCGGGCGATGCGCTCCGACCAGGGCGCCAAGTACGTGAACACGGCCGAGACCGACTTCTTCCACAAGAGCCAGCTGCTCTATGGCGTCGACAAGGCGAAAGCGGCTATCGCCAAGGCGAGCCGCGCGGTCGTGGTCGAGGGTTATACCGACGTCCTGGCGCTGCACCAGGCCGGGGTCGAGGAGACGGTGGCGGTGATGGGCACGGCGATCACCGGCGAGCAGGTGGCGACGCTCTCGGGGATGGTGGAGGAGGTGGTGCTGGCGCTCGACGCCGACTCGGCCGGGCAGGAGGCGATGCTGCGGGCGCAGCGGGTGGCGGCCGGGCGCAAGATGCGACTGCGGGTGGCGAAGATGCCCGCCGGCGAGGATCCGGCGGAAATGATGGCCGAGCCGGGAGGGCCCGAGCGTTTCCGGGCGCTGATCGACGCCGCGGTCGAGCTCAACGCCTTCCAGGTCGGGCTGGTGCTCGACCGCACCGACGTCGCCTCGCCGCTGGAGCGCGACCGGGCGCTCGAAGAGTTGGCGCCGGTGCTGGCGGCGATGGGGGAGACCGCAAGCCGCGACGACCTCGTGCGCCAGGTGGCGGAGCGGCTCGACCTCGAGCCGGCGATGGTGATGGGGCGGGTGGTCTCGGCGCGGCCGCTCAGCGGCGGTGGCGAGCAGGAGCCGGCCCGTGGGAGCGGCGGCGGCGCCGGCGCGACACCCCCGTCACAGCCACCACGCCGTACGGCGGAGCTGACCTCGCGCGAGCGCCGCGAGCGGGCGCTGCTGGCGATGTGCATCGCGCTGCCGGAGGAGGGGCGCGAGTACCTCGGTCGCCTCACCGACGCCCACCTCTCGCCGACCGGACTGCGCGCCGCCACCTGGCTGCGCGAGCACCCCGAGGAACCGGCGTCCAACCTCCCCGAGGACGCCGAGCTGACCGGCCTGGTCACGGAACTGGTGATGCTGGCCCACGACGAGCCCGCCTCGCGCGAGTCGATGGAGCTCAACTTCCTGCTGCTCGACCAGCGCCGCATCGAGCACGAGATCGCCGCCGCCGGCGAACGCGACGACTACGAGAGCCGCGCCACCCTCAGCCGCGAGCGCGCCAGCCTGGTAGAGCGCATCGCCCGCACCCAGCGGGTCGAGAGCAAGTAGTGCTCAGAAGTCGAACATAGTTCGCAATTTCTGTCTGAGTCATTTGGAAGGATTTCCGCATGGACAAGGGGTTTCTGAAGATTGCCTGGCGCAGGGCCTGTCGCTGGAGGCGATCGGGGCGAAGCTCGGCAAGCACCCGTCGACCGTCGGCTACTGGCTGAAGAAGTTTGGTCTGAACGCGCGCTGGCAAAGCCAGCATGCGCCGAAAGGCATGATCGAGACGGATCGCCTGCGGAGCTGGTCGAGGAGGCGTTATCGATCAGGAAGATGGCAGACGATCTCGGCGCCGGATACTCGACGATCCGCTATTGGCTGAAGGGCTTGGATTGGAAACGGACAGGTCGGTCCGCCGCAAGGAAGGGAACGCCGCCCGTTCCGCAGGTCTCGAGAGGGCGGTACTTGCGGTGTCCGAAGCATGGGCACACGGCTGTTTCGGTCGTTCGAGGGTCGCGGCTTTCGGTGTGTGCAATGCAGCACCGGTGCCGTGTCGGAGCGTCGTCGCAGGGTCAAGCGGCAGCTCGTGGATGAGGCGGGAGGGAAATGCGGCATCTGTGGATATCGACGATGCATCGGGCAGCCCTCCAGTTTCCACCACGTCGATCCCGCGAGGAAGGAGTTCCATCTCGGCTACAACAGGCTATCACGTCGCGGATCGATCAGATGCGGCCGAGGCGAGGAAGTGCGTCCTGCTTTGCGCGAACTGCCACGCCGAGGTTGAGGCGGGCTCAAAGTGCCGGTCATGGATCGCTAGAGTCTGGCGCGCTGCCAAGGAGATGCATCCTTCGGTAGCTCGATTCGGTTAATCCGGGGTAGCTCAATTGGGAGAGCGCTCGACTGTTAATCGAGATGGTTGTGGGTTCGAGTCCCACCCCCGGAGCTTCGACAGGGCCAGCTGCTCGACCAGTTCGGCGCCGCGTCTGGCGCCGTCGTGCTCCCGTCCCCATGCCGCGATCTTCGCGGCCTCGGCGGCGAAGGAGCCGTCGTCGAGGATGCGTCGCGCCGCCCAGCGCAGGGGGGAGGGACGGCAGAGGCGCCAGGGCAGGGAGAGGCCGGCGCCGGCCCAGGCGACCCGCATCGCGGTCTCGCTCATGTCGCCGATGATCGGGCAGATCAGGACCGGGGTGCCGGCGCCGAGGGTGCGGGCGACGGTGCCGTGGCCGCCGTGGGAGATGACCAGGGAGGCGGCCGGCATCAGCTGGCTGTAGCTGAGCCAGTCGACGAGGACGGCGTTTGCCGGGACCTCGATCGGGCGCTGGGGGACGACGCGGTTGGTCGTCGCCACCACCCGCACCGGCTCGTCGGCGAGCGCCGCCAGCGCCGTGCGGACCAGGTGGTTCTCGGAGTCGTGGGCGGTGCTGGGGGCGACGAGCACCAACGGGCGCTCCCCCGGCGGCAGCTCGATCTCCGGGTGTGGGACCTCGAAGGTCATCGGGCCGGTGATCTCCACTCCTGCCGGCCACTGGCGCGGGTACTCGAGCTGGGGGTAGGTGGCGACCAGCGCCAGGTCGGGACTGATGCCGCCGTGGAAGCGCTCGATCGGCGGCAGGTCCAGGCGCTGCCGCTGCAGGTTGAGGTCGCGGCGGCCGTGCTCGAGGCCGACGTCGAGCGCCCGCTGCCCGGCCCGCCAGATCGCCCTCCCGACCGCCGTGCGCGGCGGCCGCAGCCCGATCGCGAAGAACGGCTTTCCCGGCTCGACCACCGGGTAGATGTGGGGGATCAGGGTCGCCAGCGGCACCCCGGCCCGCTCGGCGGCCAGGGCCGGGGCCAGGGTGAGGATGTCGCTGACGGCGACGTGCGGGCGCATCTCCTCCAGCAGCGGCAGCAGCGCCCGCGCCGCCTCAGCGGCGTGCTGGCCGTCGTCGGAATCCGGTTCCGGCGGCGGGAACATCTTGTATTCCTCGGCCGCGGCGAAGCCGAGCCCGGCCCCCTCGACCGCCCCCCGGCGCTCCTCCCAGGTCTCGACCACGACCTCATGCCCGCGCCCGGCCAGCGCCCGCCCCAGCGATATCGCCGGGAAGACGTGCCCCGGGTCGCCGAATGCCGCGACCAGGACACGCAGAGGCGTGCCGGCGTCTCGCCCCGGCACGCCGTTAGGGAGTTTCGAGTCCCTCACCCGGTCGGGTGAAGACGATCTCCGGCACGTGGCAGTTGGGGGAGGTCCGCAGCAGGAAGCGCACCGCCTCTCCCAGGTCCGAGGGCCGGATCATCTGCTCGCCTGGGATCTGGCCCTGGACGAACTCGGTCATCGCGGTCTCGACGAAGCCCGGCGCCAGCGCCGTGCACTGGATCCCGGCTCCGCCCGCCTCGCGGTGGGTCGACTGGGTGAAGTTGATCACCGCCGCCTTGGTCGCGGCGTAGATCGAGAGCCAGGCCTGGCCGCCCTTGCCGGCGATCGAGGCGGTGTTGACGATCAGCGCCTTGCCGTGCTCGGCACCGGCCTCGCGCAGCAGCGGCAGGCCCTCGCGGGTGCCGAGGATCAGCGCCCGCAGGTTGACCGCGAGCTGCATGTCGAGGTGCTTGGTCTGGATCTCCTCCATCGGCGCCCCGATCCCGACCCCGGCGTTGTTGACCAGCGTGTCGAGGCGCCCGTAGCTGGCGCGGTGGGCGGCGAAGACGGCGAGCACGTCGTCCTCGTCGGTCATGTTGGCGGCGACGGTCTGGACCTCGAACCCGTCGGCGCGCAGCCCGGCCCCCGCCTCCTCCAGCTTCTCGGGACGGCGGGCGGAAACGGTCAGCGCGTATCCCTCTTCGCCGAGGGTTCGCGCGATCGCCAGGCCGATGCCGCTCGACGCTCCGGTTACCAGTGCCGCTCGCTCCGCCATCTCGTCTCCTCCTGTTTGACGCCGCCGCGCACCCTATCTGCCGTACCGGTGAGGCGCCGCGGCGTGCCGGTCCGCGCTCCGGTCTGAATAACATGGCGCCGATGCGCGCCGCTTCCCGCCTCGCCCTCGCCTCGGCCTGCCTGCTGGTCGCCGCCGCGCTCGTCGCCGGCTGTGGCAGCGACTCCGGCTCGACAACCTCCAGCTCGGCCGCAAGCGGCAAGGCCGAAAGCCGCCCCGCACCGCCCAAAAGCGACTTCCCAAAGCCCGAAGGCAGAACCCTGCGCGAGCTGCTGAAAGCCGCCGACGGTCCCGCCGAACTGGTCGTCTCACCGGCCGCGATGGCCTTCTACAAGGGGGAGAACCGCTACCCGTTCGGCGTCTTCGAACGCGACCGCACGCCAGATCCCCGACGCCGAAGTCGCCCTCTACTTCGCGAAGACGCCGACGCCCAAGCCGGGCGCGAAGTCGAAGTCGGGGAACAAAGGGCAGAAGGCGAAGGCGCAAGCGCAGGCGCTGGATCAGCCGGCGATCGGTCCCTTCCCGGCCTCGATCGAAAGCCTCGTCACCCAGCCCGCCTTCCGCGCCCAGACGACCAGCGAGGACCCCGACGCCGCCAGCGTCGTCTACTCGACCCAGATCGATTTCCCCAGCGACGGCGAGTGGCAGATCGCCGCCCTGGTCAAGCAGGACGGCGAACTCAAGGGAACCCTGCTGCCGAGCGCCGTGGTCGGCACGTTCAAGAGCATCCCCAGGCCCGGCGAGAAGGCGCCGAAGATCCACACGCCGACGCCGCAGGACGTGGGCGGCGACCTCTCCAAGATCACCACCCGGATCCCGCCGGACACGCAGAACAAGGTCGACTACGCCGATGCGCTCGGCAAGGAACCGATCGTGCTCTTGTTCGCGACCCCCCAGTTCTGCCAGAGTCGGGTCTGCGGCCCGGTGGTCGACGTGGCCGAGCAGACCAAGGAGGAATACGGAGACAAGGCGGCCTTCATTCACATGGAGATCTACAAGGACAACGAACCACCGGTGACCCGGTCGCAGGTCAGGGCCTTCCACCTGTCCAGCGAGCCGTACCTGTTCACGGTCAACCGCCACGGCACGATCAGCTCGGTGATCGAGGGGGCCTTCGGCTCCGAACTCCTGACCGCCGCGGTGAAGAAGGCGATCGCCGAATGAGCTCCAAGAAAGAGAAAGCCAAGGAGAAGGAGCCGACGGCGGAGGAGATCGCCTCCAAGGAAGAGCTGCGGACGATGTTCGCCGAGGAGGCGCGCCGCCGCTGCGACGTGATCGCCGCCGGCCTCGCCACCGAGACGACCGACTTCGAGACGATGCGGGCCGAAGCCCACGCCCTCCGCGGCACCGCCGCCGTAGTCGGCCTGCGCCGCCTCGCCGAGCTGGCCGGGCTGATGGAGTCCGACCTCGCCGAAGCGAAGACGACCGGCGTCATCCGCGGCGGCCGCGCCCACCAGATCGCCGACGCGGCCAAGGCCCTCGCCGAGGGTGCCTCGGCGGCCGCCAAAGGCGAGGAAGAGCCGCCCGACGTCGGCCGCTCCCTCGCCCAGCTCTTCAGCGCGTAGGCGGCCGGCCGTGCCCGCCCGCCGTGCCGAGCTGTCCGCGCGGGTGCGGGAGTGGGAGGGACGGGGTCACGCCGAGCAGTTCCGCGGCCGCCGCATCCACTGCTTCCACCAGCCCGGGGAGGGCCCGCTGCTCCTCCTCCTGCACGGCTTCCCGACCTGCTCCTACGACTGGCGGGAGCTGATCGCGCTGGAGCCGGGGCGGGCGATCCTCGCCTTCGACTTCCTCGGCTTCGGCCTCTCCGACAAGCCCCGTGACCACGAGTACACCCTCGCCTGGCAGGCCGACCTGGCCGAAGAGCTGGTGCGCCGCCACGGCGGCGGCCCCGTCTACCTGGTCGCCCACGACATGGGGACCTCGGTGGCGACCGAGCTGCTGGCCCGCGACATCGACGGCGAGCTGGGGATCGAGCTGACCGGCGCCCTCCTCTTCGACGGCAGCGTGATCATCGAGCGGGCCAGCCTCACCCCTGGCCAAAAGATGCTGCGCAGCCGCCTCGGCCCCCTGCTCGCCCGCCTCTCCTCCGGCGCCTTCTTCCGCCAGCAGCTCGGCTCGGTGTTCGGCAGGGAGCACCCGATGAGCGCCGAGGAGGGCGCCGACCAGTGGGCGCTGATGCGCCACCACGGCGGCAACCGCATCGCCCACAAGCTGATCGGCTACACCTTCGAACGGGTCACCCACGCCGCCCGCTGGCACGGCGCCGTCCGCGACTGGCCGGGCGCCCTCTCCCTCACCTGGGGACTGCAGGACCCGGTCGCGACCACCAACGTCCTCGACGGCCTCCGCGACCTCCGCCCCAGCGCCCCCGTCCAAGAGCTCCCCGACCTCGCCCACTACCCCCAGATAGAAGACCCACCGACCTTCCAAACAGCCCTGTCGAACGCCCAGAAACCCCGCTAGGCTCGCTCCCGACCCGGGGCGGTAGCTCAGCTGGTTAGAGCAGCGGACTCATAATCCGTCGGTCGAAGGTTCGAGTCCTTCCCCGCCCCATAATGCGACTCGCTACAAAGTTGGGCGACAACCGTGTGCCTCTGCGCGCCATAGGTGCGCTCGATCCGCCTAGCGTCGTGCCCGATGGCCGGCACACCGCTCGTTTCCCTGCTTCCACGAGTCGAAGACCCGATCCCCGACACGATCGGCGTGGGCATCATCTTCAGCATGGCTGGGGCGGGAGGTGTCGTCATGCTCGTGCTTGGATCGATGCTGGGGATGTCTGGGGCAGAACTCGACGCGTGGGCTCGCCGCGGGGTCAGCATGGGATTTGCGGCGGGCGCGCTCTTTTACGCTGCAGCGCTGGCGGGGCAGATACTATGAAGACAATGCACCGCACCTCAACAGCCGGCCTTGCAATCGGTTCCGCCCTCGTAGCAGCCTGCGCGATAGTGCTGACGGCCCTGACCGGAACAGGCGCCGGCGGTGCGTACGCATTCCTTTTTGCCGGCGTGTTCGTATTTTGCGTTTTCCTCATCTGGCCTGAGCGCACACGCCCGTTTCGCAGCGATCGCAGCCACGGAAGCATTCGTCGTCAACCGTGAATGCCGCAGAGCAGCGCCGCGAGGAAGAGCACTTCCGCAAGGTAGAGGGGGCGATGCTCTACATCGAGGACGCCGCCCGCCGCCTCGACGAAACGGCTAGAGAGCTGAAGAAAGACGGGGCGCCGGAGTACCTCGTCGCGGCCTTGGAGACCGCCGCCGGTGCGGCTCGGGCCGATCACGCGCGGTTGATGAAGTCGGTCTACCGGCGGGCGCCCTCCAGCGACCAGGGCGAGTTGATCGACACCGGCGGCGAGCAGCAGCACCTCGCGTCCTAGTCGACCCCGAATGTCCCTTAAGGGGCAGGGTCCGTCGGCGACGGAATTTCTGGGCTCCGTGACGGTTATAGAGGTGCCATGGAATGGGCGACAACACTATGGTCGTCGTGCCCTATGGGACTACATCTCCAACTAGATCTACCACCGACGGTAGCGGACCCCTCTTGGGCGCAGATCGAACGGTGGCACTGGTGACGCTTGTCGCAGCGAGCACGCGTACAATTCCATGATTAGCTACATACCACGTTATGTCAGTGTTGGTTACCAGCGCTCCTTCTACATGGGAACCGTTTCTAAGTATCAGGAATGCATTAGGAAGACGATCTGGGACCATAAACGCGACTAATGGGCCCAGCACCGCTAGGAAAGCAAGGGCTGCTAATGCCGAAGCCCTAAAGCTGCCGATACGCGGGGATAGCCAGTGGTGGAATCCACGTAACCATGCATAGAGAATTGGTACCAATATCCAGGTGATCCATGGTGCCTTTATGAGCGCATAGACTGAATAGGCAACTGAAAACACCAGCAGAATCGGAAAGAGGAACCGAATCGAACCTGGGATTGGCCTGCCATCTTGAAGCCCAATGCGAGCCAATACCTTCTGAAAGAGATGCTCTCGTTGGTCCCTGTGGTGAGGCAAAAGAAGGCTCATAAATAAAAACAGTGGGACCACGAGTAGCAACAGCAAGCCATAAACGAGGGCTCCAACAATTCCTTTGCCCAATATTTGGTTAAGGGGGATCAAAGGAAGCCAGTCCATGGCATGTAGGTTTTCCCCGTGGAGCTGTGAGACTGTCTCAACTGTCCCTAGTCCATAGATGACACCAAGGCTCAATCCGACGAGACCTGGGAGTGATGCTATTGCCAGCATCCGCGGATCAGAAGTTCGTTCTGGTTCCGCTGTGTTATTTCCCCTTGAAATGGCCTCCGAGTTCACAAATACCACCCTTTTTGGCGGCGGCTAGTATCGGTGCGAGCGAGCTACCCCTTCGGATTCGCCTCGCTCATGCGACAGCTTTCAGGGGGCGATCTCTCGGCAGGTGGTCATCTAGATCGCTGATGAAAATACGGAGCAAGTCCCACTTTGGCAACTTCGAGTCGTCGTGACCTAGGTCCTTCCGAATCGCCCGCAGCAGGTCTTCGTAGGCTTCAACCGCGCCAAGGACTTGATCCTTGGACTTCTCCGCAGCTTGGGTATCTGCCTGCCACCTATTGAAGGCCTGGATCATCTCGCTCGATGCACCGAGTAGAAGCTGCCTGCCCTTCAGATCTTTCATGAAGGTCGCTAGATCTTCAGGTGGTTCTCCGCTGGGGCCGTTATGACCACCTTTCATCACAAAGCCAAGCAGGCTCTCGTACATAGGGGCCATCCGCTTGCGACGGGCCTCAGCAAGCCGCTCACTCTCTACCCGGCGCTGTTGCCAGACGACACCAGCAGCAGCCAGAGCGGCCGTGGCGATAGAGCCAACGATTGCAGGCTCCGCTTGGACTGCTTCGATGAACGCCCAGAGAGCAAGACCGCCAAGGCCTACCACTAGCACCCAGCCGATCGCCTGCAGAAGTCGCGCAGAGGTTTTGGCGGATGCGTCCGCCACGTTTGATTGAGTCATGTCTCGCCTTCCTCCGGTTGCGGCCGGTGGTGGATGTTGTAGGAACTTCCTACGGTCGCTGATCCATACGACGGATTTTTGTCTCTAGGAGGTCGCATTTTGCGGACGTTTGCGACACGTTTGGAGTCCCAAGAGGGGATCTGCATCCAAACCGTCCCGGCGCAGCCTGAGCTTACGATGCGTCCGGCACTCGCTGTCCAGGTCGGACGTGAGTGGATGGATAGAGCCGAGGGGAAATCGGAAATTGCTCATCGTGCGATAGATGCAGAGCTTGATGGCGAGGGGGTTGCCGACGACCTAACTGGACTTCCCCCGGTTTCGACGACACCTTGATCTACCTACGCGGAAGCCGAGCAAGCGAATGGCAACCGGTCCTGAAACAAACGTCTGCGATCGCTCTTGGCCTTGACTCGCCTCGCTCTCCCCGCGCTATGGTGATTCGCAAGAGATTTCTACCCGGGAGACGAGATGAGACGAGTCGCGAAGCTGCTGTCGGGATCGGGAGTCGTCGGGCTCCTCGTCGTGGGGATGATCGCCGTGCCGGGTGCCTCGGCGGCGCCGCTGGCCAGCGCCTCGGGATGCTCGAGCGCCAAGAACATCGAGGCGATCATCGATGACTCCGGCTCGATGGACGTCACCGACCCGAACCGCCTCCGGGTGCAGGCGATGAGCCTTCTGATCGACGACCTCTCGCCCGGTACGCAGCTCGGCGCGATCGAGTTCGGCTCCGGGATCGACGTGCCCGGCATCCTCACGATTCCGGCCGCCAACACGGTGTTCCCGCCCGGATCGGTGGGGGCGAACGCGACCGCCATGCGCAGCGCGCTCGACACGGCGATCCAGGCCGACAACGGCGCCACCGACTACAACGGCGCCTTCGCCAAGTCAGACGCGGACAACCCCGGCGCCGACGCGCGAGTCTTCCTCACCGACGGGGGGCACGACGTCGGCACCTACAACGAAGCGCACCTGGTCCACAAGGTGCCTACCTACGTGATCGGCTTCGGCACCGGAATCTCCCCGGGCCCCGACCAGGCGCGGCTGAAGAAAATCGCCAAGGACACCGGCGGCAGGTACTCCCCGGTGCAGGACGCAAGCCAGCTGCAGGCGGCGATGAACAGCATCGGCGCCGCGCTCACCTGCCAGACCCCGCCGCGCCAGTTCACCGACACGCTCGGCAAAGGGCAGAGCAAACCGCACAGCATCACGGTCGGCGCCGCGACCAAGAAGCTCCAGATCACGCTGACCTGGGCCAGCCCGCTCGACAGATTCAAGCTCTCCGGGCTGAGGCTGATCGGCAAAAACGGCTTCGTTGCCGTCGCCTCGCGCAAACGCCCGCCGGGCAAGCTGAAAGTGACGAAAACGACCAGCACCACCTTCACCATCGTCAGGGTCTCCAAGCTCAGAAAAGGAACCCTCCACTTCAGGGTGAAGGCGGCAAAGATCGCCTCCGGCACTCCCAAAGCGACCCTGACCACCCAGGTGGGCCAGAGCACGCACAGATAGCAGCGGAGAGCGGCTTACCCCGTGAACAGTTCGTCAACCGCTTTACGAAACGAAGCTGGGTCGATTGCCGGGAAGCGGTATAGCTCGGGCTCGATCGCTTTGAACTGAATCAGGGCCTCGGCCGGGCTGACCAAGCCGGCGGCGATCATCTCTTGGACGTCGCGGATGTCCTGATCGTGTCCGCGCTCTGTCTTGGAAAGCGCCTGGGCGATTGGGTCGAAATGATGGAACGAGAGCTTGCCCTCCCTGCGGATAAGGGGACTCCGGTCCTCCCAGCCCTTCGGCAGTGGGATGAAGTCGGACGGCGCCGCCAGCTCGACGTTGAGGTTCAGCGACTCCTTCAGACGGGGTATCTCGCGCAGGATCTCGTCGCGGTCGGGGATCAGCTTGATGTCGACGTCGACGGTCGTGTCGCGCCAGCCGTGGAGAACCGCGGTCGCTCCACCGGTGAGGTAGACGCGGCCTTCGACGTGGACCGCGCGCCCGAGCTCGCGCATGAACTCCTCGATGCGGCTGGAGTCGGCTAGTTCGCGCATGCGGCCGCTCGCTCGAAGCTGACGAGGCGGCGGATCAGGGCGTTGTAGGCGGAGTGGGCGCCGTCGCCCTTCTCGCGCGCCAGCAGCAGGTAGAGCTTGTGCTCGGGACCCGCGATCGGCGTGGGTAGATCGATACCCACGGATCGAAGCCGCGGGGCGCCGATGGAGACCAGCAGCGCCTCGGCCGATTCCCGCCCGGCTTCGAGATCGCGGGCGCCCTGCTTGACGAGGTCGGCGCCGGGCAGGCCGTCTTGGGTGAAGCTCAGCATGCTCTGAGAGTAGCGAGGCGCCGCCAATGAAAAATGGGGACGGGGGAGGGGGGAGAGATTGCCCTCGTCCGGTCCTTGGTCGGCTGTGACCACGCCCGAGCCAGGAGTCCGTGCTGCCTCCCAGGAGCTGATGGAGGAGCTGATGGGGTGCGTCGTGGCGCTCAACTTCGTACTCGAAACGCTGATGGGCCTGCCGCCGGATGCGCTCCCTGGCGATGGCGGGCCCGAAGCGATTCGCGAGTTGCTGACCGCGTCCACATGCCGTGAGGTCGAGGCCGTCGGGGAGGAGGCCTGCCGAGCGGCGACCGCGCTGATCGAGGCGGTCGTCGACCGGATCGCAGACGACGCGCAGGCCGCCGCGCAACTCGCCGAGGCGGCCGGGCAGCGACCCTGCTGAAGCTTGCCGCCGCGCGGTTGTCTGAGTGCGGCAGTCCTTTCGGTCGCATAGCGGACCAAAGGACTGCCGCAACGATGCGGATGGCTAGATGAATCATCGCCGCTGTCGCCGGCTCTTGAAAGGATCGCGGCATGTACTCGATGGAGCCCGCTCAGTGATCACCTCAAGCGTAGAACTGCTCAAGAAAGGGCTTTGCCGATGAGTCGATGGGAGACGACGAGCACGTTGGAGGCAGAGGTGCCGCCGGCCGCCGTCTGGGAGAGGGCCTACGCCGACGCTGAGGCCTGGCCGCGGTGGAACGCCGAGATCAAGCGCGCCTGCCTGGACGGGTCGTTGGCGCTGGGTGCCGAGGCGAAGATCGTCTTCGGCACTGGTCTGCGCCTGCGCTTCCGCGTTGTCGAGTACGAGGAAGGCTGCCTCTTCACCGACGAGGCCCGCTTGCCCGGCGCCCGCATGGGGCACCGCCACCTGATCGAGCCGACAGAGGGAGGCAGTCGCCTCATCAACACCATCTACATCGAGGGCACTCTGGCGCCGTTGTGGCGGCGAATCCTGGGGCCGGCGGCGGCGAAGACCTTGCCCGACGCCCAGCGCGCAGCTGTCGAGCTGGCCCGAGTCGCATGACACTCCGCTTCTATCCCGTCTTCCCTCCCCAGGAAAACGCGGCCGACATAGTTGCCTGGCTGCGCGCCAAGCCGGTCGACCTCCGGCGTGCAGAAGCGGCGCGCGACGGAGGGACGTCGCTCGACGAGCTGCGCCCGGGAGCTTGAGTCAACCCTCCTTCCCGCGCTTCGCCTTCAGCTCGCGGCTCTTCGCCTTGGCGTCCTCGTAGGAGGACTCGACCAGGGCCTTGCCGCCGCTCCAGCCGAAGACCCAGGAGACGAGGATCACCGCGAAGAGGACGTCCCAGGAGGTGACGATCAGCTGCTGGCCGATCGAGTAGGCGGTGGCGGTGGAGGCGCTGGTCGAGTCGTGTAGCGCCGCCGAGTTCATCGCCTGGGTGACGCCGACGCCGCCGGGGGTCGCCGAGACGCTGTTGGAGATCGAGTTGGAGGCGGTGACGGTGGCGACGTTGTGGAAGCTGACCGGGATCCCGTAGGCGCCGAGGAAGACGGCGACGATCGCCAGCCGCGCGGCGTAGCTGCCGAGCACCGGCAGGAAGAGGTCGGTGAGGGTGCGGCGGGGGCTGCGCAGGATCGCGCCGCCGTTGACCAGCTGCGCCCGCAGCCCCTCCAGCCGCCTCCAGAAGATCCGCGCCAGCAGGGCGAGCAGGACGACCGCGCCGATCGCGATCGCCACCACCAGCGCGGTGTGGTCGGCGAGGAAGCCGAGCTTGATCGAGAACGAGCCGCTGACGGTGAGGAACAGGTACAGGTAGAGCGCCAGGTTGAAGACCGTGAAGGGGATCTTCTCGACGACGAGGCCGGAGAAGACCATCGCGAAGCTGGCGCCGGCGATCAGGGTCGTGAACATCAGCAGCATCACCCAGGTGCCGAGGTTTGCCGGCAGGAAGCCGTTCAGCGCCACCGCCACCGCGTAGCAGGCGAGCACCAGCTGGTAGGGGATGCGGGCGCGGGGGAGGGCGGCGCGGAGGATCCCGAACCAGGCCAGCGCCGCCAGCGAGGTCTGCGCGGTCTCCAGCCCGATGCCGGCAACGATCGCCCAGGGTGGGACGTCGCCGACCTTGCGGAAGAGGTCGCGGATCCATTCGCCGGCGGGCACCCCGAGCAGGTCGAGCACGAAGAGGAGGAGGGCGACGCCGCCGATCCAGGCGGCGATCCGCGTCAGGCGGCGGGAGATCGGTTGTGGTCGGTCGGGCACTGGGGCTAGGTTGGCTACCGATGAAGACGTTCCTGCGCGCCGCCCTCCCGATCCTCCTTGCCGCCCTGCTCGTGCCGGCGGCGGCGGGTGCCGCGGGGCCGCGGCTGCGGCAGTGCGACCTCGGCCTGCCCCGCCCCTTCCGCTGCGGCCACGTCACGGCGCCGATCCGCCGCGCCGACCCGGCGCTGGGCACGACCAAGGTCGCTTTCGCGCTGCGGACCCGCGCCGATCGCGGCCGGCCCTCGCTGGGGACGATCGTGGCGATCGACGGCGGCCCCGGCTACGCCTCCACCGACGCTCCCTTCGCCCGCTCGCTGGTCGCGGTGCTGGCGCCGCTGCTGCGCCGCCACGACCTCGTGCTCTTCGACGAGCGCGGCACCGGCCGCTCCGACGTCGTCGACTGCGCGCCCCTGCAGAGCGGGCTGACCCAGGAAGCGATCGCCGTCGGCGAGTGCGCCAACCAGCTCGGCCCGCGCTTCGCCGGCTACACCACGGCCGAAGCCGCGCACGACCTCGAGGCTGTGCGGCAGGCGCTCGGGCTCGGCCGGGTCTTCCTCTACGGGGACTCCTACGGAACCCTGTTCGGCCAGGCCTACGCGGTGCGCTACCCCGGCTCCCTGCGCGGCCTCGTCCTCGACTCGGCCTATCCCGGCGATGACCCCTACTACCGGACTCTGCTGCCGGCGGGGCGCAACGGGCTGCGCGTCGCCTGCCGCAAGGCGCCGGCCTGTGGCGGCGATCCGGTGGAGCGCCTGGCCCGGGTCGTCCACCGCTTCCACGCCGCCGGGCGCTCGACTGACGACCTGCTCGGGTTCCTCCTGCAGGCGGGGACGCTGGCGCCGCGTTCCTACCTCAGCCTCGACGAAGCCGACCGCCGCTTCCTCGCCGGCGAGCCCCGGCGGCTGCGGAAGCTGATCGCCCCCGGCCCGCCCGGCCACGGCGAACTCTCCGAATTCTCATACGGCCTCGAAATCGCCGTCACCTGTAACGACTACCCGCTGCTCTGGGATCCGTATGCCGGGATCGAGGAGCGCATCCGCCAGCTCTCGGCCGCGGTCACCCGCCTGCCCAGGGACTACTTCGCTCCGTTCGGCCGTCGCGAGTACCTGCTCTCCCCGGCCGCCCACCTGACCAACTGCCTGACCTGGCCGGCGCCGCCGCCGGGCGGCCTCGAGCCACCGGTGCCGGCGGGCTGGCGCGCCCCGGCCACCTTCCCGACCCTGATCCTCGCCGGCCAGGTCGACGATGTCACCTCGGTGGCGGAGGCGCGGCAGGTGCAACGGCGCTTCCCGCGGTCCCGCCTCTACGTGGTGCCGGACCGCGGCCACTCCTCGAGCCTCTACTTCCCCTTCCGCTCGCCGGGAGTGGGCGCGATCCGGCGCTTCATCGCTTCGAACTAGGAGCTACGGCAGGTACTTTTCCGCCTGCTTCTTCGCTTCTTCAATGCCCTTTTCAGCCTGGGCCTTGCCTTCCTGGATGCCCTTTTCGGCCTGCTTGGTGCCTTCTTCGATGCCCTTCTTGGCGCTGCCCTTGCTGTCTTCGAGCTGCTTTTTGGCTTCTTCGAGGCCCTTTTCGGCCTGCTTGGTGCCTTCCGTGACGCCTTCTTCGGCCTTCTTCACGCCTTCTTCGACTTCCTGCTTGGCGGGCGCGGTGCTGTCGCTGGTGGTGTCGCTGCTGCTGCCGCAACCGGACCAGACGGCGCCGCCGAGAACGATTGCCAGGATCGCGAACATCGCGCTCAGTGCGCGCAACCTGGAACTGCCTGACTGGACGTCTTTCATCTAGCTCTCCTGGGGTGGATTCTCAGAAGCAATGACTCTACCGTTGGGTCCGGTGACCGAGAACGGGCAAACGGGAGAGTTCGAAAGCTCTGGTCGCCGACGCGATCGACGCCCTGCCGGCCGAGTTTCAGAAGCTGCTGGAGAACGTGGCGGTCGTCGTCTCCGATCTCGGCACCGAGCACCACGCCTATGGCATGTACTACGGGGATGGCGTCGCCCGCGACCGCTACGAGGACCGGATCGTCATCTACCAGGACACCCTGGAACGGGATTTCGGCCACGACCGCGAGCTGCTGGCGCGACAGGTCGAGCGCACCCTCCGCCATGAGCTGGCTCACCATCTCGGCTGGGACGAGCGCGGCGTCGGCGGGCTCGGGCTCTGAGTAACTACAACTAGCGAACGCGGCAGTCGCGGGCGAGCGTGGCCTGGATCTTCTTGCCGCCGGCGAAGTAGAAGCTGCCACGGGCGAGCGAGAAGATGGCGCCCGGGAACCCGGCGGGTGCCGGGCAGCTGGCACTGATGAAGCTGCGGCGCTGGCCGCGGTAGGTGTAGTTGCGGCCGACCGTCAGGTCGATCTTCGTGACCGATCCGAGGCCCCCCGCGAGGGTCGGGACCCTGGCCGAGAGAACGGTGCCGAAGAGCTGGTTGCCCCGGTTGGAGATCGTCAGCGGCAGGACGAAGGTGGTCTGCACCGGCTTCGTCGCATAGAGGTGGAGCAGGATCGCCCTCTTGCCGTTGCTGTGGCCGTAGAAGGCGAGCATGGTGCCGGTGGCGAAGACCGGGTCGGTGTTGGAGAAGTCGACGTTGGCGGCGAACCTTCCGCGCCCGACCAGCGCCTGGCGACAGCGGCTGAGGGCGGTTTCGGTGCTGGTCGCCTGCAGCAGTGGGCCGCTGCAGGCGGGCAGCCCCTGGGTCGTGAGCTTGCCGTGGCGGTTGATCGCGATTTCGATCTTCCGCACCGCCGGCGGATGGGTGCCGTCGGTGGTGCCGATCGCTCCCCGCACGTCGATCGTCACCGGCGCCAGGCGCTCGCGCGGCAGCGAGTGCGGGCTGAAGTCGCTGGTGAAGGAGATCCGCACGTTCCCGTCCTGCGCGAGCTCGGCTCGTGCCAGGCCGGCGCCGAGCAGGCCGACGATGGCGAGCAGGGCGGGAATGAGGAGGCGGGGACGCATCGGCACCGTCCAGTCTAGGCACCGGATTCTGCGGCTAGGGTTGAGCGATGATTGAGCCTCAGGGTCCGACCGAGCTCTCCGCGGGGGACGAGTTCGCCGGCTACCGGATCGAGCGCCGCCTCGGCCGCGGTGGGATGGGGATCCTCTACCTGGCGGTCGAGCCCGGCCTCGAGCGTCGCGTTGCCCTGAAGCTGATCGCCCCGGAGGCCGCCGCCGAGGAGGTCTTCGCCAGGCGCTTCGCCGAGGAGTCGCGGATCGCCGCCTCGATCGAGCACCCCAACGTGGTCCCGATCTATGCCGCCGGCGAGGAGGGCGGCGTTCCCTTCATCGCCATGCGCTACGTCGCCGGCTCCGACCTCGGCCGGCGCATCGCCCGCGAGGGGCGGCTGGCCCCCGAGCAGGCGGTGGCGCTGATCGCCCAGGTCGGCAACGGCCTCGACGCGATCCACGCCGCCGGCCTCGTCCACCGCGACGTCAAGCCGGCCAACGTCCTGCTCAGCGGCGGTGAGGCCGGCCACGCCTACATCACCGATTTCGGCGTCGCCCGCAACGTCGCCACCCAGTCCGGCCTGACCCAGACCGGGCGCTTCGTCGGCACCCTCGACTACGTCGCCCCCGAGCAGATCTCCGGCGCCGCGATCGACGCCCGGGTCGATGTCTACGCGCTCGGCTGCCTGCTCTTCAAGCTGCTGACCGGCGAGGTTCCCTTCCCCCGCGAAGGCGAGGCGGCTCGCCTCTACGCCCACCTCAACGACCCGCCGCCGGCGCCCTCGCTGTACGCGCCGGAGGTCTCGATGGCGCTCGACGACGTCGTCGTGCGGGCGATGTCGAAGCAGCCCGACGACCGCTACCCCTCCGCCGGCGACCTCGGCCGGGCCGCGGTCGCGGCGCTGAGCGGCACCGCGGTGACGGTGCCCGAGCACACGGTGGCGACGGGCGCGGCGGCGACGGTCGAAGCGGAGACGGTGGTCCCGGCTCCACCCACCCGGGAGTCGCCGCCGCCGACCGCCGCCACCGGCCGCCTGGCCCCGGAGCCGCCGGAGCCACTGACCGAGCCGAGCGTCGAGGGCCCGAAGCGGAGCCCGCTGCTGATCGGCGGCATCCTGGTCGCGATCCTCGCCGTCGTCATCGGGGCGATCGCTCTCTCCAGTTCGGGCGGCGGGGGCGACGGCTCCGCAGCGACCGGGGAAACCACGGTGAGGAAGAGGCGGCACCGAAATCCCAGAAGTCGGAGCCGAAGCCGTTGACCAGGTCGGAGCTGATCGCGAAGGGCGATGCGATCTGCACCGCAAGTCGGGAAAAGTTCCTCAGCTACCGCGACGAATTCCCCAGCGGCGAGTCCGAAGCGAGCGTGGGCTACTCAGAGCTGCTGGTCGGGATCTCAACCACGGCGGTGGGCCGGTTCAACAAGCTGGTGCCGCCGCCGCACTCGCGCCAGGCCTACGAGCGCTACGTGAGATCCCAGGAAGAAGTGAAGGGCTGGGACGAGGATGCTCTGAGGGCCGCCGAAGCGGGAAACGAAGCCGGCTACCTGAAGGCCCGGGAAACGCGCGACCAAACGGCGCCGGAACGACAGCAGCTGGCCGAAGCCGTGGGCTTCCGGGTCTGCAGTCAGTGACCGGCCGCGATGATTGGGCCGGGCGCCTGGCGGTCCCGCTGGCGGGAGAGCTCGTCGTCCTCGAGCCGCTCGAGGAGGCCCACGCGGAGGAACTCTGGGCGGCGGCGCAGGCGCCGGAGATCTGGCGCTGGCTGGCCCACGTCGGCGACAGCCGCGAGCACTTCGACCGCTGGCTCGATCTCTCGCTGACGGCGCATCGCGAAGGGATGGAGGGAGTCTTCGCGACCCGCGACCGGCGCAGCGGGGCGCTGGTCGGCAGCACCCGCTACATGGCTGTCCGGCCACCCGACCGGGCGCTCGAGATCGGCTGGACCTGGCTCAATCCCACCGCCTGGCGCAGCGGCATCAACGTCGAGCAGAAACTGCTGCTGCTGGGCCATGCCTTCGACGAGCTCGGAGTGCGTCCGGGTCGAACTCAAGACCGACGCCCGCAACGAGCGCTCGCGGGCGGCGATGGCGGCGCTCCCGGCCAAGTTCGAGGGGGTCCTCCGCAACCACATGATCGTTCCCGACGTCGGCCAGCGCGACTCCGCCTACTTCAGCGTCATCGACAGCGAGTGGCCGGACGTGCGCGCCAACCTCGAACGCCGCCTCCGCTGAACGCAACCGACATTGACCCCACTCCGCTGGGGAAAAAGTCGGCTACGCCGATGCGGTCGCCGCTTCGCCGTCCTTGGCCGCGATCAGCTCCAGGGTCAGCAGCACCACGGCGATCGCGAAGATCGGGGTGAAGGCGACGTTCGACGCCGACTCCGCCAGCCAGGTGGCGAAGAAGGAGTCGCCCAGGGCGCCATGCACGAGGTGGCCGACGAGCTCGCCGAAGACGTCGCCGAGCAGCTCGACCGGGGCGAGGACGAAGAAGACCAGCCAGAAGTTGTGGCGGACCAGGGAGGCGCTGCGGCGCAGCGCGGCGATCACCGGGCGTCCCTCCAGCTCGACCACCGGCCCGGCCAGGCCGAACCAGACGAAGACGAGGATGCCGGGGACGAAGAAGGCGAGCAGGCCGAGGATCACGAGGGCGACGTAGGCGATGTCGACCAGGATCAGCCGGCGGTAGTCGAGGCGGCGGGCGACTTCGAGGATCGAGGGCGGCTCTTCGTGCGCCGGGTGGGCGAGGGAGACGGCGACGGCGCCGCTGTAGAAGACCTCGCCGAGCAGGCCGGTCATCGTGATCGCGGCGACGGCGCCGATCGCGGCGGCGAGCTTGATCAGGCTCCCGGGATCGAACGTTTCGATCTCGACCCCGGTCGTGAAGGCGTCGAGGAAGCCGACCGGGATGAAGACGATCGCGGCCAGCAGCAACAGCGAGCCCGCCTTTGAGACGTAGGTCTGGCCGATGCGCCAGATAGAAGGAGCCGAGCCCGCGGAGGAACTTCACGCTAACGGCGCCTGCGGCCCGCGGGGCGCTTGCCGCGGTGCTCCAGCTTGGACTGGCTCGACTCCGAGGCGGGGACGCGCTTGAGGTCGCCGAGCTCGGGGATCAGCAGCTCTTCGGCGCAGCGCCGGTGCCAGTGGTGATGGTCCGTCCCGCCCAGCCGGCGCACGTACTGGACGACGGTGTGCTCGGCGCCGACGTCGATGTCGCCGTGGCAGCCGGGGCAGTGGTAGAGCTTGCGGGCGATGCCCCGGATCAACCAGGCCTCGTCGCCCTCTTCGTTCAGTCCGCGCAGGCTCCAGCGGATGCTCGGCTGGCCGTCGAACTGACCCACGTCATCGCCTCGACATCCAGGCGAAGCCGGCGGCCATCGCCACGTTGGCGACCCCGGCCAGTTGCAGCCCGAGCTTCGCGCCCGGCCGGCTGACCGCGGGCGAGCGGGCCCAGAGGGCGTCGGTGGCGATCTCGGTGCCGCGCAGCCAGGCCAGCGACTGCCAGTCGGCGGCGCTGCCGCGGCGGTCGGCGACGGCGTGGGCGGCGGCGAAGGTGAGCCAGATCGGGCCACAGCGGCGGAAGAGGTGCTTGGCGTCGGGGGAGGGCTCGTCGTGGCCGAGCACCTTCAGAGTCGCCGCGGGAGCGGCGATCGCGGCGCTGCCGAGCAGCAGATCGAAGGCGATCATGTTGCGATTGGTGAGGCGCAGCGCCTGTTCCAGGGTCATCGCTGCGTCCAATCCAACCAGATCGGCGACGAGATACGCACACGAGTGTGAGTTCGCAAGAAGGGAAAGACCGAGGTTCGGCGAAATCGACCGCCGTGACCAAGACCGCGACGAAGTCCCCCCAACTCAAGAGTCTTTCCGACTACATCCAGGAGCGTTTCGAGGAGTTCTCGCGCTCCCAGAAAGACGTGGCCCGCTACATCGTCGACCATCTCGACGAGGCGGCCTTCCTCACCGCCGAGGAGCTGGCCCGCCGCGCCAGCACCTCCTCCTCGACGGTGGTGCGCTTCTCCCAGGCGCTCGGCTTCGAGGGCTACCCGGAGCTGCAGCAGGCCGCGATCGAGGAGTACCGGACGACGATCGCCGTCGCCAGCGCCAGCAACGGCGGCGCCCTCTTCTCCTTCGATCACTCCGAGCTCGAGGGCTCGCTCAGCGCCGACTACGCGAACCTCGAGGAAACGGCGCGCAAGCTGACCAAGGAACAGGTCGACGACTCCGTCGCGGCGCTGGCGACGGCCCAGCGCATCGTCATCGTCGGCGTCGACCAGATGGCCTTCTTCGCCAGCTACCTGCGCCACACCCTCAGCCTGCTGGACATCCGCTCCGAGATCGTCGCCAGCACCGGCGGCGAGTCGCTGCAGCGGCTCGGCCGGATCGGCGAGGACACGCTGGTCATCACCCTCTCCGCCGGCCGCGCCCACCCACTGCTGCTGCGGGCGATGAAGCTCGCCCTGCACCGCGGCGCCCGCACCCTGGCGATCTCCGACGCGACCATGTCCGAGGTCGGCGAGCATGCCGAGCTGACCCTCTACTTCTCCTCCAACAGCCCCTCGTTCGCCCGCTCGAACACGGCGCTGATGGCCCTGGTGCAGGCTCTGGCCCACGGTCTCTACGCAAGGGACGAAGCCGCGCACAAAGATCGCATCCGCGCCTACAAACTGAAGTAAGCCGGTTCGAGCGAACTGCTTGGCGTACGCCTCGATGAGGCAGTCCTGCGGGCGAGGTGTTCGTTCTCGGACTACCTCATCGAGTCGCCCACGGGCGAGATGCGCTGTCCCCCTAAGATGGTGATCCATGGCTGCTGAGCGAGCTACTTTCAGGTTGAAAACGGGTCTTGCGGAGATGCTCAAGGGCGGCGTGATCATGGACGTGGTCACGCCCGAGGAGGCGAAGGTCGCCGAGGAGGCCGGTGCCTGCGCGGTGATGGCCCTGGAGCGCGTCCCCTCCGACATCCGCCGTGACGGTGGCGTCGCCCGCATGTCCGACCCGGCGATGATCAAGGGAATCCAGGAGGCGGTGACGATCCCGGTCATGGCCAAGGCCAGGATCGGTCATTTCGCCGAGGCCCAGGTTCTGCAGGCGCTGGAGGTCGACTACATCGACGAGTCCGAGGTCCTGACCCCGGCCGACGAGCGCAACCACATCGACAAGTACGCCTTCGAGGTGCCCTTCGTCTGCGGCGCCACCAACCTCGGCGAGGCGCTGCGGCGGCTCGGCGAGGGGGCGGCGATGATCCGCTCCAAGGGCGAGGCCGGGACCGGCAACGTGGTCGAGGCGGTCCGCCACATGCGCGAGATCACCTCCGGCATCAAGCGCCTGGCGCAGTTGCGCCCCGAGGAGCTGTCCGCGGAAGCGAAAGAACACCAGGCGCCGGTCGAGGTCGTGCGCGAGGTCGCCGCCGCCGGCAAGCTGCCGGTGCCGCTCTTCTGCGCCGGCGGCATCGCCACCCCGGCCGACGCGGCGCTGATGATGCAACTCGGCGCCGAAGGCAACTTCGTCGGCTCGGGCATCTTCAAGAGCTCCGACCCGGCCCGCCGTGCCCGCGCGATCGTCGAGGCGACCACCCACTTCAACGACCCCGAGCGGGTCGCCGCCGCCTCGATCGGCCTCGGCGAGGCGATGCCCGGGCTCGAGATCGCCGACCTCGCCGCCGCCGACGCCCTGCTCCAGAACCGCGGGGCCTGAGCTGCGCGTCGGCGTCCTAGCGCTGCAGGGCGACTTCGAGGCCCACGCTCGCACCCTGCGCCAGCTCGGCGCCGAAGCAATCGAGGTCCGCGGGCCCGAGGAGATGGAGGGCCTCGACGGCCTCGTCATCCCCGGCGGCGAGAGCACGACGATCGTCAAGGGCATCGCCTCGGCGGGGCTGGAGCCGGCGCTGCGCTCCCACCATGAGGCCGGCCGGCCGATCCTCGGCACCTGCGCCGGCCTGATCGTCTGCGCTTCCGAGCACCTCGGCTTCCTCGATGCCAGCGCCAGGCGCAACGCCTTCGGTCGCCAGCTGCAGAGCTTCGAGGCCGACCTCGAGGTGGCCGGGATCGGCGACGAGCCGCTGCGGGCGGTCTTCATCCGCGCCCCTTGGATCGAGCGCTGCGGGGACGGGGTGGAGGTGCTGGCCTCCTACGAGGGGCACCCGGTGGCGGTCAGGGAGGGCGCTGTGCTGGCCTGCGCCTTCCACCCGGAGCTGACCGACGACCCGCGCTTCCACGCGATCTTCATGGCGATGACCACGGCCGCGCGGGAACGCGCGAAGGAGGAGGCGACGCATGGGCAGTGATCCGAGGGCTCAGGGCCTGGCAAAGATTCTGGTCGGCTACTCGACCGAGGTGAAGGAGGGCGAGGTCGTCTCGATCGACGGCGAGAGCGCCGCGGCGCCGTTGCTGCTGGCGGTCTACGAGGAGGTGCTGAAGGCCGGCGCCAACCCGGTCCTCAACGTCGCCCTCGACGGCCAGATCGCGGCCTACTTCAAGCATGCTTCCGACGCCCAGCTGGAATGGATCTCGCCCTTCGCCGAGTGGATGGTCGACAACGCCGACGTGCGGATCGCGATCGGGGCCTCGACCAACACCCGCGAGCTCTCCGGCGTCGCCCCCGAGCGCCAGACCCTGCGCCAGTCGGTGACGGGCGACCTGATGGCGCGGGCGATGAAGCGCAGCGCCGAGGGCGATTTCCGCTGGTGCTACACGCTCTTTCCCACCAGCGCCTACGCGTCGGAGGCGGAGATGAGCCTGGCCGACTACGAAGACTTCTACTACGGCGCCTGCCTGGCCGACGACGGCGATCCCCTGACCGCCTGGAAACGGGCCTCCGCGGAGACCACGCGCCTGGCCGAGTGGATCGAGGGGCACGAGGAGGTGCGGGTGACGGCGCCGGGGACCGACATCAAGCTCGGCATCGCCGGCCGCAAGTTCATCCCCTGCGACGGCCGCCACAACATGCCCGACGGCGAGTTCTTCACCGGCCCGGTCGAGGACTCGGTCGAGGGCGAGGTCAGCTTCCACCTGCCGGCGGTGATCGGCGGTCGCGAGGTCTCCGGCGTGCGCCTGCGCTTCGAGGCCGGCCTGGTCGTCGATGCCAGCGCCGAGCGCGGCGAGGAGTATCTGCTGAAACTGCTCGACACCGACCCCGGCGCCCGCCGCCTCGGTGAGCTCGGGATCGGCACCAACTACGGCATCGACCGCGGCACCCGCGAGGTCCTGCTCGACGAGAAGATCGGTGGCACCGTCCACATGGCCGTCGGCACCAGCTACCCCGAGTCCGGCGGCGTCAACGAGTCCGCCGTCCACACCGATCTCGTCTGCGACCTCCGCCTCGGCGGCAAACTTGAAGTCGACGGCGTGGTGATGCAGGAAGACGGCAAGTTCGTCGTTTGAGCGAAGTCCTACTGGTTTGGAATCGGCGAGCCGGCGAGTAGGAAGAACCAGATCGGTGAGGGAGAGGCCGGCGAGCATGACCGATCCCATCAGCACCGCCTCGACGACGGTGACGTTGCTCGCCGTGCCGCCGGTGTCGCGCATGCTCTTCAGCCAGGCCGGCCGGATCGGGGCCAGCCGGTTGGTGCCGGTGATGCGGACGTAGAGGTCGTTGAGGCGGCCGATCAGCCAGGCGACCACAAGGACCGAGGCGATGATCCCGACCGCGACCACCGCGTAGGGCCCGCCGCTGGGGAACTGGGTGTGGGAGAGCTTGGAGGCGATGTAGATCCAGCTCAGCGGAATCACGGTCCAGAGCGCGAACGCGGCCAGCAGCATCGCCACGAAAACCAGCCCCGCGGCAAGTCCCCGCGTCGCGTTGTGGATGTGTGTGTTGGCGACCATCTCCCCACTTCATAGAATGACAGGCACATGTCCGGGCATTCGAAGTGGTCATCGATCAAACACAAGAAGGGCGCCGCCGATGCCAAACGCGGAAAGCTCTTCAGCAAGCTGGCGCGCGCCATTACCGTCGCCGCCCGGGACGGCGGCGGGGACACGGACGGCAACCCCACCCTCGCCACGGCGGTGCAGAAGGCGCGCGAAGCTTCGATGCCGAAGGACAAGATCCAGAAGGCGATCGACACCGGCACCGGGGCCAACGCCGACGGAGCGGCGATCGAACGGATTCTCTACGAGGGCTACGGCCCCGGCGGCGTCGCGATCCTGGTCGAGGCACTGACCGACAACCGCAACCGCGCCAGCGCCGAGATCCGCTTCGCCTTCTCCAGCCACAACGGCAGTCTCGGTGAGCCCGGCTCGGTCGCCTGGATCTTCGAGAAAAAGGGCGCGATCGTCGTCGACGGCAGCCGCTATGGCGAGGACGACGTGATCGTCGCGATCGACGCCGGCGCCGAGGATGTGCGCGAGGACGGCGAGCGGCTGCGGATCATCTGCGACCCAAGCGACCTCAGCGCCGTGCGCGCGGTGTTGGAGGAGGCCGGGGTGGAGATCGAGTCTGCCGGCCAGGCGACGGAGCCGAAGAGCACGGTCGAAGTAAAGGGACACGAGGCGGAGCAGCTGCTGAAGCTGCTCGATGCGCTCGACGACCAGGACGACGTCGACGAAGTGTTCGCGAATTTCGACATTCCCGAGGACGTGCTGGAGAAGCTGGCGGCCTGAGGGACGGCGGGGCGGAGGTGCCTCCGGGAAGGCATCCGAGGTGCTCCCGAGAATCCCTCCTTATGCAAGTGGTGATGGGGATCGACCCCGGCGCAGCCAATCTGGGTTTCGGCATCGTGCGTGTGGAGGGCAACCGGATGGTCGCCCTTGATGGCGGTGTGGTTGAGACGACGGCGGAGCAGCCGATGGCGCGGCGGTTGGAGCGGATTCACCGGGCGCTGGCGGAGCTGATCGCCTGGCACGAGCCGCGGGCACTGGCGATCGAGTCCGTCTACTTCGGCAAGAACGTGCAGTCGGCGACGGCCGTCGGCCAGGCCAGCGGCGTGGCGATGCTGGCCGCCGCTCAAGGCGACATCGACTGCTTCTCCTACACGCCGCAGGCGATCAAGATGGCGGTCTGCGGTTCCGGCGCCGCCGGCAAGGACCAGGTCCAGCGCATGGTCGGGACCCTGCTCGGGCTGCCCGAGCCGCCGACGCCCGACCATGCCGCCGACGCCCTCGCGGTCGCGATCTGCCACGGCGGCAGCGCCGGTCACCGCCAGGCGGTCGCCGCCGAGCGTCGCGAGCCCCGCCACCGCCACCCCCGCAAGGCTGGCCGGATGATCGCCGCGGTGCGCGGAGCGGTGATGGTGCGGCGGCCCGACCACGTCGTCATCGACGCTGCCGGCGTCGGCTACCGGCTGACGGTCTCGGCGGAGACCCTGAAGGCCGTGCCGGCAAGCGGCAGTGACGCCTTCCTGCACGCCGAGCTGATTGCCCGCGAGGACTCGCTGGCGCTCTACGGCTTCTCCTCCGAGGAGGAGCGCGACCTCTTCCGCCTGCTGATCTCGGTCAGCGGCGTCGGCCCGAAAGTCGCGATCGCGACGCTCTCGGGCGGCAGTCCCCGCGTCCTGCTGCGGGCGATCGCCGCCGGCGACGCCAAACGCTTCCAGGCGGTTCCGGGGATCGGCAAGAGGACCGCGGAACGGATCATCGTCGAGCTGCGGGAGAAGGTGACGGGGGCGCTGGAGGAAGAGGTGGCGGTCGCCGCGGCTGATGACGGCGACCCGCGCTCGCTCGCCCGCGACGGCCTCGTCAACCTCGGCTACGCGCCGCTGGAGGCCGAGCAGCTGCTCGACGACATCGAGGGCGACGACCCGCAGGAGCTGGTGGCGGCGGCGCTGCGCAAGGCCGCCGCGTCGCGGAGCCGGGCATGAGCGACTCGCCCGATATCGGCCCCAACCGGATCCGCAGTCCGGGCATCGACGGCGATCCGGTCCCGGTCGACGCCGAAGTGCGGGTGCATGACGCCCGCGCCGACATCCCCGATGAGGACCTCGACCGCTCACTGCGGCCGCCGACCCTGGCCGACTTCGTCAACCAGACGCAGGTGACCGACCAGCTGGCGATCTTCATCGAGGCCGCGCGCGGACGCGGCGAGCCGCTCGACCACGTGCTTCTCGCCGGGCCGCCCGGGCTCGGCAAGACCTCGCTGGCCCACATCGTCGCCGCCGAGATGGGGGTGCCGATGGTGCAGACGGCGGGCCCGGCGCTGGAGCGCAAGGCCGACGTCGCCTCCTTCCTCACCTCGCTGGAGCCCGGCAGCGTCTTCTTCGTCGACGAGATCCATCGCCTCGGCCGCGCGGTCGAGGAGACGCTCTACCCGGCGATGGAGGATGGCGAGCTGCCCGTCGTGCTCGGCCAGGGGGCCGGCGCGCGCACGGTGACCCTGCCGCTGCCGCCCTTCACGTTGATCGGGGCCACCACCCGCGCCGGGTTGCTGACGACACCGCTGCGCGACCGCTTCGGCGTTTCTCATCGCCTCGAGCACTACGCCCCCGATCACCTCGCCCTCATCATCGAGCGCTCGGCCAGCATCCTCGGGGTCGAGATCGATGCGAGGGAGCGCACACGATCGCCTCCCGCTCGCGCGGCACTCCCCGCGTCGCCAACCGGCTGCTGAAGCGGGTGCGCGACTTCGCCCAGGTCAAGGGCAGCGGCGAGATCGGCGCCGGGGTCGCGATCGGGGCACTGGAGATGCTCGAGGTCGACGCCGGCGGGCTCGATCGCAGCGACCGTGCCCTGCTCGACACCGTCGCGACCAAGTTCGGCGGCGGCCCGGTCGGCCTCTCGACCCTGGCGATCGCGATCGGCGAGGAGCAGGACACGATCGAGGACGTGCTCGAGCCCTACCTGCTCCAGCAGGGCTTGCTGAAGCGGACTCCGCGCGGGCGGGTGCTGACCCAGCGGGCCTACGACCACCTCGGCCTGCCGGCGCCGGAGGGCGCCGCGAGCCTCTTCTAGCCGCGCGCTTGTAGCCTGTCGAATATGCCGTTTTTCATCTGTCCGAATTGCGGGCACCGGGAGGTAAGCGGCGAGCGGACCGCTGGGTTCAGCTCGCGCCCGAAGGGCTGCTCCAAATGCGGTTTCGGCTTCGTATTTGAATTGCTCGACGACTATTACCCGGCCCCCAACGCCGCCTTTTTCGTCTGTGACAAGCAGGAACGCGTGATCGACGCCGGCAAAGGCAGCTTCGAGCTGACCGGGCTTGACCGATGAGGACGTGATCGGCCGGCCCGTGCGCGAGGTGCTCGGGCTCGACTGGATCGACAAAGGCGACGGCGACCCCGCCGCCGACCGCAATGGCGACGGCGTCACCGACCCGATCGAGACCTCGCTGGAGTGGGGCGTGCGCTCGCTCGGCAGGCGGGTCTCGGTCAACGCCGAGGGCGACCTGCCGGCACAAGCCGTCGCCGATGTCTTTCCCGCCTATGACGACGATGGCGGGCTGTTGCTCGTGCTCACCCCAGAGGGCTAGCGATGGGCAACCGCCGACGCTACTTCTTCGTACTCGCCTTCGTGCTGGGGCTCGTGATCGCCTCGGCCCTGGTTATCGCCAACACCTCGACCAAGCTCGGGCTGGACCTCAAGGGCGGCGTCGAGCTCGTCTACCAGGGGCAGCCGACGGGCCAGGTCAAGGAAGTCACCGGCGAAGACATCGAACGCTCGATCGAGATCATCCGCGAGCGGATCGATCAGCTCGGCGTCTCCGAGCCGGAAGTAGCGCGCCTGGGTTCGGACCAGATCTCGGTCAGCCTGCCGGACGTCGACAACGCCCAGCGGGCGATCGACCAGGTCGGCACCACCGCCCAGCTCTTCTTCTATGACTGGGAGCCGAACCTGATCGGCCCCGAGAAGGCGATCGGGGGCCGCCCCGGGCAGCAGCCGCCGCCGGGCCCGCTGAAGAAGTCCGAAGAACGCTGGAAAGACGCCGGCCGCAACACCAAAAGCGCCGAGAACAAACAGCTGATCTTCGCCGGGGCCTTCCCCGACGCCTACGGCGCCACCAAGCTCGCTTCCGAACAGGAAGCGATCGCGAACTGCGACAACTGCTCGGTCTCCAAGCCGCGGTACTACCTCTTCGGCAAACAGCCCCCGCACGAACTGATCGCCGGCCCGGAGCTGGCGAAGAAGGACCTCTACGTCAGCCCGACCGGGGAAAAACGCTCGCACGACGGCATCGTGGTCGAAGTGCCGACGGGAACGATCGTCGTCTCCGAATACCCCAACGACGCCTCCGGCAAGATCGACAAAACGGCCAAGCCGGGCTGGTACGCGCTGAAAGACGACCCGGCGCTGTCGGGAACCGACATCACCAATCCGAAGCAGGAATTCGGCGAATTCAACGAACCGAACGTCAGCTTCGGCTTCACCGACAGTGGCCGCACGGCCTTCCAGGAAGTCACCCGTCAGATCGCCCAGCGCGGCCAGGCCTCGGCGATCGGGCCGGTCGCCGGCGAACAGGCGGCGCAGCTATCCGGCCACTTCGCGGTGATCCTCGACAACGAAGTCAAAACCCGGCCGATCATCGACTTCTCGCAGAACCCGGACGGGATCGACGGCCGTCAGGGCGCCCAGATCTCCGGTGGCTTCTCCAGCCCGACCGAGGCCCAGGACCTGGCGACGATCCTGCAGATCGGTGCCCTGCCGATCAACCTCAAGCTGATCAGCCAGACCCAGGTCTCGGCGACCCTGGGGACGCAGGCGCTGCACGAAGGGGTCAAGGCCGGGATCATCGGCCTCGCCCTCGTCGTCATCTTCCTGCTCCTCTACTACCGCTTCCTCGGTTTGATCGCCTCGATCGCCCTGGCCGCCTACGGGCTGATCTTCTTCGCCCTGATCAACCTGATCCCGATCACCCTGACCCTGCCGGGGATCGCCGGCCTGGTCCTGACGATCGGCGTCGCGGCCGACTCCAACATCGTCATCTTCGAGCGAATAAAGGAGGAGGTGCGGGCGGGACGCTCGATGTCGAGCGCGATCGCCGCCGGCTACAAACGCGGGATCAGCACGATCATCGACGCCAACGTCGTCACCCTGCTGACCGCCTTCATCCTCTTCGTGCTGGCGACCTCGGGCGTCAAAGGCTTCGCCTTCACCCTCGGGGTCGGCACCATCGTCTCGCTGCTGACCGCGGTCGTCTTCACCCAGGCGCTGCTCGGCAGCATGAGCCGCTCGCGCCTGCTGCGCTCGCCCAGTGCGCTCGGTGCCCGCGGCAAGGGCGTGCGCTGGCACTTCGACTTCATGGGCGCCAGCCGCTGGTTCTTCTCGATCTCCGGCGTGATCCTGCTGGTGGGCGCGCTCTCACTGGCGACCAAGCAGCTCAACTTCGGGATCGACTTCGAGTCCGGGACCCGGATCAAGGTGGCGCTGGAAAAGCCGACGGACGAGGAAGGGGTGCGTAATTCCCTCGACAAGATCGGAGTCGCCGGCGAGGAGATCCAGCAGGTATCCGACCCGGTCTTCGGCGAAAACGTCTTCCAGATCCAGACCAGCCAGCTGGAGCCGGACACGGTCAAAGACGCCCAGCGCGAGTTGCAGAGCGACTTCGGGGTGGTCGAAGACGGCTTCGACAGCACCAGCGTCGGCCCGACCTTCGGGCAACAGGTGGCGAACAGCGCGCTGAAGGCGCTGATCTTCTCGCTGCTGGTGATCTGTGGTTACGTGGCGCTGCGCTTCGACCCGAAGTTCGCGGTGCCGGTGCTGATCGCGATCTTCCACGACATCCTGATCACGGCCGGCGTCTACTCGTTGACGGGGAAAGAGGTGAGCAGCGGGACCGTCGCCGCCTTCCTCACCATTTTGGGTTACTCGATCTACGACACGATCATCGTCTTCGACCGCATCCGCGAGAACGTGCCGCGGATGCCGCGGGCGGCGTTCTCCCAGATCGTCAACCGCTCGATGAGCGAGGTGCTGACGCGTTCGCTCGCGACCAGCTTCTCGACCATCCTCGCGGTCACCTCGCTGCTGGTCTTCGGTGGCACGACCCTGCAGGACTTCGCCTTCGCGATGCTGGTCGGGATCGCCTCCGGCACCTACTCGTCGATCTTCATCGCCTCGCCGGTGCTGACCGCCTGGAAGGAACGTGAGCCGGGCTTCGTGCGCCGCCGTCTGCGCATTGTCCAGGCCGAGGGCGGCGTGCCTGCCTTCGCCGACGACGTGGCGATGGCCGACCTCGCCGGCGACGACGAAAGCGAAGCCGAGATGGCGGCGGACGCGGCCCAGCCCGAGGCGCAGCCGCGGGCGGGCGCGGTCGCCACGGCTGAGCGGACCACCGACGGCAACGGCGCCGACCCGGCCGCCAATGGCGAGGCGGACGCCGCCTCGGCCGAGCGCCGCCAGCGCAACGCCGAGCGCAAGGCGCGCCGCCAGGCCCGCCGCAAGCACGGAAGGAAGCGTTAGGCAATGGCACTGGTCGTCTGGTTCACGATGGGAATCGCCCTCTGGCACTTCACCGTCTTCATCCCCGACCATTTCTGGCAGGGCATCGTCGGAGCCTTCCTCGGCTCCGTGATCGGGGCCGATCGTCTTCGGCCTCGTGGTCGAGGTGATCAGCGGCAAAGGGCTCGGCGATACCGACCTGGCCACCGCCCTGACCGCGATTCCGGGTGTGGCGATCGGTCTTGCGGTGGTCTACGCGATCGGGATCCGCGGCGAGGCGCGGGTCGACTAGCTTCTCCCGGAGCCTTTCCGCCCCATTTTCGGCGGCTCCGCGGCACTTTTGACGCCGCCGCGGTTCCTAGCCTGGCTTCTGTGTCGGAAACCCTGAAGGCGTTCGCCGCCGAGCCCTACTCTTACGCCGATGTACGGGCGGTCGCGGACGGCCTCGACCTCAGCGCGCCGGTCGCGGTCACGCTGGTCCGCCGCGGCTACCGCACCCCTGAGCTGGCCCGCGCCTTCCTCGCCGCCGACGAGTCGCACCCGCCCGCCGCCTTCGACTCGATGGAGGCGATCGTGGAGCAGATAAGCACGGCGATCGCAGCGGGGCAGCGGATTACGGTTCACGGCGATTTCGACGTCGACGGCGTCTGCGCGACCACGATCATGGTCTCGACCCTGCGCGCGCTCGGCGCCGAGTGCGACTGGCTGATCCCCGACCGGATCGGCGACGGCTACGGGCTCAGCGCGGCGAACATCGAGAAGCTGGCGAAGCGGGGGACGGAGCTGCTGATCACGGTCGACTGTGGGGTGACGGCGGTCGACGAGGTGCGTCGGGCGCGCGAGCTCGGGATCGAGACGGTCGTCACCGATCACCACCAGGCGGGGACGAGTTGCCGGACTGCCCGATCCTCCATCCCGAAATCAGCAACTACCCGTTCGTCTCGTTGTGTGGGACGGCAGTGGCGTGGAAGCTGGCTCGTGTGCGTTGCGAGAGGCGTCGGGGATGGGGTCTCCGGGCGCGCGTTCGCGCGGAGTTCCGGGAGACCCCATCCCTGACGCCTCCCACGGCTCGTGCGATCTCGATCTAGTGGCACTGGCGACGGTCGCCGACGTGGTTCCGCTGGTCGGTGAGAACCGGTCGCTTGTGAAGCGGGGTCTGGTTGAGATGCGAAGGACGAAGCGGGTTGGGTTGCGGGCGTTGATGGCGGCTTCGAAGTGCGAGCCGACGCGGTTGGACGAGAGCGATCTGGCGTTTCGGTTGGCGCCGCGGATCAATGCGGCGGGGCGGCTGTATAGCGCGGACGCCGGGTGTCGAGCTGATGCTGACCGAGGACGAGGCCAGGGCCGAGGAGATCGCGGTTGAGCTGGGGCGGGCGAATTCGGAGCGGAGGGCGCGGGAGCGGGAGGTCGATACCGCGGCGGAGGCGGCGCGGCGGGAGCTGCCGGAGCCCCTGCGCGAGGCGCCGGGGCTGGTTCTGGCCGGCCGGGATTGGCATCCCGGGGTGATCGGGATCGTCGCCTCGCGGCTGGTTGAGCGCCACCACCGGCCAGTGGTCGTCGTCTCGCTCGACGGCGAGGGAGGGGGAAGGGGCAGCGGGCGCAGTATCCCCGGGTTCGACCTGCTGGCGGCGCTGGAGGCGTGCGGCGAGCACCTCGAGACGTACGGCGGCCACCGCGCCGCCGCCGGCCTCTCGTTGAAGGCGGAGAGCCTGGACGCTTTTCGCGAGGCCTTCGCGGCGCACGCGACCGCGGTCCTCGGTCCCGATCAGCTGCGGCGGACGCAGCGGATCGACGCGATGGTCGGCGGGGTCGGGCTCGGGCTCGAGCTGGCCGAGGAGCTGGGCCGGCTGGCGCCGTTCGGCATGGGCAATCCGGGGGTGCGGCTGATGGTTCCCTCTGCCCGGGTCAGCGACGTGCGCAGCATGGGGGAGGGCAAGCACTCCCGCTTCAGCCTCCACAGCGGCTCCCACCGCGCCCTCGGGGTGGCCTTCGGTCGCCCCAGCCTCGGTGTCGAGGACGACGAGTCGGTCGACGCCGCGGTGCGGCTCGAGGTCAACCACTGGAACGGCTCGGTCGAGCCCCGCGTCGTCCTCAATGAGCTCTACCCGCTGGAGGACGGCGAGACTGAGAGGGCCGAGGTGCGACTGCACGCCTGCGAGTGCTCCGAGGACGAGTGGTGGCAACGCTTCGAGGCGGAGCTGGCCCGGGATCTCGATTTCACCGGCGCCGGGGCGAATTTGTCTCCCCGGGTTACAAATGCGCCCCGAGACCGATGCGCGGACGATCGTCGGCGGCGACACCCCGGTCACGGTGGCGCTCGCGGAGCTCGTGTCCAGCGGCGCCGGGGTGCTCGCGGTCTGCGCCGACGCTTCGCGTCGGGCCGCCCTGGCCGGGGGTGCCAGCGGCCTCGCCCGCTTCAACGGCGGCGCCGCCCGCATCGCCTGCTCGCGTTGCGGCGCGGAAGCCCTGGACGACCTCGGCAGCCGCGCGGCCGGGGGTCTGGCTCTCACCGACTACGCGACCCTGCTTCGCGGCCCCGAAGACGTCGCGGCGCGCTTCGAGCATGTCGTCCTCGTCGATCCGGCACCCTCGTCCCAGGCCCAGCTGCGGGCCGGCATGCCGCGTCAGGACTCGGGCGAGTCCGAGTCGGGGGCCGGCGCCGGCTTCCTGCACCCGCTCTGGAGCGAGGCAGAGGTCGCTTTCTCGGTCTCGGTCCTCGACGAGGGACTCGCTTCGCGCGAGGCCGTCGCCACGCTCTTCCGCTCGCTGCGCGAGGCCGGCGAGGCGAGTGGGGAGGAGCTGCGCGAGGCACTGCGTGGCGGCGGCACCCACCGGCGCTCGCCCGAGGCCGCGGCACGCTGCTTCCGGGTCCTCGCCGAGCTGGGTCTCCTCTCAGGCGAGCCCGATCGTGGTGTCGGCGCGGTCGGGGTCGTATCCTCAAAGGGAACGGATCTGGAGCGCTCAGCCGCGTTCCGGGCCTATAGAGCAGACCACTCGGAGGCAGTGACATACCTCGAAAGACCCAAGCAGCAGTAGAGCACTCAGAGCTCCTGGCCGACCTCCTCGCCGTGGTCGAGGAGTTCGACGCTCCGGCGGGCGAGAACGGCAACGGCGATGGCTCCGCCGCCACCACTGCCGCGACCGTCACCACGACGGCGGTCTCGACGATCGACCGGGCGGCCCTGGAGCGCGCTTTCGACTTCGCCTGCGAGCGCCACGCCGACCAGCGGCGCTACTCCGGGGACGAGTTCATCACCCACCCGGTCGGGGTGGCCCAGGTCTGCGCCGGGATGCGGCTCGACACCGAGACCCTCTGCGCGGCGCTGCTGCACGACACCGTCGAGGACACCAGCGCCAGCCTCGACGACGTCCGCGGGGAATTCGGCGACGAGATCGCCCACCTGGTCGACGGCGTCACCAAGCTGACCGGGATGTCGTTCGAGAGTCGCGATGAGCGCCAGGCCGAGAACTACCGGAAGATGATGGTGGCGATGGCCACCGATGTCAGGGTGATCCTGATCAAGCTGGCCGACCGCCTCCACAACATGCGCACGCTTGGAGCCCTGCCGAAGCAGAAGCAGATGGCGAAGTCGCACGAGACGCTGGAGATCTACGCGCCGCTGGCCCACCGGTTGGGGATCCACGCGATCAAGTGGGAGCTCGAGGACCTCGCCTTCGCCACTCTGCACCCGCGCAAGTACGCCGAAATCAAACAGCTGGTCGCCCAGCAGCGCGACGAGCGCGAGACCTACGTCAGCGACGCCGGCCAGTTCCTCTCCGAGGAGCTGGAGCAGGTCGGGATCGAGGCCCAGATCTCGGGCCGGGCCAAGCACTTCTACTCGATCTACACGAAGATGGCGAAGAAGGGCCGCGAGTTCAACGAGATCTTCGACCTCACGGCGATGCGGGTGATCGTCGGCTCGGTCAAGGACTGTTACGGCGCGATCGGCGTCATCCACTCGCTCTGGAAGCCCCTTCCGGGTCGCTTCAAGGACTTCGTCGCGATGCCCAAGGCGAACATGTACCAGGCTCTGCACACGACCGTGATCGGGCCCGAGGGCAAGCCGCTGGAGATCCAGATCCGGACCGAGGAGATGCACAAGCTGGCCGAGTACGGGATCGCCGCGCACGTCGCCTACAAAGAGGGCGGTGGCAACGACCCGCGGCGGGAGAAGATGACCTGGCTGCGGCAGCTGGTCGAGGCCGAGGGCGAACAGGACCCGGCCGAGTTCCTCGAGTCGCTCAAGGTCGACCTGTTCGAGGACGAGGTGTTCGTCTTCACCCCGAAGGGCGAAGTCAAGAGCCTCTCGGCCGGCTCGACTCCGCTCGACTTCGCCTACGCCGTCCACACCGACGTCGGCCACCGCACCGTCGGCGCCAAGGTCAACGGCAACATCGTGCCGCTCCACTACCAGCTGAAGTCGGGCGACATCGTCGAGGTGCTGACCGCGAAGGCCAACCGCGGCCCCTCGCGCGACTGGCTGAAACTGGTGCGGACCAGCCGCGCCCGCAACAAGATCCGCGCCTTCTTCAAAGAGGAAGGGCGCGAGGACGCCGAGCGCAAGGGGCGCGAGGGGCTCGACGAAGCCCTGCGCACCCGCGGGATCCCGATGCAGAAGATCGCCGGCTCGGCGCTGCTGGCCGATGTCTTCCGCGAGATGGGCTACCGCAAAGCCACCGATTTCTACATCGCCCTCGGTCAGGGCAAGGTCTCGACCAAGACCGTCGCCAACAAGCTGATGCAGCGGCTCAAAGCCGGCGAGGCGGTCGAGGAGGAGCGGCCGGCGCCGGTCCGCGGCCGCGACGACCATGCCCGCCGTACCAAGAACGCCTCCAACTACGGGATCTCGGTCAAGGGCGCCGAGAACGTCGCCGTGCGGCTCGCCAAGTGCTGCCGCCCGGTGCCCGGCGACGAGATCGCCGGCTACGTCTCGCTGGGCCGGGGAATCACCATCCACCGCGCCGACTGCAAGAACGTGAAGGCGCTGAAGAAGTCTCCCGAACGCTTCGTCGAGGTCGGCTGGGCCGGGGAAAACGAAGCCTCCTACCGGGTCGAGCTGCAGATCGACGCCTACGACCGCACCCGCCTGCTCGAGGATCTCTCGCGCACCTTCTCGGAGGCCGGGATCAACATCATCGGCGCCTCCTGCACGACCAATCACCCGATGGTGAAAAACAAGTTCGTGGTCGAGGTGGGGGACACCGAGCAACTGAAGCAGTGCATCTCCCGCCTTCGCAACGTCGAGAGCGTGTTTGACGCGTATCGCATAACTCCGGCGGCCTGAGGCCACATGACTCTCAGGCGGCGAGCGTAAGGATGCCGTTATGTCTCTGACCGTCGCAGTTACTGGCCCTACCGGCGAGATCGGGCTGCCGCTGATGGCGGAGCTGGAGGGCGACCCTGTGGTCGGGACTGTGCGGGGGATGGCGCGGCGGCCGTTCGACCCGGTGGCGGAGGGGTGGGAGAAGGCCTCCTACCGGCGTGGCGACATCCTCGACCGCGCCTCGCTGGCGGCGTTGTTCGACGGCGCCGACGTCGCCGTGCACCTCGCCTTCGCGATCTTCGGCGATCGCGAGGAAAGCCGGCGGATCAATCTCGAGGGCAGCCGCAACGCCTTCGAAGTGGCGATCGAGGCCGGGGTGAAGCGCCTCGTCTACGCCTCCTCGGTCGCCGCCTACGGCTTCCACCCCGAGAACCCGCAGCCGCTGACCGAGGATGTCCCGGCCCGCGGCAGCGAAAGCTTCTACTACTCGGCCCAGAAGGCCGAGCTGGAGGCGACCCTGGACGACCTGCTGACGGGGGCTGAGGTGGATGCCTACGTGTTCAGGCCCTGCATCGTCGCCGGCCCGCGGGCGCCGATGTTGATCGAGAAGTTCGTCGAGGCCGCCCGCCTCGGCGACCCGCTGCCGGTCCTGCGCCGGGGCCTGGGCCACCTGCCGCTGGCGCGTCCGGTGCTGCCCGACCTCGGCGTCTCGCTCCAGCTCGTCCACCACGACGACGTCGCCCGGGCCCTGGCCGCGGCAATCGCCGGCAAGGGGAAGCCCGGCGCCTACAACCTCGCCGGGGAGGGCGAGATCGGCATCGGCGAGATCGCCCGCGCGCTCGGCTGGCGCACGGTGCCGGTTCCGGACCCGGCGGTCGGCCTCGGCGCCGCCCTGGCCGGACGGCTGTCGTTTCTCTCGCCGCAGCTGGAGTGGGCGTCGGCGCTGCGGACCCCGGTCCTGATGGACACCTCGAAGGCCCGCCGGGAGCTTGGCTGGGAGCCGAGCTTCGACGCCGCCGAGACCCTGCTCCAGACCGCGGTCTCGGCGCGCGAAGCGGGCCTTCTCGAGTAGAAGCGGATCGTAGGCAACGCTCCCCGCGTTGGGGGGCGGTCGAAGCTCAGGCGACGATCGTCAGCGCGCCGGGGTCGGCGCGCAGCTCGACCCGGGTGTGTTCGCCGATGTAGTCGCCGTCGACCTGGAGCGGGAAGGGTCGCGGGGCGCCGTCCTTGTCCTCGGAAACGGAGGTGATCGCGCCGGTGAGGACATCGTCGAAGTGCTCGACCTGGCGGTGGCGCGCGGCCGGCCTCCCCTCGCTGAAGAGGCGTCGGATCAGGGTCGGCATGTCGCGCTGGGTGGCGCGCTTGAGGACGCCGACGGAGAGCGTGCCGTCGTCGATCGCGATTCCCTCGCAGACGCGGATCGGGCGGCTGGCGAAGTAGGTGAAGGGGTCGGAGTTCTGGACGATCGCGGTCACGCCGTCGGCCGACTCGGCGCCGCTCTCGAAGCGCACTCGAACCGCGTTGTGGAGGTACTGGCGGTAGAAGGCCGAGATCCCGCACCAGCTGTAGTAGTAGGGGCCGGCGCGCGACTTCAGCCGCGGGTGCGCGTCGACCCGCTCGACCACGGAGGCGTCGATCCCGACCCCGCAGGCGAAGACGAAGCGGCGCTCGTCGACGACGCCGAGGTCGATCTTGCGCGGCGCCCAGTCGTCGGCCAGCGTCAGCAGGTGCTCGGTCGCGTCGACGACGTCGTTGGGCATTCCCAGCGAGCGGCAGACCACGTTGGTCGACCCGCCCGGCAAGACCGAGACCGGCACATCCGTCCCCGCCAACCCGTTGGCGACCTCGTTCAGCGTCCCGTCGCCCCCGAAGGCGACGACGATGTCGTACCCGTGATCGGCCACCTCCCGCCCGATCTCGGTCGCGTGGTTCTGCGCCTCGGTCGAGACCGCCTCGACCTCATAGCGCCCCTGCAGCGCGTAGACGACCAGATTCCGCAGCCGATCGGAGACCGTCGTCGCCACCGGGTTGACGATGATCAGCATCCGCTTCTTGGCGGGCTTCTTCGGCTTGCGGTGGGGGAGTTTGGGGGTCACGCCGAGAACCTAGCGGGAGTCAACCGGTCGCCTCGTAGCGCACCACGGTCCCGTCCTCCACTTCCCGCACCCGCCCCTCGTTGACGAGCAGGTCCGTGTGGCCGATCACCTCCGAGAGGGTGAGGTAGGCCTGGGTGACGGCGACGTTGCCCCAGATCGCCTGGGCCAGCTCGTAGCCCGTGCGCGGCTGTTCCTCGATCAACTTGTGGATCTTCTCCTTGCGGCGCTCGGTCTTGGCGAGGCGTTCGTCGATCAGGGCGACGTGGTTGACGACCGGGTCGCCGTGGCCGGGGAGGACGATTTCGGCCGGCATCTCCCGCGTCCTGCGCATCGACTCGATGTAGGTGGCAAGCGCCTGTGGGCGCCGCGAGGAGCCGTCCAGCGGTCTCGAGATCAGCGGGTTGGAGGAGATGTGGGGGAGGAGGTGGTCGGCGGCGATCAGGATCTTGCGCTCCTCGTCCCAGAAGACCGTGTCGGAGGGACTGTGGCCGGGCCGGTGCAGCGCCTGCAGGGTGCGGTCGCGAAACGGCATCAGCTGGCCGTCCACGAGCGGGTGGGTCACGTCCACCCGCGAGCCCCAGCCGCGGAAGCTACGGGAGACGCTGCGCAGCGCCGCCGTCACTTCCTCGGGGATGCCGTTGCGCAGCATCAGCTCGATCGCGAAGCGGTCCTCGGCCTCGGCGTCCTCGTCGAAGTTGGCCAGCCGCTCGGCCGCGAGCCCGAGCGCCGCCACTTTGGCGCCGGAGTGCTCGACGACGATCTCGACCAGGCCGAGGTGGTCGATGTGCTGGTGGGTGACGATGACCAGCTCGAGGTCGTCGATCGAGTGGCCGCGGGCACCGAGCTGGGTGCCGAGCTCGTCCAGTGCCTTGCCGGAGTTCGGCCCGGTGTCGATCAGGGTCAGCGGCTCGTCCTCGATCAGGTAGCAGTTGACCCGCCCGACCGCGAACGGGGTCGGGATCCGCAGCCGGTGGATCCCGGCGAGCGCCGCCTGCTCCAGCGCCTCCTCGGGCGTCAGCCCGCTCACGCCCGGATCAGCCCGAGGACCTCGTCGCGGCGCCGCTCCATGTCCTCGCGGGAGATCAGCGACTCGAGGTTGAGCCGCAGCAGCGGCTCGGTGTTCGACGGCCGCACGTTGAAGTGCCAGTCCTCGTAGTCGACCGAGATCCCGTCGAGGTGGGTCTGGGTGCCGTCGGAGTAGCGCGCGGCGATCTCCGCCATCTTCGCCGCCGGGTCGTCGACTTCGGAGTTGATCTCGCCGGAGATGAAGTACTTGGAGCGGAACTCGTCGATCAGCTCGCCGAGCCCGCGGCCGTCGAGCGAGAGCAGCTCCAGCATCAGCAGCGCCGGGATCGTGCCCGAGTCGGCGTTCCAGAAGTCGCGGAAGTAGTAGTGGCCGGAGACCTCGCCGCCGAAGACCGCCTGCTCCTCGCGCATCCGCGCCTTGAAGAAGGCGTGGCCGACCCGCGAGAGGTCCGAGCGCCCGCCCTCGGCCGCGACCAGGTCCGGCACGGCGCGGCTGGAGCGGGGGTCGTAGAGGATCGTCGCGCCCGGGTTCTTGGCCAGCGCCGCCCGCGCCAGCAGGGCGCAGATGAAGTCGCCGTCGCAGAACTCGCCGCTGGCGTCGATGAAGAAGCAGCGGTCGGCATCGCCGTCCCAGGCGATCCCGAGGTCGGCGCCGGTCGCGGTCACCCGCTCCATGATCATCTGCCGGTTCTCCTCCAGGAGCGGGTTCGGCTCGTGGTCGGGGAACTCGCCGTCGGGCACGAAGTACATCTCCTCCAGCTCCAGCGGCAGCTGCTCCAGGATCGGCCCGACCATCGGCCCGGCCATCCCGTTGCCGCCGTCGACGACCACCTTCATCGGCTTCACCTTGGCGGGGTCGATGAAGGAGAGCGCGTGGGCGCGGAACTCCTCCCAGACGTCGACCTCCTCCAGCGAGCCGCCGCCGGGGGCGGGTCCGAGCCCGGCCTCGATCTCGGCCTTGACGTCGCCGATCCCGGCGTCGCCGGAGAGCGGCAGCGCCCCCTCGCGGACCAGCTTCACCCCGGTGTAGGCCTTGGGGTTGTGCGAGGCGGTGACCATGGCGCCGCCGTCGAGCTCGCGCGAGCCGACCAGGTGGTAGAGCATCTCGGTCGCGACCTGGCCGGCGTCGAGCACGGTCGCCCCCTCGGCGACCAGACCCTCGCGCAGCGCCGCCGCCATCGCCGGCGCGGTCAGCCTCATGTCGCGGCCGAGCCCGACCCGCAGCTGACCCGGCTCTTTGCCGCGCAGCCGCCCTAGAACCCGCGCAAAGGCGCGGCCGATCGCGTGGGCGGTGCTCTCGTCCATCTGCTCTCCGTAGAGCCCGCGGATGTCGTACGCCTTGAAGATGCCGGCCGGGGCCAGCGGTGCCTGCTCGCTCAAAACGCTCCCTTCAGAGCCTCGTAGCTCTGCTCGATGGACTGCGGCATCACTTTGGTGTCGGCGATGACCGGCATGAAATTGTTGTCGCCGGCCCAGCGCGGGACGACGTGCACGTGGATGTGGTGCTCGACCCCGGCCCCGGCGACCCGGCCCTGGTTGAAGCCGACGTTGTAGCCGTGCGGGCTGTAGATCTCCTCCAGCCGGCCCATCGCCCGCTGGGCCAGAGCCATCATCTCGGCCAGGGTCGCGGCCGGGATCTCCTGCAGGTCGCCGATGTGCCCGTAGGGGGCGATCATCAGGTGGCCGTTGGTGTACGGGAAGAGGTTGAGGATCACGAAGCAGCTCTCGCCGCGGTGGACGATCAGGTTCGCCTCGTCGTCCTCCGCGGCCGGCTTGGCGCAGAAGATGCACTCCTCCTCGTTGTCCTTGGACGCGTCCTTCACGTAAGCGAGGCGCCACGGCGCCCAGATGCGGAAATTTGCCACGGGCTTTGCATCCTAGGCCGTGCCTAAAGCCAGCGCTTGCGGCGGAAGTAGGCGACCAGGCCGATCAGGATCAGCGCCATCACCGCGAGCACGAGGAAGAAGCCCGCCTCCTTGCCCTGGTCCGGGACCCAGGTGTTCATCCCCATGATGCTGGCGATCAGGGTCAGCGGCAGGATCACGACGCTGATCGAGGTGAGCACGCGGAGGATGTCGTTGAGGCGGTGGGAGATGACCGACTCATTGGTCTCCTCCAGCGCCTCGGCGACCTCCTTGTAGTTCTCCAGCATGTCCCAGATCCGCTCGTGGGCGTCGACGATGTCGTCGAAGTAGATCTCGAGGTCGAGGTCGGTCGCCAGATAACGCAGCTTCACCTTCTCGAGGTCGCGCAGGACCGGCCGCTGCGGCCGGATCACCTTGCGGAAGTTGATGATCTCCTGCTTGACGTTGGAGATGTCGCGGACCACCTCGTCGGCGCGTTCCTCGAAGATGTCGTCCTCGAGCGCGTCGAGCTTGTTGCCGATCTTGCGCAGCATCGGGAAGCAGTAGTCGAAGCTGTCGTCGACCAGCCGGTACATCAGGTAGCCAGAGCCGCGCGAGAACAGCTGCTCGCGCAGCTCCTCCTTGTTGCGGCAGCGCTCGAACAGGTACTCGACCGGCTGCAGCGGCTGGTTTGGGATCGTGACCATGTAGTCGGGCCCGACGAAGATGTCGAGCTCGCCGGTGCCGAGCCGGCGCGGCGGCGCGGTCGAAGACGGGGAAGTGGAGGACGATGAAGAGGTAGTCGTCGTAGACATCGATCTTCGGCCGCTGATTGCGGGAGAGCACGTCCTCGAGGTCGAGTGCGTGGAAGTCGAAGTGCTCCTCCAGCCAGGCCCGCTCGAGCGCCCCGGGGTGCTCGATGTTGACCCAGCGCAGGCCGGCGGCGTCGATCTGCTCGACGTTCGGAGTCTGCGGCTCAGCAGTGGCGGTGGCCGACTCGACGAGATCGCCGCGCCGGCCAGGGCGTCGCAGCCTTGGCTTCGGAAGGTTCGGCATCGCTCTGGCTTGTCGTCTCGTCGGACAGGGGGAACACGATCGGGCCTAGGTTAGCCGTCAGGCCTGTCCGCGAGGGCTGAAAGAGGCCCTGGTAAGGTTCTTCCCACATAAGCGCCACATCTAGAGGGGTGGAGGGACTGGCCCAGTGAAGCCCCGGCAACCACCTCGAACTTCGGTTCGAGGGGAGGTGCCAACTCCAGCAGGAAGCTCCGCACGGGGCACCTGAAAGATGTGGGGGACGTCCGATCGGACCTCGCCCCACACAGGGCGAGGTTTTTCTTTACGGCAAGAAAGAGGATCGGATGTCAATCGAAAGTCTCAAGTGCAAGGAGTGCGGCACGGCCTACGCGCTCGACGCCAGCTACGTCTGCGAAAACTGCTTCGGGCCGCTCGAGGTCGCCTATGACTACTCGGCCCTGGATGCGGTCGAGGTCAAGCGGCGGATCCAGGCCGGCTCGCAGGGGATCTGGCGCTACGCCGACTTCCTCCCCTTCGAGGGCCGTCCCAACGACCCGCTGGAGCCGGGGCTGACGCCATTGGTGCGGGCCGACCGGCTGGCCGAGCGGCTCGGGGTCGAGGGCGAGATCTGGATCAAGAACGACGCCGCCAACCCGACCCACTCCTTCAAGGACCGGGTCGTCGCCGTCGCGGTCGCCAAGGCCCAGGAGCTCGGCTTCTCGACCGTCGCCTGCGCCTCGACCGGCAACCTCGCCAACGCGGTCGCCGCCCATGCCGCCGCCGCCGGCCTCGACTCCTACGTCTTCGTCCCCGCCAATCTCGAGGAGCAGAAGCTGCTCGCCACCGGCGTCTACGGCACCAACCTGGTCGGCGTCCGCGGCAACTACGACGACGTCAACCGCCTCTGCACGCAGCTGGCCGAGACGCGCCCCTGGGCCTTCGTCAACGTCAACCTGCGGCCCTACTACGCCGAGGGCTCGAAGACGCTCGCCTACGAGACCGTCGAGCAGCTCGGCTGGGAGCTGCCCGACCGCGTCGTCAGCCCGATCGCCTCCGGCTCGCTCTTCACCAAGCTCGGCCGCGGCTTCCAGGAGTGGCTCGACCTCGGGCTGGTCGAGGGCGGGCAGCCGATCTTCAACGGCGCCCAGGCGCAGGGCTGCAACCCGGTCGCGACCGCCTACGCCGAAGGCTGGGACGTCTGCAAGCCGCAGAAGCCGGAGACGATCGCCAAGAGCCTGGCGATCGGCGACCCGGCCGACGGCCCCTATGCGGTCGAGCACGCCCGCCGCACCGGCGGCGGCATCGACTCCGTCGACGACGGCGAGATCCGCGAGGCGATCAAACTGCTGGCGGAAACCACCGGGATCTTCACCGAGACCGCCGGCGGGGTCACGGTCGGGGTCCTGAAGAAGCTGGCCGAACGCGGCGAGATCGGCGCCGGCGAACGGGTCGTCGTCTACATCACCGGCGAGGGGCTGAAGACTCTCGACGCCACCCGCGATACGTTCCAGATGCACGAGATCGACCCCGACCTCGGCAGCTTCGAGGCCGAGTTCCGCCAGGAGGTAAGCGTCTGATGGCAGTCACCGTGAAGATCCCAACCCAGCTGCGCGCCGCGACCGCGGGGCAGGCCGAGGTCGAGGTGAGTGGGGGGACCGTCGGCGAGGTGCTCGACGCCGTCTTCGACGCCCACGCCGACCTGCGCGAGCGGATCACCCAGGACGGCGACCTGCGCCGCTTCGTCAACGTCTACGTCTCCGGCGAGGACATCCGCTTCCAGCAGGGCCTGGAAACCTCGATCGACGACGGCGCCGAAGTCACCATCCTCCCCGCGGTCGCCGGCGGTTGCTGAGTTAGCCCGCCTAGAGCCGGGCAAACTCAGCAAGCGATGAAACCTCCAGTCGTCATCCTCTGCGGCGGGCGGGGGACGCGGCTGCGGGAGCGGACGGAGTCGGTGCCGAAGGCACTGGTCGAGATCGGCGGCCGGCCGATCCTCTGGCACGTGATCCAGGTCTACGCCGCCCAGGGCTTCGAGCGCTTCCTGTTGGCCACCGGCTACATGGGGGAGGCGGTGGCGGAGTTCACGGCGGCGGAGCGCTGGCCGGCCGGGGTCGTGGTCGAGTGCGTCGACACCGGCCTCGACACGCCGACCGGGGGGCGGATTGCCCGGCTCGGCGCGCGCCTCGACGGCGAGCGCTTCTGCGCGACTTACGCCGACGGGGTAGCCGACGTCGACCTCGGCGCCCAGATCGCCTTTCACGAACGCCACGGCCAGTTGACGACGATGACCGTGGTCCAGCCGCATCTGCAGTGGGGAGTGGCCGCGCTCGACGGCGACCGTGTCGCCGGCTTCGTCGAGAAGCCACGCAGCGAGCACTGGATCAACGGCGGCTTCTTCTGCTTCGAGCCGGGTGCGCTGGCCTACATCGGGGAGGACAGCGTGCTGGAGCGCGAGCCGCTGGAGGCGCTCGCCGGCGCCGACCAACTGCGAGCTTTCCGCCACGACGGCTTCTGGGACTGCATGGACACCTACAAGGACGCGGTCGTCCTCAACGACCTCTGGGCCGGCGGCGAGGCTCCCTGGCGGGTCTGGGACGCGGCCGGGGCCCAGGCGCCGTGAAGCGGGCGCTGGTCACCGGCGGCCACGGCTTCGTCGCCTCGCACCTGGCCCGGGCGCTGCTCGAGCGCGGCGACGCGGTCACCGTCCTCGACCTGGCACCGCCGCCGCTCTCCGGGCTCGCTCTGCAGGGGATCGCCCCCGAGGTCGAGCTGGTCGAGGCCGACCTCCGCGACGAGCGGCGGGTTGGCGCCACGCTCGACGCCGGCGAGTTCGACGTCGTCTTCCACCTCGCCGCCCAGACCCTGGTCGGGCCGGCGATGGCCGATCCGGCGGCGACCTTCGAGGCCAACGTGCGCGGCACCTGGAACCTGCTGGAGGCGTGCCGCCACGCCGACGTCCCGGCGGTCGTCGTCGCCTCCTCCGACAAGGCCTACGGCCCCAGCGAGGAGCTGCCTTACCGCGAGGACATGCAGCTGCGGCCGGCATCCCCGTACGAGGCGAGCAAGGCTGCCGCGGACGCGATCGCGCTCAGCTACCGGCCCGCCTACGGCCTGCCGGTCGCCGTCACCCGCTTCGCCAACATCTACGGCGGCGGTGACCTCAACTTCTCCCGGCTGATTCCAGAAGCCATCGCCGCCGTGCTCGACGGCCGCCGTCCCCAGATCCGCTCCGACGGCAGCCCCGAGCGCGACTTCCTCTACGTCGACGACGCCGTCGCCGCCTACCTGGCGATCGAGCAGGCGGTCGGCGCCGGTGGCCCGGCGGCGGGGGAGGCCTTCAACGCCGGCGGCGAGCGCCCGCACTCGGTCGCCGAGATCCTGGAGACGATCGCCGCCGTCTCCGGTGCCGGCCTCGACCCCGAATACCACGGCACCGGCAACCCGGCCGGCGAGATCGACCGCCAGTTCGTCGACTCGGCGAAGCTGCGCGGCCTTACGGGCTGGACCCCGGGGATCGAGCTGGAAGATGGCCTCGGCCGCACGCTGGAGTGGTACCGGCAGCACCCGGAGGCGCGCCCCTGATGTGCGGACGATTCACGGTCACCAACAAGGACACGAAGAAGATCGCCGACCGCTTCCAGGTCGAGCTGGAGAAGGCGCTGGAGCGGGGCGGGGATGGCGAAGCGCCGCCGCCGTCCAAGGAGCGGGCGAAGAAGATGGCGCAAGGCCTCGATCGCTACAACGTCGCCCCGACCCAGGAGATCCTCACCGTGCGCTCCTCGCCGCTGCCCGAGGAGGCCGAACAGGGCGAGCGCGAGGCGCGGCTGATGCGCTGGGGACTGGTCCCGCGCTGGGCCAAGGACCTCAAGGTCGGCTACCGGATGATCAACGCCAAAGCCGAGAACCTGACCAGCAGCCGCGCCTACGGGCCCCTGGTCGGCAAGTTCCGCCACCGTTGCCTGATCGTCGCCGACGGCTTCTACGAGTGGATGAAGGCTGAGGATCCCAAGCAGCCGCGCCAGCCCTGGCGATTCACCGTCGACGGCGGCGAGCCGTTCGCCTTCGCCGGCATCTGCACCCGCAAGCAGTGGGAGGACGAGGAGGATCGCGGCTTTGACGGCGGCTGGCTCTACAGCGCCACGATCGTCACCACGACGCCCGAACGAGGTGGTCGCCCCGGTCCACGACCGGATGCCGGCGATCCTGCCCGGCCCCGAGGCCGAGGCCGCCTGGCTGCGGCCCGATCTCAGCGTCGAGGACGCGGTGGCGATGTGCGGGCCGCTGGACGCGGGCCGGATGTCCAGCGCGCCGGCCAACCCGAAGCTGAACAAGGTCGGCAAAGGCATGGGCGAAGGGCCGGAGCTGCTGGTCGCGCCGCCGGCCGGCTGAGCCCTATTCCCTCGCTTCCGCCTGTTCTTCTTCCCTTTCGGCCCCTTCATCCGCCGCTTCTTCTGCTTCTTCTTCGGCTTCTTCGTCGATCGGCGGCGAGATCTTCTTCAGCCCGCCCTTGGTGCTGACGGTCGCCTCGCCGGCGCTGGTGGTGAGGGTGCAGGCAATGGCCGCGCTGGGCACGGCGGTGGTCCTCCAGACGGTGTAGAAGGGAAGCGCCAGCTCCTGCTTCGGCTTGCCACCGGCGATGAAGTATTTGAGGCGCTCGGTCCCGACCTTGTAGGTGGGCCATTCGAGCTTCACCCCTTTTTCGGTGGTGAAGCGGGGGATCGGCTCACCTTCGAGCACGGCGAGTTCGCTGCCGCGGGCGCTGAAGTCGATCAGGATCGTTTCCGGCACTTCCTGGCTGTAGATCCCGGCTTCCGAGGAGCGCGGGTAGGTCGCCCGCAGGCCGCCCGCGGTCTGCGCCACTTCGGTCCGTTCGCCGGCTTTCACCGCGCAGAGGATGCGGCCGTCGCCGACCGGGGCGCCGGCATCGATCCGCAGTGTCGAGGCGACCCGGAACAGCGAGTAGCCGCTGACGTTGGTCCCGGTGGCGCTGACCTCGCCGTCGGTCAGGCGCATCCGCTGGTTGCCGCCCGGCACCTGGACCGGCTTGGAGTCGGCGACCGGCGCCGACTGCACCCATTCGAGGTTGGCCGCTTCGCCACTGCCCCTGTCGGTGGCGAGGAGTGCCGCGGCGACGCAGGCGAGCAGGCCGACGGCGATCACGATCAGGGCTCCGCGGGGCGGGCGGGGGTCCTTGGCGGGCGCGCTCACGGCCGCGACAGTATTGGAACCGGCGGCCGTGCGAGCGCTCTCGTTTCTCCCGCCCCGGGCGATGGGTACCTTGTCGGATGTGAGCCGCAAGCCGACGCCGCTGCGAGTGGGCCAGGTCGAGACCCGAACCGCGACCGTTCACGGCCGCGAGGTCAGCTACGCCGAGGGTGGCGCCGGCCCCCTGCTGCTGCTCGTCCACGGCATGGCCGGCACCGCCGAGAACTGGCAGTCGGTGATCGAGCCGCTGGCCCTGCGCAACTCGGTGATCGCGCCGGACTTTCCCGGGCACGGCCTCTCGGCCCCCGGCGGCGGCGACTACTCGCTCGGCAGTCTCGCCAGCGGCTTGCGCGACCTGATGCTGACCCTGGGCCATGAGCGGGCAACGCTGGTCGGGCACTCGCTCGGCGGCGGCGTCGCGCTGCAGTTCACCTACCAGTTCCCGGAGATGGTCGAGCGCCTGGTTCTGGTCTCCAGCGGCGGCCTCGGCCCCGACGTCAGCCCGGTTCTACGGGCGGCGGCGCTGCCGGGAGCGAACCTCTTCATCTCCGCCACGGCCGGCATCGGCAGCCAGGCCGGCTCCCTGCTCGGACGGGGCCTGGGAATGCTCGGCATGCGGCCCAGCGCCGACGTCGCCGAGGTGGCGCGCGGCTACGCCTCGCTCTCAGACCCGGAGCGCCGCAAGGCCTTCCTCGCCACCCTGCGCTCGGTCGTCGGCACCGAGGGCCAGCGCGTCGCCGCCCTCGACCGCCTCTACCTGGCGGAGGCCCTGCCGCTGCTGATCGTCTGGGGCGACCGCGACCCGATCATCCCCGTCTCCCACGCCGAAGCGGCGCACCGGGAGCTCCCCAACAGCCGCCTCGAGATCTTCGAGGGCGCCGGCCACGTGCCCCAGCTGGAGAGCCCCGGCGCCTTCATCGCCGCCCTCGAACGCTTCCTCGACGAGACCGAGCCGGCCCGCTTCGACCGCGACGAGTGGCGCGCCCGCTTCAAAACGGCCTAGCCGTAAACCACCTACGCGCCCGACAGGATTCGAACCTGTGGCCTATCGCTCCGGAGGCGATGCGCTCTATCCAGCTGAGCTACGGGCGCTCAACCGGCAGCTTAGTGATGATGCCGCTTCGAGCGGCAGAGGTTTCGTCCGCATAGCGGCCCAAAAGACGACCGCGTAGGCTCGCTCACCGTGGACCTCTCGGCGATCTTTCTTGGGACCGGCGGCTCGGTGCCGTCGGCCCGGCGCTCGACCGCGAGCGTGTTGATCTCGCGTGGGGGGGACCGGCTGCTGTTCGACTGCGGCGAAGGGACGCAGCGGCAGATGCAGCGCTCGATCGGGCTGACCCAGGTCGACGAGATCTACCTCACCCACTTCCACGCCGACCACATCCTCGGCCTGCCGGGACTGCTGAAGACCTATGACCTGACCGACCGCGAGCGGCCACTGGCGATCCACGGCCCACCGGGCCTGCGGGACCTCTTCGCGATCCTCAGGCCGATCGTCGGCCGGCTCCACTTCGAGCTCGAGCTGGTCGAGCTGGCGCCGGGCGAGGCGGTCGCCCACGACGAATACGAGATCCAGCCCTTCGAGGCCGCCCACGGCGTGCGCGCCAACGGCTATGCGCTGGTCGAGGCGGAGCGCCCCGGCCGCTTCGACCTCGAGGCCGCCAAGCGCCTCGGGGTCCCCGAAGGCCCGGCGTTCGCCGCCCTACAGCGCGGGGAGGAGGTGCAGGGCGCATCCGGGCCCGTCCGCGCCGAGGACGTGGTCGGCCCGAGCCGGCCGGGCCGCACCGTCGTCATCACCGGCGACACCGCGCCCAGTCCGGCCACCGTGGCCGCCGCCGCCGACGCGGAGCTGCTGATCCACGACGCCAGCTTCGCCGAGGAGGACGTCCAGCGCGCCGCCGAGACCGGCCACTCCACGGTCGGCCAGGCCGCCGCCGTCGCCCGCGAGGCCCACGTGAAGATGCTCGCCCTGGTCCACATCTCCTCCCGCTACCACGTCGGCAAGGTGCTGGAGGAGGCCCAGGATGTCCACGAAGCCACCGTCGCCCCCAAAGACTTCGACGTGATCGAGATCCCCTTCCCAGAGCGGGGCTGATCCCGAGCTGGTTCCGAACGGCGCCCGCGAGCGGGGCGAGCCCGGGTAGTCCTCAGGCGGCGAGCGCCGCCACCGCGTCGGCGATCTCGTCCGGCCGGTCCTCCTGGAAGAAGTGCTTGCCCTCCAGCAGGGTCGCTGACTCGACCCCGAGGGCGCGCTGCACGGCCAGCCGGCGCTTCTCGCCGAGCATCCGATCTCGCGCGCCCCAGACGACCTGGGCCGGGTAGGGGCGGCCGGCGAGCCCGTCGAGGAAGAAGCGCTCCTTCGCCGCGGTCAGCTCGAATCCGCGCATGATCTCGAGGAAGGCGCGGCCGCGGTCGCCGCGGTTGAGCAGGGCGTGGTGGGCGTAGACCTCCGCCCGCGGCACGGCGGCACGGTCGGCAACCCCCTCCAGGTAGAAGACCTCGGCGAAGGCCGGCGCGATCATGCCGCGCAGCCAGAGCTCGCCGATGCCGCGGTAGGAAAAGGGGTGCATCGGCCAGGGCCGGTGGAAGCTGGCCGCGTCGACCAGGGTGTTGAGGGCGGTCAGCGAGAGGACCCGATCGGGGTTGCGGATCGCCCACTCGAAGCCGACCGGCCCGCCGACGTCGTGGACGACGAGGTGGCAGCGCTCGATCTCCAGGGCGTCGATCGCGGCACCGGTCCAGGCGGCGAGGCCGCTCCAGGAGTAGTCGAAGCCGCGGGGGCGCTCGGCCAGCCCCAGGCCGGGGAGGTCGAAGGCGACGCCGCGCAGGCCGCGGGCGGCGAGCAGCGGCACGACCTTGCGGTAGAGGAAGCTGCTGACGGGGACTCCGTGAACCAGGACCACCGGCTCGCCGTCGCCACTGTCGAGCGCGAAGCTGCCGACACCGGCCGCCTCGAAGCGGCGCCCGGACGCCTCGTGCGCGTCGATCGCCCGCTGGATTCGTTCCGCAATCACCGCGATCAAGCTTGCCACGATGCAGGCGACGTCGCGGCTCGCTGCTACTCTGCGGTCGTCCTTTAACCAGGTCCCGTGAGGCCAGGAAGGAAGCGAAGAGTGAGCGAGAAGGTCGTGCTGGCGCACGACGATTTGGGGCGCACGCTGAGGCGGATCGCGCACGAGATCGTCGAGAAGAACCCCGATGCCGGGGATCTCGCCTTGGTCGGGATCCACACCCGCGGCGCCTTCCTCGCCCGCCGCCTCCATGCCTTTCTCGAAGAGCTGGCCGGGACCGAGCTGCCGATCGGCGACATCGACATCTCCTTCTACCGCGACGACGTCGGCGCCAAGGCACCGGACACGCAGCCGGTGGTCCACTCCTCCCACATCGACTTCGACCTCGGCGGCCGCACCGTCGTCCTCGTCGACGACGTCCTCTTCACCGGCCGCACGGTGCGGGCCGCGATCGACGCCCTCTTCGACTACGGCCGCCCGCAGCGGGTGCAGCTGGCGGTCCTCTGCGACCGCGGCCACCGCGAGCTGCCCTTCCGCCCCGATTACGTCGGCAAGAGCCTGCCGACCGCCCTCGACCAGCGCGTCAACGTCCGCCTCGAGGAGAGCGATGGGGTCGACGAGATGACGATCTCCGAGCTGAGCCCAGTGGAGGTGGGCCGATGAAGCACCTGCTCGCGATCGAGCAGCTCAGCCGCGAGGAGATCGAGGCGATCCTCGACCGCGCCGATAGCTTCGCCGAGGTCGGCCGCCGCGACATCAAGAAGGTCCCGACCCTGCGCGGGCGCACCGTCGTCACCCTCTTCTATGAGTCGAGCACCCGCACCAGCAGCTCCTTCGAGCTCGCCGCGAAGCGGCTCTCGGCCGACCTGATCTCGGTCAAGGCCGCCGGCTCCTCGGTCGACAAGGGCGAGTCGCTGAAGGACACCGTCGCCACCCTCTCCGCCTACGACCCGGCCGCGATCGTGATCCGCCACCCCCATGCCGGCGCCGCCCAGATGCTCGCCGGCTGGACCGAGGCGGCGGTCGTCAACGCCGGCGACGGCAAGCACGAGCACCCCAGCCAGGCGCTGCTCGACGTCTACACCCTGCGCCGCCGCCTCGGCTCGCTCGACGGCAAGCGGATCTGGATCGTCGGCGACGTCCTCCACAGCCGCGTCGCCCGCTCCAACCTGATCGCCTTCCAGCGGATGGGGGCCGAGGTCACCGTCTGCGGCCCGCCGACCCTGATCCCGCGCGGGATCGAGGAGCTCGGTTGCGAGGTCTCGCACTCGCTGGAGCGGCTCGGCGAGGCCGAGGTCGTCTACGCCCTGCGGATGCAGCAGGAGCGGATGAGCGAGAGCTTCGTCCCCTCGCTGCGCGAGTACGCGGCGACCTTCCAGATCGACACCCGCAAGCTCAACCCGCGCCAGCTGCTGATGCACCCGGGCCCGGTCAACCGCGGCGTCGAGCTCTCCGGCGAGGCGATCGACTCGCCGCAGTCGCTGATCGCCGAGCAGGTCGCGGCCGGCCTGGTGGTGCGGATGGCGATCCTCTACGAGCTGCTGGCGGGCGGCGAGCGCCCGACATCGCTGAGCGAGGGCGAGGGCTCCGCCCCGACCCCGATCGGACAGCCGGCATGAGCACTGACCGACACCCTCGACGTCCGCCCGGGCGAGAACGCCAACCTGATCCTGCGACGGGCGACCGTGCTCGATCCGGTCGCCGGCATCGACGGCGTCCACGACGTCGTCATCCGCGACGGCGAGATCGCCGAGCTGGCCGCGCCCGGGGAGGGCTCCGCCGACGGGGCCGAGGTGGTCGAGGCCGAGGGCATGCACGCCTTCCCAGCCTTCTTCGACCCCCACGTCCACCTCCGCACCCCCGGCCACGAGCACAAAGAGGACGTCGAGACGGGAACCCGCTCCGCCGCCGCCGGCGGCTACTGCGGCATCCTGGCGATGGCCAACACCGACCCACCGGTCTCGACCGCGGCCGACATCTCCGCCCTGCGCGAGCAGGCCCGGGCCGGCGCCTCGGTCCCGGTCGGCTTCATGGCCACCGTCACCCGCGGCATGAAGGGCGAGGACCTGACCGAGATGGTCGAACTGCGCGAGGCCGGCGCCGTCGGCTTCTCCGACGACGGCCTGCCGATCCGCAGCGCCCGGGTGATGCGCCGCGCCCTCCAGTACCAGCGCCTCTGCGGCGGCAACATCGCCCTGCACGAGGAGGACCCCGAGCTCTCCGGCGACGGGGTCATGCACGAGGGCCCGGTCTCGGCCGCGCTCGGCCTGGCCGGCGTCCCCTCGGTCTCGGAGTCGACGATGATCGCCCGCGACGCCGCCCTCGCCGCCTACGAGGGCGCCCGCATCCACGTCCAGCACCTCTCGGCGGCGGAGTCGGTCGAGGCCGTCCGCGCCGCCAAGGGCGGCCGGCGTCCAGATCAGCGCCGAGGCCAGCCCACATCACCTCTGCCTCACCGACGAGGAGGTCCGCAGCCTCGATCCGCGCCGCTTCAAGATGAACCCGCCGCTGCGCCGCGAGTCCGACCGCCAGGCGCTGATCGAGGGCCTGCGCGACGGCACGATCGAGTGCGTCGCCACCGACCATGCCCCGCACCAGGCCGAGGAAAAGGACGTCCCCTTCGAGCAGGCGGCGATGGGCGTGACCGGCCTCGAGACCGCCTTCGCGGCGCTCCACACCGAGCTGGTGCTGCCCGGCGTCATCGACCTCGGCCTGCTGGTCGAGCGGATGGCCGGCGGCGCCGCGCCCTTCGCCATCGATCGCCCCACCCTCACCCCGGGCTCGGAGGCCAACGTCGTCCTCTGCGACCTCGGCGCCGAGTGGACGGTGGGGGAGGAGGGCTACGAGAGCCGCTCCCAGAACTCCTGGTGCGCCGGCAAAACCTTGACCGGTCGGGTCATGGTCACCCTCGCCGCCGGCCAGGTCGCCTACCGCCTCCGCAGCTTCTCCCTCGGAGTCGCCCCGTGACCCACCTCAGACCCACGTTCCGCTGTTTCTTATCCCTGTTATTGCAAGATAAGGAACAGCGGAATGGGTGAGGCTTATCTCCTCCTCGAGGACGGGACGCGGCTCGACGGGCTCGCCTGCGGCCACGAGGGCGCGGTTACCGGCGAGGTCGTCTTCAACACCGCGATGACCGGCTACCAGGAGTCGGTAACCGACCCCTCCTACGCGGGCCAGATCATCGTCTTCACCTACCCGCTGATCGGCAACTACGGGGTCAGCGCGGCGGCGATGGAGTCCGATCGCGTCCATGCCCGCGGCGTCGTCATGCGCGACGCCAAGAACCGCGAGGACGTCGCCAGCGCCGAGGGCGGCTGGCTCGACTGGCTCGGCGACTGCGGTGTCGCCGGCGTCAGCGGTGTCGACACCCGTGCCCTGGTCCGCCACATCCGCGACCGCGGCGCCATGCGCGGCGGCATCTTCCCGGCCGCGATGGCTGAAGCCGAGGCGCGCGAACGGATCGCCTCCGAGCCCAGCATGGACGGCGCCGATCTCGCCCGCACCGTCACCCCGCCGGAGCCAGTCCGCTTCGACGGCGACGGCCCGCACGTGGTCGGGATCGACACCGGGATCAAGATGAGCATCGTCCGCCAGCTACGCGAGCACGGCGCCAAGCTGACCCTGCTGCCCTGCGCGAGCTCCGCCGAACAGGTCCTGGCCGAGGACCCCGACATCGTCTTCCTCGCCAACGGCCCCGGCGATCCGGCCGCGCTCGATTACGTCGTCGACACCGTCCGCGACATCGTCGGCAAGAGGCCGGTCTTCGGCATCTGCCTTGGTCATCAGCTGCTCTGCCGGGCGATCGGCCTCGAGACCTACAAGCTGCCCTTCGGCCACCGCGGCGCCAACCATCCGGTCAAGGATCTGGAGACCGGGAGGATCGACATCACCTCCCAGAACCACGGGTTCGCTGTCGCCGGCCCGGGCGGGGAGCCGCGGATCGAGGGCGACGAGGCGGTGCGCTGGGAGACCGACTTCGGCGTTGCCGAGCTCTCCCAGCTCAACCTCTACGACCGCACGGTCGAGGGCCTGGTCCTGCGTGACGTCCCCGGCGCCACCGTCCAGTACCACCCGGAGGCGGGCCCGGGCCCGCATGATGCCCGCCACCTCTTCGATCGCTTCCTGTCCCTCGCGACCTGAACGGAACCCGTGCCCCGTCGAAATGACATCCAGAAGATCCTCCTGATCGGCTCCGGGCCGATCGTGATCGGCCAGGCGGCCGAGTTCGATTACTCCGGCGTCCAGGCCTGCAAGGTGCTGCTCGAGGAGGGCTATGAAGTCGTCCTCGTCAACTCGAACCCGGCGACGATCATGACCGACCCCGAGTTCGCCACCGCCACCTACATCGAGCCGCTGCTGCCCGGGCCGGTGACGAAGATCATCGAAAAGGAGCGCCCCGACGCGCTGCTGCCGACCCTCGGTGGCCAGACCGCCCTGAACCTGGCGATGACGCTGCACGAGGACGGCACCCTGGAGAAGTTCGGGGTCGAGCTGATCGGCGCCGACGCCGCCGCGATCAACCGCGCCGAGGACCGCGAGCAGTTCCGCACGACGATGAACGAGGCCGGGATCCGCATCCCCTGGTCGATCACCGTGGAGACCCTGGCCGAGGTCGAGGAGGGACTCGCCGACGGGCGCATCACCCTGCCGGCGATCGTCCGCCCGGCCTTCACGATGGGCGGTCAGGGCGGCGGTATCGGTCGCGACGAGACGGAGCTGCGCCAGGTCGTCACCGAGGGTCTCGCCGCCAGCCCGATCAACCAGGTCCTGGTCGAGGAGTCGGTGATCGGCTGGGGCGAGTTCGAGCTCGAGGTGATGCGCGACCGCAACGACAACGTCGTGATCATCTGCTCGATCGAGAACGTCGACCCGATGGGCGTCCACACCGGGGACTCGGTCACGGTGGCGCCGGCGCAGACGCTGACCGACCCGCTCTACCAGGACCTGCGCGACATCGCGATCGAGGTGATCCGGGCGATCGGGGTCGAGACCGGCGGCTCCAACGTCCAGTTCGCGGTCAATCCCGAGGACGGTGAGATCGCCGTGATCGAGATGAACCCGCGCGTCTCCCGCTCCTCCGCCCTGGCCTCGAAGGCGACCGGCTTCCCGATCGCGAAGATGGCGGCGAAGCTGGCGGTCGGCTACGCGCTGGAGGAGATCCCCAACGACATCACCCGGGCCACGCCCGCCTCCTTCGAGCCGACGATCGACTACGTCGTGACCAAGATCCCGCGCTTCGCCTTCGAGAAGTTCCCCGGCGCCGATGGCCGCCTCTCCACCTACATGCAGAGCGTCGGCGAGGCGATGGCGATCGGCCGCACCTTCCGCGAGTCCTTCGCCAAGGCGATGCGCTCGCGCGAGCTCGACTCCCCGGCCGAGCCCCCGGACTCCGAAGCCGAGCTGCTGGTCGCGATCGAGAAGCCCTGTGCCGAGCGCTTCGACCTGATCCTCGAGGCCTTCCGCCGCGGCATCGGCGTCGAGGCCGTGCACGAGGCCTGCCTGGTCGACCGCTGGTTCCTGCGCGAGCTGGAGGCACTGGCGACCGAGGGCGACGGCACCGAGGGCCTCGTCCGCACCTACAAGGCGGTCGACACCTGCGCCGCTGAGTTCGAGGCGGCGACGCCGTACTACTACTCCGGGCACGAGCGCCCGCGTGCCGACGGCTCGCCACCCGCCTCCGAGATCCGTCGCGGCGAGCGCGACTCGGTCGTCATCCTCGGCGCCGGCCCGAACCGGATCGGCCAGGGGATCGAGTTCGACTACTGCTGCGTGCACGCGGCGATGACCGCCCGCGAGCTCGGTCGCGACGCGGTCATGGTCAACTGCAACCCGGAGACGGTCTCGACCGACTACGACACCTCCGACCGCCTCTACTTCGAGCCGCTGACCGCCGAGGACGTGCTCGCCGTCTGCGCCCAGGAGAACCCGGAGGGAGTGATCGTCCAGTTCGGCGGCCAGACGCCGCTGAAGCTGGCCCGTACCCTTGAAGAGGCCGGCGTGCCGCTGCTCGGGACCCCGGTCGACGCGATTGACCTGGCCGAGGACCGCGGCCAGTTCGGCGCCCTGTTGCGCCGGCTCGGGATCGAGCACCCGCCCTACGGGACCGCGCTCTCGGCCGAGGAAGCCGGGACGGTCGCCGAAGAGGTCGGCTTCCCGCTGCTGGTCCGGCCCTCGTTTGTGCTCGGTGGCCGGGCGATGGAGATCTGTTACTCGACCGAGGACCTCAACGCCTACCTGGCGGCCCACGTCAAGGCCGACCAGGAGCACCCGCTGCTGCTCGACCGCTTCCTCGAGAACGCGATCGAGGTAGATGTGGACGCCCTGGCCGACGGCGAGCGGGTCTGGGTCGCCGGGATCATGCAGCACGTCGAGGAGGCCGGCGTCCACTCCGGCGACTCCGCCTGCGTGATCCCGCCGCTCAGCCTCGGCGAGGAGATGCTGGAGGAGATCCGCGCGACGACCGAGCGGATCGCGCTGGAGCTCGGGGTGATCGGCTTGCTCAATATCCAGTACGGGGTTGCCGGCGGCAAGCTCTACGTGATCGAGGCCAACCCACGCGCCTCGCGCACCGTCCCCTTCGTCTCCAAGGCGATCGGGGTGCCGCTGGCGAAGATGGCCGCCCGCCTGATGCTGGGCGAGCGCCTCGCCGACCAGGAGCTGCCCGCCGGCCCGCCCGGGCACGTCAGCGTCAAGGAGGCGGTGCTGCCCTTCGCCCGCTTCGCCGGCGCCGATTCGGTGCTCGGTCCGGAGATGAAGAGCACCGGCGAGGTGATGGGCATCGCCGCCGACTTCCCGACCGCCTTCGGCAAGGCCCAGGCGGCGGCCGGGGTCCGGCTGCCGGATGAGGGCTCGGTCTTCATCACCGTCACCGACACCGACAAGCCCGCCGCCACCCAGCTCGCCGCCCGCTTCCACGATCTCGGCTTCGAGGTGATCGCGACCGGCGGCACCGCCCAGGCGATCGAGCGGATGGGAGTTCCGGTGACCCGGATCAACAAGCTGGGGGAGGGGTCCCCGCACGTCGTCGATCTGATCGAGGAGCGCCGCTGCGACCTCGTGATCAACACCCCGACCGGCTCCGGCGCCCGCGCCGACGGCTACGAGATCCGCACCGCCGCCGTCCGCCACGGCATCCCCTGCGTGACGACGATGACCGGCGCCACCGCGGCGGCGCGGGCGATCGCCGCCGGCCGCCAGGGCGATGCCGAGGTGCGCAGCATCCAGGAGATCCATCAAGGCGCCGCCTCCTCTGCTCTCGCGGGGGCGGAAAGGAATCATTGATGCATCCGCCCCCGCTTCCGCGTCCGGGGGCGGCTTCTAGCGCGCCTTTCGGCCGCAGGCTCCGCGAGGTGAGTGCCAATCGGGACTCCGACGGCTACCGCGTCTTCTCACTGCTCGACCGCGAGGGCCCGGAGCCGCTTCCGGGCCAGTTCTACATGCTGGCCACCGCCGCGGGCTGGGCCGGTGTGGGGGAGAGGCCCTTCCTGCCGCGGGCGATCTCGGTCGCCGAAACCGGCCCCACCGCGAGCGGCGTCCGCCTCGACTTCCTGGTCGAGGGTGTCGGGCCCGGCACCGACCGCCTCTGCGCGCTCGAGCCCGGCGAGGACGTCTGGGTCACCGGACCGCTCGGCAACTCCTTCGCCGAGCCGCGCCAGGTCAGCCCGGGCGCCGCGGGCGCGATCTTGGTCGGCGGCGGCATCGGCGTCGCCCCACTGGCCCTGCTGCGCCGCCGCTTCGGCGAGCGGGGCGTCCCCCTCCGGGTCCTGCTCGGCTTCCGCAACCGCGAACACAGCGGCGGCCTCGAGCTCTTCTGCGGCTCCGCGGGGGACCTCTGCCCCGAGGTCCGCCTTGCGTCCGAGGACGGCCACCGGGGCCACCGCGGCTACGTCACCGACCTCCTCGCCGCCATGCTCGCCGGCGACGACGCCGGATCGGCAGTCGTCTACTCCTGCGGCCCTCCGGCGATGCTGGAGGCGGTGCGAGCACTCTGCGCCGAGCGCGGCGTCGCCTGCGAGTTGGCCCTGGAGTCGCCGATGGCCTGCGGCTACGGGGCCTGCTTCGGATGCGCCGTGCCCCAGCCGGATGGCTCCTACCTGCGCCTCTGCGTGGACGGTCCGGTCTTGCGCGGCGAGCGGGTCGCCGAGGTGACCCATGCCTGAGTTCTGCGGTATCTCGCTGGCCCATCCGGTGATCAATGCCTCCGGGACCTACGACGCGATTGCCGCACGGAAGGTGTTCGGGGAGCGGTTGCTGGAGGAGTTTCCGTTCTCCGCCTTTGTCTCGAAGACGATTACGCCCGAGCCGCGGGTGGGCAATGCGCCGCGGCGAATTTGGGAGACCCCGGCCGGGATGATCAACTCGATCGGGCTGCCGAACAAGGGGATGGAGGGCTTCCTCGCTGAGGATCTGCCGCTGCTCGCCGAGCTGCCGGTGCCGCTGATCGTCTCGGTGATGGCGACCAACCGCGCGGATTTCTCTCGATTGGTCGGAGCCGTGGCGGCGCGGGACGAGGTCGCGGCGATCGAGCTCAACGTCTCCTGCCCCAACGTCCACTCCGGCCTGATCGTCGGCGAGCAGCCGGATGAGACCGAGGCACTGCTGGAAGCGCTGCGCCCGCTCACCCCGAAGCCGCTGATCGTGAAGCTCACCCCCAACGTCGCCGACCCGGCCGCGGTCGCGGTCGCCGCCGAGCAGGGCGGGGCGGACGCGGTCTCGCTGATCAACACCCTGAAGGCGAGTGCGATCGATCCCGTCAGCGGCGCTCCGTCCCTGGCGGCCGGCCACGGCGGGCTCTCGGGACCGGCGGTACGCCCGGTCGCGTTGCAGCAACTACGCGCGGTCACCGCCGCCGCGAGAATCCCGGCAATTGGCATGGGCGGAATCTGTAGCGGCGCCGATGCGCGCGAATTCCTCGCCGTCGGAGCCGGCTTGGTCGCGGTTGGGACGGAGAATTTCAGGGACCCGCGGGCAGGCTCACGGGTGGCCGCCGAGCTTGCCGAGCCCGCTTCCGCGGGGGCGGCGGCCGAGCCAGTACTGAACCTCAAGTAGAGGTTGAGATGAATTTGGGCTGAAAAGGGTGCGGAGCGCTTGCAGAGCTTCAAGCCGAAGCTATACTCGCCGCGCAGATGCCCGCCCCGCCAGTCAAGATTTCAGCCGCCGCCCCCGCACGGTCCCTGGATCAGAGGATGGAGGCGCTCAAACGAGCGAACGACATCCGCACCGCCCGGGCCAAACTGAAGAAGGACCTGAAGGCAAACCGGGCGAGCATTCACGCGATCCTGATGGATCCCCCCGAGTACGTGCTCACCGCGAAGGTCTTCGACATGCTCCTCGCCGTCCCCAAGTACGGACGGGTGAAGACAAATCGAATACTCAACCAGTGTCGGATCTCGCCCTCGAAGACGATCGGCGGGCTGTCCGAGCGCCAGCGGACTGAGTTGGTCTCGCTCCTGCGTCGTTAGGCGACCGCCGCGCCGGTCAATATCCCCGGCCGCATGTCGAAAGTCTTCGTAATCACCGGTCCGTCCGGCGTCGGCAAGGGGACCCTGATCAGGGAACTGCTGGCGCGGCTCCCTGAGCTCGAGCTCTCGATCTCGGCCACGACCCGGGGGCCGCGCGAGGGCGAGGTCGACGGCCGCGATTACCACTTCCTCTCCCCGGGGGAGTTCGAGGAGCGGATGCGGCGGGAAGACTTCCTCGAGTACGCCACCTACAGCGGCAACAGCTACGGGACGCTGCGCAGCGAGGTCGAGCGGCGGCTCGCCGCCGGGCACTCGGTCGTGCTCGAGATCGAGGTCCAGGGCGCGCGCCAGGTGCGGGCGGCGATGCGCGAGTCGATCCAGGTCTTCATCGCGCCGCCGGACCCGGCGGTCCTGCGCCAGCGCCTCGACGGCCGCGGCACCGACTCCCCGGAGGCGATCGATGCCCGGCTCGAGGTCGCGGAGGGGGAGATGGCCGCCCAGAACGAGTTCGCCCACGTCGTCGTCAACGACGACCTCGACCGCGCCGCGGGTGAGCTGGAGGGGATCGTGCGCGCCGAGCTCGGACTATCACTACACTCCCCGGCCGATGATTAAACCTCGCGTAGACAAGCTTCTGGAGCACGCTGACTCGCATTACGCCGCCGTTGTCGTCTCGGCCAAGCGGGCGCGTCAGATCAACAGCTACTTCCATAACCTCGGTGAGGGCGGTTTCGGTGAGTACCCGCCGCCGATGGTTGAGGTCAACGCCGAGAGGAACTACCTCACGATGGCGCTGGAAGAGCTTGCCGAGGGCAAGCTCAAATACGAGTACCGCTCCTAGCGCCCAGCGCTCGGAGCCCTCTCCCGGGAGGCAGCGGATGGCCAGAATCCTGCTTGGCGTCAGTGGCGGGATAGCCGCCTACAAGTCTTTGGAACTGGCGCGGCTGGCAACCCTCGCCGGCCACGGCGTCCGCGTCGTCATGACCGAGACCGCCACCCGCTTCGTCGGCGCCGCCTCCTTCGAGGGAATCGTCGGCGCCCCGGTCCTGATCTCCGAGTTCGAGCGCGACCCGATGCGGGGCGCCTTTCCGGGCGAGGGCGAGCCCGGCCACGACCCGATCGGCCACCTCGAGTTGGCCGCCAACTGCGACGCCTTCCTCGTCGCCCCGGCCTCGGCCAACACCGTCGCCAAGCTCGCCGCCGGGATCGCCGACTCGATGCTGACCACCTCCTTCCTCGCCTGCTCGTCGCCGCGCCTGGTCGCGCCGGCGATGAACGACCGCATGTACGCCGACGCCGCCACCCAGGCCAACCTGGCGACCCTCGCCGCGCGCGGGGTCGAGGTGATCGAGCCCGACGAGGGCAAGCTCGCCTCGCGCGGCGAGTTCGGCCGTGGCCGTCTGCCCGCCCCCGAGCAGCTGCTGGCGCGGGTCGAGGCGCGGCTGCCGAGCGGCAAGCGTCCCTGGGACGGCCTGCGCGTCCTCGTCACCGCCGGCGGCACCCGCGAGCCGATCGACCCGGTTCGCTTCATCGGCAACCGTTCCAGCGGTCGCATGGGCGTCGCCCTCGCCGCCGCCGCCGCCAAGCGCGGCGCCGAGGTCACCCTCGTCGCCGCCAACGTCGCCCTGCCTGCTCCGGCCGGCGTCCGCCGCATCGACGTCGAGACCGCCGACCAACTGGCCGCCGCCGCCAACGCCGAGTTCCCCGGTGCCCATGTCCTTCTGATGGCCGCCGCCCCCGCCGACTTCCGTCCCAGCGCCGTCGCCGCCGACAAGATGGCGCGCCAGGACGCCCTCGACCTCCACCTGGAGCCGACCGAGGACATCCTCGCCACCCTCGCCGCGACCAAGGCCGCGGGCCAGACCGTCGTCGGCTTCGCCGCCGAGCACGGGGGAGAGGCGACGACCCGCGCCCGCGCCAAGCTGACCCGCAAGAACGCCGACCTCATAGTCCTCAACGACGTCTCCGACCCCACCATCGGCTTCGAGAGCGACGACAACGCCGTAACCCTGATCGACAAAGACACGGATACCGCCGTCCCGATGGCTTCGAAGGACGCAATCGCCGAGTCGATCCTCGACAAGATCGACCAGCTCCGGGGCAACGGGATCCCTGCTCAGACGTAACTCCGGGGGGTGGCACGGGGAGGGGTCCGAGAACGGACGCCCTGCGCCCGCCCGCAGGACCCCTCCCCGTGACAGGACCCGCCGGCCACTGTACGTCCGAGCGCGCTTGAGCCGCGAGCTATACTCGCTCCAGCTTTTCAACGTTTCGCTGTATCGAGAAGTGGGCCTGGCCCACTTTTTTTACGCCCGAACCTGGCATGGCCGACCTCCAGCAGAACATTCAAGAGCAACTTTCCGAGCTCGACTCGGAGCTCGACCTGGTTGCGATCGAGCGACCCGGCACCGAATCCCTGCGGATCTTCATCGATCACCCGAACGGGGTTGACCTGGCACTCTGCGAACGGGTCACCAGGCAGCTCGGCGACCTCTTGAACGAGTACTCGCTCGAGGTCTCCAGCCCGGGCCCCAAGTACCGCCGCCCCGCCACCACTTCCGATTCCAAGGAGCCGCTTCAGTGAGCAAAGAGATCGTCGACGCAGTCAAAGCGCTCGAGGCCGAGAAGGGAATCGCCGCCGACAAGCTGATGGACGCCCTCGAGGACGCCCTGCTCTCGGCCTACAAGAAAACCCCTGGCGCCGCCAAATACGCCCGCGTCGACCTCGACCACGAAACCGGCGACTTCCGCGTCTTCGAACTGATTCTGCCGCCGGAGTTGGAGCAGAAGCTGCTCGAAGAGGCCGCCGAGCTGCAGGAGGAGCCCGAGGTCGATCCCGAGACCGGCGAAATGCGCGAGCCCGAGGACCCGGAGCTGGATCCGGAGATGATCGCTCCGTACGAGAGCCAGATCGAGACCCGCGACGTCACCCCCGAAGACTTCGGCCGGATCGCCGCCCAGACCGCCAAGCAGGTGATCCTGCAGCGGATCCGCGAGGCCGAGCGGCAGATGATGTACGACGAGTACCAGGACCGGGTCGGGGAGCTGATCACCGGGATCATCCAGCAGTCCGACAAGCGCTACACGCTGGTCCAGCTACGCGAGCGGGTCGAGGCGCTGCTGCCCAAGTCCGAGCAGGTCTACAACGAGCGCTACGACCACGGGATGCGGGTCAAGGCCGTGATCACCGACGTCTCCGACTCGACCAAAGGCCCGGCGATCGTCGTCTCGCGCCGCAGTCCGGAGCTGATCAAGAGCCTGTTCGAGCTCGAGGTGCCGGAGATCGCCGACAAGCTGGTCGAGATCGTCGGTGTCGCCCGCGAGCCCGGCTACCGCTCGAAGATCGCCGTCGTCTCCCACGCCGACGGGGTCGACCCGGTCGGCGCCTGTGTCGGCCCCCGTGGCTCCCGCGTGCGGATGGTCGTCTCCGAGCTGCGCGGCGAGAAGATCGACATCATCCCCCACAACGACGAGCCCGCCCGCTTTGTCGCCAAAGCGCTTTCCCCGGCTCGCGTGCGCGAGGTCATCGTCGACGACGAGGAGCGCCAGGCAACCGTGATCGTCCCTGACGATCAGCTCTCGCTGGCGATCGGCCGCGACGGCCAGAACGCTCGCCTCGCCGCCCGCCTGACCGGCTGGCGCGTCGACATCAAGTCGGAGACCGAGTTTGCCTCGGAGGACACCGAGGTCGAGTACGAGGGCGAAGAGCAGTCGGATGGCCGCTGCATGGCGGTCCTCTCCAACGGCCGCCGCTGCCCCAACGCCGCCGTGCCCGGTTCCACCTACTGCGGCCTGCCCTCGCACCAGGCGCTGACCCGCTTCGAGACCAGCCAGGTCGCGGTGCTGAGCAATCGTGTCCGAGGCCGAGGTGGCGATTCTCGCCGACCCCGACGCCGACGAAGGCCAGGTCAACGAGATCGTCGATCGGGCCACGGCCGAGTTCGTCGAGGTAGTCGAGGAGGAGCCGGCCGAGGCGGCCTCGCTGAGGATTCAGCGCCTCAGCGGAGGGGCCATCGAGGCGGTCGCCGAGGCTCCAGCCGTCGAGGTCGAGGGCGGTTCCGTCGAGGCCGAGGCGGTTCCCGAGGAGGCGGAGCAGGCTTAGTGGCTAAGAAGCGGGTTCACGAGATCGCGAAAGCGCATGACCTCAGCAGCAAGGAAGTCCTTGCTGCGCTGAAGGCGGCCGGCGTCGAGGCCAAGGCCGCGGCGTCGAACGTCGATGAGGACGCGGCCGCGAAAGCGATCTCCGCGGCACGGGGCAACGGCGCCAAGGCGGGGACGCCGGACTCGAAGTCGCCCGCGCAGCCGGCTGCTCCCAAACAGGCTGCCGCCGCGCCCGCCGCCGACAAACCCACCGCCGCCACCGGCCGCGCCGCCGAAAGCCGCCGCACCCACCGCCAAAAAAGCCGCGCCTTCGACCAAACCGGTGCGCCCAGCCGGCAGCCCGCAGCAGGGCGGCGGCGCCGGTGGCGCCAAAAAACGCCGCGTCGTGATCGACTCGCAGGCCGCCCGCCGCGACCAGATGGGCGGACCACCGCCACAACGCCCGCCGCGCCGCCGCGGCGGTCGCCGCCGCCGGCCGCTGCTGGAGGAGCCGCCGATGGGGCCGGCGACCCCGGCCGAGCCTGAGGCGACCAAGGTCAACTCCGGCGCCACCGTGCGCGAGGTCGCCGAGTTGCTGGGGCTGGCCCCGGCCGAGGTGATCAAAAAGCTGATGACGATGGGGGAGATGGCGACGCTGACCCAGACCCTCACCGACGAGTCGGTGCGGGCGATCGCCGACGAGTATGACCGCAAGCTGGAGATCGTCACCGCCGCCGAGGAGGAGCCGGAGGAGCCGGAGTTCTCCGATGCCGCCGAGGACCTCGTCGACCGCCCGCCCGTGGTCACGATCATGGGCCACGTCGACCACGGCAAGACCTCGCTGCTGGACGCGATCCGCGAGACCGAGGTCGCGGCCGGGGAGGCCGGGGGCATCACCCAGCACATCGGTGCCTACCAGGTCCATCACGACGAGAAGACGATCACCTTCCTCGACACACCAGGCCACGCCGCCTTCACGGCGATGCGCGCCCGCGGTGCCAAGGTCACCGACGTCGCCGTCGTCGTCGTCGCCGCCGATGACGGCGTCATGCCGCAGACCAAGGAGGCGATCGACCACGCTCGCGCCGCCGACGTGCCGATGCTGATCGCCGTCAACAAGATCGACAAAGAGGGCGCCAACCCCGAAAAGGTCCGGACCGAGCTCGCCCAGGAGGGCATCTCCCCAGAGGAGTGGGGCGGCGACACCGTCTTCTGCGAGGTCTCGGCCAAGACCCACGAAGGCCTCGACAACCTGCTCGACATGATCCTGCTGGTGACCGAGCTCGAGGAGCTCGGGGCCAACCCCGACGCGCCCGGCTCGGGCACCGTGATCGAGTCCCAGCTTGACCCGGGCCGCGGCCCGGTCGTGACCGTCCTGGTTCAGCGCGGCACGCTGAAAGTCGGCGATTCGCTGGTCGGCGGCCCGCAGTGGGGCCGCGTCCGTGCCATGCACGACTTCACTGGCGCCCGGGTCGAGGCCGCCGCACCCGGCATGCCGGTGGAGGTACTCGGGTTCGACGGCGTCTCCGACGCCGGCGAGTTCGTGCAGGCGGTCGAGAACGACCGCCGCGCCCGCCAACTCGCCCAGGAACGCGCGAACCGGCTCAAGACCGAGGCCCTGGCCCGTCGCCAGGCTCGCAAGGTCAGCCTCGACGAGGTCTTCGCCCGGGTCCAGGAGGGCGACATCAAGGAGCTCAACATCGTCCTCAAGGCCGATGTCGCCGGCTCCCTCGAGGCGCTCCAGGACGAGATCGCCAAAGTCCCGCAGGAACGGGTCGCGATCAACATCATCCACTCCCAGACGGGTGGCATCAACGAGTCCGACGTGATGCTGGCCTCGGCCTCCGACGCGATCATCATCGGCTTCAACGTGCGGCCGCTGGCCGACGCCCGCAAAGCCGGCGACCGCGAGGGCGTCGACATCCGCACCTACTCGGTCATCTACAAAATCACCGAAGACCTGCGTAACGCGATGGAGGGCCTGCTGGAGGCGGTCGAGGTCGAGGAGGCCGTCGGCGAGGCCGAAGTCAAACAGACCTTCAAGGCATCCAAAGTCGGCCGCATCGCCGGCTGCATCGTCACCGAGGGCAAGGCCTCCCGTACCGCCGGGGTCCGCCTGGTGCGCCAGGGCACGGTCATCTGGACCGGCAAGCTCGGTTCCCTGCGACGCTTCAAAGACAACGTGCAGGAAGTGGAGGAGGGGCAGGAGTGCGGCGTCGTGCTCGACGGCTACGCTGATGTCAAGGAGGAAGATGTGCTCGAGTTCTTCCAGACCAAGCAGGTCGAGCAGACACTGGAGTAGGGATGGCCGGTGATCGCATGCGGCGCATCAACGGAGTGCTCCGCGAGGTGGTCGGAACCGCGATCTCAGACGATTTGAGCGACCCACGCATCGGCTTCGTCACTGTGACCTCGGTAGAAACCAGCCCCGATCTCCGCGCCGCGAAGGTGTACGTCAGCGTCCTCGGCAGCGAGGAGGATCGCGATGGCACCCTCGCCGCCCTGCGCTCCTCGCACGGCGTCCTGCAGTCGCGGATCGCCACCGAGACGCGGATGAAGCGGACTCCGACGCTGACCTTCCACTACGACGAGACGATCGCCCAGGGCGTGCGGATCTCCCAGCTCCTCGACGAGGTAGCTCCCAGCCCCGAGGAGGAGGCATGAGTGAGGCAACCGGCGTCGCCGCATCGGACCTGGAGCGGGTCAGCGCCGAGCTGCGCGCCCGCGATCGCTTCCTGCTGACCGCCCACGAGGGCCCCGATGGCGACGCCCTCGGCTCGCTGCTGGGCATGCACCAGCTGCTGACCCAGCTCGGCAAGGACTCGGTGATGTTCCTCGGCGCCAAGGAGTTCCCGCTGCCGATCGAGTACCGCTTCCTGCCGCTGGAGGAGGTCTTCCACGAGCCGCCGGCCGACATGGCCGACCGCACCGTCGTCTTCCTCGACTGCGGCAACATCGACCGCATGCCGGTCGACTTCCTCACCGCCGGCGGCAACACGATCATCAACATCGACCACCACCATGACAACACCCGCTTCGGCGACTTCAACCTGGTCGAGGTCGGCGCCTCCTGCACGGCGGAGATCGTCTACGACCTCGCCATCCTCTTCGGGGCGACGATCACCAAGGAGATGGCCTCGGCCCTCTACGTCGGCCTGATCACCGACACCGGCAAATTCATGTACGAGAACACCAGCTCCCACACGCACCGGATCGCGGCCGAGCTGGTCGATGCCGGCGTCGACATCGACGACACCTACCGCCGCCTCTACGAGCACGTCCCGATCGAGAAGCTGCGGCTCGTCGCCCGCGCCCTGGAAGGGATCCAGCGCCACTGCGGCGATCGCCTCATCCTCACCTACATCACCGCCGCCGACTACGAGGCGACCGGGGCGGGAGAGGAGATGACCGAGGGCGTGATCGACCACCTGCGCTCGGTCGACGGGACCAAGGTCGCCGCCGTCGTCCGCGAGCTCGGCGACCGCGGCCGCGCCGCTCGCAAGGTCAGCCTGCGCTCCAGCGAGGGTGACGTCGACGTCTCCGCGATCGCCCGCAAGAGCGGGGGCGGGGGGCACAAGCGCGCCGCCGGCTTCTCCACCGACCTCGAGCTCGACGAGCTCGTCACCTTCCTCTGCGGTGAGGTCACCGCCCAGCTGGGACCCTGAGCGTGGCCGGCGGCGATCCCGGAGGGGCGGTGCTGCTCTGCGACAAGCCGGCGGGAGTGACCTCCCACGACGTCGTCGCCAAGGTGCGGCGGGAGCGCGGCTGCAAAGCCGGGCACGCCGGCACCCTCGATCCCTTCGCGACCGGTCTGCTGCTGATCCTGCTCGGCCGCGCCACCCGCCTGCAGCGCTTCCTCGTCGGCCTGCCCAAGGTCTACCTGGCGACGGCTCGGCTCGGCTGGCGCTCCAGCACCGGCGATCCCGACGGCGAGCTGACCGCGACCGGCGCCGTCCCCGACTCCCTGGAGCTACCGACCGGCACCGTGCGCCAGCGGGTGCCGATGACCTCGGCCGTGCGGGTGGGCGGCGAGCGCCTCTACAAGAAGGCCCACCGCGGCGAGGTGGTCGCGACCCCCGAGCGCGACGTCGAGGTGCACCGGGCGGAGCTGCTCTCGAGCGGCGACGGCCTCGCCCACTACGAGATCGAATGCTCGGCCGGGACCTACGTGCGCACCCTGGTCGAGACCCTTGGTGACGCCTACTGCGCCGAGTTGCGCCGCACCGCGATCGGCCCCTTCCGGGTCGAGGACGCCGGCGAGCAGGTCGAGGTCGAGCGCGTGCGCGAGCTCGTCCCCGCGGTCGAGGCGGCGCTGCGATGAGCATCGAGGTCACCTCGCTGCCGGACGCCGAGCCGCGCCCACGTCACGTCGCGATCGGCACCTTCGACGGCGTCCACCTCGGCCACCAGGCGGTGATCGACGACGCCGACACCGTGCTCACCTTCGACCCGCATCCACTGGAGATCCTGCACCCGGCGGCGCTTCCGAAGCTGATCATGCCCTTCTCGGTCAAGCGCGACGTGATCGACGGGCTCGGGGTGGAGGAGCTGGTCGTGATCCCCTTCGACGCCGAGTTCGCCCACCATGACGCCGAGGATTTCATCGAGCGCGTTCTGATCGAGCGGCTGGGCGCGAGGAAGGTCTCGGTCGGCGAGAACTTCCGTTTCGGCGCCAAGGCCAAGGGCGACCCGGAGATGCTGCGCGCGCGCCCGGAGTTCGAGACGCGGGTGGTGCCGCTGGTCGAGGTCGACGGCGAGACGGTCTCCTCGACCCGGATACGAGCCCTCGTCGCGGCCGGCGACATGGCGGGCGCGCGCCACTGCCTCGGCGCCCCCTTCATGGTCGAGGGCGAGGTCGTCAAGGGCGACCAGCGTGGCCGCGAGCTCGGCTTCCCGACCGCCAACTTCGTCCCCGACGACCGCCTCGCGATCCCCGGACACGGCGTCTACGCGGCTTTCGCCGACGGCGTCCCCGCCGCCGTCAACGTCGGCGTCAGGCCGACTTTCGAGAGCGGGCGCGGGGTCCTGATCGAGACCCACCTGATCGACTGCGACGAAGACCTCTACGGCCGCACCCTGCGGGTCGCCTTCGTCGAGCGGCTGCGGGGTGAGAAGCGCTTTCCCAGCGTCGACGACCTCGTCGCCCAGATGCGCCGCGATGTCGAGGACGCGAAGCGCGTCTGTGGTAGCTTCCAGCGGCCGTGACCCGCACCCGGGTGCACGGCATTTCTACGACATGGGCCTGACCAAAGAGAAAAAGAGCGAGCTGATCGGCAAGTACGGCCGCGCCGATGGCGACACCGGCTCCGCCGAGGTCCAGGTTGCCCTGCTGACCGAGCGGATCAACGAACTGACCGAGCACCTGCGCTCGCACGCGAAGGACCATCACTCGCGCCGCGGTTTGCTGATGCTCGTCGGCAAGCGTCGCCGGATGCTCCGTTATCTCGAGCGGATCGACCTCGAGCGCTACCGCGCCCTGGTCGCCGATCTCGGCCTGCGTCGATGATCGCCGCCGGCACGCCGGCTCCCGAGTTCACCCTCCGCGACCAGGACGGCGAGAAGGTCTCACTGTCCGACTACCGGGGTCGCAAAGTGCTGCTCGTCTTCTACCCCGGCGATTTCAGCCCCGTCTGCGGGGACCAGTTCTCGATCTACCAGGAGGTGAAGCCGGAGATCGCCGCCGCGGGCGTCGAGCTGATCGGCATCAGCGTCGACAGCTTCTTCGCCCACAAGGCCTTCCAGGAGAAGCTGGGATTCGATTTCACCCTGCTCTCCGACTTCGAGCCCAAGGGCGAGGTGGCGCGGGCCTACGGCTCCTACCTCGACGGCCCCGGTTTCGCCAACCGCACCCTCGTCCTCGTCGACGAGGAGGGCGCGGTCGCCTGGGCCTACGAATCGCCTAACCCCGGCGAGTTCCCCGGCGCCAACGTCATCTTCGACGCCCTCGCCTGACCACGCGTCCGCATCTCAGGCATCTCATGACGGTGCGCCACGGCAGACTCGTGCTCGCATGAGTGACCTGACCAGCGCCGCCGTGCCGCCGATCGGCCCCGAGGATCACCTGCGCGGGGAGGGGGAGGAGGGACTGATCGTCTACGCCGACCTCGGCTGCCCGCACTGCGCCGGCGCCTGGGCCGAGATCGCGGCCCGTCCCGGCCGGATCGCCTTCCGCCATTTTCCGGTCGCCAGCAAGCACCCGCGCTCGCCGGCCCTGCACGCTGCCGCCGAGGCCGCCGGGCTACAGGGCCGGTTCTTCGCGATGGTCGACTCGCTCTACGCCGACCGCGGCCGCGTCGACGACCCGCACCTCTGGGAGCGGGTGGAGGCGCTCGGGCTCGACCTCGAGCGCTTCGAGGCCGACCGCCACTCCCAAGCGGTGGCGGCGAGGGTCCGCCGCGACTTCGAGTCCGGCATTCGCGCCGGCGTCGCCTCGACCCCGGCCCTGTTCGGCTAGCGCTTCGGCCTGATCGTCGCGACGGTGGCGCCGCCGCGGTTGCCGGCGCCATCGGTGGCGTCGACGGTGACCTTGACGAGGATCTCGCTTGCCGCCGGCCAGCGCGTGACGTGCCGCATCGTAGGTCCGCCGCGGCAGCTTCAGGCGCAGCGGCGTCTTGCGGCCGGCTTTCAGTCGCCGCTTTACGCCCCAGAGCCCGTAGACCACCCGGCCGGCGTGCCTGCCGCGGCCGTTGGGCCACTCCAGCTGACCGCTGGCAATCGCGGTCGCGGGCTCGTTGGAGCGAAGCAAGAGCAGCACTTCCCTGCTCTTGAGGAAGTTTTGGCGGTTGGCGTAGGTGAGCTTGGTTCGCGGCGGAACCCGCTCCGGTTCGATCTCGGCGCTGAGCAACAGTTCGCTGCCTTCCTCGAGGCCCTGTGCGGCGCTCTCGAGGCCGTCCACCAGTGGGGGCGCCCACTCCTGGATGTGACCGGCGCCCGGCTGAAGGCGCGCGATCGGGACCGCCGCGAAGCCGCCGCCGCTGGTCACGACCGAGTCGAGGCCGATCCGCTGGTGCGACTTGACGCGCAGATGGGCGGGAAAGACGTGCGTTCCCGGCTGATCGAGCGGCAGCGGAACGAAGGCGCCGTGGCCGCCGCCGGCTCCGCTGGTGCTGTCGATCACCCGCAGCCGCAGCATTGCCGCGGCGGTTGCCGGCGAGGCGATGCCGCTGCGCACCTGCCAGCTGACGATCGTGCCGTCGAAGGGAGCGACCAAGCCGGTTTCCCTAAAACTCTTCGCACCGCCGGGGTACTGTGCGTTGGTGCAGGCGCGTTCGGTCCCGGCCGCGCCTTCAAAACCGCAGACCCCGAGGCCGGCATCGCCCTGGAGGTCGCTGCCGATCGTCACCGTCGCCGAGCTTGGGGCCGCAAGCGCGAGGAAAGCCGCCACGATCGCGAGCGGGCCTGCGAGTCGTGCCGATTTTCCCCGCATGAGTGGGAGACGATACCCTTCCCGGTGAAAGAGAACGAGAGTTCTGAAGAAAAGCGAATGGTCGCCAACCGGGCGGCCGGAGGTAGGACAACTAAATGAGCATGTTTGACGTTACCCGCGTCTCGGCGGATATCGGCGACAGCCAGATTTCCTTCGAGACGGGCAAACTCGCGAAGCAGGCGGGTGGCGCGGTCGTGGTCCAGGCCGGCGACACCATGGTGCTCTGCACCGCAACCGTCGGCGGTCTGCGCGACGTGGACTTCCTTCCCCTCACCGTCGACGTCGAGGAGCGCGCGTACGCCGCGGGCAAGATCCCCGGCTCGTTCTTCCGTCGAGAGGGCAAATCCGGAGAGAAGGCGACGCTGACCGCGCGCATGATCGACCGGCCGATCCGCCCGCTCTTCCCCAAGGGCTGGCACTACGAGACCCAGCTGGTCGCGATGCCGCTGTCGGTCGACCACGTCAACCCCTACGACATCCTCGCGATGAACGGCGCCTCCGCGGCGCTGGCGATCTCCGAAGTCCCGGTCGCCAAGCACGTCGGCTCGGTCCGGGTCGGCAAGCTCGAGGGCGAATTCGTCGTCAACCCGCCCGAGGAGCGCCACGAGGAGCTGGAGCTCGACCTGATCGTCGCCGGCACCGACGAGGCGATCCTGATGGTCGAGGCCGGCGCCAACGGCGTCACCGAGGCCGAGATCCTCGACGCGCTCGACATCGCCCACGGTGAGATCAAGAAGCTCGTCGCCGCGATGGAGGAGCTGCAGCAGAAGGCCGGCAAGGAGAAGATCCAGCACACCGAGCCGGAGCTCGACGCCTCCCTGCTCGAGACGATCCGCTCCGAGTACGGCCAGGCCCTGGTTGGCGCGATCGCCACCGAGGGCAAGCTCGAGCGCTACGAGGCGATCGACAAGGTCAAGGACGACGTCGTCGCCAAGTACGCGCCCGAGGCCGATGACGCCGACGGCGAGCGCAAGGCCGAGGTCAAGGCCGCTTTCGGCGCGATCGAGAAGGACACGATCCGCAAGGCGATCGCCGTCGACAAGAAGCGCCCCGACGGTCGCGCCCAGGACGAGATCCGGCCGATCGAGTGCGAGGTCGACATCTCCCCGCGCGTGCACGGCTCGGCCCTGTTCACCCGCGGCGAGACCCAGATCCTCTCCAACGTCGCTCTCGGCACGACCCGCATGGACATGCGGCTCGACACGCTCGGGCTGCAGACGACCAAGCGGTTCTTCCACCACTACAACTTCCCGCCCTTCTCGGTCGGGGAGGCAGGGTTCATGCGCGGCCCGAAGCGGCGTGACATCGGTCACGGCGCCCTCGCCGAGCGTGCCCTGCTGGCCACGGTTCCGGACGAAGAGTCCTTCCCCTACGTGATTCGCGCGGTCTCCGAGACGCTCGAGTCCAACGGCTCCTCCTCGATGGGCTCCGTCTGCGCCTCCTCGATGGCGATGCAGGCCGCGGGAGTCCCGGTCAGCGCCCCGGTCGCCGGGGTGGCAATGGGCCTGATCAAGGAGGGCGACGACTACATCGTCCTCACCGACATCGCCGGCGTCGAGGACCACCTCGGCGACATGGACTTCAAGGTCGCCGGCACCAAGGACGGGATCACCGCCCTGCAGATGGACATCAAGATCACCGGCGTCACCTTTGAGATCCTCGAGGACGCGCTGGAACAGGCGCTGAAGGGCCGCCAGTTCATCCTCGGCAAGATGGCCGAGGCGATCGACGGACCGCGGGAGAAGCTCTCCAAGCACGCGCCGGCGATCGAGTCGATCAAGATCGATCCCGAGAAGATCGGGGCGGTCATCGGCAAAGGCGGGGAAACCATCCGCGCTCTCTGCGAGGAGTTCGAAGCGGAGATCGACGTCGAGGACGACGGCACGGTGCGGATCTACGCGCCGACCGGCGACCTGGTCGAGGCCTGCGTCGCTCGCATCGACTCGATGACCCGCGAGGCCGAAGTCGGCGATCGCTACAACTCCGCCAAGGTCGTGAAGACGACCACGTTCGGAGCCTTCGTCGAGCTCGTCAAGGGCACCGACGGCCTGCTGCACATCTCCAACGTCAAGCCCGGTGAGCGGGTCGACTCGGTCGACGACGTCCTCACCGCCGGCGAGGAGATCGACGTCACCGTGGTCGAGGTCGACAAGGAGCGTGGCCGCATCGGCCTGCGCCTCTCCGACGACCCGTCGGTCGCGGGCAAAACGCCGGAGGAGCTGGCCTCGGTCGGCTCCGGTGGGGATCGTGGCGGTAGCCGCAACGGCGGCGACCGCGGCGGTCGTGGCGGTCGCGATCGCGGCCCCCGTCGCGAGCGCGAGCGGCGCAACTAGCGTTGAGCGCACCTCAGCTCACCGAGTTGGGCTCGGGCGTCCGGGTCGTGACCGAGGAGGTTCCCTCGGTCCGGTCCGTGGCGCTCGGGCTCTGGGTGCGCACCGGCTCCCGCAACGAGACCCCGGCCCAGGCCGGGGTCTCGCATTTCCTCGAGCACCTGCTGTTCAAGGGAACCGCCCGCTACTCGGCGATCGAGATCTCCGAGCGCTTCGACGGGCTCGGGGCCTCGATCAACGCCGCCACCGGCAAGGAGACGACGCACCTGCACGCGCGCTTCCTCGACGAGCACACCGAGGAGGTCTTCGACCTGCTGGCGGAGATGCTGCTGGCCCCGACCTACCCCGAAATCGACTCCGAGCGCCAGGTTGTGCTGGAGGAGATCGCGATGTACGACGACGAGCCCCAGGACCGCGTTCACGACGTCCTTGCCGAGGCCGTCTTCGGCTCGCATCCGCTCGGGCGCCGGGTGCTCGGCGAGCCTGAGGTGATCGCCTCGATCCCGGTCCCGGACATCGAGAGCTACCGGCGTGGCCGCTACGCCGGCTCGGAGATCGTCGTCGGCGCCGCCGGTCACCTCGACCACGCCCGCATCGTCGAGCTGGCCGAACGCTTCGTCACCGCCCCCGCCGACGGCGGCGGAGTGGCACCCGACACCGCGCTCGACCAAGCCGCCCGGCTCTGCTTCCACGCCAAGGAGACCGAGCAGTACCACATCTGCTTCGGTGCGCCCGGCCTGCGCCGTGACGACAAGCGCCGCTACCCGCTGGCCGTGCTCGACTCGATCTTCGGCGGCTCGACCTCCTCCCGGCTCTTCCGCGAGGTGCGCGAGAAGCGCGGCCTCGCCTACTCGGTCGGCTCCTATAACGAGCAGTTCACCGACCAGGGCCTGGTCGCCACCTACGTCGGCACCCGCGAGGACAACGTCGAGGAGGCCTGCGCGATCATCGGCAACGAGCTCGCCCGCCTGCGCTCTGAGCCGGTTTCGGCCGCGGAGCTGACCCGGGCCAAGGAGAGCGTCAAGGGCCGCCTCGTGCTCTCTTCGGAGTCGACCGCGGCGCGGATGACGCGGATCTCGCGGGCGACGCTGTTCGGCCTGCCGATCGAAAGCCTGGACGAGATGCTGGCCCAGGTCGACGCGATCGAGGTCGACGACCTGACCGAGCTGGCCGCCGAGCTCTACGGCGGCGACCGCCTGTCCGCCGCCTGCGTCGGCACCGACGAAGACCTCTTCCGGCGGGCGCTGGCTCCGGTCAGCGAGAGCCTGGTAGCCGCGTGATCCGGGTCGCGGTCGCGGGCGCCGCCGGGCGCATGGGCGCGGCGGTCTGCGAAGCCGTCGAGGCCGCCGATGACACGGTCCTGGCCGGCCGGGCCGACCCGGCGCTCGGGGTTGAGCTGGCCGACGTGCTCGGCGACGCCGATGTCGTCGTCGACTTCACCGTCCCCGACACCGCCCTCGACAACGTCCGTGCCTGCCTCGAGGCGGGGGTGCACGCAGTCGTCGGCACCACCGGCTTCGACCTCGACGCGGCCCGGGCGGCCGCCGAGGCAGCGAGCGCCAACTGCTTCGTCGCCCCCAACTTCGCGATCGGCGCCGTGCTGCTGATGGAGGTAGCGCAGACGATCGCCCCGCACATGCCCGAGTGCGAGATCGTCGAGCTGCACCATGACCGCAAGCTCGACGCGCCGTCGGGCACGGCCAAGCGCACACAGGAGCTGATCGACTCGGCCGGCGGCAACGTCCACCAGCCGATCCACTCGGTGCGCCTGCCCGGCCTGGTCGCCCACCAGGAAGTGATCTTCGGCGGCGAGGGCCAGACGCTCTCGCTGCGCCACGACTCGATCGACCGTCGCTCTTTCATGCCCGGCGTGATCCTCGCCGTGCGCAGGGTGGGCGGCCTGCCGGACCGCTTCACGGTCGGCCTCGAGAAGCTGCTTTTCGATGACCAGACCGGATAACTGGGTACCCTGGCAGCGATGAAGGAGCCGATACGAGGAGTTCTGACGGCTATGGCCACGCCCTTTGACGAGGACGGGGCGGTCGATCACGGCGCGGCGCGCAACCTCGCCACCCACCTGCTCGAGCATGGCTCGCACGGGCTCGTTGTGGGGGGGACCACCGGCGAGTGCCCGACCCTGACCGACGAGGAGACGATCGAGCTGTTGCGCGCGGTCCGGTCCGAGGTCGGCGACGAGACGTTGTTGATCTGCGGCACCGGGACCAACGACACCCGCCACTCGCGTGAGCTGACGAAGATGGCCGCCGCGGCGAGTGCCGACGCCTCCCTGGTCGTCGCCCCGTACTACAACAAGCCCAACGCCGCCGGCCTGCGCGCCCACTTCGAGTCGGTCGCCGCGGCCGTTCCCGATCTGCCGATGGTGATGTACAACATCCCCTCGCGGGTGGTCATCAACATGCCTCCGGCACTGCTCGCCGAGCTCGGCGCCGTCGAGAACATCGTCGCCGTCAAGCAGGCGAACGACGATGAGCTCGGCCCGATCGAGGGCCTCGAGATCCTCGCCGGCAACGACAACACCTTTCTTCGCGTGCTCGAGTTCGACGGCGCCGGCGGCATCACCGTCGCCTCGCACGTCGCCGGGCACCATATGCGTGAGATGTGGGACGCGGCCCAGGCGGGCGATATCGCCCGCGCCCGCGAGATCGACGCCGAGTTGACCCCTCTCTACGAGGGGCTCTCGGTAACCACCAACCCGATTCCGATCAAGGCGGCGCTGGAAATGCTCGGCCTCGCCTCGGAGCGGATGCGGCTGCCGCTGGTCCCAGCGGATGCCGAGCAGCGGGCCGCGGTCAGAGCCGCGCTGGAGGGCATCGGCCTTCCGCTCGCCACCAACTAACCAACTTCGCAAGAGAGTGAGTAACTAGTGCCAAGCAAGAAACTTCGCGTGCTGCCCCTGGGCGGTCTCGGCGAGATCGGCAAGAACATGACCGTGATCGAGTTCGACGGCAAGATCGTCGTCGTCGACACCGGGCTGATGTTCCCGACCGCCGAGATGCACGGGATCGACCTCGTCCTTCCCGATTTCTCCTACCTGCGCGACCGCGCCGACGACATCGAAGCGATCGTGCTCACCCATGGTCACGAGGACCATGTCGGAGCGCTGCCCTACGTGCTGCGTGAGATCGGCGAACCGCCGGTGATCTACGGCGGCCTGCTGACGATCGGGATGGTCCGCTCCAAGCTCGACGAGCACAAGCTCTCCGACGCGCCGCTGCAGGAGCTGCCGGCGGGGAGAAGGTCCAGCGCGGGCCCTTCGGCCTGGAGCTGGTCCACCTCGCGCACTCGATTCCCGACATGCGCGGCGTCCTCATCACCACCGAGGTCGGCTCGATGCTGATGACCGGCGACTACAAGTTCGACCAGACCCCGGTCGACGGGCGGCCGGCGGACATCCCGCGCCTGGCCGAGATCGGCCGCGAAGGGCTGCTGCTGCTCTGCGGCGACTCGACCAACGCCGACCGTCCCGGCGTGGCGCCGTCGGAGTCGAGCGTCGGCCCGGCTCTGCTGCGGCAGTTCTCGCAGTGCGAGGGGCGGATCATCGTCACCTCCTTCGCCTCCAACATCCACCGCGTCCAGCAGGTCATCGACGCCGCGGAGAAGCTCGACCGCAAGGTCGCCCTGGTTGGGCGCTCGATGCGCAAGAACTTCAACATCGCCTCCAACCTGGGGATCGCCAAGGCCCCGAAGGGGATCTTCATCCAGCCGCGGGAGATCGGCAACTTCCCCGACGAGAAGGTCGTCGTCATCTCCACCGGCAGCCAGGGCGAGCCGCTCTCGGCGCTGCGGCGGATGGCCAACAACGACCACCGCGACGTGCAGTTGCACGCCGGGGACACCGTCGTCTTCTCGGCCACCCCGGTGCCCGGCAACGAGCGCGCGGTGAACGAGACGATCGACCGCATCTATGAGATCGGCGCCACCGTGGTCACCGCCAAGGACGCCCCGATCCATGCCTCCGGCCACGGCTGGCAGGAGGAGATCAAGCTGATGCTGAATCTGACCAAGCCCAAGTACGTGATGCCGGTCCACGGCGACCACCAGCGCCTGCGCCTGCACTCCGAGTTGGCCGAAGCGGTCGGGGTCGAGTCGAAGAACATCTTCCGTGGCCGCAACGGGCTGCCGCTGGAGATCGACGCCGACGGCGCCCGCTTCGGCGAGGACATCCACGCCGGCGTCATGTACGTCGACGGCGTCAACATCGGCGACCCCGACGACGCCGCTCTGCGCGACCGTCGTGAGATCTCCGCCGACGGGATCTTCATCGTCGTGGTCACGATCTCCAGCGACGACGGCACCGTCGTGGCCGACCCCGAGGTGATCTTCCGCGGCGTCGCCTTCCTCGAGGAGGCGGACGCCCTGGTCGAAGAGCTCAGCGACCTGGTCGAAGACCTGCTCGAAGACGCGGCCGAGAAGGGCACCCGCGAGTCGCACCTGCTCGAGGAAGACCTGCACGACGCCGTCGGCAAGTTCGTCTTCAAGCGCCTCAAGCGCCGGCCGATGATTTTGCCGGTGGTTATCGAGGTCTGATCGCTTGCGAAGGGCCGCGTGGGGAGGGTCCTGCGGGCGGGGCAAACAGGCTCCGTTCTCGGACCCTCCCCACACGGCCCACCCGATCACCCTCAGTAGCTGAACTGCACTGTTCTCGGCCGGCTTCGTCGCTCAGCTTTTGAGCTGAGTGGGCGCCTGTTGGAGGGACGGGGATAGCCCTCCCCGGAATGTGTGCGAAGCACGCGATATGCAATCTGATTCCTGCTCGCCATAGGCGAGCAGCGTGTTGTGGAGCCAGCGCGCTTCAGCGCGCGCGACTGAATTTCGGGGAGGGCTATCCCCGTCCCTCTACCTTGGGCCACGAAAAAGACCCGCCGGGGTGGTGTCTGGGGAGAACCTCCGGCGGGCCTGTGTTGTGTCTCGTCCGCGGAGGAATCTACGGGCGAGAGCTAAAGCGCTTTTAAAGGCTTGGTAACGGCTTGCTCAGAATCCGCCAGCGGGATGCGGGCGCGGAAGAGGGCGCCGCCCGACTCCGATTCGGCCGCCTCGACCGTGCCGCCGTGGGAGGCGGTCACGGCGCCGACAATCGCCAGGCCGAGACCGGTGCCGGTGCCTCTGGCGGTGTCGGCGGGGCCCTCGCCGCGGACGAAGCGGTCGAAGATCTGCTCGCGCATCGCGGCTGGGATGCCGGGACCGTTGTCGGCGACCTCGACGATCGCGTTGCCGTCCTCCCCGCGCAGACTGAGCGCGATCGTCGAGCCGGCCGGGGTGTGGCGGGCGGCGTTGTCGAGCAGGTTCAAGACCATCCGGTGCAGCTCGTCGGCGCTGCCTTCGACCCGCAGCGGGCGGTCGTTGTCGACGGTCAGGGTCCGGTCTCCCATCAATGGCGCGGCCTCGGCCGCGGCCTCGCCGGCGACCTCGGCGAGGTCGCAGCGTTGGTGCTCGTCAAGTCGACCCGCGTCGGCGCGAGCGAGCAGCAGCAGGTCGGCGACCAGCCGGCTCATCCGCCGCGAGGAGCGCAGGGCCGAGTCGACCACTTCCCGGTCTTCGGCCTGTCCCGGATCGCCCAGCGAAGCCTGCAGGAGCTCGAGGTTGGCGAGGACACTGGTCAGCGGGGTGCGCAGCTCGTGAGAGGCGTCGGCGACGAACTCGCGTTGCTTCTGCATCGCCCCCTCGCGCTCGGCCCGAGCGGCGTCGAGCGAGCGCAGCATCTGCTCCAGGGTCAGGGCCAGTTCGCCGACCTCGTCTTCGACCGTCGGCTCCGGCATCTGTCGCGAGGGGTCGCGGGTGGTCGCGATCTCATGCGCGGTCGCGGTGAGCGAGGCAATCGGGCGCATCGCCCGGCGGGCGATGGCGAGCCCGGCAAAGCTCGCCAGCAGGGTCCCGAAGAAGATGCCGGCAACGATGAAGAGCCAGAGCCGGTCCACGGTCGAGTCGACGTGTTGAATGCTGCGCCCGTACTGGACGTAGCCGGTCGTGGTTCCGTTTTCGTCGACGATCGCTTCGGTCGCGACGCGGATGCTGCCGTGATCGGAGGTCCCCGGCTTGGGCGGTCCGAGCTGCGCCGATCCCGTGGTCGCGACGCGCACGTCGCCGTTGATGTCGAGAACGCGGGCGGAGGCATCGTCGGGAAGGACGAAGTCCGCGAGCCGGGGGCCCTTCCGGACCCGGGACCCAAGGGGCCCGTATTCGATCTCGAATTCGCTGGAGAGGATCTGCACCGCGCTGCGCACCTCGTTGTTGAAGTCGTCGCGGATCCGCTGCGTGGCGACGCCGCCGATCACGGCGCCGAACAGCATCAGGATCACCAGGGTGAGGCTGGCCGAGACCGCCGCCAGGCGCCAGCGCAGCGGCCAGCTCCCGGGCTTGAGCAGCCGCCGGCCGGCGACCGGTCCCTTGACCGCGGCCGCCACCGGTTAGTCCTTCAGCACGTAGCCGGCGCCGCGCTTGGTGTGCAGCAGCCGCGGCTCGTCGTCGGCCTCGAGCTTGCGGCGCAGGTTGGAGATGAAGACGTCGATCGTGTTGGTCGCGGCCATCGGGTCATATCCCCAGACCTCGTCGAGCAGGCGCTCGCGCGAGATCACCAGGCGCTCGTTGCGCATCAGGAACTCGAGCAGCTCGAACTCGCGGTTGGTCAACTCGATCTCGCGCTCGCCCCGCCGCACCTCGCGGGTGTCCGGGTTGAGCTGGAGGTCGCCGACCGCGAGCGAGGCGGTGCCGCGCGGCGGCCGCCGCCGCAGCAGCGCGCGGATCCGCGCCAGCAGCTCCTGACGCTCGAACGGCTTGACCAGGTAGTCGTCGGCGCCGCTGTCGAGACCGGTGACGCGGTCCTCGGTCTCCGCCCGCGCGGTCAGCATCAGAATCGGCACGTCGCCGTCCTTGCGCAGCCGCCGGCAGACCTCGACCCCGTCGAGGCGGGGGAGGCCGAGGTCGAGCACGACCAGGTCGGGAACGAAGCCGGCGGCGACGTCGAGCGCTTCGACCCCGTCGGCCGAGGTTTTCACCTCGTAGCCCTCGTTGCGGAGCGAACGGCGCAGGACATCGGCGATATCGGTGTCGTCCTCGACGACGAGCACACGGCCGCCGCTGGGGTCGGTCTCGGAGAGCATTGGACGATGTTAGCCCCCGATTCCGCCGCTACCTGCAGGATTTAAAGCGAATTTAGCCGCAGGGGTAGGGGCCCGCGCGTCGAACGGGGACAGCATGTTCGTTCGCAAGAAGCGCGCGCCCGCGCGCAAAGCCAAAGCCGGGAAAAAACGCGCCAAAGCGGCCAAGCCGAAAGGCGGGCTGCATTTGCCCGCCGGGCTGGAGCAGCGGCACCTCGACCTGATCGGGCTGTTCCTGGTCGCTTTCGGGGTATATCTCGTCTTCGTCCTCTTCCTCGGTTGGGAGGGAGGCAAGGTCGGCTACGGGGTCGAGACCGGCCTCAGCTACCTCTTCGGCACCGTCGGCGCGCGCATCTTCACCATCCTGATGCTGCTGGTCGGGGGCATGCTGCTGACCGGCACCTCGGTCTCGGCCCTGACCCGGGCGACCGGCCGCGGGGTCAGGGCGGCCTCCCGCACCGTCTTCCACGGCGGCGACGCGGCGGCGAAGACGGTCGCCCGCACCCATGCCGACTGGCGCGAGCAGCGTCAGACCCAATCTGAGGCCGCAACCGTGGCCGGCGAGACCGACGTGATGAGCTCCTACCCCGACACCGATGAGTTCGAGCCGACGGTGCAGCTGGCCGAGGAGCCCGAGGACGAGCCCGACCTGGCGCTCGCCGCCGACGACTTCGACCGCGAACTCGAGGACATCTCCACCTCGGAAGAGGACGCGGTCGCCGCCGCGACTCGCACCTCGGTCCGGTCGACGCCGTCGCCTAGCGAGATGACCGCGCCCGGCGCCTCACGCCGATGGGCGAGCAAGCGCGGCGTGACGATTCGGATGAGATCGACTACCGGCCGCCGCCCGCAAATGCGCTGGAGCGCGGGCAAGGCGACAAGGGACCCGACCCGCGCGACCAGGAAGTGACCGGCCGCAAACTGGTCGAGACCCTGGGGCACTTCGGGGTCGAGGCGAAGATCGTCGGCGTCGTCAGCGGCCCCCACGTGTCCCGCTACGAACTGCGCCTGGCGCCGGGGATCAAGGTGAAGAAAGTCACCGAGCTCGCCAACGACCTCGCCTACGCCCTCGCCTCCACCGACATCCGCATCCTCGCCCCGATTCCCGGCAAGCAGGCGGTCGGGGTCGAGGTCCCGAACGCGCGCCGCCGCATCGTCCGCCTCGGCGACATCTACGCGGGCCGGCCGGAGAAGACCTCGCCGCTGGTCGCCTGGCTCGGCAAGGGGATCGATGGCAACCCGGTCTGGACCGACCTGGCGAAGATGCCGCACGTGCTCGTGGCCGGCACCACCGGCTCGGGCAAGTCCGCCTGCGTCAACGGGATCCTCTCCTCGATCCTGATGCAGGCCTCGCCCAACGAGGTGCGCCTGGTCCTGGTCGACCCGAAGCAGGTCGAGCTCAACCACTACGAGAACGTGCCGCACCTGCTGACCCCGGTGGTCACCTCGCCGCGGCTGGCCGCCAACGTCCTCTCCAACCTGATCGGGGAGATGGAGACCCGCTACGGGATCATGAGCGAGGCTCGCTGCCGCAACCTGGTTGAGCTCAACCGCTACCGCAAGAAGAAGGGCGACGCGCCGCTGCCGCACATCCTCTGCGTGATCGACGAGCTCGCGGACCTGATGATGGTCGCCCCGGCCGAAGTCGAGGACTCGATCATCCGCCTGGCGCAGAAGTCGCGCGCCACCGGCATCCACCTGGTCCTGGCGACCCAGCGGCCCTCGACAGACATCATCACCGGCACGATCAAGGTCAACATCCCCTCGCGGATCGCCTTCGCCGTCTCCTCCCAGACCGATTCGCGGGTGATCCTCGATCAGGGTGGGGCCGAGTCTCTGCTGGGCCAGGGAGACATGCTCTTCCGTGGCGCCGGCAGCTCGAAGCTGCAGCGCGTCCAGGGCGCCTTCATCACCGAGGAGGAGATCGCGCGCATCACCAACCACTGGGCCAAGCAGGGCGAACCGGAGTTCGAGGCCGAGCTGCTGGAGACCCCGGAGGAGGTGGCGGAGGAGGGGCACGAGGGCGACTTCGATCCCGACAGCGACGACCTTCTCGACGAGGCGATCCGCCTGGTCGTGCAGACCGAGACCGCCTCGGTCTCGATGATCCAGCGCCGCCTGCGCGTCGGCTACACCCGCGCCGGCCGCCTGATCGACATGCTCGAGCGTCGCGGCGTCATCTCCGGCTACGAGGGCTCCAAACCGCGCCAGGTGCTGATCACCCAGGCCGACCTCAACCGGGTGCTGGCGCCGGCCGGCCAGGGCGCGCCACCCGAGCCCGAGACGATCGCGCTCGATTCCGACCCCGACGCATAGTCCGCTCAGCTGTTCCTTTCCGTCGCTAGCGACGGAAAGGAACAGCTGAGCGCGAAGGCTCGGTCAGGTAGCTTCAGCGCGTGATCCGCGCCGGCATCGTCGTAACGGGAACCGAGGTCCTGACCGGGCGCATCGCCGACTCCAACGGCCCCTGGGTTTCCGAACGGCTGGCCGAGCACGGGGTGGAGGTGGCCCACATCCTCGTCGTCGCCGACCGCCCCGGCGACCTCGGGGCGGCGCTGCGCTTCCTCGCCGCCGAGGACATGGACCTGATCGTGACCACCGGCGGACTCGGACCCACCGCCGACGACCTCACAGCCGAGGTGGTTGCCCGCTTCGCCGGCCGTGAGCTGCTGCTGGACGAGCGGGTGGAGGAGGGCATCGCCGAGATCCTGCGCGGCTTCGCCAAGCGTGGCGGCTTTGACTTCGACGAGGCGGCGATCATGGAGGCCAATCGCAAGCAGGCGATGGTGCCGGAGGGCGCGACCGTGCTCGATCCCGTCGGCACCGCACCGGGGCTGGTGGTGCCGGCCGGGGATCGGGTCGTGGTCGTCCTGCCCGGCCCACCGCGTGAGCTGCAGCCGATGTGGCCGATGGCGCTGGCGACCGAGCCGGTACGAGCCGTCCTGGCGAGAGCGACGCCGCTGCGCGGCTACACCCTGCGGATGTTCGGAGTGCCGGAGTCGGAGATCGCCAAGAGCCTGCGCGAGATCGAGGGCGACGGGATCGCGATCGACGCGGTTGAGATCACAACCTGCCTGCGCCGCGGCGAGATCGAGATCGACGTCCGCTACCGCGACGAGACCGAGGCGGTCGCCGGCGCGGTCCGCACGGGCCTTCGGGACCGCCACGAGCGCCATCTCTTCAGTCTCGATGGCGAGACGATCGACTCTCAGGTCGCGAAGCTGCTGGCGGGCCGGCGCCTGGGGCTGGCCGAGTCCTGCAGTGGCGGCCTGCTGGCGGCGCGGATCACCAAGGTCCCCGGCGCTTCGGCTTACATGGCGGGGAGCGTCGTCGCCTACGCGAACGAGGCCAAGGCGGAGGTGCTGGGCGTCGACCCGACACTGATCGAGGCCAAGGGCGCGGTATCGCCCGAGGTGGCCGAGGCGATGGCAATCGGAGCACTCGAGCGCTTTGGCGCCGACGTCGCGGTCTCGATTACCGGCATCGCCGGGCCCGATGGGGGTACGGAGGAGAAGCCGGTCGGCTACGTCTGCTTCAACGCTCGCCTCGCCGACGGCACCGCGATCGCCCGCGAGCCGGTGATCCCGGGCGGCCGCGAGGACATCCGCGAACGCTCGGCCCTGGTCGGGATGCACCTGCTGCGGGTCCTCCTCAGCGCCGCCGAGGCACCGCTTTAGTGGGGATGTTTCGAAGCCGCGCGTAAGTCGGCTCAGAGTTGTCGCGAAAGGGGCTTAACGCGTGCGCCTCGACGCCGTAGCGTGGAGCGGGTGAGAGGGCCAGCCCGCATCGATGGCGTCCGGATCTCCCTCTACCGTTCTGAACTCCAGCTTTCGGGTGCGCGCTACGTCCCGTTGGCCCAAGTCCAGCTACCCGGACCAGGGTGGCAGTGAGGTGATTGAAATGGCAGACAGAAGAACCCCCATGAACGGCTTGAATGGCCTGAACGACGTTTCCGCGAAGGAAGCTAAAGCCAAGGATGCCGCGCTGGAGAGCGCGGTCGGCGGCATCAGGAAGGAGTTCGGCGAGGGTTCGCTGATGCGGCTCGGCGACAAGGGAACCGTCAAGGTGGAGGCGATCCCGACCGGTGCCCTGGCGCTCGACCTGGCGCTGGGGATAGGCGGCGTGCCGCGTGGCCGCATCGTCGAGATCTTCGGCCCGGAGTCCTCCGGTAAGACGACGCTGGTCAACCACATCATCGCCCAGGCCCAGGCCCTTGGCGGCGTCTGCGCCTTCATCGACACCGAGCACGCGATCGATCCGGTCTACTCGCGGGCGATCGGCGTCGACACGGACGAGCTGCTGGTCGCCCAGCCCGACTACGGCGAGCAGGCGCTGCAGATCGCCGACCGCCTGATCGCGTCCGGCGCGGTCGACGTGGTCGCGATCGACTCGGTCGCGGCGTTGACTCCGAAAGCCGAGCTCGACGGGCAGATCGGCGACACCACAGTCGGCCTCCAGGCCCGCCTGATGTCGCAGGCGATGCGCAAACTGGCCGGCAACCTGAACCGGACCAAAACGGTCTGCCTCTTCACCAACCAGATCCGCGAAAAGATCGGTGTTTCGTTCGGCTCGCCGGAGACCCAGCCTGGTGGGCGGGCCCTGAAGTTCTACTCCTCCCAGCGCCTCGACATCCGCCGCATCGAGACCCTCAAAGAAGGGACCGAGGCGGTTGGCAACCGCGTCCGCGTCAAAGTCGTCAAGAACAAGGTCGCCTCGCCGTTCCGGCAGGCCGAGTTCGACATCGAGTACGGAGTCGGCATCTCCCGCGAGGGCGGCCTGCTGGACTTCGGCATCGAGCAGGACCTGGTGCAGAAATCCGGCTCCTTCTTCTCCTACGGGGAGATCCGCCTCGGCCAGGGCCGCAACAACGCCAAGCAGTTCCTGACCGATAACCCGGAGCTGGCCCTGGAGATCGAAACCAAGGTCCGAGCGGCACTCGGCATCGACGGCGAGGTCGCTGAGGCCCCGGTGTCCGACGAGGCTGAGGCCGTGCCTGTGGCCCCGGAGGCGAAGGCGGCCTAGAGCCGCCTTCCGCCGGGCGGCGGGACGCACCCCTCACTGGATAGGATCACCGCCGCACATGAGTAACGGAGACCTCTTCTACATCTGCGGGATCGCGCTGGCGGTTTCGGCGGTGGTAACCAGCTTCATCGGGCTGAAAGTCAAGGACTTCCCCGGTAAAGCCTTCCCGATCGTGATCCTCTGGTTCGCGGTCCTGATCGGCGCCGCCGCGACCTTCTCGGTTCTGCACGCCAAGGACGAGGACAAGGCGAAGGCTGCCGAGTTCGAGAAGGCAGGCAAGGAATTCGAAGCCGAGGGCAACGACAACGCCGCCGGCGAAGCGGAAGCCGAAGGCGGCGCCACGGGCGGGGGCGAACCCGAAGCCAAGGCGCCATCGGGCCCCGGGGGGACCGTTCAGCTCGAAGCCGACCCGACCGACCTCGCCTACGACACCACCGAATTGAGCAGCAAGCCGGGCAAGGTTACGATCGACTTCACCAACCCCTCGGCGCTCGAACACGACGTCGCGATCGAAGGTGAAGGCAAGGAGCTCGCCTCCTCCGAACTTGTTGCCAACGGCGGCAAGGCCACCGTCAGCGCCGAACTCGCACCGGGCACCTACACCTTCTACTGCACCGTGCCCGGCCATCGCGAAGCCGGCATGGAAGGAACTCTCGTAGTCAAGTAGGGCCAGCGCTAGTCTGCCGCTGATGGCGAAGCGCTTTCACGTAACCACGTTTGGCTGCCAGATGAACGTGCATGACTCCGAGCGGATGCGGGGGATGCTCGCGTCGCTTGGCTACGACGAGGCGGAGAGCCGTGATTCGGCCGACCTGATCCTCTTCAACACCTGCTCGATCCGGGAGTCGGCGGACAGTCGGTTCATCGCCCATCTGGGTGAGGCGAAGCGACTGAAGTCCGAACAGCCGGAGCGGATCGTCGGGGTGGGCGGCTGCTGGGCGCAGTCGGTCAAGGACGAGGTCTTCCAGCGCTTTCCCTTTGTCGACGTCGCCTTCGGTCCAGGGCAGATCCACAAGCTGGCGGAGTTCCTCAACTCCGACTCGCTCACTGCCCAGGGCTACTTCGAGTTCGAGGACTTCTCCGGCCATCTGCCGACCCGGCGCGAGCGCGAGTTCCAGGGTTGGCTGCAGATCTCCCAGGGCTGCAACTGCGTCTGCTCGTACTGCATCGTTCCCAGCACCCGCGGGCGCGAGGTCAGCCGCGATCCCTTCGAGCTCCTCGCCGAGGCCGAGGGCCTCGCCGCCGACGGGGTGCGCGAGGTGACGCTGCTGGGGCAGAACGTCAACAGTTACGGCCGCGACCTGCCGAGGGATCGCCGCACCAGCTTCGCCGAGCTGCTGGCCCGGGTCGACGCGGTCGAGGGGATCGACCGCATTCGCTACACCAGCCCGCACCCGAAGGACATGAAGGAGGACGTGATCCGCGCCCACGCCGAGCTGCCGGCGCTCTGCGAGCAGATCCACCTGCCGCTGCAGTCGGGCTCCAGCAGCGTGCTGAAACGGATGCGCCGCACCTACGACCGCCAGCGCTACATGGACCGCGTCGCCCTGATCCGCGAGCACGTACCCGACTGCGCGATCACCACCGACGTCATCGTCGGCTTCCCGGGCGAGACCGAGGCCGACTTCGCCGAGACCCTGGAGGTGGTGGAGGAGGTCGGCTACGACGGCGCCTTCACCTTCGTCTTCTCGCCGCGGCGGGAAACGGCGGCGGCGAGCATGGACGAACAGGTCGCCCACCCGGTCAAGATCGAGCGCATGGAGCGGCTGGTCGAGGTGGTGCAGCGGCGCGCCCTGGAGCAGGCCCAGCGCTTCGTCGGCCGCACCCTGGAGGTGCTGGTCGAAGGCACCAGCCGCACCGACGAGACCCGCCTCCGCGGCCGCACCCGGCATAACAAGGCGGTCAACTTCGAGGGCGTCGCCGAGCCCGGCGAGCTGGTCATGGTCGAGATCGACAGCGCCACCTCGCAGACGCTGGCCGGGGTCTCGGCGCAGCCGCTCTCGCAGCTCCTTTGAGCGTCCTCGCCATCTTCGGGCCCACCGGCGTCGGCAAGACCGGGGTGGCGATCGCCCTGGCGGAGTTGCTGCGGGAGGGCGGCGAGGACCCGGTGGCGGTCTCCTGCGACGCCCTCCAGGTCTACGAGGGGCTCGGGGTGCTCACCGGCGCGGCCGATGCCGAGGAGCAGGCCAAGCTCGAGCACCGACTGATCGGGTTCGTCCCGGTCACCCAGGCGTTCAACGTCGGCGAGTACATGCCGCTGGCGCACGCGGAGATCGATGCGGCGCTTGCGGCCGGCAGGACGCCGATCGTGGTCGGGGGGACCGGCCTCTACCTGCGGGCGGCCCTGGCCAACCTCTCCCTGGTCAAGGCCGTGCCCAACGCCGCCGACTCGGAGCTCTGGTCACCCGAGACCCGCCACCCGACGACGATCTTCGGGCTCGACATGGACCGCGCCCGGCTCTACGAGCGGATCGACGATCGCACCGAGGCGATCGTCGCCGCCGGCGCCGCCGAAGAGGCCCGCCGCGCCGACGCCGCCGGCCCTTCGCGCACCGCCCGCAAGGCACTGGGCTTCGACGAGCTCCTCGCCGGCGACATCGAGGCGATGAAGAAGCGCTCCCGTAACTACGCCCGCCGCCAGCTCACCTGGCAACGCAAAATCCCCAATCTCCACGCGATCGACCGCACGGATCTCTCCGACTCCGAGGTCGCCGAGCGAATCGCGCATGGGCCCCAATAGGCTGCCGCGCAGCATGAAATTTGAGAAGTGGCAAGCGCTGGGGAACGACTATCTGATCCTCGAGTCGCAGAATCTCCCATGGGAGTTGAACGCGAAGCGGGTCGAGTGGCTCTGCGATCCCCATTTCGGGGTCGGCTCTGACGGAGTGCTGCTGCTCTCTCCGCACCCGGACCCCGAGTTCGTCGCCGCGCTGCGGATCTTCAACCCGGACGGGTCGGAGGCCGAGCTGTCGGGCAATGGGGCGCGGGAGGCGATTCTCTACCTGCGCCGGCACGGCTGGACCGACGAGGACGAGTTCGCGATCAGCACCGTCGCCGGGCCGATCCGGCCGACGATCACCGGCGAGCTGACCTGCTCCGTCGACATGGGGCGAGCCTCGCTGGCCTCGAAGGACTTCCCTTCGGGCGGCGAGGATGGCCGTGGAACGTTGAGCGCGGCCGGGCGCGAGTGGGACTTCCAGCATGTCTCGATCGGCAACCCGCAGTGCGCGATCGTAGTCGGCGCGGAGCTCGACGAACTCGACCTCGGTCAGATCGGGCCGGAGATCGAAGGCCATGAGCAGTTTCCCAACCGCACCAACGTCTCCTTCCTGGCGATCGACGGCAGCCGCGTCCGCGCCCGGATCTTCGAGCGCGGGGTGGGGGAGACGCTCTCCTCCGGCACCGGCGCCAGCGGCGCCGCCATCACCGCCTTCCTGCGCGGCTCCTCCAGCCCGATCGTGGTCGAGCTCGAAGGCGGCGAGCTCGAGGTCGGGATCGGCGAGGACCTGGCGGTGCGGCTGACGGGATGGGCCGAGCCGGTCTGCTCGGGGGAGCTCTCGCCCGAGCTGCTGAGCGCCCTCGCCGAGCTCGACGAGTGAGCCGGTCGATGCCCCGGCCGATCCTCTAGATTTCCGCGCCCATGGGAATCGCCGATCCGTCCGTCCGCCTGCAGGCGATGCCGCCCTACATGTTCCAGGAACTGGAGCGACGCATCGCCGAGAAGCGGGCCAGCGGCATCGACGTGATCAGCCTCGGCATCGGCGACCCCGACCAGCCGACCTACGACTACATCGTCAAGGCGATGCAGGAGGCGGTCGCCGACCCGGCCAATCAGCAGTACCCGAGCAATCGCGGCCGGGCCGAGTTCCGCCAGGCCTTCGCCGATTTCTACGACCGCCGTTTCGGGGTGCCGATCGACCCCGAGACCGAGGTGATCCCGGCAATCGGCGCCAAGGAGTGCATCTACAACCTCTGCTTCGCCTTCCTCGACCCCGGTGGCGTCGCCCTCGCCTCCGACCCCGGCTATCCGGTCTACACCGGCGGTCCGATCCTCGCCGGCGCCAGCGCGGAGTTGCTGCCGCTGGTCCCCGAGCTCGGCTTCGCGCCGGACCTCAGCGCCGTCCCGGCCGACGTCGCGGCCAGAGCGCGGTTGATGTTCCTCAACTACCCGAACAACCCGAGCGGGGCGGTCGTTCCCGAGGGCTTCTTCGAGCTGGTCGTCTCCTTCGCCCGCGAGCACGAGATTCTCGTCGTCCACGACAACGCCTACTCGGAGACCACCTACGACGGCTACGTCGCCCCGAGCTTCCTCGAGACCCCTGGCGCCAAGGAGGTCGGAGTCGAGGTCTTCTCGCTCTCCAAGGGCTACAACATGACCGGCTGGCGCTGCGCCGCGATCCTCGGCAACGCCGACGCGATCCAGACCTACTGGCGGCTCAAGACCAACATCGACTCCGGCCTCTTCGAGGCGGTGCAGATGGCGGGCGTCGCCGCCCTGGAGGGTCCGAGCGGCCCCCTGGAGCGGATGAACGAGACCTACCAGCGCCGCCGCGACCTCGTCGTCGGGGCCCTGCGCGAGATCGGCGTCGAGGTGGCGGCGCCCAAGGGCACCATCTACGTCTGGGCCCCGGTCCCCGCCGGCCACACCTCGACCTCGTTCTGCGAGAAGGTGCTGGAAGAGGCGGCCGTGGTCGTCTCACCCGGGCTCGATGTACGGGCCCAGCGGCGAGGGCTTCTTCCGCATCGCCCTGACCGCGCCCGACGACCGCATCGAAGAGGCGGTCGAGCGGATGCGCGAGCACCTGCGTAGCTAGCGCCGCTTCGCGCTCGGCGCGCTTGCGCCAGTAGCGATCGAGGCCACGCCACTGGTAGGCGGTAGGCACGGCCTGGAGGAGCTCCGCGATCGTCTCCTCGCCGAGGCCTTCGGCGCTCATCTGCTCGCGGATCCGGCGCTGCAGGTCGCGCTCGTAGTCGTCCTCGGCCATCTCCTTGGCCAGCCCCGCCTCCTGGCGCAGGCGCGCACGGGCCGCCCCAGATAGCCGGGCACGTCGTCTTCGACGGCGCCGAAGTGGGTCAGGGCCAGGCGACGCGGTGCCCAGCCGGCGATCAGATCCAGCGATTCCTCCCAGACCTCGACGTCGATGTCCGGTGGCGGCGTCGGCGGCATGATCAGATTGGAGGGCGGGGATCCGGCAGGCGGCGACGTCGCCGACGAAGGCGGTGCCACTCTCCTCGTGCAGGTAGCAGACATGGTGGGAGGCGTGGCCGGGGGTGTAGGCGACCCGCATCCCGCGCACCGTCTCGCCGCCGCGGAGGACCTTCACGTTGGCCTCGGGCACGGGCACGATCTCGCCCCAGAGCCGCTGCATCTGATCGCCGTAGAGGCGCTCGGCGCTGGCCAGCAGCTTCGAGGGGTCGATCAGATGGGGGGCGCCACGCTTGTGTACGTAGACCTCGAGATCGGGCCAGCGCCGCACCAGCGCCCCGGTCGCGGCCGCGTGGTCGAGGTGGATGTGGGTGAGCAGGATCGCCTCCGGCCGTTCGCCGTCGAGCGCGTCCAGCACGGTCTCGATCGAAGACTCGGGCCCCGGGTCGACCAGCGCCCCATCCACTTCCCAGCAACCGATCACGTGCGGTCGCCCCAGATGCATGACGTCGATTACCCGCACCGTCAGCAGCCTATGGGAGTCGGGGGAGGACTCGACGGAACCTCCCCGCAGTTCGTGACGGCGAGTCCTCCCCCGACTCCCTCAAGCAACCGGGTCAGGGAACCGCGCATCCGCTGCGAGCGTCTGCCGCAGCCCCTCCTCGAGCCCCCGCGGCGAGTAGCCGAGCTCCCGCTCCGCCTTCTCGTAGCTGGCCCAGAAGGTGACGCCGTCGGCGGAGGAGATCAGCTCGCGCAGGTTCGGCGGCTGCCCCATCATCTTGCCGACCAGGGGGCCGATCGGGATCAGCGCCTTCATCAGTGGCGTCGGCAGGTCGCGCTTGGGGGCCTTGCGGCCGCTTACCTCGGCGACGGCCTCGATCGCTCCCCGCATCGTGGTGGCGGGGCCGCTGATCACGTAGATCTCACCGAGCTTGCCCTTGTCGAGCGCCAGCAGCACGCCGCCGGCGATGTCCTCGACGTGGGACATGCAGATCCCGAGGTCGGGAAATGGCAGCAGCGGCAGCTTGCCGGCGAAGAATTCGCTCAGCAGGTCGGCGACCTGGGAGGTGTCGCCCGGCCCGTAGACGCCGCCGGGCTGGACGATGATCGCCGGCAGGTCGCGCTCGGCGATCATCCGCTTGACGACCTTGTGAGCCTCGAGCTTGGTCTCCTCGTAGTAGGAGGTGAAGGACTGCCCCGGGTGCTCGTAGGTCTCGTCGACGACTTTCTGATGGGTGTTGCCGAAGACGCCGACGGTGGAGACGTAGACGATCCGCGGGATCTTGGTCGCCAGCGCGGCCTCCATCACCCGTTCGGTGCCGACCACATTGGCCTCCCGCATCGCCGGGCGCTGCTTGGCGGGAATCCCGACCTCGTACATGGCAGCCGCGTGGATGACCGCGTCGCAGCCCTCCATGCCGGCGCGAAGCGCCGCCTCGTCGCTGAGGTCGCCGGCGACGAGCTCGCAGCCCAGCGCCGCGACGGCCTTGCCCTTCTCGGGGCTGCGGGCGAGGCAGACGACCTCGTCGCCGCGGTCACGCAGCTGGCGCACGATGACGCCGCCGATGAATCCCGTTCCCCCGGTTACGAAGACCTTCACGACGCGTAACCCTATCCGCCCCGGGCGGTTGCCTACAATCAGCTTGAGTGCAACGTTCGAGGAATGGCCGCATCACGCAGACGCACAAAGGGGCGGACGGCGTGGACGGCGCCGGAGTCTCGAACCCACGCGCGCGCCAGCGGGCGCTGGCGATCGGCATCGTCGACGGCCGCGAGCCCGGCGAGCCCCTGGCCGAGCTGAAGGAGCTGCTGCGGACGGCCGGGGTGGCGACGGCGGGCGAGGCCACGCAGCAGCGCCCGAAACCGGACCCCGACCGCTACTTCGGCCGCGGCCGGCTCGACGAGCTGAAGGCGCAGATCGCCGCCTGCGACGCCAACCTGGTCGCCTGTGACGACGAGCTCGCCCCGCGCCAGGAGCGCAACCTCGAGGCGGCCTTGGGTGTGCCGGTGATCGACCGCACGGCGGTGATCCTTGACATCTTCGCCGACCACGCCCACTCGGCCGAGGGCAAGCTCCAGGTCGAGCTGGCCCAGCTCGAATACAACATGGCCCGTATGCGGGGCCTGTGGACCCACCTCGAGCGCCTCGGCGCCGGCCGCATGGACGGCGGCATCGGCACCCGGGGTCCGGGCGAGACCCAGATCGAGACCGACCGCCGGCTCGCCCGCAACCGCATCGCCGCGCTGCGCCGCCGGCTCAAGGACCTCGAACGCAACCGCGGCGTGATGCGGGCCCAGCGCGACGCCTCGGCGCTGCCCCGGGTCGCCCTCGCCGGCTACACCAACGCCGGCAAGTCGACCCTGCTCAACGCCCTGACCGGGGCCGAGGCGGGAGTGGGGGACAGGCTCTTCCACACGCTCGACCCGACCACCCGCTCGCTCGAGCTCTCAGGGCGCGACTACCTGCTGACCGACACCGTCGGCTTCATCGAGAAGCTGCCGCATCAGCTGGTCGAGTCGTTCAAGGCGACGTTCGAGGAGACGGTGCTGGCCGACCTGATCGTCCAGGTCGTCGACGCCGGCGAGAGCGAGGAGCGGCGCCTGGTGGACATGAAGGCGGTCGACCTCGTCCTCGAGGAGATCGGCGCCGGCGAGAAGCCGCGCCTGCTGGTCCTGAACAAGGCCGACCTGTTGGGCGAGGACGAGCGCCATGAGGCGACACTGCGCCCACCCCGGCGCGGTGCTGGTCTCGGCGATCGACGGGCAAGGGCTCGAGCGGCTGCGCGAGCGGATCGAGGCGGCGTTCGAGGAAACCCTGGCCGAGGTCGAGCTGCTTGTTCCCTACTCCGAGGGAGGGCGCCTGCACGAGCTGCATGAGGTCGCCGGCGACCTCGAGCGGACCGAGCGCGGGGACGGTGTCCTCGTCCACGCCAAAGTGCCGGTCAGCGAGCTTCACCGCTTCGACGATCTCGCGGTCGTCTAGGCTGGCGCGCGTGGAGCTTCCCGTCGCCAAGCTGAAGGACGAGGCCGTGGTGCCGACCCGCGCCCACGAGGGAGACGCCGGGCTCGACCTCTACTCCTGCGAGGCCGCGCACATCGGCCCCGGTGAGCGCTGGAGCGTGGGGACCGGGGTCGGGGTTGAGATCCCGGCCGGGCACGCCGGTCTGGTCCTGCCGCGCTCGGGCCTCGCCCGCGACCACGGCATCTCGCTGGTCAACGGCCCTGGCCTGATCGACTCCGGCTACCGCGGCGAGCTGCGGGTGCTGCTGCTCAACAACGACCCGGCGGAGACCTTCAGGGTGGGGGCGGGCGACCGGATCGCCCAGCTCGTCCTGATCCCGATCGCCCTGGCGACGCCGGTCGAGACCTCGGTCCTCGCCGACAGCGCCCGCGCCACGGGCGGCTTCGGCTCCAGCGGCCGCTGAGCGGTCCGCCGCGTTCGCGGGGCGGCCTAGCCCCGGCGGATGCGCACCCTGACTACGACCGGTGATCGGTCGCGGTTGCCGGCCCGGTCGATCGCGTAAATGCGGAAGGCATGACTGCCGGGATGCAGGCGGTAGGAGCGTGGTGAGTGACAGGATCTGTAGCGGTCGCGGTCGAGCTTGCAGCGGAAGCGCGAGCCGGCCTCGCTCGAGTCGAAGGCGAAGACGACGCGGCGCCACCTCGCCCGGGTGAAGACCAGCTTGGCCGGGCGGCGGAGGAGCTTGGTGCGCGGCGGCATCCGGTCGCGCGTGTGACGGGGCTGTGCAGGCGACGAGGCTTCGGCAACGGGCGGTTCCGGTTCGGCGGGCGGGGTCCCCGGGGGTCGGAAGCTGTTCGGAGCTCGCTCCTCGACGTCCTCGCATTCGATTGGCGCCGGGTCTTCGTAGCTCGCGGTCGGGATGTCGATCAGCGCGGTGTCCCAGCCTTCACCGCAGTCGATCGCCGCATCGGAGTCACCCGAGTTGGCGAGGATCGAGTCGTCGCCCGCTCCGGCGTAGTAGCGGTCGGGACCGGGCCTTCCGAGGAGCTGGTTCGGGCCCGAGTCGCCGATCAGGACATCGCCGAAGCTGGTTCCCTCGATGTCCTCGAGATTCGCGAGGTTCGTTAGCGGCGAGACCCCGCAGTCAGGTTGCCCGGAGGAGCCAACCAACCCCGCCTTGCCGATCGCAATGTCGATCGAGATCGCTTCTTCGAAGTTCGCCCAGTTGGCATTGTCGCGATCGGACCCGCCGTCGAGCAGGTCGCCTTCGCAGACCCCGTCGTCAACGAACAGGTCCTCGCCGGCGTCGGCGTAGAGTTGGTCGGCGCCGCTGTTGTTGGTCACCGCATCATCGCCCGCGCCGGCGGAGACGACGTCATCCCCTTCGCCGTCGACGAGAGCGTCTTCGGTCGCGCCACCGGTCAGATGGTCGTTTCCGGCGCCACCGAGCGCGACGATCGACGTCGATTCCGGGAAGCCGGAGGCCGTCAGCGTGTCGCTGCCGTCGAGACCGGCGATGACCACCGAATCGGGTGGCTGGCTGAGGGAGAACGATTCGACCGTGCTGTCGTTGGCGGAGAGCGTCACCTCTATCGACGGGCCTGGCGGGTCGGCATAACTCGCGACCAGGTTGTCCGCGCTGCTGCTGCCCGTCAGGTAGAGGGCGGCGGGTTCGATGGGAGTCATACGACCTGCGCCCACCGTTGCGGAGTCGCGTGGCTCGACTCGTTCGTTGCTGCCTTCGAAGTCGCATTCTGAGAGAGAGCTGCCGGGTGCGGCGTCGCAGTAGTCGCCCTCGGCGCCGCCATAGATCGTGTCGTGGCCGCCGCCGCCGAGAATGACGTCGGCACCGCCGCCGCCGTAGAAGGTCTCGTCTCGGCTGGTGCCGACTAAGTAGTCGTCGAACGGGGTGCCGACGACGACGTCGAACGCGTTGCCCGTGACGTGTTCGTCGAAGCCGCCGCCCTCCGGAGCGCGACCGTTGTCGCCGCGCGCGAGTCCGAGGTCGACGTAGACGCCGCGCCCGTTGCGCGACTGTGGGAATTCATCGAAGGCGGAGAAGTCGGGGAAGAGGTAGGGGTCGTCCGGACGGTTGAAGAAGCCGGGCGTAACCCCGGTTGCGTAGCTGAGCGTGTCGTGACCCCCGCCGGTGTTTTGGATCGTGTCGATCGTTGCGTCGCCGCGAACCAGGTCATTCCCCGCTTCGCCGTCGAGGGCTGAGTCGGCGCCGAAGCCGCCCGAGAGCAGGTCGTCGCCGGGGCCACCGCGTAGCTGGTCGTCCCCGACCCCGCCGTAGAGGCGATCGTCGCCTTCGCCGCCGTAGAGCGTGTCGTTGCCGCGCTGACCGTAGATCGTGTCGTCGCCGCCTTCGCCGTAGACCGTGGTGATGCCCCGTGGGGCGCGGATCGTGTCGGCACAGGGGGTTCCGTAGATCGTGTTGCCGACGGTCTGCGGTCCTTCGGCGCAGCTGGGGGCCGCGTTCGCCGTGGGGGCAAGTGCCGCTAGCGCCGCTGCGGCGAGAAATGCGGCAAGGGCGGTCGACGTTTGAGTCGCATGGCGGTTGAAATGACGACCGCGTCGGAGTCTTCGCATTGCCACTCTCTACCCGAACCGCCCCCATCCATTCAGTTGCGCAGCGCAACGTCGCGGGCGCAGGCTTGGCCGCCAGCTCCAGAGCG
>CAVSIL010000018.1:0-10268 GCA_963727985.1 uncultured Solirubrobacterales bacterium | reverse complement strand
CCAGGTCGGGGCGGGAGCCGTAGCGGCGCTCGAGCGCAACCGCGATCAGGTGATCGGCGAGCCAGGCGTTCTTCGGCAGCAGTGGGCCGTGCAGGTAGGTGCCGAACATGTTGTGGCGGCGCACGCCCTCAGACCCGTCCTTGTCGTTGTTGCCGTGTCCGCTGAGGACGCGGCCGAGCGGTGGCACGCCGGGGCCGAGGTAGGTGCGCCCGCCGTGGTTCTCGAAGCCGGCCAGGAGCTCGTGGGCCGGGGCCGAGGTCGACCTCGATCGCGACGTTGCCGATCAGCCGCGGCCCGGGCTCGCGCACGGTCTTCAGATCGGCAAGGCCGAGCCCGGGCAGGGTCTCGTCGTCGAGCTGGTAGCTGTGTCCGAGCAGCTGGTAGCCGCCGCAGACGGCGAGCAGAGCAGCGCCACTCTCGACCGCCGCCGCCAGGTCGGCGCGCTTGCTGGCGACCATGTCGGCCGCGACCATGCGCTGGTCGCGGTCCTGGCCGCCGCCGATGTAGAAGAGGTCGTGGGCGGCCGGGTCGACGGCGTCGCCGGGTCCCGCTCCCGCGTGGGAGAAGCCGATCCCGCGCCACTCGCAGCGCCGCTGCAGGAAGACGATGTTGCCGCGGTCGGCGTAGATGTTCATCTGCTCCGGGTAGAGGCTGAGGACGCGCAGCTCCATCAGCTCTCCTTCTCGAGGATGACCACGGTCGAGCCGACGTGGAGGTCGGTGGGGGCGATCCGCCGGCGTGGACGCGGCACCAGCCCGGCCTCTGCGCCCTCGGCCTCGAGCTCATCGGCGGTGAGGGTGCGGATGCGGATCTCGTTGCGCTCCTCGCTGAGGTCGCCGGCCGGCGAGACGGTCTGGCGCAGGCGCTGGATCACGATCTCCTCGCCGATGTCGACGGCATCCAGCGGCAGGCTGGAGTAGACCCAGCCGTCGACCTCGCGCACGTCCGGCAGCGGCGGCGGGCCTTCGGCCGCCTCGGGCAGCCACTCGACGATCGAGAGCGCGATCCGCCCCCCGGGACGCAGCTGAGAGGCGACGCATTCGAGGCATTCCACCCGCTCGGAGCCGTCCGCCAGCAGCTGCGCCAGCTGCATCGGCGCCAGGGCCAAGGCGATTTCGTCCTGCAGGGCGAAGTCGCCGCGCGTCGGCGGCGATGGCCCGCAGCGGCAGCCCTTCGGCGCGGTCGGCCAGCGCCGCGATCAGCTCGGGCTCGAGGTCGAGCCCGATCGTCGACGTGGCCGCGACGAGCCAGGTGCAGGGCGACCCGGCCGGTGCCGCAGCCGATGTCGAGGACAGGCCCGCCGGCCTCCGCGGCGAGCTCCTCCCAGAGCGCCAGGTCGCCGCTGTAGGCGCCGTTCTCGGCGTCGTGCCAGATCACCGCGCTCATCGCCGGCCGCCGCGTCTCATTGCCAGAACTCCTTCGCCAGGCCGCGGTCGGCGAGCAGCTTGCGCAGCTCCATCAGCGCGGTGTAGGTGGGGAGGGCGAAGAGCCGGCCCGGCGCCGTGGCGACGGCGCGGTCGAGCGCGGCCTCGATCCCCGGGATCACCTCGATCGAGTCGGCCGGCCAGCCGGCGTACTTCAGGCGCAGGGCCATCTCCGGCGCCCGGGTTCCGGCACAGACGACCCGTCGCACCTGGTCCGTGAGCAGCTCGAAGTCGGCGTCCCAGACCCAGGAGACGTCGCGCCCGTCGGCGATGCCGTCGTTGAGGGCGATCCAGAGATCGACCGGCTCCTGCTGCGCCTCCAGGCGCAGCGTGCGCAGCACCTCGTTGGCGCCGGCGGGGTTCTTGATCAGCAGGATCGAAACCTGTTTGCCGCCCACCTCGATCGTCTCCACCCGGCCGAAGGCCGCCCGCACCTCGCCCAGAGCGGCGGCGATCCGCTCCGTGCTGACGCCGAGTTGCAGGCCCGCCGCCACCGCCGCCAGGGCGTTGTAGACGTTGTAGAGGCCGGGCAGCGGCAGCTCCAGCTCGATCTCGCCGGCGGGCGTGCGCACGGTGCTGCGCGAGCCCTCCATGCCACGCAGCTCGATTCTCGTCGCCGCGACGTCGGGCCGCGGCCGCTCGGCGCCGCAGTTGGGGCAGGAGTAGTGGCCGAGGTGGCCGACGAAGGCGCGCTCGTAGGCGTAGGGGTGCCCGCAGCGGCGGCAGTGCTTGGCGTCGAAGGCGTGCTGCAGCTCCGGCAGCGCCTGCGAGGGATCCTCGATCCCGAAGTAGACGACGCCCGGGCGCGGGCGCTCGTCGGCGTCGCGGCCGAGGTCGGCGATCAGCGGATCGTCGGCGTTGAGGATGAGGGCGCTGCGGCCGGCTCGCGCCGCCACCGTCTTCGCCCACTCGTCGGCCAGCACCTCCATCTCGCCGTAGCGGTCGAGCTGGTCCCGGAAGAGGTTGCCGAGCACGATCGCCGTCGGCTCCAGCTGGTCGACGACCCGTGGCAGCCAGGCCTCGTCGACCTCGAACAGCCCCTCGCTTCCATGCTGCTCCAGCAGCGCCGTCGCCACGCCCCAGGTCATGTTCGAGCCGGCCCGGTTGTGGACCGGGTGGCGGCCGTCGGCGGCGAGGATGGCGGCGATCATCCCGGCCGTGGTCGTCTTGCCGTTGGTGGCGCTGACCACCGTCGTGCCGCCCCCGAGCCCGGCGCCGAGCCGGGCGATCGCCTCGGGATCGAGGCGCAGCAGGACCCGCCCCGGCAGCGTCGTGCCGCCGCCGCGACCGCTCGCCCTGCTGGCGGCACCGAGCGCCCGCGCCGCCGCCACCTTGGCGCCGAAGAGCACCCCGCGGCGGCCCCGCCGGGCGCCCACCGCCGCGCTCAAGCGCCGGCCGGCGCCGGCACCAGGACGCTGAGTGCGTGCGGCAGCACTCGCAGCGAGGCCGGCAGGTCGGTGAGGTGCTCGCCGTCGGCGTAGACGGGGAACGGCCGGCTGGCGCTCAGTTCGAGGTGGGGGGCGCGGAAGACACGCACCTCGTCCGCCTCCACGTGAGTGCCCTTGAACACCTTTGGCAGGTTACCCACGAAGCGCAGCTTGCCGACCTCGCCGACCGCGACGATGTCGAATTCGCCGTCCTCGAGATCGGCGTTCGGGGCGATGTACATGCCGCCGCCGAAGGCGCTGCTGTTGGCGACCGCGATCGAGTAGCCGCTGAGGCGGATCCGCTCGTCGTCGACGCGGATCGTGAAGCGGGCCGGCTTCCAGCCCAGCAGGGTGCGCAGGCGCCGCGTAGGCGTAGACGAGGTTTCCGCGCAGGAAGTGGGTCTCGTTGGCGAGCCGGTTGGCTTCGGAGTCGAAGCCGACGCTGACGATGCCGAGGAAGCGCTTGCCGTTGGCCTCGCCGACGTCGATCCGGCGGCTGTGGCCGGAAAACAGCGTCGCCACCGCCTGCTCGGGCTCGCTGGGAACCCCGAGCACCCGCGCCAGGTCGTTGCCGCGGCCGCCGGGGATGATCCCGAGCGGGGTCTCCGAGCCGGCCATGGCGCCGCCGACCGCGCCGAGCAGCCCGTCGCCGGAGAGGACGACCGGCAGCTCGCCGGCTTCGACCGCCCGCAGCGCCTGCTCGGTGCCGTGCTCGAGCCCCTTGGTGCGCTGGACCCGAAAGACGACGCGGCGCGCGTCGAGCGCCTGCTCGACCGCCGGCAGCAGCTTCAGGGTCTTCCCTCCGGCCGAGGCCGGGTTGACCAGCAATGTCAGCGGCATCCCCTCGACGTCCATGCGCTCGCAGCCTAGTCGGCGGCGACCGTCGAATCGCCGCCCCGCAGGCGGGCGACAGAGAAGCTGCCGTCCCCCGCCTCAGCGCACTCGACCACCTCGAACCCCCGCCGCGCGAGCCACCACCGCCGCACCCACCCCAGCCGCCCGCCGACGGGCCGATTTCCAACGACATGCGTGGGTTTTGGGTCCGTCGGCCGCGGGCGGCGGGAGCGGGTGAGGATCAGGTGGCCGCCGGGGCGCAGGACTCGGGCGATCTCGGCGAGGGGTGGACGGCCGTCGCGCTGGACGACGAGGTCGAAGAAGTCGTCCGGATAGGGGAGGGAGCGGGGGCGGCCGACCTTGAAGGCGACTCGGCCCTCGGGGTCGAGCCCGACCCTGGCGGTCGCGGCCCGAACCCGCTCCGCCGAGCGGTCGACTCCCCGGACCCGGGCCGCCGGGAACTCGCGGGCCAGGAAGAGGGAGCCGTCCCCGTCTCCGCACTCGATCTCCAGCACCCGCTCCGGCGCCGGCGAGATGCGCAGAGCGGCGGCCGCGAGCGGGGTCAGCGGTGGCATCGACATCCACTCGATCGTAAGTCCTCTAGGCTTTCGCGCCGATGGAGGAGAAGACCGACCGGCAGCGCTGGATCATCCTCGGCGTCTTCGCCGCGATCGCGATCGGGGTCGTCGCCGCGATCCTGATCTCGCGCGGAGGCGGCAGCAGCGACTCGACCACCACCAGTGCCAGCGCCGACGGCTGCGAGCAGGTCGAAGCGCCGGCGCCGAAGAAAGTCTCGCTGCCGGCGCCGAAGCAGACCCTGAAGAAGGGCGAGGAAGCTGACCGCGGTGGTGCGGACCAGCTGCGGCACCTTCAAGATCGCCCTCGACACCGAGCGGGCGCCGAAGACCGCCAACTCCTTCGCCTACCTCTCCGAAGAAGGCTTCTACGACGACCTCACCTTCCACCGGATCGTCCCCGAATTCGTGATCCAGGGCGGCGACCCCCTCGGCACCGGCACCGGCGGCCCCGGCTACAAAGTGGTCGAGAAGCCCCCCGCCAACCTCGCCTACACCAAAGGCACGGTGGCGATGGCCAAGAGCTCGGCCGAGCCCCCGGGCACCTCCGGCAGCCAGTTCTACGTCGTCACCGGCGCCGACGCCGGGCTGCCGCCGGAATACGCCCTGGTCGGCAAGGTCAGCGAAGGCATCGACGTCGTCGAACGCATCGGCGGCCTCGGCACGCCCAGCGAAAAACCGAAACAAACGGTCCTGATCGAAAAGATCACGATCGAAAAGGGCTAATCGCAACGGTTAAGCTGGACCGATGGCCAAGCTAAACGTGGGCGACCGCGCTCCGGACTTCGAGCTCCCGGGCACGGGCGACAAGACCTACCGGCTCTCAGACTACCGAGGCCGCAAGCTGGTCCTCGCTTTCTACCCGGGCGACTTCACGGCCGTCTGCACCAGGCAGTTCTGCTCCTACCGCGACCAGGGAGAGAAGCTCGATGGTCTCGGCGCCGACGTGCTTGGCATCTCCCCGCAGTCGGTGGAGTCGCACGAGCGCTTCGCCGAGGAGAAGCGGCTCAACGTGCCCCTGCTCGCCGACGGGGACAAGAGCGTCGCCCGCGCCTACGGGGTGCTCGCCGGCTCGATGGTACGGCGGGCGATCTTCGTGATCGACGAGGAGGGCGTGGTCCGCCACCGCAAGGTCACCCTGGCCGGGCTCACCTACGAGTCGGTCGACGACCTCCAGCGCGCCGTCGCCGCGGTCGGTTGACGGCGGGCGCCGCGACGGCGTCCTTCGAGGTCGGCCCGGAGCCGGCGATCCGTGGCGAGAGCGCGGGGGAGGGGCCGCCGATCGTGCTCTGCCACGGCATCACCGCCTCCCGCCGCTACGTCCATCACGGCTCGCGGGCGCTGGAGCGAGCCGGTCACCAGGTTGTCGTCTACGACGCCCGCGGCCACGGCGAGTCCGACCCTGCCCCCGCCGGCGAGGGCTATGGATACCCGCGACTGGTCGCGGACCTCGAGCGGGTCGTCGCGGCCGCGGTGGGGGAGGGTCCCTTCGTCCTCGCCGGGCACTCGATGGGCGCCCATACCGCGGTCGCCTACGCACTGCGCCATCCCGAGCGCCTGACCGGCCTGGTCGCGATCGGGCCGGTGTACCTGGGCGAGGTCCCGCCGGCGTCACTGGCCTACTGGGACGGGCTGGCGGAGGCGCTGGACCGGGACGGCGTCGACGGTTTCGTCGACTACATCGACCGCCACCAGAGGATCGATCCCGGCCTGGCGCGACTCGGTGCTCGGCTTCACCCGCGCTCGCATGCTCCTGCATCGCCACCCCGACGCCCTGGTCGAGGCCCTGCGCGAGGTCCCGCGCTCGCGGCCCTTCGAGTCGCTCGAGGAGCTCGAGGGGCTCGAGATCCCGGCCCTGGTCGTCGCCAGCCACGACGACGCCGACCCCGGCCATCCCTACGCGGCTGCCGCCGCCTACGCGGAGCGGCTGCCGCGGGCGCGCCTGATCAACGAGGAGCCGGGCCAATCGCCACTTGCCTGGCAGGGCGGGAAGCTCTCGCGGGAGATCGCGGCCTTTTACGCGGAGGCTTTATCGTCGGCACTGTGAATTTTCCGACCGAGGCCCGGCTGCGCCGCATCATCGCCTTCGTGGCGACCCTCGGAGTCGGCGTCGCCACCTACATCACGATCGCCGATTCCGGTGGCGGGGCGCCGGCCTGCCTCGCCGGCGGTGGCGGCTGCGAGACGGTCGCCAACAGCTCCTACTCGCACATCGCCGGAGTCAACGTCTCCGTCTTCGGGATCGTCGGCTACGTGATCCTGCTGGGCACCGCCTTCTTCGCCAACGACCTGGCGCGCTTCGCCGGCTTCGCGACCGCCCTCGGCGGCTTCGGCTTCAGTGTCTACCTGACCTACCTCGAGATCTTCAAGATCGAAGCGATCTGCCAGTGGTGTGTCGCCAGCGCCGTGCTGATGACGATCCTCTTCCTGCTCAACGCCACCCGTCTGATTGGCTATGCCGGAACCAGCACGGGTATCGCGGCACCCAAAGAGACTTGAACGGCAACCAGGGGGAAGACAGATGAGCAACAAGCGGGAGCGAGAGAAACGTCGCGAACAGCGGCTGCAGGAAGAAACCAAGGTCGACGCCGGCGAGCGCCGCACGCGACTGCTCCAGTTCGGCGCCGGCGCCGTCTTCCTGGTGATCGTCGCGGTGGTGGTCCTGATCGTCGTCAACGGCAACAGCGGCGGCGGTGGCGATGCCCAGAACCTGAAGGAAATCGGCACCGTCGACAAGCTCTTCACCGGGATCCCGCAGGAAGAACTGGTGCTCGGGGACCCGAAGGCAAAGGTCGAACTGATCGAGTTCGGCGACCTGCAGTGCCCGGTCTGCAAAGCCTACTCAGAAGAATTCCTGCCGCAGATCATTGAGGGACAGGTGAAGGAAGGCAAGGCGAAGCTGGTCTTCCGCAATTACACGATCATTGGCCCGCAGTCGGCCCCGGCCGGCGCCGCGGCGCTGGCGGCCGGCGCCCAGAATCGCGGCTGGGAGTACATCGAGCTCTTCTACCGCAACCAGGGCAAGGAGAACTCGGGCTACGCCGATGACGAATTCCTCACCGCCGTCGCCAAGGGGGCCGGGGTCAAGAACCTCGCCCAATGGGAAACCGACCGCAAGGGCGCCAAGTTCACCAATGAGGTCACCGCGACGACCGAAGAAGCTCAGCGACTCGGCTTTACCGGCACACCGTCGTTCGCGATCAAGGGACCCGGCACCAACGGCCTTGAGCTCCTCGGCACGCCCAGCACGCCCGAGGAAGTCGAAGAAGAAATCGACAAGGCCAGCTGAGCCCAGGTTTACATAACTACCATTATCGTGCGTTGAATCTGAAGGGCGGGAGAGCGGGGACCTAGCGCCCCGCCACTCTCAGCAGCTCCTTCAATACGCCGAGCGGCCCGTGTGGGACTTCGGCCGAGGGCGACGCGCCTGGGTGATCGCGGGCGACGCGGACGCGCAGGGCGCGCGGGCGGATCCGGAACCGCAGCGGCGGCTCCAGGGTCAGCGACTCGCCATCGATCCCGACCGGAACCGGGCCATCGGCTTCGATCTCCAGCTCGGCGGCCGCCAACTCGCGCCAGCGGACCGTCTGCCCGTCCGCTCCCGGCGTCGGCGGGTGGAAGTCGACGATGCCGAGTAGGCCACGATCGAGGCGCGGGCGCGTCCCGGTGCCCAGAGTCGGGCCCAGTAGGTACGGGTTGTTGGAGACCAGTACCAGCGCTGTACTGACCTGCGCGGCGCCGTCGGGGTCGCTCCAGCGGAGATTGACGGTCTCGCCCTCGACGCCGAGCGTGTCGGTCAAGGTGTCGAGCAGCGTCCGCAGCTTCGACTCGCGGTACTCATCCTGACTGACCGCCTGGGCGTAGACGCCGAGCGAGACGTTATTGACGAAGACCCTGCCGTTGACCTCGCCCAGGTCTACATAACGCTCGCCCCCGTCGACGAAGGCATCGAGGGCGCCAACCACGTCTTCGCGGTCGACGCCGAGGTCGAGGGCAAAATGATTTCGGGTCCCCGAGGGAATGCAGGCGTAGGGCAGGTCGTGCTCGGCGGCGATCGCCGCGACCAGCGCCTGCGAGCCGTCGCCGCCGGCCATCGCCAGCCCGTCGGCGCCCCTCCCCACCGCCGCCCGGACCAGCTCGTCGAGCTCGACTCCCGCGCTCAGTTCGACTACCTCGAAGCCTCGCTTTTCGGCCTCGCCCGCGAGCCCGACCTGCCCCGCGAGCCCGTCGCCCGACCAGGGATTGACGAACAGCACCGGTTCCCGGGGCGCCGCCGCGCGCGGCAGCGATCGCTCGGGTCGGAAGGCAACGCGGGTACCGGCGACGGCGACGACGAATGCGACCGTGGCCACGACCCAGGCCGGCCCGTTGCCTCCGCCGACAGCGACCACGAGCGCAAGGGCGATCAGGCCCAGGCACAGCGCCACCGCCAGCCAGCGCCGGCTGCCACGGTGCAGGAGGCCATACCAGGCCAGCGTCAGCGCCCCGCAGACGCAGGCGAGCACGATCGGGCCGCGGGGAAAGTCGACGACGAAGGCGTAGGCGACGATGACCAGGGCCAGGCCGCCGCCGAGCAGCGCCAGGACGGCCCCAAGACGACGGCTCATATCATCGCCCTATGGCGGACTGGCTGAGCGAGGCGAAGAAGGTTGACACCGCCGTCTACGCGGCGGTCGCCGGCACCGATACGCCGGCTCTCGATACGGCGATGCGAGCACTCTCGCAAGCCGCCGACCACAGCAAGCTCTGGTTTGGCGCTGCCGCCGGCCTGGGCCTGCTTGGTGGCAGCCGCGGTCGCCGCGCTGCGGTCGCCGGCCTTGCCTCGCTCGGTCTCGCTTCGGCCTTCGCCAACCTCGTCGCCAAGCCGCTGACCACGCGGCGCCGCCCGGAGCGCGAGGAGCTGGAGGTTCTGGCCCGCCGCCACGTGCCGATGCCGCGCTCCAGCTCCTTCCCCTCCGGCCATACGGCTTCGGCCTTCGCCTTCGCGACCGGCGCCGGTGCCGTGCAGCCGGCGCTCTCCGCACCGCTGCGGGCGCTGGCGACCCTGGTCGGCTACTCGCGCGTGCATACCGGAGTCCACTATCCCGCAGACGTGCTCGCCGGTGCCTTCATTGGCGTCAGCGCCGCCGAGCTGGTCGGCCGGCTGCTCGGCGCAAGGACGAACTGCTCGACTTGACCCACCCATAGTGGGGTCAACTCGACAAGTTTGAGTCACTAAGCCGGCAGGGTGGCGCTGCCGCGGACCAGCGGGGAGACGATCGGCGGCGCCTTCGGCATCTGGCCGCGCTGAATCTCCTTCAACTCGAACCGGGAGCCGGCGATCGTGGCCACCGTGTCGCGGTTGCAGTGGCAGCCGTCGCCGAGGAAGCGCCAGGGCCGCTCGAGTCGATCCTGCCAGCGGGCCAGGCCCGGGTCCTCGGCGCGGACGTGCTCGACGAAGAGCAGCTGCCCGCCCGGCTTCAGCACGCGGGCCGCCTCGGCCAGGGCCGCGGCCGGGTCTGGAATCGTGCAGAGCACCAGCGTCGCGACCGCCGCGTCGAAGCTGTCGTCCTCGAACGGCAGCCGCTCGGCCGGGGCCTCGACTACCGTCGCGCTCCGCGCCGACTCGACCAGCCTCGCCCGTAACCGCTTCGCCATGTGCGGGTCGGGCTCGATCATGACCAAGTCCTCGACCGCGTCGGGATAGAGGTCGAGGTTGACCCCGGTGCCGGCGCCGAGCTCCAGCACCCTCCCCCCTGCCCCGGCCAGGAGCTCGCGCCGCATCGCCCGCAGCCCGGCCTCCTCGGTCGCCTTCAAGCCGCGGTCGTACAACGCCGCGAAAGCGCGTCCCCATGTCTGCTCGTAAACCCTTCCCATCGTCGTTTGCTGAGTTGACCCGCCTATAACCGGGCTAAGTCAGCAATCGTCTCAGGCGGCGTCGCGCTCGACTGCCGGGGCTGCGCTGCCGCTACCCGGCGGCGACTCTTCAGGGCCGGGCGCGCTGGCGGCACGCTCCTCGTAGGCGCGGC
>CAVSIL010000017.1:0-324154 GCA_963727985.1 uncultured Solirubrobacterales bacterium | reverse complement strand
CCCCGTCCCCGTGTCTTCGCCCGCCCCTTCGGTAACTACGTCGCGCCCCCACAGTCGAAGGAAGCCCCCGCCCGGCGCGAAGGACTCGATCCGCTGGCTTTCGGGATCGGTCGCGTAGACCGTCCCTACGGCGGCCCCGCCGGCGCCGGTTTCGTTCACCGCCAGCCCGCGCGGGTCGCTCTCGGCGAATTCGCCTCCCGCGAGGCCTTTGGTCCCGAAGTGCGAATCGAAGGACCAGCTCGCCGTCGCGGGGCTGGGGGCGAGGGCCCCGAGCGCCAGCGACGCCAGCGCCGCGGCGACGGCCGCGCGCGCGAGCCTCCGTACCGCAACTCTGCCTGACACCTGCTGTCCTCTCATACCTGCTCTCCCTGGCGAATTTGGCTTGGCTGCTGCTGGGTGCTGCGGCCCGCGGGCGAACGCCCACCCGCCCTCGGATTCGATGCCCGGGCCGCCCTAGACATGGCTATGGATTCGATGGCTCTTGGCGGCCGGGATGACGATCTTTTGATGCGTCCCCTCCACTCGGCCAGGCACACCGCTGGCGGCGCCGGGGCAGCGCGCTGCTTTGTCCTCGCCGGCTGATGCCGGTCGGATCTCCTCCGCTCCCGCTCGGGCGGACTGATGACAACTGGAGATCTTCCGCCCGAGCTCCCGCGTCCGGGGATCCTCCGCGCTGCCACGCGGCACCGACTGCGTCCTTGCATCGCTTGCCGCGGCCCTCGCCATCGGCGCACCTGGCCTCCTGGAGCGAACGCTAGGGGTTTTTTGAATTCGCATTGCTTGGTTGGTGGTCATGATTCGTTCCGTAGGCGAGTCAGCCAGCGCGGTGGTGGCCGCTGTGGTTCTTCGCAGCCGGGACCACGATCTTCGCCCGCTGACCATCTACGTGGAGCACGTAGCGGCCGGGGCGCAGGTGGCTGAGCACCCGGTTGAGGCGGGCGATCGTCGTCTTGCCGTGGCTGGTGGCGTGGCCGCCGGACATCAGCCGCCAGCGCAGCTGGTGGCGCTTTCCGTGGCGCTTGTGGTGCTTCTTGTTGTTGCTGTTCTTCGGGTAGGTGACCTTGACGGTGCACTTCACCTTCTTGCTGTTCTTGACCTTGCAGGTGACCTTGACCTTGGCGTTCTTGCCGGCGGGGCCCTGCGGTCCCTGGGCGCCTTGCGGGCCCTGGGCGCCGTTGGAGCCGTTGGAGCCGTCGTGGCCGTTGGAGCCGGCCGGGCCCTGCGGGCCCTGGGCGCCGGGGTTGCCCTGCGGACCCTGGGAACCGGGGGCGCCGTTCGAGCCGTCGGTCCCGTTGCACACGTAGGTGTGGTTGCCTTCGAGTTCGATGTCGATGCCGCCGTTGGGGCAGTGTTCGTTGCCCACCGGCAGCGTGGTGATCGTCGGGGTTTCGCCCGGATCGCCCTGGGCGCCCTTGACGCCGTTGCAGATGTAGGCGTGGGTGTGGGTCGCGCCGAGCTGGAAGTCGACGTCGGAGCCGCCTTCGGGGCAGCCGTGTTCCCCGGGGGTGGAGAACGTGGTCACCGTGATCGTCGGCGTTTCGCCCGGTTCGCCTTCGGGCCCTTCTTCGCCGTTGCAGACGAAGCTGGTCGTGGCGCCGAGTTCGATCATCGTGCCGCCGTTGTCGTTGCAGGGATGCCCCGGCGGGGTGCCAGCTTCCTCTTCGGCCTTGGTGAACGGGGTGATCGTCGGGGTTTCGCCCGGTTCGCCTTCTGCGCCGCTACAGATGTTGTAGGAGAGGCCGGCGTATTCGACCTTGACGCCGCCGGCTTCGCCGCAGGCGCCGCCGGGGGCGATCGGGGTGACCACCGCGGCGGCGATGAAGGTCGCCGTCACGTCGGCGCCGCCGGAGCCGACTTCGACTACGCATTCGAAGGCGCTGGTCGGGGCGCAGTTGGAGCTCCAGCTGACGAAGACGTTGGAGCCCGCCGGCGGCGCCGGGGTCGCTTTCAGCGTGACCGGGCCTTCGGCGAAGAGAGCGCCTTCGCTGGGGCATTCCGGGCCGCAGCTGATCGTGCCGCCGGAAGTGCTTTCGATCGTGCCTTTGCCGCCGCCGGCCTTGTGGACGGTGAGTTCGGCGAAGCCCGATTTGACCTGGAAGGTCGCGTGGACCGTCTTGTCGGCTTCTTCGACCTTGACTTCGCATTTGTCCGGCGTCGGGTTGGAGAGGCACTCTCCCGCGCCCCATTCCTTGAATTCGGAGCTCGGGCCTTCGGTCGCCGTCAGGGTGACGGTCGATTCCTCGTTCACCGAGCCCGAGCAGGTGCCGGTCGGCCCTTCTTCGCATTCGCTGATCGGGCCGCCGCTGACTTCGCCTTCGCCGCTGACGGAGACCGTCAGGGTGTGGGTGTTGACGGCGAAGACCGCCTTCAGCGTCGTCGGTTCGTTGAGTTCGCCGGCTTCGCAGGAGGCTTCGGAGCCTTCGCAGCTGCCGGCGTCGCCTTCGATCGTGGTCCAGCCGACGAAGTGGGCGTGTTCTGCCGCTTCGGCGCTCAGTTCGACCGTTCCGCCTTCGGGGAACGTGTTCGAGCATTCGCCTTCGGGGCAGTTGATGCCTTCGCCGGTGACCGAGCCCGGCCCTTCTACTTCGACCGTGAGCGGAACTTCACCCCCACTCGACTTGAAGACGACGGTGAGCGTGTTTTCTTCGCCTTCAGGGTTGTTGGCGCTGCAGCTTTCGAAGGCTTCGCCTTCTTCTTCGCAGCCGCTTTCTTCGGGGCTGACTTCCCCGGTCCATTCCCACTTTTCGATTTCGGAGCCTTCGTCGGGATGCGCTTCGACGATGACAAACGCACCCGCCGAGGAGGCGAAGGGACCGCATTCGCCGGTGGGCGGCGGGCCGCTGCAGTTCACGGGGGTGGATTCGAAGGTCCCGGCGTCGAGGATTTCGCCGGTGACGGTGCCAGAGCCCGTTCCCGCGATGTTGATGTTGGTGGTGGAGCCCGGGGTCGCGCTCGACTTGAAGACGACGGTGAGCGTGTTTTCTTCGCCTTCAGGGTTGTTGGCGCTGCAGCTTTCGAAGGCTTCGCCTTCTTCTTCGCAGCCGCTTTCTTCGGGGCTGACTTCCCCGGTCCATTCCCACTTTTCGATTTCGGAGCCTTCGTCGGGATGCGCTTCGACGATGACAAACGCACCCGCCGAGGAGGCGAAGGGACCGCATTCGCCGGTGGGCGGCGGGCCGCTGCAGTTCACGGGGGTGGATTCGAAGGTCCCGGCGTCGAGGATTTCGCCGGTGACGGTGCCAGAGCCCGTTCCCGCGATGTTGATGTTGGTGGTGGAGCCCGGGGTCGCACTCGACTTGAAGACGACGGTGAGCGTGTTTTCTTCGCCTTCAGGGTTGTTGGCGCTGCAGCTTTCGAAGGCTTCGCCTTCTTCTTCGCAGCCGCTTTCTTCGGGGCTGACTTCCCCGGTCCATTCCCACTTTTCGATTTCGGAGCCTTCGTCGGGATGCGCTTCGACGATGACAAACGCACCCGCCGAGGAGGCGAAGGGACCGCATTCGCCGGTGGGCGGCGGGCCGCTGCAGTTCACGGGGGTGGATTCGAAGGTCCCGGCGTCGAGGATTTCGCCGGTGACGGTGCCAGAGCCCGTTCCCGCGATGTTGATGTTGGTGGTGGAGCCCGGGGTCGCGCTCGACTTGAAGACGACGGTGAGCGTGTTTTCTTCGCCTTCAGGGTTGTTGGCGCTGCAGCTTTCGAAGGCTTCGCCTTCTTCTTCGCAGCCGCTTTCTTCGGGGCTGACTTCCCCGGTCCATTCCCACTTTTCGATTTCGGAGCCTTCGTCGGGATGCGCTTCGACGATGACAAACGCACCCGCCGAGGAGGCGAAGGGACCGCATTCGCCGGTGGGCGGCGGGCCGCTGCAGTTCACGGGGGTGGATTCGAAGGTCCCGGCGTCGAGGATTTCGCCGCTGACGGTGCCAGAGCCCGTTCCCGCGATGTTGATGTTGGTGGTGGAGCCCGGGGTCGCACTCGACTTGAAGACGACGGTGAGCGTGTTTTCTTCGCCTTCAGGGTTGTTGGCGCTGCAGCTTTCGAAGGCTTCGCCTTCTTCTTCGCAGCCGCTTTCTTCGGGGCTGACTTCCCCGGTCCATTCCCACTTTTCGATTTCGGAGCCTTCGTCGGGATGCGCTTCGACGATGACAAACGCACCCGCCGAGGAGGCGAAGGGACCGCATTCGCCGGTGGGCGGCGGGCCGCTGCAGTTCACGGGGGTGGATTCGAAGGTCCCGGCGTCGAGGATTTCGCCGCTGACGGTGCCAGAGCCCGTTCCCGCGATGTTGATGTTGGTGGTGGAGCCGGCGGCCGCCGCCTGGGCGACCGGGACGAGGAAGAAGACGGCGGCGAGCGCGGCGAGGAGGAACAAGGGCAGCCTAACTGAGGGCGCACCTATCCCTTGGCCGCGGGGCGAGGCGCCACGCGAAGCGAGGGCACCGGCGTCGGCCCGGCGAGAGCCGGAGCGGCGGAAGAGGGCGAGACAGCGTGCCTTTGCGTTCACGTGGCGTTTCCTCCTGTGCGGTTGGAACCGGATGCACTACTGGTGAAAGTGGGCTTTGCTCGAAAGTTGTGGGCCGACGGGCTCATTAGCTCAGCGACCTGCCGGAGATCCCGAGGAGCTTCCATTCGGCGCCTTCGCGGGCGATCGCGATTGCGTGGTCGGACTTGGGGGTCGCGGCACGGGCGGACCCTTGGTAGAAGGCATAGCCGCGGTCGCCCTCGACGCGCACCGATTCGACGTCGAGCTTGGCGAGAGCGGTGCGATCGGCGGACGAGAGGCGCGCGGTCCTCGACTCGAGGAACGCCGCGCAGCTCGAGCCCTTGCCTTGCTGGGGGATGGGAACTTGGCCGAGAGCGCGGCGGAGCGGCGCGACGAGATAGGAACAAGCCTTCTTCCATTCGCCGGCGGCGCGGGCGGCGAAGTAGGCGGTGACGGCGGCTTCGGCCTGCTTTGCCTGGGCGGCGGTTGCTTCCTGGCCGAAGTGGCGGATGGTGGTCTGGGCGCTGTGGCCGGAACCGTTGCTTCCGCTCTTGGCGGTCGAGCTGCCGTCGGTCGAGCTCTTGCCGGTGGTGGCGGTCGAGCTGGAACTGCCGCCGCCGCAGGCGGAGAGGGCGAGGGCCGCGAGGGAGAAGGCGAGGAGGGCGGCGGTGGGCGCGCCGAGGCGGTGGAGGTGGGTCACCGGGTGGCCTCCGGGGCGAGGGTGCTGAGCGTGCCGTGAAGGGGGATGCGCCGGGAGTGGTCGCGGGAGGCCTGGAAGGCGGAGCCGGTGCGAGCGGAGCTACCGCCCGCACCTTTGCTTGCCGAGCTGAACCCGGCCGGCCTTGTTGACGACGAGCGGGACGGGAACCCGTCCCCACCCGCTCGGGTTGACTGCTCAATCAGGCCGGCGCGGGGCGTGAGCGCCGCGGCGGTTGGTGCGAAAGTGGGTGCGAAGAAGGCCGGTCGAGCTGCCGTGGGGCGCTCGCGAAGTTCGGGGCGGTTACTGCGGTGGTGGCATGAGGGGTTTGTGCGGATATCGGCGTGAGGTGGCCTGTTAGAAGCGGGAGGCATTCGGTGAGCCTCGTCGCACGCTCGCGGGACCAACCAGAAGCCAACGGCGACCGCTCTGCGGGTAGGTCTGCAGGGCGGGCTACGCCCGACCCGCAGACGACGGGCGATTGTGAGCCGGGTCCGCCGTCAACCCGCTCGCCATAAGCGCATGTCCTCCGCTCCCGCGAGGCCGCGCTCGTCACAACCGGCGATCTCGCGACCTCGCTCCCGCGTCCGGGCATGCTTGGCTCGGGGTCTGCGAGCCCTGCGGGCTCTGGCCGGCGCGAGCTCGTCGCGCCGGTGACTGCGGCCCGGCTTGGGGTGGCGAGGCCGGGTGTTCGGAGGGCGGTGGTTGAGGTGGAGTGGCCGCGGACGGCCTGAGCCGGGAGGCCGGGACGGGCCTCGGGGCGCTGGGGGCCGCCCGCGCCGTCCCTGGGACTCCGCGAGCCAGGGAGAGCCACGGATGCCGGACTGGAGAAATCGGGTGCGGCGGGGGCGACGATCACCGCATTGGCGACGATGTCTCGTTCCCTGGCGAATGCTGCTGCGAACTCCATGCGTCTCCCTGGATGTCTCTTTTGGGATCCCTTCCCGGGGAACCCCTTCCCTGTGGTGCTTCGCGGATCGTAACCCCTCAGTCACAAGGGAGTTGCGGTCTGCGGTCGAAACCGTAACGGATTAGCGACCGAGCCGTCAAGGCCGCGTCGTGTTCCTGGAGGCAGCGGGGGTGGCTCGGGTGCGGCGAAGCGGCTCTGTATGCGGGGCTTGCGGGCCCTCCAGAATCGGGATCGCGGGGCGGTGTACCGCGGGGGATCGCCGGGGGGCGGCGCGGTTGCGGCGGGGGCGGCTGACATCTTGGAGGGTGAAGGCGGGGTTGCCGGCTACCCGGCCGCTCGCTCGAGGCCGAGGATGGTCGTGAGGGCGGCGTCGACCTCGGCCAGGGTCACGGTGGGCACCTCGCCAAGGCGGCGCAGGAGGCGGCGGCGGGCGACGCCGCGAACCGCGCGCGGGATCGCGGCGGAGTCCGCCTCGAGGCCGGCCTTGCGGCCGACCTGGGGTCGCAGGGCCGAACGCGGGAGTGAGCTGGAGAGCGGGACGACGACGACCAGCTCGTGGTCGGCGCCGGCGAGCAGGTCGTCGACGGAGACGACGATTACCGGGCGGTTCTTGCCGGGCTCGCCGCGGCGGGCAGCGCCGAGCGAGGCAAGCCAGATCTCCCCGCGGCGCGGTCGAGAGGTTGTCTCAGTCGATTCCGTCACCCAGCGTCGCCTCCCACAGCCCGATCTCGGCCAGGGCCTCCGGGTCGCCTGCCTCGGCGCGGGTCGCCTCGCGCTCGGAACGCAGGGCCTCGGCCCGCTCGGCACGGCGGGCGAACTCGGTCAGCAGGGAGGAGAGTGAGACGCCGCGCTCGCGGGCGCGGGCGGCGAGGCGGTCGCGCGTCTCACGGGGGACGCGGATGGTCGCGGTGGCAGTCACAGTAGACGGATGATAGCGCTATATCTGGCGACATCAAAGGGCGCTGATCCGGGCTCCCGCAGCGAAGTAGCTGTTCCTTTCCCGCACTAGCGGAGGAAAGGAACAGCGCTGGGGGCTTGGGGCTTGGGCGGCGAACCCCCGACTTTCGGCTTGAAAGGACGGAGGTCGGGCGCCTGGAGAGCGGGATTGCGGGGGTGATGTGAAGGCGAGGGCGACCCCCGCGATCGCGAGCGTCCAGCTGGTGAGATTTCACTGAAGCATCTTCCTGAGGAGAGCGAGGTGTCGTCCTCCGGGTGCTCCATGTGCAGGGTCGCGTCGAGTCAGCCCGAGTCCCAGACCACGGTCACGTCGTAGGCGGCGAAGGCCGGGTCGGCGGTGAGGATCGGCATGCGCTCGACCTGGGCCTGGGCGATCAGCAGACGGTCGAAGGGATCGGCATGGCGGGGTGCAGGAAGGGTGCGCACCTGCCAGGCATGCTCGGCACTGACCGGCAGCAGCTCGAAACCGAGCTGCTCGACTCGCGACGGCAGATCATCGGGGGCATCGAGCTTGCCGAGAGCGCTCTTGATGGCGATCTCCCAGAGGCTCGCGGTGCTGACCAAAACCTCGGCATCGGCCGCCTCGATCGTTGCTGTCGGCTCGGGGGTAAGGCGAGGGTCATCGAGGACGTGCCAGAGCAGGACGTGGCTGTCGACCAACAGTCTCAACTCTGGGTGGAAGGCGAGTCCTCGGCGGGGAAGATCTCGCCCTCCTCGAACATCTGCTCAATTTCCTTGTCGACCTGCTTCATCTCCTCGTCGGAGACCATCCAGATCTCGCCCTTCATCGAACCGCGACCCCTGACGCCGCCGATCTTCTTCGCAAGCGGGACGATGCGGGCGACCGGCTCGCGGCCGCGGCGCACGACAATCTCCTCGCCGGCCTCGGCGCGACGGACGAGCTGAGAGAAGTTGGTCTTCGCCTCACCGATGCCGACGGTCTTAGCCATGAGGTCAGGGTACCAGCGCTTGGTCAAGTTGGTCAAGCGGCGCGTTCTAGGCACCGAACCGCAAGGACGCGACCGGGAGCGACAAGAGCGAGTTACCGGATGGCGCTTGCCGGTGAGTCGATCCGCTTCAACGAGATCCGGCTCATGAAAATCCTATGCGCTTCAGTGGCCCCTGCGCGCTTTCCGGCGAGGAGAGCCCGGGTTCGCGCGGCCACCAGGCCGCCGACCGGGCCATCAGCGGAGACGACTCCCCCGTCGGTGGCCGCCGCCATCCCCTCGAGCGTCTCGGTTGCCACCCGGCGGGCGCGATCAGCAGAGTGTGGCCAGCGGATCGCCTCGCGAACGATGTCCTCGATGCCGACATCCCCCAGTACGACCTGGCCGCCAATCGCCATCGCGGCATCGTTCCGCAACCGCGACCAGAGCACCGTCGGCACGGTGTCATAGAGCGGCGCCAGCGAGATCGTCTCGGGATCGGGGTGAAGAAGCGCCAGATTCTTGCCGTGAGCGTCGGCGTTGCCAATCGCAACGGTGAAGGCGACGACGGCGACCAGTCGGTCGAGCTCCGCGAGTGGATTGATGCTGTAGGCGTCGAGCAGCTCTGCCGCCTGCTTCAGTGAAGGCCCGACCGTCCCCTGTTCGTACTTCGCCCGCCCACGCGCGCCACCTGGGTCGAGCCCGAGCGCCTGACAGAGGTCCTCCTGATGGATGCGATGAACCTCTCCGTCGGCGTCGACTACGCGATCGAAGCGCGAGACGATCAGGCAGCTATGGCCACCGAGCTCAACCGTCTCGGTCTCGATCGTGGTCAGCGAGACCGCCCGGGCGATGGCAAGACACTCCGCCTCGGCCTTGATCAGTCCGGGAAAGCGGGTGTCCTCGCGCTTCAGGATGTGGGTCGAGGGTCGGCCGCCCAGCGGTCGACCCCAGCCACCGTCGGGGAGCCGGACCAGGAGGAGCTTGTCCTGTAGACCTGCGAGCGAGAGCTCAGAGTCCTCGTGGGTTCCGAGCGGATGTTCTTCGAGGTCTTCGACCGCCTCAGAGAGGCCGTTGCCCTCAAAGGGTTCGACACCGCCGTCGCGCGGCTCGGGGCCCTCTGTGCCGATCACTACAGCTCCAGCGACATCGCGTCCATAGCGGCCGAGAAGGCCGAAGACGTCGTTGGCGGCGAGCCCTGCCTGAGCGGCCATCGTCGCCAGCGCCTGACCCTCAGGCAGAAGACCGAGGCAGAACGGGAAGGCATCACCGGCAGTCCGGGCGAGTGGCAATGAGCAGGAGATCACCGGGCTGTTCTGCGGCCAGCCGTCCAGTGCCTCCTTGGTGTAGCGGAGGCGGATGCGAGGCCAGCGTGGCTGCTCGAGCTCGGCGACCTGGGTCTGGTCGAGCCAGACGCCGAGACTACTGGCGGTTGCCATGGCTGTCCGGCAGCGTCACGCTCAGCTCGGCTCCCAGCCGGCGCAGCGCGCGGAGACTCCGCTCGAGCGCGATCGTCGCCTCATCCCCGGTCTCCAATTCAGAGAGGTAGGAGCGTTTGAAGCCGAGCTCGTCAGCCAGTGCGCCTTGGCTCAAGCCGCGCTCGTGGCGGGCGCCCGCGATCGCGCGGCCGAGGTCGGCGGGGGTGCGTATACGCCAGCTGCTGGTTGTGGGGTCTGTCGGCATACTCCGACACTAGCACTCATTGGCACCGTTGTCTGGATATTCCGACAGCGCATGACGTGCCGTGTATGTCCTGAGCGCTCGCTTGCGTGGTCCCAGTTATCTCCTAGCTCTTTCCCATATTCCCAAACTAACTTCCCAAATTACATGACCAACTTTCCCAATTTGCATTACCAGCGAGGGATGCGGCAAGCAGCGACCCCGAGGGGTTCGTGGCCGGCCTCTCGCGCCCGGTCCTGCTCGACGAGATCCAGCGAGCCGGTCCCGATCTGCTGCTCGCGATCAAGGGGGCCGTCGACGCCGACCAGGCGCCGGGCCAGTTTCTGCTGACCGGCTCGGCCAACGTCCTCACCAACCGCAAGGTCCAGGACGCGCTCACCGGACCAATCGAGATCATCACTGGGCGAGCACCGACGCAGGTCTCTTCCACTACCGAACCGGCAACGACGAGATCGACCTCGTCCTCGAGGATCGCTCCGGAGCGATCGCCTGCCTTGAGGTGAAGGCGGCGGCGACGGTCCGCGAACGAGACTGGAGGCCGATGGCGAAGATCCGCGATGCGCGCAGCGAGGACTTCCGCGCCGGGTTCCTGATTCACGCCGGCGCCCAGACCGTCCCGCTCGGCGACCGGCTCTGGGCGGTTCCGATCAGCGCTCTTTGGGCATGACCGGGGGCGCCAGCTGTTACTTAGCCTGCTATGCGCGGCTAAGTAACAGCTGGCGGCTTTGGGGGCCGGGAACCGGCACACGGCGGCGAGGAACGGGATGCGCCCGACGGGAGTCGAACCCGCGACCTTCGGCTTGAAAGACCGACGCTCTTTGGCCCCCCGTAAGGAACCGTTGACCACTGAGCTACGGGCGCTCGTGGCGCACTCTACCCGGGCAGCTGCCCGGCGCGGATCTTGGCGGCCATGTCCTTCGACTCTTCGCGGTAGGTGCGGCCGTCCTCGAACTCGATCACCGGGTATTTGCGCTGGCCGGAGAGCTGCTCGAGCTCGTGGCGCTTGCCCGGGAGGAGGGGGCCCTTCATGACCTCGTACTCGATGCCCTGCTCGTCCAGGGCCTTCTGGACCTTCCAGCAGGGGTGGGCGTCGATCTTGGCGAACATCAGTGAGCAGCGGTGGAGCTTCAGCGCCATTTCAGTCTCCTTTTGACTCTCGCATTGCCGGATAGATGATTACGTCGCGCAGGGTCTTGGAGCCGGTCATGATCATCAGCAGGCGGTCGATCCCGAGGCCGACGCCGCTGGCCGGCGGCATCCCATATTCCAGCGCCCGCACGAACTCTTCGTCGTGGGGATGGGGGTCCTCCTCGGCGCCGGACTCCTGGCGTTCGCGCTGGCCGACGAAGCGGCGGCGCTGCTCGACCGGGTCGTTGATGTCGGTGCCCGCCTCCGACGATCTCCATCCCGGCGACGATGCCGTCGAAGGCCTCGCAGACCTTGGGGTCGTCGGGGTGGGCCTTGACCAGCGGCCAGATGTCGATCGGCAGCACGGTGATGTAGGTGGGCTGGATCAGCTTCGGCTCGACCAGCTTGCCCTGCAGGGTGTCGACGAGGCCGGCCCAGTCGTCGTTCTCCTCGGCGTCCTCGCCGGCCACCTCGGCCAGCTCGTCGCGGCTCGCCCGGTAGATGTCGATGCCGGCCTCGCGCAGGATCTCGTCGCGCAGGACCACCCGCGGCCAGGGCGCGGCGAAGTCGATCTCGACCCCGTCGCGCTCGACCACCGTCGTCCCCATCACCTGCTCGACCACGCTCGCGACCAGCACCTCGATGAACTCCATGACGCCGTTGTAGTCGGCGCCGCCGACGAACATCTCCAGCATCGTGAACTCGGGGTTGTGCTGGGGCGACATCCCCTCGTTGCGGAAGAACTTGCCGAACTCGTAGACGTCCTCGAAGCCGCCGACGATCGCCCGCTTCAGGTAGAGCTCGGTCGCCGTGCGCAGGAACAGCTCGCGGTCGAGCGCGTTGTGGTGGGTGACGAAGGGGCGCGCCGCGGCGCCGCCGGTGAGCCGCTGCAGGACCGGCGTTTCCAGCTCGACCCAGCCGCGCTCGTGCATGTGGGTGCGGATCGCGTAGGTCAGGTCGGAGCGCTTCTTGAAGATCTCCCGCGACTCGGCATTGGCCATGAGGTCGAGTTCGCGCTGGCGGTAGCGCAGCTCCGGGTCGGAGATGCCGTGGAAGAGGTCGGGAGGGTCGAGCAGCGCCTTGGCCAGCAGGGTGCACTCGCGGACGCCGATCGCCAGCTCGCCGCGCTTGGTCACGTGGAGCGGCCCCTCGACCCCGACCAGGTCGCCGATGTCGAGCTCCTCGACTCGCCCGAAGGCCTCCTCGCCGAGCGTGTCGCGGCGCGCGTAGGCCTGGATCTGGCCGCTGATGTCGCGGACGTCGAGGAAGGCGGTCTTGCCGTGGCCGCGCTTGCCGGTGACCCGTCCCATCACCCGGTAGGTGAACTCCTCGTGCTCCCCCTCCCCCAGCTCGGCGGGGTCGTGGGCGGCGAGGATCCGCTCGGCGTGGGTGCGGCCTTCGAAGGAGTGGGGGTAGGGATCGACTCCGGCCGCGCGCAGGCGCTCGACCTTGGCCCGGCGCTGGGCCTCGCTGGCGGCCCCGGAGCGATCGCCCGCGTCGGGCAGCGTCTCCCCGGCCGGCGGCGGCGCCTCACTCATCGCTTGCGGCCGGCCTCATGGCGCGAAGCCGACGGTCACCCGCTCGTCACCTTCATAGTCCTGCAGGGTAGTCGCGTCGCGCAGCAGCTCGCGCATCGCCGGGCCGTGGTGGGTGTCGTGCTCCATCGCCAGCTTCCAGCCGGAGGGCGTTTCCCCGACGAGGCCGCGGATGACGCCGAGGCCGTCCTCGCCGCAGTCCCCGGTGACCGCGATCCGCGGCTCCTTCTGGATCTCGGGCGAGCGCTCGAAGATGGTCGAGTCGGTCACGTAGGGCAGGTTGGCGATGACCAGGTCGACGCCCTCGAGGCCGGCGGGGATGCCGGTGGCGACGGTCACCTCGAGCGGGAGGCCGAGGCGCTCGGCGTTCTCCCGCGCCGCTTCGGCCGCTTCCGGCGAGAGGTCCGAGGCGGTGACCTCGGAGGTCGGGGCGCTCGGACAGCAGGGCCAGGGCGATCGCGCCGGAGCCGGTGCCGACCTCGTGCACGCGGGCGCCCTCGGGCAGCTCGACCCCGACCTCGACCAGCAGCTCGGTCTCGCGGCGCGGCCAGAGCACGCGCTCGTCGACGGCGATCTCGAGCCCGCGGAAGGGCGTGCGGCCGAGGATGTAGGCGATCGGCTCGCGGTCGGCGCGGCGCGCCACCCGCTGCTCGATCGCGGCGGCGACGTCGGCGGGGATCTCGCCGGCGCCGGCGACCGCGAGCTCCTCCGGCTTCACGCCCATCGCGTCGGCGACCAGCACTTCGGCGTCGCGGCGGGCGCTGTCGATGCCGGCGGCGGCGAGGCGCTCCGCCGCCGCGTCGAGCACGGCGCTGACGGTGCGCGCCGAGGGCCCCTCCTGACTCTGAACGTCGATAGCCGCCATTTAGCCGCCGTGCCTCCTAAGTTGTGGGTCGAGAGATGCCGCCGTAGCGGCGATTGACTGCGGCGATCCAGATGGCGCCGGCCAACATCATGCCAAGGCTCTCCAGTTGAGCCGCGGTCAGGCCCAGCGCGGCGACGTCGTTGCGGCGCAGGAACTCGACCAGGAAGCGCTCGGCGCCGGCGTAGAGGAGGTAGAGGGCGAAGAGGACGCCGGCCCGGACCCGGTCGCGCAGCCGCCAGAGGATCCAGGCGCCGAAGCCCATTGCCAGCGTCTCGTAGACCGGGGTCGGGTGGACGGTCTGCTCGGTCGGCACGGTGCCGTCGGGGTAGGACATCGCCCAGGGCCCGCTCCAGGCCTTGCCGTAATCGCCGTCGCCGGAGAGCTGGCAGCCGACCCGGCCCACCGCGTAGCCCAGCGCCAGCGCCGGTGCCGCCAGGTCGAGCAGGGCGAGGCCGAGGAAGCGCCGGTACCAGGCCCAGGCGAGCACGGCGAGGGTGCCGCCGATGGCGCCGCCGTACCAGACCAGCCCCGCCCCGGAGAGGAGGTTCCCGAGCAGGTCGTGCTTGACCTCGCTGTAGTTCTGGACGAGGAAGTAGACGCGGGAGCCGACGACGCCGCCGAGAAGCGCCGCGAATCCCATCTCATAGGCCCAGTCGACCGGCTTGCCGATCTCCCCCAGCCGCCTCCATATAAGGGCGCCGGCGGCGAGGAAGGCGAGGGCGAACATCAGGCCGAAGGTCTGCAGCGTCACCGGGCCGATTTCGAGATGGGGATACACGCGCGCCCTACTGCCCGAGTGCGGCAGTCGTTTGGTCCGCTATACGACCGAAAGGACTACCGCGCAAGGAGGGCCTCCAGCAGCGCCTTCTGGGCGTGGAGGCGGTTCTCGGCCTGGTCCCAGACGGCGGAGTGCTCGCCGTAGAGGACGTCGGCGGCGATCTCCTCGCCTGGGTGGGCCGGGAGGCAGTGGAGGACGATGGCGCCGTCGGCGGCCGCGGCGAGGAGGTCGGCGTCGAGGCGGAACGGGGCGAGGTCGGCGCGGCGGCGCTCGGCCTCGGCCTCGTCGCCCATGCTGACCCAGACGTCCGTATAGAGAGCGTTGGCGCCGGCGGCGGCGGCGCGCGGGTCCCCGGTCAGCTGCGCCCCGTGGCCCTCCTCCAGCTGGTAGCCCGGCGGGCGCCGCGACGACGACCTCGACCCCGGCCAGCTCGCCGAGCAGCGCCAGCGAGCGGGCGACGTTGTTGCCGTCGCCGACGTAGGCGAGGCGCTGGCCCTCGAGGCTCGCCGCCGCGCTCGCGCATGGTCAGGAGGTCGGCGAGCGCCTGGCAGGGGTGGTGCAGCGGGGTCAGCGCGTTGACGACCGGGACCTCGGCGGCCGCCGCCAGCTCGGCGACCTCCTCGTGGGAGCCGGAGCGGATGACGATCGCGTCGACGTAGCGGGAGAGCACCCGGGCGGTGTCGCCGATCGACTCGCCGCGGGAGAACTGCATCTCGTCGGCGCGGAGGACGATCGGCGTCCCCCCCAGCTCGGCGACGCCGACCTCGAAGGAGATCCGGGTCCGGGTCGAGGGCTTCTGGAAGATCAGGGCGACGCTGCGGCCGGCCAGCGAATCGGCACCGAGCCGCTCGCCGCGGCCGGCTTTCAGCTCGGCCGCCCGGTCGAGCAGCTTGCCGAGCTCGAAGGCGCCGAACTCTTCGCCAGTGAGGAAGTCCCGCTTCAAGCGGCGGATACTACGGACCGTGGAGTTCACCGCGATCGCCTGGAACCTCTTCCACGGACGGGACTTCCCGCCCGACCCGGAGCTGCGCAGCTGGCGCTCGCGGCTGCTGCGGATCGACGAGCGCAACGAGACCCACGTCCAGGTCAACCGCGACCTCAGCGCCGAGTTCGCGACCCTGCTCGCCGGGGCGGCCTGGGACGTGGCCCTGCTGCAGGAGGTGCCGCCGCGCTTCGCGACGCCGCTGGCCCGGGCCTGCGGGGCGGAGTGGCACCGGGCGCTGACCTCGCGCAACGCGCTGGGCCCGCTGCGCGGCCTGCTCGCCCGCCAGAACCCGGACCTGATGGCCTCCGGCGAGGGCGGCTCCAACCTGACCCTGGTGCGAACCTCTCCTCCCTCCCCTCCCCTGGCTGTGACTTTGCCGCGGATAGCGGGGTAAAGCAACAGCCAGGCGCGCGGGTCGGGCGGCTCGGGGGGATCGCCGAGCGGCGCGAGCTGACGATCCACGACGGGCCGCCGGAGCGGCGGGCGCTGGCGCTGACCCGGACCGCCTCCGGCGTCTGCGTCGCCAACCTGCACGCGACCAACGACATGGCGGCGATGGCGACCGAGGACGTGCTGCGCGCCGCCCGCGCCGCGACCGAGTTCGCCGGCGCCGCGCCGCTCCTCTTCGGCGGCGACCTCAACCTGCGCCCGGCCGAGCAGCCGGCGGTCTTCGAGCGCCTGCGCGAGGACTTCGGCCTGGGCGCGCCGACCGGGCCGAAGGCGATCGACCACCTGCTGGCCCGCGGCCTCGAGGTGCTCGAGCCGCCGACCGCCTGGCCGCCGGAGCGGCGGGAGCTGGCCGCTCGACGGGCGCGCCCTGCGGCTCTCCGATCACGCTCCTGTGCAGGCACGATTCCTCGCGGCAGAGCCGCCGCTGCTGCGAAGTTGAGGCGGAGTTGCAATAGTCGAACCCCGTACCCCGCACCCGCGCCCAACTTCCCTGGAGGCACGTCGAGATGGCCGAGAAAAAAGCAGCTGCCAAAACCAGCAAAAAAGCGAAAGCCGCGAAACCGAAAGCCAAAGCGAAAAAAGCTCCGGCCAAGGCAGCGAGCAAGGCCAAAGCGAAAGCCAAGAAGGCGGCGCCCCGCAAAGCGACTTCGAAAAAATCCGGCGCGAAAAAAGCAGCGAAGAAATCGGCGCCGAAACGGGCCAGCAGCAAGGCGACCAGCGGCCTCGACAAGAGCGTCGCCCAGTTCCGCGAGAGCCTCGAGCAGAGCGTCACGCTCAGCCGCGACCGCCTGCAGGAGGTCGTCGACGACGCCGTCAAGCGCGGCCGCATGACCCGCGGCGACGCCGAGAAGATGCTCAGCGACCTGGTCAAGCGCGGCCGCAAGCAGACCGACACCCTGCTGGGCGAGCTGGAGCGGCTGGTGAAGCAGGCCCGCAAAGAGGTAGGCGGGCGCGCCGAGCCCGTGCGCACGGTGCGCAAACAGGCCACGCAGGCCGCGCGCCGCGCCGCCAAGAAACTCGGCTAGCTTGACGACAGCCAGCGGCGAGAAGCCGGCGGCCCGCGGCCCGCGGCGCGGCGAGACGCTCGAGGTCGAGGTCGACTCGCTCGCCTTCGGCGGGCGCGGCGTCGCCCGGGCCGAGGGCTTCGTGGTGTTCGTCGCCGGCGCCCTCCCGGGCGACCGGGTGCGGGTCGAGGTGACGAAGGCGAAGAAGCGCTTCGCCGAGGCCCGCGTGGTCGAGTTGCTCACGCCCGGCGCCGACCGCATCCCCGACCGCTGCACGCACGGGGGCGAGCCCTGTCCCGGCGCCCCCTGGCAGGGGTTGCCGTACGAGCGCCAGCTGGCGATCAAGGGCGAACAGGTCGACGAGGCGCTGCGGCGGATCGGCGGCCTCGACGGCTTCGAGCTGGAGCCGATCGTCGCCGCCGAGCAGCAGTGGCGCTACCGCAACAAGCTCGAATACTCCTTCGGCGACGACGACGGCGAGCCGATCCTCGGCTTCCACGCCCGCGGCCGCTGGGACCTGGTCGTCGACGTCGACGACTGCCACCTCGCCTCCGAGGCCGGCAACGCCGCCCGCAACGCTGTCCGCGACTGGGCCCGGCTGGAGTCGATCCCGGCCTTCGACGGCCGCGCCCGCGGTCGCGGGGTGCTGCGCAACCTGGTCGTCCGCGAGGGGCGGCGCACGGGGCAGATCCAGACCCGCCTCGTCACCGCCCGAGCGCAACTTCCCCAAACCCCCCGTCGACCTGCACACGATCGTCGCCGAGGACTCCGGCAGCAGCGAGGGGCCGACCGGCGTGCTGCGCGAGGAGTACCTGAAGGAGGAGCTCTGCGGGCTGAAGTGGAAGATCTCCCCCGGCGCCTTCTTCCAGACCAACACCGAGATGGCCGAGCGCCTCTATGCCGTCGCCGCCGAGTACGCCGGGCTGAGCGGCAGCGAGAAGGTCTTCGACCTGTTCTGCGGGATCGGCACGATCGGGCTGACGATGGCGGGCCGGGCCGGCGAGGTCTGGGGCGTGGAGATCGTCCCCGAGGCGATCGCCGACGCCGAGCGCAACGCCAGGCTGAACGGGATCGGCAACGCCCACTTCCTCGCCGCCAACGTCCGCACCGGCGTGCGGCCGCTGCTGGTCCAGGCCGGCAAGCCCGACGTCGTCGTGATCGACCCGCCGCGCGCCGGCCTCTCGCAGAAAATGATCCGCCGGGTGATCGAGTGCGAGGCGAAGAGGATCGTCTACGTCTCCTGCAACCCGACCACGCTCGCCCCCAACGCCGCCCAGCTGGTCGAGGCGGGCTATAAGTTGACGCGAGTGAGGCCCGTCGACATGTTCCCCCAGACCCCGCACATCGAGTGCGTGGCATTCGCTGGAGAAGGCGTGAGCGACGCGGCTTCGGCGTCGCCGCGGGGCTCGATCCGGAGGTGGCGCGGCCGCTGGCGGCGCGCTGCGCGGAGCTGGGGTATGGGTCGATGTGGTCCAACGACCATCCCGGCGCCAAGGGGCTGGAGACGCTGGCGGAGTTCGCCGCGGCGGCGCCCGCGGTGGATCTCGGCGTCGCCGTGATCGCGCTCGACCGGACGCCGCCGGAGGCGATCGCCGCCGACATCGAGCGGCTCGGCATCGACCCGGCCCGGCTCTGGCTCGGCGTCGGCGCCGGCTTCTCGAAGAAGCCGCTGACGAAGATGCGCGAGTCGCTGCCGCAGCTGCGCGAGGCGCTGCCCGGTGTCCGCCTCGTCCTCGCCGCGATGGGCCCGAAGATGTGCGCGCTGGCCGGGGCCGAGTTCGACGGCGTCTTCTTCAACTGGATGACGCCGGAGTTCGCCGCCGGCGCCCGCGAGCAGGTCGAGGCCGGCGCCGAGCGAGGCCGGCCGCCCGGCCCCGCCGGTCTTCGGCTACGTCCGCACCGCCGTCGGCCCCGACGCCGCCGAGCGCCTGGCCAAGGAGGAGTCCTTCTACCGCGACCTGCACAAGGGCTACCGCGACCACTTCGACCGCCTCGGCGAGCCCGAGGGCAGCGTCGGCGTCGCCGCCGGAGACCCGGCCGAGGCGCAGTCCCAACTCAGCGCCTACGAGGCCCTCGACACCGTCGTCGTCCGCGGCCTCGCCAGCGCCAGGGTCGAGCCGATGACCGCCGTCGCCACCGCCGCGGCCCCCTAGTCCATCCCTCCCAGAAGTGAATGACTTGACCCCGCCCGGGTGGGGTCAACTCGAGCACCTTCGCTTGACCTCGGCGCTCAGTACGGCGGCAGGTCCTCGTACCAGGTGCCGAGCATGCGGAAGGCGCGCCAGAAGCGCTGCTTGGCGCCCTCCTCGTCGAGGGAGTCGTCGATGTCGGGGACGTAGAGGGCGTCGATCGTGGGGGTGAAGGCCTGGATGTCGCCCTCGCGCTGCTCGACCGGGCGGGAGAGGGGGACCTGGAGGCTGTTGAGGATGCGCAGGGCCGGCTCGCCCATGACGACGAGGATCTTCGGCTGCACGATCGCCATCTCCTCGACCAGGCGGGCGACGCACTCGCCGGCGGCGAGGTCGGGCTCGGCGATCGGGCACTTGACGCAGAGCGTGCCGTAGACGACCAGCGGGTCGATGCCGAGCCGCTTGAAGCTTTTCATCAGCGCGTTGCCGGCGCGCCCGTAGAAGGCGACCCCCTCCTCGATCTCCGCCACCATCGGCGCCTGCTTGAGCATGAAGATGTCCGCCTGGGGGTGGCCGGAGCCGAGCACCGGCATCAGCTTGCCGCGGGGGCAGTGCGGGCACTCCTGGATTTCGTGGCTGATCTGGTTGAGCTCGCGGATCGCCCGCTCCAGGTATTTCTCGCGGATCTCGTCGTCGGTGCCTCGCATCTGCCCGACCTTCTTTGACGAGGCGGGCGCGGCTCCTTTCGCCTCGCCGCGACTGCATCAGCTCTTGCTCGCCGAGCGGCGCTTGCGCGGCTTGCCTCCCCGGGCCGGCTTGGCGTCGGGCACCTGCCGTTTCGGCGCCTTCGGGCGACCCGCCGTCTGCAGCAGCTTCAGCGTCTGCACGTAGAGCAGGTTCTTGTGCTTGCGGGTGATGTCGGCGTCGCGCATCGCCTCGAGGAACTCGGCCGGCCCGTCGAAGTCGTGGATCCGCGTGCGCACGCTGCCGAGCCCCTGGGCGACGTGGCTGTCGGAGCCGGCGCCGGCGACGATCCGGTACTTGCGGGCGAAGCGCTCGGCCTCCTCGTTGAAGGCGGTCACCGCCACCCGCGGGTTGAAGACCTCGAGGATGTCGATCTCCTCGACGATGTCGATCAGGTGCTCGTAGTCGGGCACCGAGTGGAAGCGGTCGAACGGGTGGGGCACGTAGACGAGCCCGCCCTGGGCGCGGATCGCGGCGATCGTCTCCGCCATGGTCAGGCCCTTGGGGATCTTCTCCTCGAGGAAGAGGCCGATCACCTCGCCCTGCTCGGCCGTCTTCACCTCCTCGGCGACGATCACCTTGATGCCGTCCATCCCGGCGGCGATCCGCCGCGCCTCCAGCGCCCCGGAGACCTCGTTGTGGTCGGTGATCGCGATCGCCCCGAGGCCGCGGTCGCGGGCGGTCTGCAGCAGCACCTCGACCGGGGTCGCGCAGTCGCCCGAGTGGTCGGTGTGCATGTGCAGGTCGACGTCGATCAGCGGCCGCTCGGCGATCCGCCGGCGCAGCTCGGGGTCGCCGCCGGGATCGTGGCGGCGCGCCACCAGGCGGCGGTAGATCGCCTCCAGCTGGTCGGCGACCCGTCCCCAGTCCGCCGCCCCCGCGCCCGGCTCGACCAGCTCGTAGCTGGCGGGGAAGTAGCGCTCCAGCAGCGCCCCGGTCTCAACGCTGGTGACGGTGCGGGCATCGATGCGGCCGAAGAAGATCTCGACCAGGGGGCGCGCGACCTGAGTCGAGAGCACCCGCTCCTGCGGCGCATGGAAGGTGGCGACGTTGAGCGAGTTGGAGTGGCGCAGCGCCGCCGAGGAGACGCTCGGGGCGAAGGGCTCGTGGACGTGGACGACGTCGAGTTGGGCCGAGGGCTTCAGCAGGCCCTTGACGCGGTCCCCGGTGAAGGCGCGCAGGACCGTGTGGCCGCGGCGCTCGAGCTCGTCCGAGACCCGCTCGACGAACTCGGTGACGGGGTTTTCCACGCCGCGCCGGAAGGGCGCGACCTGGGCAATCGAGAGCGGCTCGGCCGAGGGCACGGGTGCAGCATAAGAGCCCGCGCGAGGCGGGCTCTTATGAAGTAGTCGGATCGACCGGCGCTAGGCCTGGGCCGTGCTCGGGGCGTCCGCGGTGGCGGGCTTGGCCGCCTTGCCGCGGGCGTTGGCGGCGATGAACTCCTCCGTCTGCTCGCGCGCTTCGTCGTCGGGGCGCTGGCTGTGCGGGGACTTCATCAGGTAGCTGGAGGGGCCGTCGAGCTGGCCGGCGATGCCGTTGTTGAGCGCCAGCTTGATCAGCCGCACCGCGTCGATGACGACACCGGCGGAGTTCGGCGAGTCCCAGACCTCGAGCTTCAGCTCGGCGGTCAGCGGCACGTCGCCGAAGGCTTTGCCCTCGAGCCGGATGTGGGCCCACTTGCGGTCGGTCAGCCAGGGCACGTAGTCGGAGGGGCCGACGTGGACGTTGTCCGGGTCGAGCTCGTGGCCCATGATCGAGGTGACCGCGTTGGTCTTGGAGATCTTCTTCGAGTCGAGGCGCTCGCGCTCGAGCATGTTGAAGAAGTCCATGTTGCCGCCGACGTTGAGCTGGCTGGTCCGCTCCAGCCGCACGCCGCGGTCGTGGAAGAGGCGGGCGAGCTGGCGGTGGACGATCGTCGCCCCGACCTGGGACTTGATGTCGTCGCCGATGATCGGCAGCCCGGCGTCGGCGAAGCGCTTGTCCCAGTAGTCCTCGCGGGCGATGAAGACGGGGAGGCAGTTGACAAAGCCGACCCCGGCCTTGAGCGCCTGCTCGACGTACCACTTGGTCGCGTCCTCGGAGCCGACCGGCAGGTAGCAGACGAGGACGTCGGCCTTGGTCTCTTTGAGGATGCCGACGACGTCGGCGGTTTCGCCCGGAGCTTTGGTGATCTTCTGTTTCAGGTACTTGCCGAGGCCGTCGAGGGTCATGCCGCGCTCGACCTTGACGCCGAGGTTGGGGACGTCGGCGAACTTGATCGTGTCGTTCTGCCCCGACCAGATCGCCTCGGAGAGGTCTTTGCCGACCTTCTCCTGGTCGATGTCGAAGGCGGCGACGAACTCGACGTCGCGGACGTGGTAGCCGCCCAGTTCGACGTGCATGAGGCCGGGAACTTCGTCGGCCGGATCGGCGTCCTTGTAGTACTGGATGCCCTGGATGAAGGAGTTGGCACAGTTGCCGACGCCGACGATCGCGACGCGGACCTTCTCGTCCTGGCGGGCGATGCCGTTGGTGCTGCCGTTTGCTCCGTTGCTCTCACTCATGAAATTGGAAGTCCTCCTGGGATCGCGCTGGATGGCAGAACACACCCGGCGGCCTTGCTGGTTACAGCTCCTCCGCCTCGCCGCCGCTCTGGGCGCCGGCCTCAGCCAGGAGAAGCTCGTTCCGCACATGCCATACACGCTGGAACACGGTGACGATCGTCAAAGCCGCAATGACGTAGATCGACGGCGCCAGCAGTTCGAAATCGCCGATGCCGGCTCCCTTGGCGAAGATCAGGCCGATCGAAAGTAGCACCACCCTGACCGGGCGCGTCGCCAAGCCGACCTTGCACTCGACCCCGAGCGCCTCGGCGCGGGCCCGCGTGTAGGAGACCATCAGCGAGCCGAGCACCGCGACCACGCACATCGCGGCAGCGAAAGCTTCGCCCTGGGCGGCGAAGTAGCCGGCGACGGCGGCGAGCACGATGCCCTCCTCGATCGCGGTCGAGGGTCGAGTCGAGGAAGGCGCCGAAGAGGGTGCCCTTGCCCGACATCCGCGAGTAGCGCCCGTCGAGCGTGTCCATCACCGAGCCGAGCACGAAGGCGACGCCGGCGAGGAAGAAGAGGCGCTGGGTGACCAGGACGGCGGCGACCAGGTTGCCGAAGAGGCCGACCATCGAGATCGCGTTCGGCGTCAGCCGAGACTCGATCAGCCGCTCGCGGGCGTAGACGCGGAGCTCCTGCCCGTTGCGGCTCGTCGTGCGGCCGTTGCGGCGGCCGCCGGGGGCCCTGGGGGGCGCCGAAGGATCCATTGCCCGTGAGGCTAGTCGGTCTGGAGCAGGTCGGGGCGCTCCGGGACGGGTTGCGCCGCGGTCAGGCCTCGGCCTGGCGTGCGGTCCTGGAGCGGAAAGCCCAGGCCTCGGGCCGGGCCTGGGCGAGCCGCCAGGCCACCAGCACCGCCGTCAGCGCCACCGCCCAGCCGAGCACCGCATCCACCCAGTAGTGGTTGGCGGTGACGATCGTGACCCAGCTGACCAGCAACGGCCAGGCCGCCCAGGCGGCTTTCGCGAACCAGTTACGGCAGACGAGGAAGCCGCTGCCGCCGATCATCATCGCGAAGGCGCAGTGCATGCTCGGCACCGCCGCGTACGGGTTGATGAAGACTTTGGCCAGCGAGGAGTCGTGGTTGACGCTGGAGAAGTCGTTGATCGTGTCGACGAAGCCGAGCTCCGGGAACATCCGCGGCGGCGCGGTCGGGTAGAGGGTGTAGCCGACCAGGGCCACGCCCATCGCGGCGACGAACATGTTGCGCACGAAGTAATAGGACTCGTTGCGAAAGAGGTAGAGCCAGACGAGGAAACCGAGCGCGATCGAGAACTGGGCGTTGAGGTAGATCTGGTTGGCGATGTCGATCAGCGCGTGCATCGGCACGAAGAACGCCTGCCAGCTGGGCTCGAAGAAGAGCCCGATCGAGCGCTCGAAGTCGATCACCTGCCGGCCGTGCGCGAGCGCCAGCGTCCTCTCGGAATGGACGATGCCGCGCACGAGGGTGTAGGCAAGGTCGACGCTGACCAGGATCGCGATCTGGCGCGCGAGGTCCCCCCAACCCTTGGGAAGGCGCGCGGAAGCCGCGGAAAACGCACGAGACATCCGGCAATTGTAATCCGCGCGTTAACGGGACACATAGGGTCCGTAGAGCCGATGACGTGGAAGCGGCCGAGCAAGCGGCGGGTGCGGGCGATTCGGGATCGGCTGCGGGAGATGTACGGGCGGCCGGTCAACGAGCCGCACGGGGACCCGATCGCGGAGCTGATCAAGACCGTGCTCTCCCAGCACACCAACGACCGCAACCGCGATCGCTCCTTCGCGGCCCTGCGGGAGCGCTTCCCCAGCTGGGAGGAGGTGCGCGACGCGCCGGTGGCGGAGGTCGAGGAGGCGATCCGGCCCGGCGGCCTGGCGCAGCAGAAGGCGCCGCGGATCCAGGCGATCCTGGAGCGGCTGGGCGAGCGACCCCGACCTCGACTGGACCGCGACGGCGCCGCGCGAGGAGGCGCTGGAGTTCCTGCTGGCGCTGCCGGGGGTGGGCCGCAAAACCGCGGCCTGCGTGCTGATCTTCACCTGGGACATCCCGGAGATCCCGGTCGACGTCCACGTCCACCGGGTCGGCGGGCGGCTGGGGCTGTTCCCGGCCACGGCCTCGCTCGAGCGCGCCCACGACGAGATGCTGGCCGTGGTCGACCCCGCGGACGCCTACGAGCTGCACATGAACCTGATCCGCCACGGGCGCGAGCTCTGCCGCCCGAAGCCGCGCTGCGGGGAGTGCGAGCTGCGGCGAATGTGCCCCTGGTACCGCGCCGAGAGGGCGCGCCAGTAGTATGCGCGCCGCGAAATGAGCAAGCGAACCTTCATCGTCTTCGGCCTGCTGATCCTGGTCCTCGCGGTCGTCATCCCCTGGCTGGCCTTCCGCTCCAAGGGCGACGCCGCGACGGGCGACCAGAAGGTCGCCGCCGACCTGAAGAGCGGCCAGTCCCTGTTCCAGACCAACTGCGGCACCTGCCACACGCTCTACGCGGCGGGGACCGACGGCAACTACGGGCCCAACCTCGACGAACTGCTGGCGCCGTCCGGTCCGCCCAGCGGCCCCAGCGCCGCGGAAACGATCGAAGCGACCGAAGGCCGCGTCCTCAACGCGGTCGAAAACGGCGTCGACAGCTCCACCACCCCGGGCCGGATGCCGGGCGGCATCCTCAACCAAGAGCAGAGCAAAGAAGTCGCGGCCTTCGTCGCCGCCACCGCCGGCGAAGGCTGACACCGCCGGCCGACGGGCCGAAATCCCACGCCCATCGTGGGAAATCGGCCCATCGACCTCGATCTGTCAGTGGGCGAACCTTCAGGGAGCTGGTGAGGCCGGCGTGGTCGGAGTTCCAGAAGCCGTTGACCGGGGAGGAGGCCGGTCACGGTTGAGCCTCTGGACCGGCGATGGCGGACGGGGCGTTCGTCATCATGTGGTCGACCTTGTGGTCGAAGTCGGCGACGCTGCCGCCGTCCCCCGCCCCGAGCAGGCTCGAGTTGAGGCAGCAGCTGAGCGGATTGTCGGTGCTGCGCTCGACCATGCCCGCCGCCAACAGGGCTTCGTAGGCGAGCGTGTCGGGGACCGGACCGTGTCGTCGTCGGAGTTGAGGTCGCCGACGAGGACCACCGGCAGGCTGCTGGTCGCCGGACCGCCGGGCGCGACCAGTTCCGCCGCCTGGGCCTGGCGGATCAGCGGCTGGAACGCCTCGAGGTGGGTGTTGACGAAGTGGAACGGGTGGCTGCCCCGCACCTTCGCGTCGGTCTCGGTCCAGCCGCGTTTGATCGGTTTCGGGCTGACCGAGGATCGGCACTTCCAGCAGGGTGTTGAAGTTGCCGCCCTGCGGCGTTCCAGGTCTGCACGCCGGCGCCATGGCGGCGAGGATCACGTCGCGCATCGTCAGCCGCCCGAGGATCTCGGCGTTGGGGAAGCCGGCAGCGGGCCGTCGTTGGGCAGGCCGTTGTCGTCCGCCGGCGCTTCCAGGTCGAACTCTTCCTGACGACGACGACGTTGTAGCGGGTCCCGCCTTTGTTCAGCTCGGCGAGCAGTTCGGCAGGTAGTCGTAGCGGACCGGGGTCGCCGCGGCGGAGAGCGGTCGATGGTCCGCCAGAGCGCCACCTCCTGCAGCCCGACCAGGTCGGGCTTCTGGGTGATGATCTCCTGCGCCAGGCCCTTGGCCCGGACCGGGAAGTCGTTGGCGGTCGACTTCGCGGAGGATCTCGCCGTCGGCGGTGGACAGCGCTTCCGGGGTCGGCGCGACGATCGCGGGGGTGAGGTCGGCGCCGAGATAGAGGTTGCGGGTCATCACGTTGACCCTTGCCGCGCCCGTCGTCGCCGGGTGGCCGTGGTCCGGTGTCCGTGGCCGTGGCCGTGATGGCCGGCGTTGCCGTGACCGTGATCGTCACGCGCCGGGTGGGCCTTGGCCGCGGGACCGCGCTGGGACTTGCCGCCGGCGGCGGCGAGGGCGGGCAGGCAGAGGGCAAGGACTAGGCTGGCGGCGATCAGCCAGGCCGGCAGCCGCCTGTTGGTGCTGGGACTCAAGGTGTTCCTCCTCTTCCGCGATCCCACCCCTGGGATCGGATTTGCGTCGAGACACCTCCCGTCGAATGACTATAGGCGGATTGTTTGAGTTCCGCTAAATATCTGCCATACTGCCACTTAGATTTCTTAGGCTTGAACAACGAAACCCCTGGAGGTACGCGAAAAAGTGGGAAAGACGATCGGAATCGACCTGGGCACGACCAACTCGTGCGTCGCCGTCATGGAGGGCGGCGAGCCAACCGTTCTGGAGAACTCGGAGGGCGGTCGCACGACCCCGTCCGTCGTCGCCTTCACCGAGGGCGGTGAGCGGCTGGTCGGCACCGTCGCCAAACGCCAGGCGGTGATGAATCCGGAGAACACGATCTTCTCGATCAAGCGCTTCATGGGCCGCAAGGAGGCCGAAGTCAAAGAGGAGGAGACGATCGTCCCCTACAAGGTCGAGGCCGGCCCGAACGGCGACGTGCGGGTCGACGTGCGCGGCAAGCAGTACAGCCCGCCGGAGATCAGCGCGATGATCCTGCAGAAGCTGAAGGCCGACGCCGAAGCGAAGCTCGGCGAAACGGTCGACAGCGCCGTGATCACCGTCCCCGCCTACTTCAACGACGACCAGCGCCAGGCGACCACGGACGCCGGCAAGATCGCCGGCCTCGACGTCAAGCGGATCATCAACGAGCCGACCGCGGCCGCGCTGGCCTACGGGCTCGACAAAGAGAAAGCCGACCAGACGATCCTCGTCTTCGACCTCGGCGGCGGCACCTTCGACGTCTCGGTGCTGGAAATCGGCGACGGCGTCTTCGAGGTGAAGGCGACCGCCGGCGACAACCACCTCGGCGGCGACAACTGGGACAAAGCGATCGTCGAGTGGCTGGTCGCCGAGTTCAAACGCGACCAGGGCGTCGACCTCTCCGCAGACAAGAACTCGCTGCAGCGCCTCTACGAGGCGGCGGAGAAGGCGAAGATCGAGCTCTCCTCGACCCAGGAGACGCAGATCAACCTGCCGTTCATCACCGCCGTCGAGGGGCAGCCCAAGCACCTCGACCTGAAGCTCAGCCGCTCGAAGCTGAACGAGCTGACCGGCGACCTGCTCGACCGCGATCGTCGGCCCGGTGAAACAGGCGCTCGAAGACGCCGACGCCGCGATCGACCACGTCGTCCTGGTCGGCGGCATGACCCGGATGCCGGCCGTGCGCGAGAAGGTCAAGGAGCTGACCGGCAAGGACCCGCACCAGGGCGTCAACCCCGACGAGGTCGTCGCCGTCGGCGCCGGCATCCAGGCGGGCGTGCTGGCCGGCGACGTCAAGGACGTGCTGCTGCTCGACGTCACCCCGCTGACCCTGGGGATCGAGACCAAAGGCGGCGTGATGACGAAGCTGATCGAGCGCAACACGACGATCCCGACGAAGAAGTCGGAGACCTTCTCGACCGCCGACGACAACCAGCCATCGGTCGAGATCCACGTCCTGCAGGGCGAGCGCGAGATGGCCTCCGGCAACAAGAGCCTGGGCAAATTCCAGCTCACCGGCATCCCGCCGGCGCCGCGCGGGATGCCGCAGATCGAGGTCACCTTCGACATCGACGCCAACGGCATCATCAAGGTCACGGCGAAAGACCAAGGCACCGGCAAAGAGCAGAAGATCGAGATCAAATCCGGCTCCGGGCTCTCCGACGAGGAAATCCAGAGCATGGTCTCCGACGCCGAGTCCCACGCCGAGGAGGACCGCAGGCAGCGGGAGCTGGCCGAGGCCCGCAACGTCGCCGAGAACGCCGCCTACCAGGCCGAGAAAGCGCTCGCGGACGCCGGCGACAAGGTCGACGACGCGACCAAGGAGGAGGTCGAGGCGGCGGTCAAGGAGCGTGCGCGAGTCGCTCGAGTCCGGCAGCGTCGAGGAGGTCAACGCCAAGACCGAGGCGCTGAACACGGCGATGACCGAAGGCCTCGGAGCAGATCTACGCGGCGGCGCAGGCCGAGGGCGGCGTCGCCGACGGCGGCGCGCCCGAGGGCGAGTCCGCGGACGAGGACGAGGAAGTGGTCGACGCCGAGGTCGTCGACGAGGGCGAGGACAAGTGAGGCCTGATCAGGACGACCATGACGGCGAGGGCTGACGGCGCGAGGGACCGGGCGCCCGGCCGGCGGGGCCTGTCGGCGCAGGGGACCCCCCATCCCCTGCGGTAGCTAAAGCTTCCTCGGGGATGGGCCCCCCTACGCCGCCACCCGCCGGAGGAGCCCGCTGGACCCCTCGGGACGAGCGATCCGATCAGGTCGAGCAGGATCTCGACGCGCTGCTGGCTGACGCCGAAGCGAAGAAGGACGAGTACCTCGAACTCGCCAAGAGGACGCAGGCGGACTTCGAGAACTTTCGGCAAGCGGATGGCGGCGGAGGTGCAGGCCGCGGGGGTGCGGGGGAAGGGGCAGTTGGCGCAGGAGGTGGTGCCGGCGCTCGACGATCTCGAGCGGGCGATCGCAGGCCGCTGGGCTCGATCCGGAGGGGGACTCCGAGGACGGGCTGGCGCACGGGGTGCTGCTCGTGTTCAGGAGCCTGCGCGAGGGGCTGAAGCGGAACGGGATCGAGGTCGTCGACCCGAAGGGGGAGAAGTTCGACCCCAACCGGCACGAGGCGCTCTCGACCGTGCCGGTCGAGGGAGCGGAGCCGGGAACGGTGGTCGAGGTGCTGCAGAAGGGCTACCGGCTCGACGAGCAGCTGGTCCGGCCGGCCCGCGTGGTGGTCAGCGAGTGAGGCCGGAGCTAAGGGGGCGGATTGGCTGACGAGCTCTACAAGACGCTGGGCGTCTCGAAGAAGGCGAGCGACGACGAGATCAAGAAGGCGTACCGCAAGCTGGCGCGCCAGTACCACCCCGACCGCAACCCCGACGACCCGAAGGCGGAGGAGAAATTCAAGGAGATCTCCGCCGCCCACGACGTCCTCGCCGACCCCGAGAAGCGCAAGGAGTACGACGCCGGCGGCATGTTCGGGGGCGTCGGCGGGCCCGGCGGCTTCGGGCGCGGCGGCAATCCCTTCGGCGGCGGCGCCCAGGCCGGTGGCTTCTCCGGCAGCGCCGACTTCGGCGACATCTTCTCCTCGCTCTTCAACCGCGGCGGCAGGGGCGGCGGCGGCGCAGGCGCAGCAGGTGCGCGGGCGCGACCTCGAGACCGAAGTCCAGCTCGGCTTCGACCAGGCCGTCAACGGCGCCCAGATCAGCGTCACCGTGCCGAAGGCGGGGCGCTGCCCGACCTGCCACGGCAGCGGCGCCAAGCCGGGCACCGGTCCGGTCACCTGCCCGCGCTGCGAAGGCCGCGGCATCGACGCCCAGAGCCAGGGCTTCTTCTCGATCAGCCAGCCCTGCCCGCAGTGCGGCGGCGCCGGCCAGGTCATCGAGGACCCCTGCCCGACCTGCGGCGGCTCCGGCCTGACCCAGCAGACCAAGCGCTACAAAGTCAACATCCCGGCCGGGGTCAAGGACGGGGCGCGGATCCGGCTCGCCGGCAAGGGCGAGGCGGGACCGCGCGGCGGCCCCCCCGGCGACCTCTACGTGACCACGCGGGTGGCTGCCTCCCCGGTCTTCAAACGGCTCGACGACGGCAACCTCGAGGTGACGGTGCCGATCACGATCCCCGAGGCGCTGCGCGGCGGCACGATCGAGGTGCCGACCCTGGAGGGGACGAAGAAGATCAAGGTCGCGCCGGGGACCAGGCACGGCGCCGTCCAGCGGCTGCGCGGCGAGGGGCCGCCGAGGCCGAAGGGCAAGGGCCGCGGCGACATCCGCTACCGGCTCGAGATCGAGATCCCGGCGGAGCTGAGCGAGGAGCAGAGCGCGGCGGCGGAGCAGCTGGCCGAGGCCCTCAACGGCGCCGACCCCCGCGCCGAGCTGCTGCGCAAGGCGGCACGATGATCGCGGTCGTCATTTCATCCGGTATGCGGTTGAAATGACGACCGCTGGGGCTGAGCGGGTGAGGGCGGTGCGGCGGGAAAGGGTGGAGGCGCGGATCGACGAGGAGCGCGGGGTCTTCATGATCTCGGTCGCCGCCGAGCTGGCCGAGATGCACCCGCAGACGCTGCGGATCTACGAGGCGCGGGGGCTGATCGCGCCGAAGCGCTCGCCGAAGAACACGCGGCTGTACTCCCAGCGCGATGTCGAACGGCTGCGGCGGATCCAGCGGATGACCACCGAAGAGGGGCTGAACCTGGCCGGGGTGGAGACGGTGCTCGAGCTCGAAGAGCGGGTGGAGAAGCTGCGCGCGGAGCTGGGGCGAGCGCGGCAGCGGCTGGCGGAAATGGAACCGGCGCGGAGCGGAAGGCGGAGCTGATGCAGGCAGATCGATTCACGGTCAAGTCCCAGGAAGCGGTGCAGGCGGCGCAGCAGCTGGCGGCGGCGCGGCGCAACCCGGAGACCACCCCCGCGCACCTGCTGGTCGCCCTGCTCGTCCAGGAGGACGGGCTGGTGGTGCCGATCCTGCAGAAGCTCGGCGCCGACCAGGCGGCGATCGGGGCCAGGGCCCACGAGGTGGTCGAAGGGCTGCCGACGCTCGGCGAAGGCGGCGAGGAGCCGCGGATGTCGTCGACGCTGGCGGCGACGCTGCGCCAGGCCGAGAAGGAGATGGCGAAGCTCGGCGACGAGTACATCTCGACCGACCACCTGCTGCTGGCGCTGACCGAGGCCGGCTCCGGCGTCGCCGACGTCCTGCCCGAGCGCGAGGCGCTGGAGAAGGCGATCGCCGAGGTGCGCGGCCCGCACCGGGTCACCTCGCCCAACCCCGAGGACAGCGTCCAGGCGCTGGAGAAATTCGGCCGCGACCTGACCGCCGACGCGGAGGCGGGCAAGCTCGACCCGGTGATCGGGCGCGACGAGGAGATCCGCCGCGTGATCCAGGTCCTCTCCCGCCGGACCAAGAACAACCCGGTGCTGATCGGCGAGCCCGGGGTCGGCAAGACCGCGATCGTCGAGGGGCTGGCGCAGCGGATCGTCGACGGCGACGTGCCCGAGAGCCTGCGCGACCGGCGGGTGATCGCGCTCGACATCGGCTCGCTGCTGGCCGGCTCCAAATACCGCGGCGAGTTCGAGGAGCGGCTGAAAGCGGTGCTCTCCGAGGTGCAGGAGGCCGAGGGCCAGATCGTCCTCTTCCTCGACGAGCTGCACACGATCGTCGGCGCCGGCGCGGCCGAAGGCGCGGTCGACGCCGCCAACCTGCTGAAGCCGATGCTGGCCCGCGGCGAGCTGCGCGCGGTCGGCGCCACCACGCTCGACGAGTACCGCAAGCACATCGAGAAGGACGCGGCGCTGGAGCGGCGCTTCCAGCCGGTGCTGGTCGGCGAGCCCGACATCAACGACACGATCGCGATCCTGCGCGGGCTGAAGGGGCGCTACGAGGAGCACCACGGCGTGCGGATCGCCGACGCGGCGATCGTCGCCGCCGCGACCCTCTCGGAGCGCTACATCGCCGACCGCTTCCTGCCCGACAAGGCGATCGACCTGATCGACGAGGCGGCCTCGCGGCTGAAGATCGAGATCGACTCGATGCCGACCGAGATCGACGAGGTCGAGCGGCGGATCCAGCAGCTGGAGATCGAGCGCGAGGCGCTGAAGAAGGAGACCGACGACGCCTCGAAGGCGCGGCTGGAGGCGCTCGAGGCGGAGCTCGCCAAGCTGCACGAGAGCTTCAACGAGCTGCGCGCCCGCTGGCAGAACGAGAAGGAGCCGATCGAGGCGATCAAGGAGGCGAAGGCGCGGCTGGAGGAGGCCGGGCCGGAGGCCGAGCGGGCCGAGCGCGAGACCGACCTGGAGCGGGCGGCGAACTGCGCTACGGCGAGATCCCCGAGCTGGAAAAGGCGGTGGCCGAGCAGGAGGCGGCGGATCGCCGAGCTGCACGCCGGCGGCGACTCGCTGCTCGCCGACGAGGTGACCGAGGAGGACGTCGCCGAGGTGGTCGGCAAATGGACCGGGATCCCGGTCAGCCGCCTGATCGAGGGCGAGGTCGCAGAAGCTGATCCAGATGGAGGACGCGCCTGCACGACCGGGTGATCGGCCAGGACGAGGCGATCGAGGCGGTCTCCAACGCGCTGCGGCGCTCGCGGGCCGGGCTCTCGGACCCGAACCGGCCGATCGGCTCCTTCCTCTTCCTCGGCCCGACCGGGGTCGGCAAGACCGAGCTGGCGAAGGCGCTTGACGGAGTTCATGTTCGACTCCGAGCAGGCGATCGTCCGCCTCGACATGTCCGAGTACATGGAGAAGCACACGGTGGCGCGGCTGATCGGCGCGCCGCCCGGCTACGTCGGCTACGAGGAGGGCGGCCAGCTGACCGAGGCGGTGCGGCGCCGGCCCTACGCGGTGGTGCTGCTCGACGAGATCGAGAAGGCCCACCCGGACGTCTTCAACACGCTGCTGCAGATCATGGACGACGGGCGGCTGACCGACGGGCAGGGGCGGACGGTCAGCTTCACCAACACGGTCCTGATCATGACCTCCAACGTCGGCAGCGACCGGATCGTCGGCGACCAGGTCGACGAGGCGATCCGCGAGCAGATCGAAGAGGTGCTGGCGGCGACCTTCAAGCCCGAGTTCCTCAACCGGATCGACGACACGGTGATCTTCCACCGGCTCTCGAAGGCCGACATCGGCCGGATCGTCGAGCTGCAGGTGAGCCAGCTGGTCGGCCGGGTCGCCGAGCGCGGGATCGAGATCGAGCTGAGCGAGGACGCCCGCACCCTGCTCGGCAACCTCGGCTACGACCCGACCTACGGCGCCAGGCCGCTGAAGCGGGTGATCCAGAAGCAGCTGGTCGACAAACTGGCGCTGAAGATCCTCGAGGGCGAGTTCGGCGAAGGGGACCTGGTCAGGATCGACGCCGCCGACGGCGAACTGACCTTCGAGAAGGCTGCGATCTGACGGTCATCTATGCGGGTTTAAGGGTTGGGCCGCATAATCCGAAATAGGCTTTAGCGACCTAAACGATGTTCAGACGGCAATCCGGCAACCCCGATGCAACGGAGGCGAGCGCGTACTCGCGTCGTTCCGCTGTCGTCGACTCCCTCTGGGAGACCCAGGACCGCCTCCGCGGCGGCCTCTCCGCCGGCGCCCACCGCTTCGCCGAGATCGCCGTGTGGCCGCTGGAGCGGGTCGCCTACGCGCTGCGCGAGAAGGTGATCTGGCCGGCCGAGGACAGGGCCGAGAAGATGGGCGCGCCGGCTCGGGTGCTGGCCAGCGCCGCCGTCGTGCGTGCTCGCCGTCGGGGTCGGTGTAGCCGGGTTGATCTGGGCGGCGCCGGACGGTCCGCACAGGGACAGCGGCGAGACCGCGGTCGCCGTCGCCTCGGCGCCGCGGGTCGTGGCGAAGGCCGCGGCCGAGCAGCCGGCCGAACCGACGCTGCACGGCGCCGCCCCCGTCTTCAAGCCGACCCGGCAGGAGATCGCCGCCTCCAAGGTCGACCCGGCCAAGGCGATCGTCAAGTCCTCGCCGGCGGACAGCGCCCCGAGCTCGAAGGCGCGCTCGGGCGCGGAGCAGACTTCCAGCGCTTCCTCCTCCGCCACGAAGCCAGGCGCCGTCGACGGCGCCCCGGCCGGGGCGCAGGCGATCTCGGTCGCCGGCGACTTCGCCACCGCCTTCGTCCGCTACGAGACCGGCAGCAGCGACTCGGCCGTGCGCCAGGCGTTCGGCAAGACGGCGACGCCGGCGCTGGCCAAAGCGCTGCTGCGGCGGCCACCGCGGCTGCCGGCCAACGTCAAGGTGCCGAAAGCTAAGGTCGTCAACGTCGTGCCGGGGCCCTCGAGCGGCGACATCTACCCGGTCAGCGTCTCGCTGCTGCGGGTCGGACTGACCAGCGAGCTGCGGCTCGAAATGGAAAAGCGCAAAGCCGGCGGCTGGCGCGTCACCAACGTGCTCGGCTGAGGATGGGACACCTAGGCAAGATCCGCGCGCTCGCCGCGACCGCCGCCGCCACGGCCGCGTTCGCGGTGCCGGTCGCCGCCGCCCGGGCCGAGGTCGCGACGACGGCAGCTCCCGGCGCGACGCTGGAAGAACCGGCGAGCGCGACCGCGGCGACGCCCGCACCGGCGCCGCTGCAGCAGGGGACGAGCCTGGCAGCGCCGGCGCCGTCCGACGGCAAGACCCCGGCCGCGCCCGTCGACAACGGCGGCGTCTCCGCCGGCGAAGGGCCCGGCGGCGGCGAAGGAGCCGAAGCGGGCGGCGAAGAAGAAGCGGCGGCGCCCGGAAGCTCCGCCGGCGCGCTCACGATCCCCGGCCCCTCGGCCGCCTTCGCGATCCCCTCCCTGCCCGCCTCCAGCTGCTCGAGCAGCGGCGTGCCGCCGATCCTGATCCCGATGTACCAGCGGGCGGCGGCAGCCTACAACCTCGGCCCCCAGGGACCGGCGATCCTGGCCGGGATCAACGAGATCGAGACCGGCTTCGGCACCAACCTCAACGTCTCCTCCGCCGGCGCCGTCGGCTGGATGCAGTTCATGCCGGAAACCTGGGACGGCTACGGCGTCGACGCCAACGGCGACGGGGTCGCCGACCCCTTCAACCCCGAAGACGCGATCTTCGCCGCCGCCAGCTACCTCAGCGCCAACGGCATGCCGGCCGACACCTACGGCGCGATCTTCGCCTACAACCACGCCGACTGGTACGTCAGCGAGGTGCTCGCCAACGCTTCCTGCCACGCCGCCGAAGTCGGCGTGCCGTCGCTCGGCGCCGACCTCGGCCCACAGACTGCAGGTGCTCAAATGCAGCCCCGCCCCGGCCTGGCGCCAGCGGATCCCGCACGAGTACATGCGCGCCTTCGAGGACGCCGCCGCCCGCTACGAACTCGGCAAGCGCGGTGTCTGGGCGCTGGCCGCGGTCGCCCACCTCGAGTCGGACTTCGGCCGCGGCATGAGCGAGAAGCAGCTGCGCGAGATGGGGCCGCTCGGGCTCGAACCGAGCGAGTGGGCCGCCTACGCGGTCGACGGCGACGGCGACGGGCGCATCCGCCACGCCGACCCGGTCGACTCGGCGGCGACCCTGGCGCGGCTGATCTGGTCGCGCGGCAGCCTCAGCGCCGGCCTCTTCACCCACAACCAGGCCGAGTGGTACGTGCAGGCGGTGCTGGGCGAGGCCGACGAAATCGAAGGCAGCTGCAAGGCCCGCTACGTCGACTGGGCCCTGGCGCCGCTGGGCACCGGGCTCGAAACGGCCGGCCCCAGCGCGGTCCTCGACGGCACCCTCGCCAGCGCCCCCGAAGAAGCGCCGGCGGCGGTCAAGGCGGCGATCGCCGCGGCCAACTCGATCACCACCACCCCCTACGTCTGGGGCGGCGGCCACGGCTCCTTCTACTCCTACGGCTACGACTGCTCCGGCGCCGTCAGCTTCGCCCTCTTCGGCGGCGGCCTGCTCAGCACCCCCCTCACCTCCGGCTCGCTGGAGAGCTACGGCGAAGAAGGCCCGGGCAAGTGGATCACGATCTACGCCAACGCCGGCCACACCTACATGACGATCGCCGGGCTGCGCTTCGACACGGCGGGGAACGCACCGGGGGTGTCCGGTCCTCGCTGGCACGTTGAGCCGCCCTACCCCGAAGGGTTCGTGGTGCGGCACCCGGTCGGTTACTGACCGTCAGGGACGGAGCACCCTTGAGGGAGGGTGTGGTGACCCTCCCTCAGAAGCCGTCGCGCAGCTGGGTCGAGCCCCGAGGGCTCGAGCGTGGTTCCTTGAGCTTCTGCTGGAGGGTCACCACACCCTCCCTACGAACGCGCTCCGAGACGCCAGGGTTCGGAAGCTAACGCGAGAAAGCTTGCGGCCTGACGCTTTCAGCTGAGCTTCCGAACCCTGGGCCATCCCGCTGCTCCGTGTTGATGAGGGGGTCGGGTGCCCCTCTCACGGAGGCTCGAGGACGGGGGCTGGAGCCCTAACCGCGCGACCAGCTGCGCGACGGTCTCCGGGAGGGGCACCCGACCCCCTGACCACCGGCGAAGCAGTACGGTTGTGCCACGGTCGCGATCGAGACTTGGAGGGCGAGATGCCGACTTATCTGATGCTGACGAATCTGACTGCCGAGGGTGTGCGGACCTTGAAGAACAATCCGGGGCGGGTCGCTGAGGTGAACAAGGAGGTCGAGCAGATCGGCGCCAAGGTCGTGGCGCAGTACGCGACGCTTGGGCAGTACGACTTCGTCACCGTGGTCGAGGCGCCCGACGAGAAGACGATGGCCAAGGTCTCGGTCGAGCTCGGCTCGCGCGGGACGATGACCAGCCAGACGCTGACCGCGATTTCGGCCGGCGACCTGGCCGGGGCGCTCTAGCCGCCCGTTGAAGGCGCTCGTAGTCGGCGGGGGTGGGCGCGAGCACGCGATCGTGCGGGCGCTGGCCCGTTCCGCCCACGCTCCGGAGCTGCTCTGCGCACCTGGCAATGCCGGCATCGCCGCCGACGCCGAGTGCCTGCCGGAGATCGCGGCCGACGACGTCGGGGCGATCGTCGACCTGGCCAGGGAGCGGCGGGTCGACCTGGTCGCGATCGGGCCGGAGGCGGCGCTGGTCGCCGGCCTCGTCGACGCGCTCGAGGAGGCCGGGGTGGCGGCCTTCGGTCCCAGCGCGGCGGCGGCCGAGCTGGAGGGGTCGAAGGCCTTCGCCAAGGAGCTGATGCGGGAGGCCGGGGTGCCGACGGCCGGCTACGCGCTCCTGCGCGGCCGCGAGGAGGCGCTCGAGCAGCTCGGCGGCAGCTCCTACCCGGCGGTGCTGAAGGCCGACGGGCTGGCGGCGGGCAAGGGCGTGATCATCTGCCAGACCGAAGCCGAGGCGCTGGCGGCGGTCGACGTCTTCTTCACCGAGCGGCGCTTCGGCCAGACCACGGTGGTGCTGGAGGAGTTCCTCGAGGGCGAGGAGCTCTCGCTGCTGGCGCTCTGCGACGGCGACAACGTGGTGCCGCTGGCGCCGGCCCAGGACTACAAGCGGATCTTCGACGGCGACGAGGGGCCGAACACCGGCGGCATGGGCAGCTACTCGCCGGTGCCGGGCTTCGGGCCGGCCGAGGTCGAGGAGATCGTCGACCTGGTCCACCGGCCGATCGTCGCGGCGATGGCGCGGCGCGGCGTCCCCTTCCACGGCGTCCTCTATGCCGGCCTGATGATCGGCCGCGACGGGCCCAAGGTGCTCGAGTTCAACACCCGCTTCGGCGACCCCGAGACGCAGGCGGTGCTGCCGCGGATGCGCTCGGACCTGGTCGACCTCTTCCTCGCCGCCCGCGAGCCCGGCGGCCTCGCCGGCGCCAGCGCCGAGTTCGGCGAGGACTGGGCGGTGACCCTGGTCCTGGCCTCGGCCGGCTACCCGGAGTCCTCCTCCAAGGGCGATGCGATCAGCGGCCTGGCCGCGGCGGCGGAGCTGGCCGAGGTGACCCACGCCGGCACCGCTGAGCGCGATGGCGAGATCGTCACCGCCGGCGGCCGCGTGCTCAACGTGACCGGGCTCGGGCCGACGCCGGCCGCGGCGCGCGATCGCGCGTACGATGCTGCCGGCCGGATCTCCTTCGACGGAATGCAGATCCGCACCGACATCGCCGCCCGCGCCGTCGAGCGCGTCCCCAGCTAACCAGGAGAAGAACGAGATGAGTGAGTTCTCAGAGCCCCAGCCGACGCCAGACGAGCGAGACCTCAGAGCAGCCGCGACCGACCGGCTCGGCGATGCCGGACGCGCTGGAGCAGATCGAGGACATCGACGCCGAGTCGCCGCTGGTCGGGATCATCATGGGCTCCAAGAACGACATGGAGAAGATGCAGCCGGCCGAGAAGGCCCTGGAAGAGGCGGGCATCCTCTGTGAGGTGCGGGTGATGAGCGCCCACCGCGACCCCGAGATGGTCACCGAGTACTGCACCAACGCGAAGATGCGGGGGCTGAAAGTGATCATCGCCGGGGCCGGGATGTCGGCGGCGCTGCCCGGCGTCGCCGCCGCCCACACCGAGCTGCCGGTGATCGGGGTGCCGATCCTCGGCAAGTCGCTCGGCGGCCTCGACGCGCTGCTCTCGGCGGTGCAGATGCCACCGGGAATCCCTGTCGCCTGCGTCGCGATCGACGGCGCCAAGAACGCGGGGGTCTGGCAGCGAGGATCATCAACCTATGAGCCCGGCGGGGGGGTCCTGTCGGGGGAGGGGCCTGCGGGCGGTGCGGCGGCTCCGTTCTCGGCCCCTCCCCCCTGCCACCCCCCGAGGAGAGCTGGTCGATGATTCCCCGCTACACGCGCCCGGAGATGGGGGAGGTCTGGACGCCTCAGAGCAAGATGGAGGCGTGGCTGGAGGTTGAGCTGGCGGCGACCGAGGCCTGGGCCGAGGAGGGGGTGGTCCCGCGCGAGGCGGCGGAGGCGGCCCGCGCCAATGCGGCCTTCACGGTCGCGGCGGTGGACGAGCGCGAGCGGGTGACCGACCACGACGTCGCCGCCTTCGTCGACGTCGTGGCGGGGTCGGTCGGCGAGCACGGGCGCTGGATCCACTACGGCCTCACCTCCTCCGACGTGCTCGACACGGCGCTGGCGCTGCAGCTGCGGAAGGCCGGCGCGATCATCGTCGCCGGCGCGCGGGCCTACCGCGACGCCTTGGTCGAGCGGGCGCTGGAGCACCGCGACACGCTCTGCGTCGGCCGCACCCACGGCGTCCACGCCGAGCCCACCACCTTCGGGCTGCGCCTCGCCGGCTTCGCCTTCGAGGCCGACCGCAACGTCGCCCGGCTCGAGGACGCGTTCGCGCAGCTCGCCTTCGGCAAGCTCTCCGGCGCCGTCGGCACCTACGCCTCGATCCCGCCCGCGGTCGAGGCGCGGGTGATGGAGCGCCTGGGGCTGGGCCGGGAGGACGTCGCCACCCAGGTCGTGCCGCGCGACCGCCACGCGGCGCTGCTGGCGGCGATCGCGCTCGCCGGCGCCGGCCTCGAGCGCTTCGCGACCGAGGTGCGCGGCCTGCAGAAAACCGAGGTGCGGGAGGTCGAAGAGCCGTTCGCCGCCGGCCAGAAGGGCTCCTCGGCGATGCCGCACAAGCGCAACCCGATCCGGACCGAGCGGGTGACCGGCCTGGCCCGGGTCCTGCGCGGCTACTCGCAGGCGGGGATCGAGAACGTCGCCCTCTGGCACGAGCGCGACATCTCCCACTCCGGCGCCGAGCGGGTGATCCTGCCCGACGCGACGATCCTGCTCGACTACATGCAGGACCTGGCAACCAAGGTCGCGGCCGGGATGACGGTGCACGAGGAGCGAATGCGGGAGAACCTCGGGCTGACGCATGGCGCCCTGTTCAGCCAGCGCGCCCTGACGGCGCTGGTCGAGTCCGGGATGACCCGCGACGACGCCTACCGCGTGGTCCAGGAGAACGCCCAGCGCGCCTGGGACACCCGCACCGAGTTCCGCGACCTGCTCGCCGAGGCGGCGCCGCAGCTCGACCTCGACGCCGTCTTCGACTACGGCGCCTACCTCACCCACCTGCCGGAGATCTTCGCCCGGGTGGAAGCGCTGAAGGCCTGAGCTCAGACCGGGATCACGGTCAGACCGGCGACACCGTTGAGGTCGTCGAAGTCGCCGTCCTGGGTGACGACGGGGATTTCGTGGGCCGCGGCGGTGGCGGCGATCCAGATGTCGTTGATCCTGACCTTCTGGCCGGAAGCCCCCACATGGGCCCGCATCTGCGCCCATGCCCGCGACACGGCCTCGTCGACGGGAAGCGAAACGATGCGATTCGCGAGCTCGAAGGTCATCAGTCGCCGGTCGCCGAGGCTAGAGCTGGGTCGCGATAAGGCCGGCGCTGGAGGCGATGAGCACGCCGATCAGCCCGGCGCCGACGCGCATCATCGTCTGCTGCATCGCGTCGAAGCGGCTGTTGAGCTGATGCGTGTCCGCCTGCATCTGCAGGCGGAGTTCCGTGGCGGTGGCGTCGAACTTGGCGTCGAGGCGATCAGCCTGAGCATCCATCCGGGCTTCCATCTGCGCGAACCGCTCGTCAACCCGGGCGAAGCCGGCGTCGACCCGGTGGTTCAGGTCGTCCAGACTGTCGTCGCTCCAGCTCTGCCTCATCGCCTCCATGATGGCGCAGCCTAAGACAAAACGTTGCGCGGGTTACGCGCTGAAAGTGAATTTTCGGCGGCGGCTTGCGCGCTAAACAGCAGCGGCCAGCGGCTCGCGGGCCGGGCGGCGGGCCGTGACCACGACCGGGGTGCCGTCCTTGGGCGAGAGGGTGATGTTGCGGCGGCCGGTCTTCTCCGGCAGCGGGCTGGCCTTGTGCAGGTCGCAGCGGGTGAGGACCTCGCGCAGGACGATCCGCATCTCGAACTCGGCGAAGGAGGCGCCGATGCAGCGGCGGATGCCGCCGCCGAAGGGGATCCAGGCGTAGCTCTCGGGGCCCTCGCCGAGGAAGCGCTCGGGCTGGAAGGCGAAGGGGTCCGGGTAGAGATCGGCGCGGGTGTGGGTGAGCCAGATCGCCGGCGTGACGTCGGTGCCCGCCGGCAGGGTGAGGCCGTCGACCGAGAGCTCCTTGGCGAGGCGGCGACCGGCCAGCGGCAGCACGGGGCGCAGGCGCAGCGACTCGGAGATCGTCGCCCGCAGGTACTCGTCCTCCCCCGCCTCCAGCGAGTCGCGCAGCTTCCGCAGCGGCTGCGGGTGGCGCAGCAGCAGGTCGAAGCTCCAGGCCAGCGCCGTCGCCGTCGTCTCGTGGCCGGCCAGCAGCAGGGTCATCAGCTGGTCGCGCAGCTCCTTGTCGCTCATCGTGCCGCCGTCCTCGAACTCGGCCAGCATCAGCATCGAGAGGATGTCCTCGCGCTCGGCCAGGTCGGGCCGGGTGCGGTGCTCGGCGATCTCGGCGTAGAGCAGCTCGTCGACCTCCTTCAGCTGCCCCTCGAAACGGGCGAAGGCGTTGCCGCCGCGCAGGCGACGGGTGGCGAGGGCGACCAGCTGGGCGCGCGGCGAGGCGGTTTCGGTCAGGACCGTGGAGAGGACGCCGCGCAGGCGCTCGAGCCGGGGGCCGTCGGCGACGCCGAAGACGATCCGCAGGATCGCCTCCAGGGTGATCGCCTGCATCCGGGTGTGGATCGGGAACTCGGTGTGCAGCGGCCAGGAGTCGATCTCGGCGGCTGACGATCTCGTCCAGCACCGCCTCGTAGGAGCGCATGCGCTCGCCGTGGAAGGCCGGCAGCATCAGCCGGCGGCGGGCGAGGTGCTCGGCGCCTTCCTGCAGCAGCAGCGACTGCGAGCCGAGGATCGGTTCGAGGACGATGTTGCGGCCCGGGGGCAGCTCGTTTGCCTGCTCCATATAGAGAGCCTTGATCGCGGCCGGGTCGGAGATCAGCACCATCGGCCGCTCGAAGCCGAGGAAGCGGAGGCTGAAGGAGGGGCCGAGCCGGCGCCGGCACTCGTCCATGAAGGCGAGCGGGCGGATCGTCCAGCGCAGGGTCTGCATCAGCGGACCGTTGCGCGGTTCGGGGGGAAGCGTCACCGGGCCAAGGATCGCAGAGTGGGGGCGTGAGGTGGTCCCGCTTCCCGGATGGTTAGCATCGACTTAATGCCGACCCTCGCCGATCTCAAGCTCCATTCCTCGGGAAAGGTCCGTGAGATCTACGAGTGGGACGACGACCTGCTGATGGTGGCGTCGGACCGAATCTCGATCTATGACGTGGTGATGCCGACCCCGGTCACCGACAAGGGCAAGGTCCTGAACCGGATGTCGGAATTCTGGTTCGGGCTGACCGAGGGCATCGTCCCCAACCACTTCCTCTCCAACGACGTGCCGGAGGAGGTCGGCGACCGGGCGATGCGGGTGCGGCGGCTGGAGATGTACCCGGTCGAGTGCGTGGTGCGCGGCTACCTCTCGGGCTCGGGCTGGAAGGAATACCGCGAGGGCGGGGCGGTCTGCGGGATCGAGCTGCCGGCCGGGCTGCTGGAGTCCGACAAGCTGCCGGAGCCGATCTTCACGCCGGCGACCAAGGCCGAGATCGGCGACCACGACGAGAACGTCGACTTCGAGCGGGCGGCGGAGATCGTCGGCGACCGGGCGCTGCTGGAGGAGCTGCGGCGGGTCTCGATCGAGGTGTATGAGCGCGGCGCGGCGCACGCGGCCGAGCGCGGGATCATCCTCGCCGACACCAAGTTCGAGTTCGGCCGCCATGCCGGCGCCGAGGTCGTGCTCGGCGACGAGGTGCTGACTCCCGACTCCTCGCGCTTCTGGCCGGCCGACAGCTACGAGCCCGGCCGCACGCCCCCCTCCTTCGACAAGCAGTTCGTCCGCGACTGGGCGAGCGGGCAGGGCTGGGACAAGACGCCGCCGGCGCCGGAGCTGCCGGCAGACGTGATCGAGCAGACCCGCGGCAAATACGTCGAGGCCTACGAGCGGATCACGGAGACGAGCTTCTAGTGGCCCGCGCCCGGGTCCTGATCCGGCCCAAGGAGGGGATCCTCGATCCCCAGGGCAAGGCGGTCGAGCGGGCGCTGCCGGCACTCGGCTTCAAGGGGATCGAGCACGTCCACGTCGGCCGCATGGTCGAGCTCGATGTCGAGGACCCGGAGCGGCTGGCGGAGCTCTGCGAGAAGCTGCTCGCCAACCCCCTGATCGAGGACTTCCAGATAGAAGAGATATGAAGTGGGGAGTCATCCAGTTCCCCGGCTCCTGCGATGAGCGGGACGCGCTGCATGCCTGCTCGCTGCTCGGCGAGGCGCGGCTGGTCTGGCACGAGGAGCGCGACCTCAGCGGGGTCGACGCGGTCGTCGTCCCCGGCGGCTTCTCCTACGGCGACTACCTGCGGGCCGGCGCGATCGCCCGCTTCTCGCCGGCGATGGAGGCGGTGGCGGAGATGGCCGCCGCCGGCGCCCCGGTGCTGGGCATCTGCAACGGCTTCCAGGTCCTGTGCGAGGCCGGCCTCCTCCCCGGCGCCCTGCTGCTGAACGACACCATGCGCTTCACCTGCCGCCAGCTCGACCTGGTCGCGGCGGGGAAAGTGATCGACTTGACCACACCAGAGGGGGGTCAAGTCGATCACTTGTTTCGATCCCGGCGAAGCATGGGGAAGGGAGGTACTGGGCGCCGGAGGGGGTGCTGGATGGGCTCGAGGCAAACGGGCAGGTCGCTTACCGCTATGCGCCGGGGCAGAACCCGAACGGGTCGGCGCGGGACATCGCCGGGGTGCGCAACGAGGCGGGGAACGTGGTCGGGCTGATGCCGCATCCCGAGCACGCGGTCGATCCGCTGACCGGGTCCACCGACGGGCTGCGGGTCTTCGAAGCCGTCGCCGCGGCGGGCTGTTCCTTTGCCGGGCATGGTGGGGATAAGGAACAGCTGGAGGGGTTGGGGTGAGCGTTTCCGGCGCGGAAGCGGCTCACCGGGCCCTCGGGCTCACCGACTCCGAGTTCGAGCTGATCGTCGAGCAGATGGGGCGCGAGCCGAACGTGGTCGAGCTGGCGATGTTCAGCCTGCTGTGGTCCGAGCACTGCGCCTACAAGCACTCGCGCAAGCTGCTGGGGCAGCTGCCGACCGAGGGCGAGCGGGTGGTGATGGGGCCGGGCGAGAACGCCGGCGCGGTCGACGTCGGCAACGGCTACGCGGTCGCCTTCAAGGTCGAGTCCCACAACCACCCGAGCGCGGTCGAGCCCTTCCAGGGGGCGGCCACGGGGGTCGGCGGGATCCTCCGCGACGTCTTCGCGATCGGGGCGCGGCCGATCGCGATCCTCGACTCGCTGCGCTTCGGCGAGCTCGACTCGGTCCGCTCGCGCCACCTGCTCGACGGCGCCGTGCGCGGGATCGGCCACTACGGCAACTCGATCGGGGTGGCGAACGTCGGCGGCGAGATCTACTTCGAGGAGCCCTACGAGCACAACTGCCTGGTCAACGCGATGTGCCTGGGGCTGGCGAAGACCGAGGACATGGTCCGCGCCGCCGCCGCCGGGATCGGCAACGCCGTCGTCCTGATGGGCGCCTCGACCGGGCGCGACGGGATCGGCGGCGCCTCGGTGCTGGCCTCGGCCGAGCTCGGCGAGGGCGACGAGGCGAAGCGGCCGACGGTGCAGATCGGCGACCCCTTCGAGGAGTCCAAGGTCCTGGAGTGCTGCCTGGAGCTGCTGGAGAAGGGGCTGCTGGTGTCGCTGCAGGACCTCGGCGCCGCCGGGCTGACCTCCTCGGCCGGGGAGATGGCGGCGGCCGGCGGGGTCGGGATCGACATCGACGTCGCCAGGGTGCCGCTGCGCGAGGCCGACATGGAGCCCTTCGAGATCATGGTCTCCGAGTCGCAGGAGCGGATGCTCGGCGTGGTCGAGCCGGCGCGGGTGGCGGAGGTACTGGCGGTCTGCGAGAAGTGGCAGACGGGGTCGGCGGAGATCGGGGTCGTGACCGACAGCGGCCATGTGCGGATCCTGCGCGGCGAGGAGGTCGTCGGCGACATGCCGGTGGCGGCGCTGGTCGACGGCTGCCCGCTGTATGACCTCGAGCCGGCGGAGCCGGAGGGCTGGATCTACGGCAACCGGGCGACGCTGGCAGCGGGGATCGCGGCCGAGGACGAGCTGCTGGCGCTGCTCGCCGCCCCCTCGATCGCCTCCAAGCGCTGGGCCTTCGAGCAGTACGACTCGGTGGTCGGCTCGCGCACGGTGCGCCGGCCCGAGTCGGCCGACGCCGCGGTCCTGCAGCTGCCGGAGTCCGGCAACGCGATCGCGGTCTCGATCGACGGCAACGGCCGCCGCGTCGCCTGCGACCCCCACGCGGGGACGATCGAGGCGGTGCTGGAGTGCGCCCAGAACCTCGCCTGCGTCGGCGCCGAGCCGCTCGGCCTGACCAACTGCCTCAACTTCGGCAACCCCGAGAAGCCCGCCACCGCCTGGCAGCTCGAGCGCTCGGTCAGCGCCCTGGCCGAGGCCTGCACCGCGCTCGGCGTCCCCGTCGTCGGTGGCAACGTCTCCCTCTACAACGAGGGGCCGGAAGGGCCGATCTACCCGACCCCGGTGGTCGGCATGGTCGGCGAGCTGCCCGACCCGGCCCGGGTCGCCGGCAGCGCCTTCGTCAAGGAGGGCGACGCGATCGCGCTGATCGGGCCCTTCTCCCCCACCCTCGCCGGCTCGGAGCTGGCCAAGCAGCGCGGGGCGCTCGACAAGGGCCTGCCCGAGCCCGACATCGCCGCCGTCGCCGCCGCCTGCGCGACCGTCCGCGACGCGGTCCGGGCCGGCGGGCTCGCCTCGGTCCACGACGTCAGCGACGGCGGCCTCGGCTGCGCCCTGGCCGAGTGCGCGATCGGCGCCGGGCTCGGCTGCCGGGTCGACGTCCAGCACCTGCGCGACCGCGGCTGCTCGCCCGAGGAGGCTCTGTTCGGCGAGGGCAGCGGCGGCTTCGTCGTCAGCGGCGAGCGGGCCGCCCTCGAGGCGCTCGGCGCCGTCTACCTAGGCGAGGTCGGCGGCAGCACGATCGAGATCGCCGCCGGCGACCGCAGCCTCGTCGTCGGCCTCGGCACCGCCGAGAGCGCCTGGCGCTCGCTGGCGGCGCACCTCACCCGCTCCGCCCTGCCCGCTGACGACGTCGCTCGCCACTCCGGTGCCGGGCCGCTGACCCGCGTTCGCATGCGGCCGATGAGCCTTTTCGAGAAGGGCCGGAGCACACGGCACGCATCTCTCTCGGTCGCCTGCTGGACGGCGATCAAAGAGCGAGCTCCCCGGTCAAGTCTGACGTTCGAGGAGATAGCCGATGAGGTCTCGCCTTGGCGGCTGGCCGGGTTTCCTGTCAGATCTAGCAGAGACCAGGCTCTCTCCGCCGGCCGTCGTTTACCTCGAGGAGATCCGGCGCTTCGACTTCAGCACGATCAGTGGAACCCGTCGCTACCCTGCCAAGATCTGTCTACTGCTTCTCAGCATCCGTCGAAACGTCGCCACACAGGCCTCTATCTCGACTCTTTCCTCTCGACGCGGGTGGCGTCCTAGGGACCGCTGGAGTCTGAGGCGACGCTCAGCGAGTACCTCGACGTCACTGACGACGACTCATGATTGTCGAGGACCAACCGGCCTGGGGCGTCCACCTACGCCCGGCTCAGGCCGAGCACGGCGGCGCCTGACGCAGCGCGGCGAAGACCGAGAAGAGGTAGGCGTTGTCGGAGACGTCGAGTGCTTCTGAGAGCGAGGCCGGTTCGCCGGCGATCGCGACCAGGATCGCGGTGCCGAGGACGGCGCCGACCTGGCGGAAGGCGGAATTGACGGCGCTGGCGGTGGCGAAGCGGTCGTCGCCGATGTCGCGGACCGAGGCGGCGCCGAGGGTCGGGAAGGCGAGGCCGATGCCGATGCCGGTGAGGCAGGCGCCGGGCAGCCAGAGGCCGAGGTAGTCGGGCTCGGCGCCGGCCGAGCGCAGGATCATCACCCCGGCGGCGAAGAAGAGGGTGCCGGGGACGATCACGGCGCGGTGGCCGAAGCGGTCGGCGAGCTTGCCGGCCGGGCCGGCGACGACGGTCGAGAGCGCCGGCCCGGGCAGGGTCGCGGCGCCGGCCTGGAGCACGGTGTAGCCCCAGATCGAGGTGAGGAAGAGGACGTTGCCGAGGATCAGCGAGAAGAAGGCGGCGGCGAAGAGGAAGGTGCCGAGGTTGCCGACGCTGAAGGCGCGGTCGGCGAACAGGGCCGGGTCGACGATCGGGCGCGGGTGGCGGCGGCTGCGGAAGACGACGGCGCCGAGCAGAAGCACGAAGGCGGCGAAGCAACCGAGGGTCGCGGCGGAGCCCCAGCCCCAGTCGTTGCCCTCGACGATCCCCAGCGTGATGACCGCGAGGCCGAGCGCCAGCAGCAGCGCCCCCGGCAGGTCGGGCAGGCGGCTGTCGGCGGGCGGGCGCGCCGGCAGCAGGCGGTAGCCGGCGAAGAGCACGGCGACGCCGAGCGGCAGGTTGACGAGGAAGACGAGGCGCCAGTCGGAGAGCTCGACCAGGGCGCCGCCGAGGGTCGGCCCGACCGCCGCCGCGGCGGCCGCCGCGGCGCCCCAGAGGCCGACGCCGGCAGCCCGTTTCTCGGCCGGGAAGCTGTCGAGCACGATCGCCAGCGAGGTCGGGGCGATCATCGCCGCGCCGATCCCCTGGACAACCCGGAAGGCGATCAGCATCTCCAGCGAGGGGGCCACCGCGCAGAGCAGGCTGGCGGCGGTGAAGCCGGCGATCCCGAGCAGGAAGATCCGCTTGTGGCCGAAGCGGTCGGCGAGGCCGCCGGCCGGGACCAGCAGCGCCGCGATCACCACGAAGTAGCCGTCGAGCACCCAGGAGAGCGCGTCCCTCCCCGACCCCGCGAAGGAGGTGGAGATGTCCGGGAAGGCGATGTTGACGATGGTCGCGTCGAGGAAGACGAGGAAGGCGCCGGTGCAGGCGATCAGCACGCCGGCTCTATGTCCACGGTCATACATCGCGCCCGCAGCATAGACTATGTCCATGGGCATAGCGCGAATCGCCGACGGGGAGCCGCAGGAGCGCAAGCGCCGCGACGGCCGCGCGCTGCTGCTCAACGGCGCCCGCCAGCTGCTGGCCGAGAAGGGCTACGCCGGGATGGAGCTGCGCGACGTCGCCGAGCGCGGCCATGCCCCCCGCGGCTCGATCTACCACCACTTCCCCGGCGGCAAGACCCAGCTGGCGCGCGAGGCGGCGGAGCTGGAGGGGGACGACGATCCGCGACCTGATCGAGCGCTCGCTGGAGGAGCGCGGGCTGAAGGAGACGCTGACGATGTTCGGCGCGATCTTCCGCCGCCGCGTCGCCGACCACCCCGAGCGGCTCGGCTGCCCGGTCGCCGCCGGCGGCGCTGGCCCGGCCCGAGGACCCCGAGCTCGCCGCCGTCGCCACCGCCGCCTTCCAGAGCTGGGAACGGCCGATCGCGGCGGCGCTGCGCGAGGAAGGCGTCGGCCGCGCCGACGCCGAGGCCTTCGCCGGCCTCGTCGTCTCCACCGTCGAGGGCGCCCTCCTGCGGGCCCGCGCCGCCGGCGACCACGCTCCGCTCGACTCGGCGGTGGCCGGGCTCGGGCAGGCGTTGGACGGCCTGCTCGCCGACGCTGACTGACGGTTAAAAAGCCCCTTACGCGGCGGCGACAAAGCCTGACATCAGCTCGACTGCCTGGCGGTCGTCGAGGCCCTGGGTGCCGGCGAGGTCCTGCCAGGTTCCGAAGGCGAGGGCGTGGCCGATTGCGGCGCGGGTGCGCTTGGCGGCGTTGCCGCGCAGGCCCCTGCCCTGCATGAGGATCTTGACCGCCTCGTCGAGGAAGGCGAGGAAGGCGCCGGTCAGCTCAGCGACGATCGGCACGGTGGGGGCGTCGCGCAGCAGCCTGTCGAGCATGCTGCCGGTGCGGCCGTAGTAGGCGTAGAGCTCGGAGAGGGCGGTGTCGAGGCGCTCGGCGGGGTCCTCGATCGCGGTCCAGGCGCCGATATCCGGTGGCGGGTTGGCCGCGGCCCAGTGGGCCGAGCAGGCGCCAAACAGAGCCCGCTCGTCCGGGAAATGGCGGTAGAGAGTCGAGCGACGGACGCCGGCATGCTCGGCGACGGCGCTCATCGTGGTGCGGGCGGGACCGAGGGAACCGTGCAGCTCGACCGCGCTTTCGGTGATCCGCAGGCGGGTCCGGGCCTCGCCTTCGGCGCGGCGCTTCTTCTCGTATTTCCGCTTTTGCTCGGACATATATGTACGACGAATATTGACAGATCCGTCAAGGGGCGCTACAGTTTCGCGCAACAAGAGTGTTCAACGAAAGGAGAGAGACAATGTCAACGGTGATTGGTCCCAGCGACGGCAAGGCGGGCTTCCTCGGCAGCATCGGGGCCCGGTTCATGATCGACGGCGAGGACGCGGGCGGGGACTTCTCCCTGGTCGAACACCCGATGTCCCCCCACGCGCTGGCGGCGCCGCTGCACCGGCACACCCGCGAGGACGAGTACAGCTACGTGCTCGAGGGACGGATGGGCGCCCTGCTCGGCGAGGAGGTGCTGGAGGCCGGTCCCGGCGACCTGGTCTTCAAGCCGCGCGAGCAGTGGCACACCTTCTGGAACGCGGGCGACGAGCCCGGCCCGGATCCTCGAGATCATCGCCCCGGCCGGCTTCGAGCACTTCTTCGCGGAGCTGGTCGACATGGGCGGCGTGCTGAAGGCCGACCCCGAGGACGTGGCGGCGCTGAGCGAGCGCTACGGCCTGGAAATGAAACCGGAGACGCGTGCCGGGCCTGCTCGATCGATTCGGGCTGCAACTGGGCGAGCCGGTGGGGACGGCGCTGCAGAGCGCTTAAACCCGCAATTAGCGGGCGCTGGAGACGGGCAGGGTAGCCACCAGGCGCTGCTACCCTGCGCGGGTAGGCACTCCGTCCGCCTGCGCGTCCGTCTCTTATTGCCAACGAGCAGCGAGGAAAACGCGCCTTGACTCCCGACGAAGGGACCCAGCATCGACCGCGATGGGCCGCGAGATGAATGCGGCGTCTTTGGCGTATACGCACCCGGCCACGACGTCTCCCGGCTGGCCTACTTCAGCCTCTACGCGCTGCAGCACCGCGGCCAGGAGTCGGCCGGGATCGCCACCTGCGAGGGCGGCCACATCACCACCATGCGCGACTCCGGCCTGGTCTCCCAGGTCTTCGACGAGGAGAAGCTGAAGGCGCTGGAGGGCGACATGGCGATCGGCCACGTGCGCTACTCGACCACCGGCGGCGGCTCCTGGGAGAACGCGCAGCCGGTCTGGCGCGACGACGGCCGCGAGGTGGCGCTCGCCCACAACGGCAACCTGACCAACGCGGTCGAGCTCTGGGGCGAGCTGAAGGAGCGCGGCATCGACTTCCGCGGCACCTCCGACTCGGAGATCATCGCCGCGCTGCTCTCCTCCCACGGCGGCAAGCTGATCGAGGACGCGGTCGCCGAGGTGATGCCGCGGCTGGAGGGCGCCTACTCGACCGTGGTGATGACCAAGCACGCGATCGTCGCCTTCCGCGACCCGCACGGGATCCGGCCGCTCTCGCTGGGCCGGCTCGACGGCCGCTTCGTCGTCGCCTCCGAGAGCTGCGCCTTCGACATCATCGGCGCCGAGCTGATGCGCGAAGTGCACCCGGGCGAGATGGTCAGCCTGACCGAGCGCGGGCTGGAGACGCGGCAGGTGGTCAAGGCCGAGCGCAAGGCGACCTGCGTCTTCGAGCACATCTACTTCTCCCGTCCCGACAGCCGCCTCGAGGGCAAAGTGCTGCAGCAGGTGCGCGGGCGGATGGGCGAGATCCTCTGGCGCGAGTCGCCGGTCGAGGCCGACCTGGTGATCTCGGTGCCGGACTCCGGCAACCCGGCGGCGGCGGGCTTCGCGCGCGCCTCGGGGCTGCCGCGCGACGACGGCCTGATCAAGAACCGCTACGTCGCGCGAACCTTCATCCAGCCCGGCCAGGAGCTGCGCAAGCACGGCCTGCGGCTGAAGTTCAACCCGCTGCCGGAGATCGTCGCCGGGCAGCGGATCGTCGTCGTCGACGACTCGATCGTGCGCGGCAACACGACCCGGCAGATCGTCGGCATGCTGCGCGACGCCGGCGCCAAGCGAGGTCCACCTGCGGATCTCGGCGCCGCCGATCCGCAACCCCTGCCACTACGGCGTCGACATGTCGACCCGCGAGGAGATGATCGCCCACAAGCGCACGATCGACGAGATCGCCGAGGAGCTCGACGCCGACTCGCTCGCCTACCTCTCGATGGAGGGCGTCTACGAGGCGATCGGCGGCGGCCCCGAGGACCACTGCGACGCCTGCTTCAGCGGCCACTACCCGCTCGGCGACCCCGACGACGCGAACGGCAAGTTCGCGCTCGAGGGCGTCGCCGTGGTGCCCGCGTCGGGCTGAGCCCCTACGGGGTCAGGGCGCGGACGAGGTCCGCCGCCGGGGGCAGAGAGGCGGTTGAGGGCGCGGTTCAGCCGGGGGCCACGCGAGACCGCCGCCGCAAGCTCGTGGCGGCTGAGGCCTCCGCCCATACCGGCCTGGACAACCGGTGCCGCGACGCCGAGCCGCTGAGCAGCGTCATCAGCCGGCGAGTTCGAGGCCGAGCCAGACGATCGCCAATGAGGCGAGCAGGATCGCTCCCTGCAGGGCGTGGAGTTTCGGGCGGCGCAGGTGGACGAGGGTGAGGGCGATGACGAGGGCCACGAGCGCCAGCTTCCACTGCAGGGTCGAGCTGCCGAAGAGGTCGTAGTGCGACGGCCATCGCCCAGCCGGTGAGGATGAGGACGAGCCAGCGCCGACAGCGAGCCGTAGCCGAAGCGGCGGGCGATCGCCCGCATCCGCTCGCGGTCGGGTTCCCCGCGCAGGACCGGCACCACGGCGATGCCGAAGACGAGCTGGCCGCCGACGAAGAAGGCCATCGCCAGCAGGTGCAGGTAGAGGACCGCCCTGCCAGAGGTCGTCGCTCATCAGTGAGCGAGCCTATAGCGGCAGTCTTTTGTGACGCATAGGGGTACAAAGGACTGCCGCAAATCGCACTGCGGCAAGATGCGGGGCGTGAATGGCTTCCGAATCGTCGTCCTCGCCTCCGGCAGCGGCACCAACCTGCAGGCGATCCTCGACACGCTGCACGGGCGCGAGGGGATCGAGGTGGTCGGGGTGGGGACCGACAAGCCCGATGCCTGGGCGCTGGAGCGGGCGCAGGTCGAGGGCGTGGCGACGGCGGTCTTCGCCCGCGACAAGTACGAGGACCGGGAGGCGCGCGACGCCGACATGGCCGAGTGGATCGAGTCCCGCGGCGCCGACCTGGTCGTGCTCGCCGGCTACATGCAGCTGCTCAGCCCCGCCTTCATCGCCCGCTTCCGCAACCGCGTCGTCAACATCCACCCCGCCCTGCTGCCGGCCTTCCCCGGGCTCGACGCGATCGGGCAGGCGCTGGAGGCGGGGGTCGAGACGACCGGGGTGACGGTCCACTTCGTCGACGAGGGCGTCGACACCGGGCCGCCGATCCTCCAGCGCGAGGTGGCGGTGCCGGCGGGGCGCGATCGGGGGGAGCTGGAGAGGGCCGTCCACGCGGTCGAGCACCGGCTCTACCCGGAGGCGATCCGCATGATCGCGGAGGGCCGGGTTAGGATCGACGCCGACGATCCCGCGGACCGTCGAGATCGATGACTGAGACCGCAGCCGACACCCGCGAGGAGAGCGCCAGCGACGGCGCGATCCGGGTGCGCCGGGCGCTGATCTCGGTCTCCGACAAGACCGGCGTCGCCGACTTCGCCAAGAGCCTGGCCGCGCTCGGGGTCGAGATCCTCTCCACCGGCGGCACCGCCAGCGCCCTGCGCGAGGCCGGCCTGAGCGTGACCGACGTCTCCGAGTTCACCGGCCAGGAGGAGATCCTCGACGGCCGCGTCAAGACCCTGCACCCGCGGCTGCACGCGGCGCTGCTGGCGCGGCGCGACGACCCCGAGCACATGGCGACGCTGGCGCGCGAGGGGATCGAGCCGATCGACCTCGTCGTGCGTCAACCTCTACCCCTTCGAGCGGACCGTCGCCGGCGCCGACGTCGCGCCCGAGGTGGCGATCGAGAACATCGACATCGGCGGGCCGACGATGATCCGCGCCGCCGCCAAGAACCACGAGGGCGTCGCCGTCGTGGTCAAGCCCGAGGCCTACGACGCGGTCTGCGCCGAGCTGGAGGAGAGCGGCGGCGAGATCTCGGCCTCGACCCGGCACTGGCTGGCCAACGAGGCCTTCGCCCAGACCGCCCGCTACGACGCCGCGATCAGCCGCTGGTTCTCGACCGAGTACGAGGACTTCCCCGAACACCTGGCGGTCGCCTACGAGAAGGTGCTCGACCTCTCCTACGGCGAGAACCCGCACCAGCGGGCGGCGCTCTACGCCGATGCCGGCGCCCGCAGCCACATCCTCTCGCGGGTCTCGAAGCTGCACGGCAAGGCGCTCTCCTTCAACAACGTGCTCGACCTCGACGCCGCCCGCGGCCTGGTCGACGACTTCGAGCCGCCGGCCTGCGTGATCGTCAAGCACAACAACCCCTGCGGGGTGGCGATCGGCGGGGACGCCCTCGAGGCCTACCTGAAGGCGCTGGCCTGCGACCCGGTCTCCGCCTACGGCGGCGTGATCGCCTTCAACCGCCCGGTCAGCGAGGAGCTGGCCGCGGAGCTGCACAAGAACTTCGTCGAGGTGCTGATCGCGCCCGACTACGAGCACGGGGCGCTGGCGGTGCTGCAGCAGAAGGAGTCGATCCGGATCCTCTGCGAGGAGGAGCGGCGCCAGGCCGACCCGAGCGAGCGCGACGTCAAACGCGTCCACGGCGGCCTCCTGATCCAGGACCGCGACGGCGACCCCGAGCCGCGCGAGATCATGGAGGTGGTGACGGAGACGCAGCCGAGCGAGGAGCAGTGGGCCGACATGCTCTTCGCCTGGACCGTCAGCCGCCGCGTCCGCTCCAACGCGATCGTGATCGCCAAGGGCGGCGCCACCCTCGGCATCGGCGCCGGCCAGATGTCCCGCGTCGACTCCGTCCGCCTCGCGGTCGAGAAGTGCCGCGACGCCCGCGGCGAGGAGGCCGACGCCCTGCTGGCCGGCTCCGCCCTCGCCTCCGACGCCTTCTTCCCCTTCGCCGACGGTCCCGAGCTGGCGATCCAGGCCGGCACCAACGCCGTGATCCAGCCCGGCGGCTCCAAACGCGACGCCGAGGTGATCGCCGCCTGCGACGAGGGCGGCGTGGCGATGGTCTTCACCAAGCACCGCCACTTCCGGCACTAGGCCGTAATCCTCTTATCTGATGCAGTATCGACAGATATGTTGCTAATTCAGCAGTTGAGCTGCAGAATTCCCGTATGCCTACGTTGCTCTGGTAGGATATTTCTGCTTATTTGATGCATTAACCACCCGATTTGCCCTTAACTCTTCAGTTAGCAGGCACTATGCAGATTGAATCGACGAATAGCGACGGAGTTGTTCTGGCCGAGCTCGGCCGTCGTCTTGCCCGCAGCCGGCTAGAGCGCAATCTGACCCAGGAACAGCTTGCCCGCGAGGCGGGGGTCTCGCGGGCGACGGTAGAGCGGCTGGAGGCGAGGCGAGCCGGTCAAGTCGACGAGCCTGATCCGGGTCCTGCGCGCGCTCGGCCGGCTCGACGCTCTCGATCGGTTGATCCCAGAACCCCTGCCCAGCCCCGTCGAGCGGCTGAAACTGCAGGGTCGCCAGCGCCGACGGGCGCGGCGTGGGCGCAGGGAGGCAGAGCCCGAGGAGGCGGGCCCCTGGCGCTGGGGCGATGAGGGAGATGAGAACTCGTGAGCGAACACGTCGAGGTCCGGCTCTGGGGCAGCACGATCGGCGCGGCGTTGCTCGAGCCGGGGCGCGGGCCGCTGTCTTTCAGTACACGCCCGGCTTTGCCGCCAGCGGGATCCAGGTCGCGCCGCTGGAGATGCCGCTGCGGACCGAGCCCTACGCCTTCCCAGACCTTCCCCCGCAGGCGTTCAAAGGGCTGCCGGGGATGCTGGCCGACTCGCTGCCCGACAAATTCGGCAACGACCTGATCGACACCTGGCTCGCGCAGCAAGGCCGTGAGTCGGAAAGCATCAGCGCGATCGAGCGCCTCAGCTACATCGGCACGCGCGGCACCGGCGCGCTCGAGTTCGCTCCGGCCAAGGGACCGAAAATGTCCCCGAACGAGGAGATCCAGATCGGCGAGCTGGTCGAGCTGGCTGCCCGGATCCTCGCGGAGCGAGACGACTTCGTCACCACCATGGCGACCGGCGGAGGAAGCCGGGCTGCTCGAGATCCTCAGCGTCGGCATGTCAGCCGGCGGCGCCCGCGCCAAGGCGGTGATCGCCTGGAACCCCGAAACGAACGAGGTGCGCTCCGGGCAGGTCGCCGCGCCGCCGCGGATTCGAGCACTGGCTGCTGAAGTTCGACGGCGTCGCCGGGAACCGCGACAAGGAGCGCTTCGCCGACCCGGACGGCTACGGAGTCGTCGAGTACGCCTACTCGCTGATGGCGAAAGAGGCGGGGATCGAGATGAGCCGCTGCCGCCTGTTCGAAGAGAACGAACGGCGCCACTTCATGACCCGCCGCTTCGACCGTCCCACCGGCGATACGAAGCTCCACATGCAGTCACTGGCGGCGATCCGCCACTACGACTTCAACAATCCCCGCGCCTACTCCTACGAGCAGGCGCTGCTGACGATCCGCGCCCTGGGCTTGCCGATAGGGGCGATCGAAGAGCAGTTCCGCCGCATGGCGTTCAACCTGATCGCCCGCAACCAGGACGACCACGTCAAGAACATCGCCTTCCTGATGGACCGCGGCGGCAGCTGGTCGCTCTCCCCCGCCTTCGACATCACCTACAACTACAACCGTGAAGGCGAATACACCGCTCGCCACCAGATGTCGGTCAACGGCAAACGCGACGGCTTTGTCATCGACGACCTGCTCCAGTGCGCAGACGCCGTCTCGATGCAGACCGCCCGGGCCCTGGCGATCCTCGAGGAGGTCGGCGAGGCGGTCTCTGCCTGGAGCCGGTTCGCCGAGGTTGCCGGGGTCGACGCCGGTCGCGCGCGGGAGATCGCCGCGGACCATCGGCTCGAGCTGATGCCAAACCGCTAAGCGAGCTCTTTCTGCCGCTCGCTGGCGCGGCGCACGTGGGCGCAAACTTCTTCCGGGGTGTCGGCGGTGAGGAGGAGGCGCCGGTCGGCGGGAGCGATGAGGCCGTCTGCCTCGGTGGTGTCGAGCCAGTGGAGCAGGGGCTGCCAGTGGGCGGAGTCGACGAGGATGGTGGGGAAGTGCTGGATCCGGTCGGTCTGGATCAGGGTCAGGCTCTCGAACATCTCGTCGAGGGTGCCGAAGCCGCCGGGGAAGATGACGAAGGCGCGGGCGTAGCGGACGAACATCAGCTTGCGGGCGAAGAAGTAGTGGAAGTTGAGACTGCGGTTGGCGTAGGGGTTGGGGCGCTGCTCGTGCGGCAGCTCGATGTTGAGGCCGACCGAGAGGCCGCCGGCCTCGGCGGCGCCGCGGTTGGCCGCCTCCATCAGGCCGGGGCCGCCGCCGGTGATGACGCTGAAGCCGTGGCCGGCGAGGCAGGCGCCGGTCTCGCGGCAGAGCTCGTACCAGCGGTGGCCCCCCGGGACGCGGGCGGAGCCGAAGACGGAGACGCCGTCGTCGATGTCGCGCAGGGCGTCGAAGCCGCGCTCGACCTCGTCGTGGATGCGCTGCAGGCGGACGTCGTCGTCGGCCTCGACGTCGCTGGGGACGCGAGGAGGTGCTCGTCGTGGCGGGCCCGGTGCCGGGAACCTCGCGAGCGTCGTCATCCCCGGCCAAATGCCCCCGGCGGGACTCGAACCCGCGACGCGCGGCTTAAAAGGCCACCGCTCTAACCAGCTGAGCTACAGGGGCAAGGTGTCCATCGTAGAGAGGGACTGAGTGGCGCGTCGCGGCAGTCCTTTCGGGCGGATAGCGACCGAAAGGACTGCCGCACAACTCAGGAGAGGTCGGGGATTCCCTCGTAGGGGGTCGAGGCCTCGGCGTGGGTGCGCCGGGGGATGCGGCCGGCGCCGCGGGCGGTGTGGCCGGCGGCGACGGCGCCGCGCAGGGCGCGCGCCATCGCCGGCGGGTCCTCGGCGCCGAAGATGGCGCTGGCGGCGAGCACGGCGTCGCAGCCCAGCTCCATCGCCAGGGCGGCGTCGGAGGCGGTGCCGACGCCGGCGTCGAGGATGACCGGGACGGAGGCGCGCTCGGCGATGATCGCCAGGTTGTAGGGGTTGCGGATGCCGGCGCCGGAGCCGATCGGCGAGCCCAGCGGCATCACCGCGGCGCAGCCGGCCTGCTCGAGGCGGCGGGCGAGAACCGGGTCGTCGTTGGTGTAGGGGAGGACGGTGAAGCCGTCGGCGAGGAGCTGTTCGGCGGCGTCGAGCAGCTCGACGGCGTCGGGATAGAGGGTGCGGTCGTCCCCGATCACCTCGAGCTTGACCCAGTCGGTCTGGAAGGCCTCGCGGGCGAGCTTGGCGGTGCGGACGGCGTCGCGGGCGGTGAAGCAGCCGGCGGTGTTGGGCAGGACGAAAAGGCCGAGGCGGTCGAGAACGTCGAGGACCGAGCCCTCGGCGGTGGGGTCGACGCGGCGCAGGGCGACGGTGACGATCTCGGTGCCGGCGGCGGTAAGCGCCGCCTCCATCTGCTCCAGCGAGCGGAAGCCGCCGGTGCCGGCGATCAGGCGGGAGGACCACTGGCGGCCGCCGAGCTCCCAGGTGGAGTCGCCGGGCTCCGGCGCGCCGCCCTGGATCGCGGCGAGCACCTCGACGCTCTGCCCCTCGCGCAGCGGCGTCCCCTCCCACTCGCCGCGAGGCACGACCTCGCCATCGAGGGCGACGGCGACGCCGCGGGCCGGGGCGGTGTCTCCAGGGCCGTGGGGCGCGGCGGCGGGCGCCGGAGGTGCCGCGAGCCTGGCGCACCGCGTCGGCCAGCGTCGCCGCCTCCGGCAGCTCGCGCCGCTCCCCGTTCAGCTCGATCCTCATCGGGGCTCCCCGGTGTCGCGCTCGGCGGCTTCGGCGGCTTCGGCCAGCGCCGCGCCGCGGGCGGCAAGCTCGGCAGCCCGATCCGGCAGTCCGGCCAAGTCCGAGCCTGCGGAAGTGCTCATATCCTTGGTCGCCCCCTGGGCTACCAAGGACAGCCGCGCCGGGTGGGCGGGGGCGATTGCTTCAGGCAAGCGCTCGCCGGCGAGGAGGGCGGCGACGGCGTCGGCGGTGAGCGGGGCCAGGAGGATGCCGTTGCGGTAGTGGCCGGTCGCCAGGACCAGGCCGTCGACGGCGCCGGGGCCGATCAGCGGCAGGTTGTCGGGCGTGCCGGGCGGAGGCCGGCCAGCGCGCCGACCAGCTCCATCTCGGCGATGTCGGGGAGCAGGCGGTAGGCCTCGCGCAGCAGCTCGTGGACGCCGCCGGCGGTGACCGCGGTGTCGAAGCCCTGCTCCTCGGAGGTGGCACCGACGACGAGGCGGCCGTCGGGGCGCGGCACCAGATAGACGCGCTCGGAGGCGACGGTGCGCTCGCAGGGAGCGGTGCCGTCGCGGTCGCGCAGCTCGACGATCTGGCCCTTGACCGGGCGCACCGGCGGGCGGGCGGGCTCGGGCAGCCACTCGGCCTGGCCCGACCAGGCGCCCGCGGCGAGGACGACCGCGGCGGCGCGGAGCTCCTCGCCGGCGCGCGGTCCGCACTCCCACCAAGCGCTCGCCCTCGTAGAGCCCGGCGACCACCTCGGTCCCAGAGCGCACCTCGGCCCCGGCGGTGCCGAGCGCCACCAGCAGCGCCCGGGTCAACGCCCGTGGGTCGACCGTCGCCTCGCCCGGCGCGTGGACGCCGCCGTTGAAGGACGGGGTCAGGCCCGGCTCGAGCTCGCGGCAGCGGCGCGGCGGCAACCACTCGGCCTCGAGCCCGAGCGAGCGCTGCAGGTCGTGGACGCGCCGCAGCTCCGCCGCCTCGTCGCGGTCGAGGGCGATGTGGAGGGCGCCCTGGTGCGCGTAGCCGGTGCTCTCGCCGCTCGCCGCCTCCAGCTCGGCGACGAACCCCGGGTAGCGCTGGGCCGAGGCCAGGGTCATCTCCAGCAGCTCCGGCTCGCCGAAGGCGAGCTCGCCGACCGGGGCCAGCATGCCGGCGGCGACGCGGGTGGCGCCGGCCGGCGGCTCGGCCCGGTCGAGCACCGCCACCCGGGCCCCGCGCTGCGCGGCGCGCCAGGCGCAGCTGAGGCCGATCACCCCACCGCCAACGAATATCGCGTCGAAATCGCGTCTCTCGGTCAAGCCAGTTGCCTCCGCCGGCATTACCCGGATCAGGTTCAGACGGTCGGTGGCCTCGGTGCCACCCTCTCAGCCGTGGCGTCGCCGACGCCGTGGGCTCCCGTTCACCGCCGATGCTACCCCTCCAGCGAGGGCGTGTCTGAGTTTGACCGCCATATATGGGGGGTTAGCTCAGACACGCCCCTATGGCGGGATAATCGGGGGATGAGCCTCGCCCTCCCCGAGTCCGCCGGCCCACTGCGCCGCGAGCGGCTGCGCACCGCGCGCCTCTACTTCGTCTGCGACGCCCGGCCTCACGACGAGGACCCCGAAGCGCTGCTGCGGGCGGCGCTGAGCGGCGGCGTCGACATCGTGCAGCTGCGCGAGAAGGCGCTGGGACGGGCGGAGATAGAGCGCGCCGCGGCGACCTTCCGCCGCGTCTGCGACACCTACAGCGCCCTCTTCATCGTCAACGACGATCCCGACCTGGCCCGCGCCTGCGACGCCGACGGGGTCCACGTCGGCCAGGACGACGGGACGGTCGCCGGAGGCGCGAGAGCTGCTCGGGCCCGACGCGATCATCGGCCTCTCGACCCACTCCGAGGAGCAGATCGCCGGCTCGGCCGAGCAGCCTGTCGACCACATTTCGGTCGGGCCGATCTGGGAGACGCCGACGAAAGCCGGGCGGCCCGCGGTCGGCCTCGACCTCGTCCGCCACGCCGCCGCGCACGCGGCCCATCCCTTCTTCGGCATCGGCGGGATCGACACGGCCAACGCCGGGGAGGTCGTCGCCGCCGGGGCGGAGCGGCTCTGCGTGGTGCGGGCGATCCGCGACGCCGCCGACCCGATGGCCGCCGCCGAAGAGCTGCGCCGCAGCGTCGGGGTCGCGCCCGGTGGCTGAGCGGCGCCCGGCGGGCCCGGCGAGCGAGGAGCCGCGCAAGCGCAAGCAGCGCGGCGGCGGCGAGCGCATGAAGGAGGGCTACGCGAAAGCCGAGGAACGCAACCAGGCGGCGCGCGAAGCGCTGACCCCGCTGGCCGAGGGCGAGCGGCCACTGGTGGTCACGATCGGGGCGGTCGTCGCCGGGTTGATCGCGCTCTCGATCCTCGCCGGCTACCTGGGCGGGGTCAAGGTCAACGGCGAAACGCCGCGGCTGCCCCAGATCGTCGCCCCGGCCGGGATCATGGGCGTGATGGCCTGGGGCATGTGGCGGGCCCGCTACTGGGCCGTGCTCGGCTTCCAGCTGATCCTCGTCTTCCTGATCTTCAGCGCCGTCTTCGGGCTCGCCGTGCAGGCGGCGACCGTGGCCCAGTTCGCCGCCACCCTGGGCCTGCTCGCGGTCTCCGGCACCTTCTTCTTCTTCATGGTCAAGGCGATGGCGCGGATCCAGATGCCCGAGCGCACCCCGCGGGTAGCTCGGTGGATGCGATCGCCGGGATCGCGGCGGCCCAGCGCCGGTTCTATAGGCTCAGGCCAATGGCTGATTCCTTCGATGTGATCGTGATCGGCGGCGGGCCCGGGGGCTACGTCGCGGCCATCCGCGCCGCCCAGCTGGGTATGAAAACTGCCGTGGTCGAGCGCGACAAGGCCGGCGGGCGCTGCCTCAACTACGCCTGCATCCCCGCCAAGACGATCCTGCGCACGGCCGAGATCTACACCGAGGCGCGCGAGAGCGCCGACCTCGGCGTCGTCGCCAAGGACGTCTCGCTCGACTGGGAGGCCGTCGGCAAGCGCCGCGCCGCCGTCTCCGAGTCGCTCTCGGGAGGCGTGAAGATGCTCTGGGACAAGAACAAGGTCACGGTGATCGAGGGCGAGGGTCGCTGACCGCGGAGGGAAACGTCAGGGTCGGCGAGGAGACCTATGAGGCCGGCGCCGTGATCCTCGCCACCGGCTCCGTCGCCTCCCCGATCCCCGGGGTCGAGTTCGGCGGGCGCATCGTCGACACCTGGGGCGCCTGGTCGCTGCCGGAGGTGCCGAAGAGGATCGCCGTCGTCGGCGCCGGCGCCTCGGGCTGTGAGATCGCCTCCGCCTACGGCCGCTTCGGGACCGAGGTGCTGCTGCTGGAGATGCTGCCGCAGATCATGCCGGCGGAGGACAAGGACGTGGTCCGCGTCGTCGAGCGCGCCTTCAAGAAGCAGAACATCACCGTCTGCCACCGGCAACCCGGTCGAGAACGTCGAGGTCGGCAAGGGCTCCGTCAAGTTCACCTACGGCGAGGAGTCGGCCGAGGTCGACTACCTCTGCGTCGCCGGCGGCCGCCGCGCCGACACCGGGCGCTCGGCCTGGCCGAGGCCGGGGTCGAGCTGGAGGACAACGGCAAGGTCAGGGTCGACGAGCTGCAGCGGACCACGAACCCGAAGGTCTACGCGATCGGCGACCTGGTCAACGCCAAGGCGCTCGCCCACAAGGCCTCCGACGAGGGCGTCGTCGCGGCCGAGGCGATCGCCGGCGCGCCGCCCACCCGGTCGACCAGAACCTCGTCCCCGGCGCCACCTTCAGCCACCCGCAGGTGGCCAGCGTCGGGCTCACCGAGGCGGCCGCCAAGGAGGCCGGATACGAGGTCAAGGTCGGCAAGCTGAAGCTCGGCGCGGTCGGCGGGGCGACCGTCTACGACGACAAAGAAGGCCTGGTCAAGATCGTCGCCGACTCCAAGTACGGGGAGATCCTCGGCGTCCACATCGTCGGCAACCGCGCCTGCGACATGATCGCCGAGCTGGTTGCGGTGATGGCGCTGGAGGGCGGCTACCAGGAGCTGGCGCGGATCGTCCATCCCCACCCGACGATCTCCGAGGCGATCTTCGAAGCTGCCCGGGCAGTCGACGGCTGGGCGACCCACGCCTGAGGCGCGCAAATCGGCGCATCTCGGGGTCCTCGGTCGCTCGGCTCGGGTCACGCACGGAGTGCGCTCCCCTCGCCTCGCTTCCTGCGTCCCCCGATCTGCTTGATTTTCGCGCCCAGGATCGAGCTAGAGTCGCGCGCCTTTTACTTCGACCTCGGATCGCCCTATGCGTACCTGGCGGCGGAGCGGGTCAGTGGGCTGTTCGCGGAGGCGGAGATGGAGCAGCCGGAGTGGGTGCCGGTGCTGCTCGGGGGGCTGTTCGCGCGCTTCGATCGCGGCTCCTGGTCGCAGACGCCGGCCCGGGCCGAGGGCATCGCCGAGGTCGAGCGCCGCGCCGCCGCGTACGGGCTGCCGCCGATCGCCTGGCCCGAGCCCTGGCCCGGCAACATGCTGACCGCGATGCGGGCGGCGACCTTCGCCAAGCAGACCGGCCGCACCGTCTCCTTCTCCCTCGCCGCCTTCCGCCAGGCCTTCGCCGCCGGCCGCGACCTCAGCGATCCCGACAACGTGGCGATCGCCGGCGCCGCCTGCGAGCTGCACCCGCGGGCGCTGACGAAAGCGGTGCAGACGGAGATCGTCAAGAACGCCCTGAAGGAGGCGACCGCGGCCGCCGCGGACCGCGGCGTCGAAGGGGTGCCGGCCCTGGTCGTCGGCGACAGGGTCTTCTGGGGGGACGACCGGCTGGAGGAAGGCGTGGAAGCCGCCGCGGCCTGAACCTGCTCGACTTTGCCCCACCCTGGTGGGGTCAAGTCGAGCACCTTTGTGGGAGGCACGATTTCGGGCGGCCGCGCATCGCTAAGGTGAGATCAATGGCCGATCTGCCCGATGCCGCCACTTGTTATGAGTTGCTCGCGCGCATGGCCCTGATCCGCCGCTTCGAGGAGGAGGCGGGCCGCCAGTACCAACGGGCCAAAGCCGGCGGCTTCCTGCACCTGGCGATCGGCGAGGAGGCGACGATCGTCGGCACCACCTCGGTGATGCGCGAGGAAGACTTCCTGATCGGTACCTACCGCACCCACGGCCACGCGATCGCCCGCGGGACCGCGCCCAAGCGGGTGATGGCGGAGCTGTTCGGCCGCGTCGACGGGACCAGCGGCGGCCGCGGCGGCTCGATGCACATCTTCGACGCCGAGCGGCGCTTCATGGGCGGCTACGGGATCGTCGGCGGCAACCTGCCGATCGCCGCCGGCCTCGCCCTCTCCTCCCAGTACAAGGGGGAAGACGCGGTCACCGTCTGCATGTTCGGCGACGGCGCCTCCAACACCGGCAACTTCGGCGAGACGATGAACCTGGCGGCGCTGTGGAAGCTGCCGGTCTTCTTCCTGGTCGAGAACAACCTCTATGGGATGGGGACCGCGGTCGAGCGCCACTCGGCCCAGACCGACCTCTCGAAGAAGGCGGAGGGCTACGGGATCCCCGGCAGGCGGGTCGACGGCATGGACGTGATCGCCGTGCGCGAGGCCGTCGCCGCGGGGATCCGGTCGGCGCGCGAGGAGGACCGGCCGACGCTGCTGGAGGTCGTCACCTACCGCTACCGCGGCCACTCCGCCGCCGACCCCGAGGTCTACCGCGAGCGCGAGGAGGTCGAGGAGTGGCGGGAGAAAGACCCGATCGAGAGCTTCGCCCGGCGCTGCGTCGAGGCCGGGGTGCTGGGCGAGCGCGAGGTGCGGCAGGCGCGCGAGGAGGCCGAGGCGACGGTCCTCGCGGCGGTCGAGTTCGCCGAGGCCTCGCCGGAGCCGGCGCTGGACACGATGTACGAGAACCTCTACGCGCTCGAGGACCCCGGCGGCTGGTACGCGGTCGACGAGCGCAGCCCGGAGCCCCACCGCGGCGAGCGCGAGGGGACGATGCCCGAGGCGGCGCGCGAGCTGGCCGAGGCCGGGGCGGCATACGCCGAGCGCAGCGAGGAGGGCGAGCGGCCGAACCCGGCCGTGCACGGCGACGCCCAGGAGGGGTCGAGCCAACCCGCGAGGCGGCCCGAGGGGCAGGGTCCTGCGGGCGAGGACGTGGCTTCGTTCTCGGACCCTGCCCCTCGACCCGCCCAGCCGGCTGCGGAGGAGACAGAGGATGGCTGAGCTGCGGATGCGGGAGGCGCTGCGGGACGCGATGGCGGAGGAGATGCGCCGCGACGAGGGCGTCTTCGTGATGGGCGAGGACGTCGCCGTCTTCCAGGGCGCCTTCAAGGTGACCGAGGGGCTGATCGACGAGTTCGGCGAGCGGCGGGTGCGGGACACGCCGATCTCCGAGAACACGATCGTCGGCACCGGGGTCGGGGCGGCGATGGGCGGGCTGCGGCCGGTGGTCGAGCTGATGACGGTGAACTTCAGCCTGCTGGCGCTGGACCAGATCGTCAACCACGCCGCCGCGATCCCCTACATGTTCAACGGCCAGGCGCGGGTGCCGCTGACGATCCGGATGCCGGGCGGCGGCGGCCACCAGCTCGGGCCGACCCACTCCCACAGCTTCGAGGCGCTCTACCTGCAGGTGCCGGGGCTGCTGGTCGCCTGCCCCTCGACCCCGGCCGACGGCAAGGCGCTGCTGAAGGCGGCGATCCGCGACGACAACCCGGTGATCTTCATCGAGCACGAGAGCCTCTACGGGGTGCGCGGCGAGGTGCCCGAGGGGGAGGACGAGGTGCTGCGCTTCGGCGAAGCTGCGGTGCGGCGCGAGGGCGGCGACGTGACGATCGTCGGCGTGCTGAAGATGGCCCAGGTGGCGGAGCGGGCGGCGGCGAAGCTGGCCGAGGAGCACGGCGTCGAGGCCGAGGTGATCGACCCCCGCACCCTGCGCCCGCTCGACCTCGACACGATCCTCGAGTCGGTCCGCAAGACGAACCGGGCGGTGATCGTCGAGGAGGGCTGGCCGCACGGCGGCGTCGGCGCCAACATCGCGACGCTGATCACCGAGCAGGCCTTCGACGACCTCGACGCGCCGGTGCAGCGGGTGACCGGCGCGGACGTGCACATGCCCTACTCGAAACGGCTGGAGCAGGCGGCGATTCCGCACGAGGAGCACGTGGTGAGCGCGGCGCTGGCGACGCTGGAGGGGTCGCTCTGATGGCTGAGATCGTGATGCCGCGACTGTCGGACTCGATGGAGGAGGGGACGATCCTCGACCTGGATGAAGAAGGTCGGGGACGAGATCGCCGTGGGTGAGGAGATCGTGGAAATCGAGACCGACAAGGCGAATATGGCTTATGAGAGCGATGTGGCGGGGACGTTGACGGAGATCCTGGCGGAGGAGGGGGCGACGCTGCCGATCGGGACTCCGATTGCGCGGGTGGGCGATGGCGCCGAGGGTTCTAAGGCCTCAGCTGCGGGGCCTGACGGGGGGGAGACTCCTGCGGGCGAGGACGTGGCTTCGTCTCTCGGAGTCTCCCCCCCGCCACCCGCAGGAGAGGTCTGGGAAAAGCGGCGAGGCTCCAAGCGCAGGGGAAGGCACCGGCGGCGAGTCGGACGCGAGCGAGAGGGTCAAAGCCTCGCCTGTCGCGCGGCGCATAGCTAAGGAGCAAGGGTTGGACCTGTCCACCATCCAAGGTTCCGGACCCGGTGGCCGCATCGTCAAGAAGGACGTGAAGAAGGCGTGTCCTCTCCCGTGGGTGACGCGGTGGCGGGGGTCCCCCGCGGCGCGGAGGTTGCGGAGCAACCGAGCACCGTGGGGGATGCCGCCGCGGCAGGACCCGCGGCTGAGGGCTCTCATCCCGTCACCCCTGAGACGGCCAAGGGCCAGGTCACCTACGAGGACTTGTCGAAGTTGCAGTCGACGATCGCGAGACGCATGTCGGAGTCGAAGGCGACGGCGCCGCACTTCTACCTCGAAGCGGAGATCGACATGTCGCGCGCGGTCGAGGCGCGGGCGCGGCTGAAGGCGGGTGCCGGCGAGGGCGAGATCGTGCCCTCCTTCAACGACATGGTCGTCAAGGCCTGCGCGCTGGCGCTGCGCGAGCACCCGCGGGCAAACGGCGCCTACCGCGACGGCCGCTTCGAGCTCTACTCGCGGGTCAACGTCGGGGTCGCCGTCGCCGCCCGGGACGCGCTCGTCGTCCCCACCGTCTTCGACGCCGATCGCAAGGGGCTGCGGCAGATCGCCGCCGAGTCGCGGGCGCTGGCGGGGCGGGTCCGCGAGGGCACGATCACCCCGCCCGAGCTCTCCGGCGGCACCTTCACCGTCTCCAACCTGGGGATGTACGGGATCGACAACTTCAGCGCCGTGATCAACACGCCGCAGGCGGCGATCCTCGCGGTCGGCGCGATCAAGGAGCGGCCGGTCGTGCGCGACGGCGACATCGTCCCCGCCCACCTGCTCGGGGTCACCCTCGCCTGCGACCATCGCATCCTCTACGGCGCCCCCGCGGCCGAGTTCCTGGCGCGGGTGCGGACGCTGCTCGAAGAGCCGCTCTCGCTGGCGCTCTGACGGCGCCCCGGGGAACCGGCTAGTCGGCGTCGGAGCAGACCGCGGTGGCGCCCGAAGAGGGCGGCGGCGCTGAGGTCGGTGCCGACATGGATCGTCTCCGCGCGGCTCGCTTCGACCACCGTCCACGGCCCGCGTTCCCGCAGGCAGGCGCTGCCGGCGCTGACTTTCCAGTAGGGGCTGAAGTGGATGCGCAGCTCGAAGTGGGCGGCGCGGGAAACCCGGAGGTCGAACCAGTCGGCGCCGATCGCGCTGATGTCGGCGGGGCGGTCGACCAGGCCGGTGGCGTCGCGGACGGCGAAGAGGCGCCAGTCGCCGTTGCTCCAGATCGGCTTCAGGTAGGGCAGGTTGCGGTCGATCAGCAGCTTCTCGCGGTGGGCCAGGTAGTCGAGTGGAACGTCCGGGATGGCGACATAGCTAACCCCGTTCGCCGCCAGCCAGTTGCGGTAGGAACGCGGTGAGAGGCCGGAGCGGAAGAGCTGCAGCTCGTCGGTTTCCGCCTGCCGTTCCCAGCCTCGGGCCAGCGGGAACTTCGGCGAGACGTAGTAGGCCTCCCAGCGATCGCGGGTCGGCGGGATCTCGATCCGCACCGGCTCCCCCGCGGTCCGCGCCCGCAGCTCGGCCAGCAGCGGGGTGTAGAAGTCGCGCTGCACGGAGGGGTCGGCGGAGGCGCGGGAGACGTCACGCACCGCGCCCTGCCACTGCAGGTAGAGGAGCGGGATCGCCAGCGCCACCAGCAACAGCCGCCGCCGCGGGCGTGCCGCCAGCGCCAGCACCACCAGCGGTCCGGCGACGAGGTTGCCGAGGCGGACGACGTTGCCACCCATCGCGTTGGGGATGGCGAAGGTGGCGATCGTGGCGAGGCCGTAGAGAGCGGTGGCGGTACGCAGCAGGCGCTCCCGCCGGGGCAGGACGAGGTACACGAGCAGGGTCACGGCGAGCGCCCCGAGCAGACTGGAGAGGGCGAAGGGCTCGGTGCCGGCGGTCGGGAAGGCGAGGGCCATGACGGCGATCGGGGCGGCGGCGCAGGCGGCCAGGGCCACGCCCGGGCGACGCTCGCCGACGAGGAACAGCGCGGCGCCGATCAGGACCAGGAAGAAGCCGGCGACCGGGCTCGCGAAGGAGGTGGCGAGGGCGAGCGGCAGTGCCAGCAGGGGACGGTCGCGGTCCAGCGCGACCAGCGCCGCCAGGCCGACGGCGACGCCGAGGGCGAAGGTGAGCCGGCCGCTGAGCAGCATCGTGATCGTCCCGGCACCGAACCAGAGGGTCGCCAGGCGGGCGCCGGCGTCGTAGTGGCGGCCGGCGAGCAGGCCGAAGAGGCCGGTGGCGGCGACGGCCGCGAGGCCCCCGGCGACGGTCGCCCCGACGGCGGCGCCCAGCGGCGGGAAGAGGAGGCTGTAGCCGAGCAGGTAGTGGCCGCCGTACCAGTAGTTGTTCCAGGCGAGGAAGCCGTGGGAGGCGAAGAGTTCGCAGCGGAACAGCTGCGCCGCCAGGTCGACGCTGGGCGGGCGCAGCGCCACATAGGCGAGGGCGGCGAAGAGGATCGGGGCGAGGACACCGCCCCAGAGCAGCCACGCGCGCGTGGAGTGGCGGGCGCGGCGGGCGCCGTCCGGTTCGATCAGGTCGGCGTCGAAGGCCGAGTATCGCCAGGGATCCATCGCCGGAACGGGGCAAGCATAGAGCGCTCGCGTGCAAGGATTTCGGGAGTGAGCGCCGAGATCCTGGTTGTCCGCTGCGGAATCGTCCCCTATGAGGAGGCGCGCGAGGCGCAGCTGCGGCTGCAGGGGGCGCGCCAGCGCGACGAGGTCCCCGACGTCCTGCTGGTGCTCGAGCACCACCCCGTCTACACCCGCGGGCGCCGCTCGACCCCGGAGGAGCTGCCGATGGGGGCCGAGTGGTACGAGCGGCAGGGGATCGAAGTGCGCGACACCGACCGCGGCGGCCGCGTCACCTACCACGGCCCCGGCCAGCTGGTCGCCTACCCGATCGTCTCCCTGCGCCCCTACGGCGACGACGTCCACGAGTACGTGCGGCGCCTGGAGCGGGTGATGATCGAGGCGCTGGCGGAGCACGGCGTCGAGGCCGGCCCAATCAAGGGGCTGACCGGTGTCTGGGCGACCCGTCCCACCCCGAGCGGCAGTCCTTTGGTCCGGATAGCGACCCAAAGGACTGCCGCAAGTGGCGAGGCGGGCCAGGGCGCGCGGAAGATCGGGTCGATCGGGGTGCATGTGAGCAGGGGGGTGACGACGCATGGGCTGGCGGTGAACGTGAGCAATGACCTGCAGCCGTTCGAGTGGATCGTGCCGTGTGGGATCGAGGGAGTGGCGATGACCTCGCTGGCGCGGGAGCTGGGGGCGCCGCAGGACCTGGGGGCGTTCGGCGACACGCTCGTCGCCCGCTTCGGCGCCGTCTACGATCGCGCCCCGGTCGCCGCCGATCCCGCCGACCTGGGCCTGGAGCTGCCGCCCGCTACGCTCGGTATCCCCCGATGAGCGAGACGATCGAGCAGACCGGAGCGGGCGCCGAGCGCGTCCACGTCACCCGCTCCCGCGCCAAGCCGGGCGGCACCGCCAGCGAGGCCGACGGGACCGTCCCCTTCAAGCGCGCCCGCAAGCCGCCGTGGCTGAAGGTGCCGGCGCCGGGCGGGCCCAACTACCGGCGCCTGAAGGCGACGATCGGCTCCGACAACCTGCACACGGTCTGCGAGGAGGCCAACTGCCCCAACGTCGGCGAGTGCTGGGAGCGCGGCACGGCGACCTTCATGATCCTCGGCGACGTCTGCACCCGCCGCTGCGGCTTCTGCAACGTGCAGACGGGGAAGCCGACCTGGAACGACCCGCTGGAGCCGCTGCGCGTCGCCAACCAGGTGAAGCGGATGGGGCTGCGCCACGCGGTCGTCACCTCGGTCGACCGCGACGACCTGCCCGACTACGGGGCGAGCGCCTTCGTCGGCGTGATCCGCTCGATCCGGATGCAGGCGCCCGGCTGCAAGGTCGAGGTCCTCACCCCCGACTTCCGCGGCCAGGAGATGCCGCTGGCCAAGGTCATCCACGAGCGCCCCGACGTCTTCAACCACAACGTCGAGACGGTGCCGCGCCTGTACCCGGTGGCGCGCCGCGGCTCGCAGTTCCTGCGCTCGGCCCGGGTGCTGCGGATGGCGAAGGAGATGGGCGGGCCCGAGGTCGTGACCAAGTCCGGCCTGATGGTCGGGCTCGGCGAGAGCTTCGAGGAGATGGTCGAGACCTTTGGCCTGCTGCGCGAGCACAAGGTCCAGGTGCTCACCGTCGGCCAGTACCTGCGGCCGACCGAGAACCACCTGCCGGTGGTCCGCTACTGGCACCCGGAGGAGTTCGCGGCGCTGGAGCAGGCCGCCTACGAGCTCGGCTTCGAGTCCGTCGCCGCCGGCCCCCTGGTCCGCAGCAGCTACCACGCCGACCAGAACCTGCCGGAGGGGCACCGGGCCGAGAGCCTGATCGCGTAGGAGCGGGCGCGGGCGGCACCCGCGCGGCTCAGGCCAGGTCGATCTTCCGCGGGTTGGCCGGGTCGTAGACGACGTCGATCCGCCTCCCCTGCTCGATCCGGCCGAGGCGGCCGGCGGAGAACTTGCGCTTGACCTGGAAGGGGAGGCCGTCCTCGGGCTGGACCTCGAGCGTCAGCTCGACCATCTGGTAGCCGGCGACGGCGCCGGGGGTGCCGGCGGCGTCGAGGATCGTCGCCTTGGCGGCGAGCGTTCCGGGGGGCGGCTTGCGACGGCGGCGCGGCGCATCGAGGTAGGCGAGGACGAGGCCGCCGAGGCCGACCCCGACGGCGCCGCCGATCAAGCCCGGGCCGCGCCGCGTCGGTCGGGATCGCGATGCCGGCGACCACCATGGCCACGGCGGCGACGATCATCAGCACTCCGATCACGAACACGCGTCGAATCTATCCCAGAGTCGGCACGGAGCGGTTAGGGTCGGAGCACAAACCCCGGGATGCGGCAGGGCGTCCCCCAGAACCGAGGAGCGACGCGATGGGCATGTTCAAGGACATGAGAGACCTCAGCAAGACCGGCAAGGAAATGAAGAAGGAACGCGGCGGCAGCCTGAAGATGATGAAAGACGGGCTCGCCCAGGCGAACCAGGCGGTGCAGCAGGTCCAGGGCGATCAGGAGCTGGCCGAGCGGCTCGCCAACGACGGCGTCGACGGCACCGCCACGATCATCCAGATGGTCGCCACCGGCCAGACCATCAACATGCAGCCCCAGCTCCAGTTCCAGATGAGCGTCGACGTCAACGGCAGCGTCTCGACCGTCACCCACACCCAGGTCGTCTCCCCCGCGATCATCGGCCAGCTCCAGCCCGGCGCCGAGGTCCCGGTCAAGGTCGACCCGAGCGACCACTCCAAACTGATGATCGGGCTGGCGGGGTAGCGCGACAACTCCCGACACCGCGCCGACACAAACCAAGGCGTTTGATGGAGCCAGCCGGATTCGAACCGGCGGCCTCCTGCGTGCAAGGCAGGCGCTCTGCCAACTGAGCTATGGCCCCTCCTCTCAAAGTTTAGGTGGGGCCGGGCGCCGTGGCTATTCGCTCAGCGGACGACGGCGCGTTTGTAGCGGCGCACGGAGAGGGTGGCGAAGACGGCGGTGATGGCGAGGGACCAGGCGACGGCTCCCCAGACGTTGTTGCCGGCGGGGGCGCCGAGGAAGAGGGAGCGCATGGCGTCGACGACGATCGTGAAGGGGTTGACTTCGGCGAAGGCCTGGAGGGCTCCCGGCATCGATTCGACCGGGACGAAGGCGGAGGAGACGAAGGTGAGCGGGAAGATGACGATGAAGCCGAGCGACTGGGAGGCCTCGGGCGAGGACGAGGTGAGGCCGACGAAGGCGAAGACCCAGGAGAAGGAGTAGCCGAAGAGCAGGAGGAGCAGGAGGCCGCCGACGATGTGGAGCAGCGGGGCGTCGAAGGCGAAGCCGGCGATGGTGCCGACGACGAGCATCACCGCGATCGAGATCGAGTTGGTGACGATGTCGGCGAGGGTGCGGCCGGCGAGCACGGCGGCGCGGGACATCGGCAGCGAGCGGAAGCGGTCGATCAGGCCCTTCTTCAGGTCTTCGGAGAGGCCGAGCGCGGTGACGAAGCCGCCGAAGGCCATGGTCTGGACGATGATCCCCGGCATCAGGAACTCGATGTAGCTGTAGCCGGGGGTCGCGATCGCGCCGCCGAAGACGTAGGCGAAGAGCAGCACGAACATGATCGGCTGCAGGGTGAAGGAGAGCAGCAGGTCGGGGGCGCGGGGGATGCGCAGGAGGCTGCGCTTGGCCAGCACCAGCGTGTCGGAGACGGCGTGGCGGGCGCCGCTCACAGCTCCCCCTCCGGACCGGCCCCGTCGTCCTCGGACTCGGCGCCGTGGCCGGTCAGGGTGAGGAAGACGTCGTCGAGGGACGGGCGGTGCATCGCCACGTCATCGATCCCGATCCCGGCCTCGTTGAGGCGGATCACCGCGACGTGCCGATCGCGCCCTTGCGCCGGCGGATCGGCATCCGCAGGACGCCGTCGGCGACGGTCGGCCGCTCGGCCGCGATCGGCTCCAGCGCCGCGATCGCCGCCTCGGTGTCGGCCTCGTCCTCGAGGGTCACCTCGAGCCGCTCGCCGCCGAGCTGGTCCTTGAGCTGGTCGGAGCTGCCTTCGGCGATGACCCGGCCGCGGTCGATCACGGAGATGCGGTCGGCGAGGCGGTCGGCCTCGTCCAGGTACTGGGTGGTGAGCAGGACCGTGGTGCCGTCGGCGACCCGGCCTTCGATCGTCTCCCAGAGGGCGATGCGGCTGCGCGGGTCGAGCCCGGTGGTCGGCTCGTCGAGGAAGAGGACCGGCGGGCGGGCGACCAGGGCGGCGGCGAGGTCGAGGCGGCGGCGCATCCCGCCGGAGTAGGTCCGGACCAGGCGGTCGGCGGCGTCGCTGAGGTCGAAGCGCTCCAGCAGCTCGGCGGCGCGGGCGCGCGGTTCGCCCTTGGGCAGGTGGTAGAGGCGGCCGACCATCTCCAGGTTCTCGGCCCCGGTGAGGTTTTCGTCGACCGCCGCGTACTGGCCGGCGAGGCCGATCCTGGAGCGCAGCCGCGGCGCCTCGCGGGCGACATCGAGGCCGGCGACGCGGGCGCTGCCGCCGTCGGGCGGGAGCAGGGTGGTGAGGATGCGGACCGCGGTCGTCTTGCCGGCGCCGTTGGGCCCGAGCAGGCCGAGCACGGTGCCGGCGGGGACCCGGAGGTCGACCCCGTCGAGCGCGCAGACCTCGCCGTAGGACTTGCGGAGGCCTTCGGCTTCGATGGCGGCGGCAGGCGGTGCGGGTGCGGACATGCCGGCAAACCTACTGAGTGGCCAGCGCCGGCCGGCCGGGCCAAGCGACTAATCGTCGAAGTCGAAGTCCTTCGGGGGCTTCTGCTCGAACCAGAGCTCGTCGTCCTCGGGCGCGTCCTCGAGGAACTCGGGCGTGTCCTCGAGCACGTCGTCGTGTTGGGAGGAGGGGGCGGGGGACGGGGGCGGTGGGTCTTCCTCGGCCGCGGGGAGGGCCTCAACCGCGGGGAGCTCGTGCTCGGCTGAGGGCCTCGTCCTCGTCGCACCCTCGTCGTCCTCCTCGAAGGTGGGCGCGGCGGGCGCCTCGTCCTCCTCATCCTCGTCGAGGTCGACGAAGACGGCGGGCGCTTCCTCGGTGGCGGGAGCGCCGGGCTCGTCCGGCAGCGGCGCCTCGAGCGCCTGGTTGAGCTCGTCGGAGAGTCGCTGCTCGCTGAAGAACTCGTCGAATTCGTCGGCCGGCTCGTCCTCCTCGGCGGCGGGCGCCTCGGGCTCAGTCGCGGCGTCGGCCTCGATCCCGGCCAGCGGGTCGGCCGGAGCGAGGCGCGGCTCGGTCAGCTCGGCATCGACGAGCTCGTCGTCGGAGGGAGCGTCGGACTCGGTCGCGGCGTCCTCGAACTGGGCCTCGACGTCGAACATTTCGGTCGGCTGGTCGGCGATCGCGTGGCGCTCCTCGGTGGAGGGGCCGGCGTCGGCGATCGCCTCGTGCTCCATCGCCGGGTGCTCCTCCTCGGCCGGGCCGTCGTCGTCGGGCTCCTCGGCCTCGGGGGCCTCGGCCTGCTCGGGCGCCTCCTGCAGATCGGCGATGTTCGGGGCGCGCCGCCCGCCCGGCTCCTCGTCGGGCTGCTCCCCCGCCTCGACCTCCGGGGAGACGAGGAACTCGGTCGGCGCCTCGGCGAACGGATCCGGCTCGTCCGGTCGCTGCGGCGGCCCAAAGGCCTCGTCCTCGAGCCTTTTAACCTCGGCTTCATCCGCGCCATGGGCGCGCTTCAGTTCCAGGTGCTCTCGGATTGCGTCGTCGAGGATGCTCATGGCGATTCCGTGAGGCTCGCAAAGACTATGCGGTTATCCTTCCGCCTGCGGGCCAATGGGATCAACTTCCCAGCCACGCACCACGGGGCTATAGCTCAGCTGGCAGAGCGCCTGGATCGCACCCAGGAGGTCGGCGGTTCGAATCCGCCTAGCTCCATCAGAGGATGTCCCTGCTAGTCGTGGCTTCTCGACGGGGAGGCCTCATTTGCCGGGCGGAGGGCGCTCCCTGGGCCAGCGGCGCTGGGGCGGGTCGGTGCTGGAGTCGAAGATGGTCAGTTCGTCGAGGTCTCGCTCGAAGGAGACCGTCGTGTGGAGGATGGAGAGCGAAAGCAAGCATCCGCCCAACTCCTCTTCGTTCTTTTCCGGCGTGTGGCGAAGCTCGAGGTAGGCGCGATCGTCCTCGTACTCGATGATCGGCTTTTCGAGCCGCACCGGGTACCAACAGACCTCAACCGTAGCCACGAGGCGGGCCGTCTTCGGCCCGATGACGTGTTCGACGGTCCACTCGACCGCACGCTCGGAGCCGTCATCGCCGCCGCCGCAGCCGACTCCGAACAGGGGCGCGCCCAAGAGCGCCGCGATGGCCAGAACCCCTATCGCCTTCCTGAGCACGAATCCCACCGACGCTATTCCTCGAGTTTGAGCTGCATCGGACGGATGCCTTGATGTTTGAGAGTTCCTGGTACGTAATTCGAGTTCATGTTGGGAGGATGCAGCAAGGGCGCCACGAGCGTTTCGGTTTCCTCCTCGTAGGGACGCGAGGCGGAGATCAAGCCTACGGCCCTACCGGTGAGCCTGTTCCACACCGGCCCACTGCTGTCTCCATGATCTGGACGCTTGTCCTCGGGGGAGCTGACTCAGTACCCACCCAGCCCAAACGGTGAGCCCTCGGGGTGCCAGTTCGCCGAGCGGGCGACAACCTTCCCGCAGGACGCGGTCTTCGATTTGGCCCCCGGAATAGCAGAGAATGGTCCCCTTCCGAGCCCACCCTGCCGGCTTCGTTGGCACCTGCTCACCCCAGGCCCGAACCCCGACGGGCACGACCCCCGCGTCCTTAATCCGAATCGCCGTCGCATCGGTGCGCACACCCGCGTGTTCGTCGATGTTGAGCGTGATCCGCGCGACTTTACCGATCACGTGCTTCCCAGCGTCTGAGTACGGATCCGGGTAGGCGTCTCCGTCGTACTCCGCGCGCCACACCTCGGGCGGCGCCTACAGCAGCACTCCATATCTCACGATGTCACCGCCGCAAGGGCGTCGCTCACCGAGTCGTGGCGACCGCGTCGTCGTGCCTCCCCTTCGAGTTTCCGCGCCGTGAGCAGCCCGCGGCCAAGTGCCTGGCGCACCGCCATTTCCAGTTGCTCGGGCTGAATTTCCCCGGCTGCGTCGACGAGCGTTCGCGCCGGGGCGGTTAGGCGGAGCCCTTCGCGCCAGACCGTGTCGACCTCTTCCTCGTCGGGGCGGGTGTGGATGACGACGCCGGAGGGGCGGCGCAGGCCCCGATATCGGCGTCCGAGGAGCAGGTGGACCGCATTGGGAATGTTGTCGCTGAGATCGAGGAGGGAGAGCGCGCTTTGGTGCGAGAGGACGGCCTTGTTGGCGCCGACCGCCATCCACTTTTCGCGCATCTCGTCATCTTCGGCGCGGGGGAACCCTGGTAGGCGGTAGAGGCCGCGCCGTGCTCGCTCGAACCGGCCACGGCGCACATGGTGGCTCAGGAGTTGACTGCTAAAGCCACACTCGCGGGCCTGGGTCGTGGTGAAGTAACCGTGCTGCGCGTAGGCGGTCGCCTCGAGCCCCCGCATGTCAGGTTGGTCATGCATAAACAAAGTATAGCTTTGCTTATGCGGACATACGGGGCTTCACGCCGTTTCCAACCGCCCTGCGCCGATTTCAGCCACTCGGTTGCATGCTTCTAGGTCCAGGCTAGGATCGACGGCAACGATGTCTCGCCCGAGACTCATCGGTGGGCCTTTGCTCGTGCTCGTTGCCATCCTCGGGTTGGCGTTGCTTGCGCCTGGGGCGGCTTTGGCCGAATACAGCTTCGTCGCCAAATGGGGGAGCGGCGGCTCGGCCGATGGGCAGTTTCGCGCTCCCTACGGGGTGGTGGCCGACGGCTTCGGAAACGTCTACGTCACCGACTTCGGCAACGGTCTGGGCAATAACGACCGGGTCGAGAAGTTCGACTCGAACGGTGGCTTTCTGACCAAGTGGGGCAGTCCCGGTTCGGGTGACACCCAGTTCAACGACCCGTGGGGGATCGCCACCGACTCCGAAGGAAACGTCTACGTCGCCGACGTCAATAACCACTACATCAAGAAGTTCGACCCCAGCGGCGTCTTCGCCGTCAAATTCGGTGGCGGGGGCTCGCTCGACGGTCAGTTCGGCCTCGCAGTCGGTGTCGCCGTCGATTCCGCGGGCAACGTCTACGTCGCCGACCATGACGTCTTCCCGTCGATCGACCGGATCCAGAAGTTCAAACCGATACCGACGCCCGACGGCTATGCCTACGACGACCAGTGGGGCGTCACCGGCTCGCAACCCGGTTGGTTCAATGAACCGAGTGACGTCGCCGTCGACACCGCCGGCAACGTCTACGTCAGCGACCGCAAGAACCACCGGATTCAGAAATTCGACTCGGACGGCTTCTTCATCGTCCAGTGGGGAGGGATGGGCTCGGGCGACGGCCAACTCGCTTTCCCGGAGGGCATCGCCACCGATGCGGCCGGGAACGTCTACGTCGCCGATCGGGGCAACAACCGGGTTCAGAAGTTCAGCCCGAGCGGTGCCTTCATCGCCAAATTCGGCAGCACGGGAGCCGGCGACGGCCAGTTCCTGCAGCCCCACGACGTGACCGTCGACCCTGCGGGCAACGTCTACGTCGCCGACACCGGCAACGACCGCATCCAGAAGTTCTCTGGGACCGGTGCTCCACTTCCCGGCGGCGAAGGCGGAGGCAGCGGAACCGTCATCGACGTAAGCAACGAATTCAAGATCGAGAACACCAAGGTGCTGTCGAAGAACGGCGCGCTCAAGTTCAAGCTCAACCTGCCGGCCCCCGGCATCGTCGAAGCGATTGCGACGGTGAAGGCGCCGCCCCGGCCGCCGTCGCTCGATCCCAGCCACCGCAAACACGAAGGGCACCTCGCTCGGCTCGCCAAGGCGAAGGCGCCGGTGAAGATGGCCAAAGGGAGCGCGTCCGCCACCGCGGCGGGCCCGCTGACTCTGACCGTGACCCCCACTAAGAAGGGGAAGAAGTTCCTCGGCTGGAAGAGCCCGTTGAAGGCGACGGTGAAGATCACCTATAAGCCCACCGGCGGCAGCCCCAGCTCGATCTCCCGACCGGTGAAGTTCAAGCTCACCAAAAAGAGTCGCTAGCCAGCAGGTCAGGAGTCCTGCGACACTCGCAGCCAAGAGATTGCGGGACGAATTAGCATATTTTGTGCTAAATTGTCCATCTGCCCGGACGTGCCTACACGCAGCTGGCCGAGGTCGCCAACGAGCGGTACGGCTTCGTGACGCCAGACGACGCGCGGGAGTCTGGAGCATCAACCCGATGACCCTCGTGCGCATGGCCGAGCGAGGGCAAATTGAGCGCCGCGGGACGGGCTTGTACCGCTTCCCGCTCACGCCGGCGAGCCGTCTCGATCCTTACATGGAGGCGACGCTCTGGCCGCGCGGGACGCACGGCGTCCTCTCCCACGAGACGGCGCTGGAGCTCTACGAGCTGAGCGACGTCCACCCGGCGAAAATCCACCTCACCGTCCCCCGCGGCCACCGCGTCCGCCGGGGCGTGCCACCTGCGTACGTGCTGCACCACGAGAATCTGGGAGCCGATCAGATCACCATGCACGAGGGAATCGCGATCGTCACTCCGATACACGCGATCCGCCAGGCGCACGAGACGAATCTGGGGGCGGCGCTCGTAGGACAGGCGATCGACCAAGGCGAGGACGGCGGCCGCCTGACCAAGCGCCAGGCGAGCGCACTTCGCCGTGAGCTGGGGATTCGCCGGGGTAGTGGGAGGCCAGGTTGAACCATTCGGAGTTCAAGCCGCCCCGACGCACGCCGAGCCAGCGTGGCCATCTCGAGCGTCTCGCCGGCGATTACGGACGTGCGCACGGCATCGCGCACGAGCGGGCGCGGCGTTGGCTCTCGCTGGTGTCGTTCGCCGGCGCCCTCGACACCGTCCGCGCCGACGACGGGGCGCGCTTTTTGATCAAGGGCGGTGCGTCGATGGAGCTTCGGCTGGGGGTGGGAGCCCGCACGACCAAGGACATTGACGTCGTCTTTCGTGGCGCAGCGCGGGAGATGCTCGACGCGCTCGAGGAGGCATTTGCCCAGCCCTACGGCAGCTTCTCGTTCCGTCGCAAGGGGCCGGTCGAGGACATCCGCGAAACGGGCACCCGCCGGCTCTTCGTGCAGGTCAGCTTCGCCGACAAGGACTGGCAGACCCTGCAGATCGAGGTGGCGCGCCCCGAGGCAACCGAACCTGAACTCGTCCCGGTGGCGATCGGCCTCGCCGACTTCAAGCTCGATGGTCCCAAGCGCGTTGCCTGCCTCGCCTTGCGCTATCAGGTGGCCCAGAAGATCCACGCCGTCACCGAGCAGCCAGACGGCAGGACCAACCACCGCTTCTGGGACCTGATCGATCTCCAGCTCCAGCGCGAGCTGCTCGGCGAGCGACCTTGCTCGGGTTCGAGAGGCGTGCGTCGAGATCTTTGCTGGACGCGATCTTCAACCCTGGCCGCCCGAGCTTGCGGTTCCCGACGACTGGCGCGAGCCCTATGCGGCGGCGGCCGGCGAGCTCGACGCCGACCTGCCACTTGACGTGGATTCCGCCGCCGACCAAGTCCGCGACTTCATCGCCGCCATCGACGTGGCCGGCTAGTACGGCCTGGCTTTCCCAGGCACTCGGCGCCAGGAGTGCCCGATTCCTCGCATATCGCTGTCGGCCTTCGGTCTCACCTCATGCGGGCTGCCCATCTGCCGATGCAGCTCGGCGAGGGCGTGGTCGATTTTGGGGCGGGTGCTGCCGAGCGCGAAGACGAAGCGGACGGGTCGGAGGGCGACCCACGAGGCGCCGAAGCGACTCAGCCAAGCGCCGATGTGGCCCTCGACATCGGGTAGGTCGCGGCCGAGGAGCAGGACGGGCAGGCCCTCGGCTCCCAGGGCGGCGGCCGCTTCGGGCTCAGTTGCTGCCGACGACCCCCGAGCGGCACTTCTGCGCGTGGCGCACCAGCAGCCGGTCGATGAAGGCGGCCGAGTCGTACTGGCGATCTCCCTGGTCGAAGAGGGAGATGTAGAGCAGGTGGGTGCCGGGCTTGACCGGGGTCGAGGCGCGCAGCTTGCCGGTTGCCGCGTCGTAGGTCGTGCCCTTCGCCGCGCCGCGGGAGACGCGGGCGACGCCGGTGCTGTTGATGCTGATCAGCTTGCCGTCGCGAGTGGTGGCAAAGTTGTCCGGGGCCTCGATCGTCGGGTCCTGGTTGCTGCCGGCGTGCCAGCTCGGCGAGTGGCGGACTTCGGCCAGCAGCGCGTCGCTGTATTCCGAGCCGACCCACTCGGGGTACTCCTCGGAGAGGAACTTGAAGCGGAACGAGAGGCAGTTGGCACCCTGCGGGACCCGGAACCGGATCCGCCAGATCACCACGTCACGGGCGCCGCGGGTCTTGACGCCGCCGTTGGTGCAGCCGGTCGAGCCGGACTGGTTCGGTTTGTCGGCCAGCGGCGCGCAGCCGGTGGAGAGGATCGCGAACGAGCTGCCCTTGCGCGGGAAGCCTCTGAGGTTGCTCTGGCCGACGGCGACCGGCTTGCCGCCCGGCGGCACCGTGACGAACTTGGAGTTGACCACGGTCGAGGGGTTGCCCTGGACGATCGAGCGGGCGAGCTCGGTCGCCGCCTTGTCCGAGCGCTTCACCGGCCTGATCGGCGCCTTCGCGGCCATCGCCGTCGCGGCCACGACCAGTGCCAGCAACCCCACGGCCCCCATCAGGAAGCCTGCCTGCCTCCGGCTGCGCTCGATCATCACGGCTCCTCTCGGTAGGAAGTGCATTGCACCCCCCTACCCAGCGAGGAATTTGCAATCCAATCGCTGTCAGAACCCTGACGATCGCGCCCCACCCCAGAGGCAGCCTTAGCTGGCACCGCGGGACGTGGTTCCCAGCGACCGAGCTCCCGATATGGTGCACACGGATGCGGAAGGGACCTTTCCTAGTCGTGGTTGCGCTGGTTTGGGCGGCACTGGTCCCCGGCTCGGCTGCAGCCGCGACCGCCACCTTTGGCGCCAACCTCGCCCGGGTTCCCAACAGCACCGCCACCTGCACGCAGTTGCAGCTGATCCCGGTCGCCGGCACCTGCACGGTCGAGTCGGTCAACCTGGCAACTGGGGAATCGGGCTTCCCGCCGTCCGGCGAAGGCGTCGTCAGCGCGGTCCGGCTCCGCGTCGGTTCGGCCACCGGCCCGATGCAGATCGTGCTCGAGGAAGCGCTGCGCCAGGACAACCCGTTCGAAGCCGGCAAACCGAACTACGCCTGCTGCTCGGTGGTCGATGCCAGCCCGGTCTTCACCCCCACGGCCAACGCGATCACCACGATCCCGGTCAACTTCCGCGTGATCCAGAGCCTCAGCCCCGACGCCAACGGCTACTTCGTCGACCGGCACATTGCCCTTTCGGTCCTCGACCCCAACGTCCCGATCCCGGCCAGTCTCAGCCCCAACTCCTCGGTCGGCGGCTGGTTCCCGGCCTGGAGCGCGGTCGGCCAACAACGCGTCGGGCCTTCTGGCACTTTCTTCAACGCCGACCTGCTGATGAACGCCGACTGGGACCCGATCGCAGCCGGTGGCGGCGGCGCTGGTGGTGGTGCGGCTCCCGCCGGCCTCCAGGTTCCGCGGCAGATCCGCCCGGTCCGCAACAACCGCGCCCCGGTCCCGCTGACCTGCAACTCGGTCCAGGACTGCGTCGGCCTGCTGTTGCTGCAGAACAGGCAGGGAACCGGTGCCGCCGCCCGCCTCGCCGCCAGGGCCGACCGGGCGAAGCCGAAGGGCAAGGCGCGCACGTTCACCTACGCCAAGGTCAGGTTCCGCGTTCCGGCCGGCAAGCGCAAGACGATCCGCGCACCGTTGAGCCGCCGGGGCAAGCTCTTGCTCAAGCGCCGCGCCAGCACCACGGTCTGGCTGAACGTCAAGGGCAAGGGCATCAGCGTCGCACCGGTCAAGGTGAAGCTGAAGCGGCCCAGCCGCAGCAGCAAATAGATGCGACTGGGCTGACCGGGACGGCTCAGCGCAGCCGGCAGGAGCGGACGCGGTCGGGCGCGCACATAGGACAACCTCCAGACTCGATGTCGAGAAGCCGTGACCGGCTCCGCTCACCATGTGAAGGCCGCGAGAGGCGCGGCCGCCGAGACAAGGAGACCACCATGCCGAAGTATCTGCTGCTCAAGCACTACAGCGGCGGCCCGGAGCCGCACCATCCCTTTCCGCCGATGGACCAGTGGGCGCCCGAGGACGTGGAGGCGCACATGGCCTTCCTGGGGCAGGTCAGAGAGCTGCTGCAGGAGAACGGCGAGTACGTCGACGGGCAGGCGCTGACGCAGGAGCAGACCTGGGTCCGCTACGGCGGGCCGGACGCGGCGCCGGTCACCACCGACGGCCCGCTGCCCGAGACCAGCGACCTGGTGGCGGGCTGGTACATGGTCGACGTCGAGTCGCGCGAGCGGGCGATCGAGCTCGCGGCCTACATCTCCTCCGAGCCCGGCCCGGGCGGTGGGCCGCTGTATGAGTGGATCGACGTGCGCGAGGTCATGTCCGGGAAGTCGTCGACAGAGGACTGACCGGGTCGTGGCCGGCGAGCCGACGTCAGCGTGGGACGAGGGTGCGCTGCGTGCCCTCGTCCCACAGGTACTCGCGGGGAGGAGGTCGGCGACGGCGCGCCCGGGCGGGCTGAGCCGATAACGCACCACGGCAGTGGATGATGGCCAGGTGGAACTCTGGCTCGCGATCGCCTTCTGCATCGCCTTCGCGCTGACGAACGGCTTTCACGACGCCGCCAACGCGATTGCCACCCTGGTCGCGACCCGGGGCGCCCGGCCCGGGCAGGCGATCGTGCTCGCCGCCGTCTTCAACATGCTCGGGGCGCTGCTGGTGGGGACCGCGGTCGCCGACACGATCGCCGGAATCGTCACCGTCGCGCCGTCTGAGGCGGTGGAGGTGATCGGCTCCGGCGTCCTCGCGGCGACGCTCTGGAACCTGCTCACCTGGTCGCGCGGGTTGCCCTCGAGCTCCGCCCACGCGCTGGTCGGCGGGCTGGTCGGCTCGGCCTTTGCCGAGGCGGGCGCCGGCGCGATCCAGTGGGGCGGCCTGGACGGCTGGCAGCCGGTCGGCGTGCTCGGCGTGCTGATCGTGCTCGCCGTCTCGCCCCTGCTCGGCCTCGGCTTCGGGGTCCTCTTCGCCCGCCTCGACGGCCGCCTCCTGCGGCGCGCGACCCGCCGCGTCAAGGGGCCGATCCGCGGGGCCGAGTGGGCGATGTCCGCGGCTCTCTCCTTCGGGCACGGCGCCAACGACGCCCAGAAGGCGATGGGCGTGATCGCCGCGCTGCTGCTCGCCAGCGGCCGCATCGACACGCTCGCGGTCCCGCTCTGGGTGAAGCTCGCCTGCGGCGGCGCGCTCACCCTCGGCACCGCGCTGGGCGGCTGGCGGATCATCCGCACGATCGGCAGGCGGATCTTCCGCCTGGCCGCGATCGACGGCTTCGCCAGCCAGAGCGCCTCGACCGCGGTGATCCTCCCCGCCTCCTACCTCGGCGCCCCGGTCTCCACGACCCAGGTGGTCGCCTCCTCGGTGGTCGGCGTCGGCGGCGGGCGGCGGCGCTGGCACCACGTGCGGTGGGGCGTGGTGCGCTCGATCGCCTTCGCCTGGCTCTTCACCCTTCCCGCCGCCGCGGTCTTCGGGGCGATAATGCTGGTGATCTGGAGGGCGGTCAACTGAGATGAGACATCGGCACTGGTTTCTCCCGCACTCGCCCGACGTGCTCGGGATGCTGAGCGAGCAGGCGGCGATCACGGTGAAGGGGATGGAGGCGCTCGCCGCCTGGGCGGGCGGCGAGGCGGCGGCGGCCGAACGCCTGCGCCTGCTCGAGCACGAGGCCGACAAGCACAAGCGCGAGCTGCGCGGAGCGTTGACCGAGGCCTTCTCGACGCCGCTGGAGCCCGAGGACATCTTCGAGCTCTCGACCGGGATCGACGAGGTCATCGACAGCGCCAAGAACATCGTCGGCGAGGCCGAGGCCATGCACACGGCTCCCAATGCGGCCACCGCCGAGATGGCGACGCAGCTGCTGGAAGGAACCGAGCGCCTGGCCTCGGCGCTGGCGCTGTTCGCCCGCGGAGAGCGCCAGCGCGCGACCGGCGAGGCCGACCGCGCCGTCAAGGACCAGCGCCACCTCCAGCACAGCTACCGCCGGGCGATGTCCGCCCTGCTCGACGTCGAGGACGCGCGCGAGCTCGCCGCCCGCCGCGAGCTGTACCGGCGCCTGGCGCGGACCGGCGACAACCTCGTCCGGGTGGCGGAGCGAGTCTGGTACTCGGTGCTGAAGGAAAGCTGACCCAAGCGGCCGCGGCGGCTGCTAGCCGTTGACCGCCTTCTTCAGTTCCGCGCCGGGGCTGAACTTGGCCGCCGTTTTCGCGGCGATCTGCATCGACTCTCCGGTCTGCGGGATTGCGGCCTTCGCGTGCCGGCCGGTCGACGGTCGAGAACTTGCCGAAGCCGGTGAATTTGACCTCGTTGCCGGCCGCGAGCTGAGCGGTGATCTCCTCGATCGTCGCCTCCACGGCGCGCTTCGCCTGACCCGTCTCGAGCCCGGTCCGCGCGGCAACCTGCTTCGCCAGATCATCCTTGGTCGTAACTGACATTCTCATCTCCTTGAAGTAGGGCGCGAGGCCCTGGTTGGGCCTGCCGTCCACAAGGTTTCTACACGCCGGGTCGGCGGGTGCGGGGGCCCAGCGGTGGAGTCGGACCCCGGCGGGCGCCCCCTCCACGGCCAGGGCGGCGGCAAAGCCGGGCCGCGGGTCGAGCTGGCGGAAGCGCCAACCCGGGTGCGCCGCGCTCGTGCTCCACTCGCCTGCCGACGGCGAGAGACCCGTGCACTCGAGCGAGCGCAGCCCCCCCGGCAGGCCCAGGCCGAGGGCCTTGAGGTAGGCCTCCTTGAGCGTCCAGAACTCGAGAAACCGGGCGGGAGAGCCGGCCACCGCGCGCCGCTCGTCCTCGCTGTAGAAGCGGTCGGCGATCTGCTCCCAGCGCGGCCGCTCCTGGCGCCGCTCGAGGTCGAGCCCGACCCGACAGTCCGAGATCGCCACCGCGGCCAGCCCCGCCGAGCTCGACGCCGACCACCACACGCTCCTGGCGCCGGCCCGGAGCGGGCTCGCCGGGTGCAGCTCGCCGCAACGCTCGCAGCGCCGCTCCAGGACCAGCCCCCCCGGGTCCCCCCCGGTCTCCCGCGCGAGCAGCGTCCGCGCCATCCAGCGGCGGGCGAGGAAGCGCCGGCGCAGGCCCGGCGACGCCATCCGGTCGGCTCGCGCCAGCTCCTCAGGGGAGAACGAGCCCCGGGCCGGCGCCAGGTCCACGTCCTCGACGGAGGCGAGCCAGAGCCGTACCGCGGCCACGTTCGGGTCACCCGGTGCAGGCGACAAGCCGCTCCGCCCGACTCTCGACGATCTCGATGACCGAGTCGAGAACCGGATCCCACCAGTAGCTCTCCTTGAACTCGGCGGCAACCGCGTGGGCGGCCGCGGGTGCTCTCTCTGCAAGCGCGCGGAGACGGCGGCGACTTGGGGCCGGGCCGTATCGGGCTTCGTCGAAGAAGCGGTCGAGCTGGCCCCTCCGCAAGCGGTCCGGATATCGCTGGCCGCCCACCTTCATCGCCATCTTGCGATCCATCCTCCGTCCGTGGTCGCGGTAGACGATCGTGCTGAGAACGTCGTAGACCGGCGCCAGAGCCGGTCCGTTCTCGTCGTAGAGCAGTGAGTAGTTCTTGCCGTGGGCGTCGTGGTTGCCGGTCAGAAAGGAGAGGGCCCAGGCGTCGAGGAACCGCGGCAGGTCACTCGCCGGCGTCTTCGAGACACCGCGGAGCAGGTCGGCGCAGTCGACGAGCGTGGGGCCGCCCTCGCTCTCGTACTTGCGCGAGCTCTCGACCGCGAGCGCCTGGCAGAAATCCTCCTGGTGCAGGCGCACGGTCCCACCCTCGCGCTCGGCGCGGTCGTAGCGCTCGACCAGGAGCATCTCGACGCCGTCGACCCTGCGCGGCACCGCGGTGGCGCAGTCGAGCCCCAGCCGCGAACCCAGGCGAAGGCAGAACGCCTCGTTGAGGACGGTCGCCCGCAGGTCGGCGATCGGGATCTTGAGGATGTGGGTCGAGGGGCGACCCTCTCGGGGCAGCCCGATTCTCCAATCGTCCCCGACCACAACCGGGAGCTTGTTCTGGGCGCCCGCCAGCGAGAGGCGGTACTCATCGTCAGGGCCGGCGTACATCGGGCGCCGGGGAAGCTCGCCGACCAGGCTCGCCACCTCGGCGTCGTCGAGCCAGTCGACGCTCCCCCCGCCCGCCCGTGGCGCCTGGCCGGGGAGATAGAGGCTGACCGCGCCGGCGCAATCCCCGCCCACGTGCTCGAGGATCGAGAAGTCGTTTTCGCCGGAGACGCCGAGCTCGAGCGCGAGCAACTTCCGCAGCTCCCCCTCGGGGAGCAGGCCGCCGAAGAACGCCCTGACCTCGCGGCCGGAGAACTCACCATCGACAGGCAGGGACTGGGAAAGCGGCGGGTTGCCGGCGGCGGTCCAGCGCGCGTCGTAGGCGAAGGTCAGATCCCCGTCATCGTCGACCAGCCGGCCCGCGAGCCGGTCGAAGCACCAGACTTCGAGCTGGCGCCGCACTAGCTATTCACCTCGAGCCGCATCCCCACCGCGGCGGCGACCCGGATGGCACGCTCGAGCTCGACGGTCTCCTTGCCGTGCTCCAAGTCGTGCACGAAGCGGAGGCCGACGCCGGCGCTCAAAGCCACGCTCTCCTGGCTCAGGCCCCGAGCCCGACGCCGGTCCCGAACGGCCGCCCCGAACTCTTTGGAATTTCGCAGGTTCATCTTCCCGTACGGGAAGATAGACCCAAATTGGCCAGGGTAGGGGCGGAATCTTCCCGTACGGGAAGAAACGCCCAGGATAGGCGGGAAGCGAGGCAGATCTTCCCGTACGGGAAGATCTCGGCCAGTGGGAGGAAAAAGCGGCGCCGGCGGGAACGCTGGACGTAGTCGATCCACCGTTGACAAAGGAGCCGAGCATGCCGACTGAATTCCAGCGTTACCGCGTCCTCTGGCCGCTGGTGCCGGCCATGGCGATGGTGATGATCGACTTCACGATCGTCAGCATCTCGGCCAGCACGATCCAGAGCGATCTCGGCCTCTCGGAGACCGCCGTGCAGTGGCTGGTCACCGCCTACGCGCTCTCGACCGCGGCCTTCGTCGCCCTCGGCGGCCGTCTCGGCGACATCCTCGGCCACAAGCGAATCGTCGTCAGCGGCGTCATCCTCTTCGCGGGCAGCTCGCTGATGTGCGGGCTGGTGCCCGACAGCGGCGCGATCGCGGTCCCCTGGCTGGTCACCTTCCGCGTCCTCCAGGGCGTCGGCGCCGGGCTGCTGATCCCCTCGGCGACGGTGCTGGTGCTGGACGCCTTCCCCCCGGCCGAGCGCGGCAAGGGCCTCGCCGTCTTCTTCATCGTCGCCGGCCTCTTCACCGCGATCGGACCGGTCGCCGGCTCCTACCTGACCGAGTTCTGGACCTGGCGGGCGATCTTCTGGATCAACGTGCCGGTCGCGCTCTTCGCGCTGATCGAGTTCTCCTTCGCCAAGCTCAACGACATCAAGCGCCCGTCCCGGGTCGACTGGCGCGGCGCCTTCCTCATCGTCACCGGCATGGCCCTGACCGTGCTCGGCATCCAGCAGTCGACCGAATGGGGCTGGGAAAGCCCGGCGACCGTCGGCTCGATCGTCGCCGGCGTCATCGTCCTCGCCCTCTTCGTCGCGGTCGAGCGCAGGACCGAGGACCCGCTGATCGACGTCAACGCGATGATCGCCAACCGCCCGTTCGCGGTCGACAACCTGCTCACCTTCCTCGTCTTCGGCCCCTGGCTCGCGGTCTTCTTCTTCGGCAGCATGTACTTCCAGATCGCGGTCGGCCAGGAACCGACCGAGGCGGGCTTCTCGATCCTGACGATGTTCTATTCCTTCTTCGTCGCCGCCCGGATCGGCGGTGGCTGGATGGACAAGTACGGGCCGAAGCGGCCGGTCTCGATCGGCTTCCTCCTCGGCACGATCGGGATGATCGTCTGGGCCGGCGAGCTGGCCGAACTGAGCCGCTCGGAAACGCTGCTCGGAATGCTGCTGACCGGCGCCGGCTTCGGGCTCGTCTTCTCCCCGCTCAACACCGACGCGCTGAACCGGCTGCCCGACTCGATGCGCGGCCAGGGCTCGGGGATCGTCCAGACCTTCCGCAACTTCGGCTCGGCCCTGGGCATGGCGATCATGGGCAGCATCGTCGCCGGCGCCACCGACCTGACCGGCGCCTCCGGCCCGCAGGACTTCGCCGACGCGATGCAGACCGCCTTCTACGTGGGGGCGGGAATGCTCGGCCTCGGCTACATCGCCGCCCGCCTGCTGATGCCCGACGGCAAGCAGGAGGGCATCGAGTAGCTGCTCCCGAAGGCCCGCTGGGTCGAGGGCGCGGCGGGCCCGCGAAGCGTTCGAAGGCCCTGGCTGCCTCGGCGTTGGGTGAATCCGGGAAATCGGGGTAGACGAGGGTCTCAATCCAAACGCGCGCTGGCTGGGAGGTGGCGCCACAAAGGAGAGGAACCCCACATGGTTAGAGCATTAGTCGGACTGTTGATCGTCGTCGCGATCGTGCTGATCCTGCTCAAGGTCGCCGTCGCCGGCGGCATCCTCGGGCTGATCGCGATCATCCTCCTGATCCTGCTCCTGCTGGGACGGATCTGATGACGATCGGGGGCTCCATATTCCTGATCGCGGTCGGCGCGATCCTCTACTTCGCGACCAACCTGCACGTCGCTCACGTCAGCATCGATACCGTCGGGCTGATCCTGATGATCGCCGGCCTGGCGGGGCTGGTTTTGGGATTCATCCAGCAGGGGATGTCGTCACGCCGGGCGAGGCGCGAAGTCACGGTCGAGGACCGTGTCGATCCCAGACAACCGCCTTACTAACTGATGGCGAGGGATTCGCGCCAGCCCTTGGGCGGGCATGAGACCATCCAGGGACGGTGAGCGACTTCCTGGTCAAGAAGGACGATCTGCGCGAGTGCCGGGTCACCGAGTCCGAGCCGCCGGCGATCGAGGCCGGGCAGGCGCTGTTGCGGGTCGACAGCTTCGGGATGACCGCCAACAACGTCACCTACGCGGTGATGGGCGAGGCGATGTCCTACTGGGACTTCTTCCCCGCCGCCGAGGGCTGGGGGCGGGTCCCCGTCTGGGGGTTCGCGACGGTCGAGCGCAGCGAGGCCGGCGGGGTCGAGGAGGGGACGCGGATCTACGGCTACCTACCGCCGTCCTCGCACCTGGCGGTGACGCCGGTCGGCGTCGACGGCGGCAGCTTCGTCGACGGCTCGCCGCACCGGGCGGCGCTGCCCTCGGCCTACCACCGCTACCTGGCGACCGACGCCGATCCCTTCTACGCGGCCGACACCGAGGACATGCAGATGCTGTTGCGGCCGCTCTTCTTCACCTCCTTCCTGATCGACGACCAGCTCGCCGACGAGGGGCTGACCGAGCGCGGGCCGATCGTGATCTCGAGCGCCTCGAGCAAGACGGCGATCGCCGCCGCCTTCCTGCTGGCCCGGCGCCAGGGAGTCGAGCTGGTCGGCCTGACCTCGCCGGGCAACGCCGAGTTCGTCGCCGGCCTCGGGATCTACGACCGCACCGTCGCCTACGACGCGATTGACTCGCTCGAGCGCGGCCCGGCCACCTACGCCGACTTCTCCGGCGACGCCGCGGTGCGCCAGGCCGTCCACTCCCACTACGGCGACGACCTCGTCCACAGCATGGCCGTCGGGGTCACCCACTGGGAGGACTTCGACGGCGGTGGCGGCGAGCTGCCGGGGCCGACGCCGACCCTCTTCTTCGCCCCGACCCGGGTGACCAAGCGGGCCGAGGACTGGGGCCGTGCCGGCCTCGAGCAGCGCGTCGCCGAGGCCTGGCACCCGTTCTGCGAGTGGGCCGGGGGGTGGCTGGAGGTGCTGCACGGCGAGGGATTCGAGGCGGTCCGGAGCGCCTACCTCGAGGTGCTCGAGGGCCGGGTCGACCCGCGCACCGCGCACGTCGTCTCGCTCTAATCGGGTCGGCTGCCGGTCGTCGTGAAGACCTAGCGCGGTTCGTCGGCGGCCAGGAGAAGGTCGGCCGGAGCGAGGATCGGGGCGCCGCCGCCGATCTCGAGCAGATGCTTGTCGCCCGAGACAAGGGCGGCGTTCTGGCTCTGGGCCAAGGCGATCAGATAGTCGTCGTCGGGGTCAGCCGAGCGCAGCGGCGAGAGCTCATCGGGGTCGGGGACGACGAGCGCCTCCTGGCGAAGGAGGTCGATGTACTCGCGCACAGTGTCCAGGTCGACGTAGCGGCGGAACTTCTGCCGGCCCAGTACGTCCTCCAACTCCCCCAGCAAGAGGGGCGAGGCGATTAGCTCCATACCCCCGGCGCGGATCTCCCGCAACAACTTGGCGGGGGATCCGTCGGGGGCGATGAGGGCGGAGACGAGGACGCCGGGGTCAAGGACGACCCGCCGCACGCCTCTCCTTGCGCATGGCATGAAGCTCAGCGTCGGCGAGGGCCAATCCCTCGTCCTCCGCGGCCGGGACCACCCGTGCCCAGAGATCCTCCAGGCCCTCGAGACCGAGGTCGCGCCGCAGCGACTCCTCGATTACCTGCGAATCCCGCTTGCCAGTGCGCGCGGCCTTGATCTTTACCGCGCGGAATACCTCTTCATCGAGGGTGACAGTGGTGCGCGTCTTCGGCATCAACGCACCTTAGCATCAAGATGTAGTACCGAACGAATCGCGGCAGTGAGAGCATGGGGTGCCGATGAGCTTCCTCTCGCCAGCGCCGCCGCCGTTCGAGCTCGAGGAGTGGAAGCGCAAGCCGCACCTGGCCCGGCTCAAGCCGCTGGTCCAGGACTGGGGGGAGAACGGGTTCGGGTCGCCGTCGTTCGTCTACTGGCTCTACGCGCTGAAGCTGGTCGTCTTCGCGGGCGGGGCGCTGCTGGCGATCTCGCTGACGCCGGGGCTGGGGAGCGTCGGCGATTTCGGCGACTGGTGGACCGAACCGATCGTCTTCCAGAAGTTCGCGGTCTGGACGCTGCTGTGGGAGATCCTCGGGCTCGGGGCGGGGTCGATGCCGCTCAGCTTCCGCTTCCTGCCCCCGATCGGCGGGCCGCTCTACTGGCTGCGGCCTGGCACGGTGCGGCTGCCGCCGTGGCCGGACAAGGTCCCGCTGACGAGCGGGACGCGGCGCGGCGCGCTCGACGTCGCTCTCTATATAGGGGTACTCGCCAGCGGGCTCTACCTGCTCCTCTCCACCGGCGCCGATGCCGGCGGTCTCGCGGCGGGACGACTGGCCCCCGGCGGCATCGCCGTCCTCCTCGCCTTCCTCGCCCTGCTCGGCCTGCGCGACAAGGTCTCCTTCCTCGGCGCCCGGCCGGAAATCTACGCGACGATGCTCGCGGTCGGCCTCTTCGCGCCCAGCCAGTGGATCGTCGCCTGGCAGTTCACCTTCATCTTCATCTGGTGGGGCGCCGCCTCCTCGAAGCTGAACCGCCACTTCCCCTTCGTCGTCTCGGTGATGATCGCCAACGCGCCGCTGGTCGGGCCGAAGGCGCTGAAGCGCAAGCTCTGGCGCGACTTCCCGGAGGACATGCGGCCCTCGCGGCTGGCCGCCGGCCTCGCCCACTCCGGCACCGTGCAGGAGTTCGGCTGGCCGCTGCTGCTGCTCACCGTGGACAACGACGTCGTCCGCACGATCGCGATCGTCGGGATGATCCTCTTCCACCTCAACATCACCTCGATGTTCCCGCTGGCGGTGCCGCTGGAGTGGAACGTCTTCATGATCTTCGGGATCCTCTTCCTCTTCGGCCACTACGGCGACGTGCCGCTCTCCTCCCTCGATAACCCGCTGCTGATCGCCGGGATCGCGATCGTCTGCCTCGGCCTGCCGGTGCTGGGCAACTTCCGTCCCGACAAGGTCTCCTTCCTCCCTTCGATGCGCTACTACGCCGGCAACTGGGCGACCACGCAGTGGCTGTTCCGCAAGGGCAGCGGGGCGGAAGACCGGCTCGACGAGCGGATGACGAAGCCGGCGCGCGTGGTCGGCAAGCAGGTGGCCGAGATCTACGACCCGGAGACCGCCGACTTCCTGCTGAACAAGGGGCTCGCCTTCCGCGCGATGCACTCGCACGGCCGGGCGCTCAACGCCCTGCTCCCGCACGCGGTCGACGAGGTCGAGGCCTACGACGCCCGCGAGGGCGAGCTGATCTCCAACGTCGTCAACGGCTGGAACTTCGGCGACGGCCACTTCCACGGGCGCCAGCTGCTGGAGGCGGTGCAGGAGCGCTGCGAGTTCGGGCCGGGCGAGGTGCGGGTGATCGCGCTGGAGTCCGAAGCGGTGGGGAGCGGGCGCCAGCGCTACGCGATCTACGACGCGGCGACGGGGCTGCTCGAGGAGGGCTCGGTGGCCGTCGCCGACATGGTCGAGCGCCAGCCCTGGCTGGAAGAGTCGTGGGAGTTCCCGGTCGAGGTCGAGCGGCGGCTGGAGCCGGCGAGCCCGGCGGCGGCGTCGGCATGAGCACGGCAACGGTCGTCGGCTCGGGCCCCAACGGGCTCGCCTGCGCGGTGGCGCTGGCCCAGGCGGGCGTCGAGGTGACGGTGCTGGAGGCGGCGGAGACGATCGGCGGCGGCACCCGCAGCGCGGAACTGACGGTCCCGGGAGTCATCCACGACGTCTGCTCGGCCGGGCAGCCGATGGCGGCGGCATCGCCCTTCCTCCGCTCGCTGGAGCTGGAGCAGCACGGGCTCGAGTGGCGCTGGGCGGAGGTCGACCTGGCGCACCCGTTCGACGACGGCAGCGCCGCGACGATGGTCCGCTCGATCGAGGAGACGGCGGCGGGGCTGGGCGAGGACGGGCGCGCCTGGCGCCGGCTGTTCGGGTCGGCGGCCGCGCACTTCGACGAGATCAACGAGGACGGCCTGCGACCGATCCTGCACCTGCCCAAGCACCCGCTGCGGCTGGCCCGCTTCGGGATCCCGGCGGCGGCCCCGGCGACGCTGCTCGCCCGGCGCTGGCGCTCGCCGGCGACGCGCGCCCTCTTCGCCGGCACCTCCGCCCACTCCTTCAGCCCGCTGACGCGGCCGGTCAGCGCCGCGGTCGGGATGGCGCTGACGGCCGCCTGCCACAGCGTCGGCTGGCCGGTCGCGGCCGGCGGCTCGCAGGCGATCGCCGACGCGCTGGCCTCGGTGCTGCGCCGGCACGGCGGGCGGATCGAGACGGGGGTGCGGGTGCGCTCCCTGGCCGAGCTCGGCTCCCCCGACGCGGTCGTCTTCGACCTCGCGCCGACGGCCGTCGCCGAGATCGCCGGCGACCGGCTCCCCGGCCGGGTCGCCCGCGCCTACCGTCGCTACAAGTACGGGCCGGCGGCCTTCAAGGTCGACTTCGCGATCGAGGGCGGCGTGCCCTGGACGGCGGCGGCCTGCCGCCGCGCCGGCACCGTTCACCTCGGCGGCTCGCTCGAGGAAATCGTCGCGGCCGAGCGCGACGTCAACCGCGGCCGCATGCCCGCGCGCCCCTTCGTCCTCGTCTGCCAGCAGTACCTGGCCGACCCCCAGCGCTCGGCCGGCGACGTGCACCCGGTCTGGGCCTACGCCCATGTGCCCAACGGCTACGACGGCGACGGCGAGAAGGCCGTGCTCGACCAGATCGAACGCTTCGCCCCCGGCCTGCGCGAGCGCATCGTCGCCACCGCAACCCGCTCCCCCGCCGACTTCGAGGCCGGCAACCCCAACTACGTCGGCGGCGACATCGTCACCGGGGCCAACACCCCGCTGCAGTTCTTCTTCCGCCCCCGCTTCGCCCTCGACCCTTACTCCACCGGCGCCCCCGGCCTCTTCATCTGCTCCGCCGCGACGCCGCCCGGCGGCGGCGTCCACGGCATGGGCGGCTACAACGCCGCCCAGTCGGCGCTGCGGCACCTCGGCCGCGGCTGAGAGTACGCTGGCGCGCACCCCGTGTCCCTTCGCCTCCCGACCCTCAGCCTCGCGGCGGCGCTGCTGCTTGCGCTCGTCGGAGTGTTCGCGCTCGGTGGCCTCGGTCGCGCCGCGGGCGCCGGGGTCACGGCGGTCGACTCGTCGGCCTGCGGGCCGGTCCAGTACGGCGGGGCCGGAGCGGCGCAGGCACTGATCGTCTCCGACCTGCCGCTGCAAGGGGCCTCGCGGCGGCGATCGCTGCAGATGAACGACGCGATCCGGCTGGTGCTCGAAGGGGCGGGCTGGACGGCCGGCGGGCGCGGCGTCGCCTTCCAGGCCTGCGACGACTCCGAGGCCGACACCGGCCTCTGGAGCAAGGCGCAGTGCCAGGCCAACGCCCGCGCCTACGCAGCCGACCCCAGCGTGCTCGGCGTCGTCGGCACCTACAACTCCGGCTGCGCCGAAGCGATGATCCCGATCCTCGGCACCGCGCCCGGCGGCGGCATCGCGATGGTCTCCCCCGGCAACACCCTGATCTGCCTGACCCAGTCCGCGCCCGGTTGCGCCAAGGGCGAGCCCGCCAGCCTCTACCCGCAGCGGCGCAACTACGCGCGGGTCGTCCCCAACGACGCCTACCAGGGTGCCGGCCTGGCGAGCTTCGCCAAGCAGCGGAAGCTTGGGCGCGCCTACGTCCTCTACGCCGGCGGCGACCCGACCAGCCTCGGACAGGCGCGGACCTTCCGCGGCGCCGCCAGGTCGCTGGGGATCGAGATCGCCGGCTTCCGCGCCTGGAACCCGGCGCCGCCGGCTACAGGAGCCTGATGAAGACGGTCGGCGCCACCAGGCCCGACGCCGTCCTGCTGGCCGGGCTGACCGAGGAGAACGGCGCCCGGCTGATCAAGGACAAGGTCGCCGTGCTCGGCCCCAACAGCGGCACGGTGAAGCTGCTGGCGCCCGACGGCTTCGCCCAGCAGTCGACGATCGACCTCGCGGGCAGCGCCTCGAAGGGAATGTTCGCCAGCGTCCCCGGCCGCGTACCCGAGAACCTCGCGGGCCCCGGCGCGAAACTGGTCGATCAGCTGCAGAAGGAGACCAAGGGGTCGGTCGAACTGTATGCGCCATATGCGGGACAGGCGGCGAGTGTTCTGCTGACGGCGATCGGTCGCAGCGGCGAACGCTCCGGCGTGCTCGACGCCGTCCGCCAGACCAAGGTCAGCGGCGGCATCACCGGCAGCTTCAGCATCCTCCCCAGCGGCGACCCGAGCCTGGGGCCGATCACGATCTCGGTCGCGAAGAAGAGCTTCGTGACGGTGCGCGAGATCGACCCGGGCTCGCGCCTGGTCGCCGCCGCCCGCCGCGGTTAGACGAAGTGCAGGCCGACTAGCGCCGCGAGCAGCACGCCGGCGGACTGGACCAGGAGGCGGTGCAGTGAGTCGAAGCGTTCGTCGATCCGTTCGAAGCGTTCGTCGATCCGTTCGAAGCGCTTTTCGAAGCGCCGGTCCGTGCGCTCGAAGCGCTCGTCGATCCGTTCGAAGCGCTCATCGATGCGGTCGAAGCCCGCTTTCATCTCCCCACGCAGCGCCACGAATTCCGTTTTCGTCTCGAGCCGCAGCCCGCGGATGTCGGCATCGATGCGGTCAAAGCCCGCGCCGACCTTCTGGTTGAGGTCATCGAGACGCTCGTCGGTCCAGCTCTCTCGCATCGACTCCATGATGACACCCTTGCAGACAAGATGTCGCGTATGGGACACGCCTTTGCAAAATGTTTGCCACGCCGTTACGGGGCCCTAGCCTACGGTGCCTTGTTCGGAATGAGAGAGAAGCTGGCGCTGCTGGCCGCGCGACAATCGCGCTGGCGCGGGCGAGCCGCGGTGCGGGCGGCGATCCCCTGGGGCGCCGGCTGCGCCTCGCTGCCGCCGAGCGGACAGCGAACCAGCGCGACCTGCGGGGCCAGCCTCGTCGACGGCCGCGCGATCGCGCCTCCCGGTGCCCCCGCCGCCGTGAAGCAGGTGATCGCCGCCGCCAACCAGATCGACGGCCGGCCCTATGTGTGGGGCGGCGGCCACGTCAGCTGGCGGGACCGCGGCTACGACTGCTCCGGGGCGGTGGGCTACGCCCTCCACGGCGCCGGCCTGCTCGGGGTGACGATGGTCTCGGGCCAGCTGGCCTCCTGGGGCGAAGCGGGTGTCGGGCGCTGGGTCACGGTCTTCGCCAACTCCCACCATGTCTACATGGTGGTCGCCGGCCTCCGCTTCGACACGCGCGACGCACCGCCGGGAGTGAGCGGTCCGCGCTGGCACCGCGCCAGCGTCGACTCGCGTAACTTCGCGGTGCGCCACCCAGCCGGCCTCTGAGCCCGGGGCTCCCGCGGCGGTCGGTTCAGCCGGCCTGGTCCTGAGCGCGATCGCCGCGGCGGTGCCGCAGGACCAGCGGTGCGACGTAGCCGATCAGGGCGCCGATCGCGACGGCGGCCAGCAGGGTGACGATAAGCGGTGCGTTGAGGGTTACGAAGAGGACGTCGACGCGGACCTGCTGGGAGTTCTGCAGGCAGACGATGACGACCAGGGCGATGAGGATGCCGACGGCCCAGGCGCGCCAGTTGGTCTGCTTCTTCTCGGTGGCCACCGAGAAGAACCTTAGGCGCCGGCGAGGGTCGGGACGCGCTGCACCCAGGGGCGGGCAGCTTCGAGCTGGGCGCCGAGGCGGACGAGCGTCGCCTCGTCGAAGGGGCCGCCGGTGAGCATGGTGCCGACCGGCAGGCCCTCCTCGTTCCAGTAGAGCGGCAGCGAGATCGCCGGCAGGCCGGTGACGTTGCCGAAGGCGGCGAAGACGACCGAGGCGACGACGTCGAAGGTCGCCTGCTCGGGGGCGGCGTGCTGGGCCTCGAGGACGGCGCCGGCGAGGGGCGGCAGGATCGCCGAGGTCGGAGTCAGGAGGACGTCGAAGTCGCGGCCCCAGCGGGCAACCTCATGGCGAGAGAGGCGCTCCAGCTGCTGGGCGGCGACGACGAAATCGTAGGCGCTGATGTCCTCGGTGGCGAGCTTGTGGCTGTGGCGGTTGTGGGGCTCGACCTGCTCCCAGTCGACGCCGTCGTAGGCGGCGAGGCCGGCGGCGGCCAGCGTCGTGAAGGCGGGCACCAGCTCGGCGGATATCGTCGGCACCTCGACCTCCTCCACCTCATGGCCCAGCTGTTCCAGCAGCGCCGCGGTGTCGCGGGCGGCGTCGACGCAGTCGGGGGCGGTGGGGATGCCCAGCGGCGCCTCGGCCATGAGGCCGATCCGCAGGCGCCCGGGCTCGGCCGCCAGCTCCTCGGCGAAGAGGCGGGCCGGCGGGATCGCGTTGTTCCAGGCGAGCGGATCGGGCCCGGAGATGGCGTCGAGGACCGTGGCGGCGTCCGCCATCGTGCGCGTCGTCACGCCCTCGACCACGGCGCCCATCCAGTCCTGGGCGCGGCGCGGGACGCGGGCGCGGCTGGACTTGAGGCCGACCAGGCCGCAGTAGGCCGAGGGAATGCGGATCGAGCCGCCGCCGTCGTTGGCGTGGGCGATCGGGAACATGCCGCCGGCGACCGCCGCGCCGGCGCCGCCCGAGGAGCCGCCCGGCGAGCGGCCGGTGTCCCAGGGGTTGCGGCTGATCCCGTAACGGGTGTTCTCGGCGACGGTGATCGGGCCGAACTCGGGCGTGTTGGTGCGGGCGCAGAGGACGAAGCCGGCACGCTGCAGGGCCTCGACCACCAGCTCGCTCTCCTCGCTCACTCCCTCCGGCGCGCCGTTGGAGCCGTAGGTCAGCGGCCAGCCGGCGACCGCGGTCAGGTCCTTGATCGGGATCGGCACCCCGAGGAACGGCGCCTCCTCGCCGGCGGCGATGCGGGCGTCGGCCTCGCGGGCCGCGGCGCGGGCGGCGTCGTCGTCGCGCCAGATCACCGCGTTCAGCTCCGGGTTGCGCTCGTCGACCGCGGCCAGGCAGGCGTCGAGCAGCTCGACAGCGGAGAGCTCTCGCGCTCGCAAAGCGGCGGCGAGGTCGAGGGCGGAACTGCTCGGTCCCAACTGGCTCACCAGCCAACCATAATGGGCGCGGGCTACGCCGGGGTGGCGGCCGGCCGACGGTCTCGGGCTCCGGCGCGGGGGCGCCATGGGGCGCGGCGGCCGGGGCGGCGTCGCGCAGCACGAAGACGGCGATGCCTACCGCGATCGCCGCCAGCCCGGCGCCGATCAGGTAGGCGACGTGGTAGCCGGAGGTCAGCGCCGAGGCATTGGAGGCGCCGCCGTCGAGCAGCGCCTGGGTGCGCTCGGCCGAGAGCGTCGCCAGCACCGCCAGCCCGATCGCGCCGCCCACCTGCATGCTGGTGTTGACCAGGCCGGAGGCGAGGCCGGAGTCCTGCGGCGTCGCGCCCGACATCGCCAGGGTCATGATCGCCGGGAAGGAGGAGCCCATGCCGACCGCGATCAACAGGAACGGCGGCAGCAGATCGGTCAGGTAGTTGCCGTCGACCGGGGTGCGGGCGAAGAGCAGCAGCGCGACCACGGTCAGGCAGACACCGGGGATCAGCGTCCGCCGCGGGCCGAAGCGCATGATCAGCTTTTCCGAGAAGCCGAGCGAGAGCGTCCCCATCACCACCGTGGTCGGCAGGAAGGCGAGGCCGACCTCGAGGGCGCTGTAGCCGAGCACCCGCTGCAGGTAGAGGGCGCCGAGGAAGAACATCCCGAACATGCTGGCGACGAGCAGCGCCTGCAGGACGTTGGCGCCGGCGACGTTGCGCGAGCGGAACAGTCGCAGCGGCATCAGCGGGTTGGCGATCGTCGCCTGGCGGTGGATGAAGAGGGCCAGCAGGCCGGCCGAGACGGCGCTGAGCGCCAGCGTCCTGGTGTCGACCCAGCCCCACTCGGTGATCTGCAGGATCGTGAAGACGCCGATCATCAGCGAGAGCGTGATCATCGCCGCGCCGGGGAAGTCGGCGCCCTCGTGCAGCCCGATCCCGTCGCGGTTCTCGACCAGGCGCAGAGCGAGGAAGGCGACGAGGATGCCGATCGGCAGGTTGATGATGAAGATCCAGTGCCAGCTGATCGCCTCGGTGAGGACGCCGCCGGCGAGCAGGCCGATCGAGCCGCCGGCGGAGGCGACGAAGCCGAAGACGCCGATCGCTTTCGCCTGGTGCGCCGGCTCCGGAAACATGGTCACGATCATCCCCAGGATCACCGCCGATGCCAGCGCGCCGCCGATTCCCTGCACGAAACGGGCGCCGATCAGCATCTCCTGGTTGACCGAAGCCGCGCAGACCAACGAGGCGGCGGTGAAGACGGTGAGGCCGGCGAGGAAGACGCGGCGCTGGCCGACGAGGTCGCCGATCCGTCCCGCCAGCAGCAGCAGCCCGCCGAAGGGGATCATGTAGGCGTTCACCACCCAGGCCAGCTTGCTCTGGGAGAAGTCGAGGTCGTCCTGGATCGTCGGCAGGGCGACGTTGACGATCGTCGCATCGAGGACGATCATCAGCATCCCCGCGCAGAGCACATAGAGGGCGATCCAGCGGGTGCGGTCTTCGGTCTGTTCGGCGGTAGCGGTAGTCATGCGAGTGGAGGCTCCTGGGCGGGCGAGAACTCATCGCGCGCGTCGAAATTGGTCGGGGGAAGCTAGCAGCGTAGGCACTTAGCTAGATAGTTAGCTAGGCTACGCTAGACTGACGCACATGACTCGGGTGGGAATGCACGCGGCGAAGACCAACCTTTCCCAGCTCGTGGAGCGAGCGCTGGGGGGTGAGGAGATCGTCCTGACCCGGCGCGGCGAGCCGGCGGTGCGGCTGGTTCCCGAGCGGACCGCCGCGGGCTTTGCCTCGCTTGCCGGCGTCTGGGGAGGCCAGGTGCGGATCGCCGACGACTTCGACGAGCTGCCCGACGAGCTCGCCGAGTCGCTCGGGATGCAGCCTTGAGACTGCTCCTCGACACCCACCTGGTGCTCTGGTGGATGAACGGGGAAGCGAGCCGCATCAGCAAGAAAGGCGCTGGCCGCACTCGGCTCCGAGGGCATCGCTCCGGTCGTCAGCGCCGTCACCATCTGGGAGGTGGCGATCAAGCGCGGCCTCGGCAAGCTCGAGGGACCAGACGATCTCCTCCCCCAGCTCGAGCGCGCCGGGGTCGAGGTGCTGCCGATCGCCGCCCGCCACGCCGATCTGGTCGGCTCGCTCCCTCTTCACCACCGCGATCCGTTCGATCGCCTGCTGGTAGCGCAGGCGATCCTGGAGGGCCTGGCGCTCGTCTCCGACGACACGGCAATGCGGCGCTACGACATCGAGGTCGTCTGGTAGCGGCGCCGACGTCCTCAGCGGCCGCGGCGGCCGAAGCTGTGGCCGGCGGGGGCGGCGGCGCTCAGCTCGGCGGGGGCGCGCTCCAGCGGCTCGACCCTGTCGACGAGGACGTTGACGACGCCCTCGCGGCGCTCGAGGCGGCCGCGGGCGCGGACCGTGACAGCGGCGCGGACGGTGGCACGGTGGCGTTCGTAGACATGCCTGGGGACGATCACGTTGACGATCCCGTGCTCGTCTTCCAGGGTCATGAAGACGATCCCCCTGGCGGTCTCCGGGCGCTGGCGGGCGACGACCATGCCGGCGATCTCGACCGTGCCACCGTCCTCGACCCGGGCCAACTCGGGGCTGCTCAGCAGCGCCGGGTCGAGGCCGGGGCGCATCAGCTCAAGCGGGTGCTTGCCGAGGGCGATCCCGGTTGAGCGGTAGTCGGCGATCGTCTTCCCCCACTCCCCCAGCGGCTCGAGCGGCGGCGGTTGCGGGGGCTCGAGCGGCAGCGCCAGCTGGGTGCGCCGGGTGCCGCCGCGACCGTTGGCGCTGACGCCGACGCTCCAGAGCGCCTGGCGCCGCTCCTCGCCGCTCCCGGCCGGGATCCCGTCCAGTGCCCCCGCCCAGGCCAGCCGCTCGAGACTCGGCGACCCCCGCCCCCGAGCGCGAAGCCAGGTCCGCGATCCCCACATAAGGACCGCCCCGCTCCCGCTCCGCCACCAGCATCTCCATCTCCTCCCGCCGCACCCCCTTCACATACCCCAGCCCCACCCGCACCACCAAACCCCCGGCGGGTTCGGCGTGGCAGGGGACCTTGCTGCGGTTGACGTCGGGGGGAGCGATGGCGATGGCGCGGCGGCGGGCCTCCTGGACCAGGGCGTCGGGAGGGTAGAAGCCCATCGGCTGCTCGTTCAGCAGAGCGCAGAGGAACTCCTCGGCGCGGTGGACGCGCAACCAGGCCGACTGATAGGCGAGCAGGCCGAAGGCAGCCGAGTGCGCCTTCGGGAAGCCAAAGCCGGCGAAGCCCTGGATCTGCTCCCAGATCCGCTCCGCCAGCTCGGCCGGGGCGCCGTGTTCGCGCTCGGCGCCGGCGATGAAGTTGCGGTGGTGCTCCTCGATCGCCTCGGGCGAGCGCTTGCGGCTCATCGCCCGTCGCAACTGCTCGGCTTCGGCGTGCCCGAAGCCGGCGAAGTCGATCGCCACTTCGAGCACCTGCTCCTGGTAGACGATCGTCCCCAGCGTCTCCCGCAGCGCCCCCGCCAGCGACTCGTGCTCGTAGGGGATCTCGTACGCGCGGCCTTCGGCCTCGCACTGCCGCTGCCGCTTGCGACGCTCTATGTAGGGATGGACGGCGCCGCCCTGGATCGGGCCCGGCCGCACCAGCGCCACCTGCACGGTGAGGTCGTCGAGGTTCCGCGGTCGCGTACGGGGCAGCATCTGCATCTGCGCCCGGCTCTCGATCTGGAAGACGCCGGTGGTCTCGGCGGCGCGGATCGACTCGTAGGTCGCGGGATCGTCGAGCGGCAGGCGCGAGAGGTCGAGCTCCTCCCCCCGCGTCGTCGCGACTTCGTCGACGCAGCGCTCGACCGCAGAGAGCATCCCCAGCCCCAGCAGGTCGATCTTCAGCAGGCCCGCGTCCGAGCAGGAGTCCTTGTCCCACTGGACTATCTGCCGCCCCGCCATCGCCGCCGGCACGATCGGGCAGACGTCGACGAGCGGCTCGGTCGAGATCACCATCCCGCCCGAGTGCTGGGAGGCGTTGCGCGGCAGCCCGATCGCGTCGCCACTGAGCCAGAGCAGCGCCTTCCAGCGCGGCGCCGCGGCGCGTTCGGGGCCGATCGCGGCGATCACATCCTGCTCCATCTCCCCCCTCGACCCGTGGAAGCCGGTCGTCCTCGCCACCTTCTCGATCTCCCGCGGCGACAGCCCCAGCGCCTTGCCGAGGTCGCGGACGACGCCGCGCGGGCGGTAGGTCGGAAAGGCGGCGACCAGGGCCGAGCGGTCGGCGCCGTAGACCTCGTGCACACGGGGGATCAGGACCTCGCGGATGTCGCGCGGGAAATCGAGGTCGATGTCCGGCAGCGTCTGCGATTCGTCGTTGAGGAAGCGGCCGGAGAAGAGCTTCTTCTCGACCGGGTCGATGTGGGAGAGGCCGGTCAGGTAGCAGACGATCGAGCTGACGCTGGAGCCGCGGCCGCGGCCGGGCGGCAGCACCGCGCGCGGCGAGGCGCGGCCGCGCACCTCGACCGCGACCTCGCGCGCCAGCTCCAGCAGCTCGTGGTGGAGGAGGAAGAAGCCGGAGAGGTTGAGGTGGCGGATCGTCGCCAGCTCGTGGCGGAGGCGGCCCTCGGCCTCGGCATGGCTGGGCCGGCCCGCGTAGCTCGCCGCGAGCCGCTGCGCGCAGAGCTCGGCCAGCTCGCGGTCGGCGGCGAGGTCACCCTGGCGCGGGTGCCGGTAGCCGAGGTCCCTGGTCAGGTCGAACCGCAGGCGCTCGGCGAGGCGCAGGGTCTCGGCCACCGCCTCCGGGTGCTCGGCGAAGCGGGCGGCCATCTCCCGCGGCGAGACCAGGGCCGAGCTGCGATTGCCGCGCCGGCGCGACTCGGACTCCTCCAGCGTCTGCCCCAGCCCGACCGCGACGAAGGCGTCCTGCAGGCGGGCGCGGCGGCGGCTGTGGGAGTGGACGTTGCCGGTCGCGACGCAGGGAACGCCGAGCCGGGAGGCGACCTGGGCCAGCCAGCGGTTGCGGGCGCGGTCGTGGCGCCAGTAGGGGCGCTGCAGCTCGACCCGGAAGCGCTCCCGCCCGAAGGCCTCCAGCAACCGCCGGCCCAGCCGCTCCCCCCGCGCCGTCTCGCGCCGCTCCCAGGCCCCCGCCAGGGCTCCGTCGCGAGCGCAGCCGGAGAGGCAGACCAGCCCCGCGGCGTGCTCCTCCACCTGCTCCAGCGTCGCCCACGGCTGCATCGCGGCGCGCCCCGTGTTGTCGCGGGTGTGGGCATGAGCCGCAGTCAGCAACCTGCACAGATTGCGGTACCCCCCAGCGCTCTCGACCAGGAGAGTGACGTGTGCGCAGCTGGCCGGGGGTGGCCCCACCGCCACCGTCAACTCCGCTCCCGTGATCGCCCGTACCGCAGTCCCCTTGCAGGCCTCGGCGAACTCGCGGGAGCCCCAGATGCCGTCGTGGTCGGTGAGGGCGAGGGCCGGGTAGCCGAGATCGGCCGCGGCGGCGGCCAACTCCATCGGCGTCGAGGCGCCGTCGAGGAAGGAGAAGGCCGAGTGCGCGTGCAGCTCTATGTAAGGAGCGGCGGCAGGCATCAGGCCCGCTGCCGGTACCAGCGCCCGCTGAGGGCGCAGCGAAAGACGACGATGGCGCGGCCATTGGCGAGCGCCAGCTCGAAGTAGTGGCGCTGGAGCTTCGCCGGGATCCACCAGCGGTCGTCGACCACCCACTGCTCGCGAACCGTCGCCACGATCGCCCCCGCGACCGCCACCGGCACACCCCCCTCGGCCCGGACCGCCACCGGCTCGGGCGCGTAGAGGCGCCGCGGCGCCGGGGTCATCGCGCCACCGGCCTACAGCTCCGGGAAGGGAGTCAGCAGCGCCCAGCGCTCGGGGACGCGGGAGGAGGAATCGACCGGGAGGACCTTCAGCAGCGCCTCGGCACCCTGCGCGGCGCGGACCTCGCGCACGGCGGCGCCGAGGCGGCGGCGCCGAGGCTCCTCGCCGCCGACCGCGAGCTCGATCTGGTCCGCGGCCGGTGGCCCCAGCCCGAGCGCCCGCAACCGCAGCGCCAGCGCCGGGCCCGGCAGCCCCTGCAGCCGCGGCGCCAGCAACGAGCGCAGGGTGCGGGGCGAGGCGGTCGGTCGGCCCAGCCCCTGCTCGACGCTCCAGCTACCGCCGGCGCTGAGCAACGCCCCGAGGCGCAGGCCGAGCAGGGTGCGGCCGCGGCGCTGGGGCGCCGCCAGCAGACGGTCGACCAGCAGCTCCAGGGCACGCTCGAGCTGGCTGCCGGCGGTGCCCTCCGGCAGCTCGATCCGCACGGCCAGCTCCTCGTGCGGCGTGCGCGGACGCAGCGGCTCGTCCTCACCGCGGGCGAGGCGCCGGGCGCGCAGGCCGAGCGGTCCGAAGCGGTCGGCGACCCGGTCGGCGGAGATCCGCGAGAGCGCCCGCAGCGTCCCGACCCCGAGCCGCTCCAAGGTGAGGATCAGCTCCTCGGCCTCGCGCCCGGGTGCCTCGAGGCGCAGCGGCAGGATCGCGACCGAGATCGGGTCGAGGAAGGCGCGCAGGCGGCGCTCCGGCACCGCGACGCCCTTCCAGGCGGCGGCGAAAGCAGCGAAGCGGTTGGGCGCGGTGCCGATCCGGATCGGCATGTCGGCGCCTTCGCCGCCGCTGCCAAGCGCCGCGCGCACAGCCTCGAGGACCCCGGCGCTGTCGCCGCCGTGGATCCCCCGCAGTCCGTCGATCGCGAAGAAGGCCTCCCCCGCCCGCTCCGACTCGACCGCGGCGCCAAGCGCCTCCAGCCGCCGCACCATCGCCTCGGTCGCCTCAGCCGCGACGACCGGGTCGGCACGACTGACGATGACGCAAGCGATCTCCATACGAACACATGTTCGTATATCGCGCGGCGGGATTCAAGAGCGAATCCCGGGACGCTAGCCTGGTTTAAGACAGGGATGAGGAGAACGCTGCCCAAAGCCATGCTCGCTGCCGGCGCGATCGCCCTGATCGCCTGCACCAGCGCCTACGCGCTGAAGATCGAGATCGGCAAGACAACGGTCAGCGCTACCGCCAGCATCTCCCCGCGGGCACTGCCGGCCCGGGGCGGAGCGCCGGTCGAGATCGCCAGCGTGACCAGGATCGGGGCCGCCGACGGCGCGCAGCCGCCGATCCTGAAACAGCTCGTCTTCTCCTTCGACAAACACGGCTCGCTCAACGCCAGGGGACTGCCGGTCTGCACACTGGCGAAGCTCGCCGACACCACCCCCCAGCTGGCCCGCAAGCGCTGCGCCGGCGCAATCGTCGGCACAGGCGTCGGCAAGGCGGACGTCCGCCTCCCCGGCCAGGCGCCGGTCAGCATCAGCACCCCCCTGACCTTCTTCAACGCGCCGCCCCAGGGCGGAATGCCGAGTCTGATCGCCCATGCCTACGAGACGATCCCGGCGCCGAAGACGCTGCTGGTCCCGATCGCGGTCGAACGAGTCCAACACGGCCGCTACGGCTTCCGGGTGAAGATCCAGCTGCCCGAAATCGCCGGCGGGTACGGTGCCGCCACCCTCGCCAAGGCGACGATCGGCAAGACCTGGAAACGCGGGGGCAAGACGGTCAGCTACGCGAACGCCTACTGCGCGGGCGGGCGCCTGCAGGTCTATGGCACCCTCGCCTTCACCGACGGCAGCTACTTCCCCGGCACCATCACCTCACCGTGCCACGTCGCGGGTTGATCAAAGCCGCCGCTCTCTGCTGCGCTCTGGCGCTGCTCTTCGCCGCCAGCGCCGCCGGCGAAGGCGCGCTGGTGATCGTCAACGACATCGTCCTCCGCGCCGACGGTGGCTTTCAGCCCCGCGCTCTGCCCCGGCAGGGGTACGCGCCGATCGACTTCCGGGGCCACTTCGACATCAAGGCCAGAGGCGGCGGCAAGCCGGTGGCGCTGGAAAGCGTCGTGGTCGACTTCGATCGCGACGGTCGCCTCACCCCCGGCGGCCTGCCGGTCTGTCCGCCCGAGCGGGTGGCCGACGCCAGCACGGTGCAGGCGCGTCAGGCCTGCCCCGGGGCGATCGTCGGCAGCGGGCACATCAAGGTGGCGATCGGGCTACCGGCCGGCACCGTCACGACCGGTTCCCCGCTGACCCTCTTCAACGGCCCGCGCCTGGCGGGCAACCCGACCGTGGTCCTCCATGCCCGCATCGCCGTGCCCTCCACCCAGACCCTCGCGATCGTCATCCCGATCGAACGGAGGCGAGGAAAATTCGGCTACCGGGCGACGGTCGAACTGCCGCCGGTCGCCGCCGGGCTCGGCGCCATCACCCACCTCGACGTCAAGGTCGGCCGGAAGTTCAAGGTCGACGGTCAGCCTCGCAGCTACGTCGCCGCCCACTGCTCCGACGGGATCCTCAGCACCCGCGGCCGCTTCGGCTTCGCCGACGGCACCGTCGTCGACGGGGCGGTCGAAAAGCCCTGCCGGGTGCGCTAGGAGCGGCCCGGCGGCGGCGTTCCACGCCGAGCCGCCGGCTTCCTATACTTTGCCGACTCCAGGGCCGCTAGCTCAACTGGTTAGAGCAGGAGCCTCTTAAGCTCAAGGTTGAAGGTTCGAGTCCTTCGCGGCCCACTGGCGAAGGCCTAACCGCCCAGCGGATTGCTTTCGCCCAGCGGGTTGGACAAGGCCGGTTCGCCTTTTTCGCGGGCTTTCTTCGCTTCCCGTTCGATTTCCTTGAGCTGTTTCTGGAATTCGTGGGCCCGTTTGCCGATCTGCTTGAGTTCGTTTTCGAGGTTTTCGCGTTCGAACTTGGTGTTGGCGTACTTCTTCGCTTCCTCTTGCGCCCGTGCGGCGCCCTTGTAGTCGAAGGAGTAGAGCCGGTAGATCGCCAGCGTGCTGAGGCTGCCGAGACTGGGCCGGGCCGCGGCGACGATCTCCTGCGCGTTCGCCGCGGCGCGAACGTTGAGCTCGGCTTCGGCCCCCGTGCGCGACACCTGCGCCAGGCCGAACAGCGCCTGCGCTGCCACCTGGGCGGCGCCGGGGTTCGGTTCGTCGGTCGACTTCAGGTATTTGGTCCACGCTTCGCTGGCCGCCTGCAGCTGCTGGACCGCTTCCGGCGGGTAGGCGACTTCGCCCGTTTCCGGGTTGGATTCGGCGAGCGAGTTACCGGCGTTGATGCGGGCGCGGGTCAGGCTCAGCAGCAGGTCCGGGTCTTCCGGGTTCTTCTTCAGTTTCACTTCGGCCTTCTTGGCCTGTTCTTCGAACTGATCGGCGGCGCGGCTGACTTCGTTGCTGACGCCGAAGAGATCCTGCAGCGGCGCCGGGCCGACGACGAGCAGGAGGCTGAAGCCCATCAGCACGGCAAGGATCGCGTAGACGACTTTGACGACGCCGCGGCGCCTGCCGCCGGTGTCGAACACCATCCTGCGCTCGCCATCCTTCTTCTTCGCCATCGCTCTCTCGACGCTCCTAAGTAGAGGGCTCCGCAATCCCGCCCGATTCTCCCGGCCGGCCAAAGGCCCGCGCGAGCAAGATACTCATCTCATACAGAACAAGCAGCGGAACCATCTCGATCAACATCGAGACCGGGTCCACCCCGGGCAGCGCCGCGGCGACGATGGCGATCAGCAGGTAGGCATAGCGGCGGTTGGAGCGCAGCTGCTCGACCTTGACGATTCCCAGGCGGGTGACGGCGAGGATCGCCAGCGGCAGCTGGAAGATCAGCCCGCCCGCCAGCATCGTCGTCGAGAAGAAGCTGTAGTAGTCGCGGGCGCGGACCTGGACGTTGAACTGGCTGTCGTTGAAGCCGAGGAGGAACTTGACGGCGGCCGGCATTACCGCGAAGTAGGCGAAGGCGATCCCGGCCAGAAAGAGGACGGGAAAGAGCAGCAGGATCGGGATCACGGTCCTGCGCTCGGAGTCGCTGAAGGCCGGCAGCACGTAGGCGTAGACCTGGTAGAGCAAGAACGGCATCGCCAGGACCAGGGCACCGTAGGCGGAGACCGTCAGCGTCGTCGTGAAGGGCTCGGTGATGCCGAAGGTCAGCAGCTTCTTGTGGTCGGCCGGCAGCGGCCCCCTGGCGATTTCCAGCAGCAGGTGGTTCTGCCAGAAGCAGAGCGCCAGGGCGACGCCGAGGACGGCGAAGCAGACGATGATGCGGAAGCGGAGCTCGTCGAGATGCTCGACGAGCGAGAGCTGGTCCTCGTGGGAGACCGCCTTGACGCGCCGGGGCATCCCCTCGCGCCTCAGTCGCGTTTGTCGTTAACGACCTCGGGCTCGGCCGGCTGCTCGACGGGAGCGGCCGGCGGCGTCGTCGCGCGGATCGCTTTGACCTCGGGCTCGTCGTCGTCATCGGACTTCTCGCCGGTGACCGTGTCGCGGAACTCGCGGATGCCGCGGCCGAGGCTGCTGCCAAGCTCCGGCAGGCGTTTCGGGCCGAAGACGATCAGGGCGATGATGAGGACGACGATGATCTCGAGGGGACCGACGTTTCCAAGCATTGACCCCATGGTAACGGGGTTGGACGGCGGCCGGACGCGCTTGACTCGCGCAATTGGATACCCGGTAGTTGGGTTTCTTCGTAGATCTTCGGAAAAATACGGATCGAGTGCGCGGCGGATGGGTTCGATAGGTGACAGATGCCAGAGCCAAGTCGCAACCAGACCAAGCAGGCGCCGAAGCTGCATATCTGCCCACGGTGCGGTTCATGCCTGGTGCAGCCGACCTGCTGGGAGCAGGCGGGCGACCGCGCCCACTGGCGCATCTGGCGGCGCTGCCCGGAGTGCGAGTGGTCCTGCCAGGGGGTTCACGGCGAGCGCGAGATCGACGACTTCGACGAGCAGCTCGACCTCGGCGCCCACGAGCTGGCCGACGAGCTGCGGGCGCTGGAGCACGCCAACATGGCCGACATGGCCGAGGTCTTCGTCGCCGCGCTCGGCGCCGACCTGATCGGTGCCGACGACTTCGTCTAACCCACCGCTGCGTACTTTTACCCGGCTATAGCAGGGAGAAAGTCCACAGGGCGAGGTGGGACTCAGCTGTAGCGCTGGACGACGCCGTCCGCGACCAGGCCCAACAGCTTTCGTTGTTCCGGCGCGAAGCTGGCACCGGCGAGCCGGTTCTTCGCGGTGGCGACCATCTCCAGGGCTCGCGACCGCACCCGCTCGAGCGCGCCGCTGGCGGCGATGCGGTCGCAGAGCAGCTCCGCCGCCGCCGGGTCGAGGCCGTGCAGGTCGGCCTCGCGGATGCGGGGATCGGCGGCGGCGGCTTCGATCAGCGGCAGCGTCACGGTGCCGTCGAGCAGGTCGGTGCCTCGCGCCTTGCCGGTCCGCTCGGGTGGGCCGGCGATGTCGAGGACATCGTCGAGCAGCTGAAAGGCGAGCCCCACCTCGGAGCCAAAGGCGCGCAGGTGCTCGTCGTCGTGGCCGAGCAGGCAGGCGCACTCGAACAGGGCCGCCGTCTTCAGCCGGCAGCGCTCGAGGTAGCGCTGCTCGGAAACAGTCAGGTCGAAGGCATCGTGGCGCTGCGCCAGCTCGCCGCGGGCAAGGGCCACGGAGGCCGCGGCGAGCAGGGCGACGGCGCGGTCGTCGCCGGCGTCGGCGAGCAGGGCGAAGGCCCGCGAGAGCAGGAGGTCGCCGGTGGCGACGGCGCGGTCGCGGCCGGAGCTGGCGGCGACGGTCGGCAGGCCGCGGCGCAACGGCGCCGCGTCGAGCACGTCGTCGTGGACGAGAGTCGCCATGTGGACCAGCTCGATCGCCGTCGCCGCCCGCACCGAAGCGTCGCCGCCCGCCTCTCCGGCGCAGAGCAGGACCAGCATCGGCCGCAAGCGCTTGCCGCCCGCGGTCAGGGTCGCGGTCGCGTCCCCACCCAGCAGCTCACCGTGGCCGCCGACGGTCTCGCGCAGCCGCTCCTCGACCTCACCCAGGCGCGAGGGCAACCAGCGGCTCGACGCGTCCAGCACCGCCGTCACCGGCGGCGGCACGGCCGAGGGTCGGGTCACTCTCTGCCTGGTTCGGGGGCTTTGACGCCGCTGTGGATCGCGATGATCCCCCCGGCAAGCACGGTGTAGCGAATGCGCTCGAAGCCGGCCCGCTCCATCTTCCGCGCCAGGCCGAGCGGACTGGGAAAGCTGCGGACCGACTCGGGCAGGTAGGAGTAGGCCTCGGGGTCGCTGGAGAAAGAGCCCAGCAGCGGCACGACGCGGTCGAACCAGAGCGAGTAGAAGATCGAGAGCGGCGGCCTGGTCGGTTGGGTGATCTCGAGGATCACCACGCGCCCGCCCGGCTTCAGCACCCGCGCCATCTCGCTGAGCCCGCGGTCGAGGTCGGCGAGGTTGCGGACGCCGAAGCCGACGGTGACGGCGTCGAAGCGGCCGCCGTCATAAGGCAGGCGCAGGGCGTCCGCCCACTCGAAACGCACGCCGGGAGCCTGCCGCTGGGCCGCCTTCTCACGGGCGAGGTCGAGCATCGGCTCGGAGAAGTCGGAGCCGACCACGTGCCCGCCCGGATTGACCCGGCCCGCCAGCTCCAGGGTCAGGTCGCCGGTGCCGCAGCAGATGTCCAAGGCGGAGTCGCCGGGCCCGAGCTCCGTCCGCTCCGCCGCCCGCCCACGCCAGCGGTGGTGCAGCCCCGCCGTCATCACCGAGTTGAGTGCGTCGTAATTGCCCGCGACGCGGTCGAACATTCGGTTGACCTGGCCGGCGAAATCCGGCGATTGGCGGTTGTCGTTGATCGTGTCCATGGGCGTCAGGCGCTCACGCGGCGGCGCTGGCCACCATGGCTAATTTAGCGACGAAAGGAAGTCGGCCAACTCGTTGAGCTTCTTCGGCGGGAGATCCCGGAAGGACGGCATGATGCCGGGTCCGATTTCGACCGAGCGCAGGATCGCCGCCCGCGGCACCCGGGCCGCGATGTGGGTCAGTTCCGGCCCCGGCCCGTTGTTGCCGTTCTCGCCGATCTTGTGGCAGGCAAGGCAGCCGGAGCCCGCGACCACCTCCTTGCCGGCCTCGTACTGGGGCGCGACTTCCATCTCGATCTCGGTCGGCGAGCCGCCGGTCGCACCGAGGAAGGTCAGGTAGGCCATCGCGACGATCGTCATCACGCCGGCCGTGGTCGCCAGCGGGCGGCGCTCCGGGCGGCGCTCGGGCCCGCGGTCGTAGAAGGGCAGCAACAGCAGCAGGACCATGCAGATCGTCGGGATCCCGATCGTCGCGATCGGGACCAGCTCCGGCGGTTTGATCACGCGCAGGAGCTCGAAGAGGAAGAAGAAGTACCACTCGGGGCGGGGCACGTATGTGGTCGAGGTCGGGTCCGCCTTCGGGCCCTGCTCGGCGCCAAGGATCAGCGACATCGCGATCACCACGGCGACCACGATCAGGGCCATCGCCGAGTCCTTAAGCACCGCGTAGGGGAAGAACGGCTTCCCCTTCTTCTTCAGGAGCTCGTACTCCTCCAGATATGCCTGCTTATCTTGAGGCTTCATCAGACCGGGGATGCTCCGTTGCCGGAGCCGTTGACCGAGCCGTTGCTCTCGACGCCGGCGTCGAGCTGGGCGGTGGGGATGGCGTTCTTCGGCTTCTCGGCGCGCACCCACGGCGGCGCCGTGGTCCCGAGCTTGACCACGAGGTACATGTGGGCGCCGATCAGGGCGATGATCGCGCCCGGCACCAGCAGCATGTGGATCGAGTAGAAGCGCGAGAGCGTGGTCGCGCCGAGCTCCGGCCCGGCCCGCAGGAAGTCGCTCAGATAGGGGCCGACGACGGGGCCGGTGCCGTTGATGTTGATCCCCACCACCGAGGCCCAGAAGGAGCGCTGGTCGAAGGGCAGCAGGTAGCCGGTGAAGGCCATCGTCATCGTCAGGATCAGCAGCACCACGCCGATCACCCAGTTGAGCTCGCGCGGGTACTTGTAGGCGCCGAAGAAGAAGGTGCGGCCCATGTGCAGGAAGATCAAGATCACCATCAGGCTCGAGCCCCACTTGTGCATGCCGTGGACGAGGGCGCCGAGCGGAACCTCGTTGTTGATGTGGGAGATCGAGGCGTAGGCCTGGGTGGTCGACGGCGTGTAGAACATCGCCAGGAAGACACCGGTGACCGCCTGCACGATGAAGGCGAAGAGAGTGGCGGAGCCGAGCGTGTAGAACCAGTTGGTCCCTTTCGGCACCTTGCGGTACAGCATCCCGGTGAGGAAGCCGCTGGCGCCGGTGCGCTGGTCGACCCAGGCGAGGACGTCGGCGGGGGCCTCCTTGGCCTGGCCGCCGAGTTTCTCCACGTGGGTGTCGCGCTCGGGGGGCGCGGTCTTGAGGTCCGCCGGGGCCTGGCCCTTGGCGACGCCGCCCGCACCCGGCTTGGCCGGCTTGCGCAGCGGCGCGGGCACCACGGAGTCGGGGATCTTCGGCATTTTCGGCATCAGGGAGCGGGGAAGGTAGAGGGCCGCGGCGGGTAGAGGTATTCCCAGATCCCGCCGGTGAACTCGCCGGGGTCGCGAGCGCGGACCGGTTCCAGCTGCGAGGTGACGCTGTAGCGCGGGCCGAGCTCGACCTGGCCGTTGCGGACCCGGGTCTGGAACTGGTCGAGCGGACGCACCGGCGGGCCGCCGATCCGCTTGCCCTGGAAGTCGTAGACGCCGCCGTGACAGGGGCAGATGAAGTTGCCGGCCGCCTCGACGAAGCGGACCGGGCAGCCGAGGTGGGCGCAGCGGTTGGAGACGGCGACGAACTTGCCGGGCTCCTCTTCGAGCTGCTTGGAGCTGCGGCGGACGTAGGCGGTGACCTTGCCGGCGTCGCCGATCCCCTCGGTTTCGGTGAAGACGACCTGGCGGTAGGTGTCCTCGACGAAGTCGCCGGTCGGGCCGACGGCCTCCCAGCGCTCCTTGCCGCGGTGGAAGATCGGGGCGACGGCGAAGCCGACGGCGGGCAGGATGATCGCGGCGCCGGCGATCCCGCCCAAGCCCTGGGCGGCGATCGTGAAAGCGCGACGGCGAGTCATCGACTCGCCCTCAAAGTAGCCGGGAGGGTCGGGTTTCTCCCGCTGCTGGGGAGCCTCTTCGGCTCCGTTCATCTTGTCCGCGTCGTCAGCCACGTTGCTTCGAGGAAATTCGGCCACGCAGTCTATTGCCTTGGCGAGCACGCTGACGTCCTCACCGCCGCAACTCCCACCGCTAGGATCGGGTTAGCTTTCTAGAGGGGTTATCAGTGAGCCGTTCATCAGAGACAGGGGAACCGAACGAATGAAGACCGCAAGTCGCAGTTCCAAGCTTTTCGCGAGCGGCGTCGCCGCACTGCTGGTGCTGGCACTGGGTGCCGGCGCGGCACTGGGCGTGACCTCGCCGGAACAGACGCGCGAAACCTACGTCGCCCAGGTTGAACCGATCTGCAAGAGGAACACCAAGGCCAACGAACGGATCCTGGCCGGAGCCGAAAAGAAGGTCAAGCAGGGCAAGCTCAAGGTCGCCGCACGCCAGTTCACCCAGGCCGCCACCGCCTTCACCAAGGCCGTGAAGCAGATCAAGGCAGTGCCGCAGCCGGTCGCCGACACGACAAAGCTGGCCAAGTGGACCCGCTACCTGGAAACCGAGACGGGACTGCTGAGGAAGATCGGCAAGGCGCTGAAGGCCGGCAACAAGAGCAAGGCGCAGACGCTCTCGGTCAAGCTCACCCACAACGGCAACCTCGCCAACAACGCCGTCCTCGGCTTCGACTTCAACTACTGCCTGATCGAATCCTCGCGGTTCAGCTGATCTGGGCGTCGCGGACGGCGATGGCGCCGGCCGCGGCCTCCCACAGCCCCGGGACCACGGCGGCGTCGCCCTCGGCCTGGAGCCGGGCACAGCGGCTGATCAGGTCGCTGAGGATGCCGACCGCGCGCACATCGCCGAGGGCGGCGAGGCGTTCGAGGCCGAGGGCGTAGAGGTAGTCGCCGGCGAGCAGGGCGAGGTCGGGGTCGTGGCCGGCGAGCAGGCGCGGCTCACCGTAGTGGAGGAGGTAGCCCTCGTGGACCGCCTCGACTACGAGGGCGTACTCGCCGCCGCCGGCCGAGATCGCCGACGCGCGGACGGGGCGGCCGGATCGACGACGTGGGGTGAGATCGGCGTCTCCTCGACCCGCAGCTGCTCGGCGAGCGTCTGGAGGGCGTTCACCCCAGAGGGCCTCGGCGGCGGCTTCGAGCGTGCGGTCGATGCTCGCCTCGTCGTGGGCGAGGGAGACGAACCAGGCCTCGAACTGCGACGGCGGCGGGTAGACACCGCGGTCGAGCATGGCCCGGCAGAAGCGTGCATGGGCCTCGGTGTCGCAGGCGCGGGCGGCCTCGAAGTCGCTGCACCGGAGCGGCGCTGAAGAAGAGCGTGACCAGCCCCGGGGCGGCGGCGACCTGGAGCGGGCGCTCGGCGGCAAGCTCGGCGAAGCCGGCGCTGAGGCGGTCGGTGAGCAGCGCCGAGGCGCTGGTAGGCGGCGGCGTCGAGCTGGGCCAGGGTCGCCAGCCCGGCGGCGCTCGCCAGAGGGTTCCCGGAGAGGGTGCCGGCCTGGTAGACGTCGCCGGCCGGCGCGATCCGCTCCATCGCCTCGCGCGGTCCGGCATAGGCCGCCGCCGGCAGCCCGCCGCCGATCACCTTGCCGAGCACGGTCAGGTCGGGCTCGACCCCGTAGAGCTCCTGGGCGCCGCCGCGGGCGACGCGGAAGCCGGTGATCACCTCGTCGAAGATCAGCAGGGCGCCGGCCTCGCGGGTGGCGGCGCGGAGGAACTCGAGGAAGCCCTCGGCGGGCGGGACCACGCCCATGTTGGCGGCGATCGGCTCGGCGATGAGGGCGGCGACCTCGTGCTGCTCGAGCGCGCGCGCAACGGCCTCGCGGTCGTTCCAGGGGACGACGACGGTCGTCGCCGCCTGCGCCGCGGTGACCCCGGGGCTGCCCGGCACGCCGAGCGTCGCCAGGCCCGAGCCGGCGTCGGCGAGGAGCCCGTCGGAGTGGCCGTGGTAGGCGCCGGCGAACTTGACCACGACCTCGCGGCCGCTGACGGCGCGGGCGAGGCGGACGGCGCTCATCGCCGCCTCGGTCCCGGAGCTGGTCATCCGCACCATCTCCGCCGACGGTACGCGGGCGACGACCTCCTCGGCCAGGTCGACCTCGGCCGCGGTCGCGGCGCCGTAGCTGGTGCCGCGCTTGGCCGCCTCGATCACCGCCGAGACGACGGAGGGCTCCGCGTGGCCGAGGATCAGCGGGCCCCAGGAGCCGACCCAGTCGAGATAGCGGTTGCCGTCGACGTCGACCAGCTCGCAGCCCTCGCCACGCTCGATGAAGATCGGCTCGCGGCCGATCTGCCGCAGCGCCCGCACCGGCGAGTTGACGCCGCCGGGCAACACTCGCTGCGCCCGCTCAAACAGGTCGGTCATCCCTTCAGCTGTTCCTTTCCTTCGCTGACGACGGCAAGGAACAGCTGACGCTCAAGAATGCTCCGCCTCCCAGCGCGCGTAGTCGTCGGTGAAGTAGTGGAGGCGGATCTTCTTGTACTCGGTCGAGGAGTAGAGGGTGGCGCGGCCGTCGGGGCCGATCCCGCAGTCCTCGGCGATCGAGTCGAGGACCGCGTCGCACTCCTCCTTGGAGCGGCCGTGGGCCATCGTGAAGACGCTGTAGGGCCAGTCCTCGTAGGTCGGCCGCTGGTAGCAGTGGGAGATGCCGCGGAAGGAGGCCATGCGGGCGCCGACCTCCATGATCTGCTCGTCGGGGACCTTCCAGACGCCCATCCCGTTGGCCGAGAAGCCGGCGCGGCGGTGGTAGAGGATCGCGGCGACGCGGCGGAGGATCTTGCGGTCGACCATCGAGCGCAGGCGCTCGAGCAGCTCCTCGGTCGAGATCCCGAGCTCGGCGGCGGCCTCGTCGTAGGGTCGTTCGACCGCGGCCATCGGCCCCTGCAGCGCCTTGATCAGGGCTTTGTCGTCCTCGTCGTAGGGCTGGGCGTCGAGCTCGCGGGGCGGGGCCGCCTCGACCGCCGCGGCCGCCAGCGCCTCGGTCCCCTTCTCCATCTCCAGGTTCATGTTGATCTTGAACAGGGTCAGGGTCGGCAGCTCGCGCATCGACTCGGCGCCGGTCTCGCGCATCAGCACCTCGAGCGTGCCGTGCAGGCCGAGCTCGGAGTCGGGCGGGGTGGCGATCGTGAACCAGAGGTTGAAGTCGTGGGTGCGCAGGTAGTTGTGGGAGACGCCCGGGTGCGAGTTGACGATCTGGGCGGCGCGCTGGGGATGCTCGCTGTCGACTTTGGCCGCGACCAGCATCGACTCGTAGCCGAGCGCGCGGGTGTCGAAGATCGGGGTGATCTCGCGGATGATGCGGCCGTCGAGCAGGCGCTGGGTGCGGGCGAGCACGTCGTCGAGCTCGAGCTCGGCCGCGGAGGCGACGCGGGCAAAGGGCTCGGGGTCGAGCGGGAAGCTCGACTGCAGCAGGTTCATCAGCCGCTTGTCGGTCTCATCGAGCGGGATCGCCGAGCCGTCCTTGCGCGAGCGCGCCTTCGACTGGGGGGCTTTCACCGAAGCCATGGGGCGGCCTCCTTCGCGTAGTAGGTGACGATCGCGTCGGCGCCGGCGCGGCGGATCGAGGTCAGGGTCTCGAGCACGGCGGCCCGCTCGTCGATCCAGCCGTTGGCGGCGGCGGCCTTCAGCATCGAGTACTCGCCGGAGACGTGGTAGGCGGCGACCGGGGCGCGCGGTCGCGTCCTTGACCCGGCGCACGACGTCCAGGTAGGGGATCGCCGGCTTCACCATCAGCATGTCGGCGCCCTCGTCGAGGTCGAGTTCGGCCTCGCGCACCGCCTCGGCGGCGTTGGCCGGATCCATCTGGTAGCCGCGGCGGTCGCCGAACTCCGGGGTCGAGCCGGCGGCGTCGCGGAAGGGGCCGTAGAAGGCGGAGGCGTACTTGGCGCTGTAGGCGACGATCGGCACGCCGGAATGGCCCTCCTCGTCGAGCTGGAAGCGGATCGAACCGATGCGGCCGTCCATCATGTCGCTGGGCGCGACCGCGTCGGCGCCGGCCTCGGCGTGGGAGATCGCGACTTTGGCCAGCAGCTCGACCGTGATGTCGTTGTCGACCTCGCCCTCGCGGACGAAGCCGCAGTGGCCGTGCGAGGTGTACTCGCAGAGACAGACGTCGGTGATGACGGCGAGGTCGGGGTGCGCCTCCTTGAGGGCGCGGACCGCCATCTGCACGATCCCCTCGTCGTCGTAGGCGCCCGTCCCCGACTCGTCCTTGGTCGCCGGGACGCCGAAGAGCATGATCGCGCCGACCCCGGCGGCGGCGATCTCGCCCGCCTCCTCGACCAGGCCGGAGATCGAGAAGCGCTCGATGCCCGGCATCGACTCGACCTCCTCGCGCAGGTCCTCGCCGGCGACGACGAACATCGGCTGGATCAGGTGCGCGGGAGACAACTCCGTCTCCCGGACCAGGGAACGCAGGGTGTCCGTGCGGCGGAGACGGCGCATGCGGGTACTGGGAAAGGGCATCGGAGGCGAGTTTAGGGAAGGGAAGGGGATACCCCGCCCGGACTCGCTCGCTTCGCTCGCTCTGAGTATCCGCCCGTTCGGGGTATCCCCTTCCCTTCCCCACAGGCCAGTAGCGTTCCCCGAGTGCAGGCACGGGGGCTCGTCAAGAGGTATGGGGACAGGGAGGCGCTGAGAGGGGTTGACCTTGTCGCCGATGCTGGGGAGTTGGTCGCGATCATCGGGCCGAACGGGGCCGGGAAGACGACGCTGTTGTCGATTCTGGCGGGAATCTTGAAGCCGGATGCGGGTGAGCTGGGGGTCGATACGGGGGCGGTCGGCTGGGTGCCACAGCAGGCGGCGCTCTACCGGCGGCTGACCGTGGAGGAGAACCTGCTGCTGTTCGCGCGGCTGGAGGGGCACGAGGACCCGCACGCCTCGACCGAGGAGATGCTGGAGCTGGCCGGGCTCGGCGAGCGCCGGGGCGAGATCGTCGCCCGCCTCTCCGGCGGCAACCAGCAGCGGATCAACATCGCGATCGGGCTGCTCTCGCGGCCGGCAACGCTGCTGCTCGACGAGCCCAGCGTCGGCCTCGACCCGCGCCAGCGGGCGCGGCTGTGGGAGTTCGTCTCGGCGCTGGCCGGGCGCGGGACCACGGTGATCTTCTCCACCCACGACATCCAGGAGGCCGAGCGCTACGGGCGCCGGCTGCTCGTCCTCGCCGACGGCGAGTCGCTCTTCGACGGGCCGGCCGAGGGGCTGCGCGAGGCGGTGCGCAGCGAGGCGCCGGAGGCCGCCGACCGCGACTTCGAGACCGCCTTCGTCGCCTACCTGCAGCACCGGGGGCACTGATGCGCTGGCTGCTGCTCAAGGACCTGCAGATCCTCCGCCGCTCGCCGCTGCAGGCGTTCCTGCTCGTCGCCTACCCGGTCCTGATCGCGGTCCTGGTCGGGTTCGCGATCTCGCGCGGGCCGGAGAAACCGCGGGTCGCCTTCCTCAACGAAGTACCGGCCAACACCCGGGTCAGCGTCGGCGGCGCCAGGTTGCCGGCGGCCGGGGTCAGCAACCGCATCTGCTCACGGGTCGAGTGCGTCCATGTAAAGGACCGGGCCGAAGCGGTGGACGAGGTCGCCTCCGGCGATGTGCTGGCGGCGCTGATCCTGCCGGCCGACCTGGTCGACCAGATCAACTCGCTCTCGACTCTCACGCCCGGCACGCCGAAGGTCGAAGTGCTGGTCAACCAGGAGGACCCGGTGAAGGCGCAGCTGGTCGACGAACGGATCTCGACCCTGCTGGCCCAGGCCAACCTGGCGATCGCCCGCCGCATCGCCCACGAAGGCGGCAAATACCTCGACCTGCTGATCGACGGCGGCAAGTTCACGGTGATCGGGCAGACCTTCAACATCCTCGGCCTCCGCGCCACCGCCTCGATCCTGACCGCGCTGGAACCGGCGCTGCCGCCGGGCCCGCTGCGCAACTCCCTGCATCAGGTGACAAGTTTCGCCAGCCAGGCGCGCGACAACCTCGATGTCGCCGGACCGCTGATCGAGCGGCTGGCGCAGCCGATCGAGGTCAAGAAGGAGGTCGTCAACGGCTCCTCGCCGCCGCTGGAAATCTTCGCGATCGCGGTCGCGGCGACGCTGACGCTGGCCTTCGTCACGGTCCTGCTGGTGGCCGGGTCGCTGGCGCTCGAGCGCGAGGAGAATGCCTTCCCGCGGCTGACCCGGGGGCTGGTCTCCCCTGCCGCGCTGCTGGGCGAGAAGGTGCTGCTGGGGATGGGCGTGGGATTGGTGGTGACGCTGTTGATGCTCGGCGGGATGCAGTTCTTCGTGCCCTTGCAGTGGGACCGAATCGGGCTCTGGCTACTGGCGATCCTGGCGGGCGGCGGAGCGCTGGCCGCGGCCGGGGCGGCACTGGGCGCGGCGGCGCGCGAGGTCCGGGCCGTCTCCCTGCTCGCCTTCATGGTCACCCTGCCGGTCGCCTTCCTCTCGCTGATCCCGTCGGGCGCGGTCGGCGCCGGCGTCTTCGACCTGGTCCGGGTCGTCACCGCGATCTTCCCGTTCAAGCCGGCGCTGCAGGCGATGACCGCGGCGCTGGACTCCGCCGGCCCGGGGATCGGCGCGCCGCTGATCCACCTGGCGATCCTGATCGTCGCCTACGGCCTGCTCGCCCGTTTCGCGCTGCGCCGCTTCGCCGCCGTCTGAGCGCACGCGGGTAAGGTCGGCGCATGCGCGTGCTCTTCATCGGCGATGTCGTCGGCAGCCCCGGCCGCAAGGGACTGCGCGAAACGATGCCGTCGCTGCGGGAGCGTTACGCGCCGGACCTGATCGTCGTCAACGGCGAGAACGCGGCCGGCGGGGTCGGCATCACCGAGCGCACCGCCAACGACCTCTTCGGCGTCGGCACCGGCATCATCACCACCGGCAACCATGTCTACCGTCACCGCGAGGCCTACGACTTCCTCGAACGCGAGCGGCTGGTGCTGCGGCCGGCCAACTACCCGCAGGGGAATCCGGGGCGCGGCCACACCGTCGTCGAGGCCGGCGGGATGCGGGTGGCGGTGATCAACCTCAGCGGCGCGATCGGGCTCAAGGTCGCGCGCTCGCCCTTCGACACCGTCGACGGCATCCTCGACCGGGTCGAGGCCGACGCGGCCATCGTCGACTTCCACGCCGAGGTGACCAGCGAGAAGGTCGCGATGGGGTGGCACCTGGACGGGCGGGTGGCGGCGGTGTTCGGGACTCACACGCATGTGCCGACCGCGGATGGGCGGGTGCTGCCGAAGGGCACCGCCTTCATCACCGACGTCGGTATGACCGGCTCGCGGACCAGCGTGCTCGGGGTCAAGATCGAGCAGGCGCTGGGCGGGATGATCACGCAGATGCCGACCCGGTTCGAGAGCGCCGAGGAGGACGTCTGGGTGATGGGAGCCGTGGTCGACGTCAACGAGCGGGGGCTGGCGGACTCGTTCGAGCAGATCTTGGTGGCTGCTCCTGTCGAAAATTCGTAGCGCCTGGGCGGGTCCGGTACCCCTCCTCACTCGCTTGCTCGCTGGGTCGTCGGTGGCTGGCCGCGATGGCTTTCGGGCGAGAAGCGCAAAACGTTCGGAGGGGCACCGGACCCGCTTTCCAGGGACGACATTGCGATCAAGAGCAGCGGGTAGAACCAGACGATGTAGAGGTAGAACCAGTGGTGCATGGTTAGTTGGAGGGAGATCAGGAGCGCGGCGCCGAAGGCTGCGACCTGGAGCAGGGACTTGCGCTTGGGTCGGAACGCCAGGAGCAGGGACAGGGCTGCGGTGGCGACGAGGATCGCGATGCGCAGCGGCTCCAGCGATGGGACCTGCCCCCAGATGCTGAAGGGCGAGTCGCGACTTGACTGGTAGGCGATCGTGCGGTCGTAGACGGTGTGGAGGCCGGGGTCGATGGCGGGCCAGAGCATCACGAGGGCTGAGACCAGGAGGAAGGCCCCGGCGAAGAGGAGCGGTGCGGGGACGGGGAGGGTGTCCTGCGGGCGGGGGCTGCGCCTCCGTTCTCGGACACCCTCCCCGTCCGCACTCGGCGCCGCTTTCGGGTCCGGTCTGTAGGTGAGGAGCATGGGCGCCAGTAGCGCGGGAGCGAACTTCGTGAGGGTGGCGAGGGATGCGAGGGCGCCGCGGGCCGCGGGGCGGGCGAGGACCAGCAGGGTGGCGACCAGCAGCATCGCCACGAGGGTGTCGTTGGAGTTCGACTCCAGGGCGAAGGCGGTGTAAGGGAAGGCGGCCCAGCCGAAGCCGAGGATGGCGGCGAGGCGGCGGCCGGCGGGTCCGGGGCGGATGCGGATGCCGAGCAGCAGGAGGAAGCCGAAGGTGAGGATGTCGAAGGTGACCGCGGCGCCGTGGGCGGCCGGGAGGTCGTCCCAGCTTCCGGACCAGGGCCAGATCAGCTCCGAGGGGATGTAGGCGATGTAGTTGACCGGGCCGTAGGTGTCGCCCTGGGAGACATCGTCGGGGAAGTTGTCGTAGACCGGTTCGCCGTGGACGATGCGGTCGGCGCCGACGACGCTGGCGTAGCCGACGTCGATCGCTCCGGAGTCGGCGAGGTTGAGGCCGACCCGGACGCCCATCAGGAAGAGCGCGGCGACCAGGATCCAGGCCGCCGGCCAGATCGGCCGCAGGCCAACGCCGCGACCGCGGAACCCGATCCACAACGCCCGACCGAGGAGATAGAGCAGGACCGGGTACTGCAGTGGCACCGAGACCCCGATTTCCGCCCGGTTGAAGAAGAAGTGCGAGACGCCGAACCCGAGCAGGACCAGAAGATCGAGATTGGCGACCCGCCAAATCCGCCGCCAGTCGACCAACCCGACCAGGAAGATCAGGCAGAGCGGCAGGAAGACGTAGGGCGCGTTGAGCTTGTGCCCGAACGACCCCGAGTACCCCCGCGCCATCTTCCAGGCCACCTGGTACCCGGTCCAGGACTCCGTCACCTCTCCGCTCCCCGGATCGACGATCACCAACGCCACCTCCTCGCCGTCGGCGAAGTAGGCGACCTCCCACTTGCCATCGACCTTGTTGGCGACGGGAGCCAGAGGACCATTCAAGTCCCGCTCCTTCACAGCATTCGGATCCCGATCGGCAACCCGAATCGCCTCCGCTTCCGTCACCTGCCCCGAGTCCACGCCCGCTTCGGAGATCCGTCCCTCTGACGCGGCGGCGGGGCAAGGCATCAGCAAACCGCCAGCAGGAAGAAGATCGCAAGGCCGGCGAGTGGAGCGACAAGGAGTCCGAGAACGGACGCCCTCGCCCGCCCGCAGGACTCCTTGTCGCTCACACCCGGCCCCCGCGAATCGAGCACCCCTTGTCGCTCACACCCGCGCCTTCAGTCCGAAGTGCTCCAGCACTACCGGCGCTACGTCCCGCAGCGTCCACTGCTCCTTCTCGTCCGCGCGCTCCGGCCCGCAGCCGACGAACAGCAGCGGCCCCAACGAGTCGCCGGCGTGCAACGCCCCATGGCTGCCACCCCCGGCATGCGTGACCCCGCCCCAGTCGACCGCCTCGAACCCGAGCGCCAGCGAGACGATGAAGTCGCCGGCGTGCGGGGCGCTCAACGCCGACCAGACCCGGGCCAGCGGATCGGGGTAGGTCTCGCTGCGCAGCCGCCCGTCCACCACCGTCGCCTCCAGCACCGCTGTCTCGCCCTCCAGCTCCCAGCGCCCGCCGCGCAGGTCGGCCACCTCGCCGCCGGGACGGAAGCGCAGGGCCTCGCCGCCCCGTTCCACGACCGCCCACTCGCCCTCGCCGGGCGGTGGGCCCGGCTCCTCGCGTCGCAACGGCATCCCCTCCGCATCCTCCATCCGGCAGACCAGGTCGACCCCCTCGATCACGGTCAGCCTGGCGGCGACCGCGGTCGGCTCCGCCCGCTCCCCCTCCCCCGGCAGCAGATACACGTGCGCCGCGCGGCCGGTCGGGCTGACCGCGAGCTGGGCCACCCCGGGCCGATCGTCGGAGGGCTGCAGAACCGACCACTCGTGGCCCAGCAGCTCGGCCAGCGGCAGGCCGCGGTGGACGTCGGTCTGGGCGTGGTCGGCGACCAGGATCAGGGCGTGGCTCCTCGAGGAAGTCGTCGAGGCCGCCGGCCGCTTCGACGAACTTGGCGAAGCAGTGGTCGGCCTTGGCGATCGACTCGACGCTCGCCTCGGGCCCGTGCCGGTGCGAGTAGTTGTCGTTGTCGGGCAGCGAGAGCAGGAGGAAGTCGTAGAGGTCCTCCTTGAGCAGCTCCGCCGAGCAGCAGGCCGCGTAGCCGTCGCGGCTGCCGGGGATCGAGGTCGACTTGCACGGCACCTCGCGGCTGGCGTAGAGGTCGCCGTAGAAGAGCTCGCTCGGGCCCCAGGTGTGGTGGCGGAACTTGAGTTTGGTCGCGTCGACGGCGCGCCGCATCAGCCCCTCCAGCGAGACCTCGTGCCGCTGGCGCCCGCGGTAGATCAGGAACGGCGTGCAGGCGGTGCGGTGCCCGGCGTCTTCGAGGCTCTCGAACAGCGTCTCGATCTCCGGGCTGAGGTGGGCCAGGTTCATGTTGTAGACGAGGTCGTAGAGCGCCCGGAAGACGCCGAAGGCCCGGGTCGCGTCGAGCGAGGAGCCGTACTCGACGTAGCGCCGCTCGAGCCGGTGGTACCAGTTCATGCCGCTGATCCAGTGGCGCTCGGCGCCGACCCCGGTGACCATCTCCGAGCAGGCGACCGGGGTTACCGAGGGGAAGCTGGAGACGCAGTCCTCGACCAGCACGCCGCGCCGCAGCAGCGCCGCGAAGGTCGGTGCCCGCTCCTGCGCGATCGCCTGGCGCAGCATGTCGGTGCGCAGCGAGTCGACGTAGGTGAGGACCAGCTTCTTGGGCGGGCATGGCTCGAATGATGCTCGACCGAGGAGCTCGGCCGGGCGACCACTAGCGGAGGACGCGGAGCCCGGCGTGCTTGCGCTTCGCGCGTCGCTGGCGCGAGATCCCGAGCCAGGCCAGGGCGGCGATCGCCAGCAAGACCAGGATTGGCAGCAGCAACGAGACGGCGAGGACGACCAGTGCCGCCAGGGCGACGATGAAGGCGAGCGCGCCACCGCCGCTCCCCTCGCGACGGCCGGCGCCGGCGACGAGGTCGCTGATCACGAGGCAGGCGAGGACGGCCCCGGCCAAGCCCAGCACAGCGCCGACGGCGCCGTCGAGGAGAAGACCGGCGATCAGCCCGATCACGGCGGCGAGCAGGGTCATCCGCCCGCGGGCCGATCCGTGGGTGCCGGTAGTGCCGGCGAGCATGCCGATCGCGATGCCGATGCCTACGTCGGTGAGGAAGTCCACATGCGAAAACCTAACCTCCCTGGCTTCGCGGTGTCGATCCGCCACACTTCCGTGCATGAGCGAAGTGCCGATACCGCCGCACCGGCGCCGGGCCCACACCAGCACCCGCGATCTGGAGCGCTACGCCGGCCTCTTCGCCGAGCGGACCACGGTGATGCGCTCCTCGGCGATGCGCGACCTGATGGCGATCACGGCGCGGCCCGAAGTGATCTCGCTCGCCGGCGGACTACCCGACACCTCGACCTTCCCGCCCAAGAGCTTCGCCGCGCAGATGACCCGGATCGCCCAGGAGTCCGCCGCCGAGGCGCTGCAGTACGGGCCGACCGAGGGCTTCGAGGAGACCAAGGACTGCATCGTCGAGGTGATGGCCGCGGAGGGAATGCTGGTCGACCCGCACGACCTGATCGTCACCACCGGCGGCCAGCAGGCGATCGACCTCGTCGCCAAGACGCTGGTCGACCCCGGCGACGTCGTGATCTGCGAGGCGCCGACCTACCCGGGCGCGGTGCCGGTCTTCTGCAGCTACCAGGCCGAGGTGATCCAGGTCGAGTGCGACGAGGACGGGATGCGGGTCGATGAGCTCGAGCGACTGCTGGACCGTCTCCGCGCCGAGGGGCGGCGGCCGAAGTTCATCTACTCGGTGCCGACATTCCAGAATCCGGCCGGGGTGACGATGACGCTCGCCCGCCGCCAGCGACTGGTCGAACTGGCGCGCCTGCATGAGCTGCTCGTGGTCGAGGACAACCCCTATGGACTGCTGCGCTACGAGGGCGAGGCGATGCCGCCGCTCTACCAGCTCGACGGTGGCGACTTCGTCATCTACATCGGCACCTTCTCGAAGATCCTCTCCCCCGGCATCCGCCTCGGCTGGGCGGTGGCGCCGCCGCCGGTGATGGAGAAGATCGTGCTCGGCAAGCAGGCGGCCGACCTCTGCACCTCGACCCTGACCCAGTACTTCGTCCGCGAGTACTTCGCCGAAGGGCGCTGGCGCCAGTACGTCGACGACCTGGTCGAGCTCTACCGCGGCCGCCGCGACACGATGCTGGCGGCGCTCGAGGAGCACTTCCCGGCGGCGGCGACCTGGACCGAGCCGCAGGGCGGCCTCTTCATCTGGGCGACCCTGCCGGAGTACATCGACACCGGCGACCTGCTGGCCAAGGCGCTGCGCGCCGACGTCGCCTTCGTCCCCGGCCAGGCCGCCTACATCGACGAGCGCGGCCGCAACTCGATGCGGCTCAACTTCTCCGGCGTCGACGAGGACGAGATCCGCGAGGGCATCCGCCGCATCGGCGCGACGATCGCCGCGCAGGTCGAGCTCTACGAGGCGCTGACCGGAGGCCCGCATACGCCCGCAGGCGCAGCCGAGGACGTGGGCGGAATTGACTCACGACCGAATCCGTCCCGGTCCATATCTGATTCTTCTGGGGCGGATTCGGTCGTCCTCCCGTTCCGCAAGGCCGGCGAGGGCGGCGGGTGAAGGTCGCGGTCCTCAAAGGCGGCCGCTCGCTCGAGCGCGGGGTCTCGCTGCGTTCGGGTGCCCGGGTCGAGGATGCGCTGGCGCGGCTCGGCCACGAGGTCGTCGCCCTCGACGTCGGCGGCGATCTGGTCAAGCGGCTCAGCGCCGAGCGGCCCGACGTCGCCTTCGTCGCCATGCACGGGGTCGGCGGCGAGGACGGGACCGCGCAGGAGCTGCTGGAGATCCTCGGCATCCCCTTCACCGGCCCCGGTGCCGCCGCCTGCGCGCGCTGCATGGACAAGTCCCAGTCCAAGCCCGCGATCCGCGAGGCCGGCCTCCCGACCCCGGACTGGTTCGCCTTCAGCCAGACCGCCTTCCGCGAGCTCGGGGCCGCCGACGCGCTGCGGCGGCTGGAGGAGAGCCTTGGCTTCCCGCTCGTCGTCAAGCCGAGTCGCGGCGGCTCCTCGCTCGGCGTCAAGTTCGCCGCCGGCGGCGGCCGAGGTCCCGCAGGCCCTGGTCTCCGCCTTCAGCTACGACGACCGCGTGCTGCTCGAGCGCTTCGTCGCGGGGCGCGAGCTGGCGGTCAGCGTGCTCGGCGGCGAGGCGCTGCCGGTGGTGGAGGCGATTCCCGCGCGAGGGCGACGCCTACGACTTCGAAGCCCGCTACGAGATCGGCCGCACCCGCTTCGTCTGCCCCGCCGAGCTGGGTGAGGGAGAGCGGGACGCGGTGGTCGAGGCGGCGCTCGCCACCTACCGCGCCCTCGGCTGCTCCGGCTTCGCCCGCGTCGACCTGATCCTCGGCGCCGACGGTCCCCAGGTCCTCGAGGCCAACGCGATCCCCGGCCTCACCGACACCAGCCTCCTCCCCCAGGCCGCCGAGGCGGCGGGCATGTCGTTCGAGCAGCTGGTCGAGCAGATCTTGGAGCTGGCGCTCGAAGCCCACCGCCGCCTAGGAATCGCCGGAGGCGAAGTCTTCCGGGGTCACCTCGTCGAGGAAGTCTTTGAACTTGTCGACGACCTCCTCGGTGTCCTCGACCTCGTGCTCGAACTCGATCGCCGACTCCTCGATCACGTCCTCGGCGGCGAAGATCGGGGCGGAGACGCGGACGGCGAGGGCGAGGGCGTCGGAAGGGCGCGAATCGATCTCGACCTCGGAGCCGTTGATCGAGACCGTGATCGAGGCGTAGAAGGTGTTGTCGCGCAGCTCCGTCACCGAGACCCGCTCGCACTTGGCATCGAGCCGATCGAGCAGGTCGGAGAGCAGATCGTGGGTCATCGGCCGCGGCGTCGAGGCACCCTGCAGCTTCATCAGGATCGCGGCGGCCTCGGGATGCCCGATCCAGATCGGCAGGAACCGGTTCCCGTCGACCGTCTTCAACAACACGATCGGCTGCTTGCCGACCATGTCGAAGCTGACGCCATAGATCTGCATCTGCTGCACGAGAGGGGCTCCCGACCGTGGTTGACGCTCAAGGTTATAGATCGGGCAAGTGGGCGATCCTGGATTCGAACCAGGGACCTCGTCCTTATCAGAGACGCGCTCTAACCAACTGAGCTAATCGCCCGCGGCCGGCGATGATAGCGCCGCCCGGCATCGAAGCGTTTGTCGGGATATTTGGTCATCGCTACAGTGTCTGCTTATGCCGACGGACGATACGCACGCGCCAAACAGCCGCTTCCGCATCTACACGCCCGCCTCGCTCGGGGACGCGCTCCGCCACTACCGCAGGGAGGCGGGCCTGACCCAGGCACAGCTGGCAGAGACGGCCGGCTTGCAGCGCAGCTACCTCTCCGAGCTGGAGACCGGGAAGGAAACCGAGCAGCTGAAGCGGGTCCTCCGGCTGCTGCGACAGCTCGGCGTGCGGATGACGCTCGAAAAGGCCGACTGGTAGTGGCGGACGAGCTGGCCGTCTGGCTCTATGGCGAGCGCGTGGCGACCATCGACCGCAAGCGCGGCCGCCCCCGCCTCGCCTACACCGAGGAGGCGCTGGCCCGGTACGACCTGGGCACGCCGCTGCTGTCGCTGGCGCTGCCGGTCGGCGCCGAGCGCTACACGCAAGGGGTCGCGCGCCCCTTCCTCGATGGTCTCCTCCCGGAGGGAGAGCCACGGAAATCGATCGCCAGGGACCTGGGGCTGCGACCGGACGACACCTACGGCTTGATCGAGGCGCTCGGGCGGGACTGCGCCGGCGCCGTCGTCATCCAGCCGCTCGAGGATGCCCCCTCCTCCCGTTCCGACCACGACCACCGCCGAGCGGCTCTCGCCAAAGGAGCTGGAGGCTCTGGTCATCGACCTGCGCAGCGCGCCGCTCGGCGCCGGCGGAAGGGTCCGCGTCTCGCTCGCCGGCGTCCAGGAGAAGCTTCTCCTCACCCGGATGCCGGACGGATCCTGGGGGCGGCCGGTGGACGGGACGCCCTCGACCCACATCCTCAAGCCCGAGATCGCCGCCTACCCGCAATACCGTTGAGAACGAGGCGCTCTGCATGCGGATCGCCAAGCACCTCGACCTCGATGTCGCCGCCGTGGAGACGACCGAGATCGCCGACCGCAGGCTGATCGTCGTCGAGCGCTACGACCGGGCCGTCGACGCCGCGGGCTCGGTCGAGCGCATCCACCAGGAGGACTTCTGCCAGGCGACGGGCACCCCGCCCGACACCAAGTACGAGGAGGACGGCGGGCCTTCGCTGCGGCGGGTCGCCGACATCCTCCAAGCGGTGGCCGCGCCCGACTCGCTGGAGAGGCTGGCGCAGGCGGTCGACCCTGAACGTCGTGCTCGGCAATGGCGATGCGCACGCCAAGAACGTCTCACTGCTCCACCACGCGTCGGGCGGGCTCTCGCTGACGCCGCTCTACGACCTGATGTGCACGCTGTACTACGGAGACGACCGGCTGGCGATGTACGTCGACAGCGTCCAGCGCACCGATCGGGTGACCGCGCAGAGAATCGTCAATGAGATCGTGCGGTGGGGAGTGTCGCCAACGGCCGCGGATCGGATTGTCGGCGACCTCCTCGACAAGGCCCCCGGCGCGATTGCCGCCGCTCGCGAGGAAACGGAGGGCGTCCCCGACGATCTGGTCGCGACGATCGAGCGACGGCTCGCGCGGTTGCGCTCGGTGGACTGACCGGGCGCCTGGCGCCGCGGCCGTCCCTGGCTAGCGGGTGAGCTTGCGGAGGGTTTTGGCCAGGGCGTTGGCTTCGTCCAGGTCGTCGAAGCGCAGCTCGGCGACTATCCCCTCAGCCTTGGCGCGGACGACGACCTCGTGGCCGAGCGCCGCCTCGATCTCGTCGGCGGCGGCCTCGAGCGCCGCGGCCTCCTCGGGATCGACCGGCGCCCGCCTCGGCTGGGCTTTTGGCTGGCCAGCCAGCCGAACCCTGTTCTCGGTCTCGCGCACCGACCAGCCACCACGCACCGCGTCGCGGGCCGAGGCGACGACGCACGTCGTTGCCGCTGGCGCCGAGCAGAGCACGGCCGTGGCCCTCGCTGAGCTCGCCGCCCTCCAGCAGCTCCAGGGTCTCATCGGGCAGCTCGAGCAGGCGGATCAGGTTGGAGACGGCGGGGCGGCTGCGGCCGACCCGGCGGGCCAGCTCCTCTTTGGTCAGTCCGAGGTCCTCGACCAGGGCGGCGCAGGCCTTCGCCTCCTCGACCGGGTTGAGATCCTCGCGGACCATGTTCTCGATCAGCGCCGCCTGCAGCCGCTCGGACTCGGCCTGGTCGCGGACGACCGCCGGCACCTTGTCGAGCCCGGCCTGCTTGGCGGCCCGCCAGCGGCGCTCCCCGGCAACCAGCTCGTAGCTGCCGTCGGGGAGGGGACGGACCAGCAGCGGCTGGACGATGCCGCTGGACTCGATCGAGGCGGCCAGGGCGGAGAGTGCCTCGGGATCGAACTTGGTCCGCGGCTGGCCGGGGTTGGGCTTGATCAGGCCGACAGGTAGTTCGCGCAACTCGCCCGCGTCGCTGGCGGCGGCTTCCGGCAGGATCGCCGAGAGGCCGCGGCCGATGCCGCGTTTGGTGCCGCTAGCCACGGCTCGCCAGCTCCTTCGTCAGCGCCTGGTAGGCGACGGATCCGCGCGAGGAGGGAGCGTGCTCGGTCACCGGCAGACCATAGCTCGGAGACTCGGCGACCCGGACGCTGCGGGGGATTACCGTCTCGAAGACCATCTCCGGGAAGTGCTCGCGCAGCTCCGACTCGACGTCCTGGGCAAGTCGGGTGCGCTCGTCGTGCATGGTGATCAGCAGGCCCGCGACCTCGAGCCGGGGATTGAGGTCGCGGCGGATCATCGCCAGGGTTTCGAGGAACTGGACCAGACCCTCGAGCGCCAGGTACTCGGCCTGCACCGGCACGATCACCCGGTCGGCGGCGGTCAGGGCGTTGACGCTGACCGGGCCCAGCGCGGGCGGGCAGTCGAGCAGGGTGACCGCGAAGCGCTCGCGAACCGGCCCCAGGCGCTCGCGCAACCGCGTCTCGGAGCCGTCGATCCGCGGCAGCTCGACGGCGGCACCGGCAAGGTCGCGGCTGGCGGGGACGAGCCAGAGGTTGTCGGGCCCGGCCGGGCGAGCTGCCTCGGCGACCGAGACGTCGCCGGTCAGGCAGTCGTAAGAGGAGGGGTGCATTTCGCGGCCGCCCCCCAGCGCCACGGTCGCGTTGCACTGCGGGTCGAGGTCGACCAGCAGCGTCTGCGAGCCGCTCGCGGCCACGCAGGAGGCGACGTTGACCGCGGTCGTCGTCTTGCCGACGCCGCCCTTCTGATTCGCCACCGCGTAGACCGTGCCCATGTCGCAGCCACCCTATTTGCCCGCGCGCGGGCAGGGAGGTCGGATAGCCTGCGCCCGGTGACCGAGACTGCCGATTGGCCGCAGGAGCCCGCCGAGCGCGTTCGCGAGCTCGTCGAGGGTGTTCTGGACGAGCTCGATCTTGACGGCGAGGTCGAGATCGAGGAGGACGACGACCGCATTACGGTCAGCGTCGAGGGCGAGGACGACTACGGCCTCCTGATCGGCAAGCGCGGCCAGACGATCGACGCCCTGCAGCTGCTCTGCTACCAGGCGGCATTTCGCGGCCTGCGCGAGCGCAAGCGGGTCGTCGTCGACGCGGCGGGCTATCGCGAGCGCCGTCGCGAGACCCTCGAGGGCCGCGCCGACCGTGCCGCCGAGCAGGCGCTGACCAGCAACAACGTGGTCGAGATGGACCCGATGAGCGCCCAGGAGCGCCGGGTCGTCCACGAGCGGCTGAAGGAGCGCGCCGGCATCGAGACCTACAGCGAGGGCGACGAGCCCAACCGCTGCGTCATCGTCGCTCCCCTAGTCGCGGAGTGAGCCCCGACCCCACCGCGGCGCTCGACCCGGCCGGCCGCGAGGCCCTGGGCAGGGTCCTCGAACTGCTCGCCGAAGAGCGCGCCTCGGTCAGCTCCGTGGTCGACGAGCGCGCCTGGAAGGTCCACGTTGCCGACAGCCTCACCGGCCTCGAGGTCCCCGAGCTCGCGTCCGCCCGGCGGATCGCCGACGTCGGCGCCGGTGCCGGCTTTCCCGGCCTCGCCCTCGCGGTAGCCCTCCCCGACGCCCAGGTCGACCTGGTCGAGTCCGTCGGCCGTAAGTGCGCCTTCATGCGGCGAGCAATCGACGAGGCCGGAATCGCCAACGCCACCGTCCTCAACGCCCGCTCCGAGGACCTCGCGTCGGCGGGCGGGCGCGAGTCCTACGACATCGTCACCGCCCGCGCCGTGGGGCGCCTCTCGACCCTGGCCGAGCTCGCATCCCCACTCCTGAAGCCAAACGGCGCCCTAATCGCCTGGAAGGGCAAACGCGACGAGGAGGAAGAGCACCAGCTCTCCCGCGCCTCCGAGTCCCTGGCAATGCACCCCGAGCGATCCTCGACGTAGGAGACCGCGCCGGCAGCCAACACCGCCACCTCCACGTCATCAGGAAGGTCGGTCCCACGCCAGCAGATCTACCTCGCAAGCCCGGCATCGCCAAGAAGCGCCCCAAGGGCTGACCCCAGTCATAATCGGTAGACTGCCTGCGCGAACAGCGCGAGCGCTTGCCGAGAGGGACCGGTACCCCTCGTAACGTCTTCAACTTCTCGGCCACCGACCTAGCGGCGCCAGCCAGCGACTCGCCACCCGAGCAGTTAAGTGGAGAGGGGTACCCGTCCCTCCCAACCACCGACCTACCGCCGCTTCTTCTTCTTTTTAGGCGGTTTAGGAGGCGGTTTTGCCGCTGCCACCGCCGCTGCCCCCTCGGGGGTTGCCGCGACCGGCATCGGAATGATCTTTTGGATCGTGTACTGCTGGCCGATCGTCCAGATGTTGGTCGTGATCCAGTAGAGGATCAGGCCGGCCGGGAAGCTGATCACGAAGGGGACGAAGATCAGCGGCAGCACGAACATCATCGTGCGCTGGCTTTTGTCGGCGGTGACCGACATGACCAGGCCGGAGATCAGCTGGGTACCGACGTAGAGGATCAAGAGCGTGATCAGGACGCCGCCGGTCGCCTTCGCGGTCAGGTCGGGGATGAAGAGGAAGCTTTCGCCGAAGAACCCGGCTGAGTGGCCCTGGCTGGCCGCGAATTCACTGCAGGTCTTCGCGGTCTGTTCGCAGATGTCGAAGCGAAGATCGTGCTGGAGGACGTAGAAGAGGGTGATGAAGACCGGGAGCTGGGCGACCAGCGGGATGCAGGAGGCAAAGGGGTTGACTTTGTTCTCTTTGTAGAAATTCATCATCTCTTGCTGCATGCGCTGTTTGTCGTTCTTGTATTTGGCCTGGATCTCCTTGATCTGCGGCTGCAGCGCCTGCAGCGCCCGCATCCCTTTCAGCTGTCTGTAGGTCAGCGGGATCAGCAGCGCCCGGACGGTGATCGTCAGGGCCATGATCGCGCCGCCCCAGGAGAGGCCGACGTTGTGGAAGAAGTTGAGGACTTCGTCGGCGATGTCGACCAGGAACTGCGGCGCCAACTGGAAGGCGAGGGGCAGCATCAGGCGCTCGCTCCCCGATGGTGGTGCTCAGCGGGATCGACGGGACCGGTGCCGCGCAGGGTGAAGCTGTCGGGCACCGGATCGAAGCCGCCGTGGCTGAAGGGATTGCAGCGCAGCAGGCGCCAGGCGCCGAGTAGCAGACCGCGGATGGCCCCGAAGCGCTCGACCGACTCGACCGTGTAGGCAGAGCAGGTCGGCTCGTAACGGCAACGGCGGGGGCGGGCCGGAGAGACCAGGCGCTGGTAGGCCGCGATCGGGGCGAGGACTATGCGTTTCACGTGGAACGCCCTCCCGGCCAACGCCTCTTCGAGGCTCTTGGTGAGGCCACCACTGCCCTCCCGATCGACCAGCTCGCCGATCTCCGAGCGGGCGACGATGACGAAGTCGTGCCGCTCCGGCAGTCGGTCGGAAAGTCCCCAGAAAGCCTCGCGCAGCGCGCGCTTGACCTTGTTGCGCTCGACCGAGCCGCCGACCTTGCGGCTGACAGAGACGCCGAGCCTCACGTCCTCGCGCTCCTCGTCCTGGCGGGGGAATGTGTAGAGGACGAGATAGCGGGTCGCATGGGATGAACCGTCGCGGTAGACGCGGTCGAACTCACCGCTTCGCGAGAGACGCCGTCGCTTCGACGCCATCTAGGGGGTGAGGCGCTTCCGCCCTTTGCGGCGTCGGCGGCTGAGGATCGCGCGACCACCGCGGGTGCTCATCCGCGCCCGGAAGCCGTGCGTCTTCGCGCGCTTCCGCTTCTTTGGCTGGTAGGTGCGCTTCATGCCGTCGGCAGTATACGGACGCCGCTCGGCGAGGAGGGTCTGAGATGTCCCGAAATCTTTTCCACGGGATTTGCGGGTCGCCGCGGATGCCCCGTCAGGCACGGCGCTATGGTCGCCGACCAGGTGCAAGATGACTCCTCCCAGACACGAACTCGACGCCCTTTGGCGGGCGACGCAGGACCGACTTCGGACTTCCGTACCCGAGTCCACCTTCCGCCTCTGGCTGCAGCCGCTGCACCCTGTCGGGGCGGACGCCGACGCCCTCTACCTGACCGGCCCCGAGGGCATTCGGGCCTGGGCCGAGCGCCGCTACTCCTCCCTGATCGCACGGGCCCTGGCCGACTCCGGGAGCAACCTGAGCCAGGTCCGCTTCACGACTGGCGACGAGGGACCGGGTCGAACCTCGGTCGCCGTCGACGGTGCCGAACTGAACCCCAACTACACCTTCGACCGCTTCGTCATCGGCAGCGGCAACCGCCTCGCCCACGGCGCCGCCCTGGCCGTCGCCGAGGCACCGTCGGAGGCCTACAACCCGCTCTTCCTGCACGGCCCTCCCGGGCTCGGCAAGACCCATCTGCTGGCCGCGATCGCCAACTACCTGCGCGCCAACGCCCCCGGCCTCAGCGTCCGCTACACCACCGCCGAGTCGTTCACGAACGAGTTCGTCGGCGCCCTCAAGTCCGCCGGCGCCGACGGTTTCAAGGCCCGCTACCGCGACATCGACGTGCTGCTGATCGACGACGTCCAGTGCCTCGAGGGCAAGCCGGCCACCGAGGAGGAGTTCTTCCACACCTTCAACGCCCTCTACGAATCGGGCAGCCAGCTGGTCCTCTCCGCCGACCGCATCCCCAGTGAGCTCTCGACCCTGGCCTCGCGCCTGCGCGACCGCTTCGAGTGGGGCCTGACGGTCGCGGTCGAGCCGCCCAACCTGGCGACGCGCCTGACCGTCCTCCGCCGGCTCGTCCGCGAGGCGGGGGTGGAGATCGCCGACGCCGACGCGCTGCACGAGCTCGCCAACCGGATCGACGCCAACGTGCGCCAGCTGCACGGTGCCCTCACCCGCGTCCTCGCCCACGCCTCGCTGATGGCGCGGCCGCTCAGCAGGGAGCTGATCGCCGAGGTCATCCCTCGCGGCCGTTCGCTCCAGGCCACCTCGGTCGAGGAGATCCAGCAGCGGGTCGCCGAGGGCTTCGGCATCTCCCGCGCCGAGCTCGTCGGCTCCAGCCGCGCCGCCACCCCCTTGCGCGCCCGCCAGGTCGCGATCTTCCTCACCCGCGAGCTGACCGAGCTCTCGCTGCCCCAGATCGGCCGCCTCTACGGAGGCCGGGATCACTCGACCGTGCTCAACTCGCTACGCCGAGTCGAGGCCGGGCTCGGCCGAGGACCCGCGACTGGCCGAGAGGGTCCAGGACTTACGCGGCGCTATCCACAATCCCGCCGCCGGGCAGCGCTGACGGCCGATGGCACTGCAAGAATCACCGCTTTCCCACAGCCGCGTCCACAGGCCACAAACCTCGCTGCGACGCGGTTTCCTCCGCGGCCCTCGCTTTTTCAACAAGCCCTAACCCAACTCAAGAAGGCATCTGACACTTGAAGCTCACGACCAAACGCGAAGAACTCGTCTCCAAGCTTTCGATCGTTTCCAGGGCTGTATCGACCCGGGCCGCGACCCAGGCCCTCTCCGGCGTCCTGCTCACAGCCGCGGCCGGCCGGGTGACGCTTTCGGCCACCGATCTCGACATGGGGTTGGAGACGACGCTCGCCGCCGAGGTCGAGACCGAGGGCTCGGTGCTGCTGCCCGGCCGGTTGCTGGCCGAGGTCGCGCGCTCACTGGCGGACGCGACGGTGGAGATCGAGTCGCGCGAGTCCGAGCACGACGTCGAGATCCGCAGCGGCAGCTCCAGCTTCCACCTGCGCGTCCTCACGGCCGAGGACTTCCCGAAGCTGCCGACGCCGGGCGAGCAGCCGGGGCTGAAGATCCCGGCCAAGGAGCTTGGCGCCAGTATCGACCTGGTTGCCCGCGCCGCCTCACGGGACGACATGCGACCGGTGCTGACCGGAGTCTTCGTCGCCGCCAGCGGCTCGGAGATGACGATGGTCGCCACCGACTCCTACCGGCTGGCGGTCAAACGGACCCAGCTCGAGAGCGACCTCGGCGGCGAGATCGACGCCAACATCCCCGCCCGGGCGCTGAAAGAGCTGGGCCGCATCCTCTCCTCCGAGGGGCGTCGAGGAGGCGACGGTCTCGCTGCTCCCCAACCAGGCCGTTTTCCAGGCAGGGGCGATCGTCCTCACGACGAGGCTGATCGAGGGGCAGTTCCCCAACTTTCGACAGCTCCTGCCGGAGTCCTACGAGCACGACGTGCGGTTGCCGCGGACCGACTTCCTCGACGTCACCCGCCGGGTCAGCCAGCTGGCCCAGCGCAACGCGCCGCTGCGGCTCTCGTTCCGGCCGGGGGAGCTGACGATCGCGGCTGAGACCCCCGATGTCGGCGACGCCGAGGAGACGATGCCGGCCGCCTTCGAGGGGGAGCCACTGGAGATCGGCTTCAACCCGGAGTTCCTCAAGGAGGGGATCGAGAGCGTCGAGGGCGACGAGATCCTGCTGCGGCTGATCTCACCGCTGCGGCCGGGGCTGCTGCAGCCGGTCGAGGGCGAAGACTTCCGCTACCTGGTGATGCCGATCCGGCTCAACGTCTGAGGGCGGCGAGCCGGTGCTCGTCACCGCGATCGAAGCGAGGCCGGTGCGCAGCCTCGATCGGGTCCGGGTTGAGCTGGCACCGGGCATCGTCAGCGTCGTCGGCCCCAACGGGGTCGGCAAGACCAATCTCGTCGAGGCCCTCTACTTCGCCCTCACCGGCCGTTCCTTCCGCACCTCCGACCGTCGCGACCTGATCCCCTTCGGCGGCTCGTTGGCGCGGGCCGAGGCGACGGTGCGCGATGCTGACGGCCTCGAGCGGCGCCTACTGGCCTCGGTCAGCCGCACCGAAGGCCGCCGCCACCTGCTCGACGGCAGCCCCGCCGACCCGGCGACGCTGGCCCGCAACCGGCCCCCGGTGGCGGTCTTCGCGCCCGACCGTCTGACCCTGATCAAGGGACCGCCGTCGGAGCGGCGCGCCCATCTCGACGGTTTCCTCGCCGCCCGCTGGCCGGCCCGGGGGGAGCTGCGCAAGCGCTTCGGCCAGGCCCTCGCCCAACGCAACGCGCTGCTCTCGCGGTTGGCGGCAGGGCACGGCAGCCCGGCCCAGCTCGATGTCTGGGACGGCACTCTGGCCGAGGCCGCGGCACCGCTGATCGCCGCCCGCGAGGAGGCGATCGCCGAGCTCGGCGGACCCTTCGCCGAGGCCGCGGCGGAGCTTGGGCTCGAGGGTGGCGCCGGCCTTGGCTATGCGCCGCGCGCCAAGGGCTCCGCCGACGAGATCCGGGCTGGGTTGGAGCAGCGGCGCGAGCAGGACATCCGCATGGGGCGGAGCTCGCTGGGGCCCGCACCTCGACGAGTTCAAGACCGAGATGGCGGGTCGTTCGCTGCGGCGCTACGGATCCCAGGGCCAGCAGCGGGCGGCCCTGCTGGCCCTGCTCTTCGCCGAGCGTGAGGTGCTGCTGAACGCGCGGCGGGTGACCCCGCTGCTGCTGCTCGACGATGTGATGAGCGAGCTCGACCCGGGCCGCCGCGAGCGCCTCGTGCGGCGGCTCGAGGACGGCGGCCAGGCGCTGATCACCGCCGCCGACGAAGAGTCGCTGCCGGCGCCGGCGCTGCGCTCGGTGGTGCGGATGCCGCCGCCGGCCCAGCCGAGCGTTGCCGCGGCATGACCCGCCGCCGCGCTCCCCGGCAGGCCTCCGCGGCGATTCGCGCGGCACGCGAGCGGGCCGCTCCGCGGACCGGCCTGGCGGCGGTGCAGGCGGCCTGGGCCGGGGTGGTGGGGGAGCAGCTGGCGGCGATCGCGGAGCCGGTCTCCGAGCGCGCCGGGACGCTTACGGTCGAGGTCGCGGACACGGTCTGGGCGCAGGAGCTGGACCTGATGCAGGCGCAGCTCCTGGAGCGCCTGCGGGAGCGAGTTGGGGGACCTGACCCCCGAAGCCCTGCGTTTCCGCGTAAACAGCGACCGCTTCTAGTCTCACTTTATTCACGATTTGCAGGGAATTTGTTTCAACTGTCCGGCTCTTCCGCGAGCCCTCAACTGGTATTCTTATGGCAACTCGCCTCAAACCCCGACCCGTGTGGAGTAAGCCTCCAGACGTCGGGGTTTTCTGTGTCAATCGGAAGGGACTCATTGCCTGAGAAAAAATCCAGCAGCGCCACCGTCTGAGTCGTACGGCGCCAAGGACATCACCGTCCTCGAGGGTCTGGAGGCGGTCCGCAAGCGTCCCGGCATGTACATCGGTTCCACCGGCCCCCGCGGTCTCCATCACCTGGTCTACGAGGTCGTGGACAACTCCGTCGACGAGGCCCTGGCCGGCCACTGCGACAGCGTCCGCGTCGTCCTCCATCCCGACAACAGCTGCACGGTCGAAGACGACGGCCGCGGCATCCCGGTCGGGATCGATGGAGAAAGAGCAGCGGCCGGCGGCCGAGGTGGTGCTGACGGTGCTGCACGCCGGCGGCAAGTTCGGCGACGGCGGCGGCTACAAGGTCTCCGGCGGCCTGCACGGCGTCGGCGTCTCGGTCGTCAACGCGCTGTCGGAGCGCCTGCACCTGGAGATCGCACACCGACGGCTTCGTCTGGTCGCAGGACTACGAGCGCGGCAAGCCGATGACCGAGCTGGCCAAGGGCGAGGCGACCAAGGAGCACGGGACCAAGATCACCTTCCTGCCCGACCTCGAGATCTTCGAAGAGATCGGCTTCGACTTCGACACCCTCGCCGAGCGGCTGCGCGAGACCGCCTTCCTCACTCGCGGCCTGAAGATCGAGCTGATCGACGAGCGCGGCGAGACCAACAGCGTCACCTTCCAGTACGAGGGGGGGATCGAGGACTTCGTCCGCCACCTGAACGAGAACAAGGACGAGGTCCACAAGAAGGTCATCTACTTCGAGGGCAGCAAAGAGGAGGGCGCGGTCGAGGTGGCGATGCAGTGGAACAGCTCCTACCAGGAGTCGATCTTCAGCTTCGCCAACAACATCAACACGCACGAGGGCGGCTCCCACCTCTCCGGCTTCCGGGCGGCGCTGACGCGGACGCTGAACGCCTATGCCCGCAACAAAGGGCTGCTGAAAGAGAAGGACGACAACCTCGCCGGCGAGGACGTGCGCGAGGGGCTGACCGCGGTGATCTCGGTGAAGCTGCACGACCCCCAGTTCGAGGGCCAGACCAAGACCAAACTCGGCAACCCGCCGATCCGCGGGCTGGTCGAGGAGGCGGTCAACCGCAAGCTCGGCGAGTACCTGGAGGAGAACCCGACCGACGCGCGGCGGGTGATCGGCAAGGCGGTCGACGCCTCGCGGGCGCGGGCGGCGGCGCGCAAGGCACGCGACCTGACCCGCAAGTCGGCGCTGGAGAACTCGACCCTGCCGGGCAAGCTCGCCGACTGCTCGGTCAAGGACCCGAGCCTGGCCGAGATCTTCGTGGTCGAGGGAGATTCCGCCGGCGGCTCCGCCAAGCAGGCGCGCGACCGCAACACGCAGGCGGTGCTGCCGCTGCGCGGGAAGATCATCAACGTCGAGAAGAGCCGGATCGACAAGGTCCTGGCCAACAACGAGATCCAGGCCCTGATCACGGCGATCGGCACCGGCGTCCACGACGAGTTCGACATCGAGGGCGCCAGGTACCACAAGATCGTGATGGCGAGCGTCGACGGCGAGGAGCAGGCGATGGTGCGTGACCACCGCGGCTCGCGACTGGTGCGGATCGGGCCGCACATCGACGCCGTCCTCTCCGCCCACGACGCCGACGTCGATCGCTACACGAAGGTGACCGAGGAGGAGATGGGCGAAGTCCTCTGCTTCGACCGGGAGACCGGCCGGGCCCGGTTCAAGCCGGTCAAGGGCGTGATCCGCCACCCGGTCGATGAGCCGCTGCTTGAGATCGCCGCCGCGCACGGTCGCTCGGTGAAGGTGACGGGAAGCCACAGTGTGTTCGTCCACGAGGACGGCGAGATCCGCAAGAAGCGCGGCGTCGATGTCCGTCCCGGGGACGAGCTGATCGTCTCCAAGCGGATCAACCTGCCCGTCGATGCGCCCACCCGGATCGATCTGCTGCGGGAGTTGCACGCGATCCCCGAGGTGGCCGAGCAGGTCTGGGTCCGGGGCGCGGCGGTGGAGGGTTGGCACAAATCCCGCGTCCGGCTGGAACACTCGGGGAACGAAGAGCTGACCTCGGCCCGGGTCAGGGCCCCCGCCGACGTCCGCGCGCATCTGTCGCGGATGCGCCGCCTCACCGGTATGCGAAACCGCGACCTCTGCGACCGGATCGGGATCAAGCAGCCGGTGACCCTCTATTCCTGGGAGAAGGGGAAGACCACCCCGACCCTCCCCAACTGGAAGCGCTACGTCGAAGCCGTGGGCGAGGACCCGGAGCGCCTGCTGCCGCGGGTGAGGGTGCTCGGCAGCGTCCTGACGAGGAGCTGGGACAGGCAGTACCGCGGCGCTCCGCGCAACAAGGTCCGTACGTACGTGAAGCTCTCCGAGCTGAGCGACGCCGACCTCGACTGGCTCGGCGAGCGCGACGATCTTGAGCTGACGCCTGCCCATTACAAGCGCAAGGGCCTGCGCCGCTACCTCGAGGTGACCCCGGAGCTGATGAAGCTACTCGGCTTCTTCCTGGCGGAGGGCTCGGTCAGCCCGCGCGGTGGGATCCGATTCGCGATCGGCTCCCGCAACGAGGCCTTCCGCGAGGAGATGACCGCCGCGCTGGAGGGCGTCTTCGGCCAGGAGGTGAGCAACTACGAGCCCGGTGAGCGAGTCGGGGAGCTGCGGCTGGTCAACCGCGTTGCGGCCCTCGCCTGGGGACATATCTTCGGCTTCGCGGGCGCCAGGGCGCCGACGAAGCGGATCCCGGACCTCGCCTTCCAGGTCGACGACGACCTCCGCGTCGAGTTCCTCCGCGGCTACTTCATGGGGGACGGGACCGCGTCCCGGCGCGGGGTGTCCTTCTCGACCACATCACCCCAGCTCGCCAGCGGCCTCCAGTACCTGTTGGCCTCGTTCGGGATGGTGGCCTCGATCTCCCGCTCCAAAACGGCCGGCAAGCCGACGACGATCGGCGGTCGCCCGGCGGTGCATCGACATGACATCCACATGGTCACCCTCGTCCGTCGCGAGGATGTGGGCAGGCTGGCCCGGGTGTGGGACGGCCACCCCGCGGCACCCGCCCTGCGCGAGCGGATCAGCAATGGCTGGCCGGCTCGGAAAGGCCCTGGCACCCCCGTGGGGCGTGACCTGATCGCCGTCCCGGTGCGCTCCGTGCGTCAGGTCGAGGCGTCGAGCGGCAACGTCTACGACTTCTCCGTCCTGGACGACGAGAACTACGTCGCCGGGTTCGGAGGGGTCGCCTGCGCCAATACAGACGCCGACGTCGACGGCGCCCACATCCGGACGCTGGTGCTGACCTTCCTCTACCGGCAGATGCCGGAGCTGATCGACGCCGGCTACGTCTACATCGCCAAACCGCCGCTCTACCGGGTCAAGCAGGGCAACCAGGAGACCTACCTCGAGCGGGAGTCCGAACTGGAAGAGCTGCTGCTGCGCGACAAGCTCGAGAGCTTCGAGCTGACCGACGCCGGCGGCCAGGCCAAGAAGCTGACGGCGAGCCGCTGGCAGGCCTACTCGCGACGCTCGAAGGAGTACGAGGGCTGGGGCTCCTCGCTGCAGGCTGAGTTCGGCCACGAGGTCGTCCGCTTCCTCGAGGAGTCGAACCTGCTCGACGAGGGGGTGACCAGCACCGCCGCCGCCGCGAAGCTGCTCGGCGCCAAGGCCCCCGAGGGAGCCCCCTTCGACACCGAGATCCTGCAGGCCGACGACGAGCTGGTGGTCGTCAAGGCGATCGAGCGCCAGAGCGGACTGGCTCGCACCCACCGGCTCCCGGCCGAGCTCTTCTCTCACTACGACTACCGCAAGTTCGTCGAGGTCCACGAGGCGCTGCTGAAGCAGGTTGGGCGACCGCCGTTCGAGATCCGTCTCGACGAGCGGCGCAACGTCGCGCTCTCCTTCCAGGCGCTGCGCGGAGCGGTGCTGGAGCTGGCTCGCCACGGGGTCCAGCTGACCCGCTTCAAGGGGCTCGGCGAGATGAACGCCGAGCAGCTGCGCGAGACGACGATGGATCCGGCCAGCCGCACCCTGGCCCGGGTGACACTGGAAGACGCGACCGCCGCCGACCAGATCTTCTCGATGCTGATGGGCGACCAGGTGGCGCCAAGGCGTGCCTTCATCGAGGCGCACGCGAAGGAGGTGCGTTTCCTTGATGTGTAGGAGCGCCCGTGCGCGTTGACGGATCTTTAGGATTATCGGCTGATGGCACTTGATGCTCTGACCGGGCGGATCGAGGAGCGCGAGCTCGAGAAGGAGATGCGCTCTTCGTACCTCGACTACGCGATGAGCGTGATCGTCGGGCGGGCGCTGCCGGACGTGCGCGACGGGCTCAAGCCGGTCCACCGCCGCGTCCTCTACGCGATGCACGACGTCGGCCTGCAGCCGACCCGGTCCTACCGCAAGTGCGCCTTCATCGTCGGCGAGGTGATGGGCAAGTACCACCCCCACGGCGACTCGGCGATCTACGACACGCTGGTGCGGATGGCGCAGGACTTCTCCCTGCGCTACCTGCTGGTCGACGGCCAGGGCAACTTCGGCTCGATCGACGACGACCCGGCAGCGGCGATGAGGTACTGCGTCACCGGCGACACCAGGGTCGCGACCCCGAACGGCACTGTTCGCATCGATTCGCTTGCCGAGGGCATCGAGCCCAACTCCGACCGTGACCTCGACCTGGAGGTGCTCGATCGCCTTGGACGCCCTGTGGGCGCCAGCAGGCTTTTCCACTCCGGTGACCATCCGACGCTGCGGCTGCGAACTACTCAAGGTCACGAGCTGACCGGAACTCATAACCACCCCGTGCTCTGCCTGGTGGACATGGCGGGCGTTCCCCTCTTGCTTTGGAAGTTGCTGGAGGAGATCACGCCGGGCGACAAGGTCCTCCAGCTTCGATCCCAGCTCGAGGGGTTGCCAGAGCAGGATCCTTCAGCGCTCATTGATGACTACTTGCGCTCGGAGGGGGAGTCGCCGCAGTCAAACCTCATTCGACGTACGGATGCATCCCGGTCGGGCACGGCGATCCTCGAGCGGATCGAGTCGCCGGAGGTGCGCGACGTCGTCACGCCGCTGGTCACTGGCGACTACTTCTACGCCGACGTCGAGTCGGTTGTCGCCGCTGGCGTCCAGCCGGTCTACTCGATCCGCGTCGACACCGACGACCACTCGTTCCTGACCAATGGCTTCGTCAGCCACAACACCGAGGCGCGGCTGACGCGGCTCTCCACCGAGCTGCTGCGCGACATCGACGCGGACACCGTCGACTTCGGGCCCAACTACGACGAATCGACGCAGGAGCCGCTGGTCCTGCCGGCCCGCTTCCCGAACCTGCTGGTCAACGGCACCTCGGGAATCGCGGTCGGGATGGCGACCAACATCCCGCCGCACAACCTGCGCGAGGTCTCGGCCGCGGTCGCCGCCTACATCGACGACCCGCAGATCGACATGGCCGGGCTGATGGAGCACGTCAAGGGCCCCGACTTCCCCGGCGGCGGGATCATGAGCCGCGAGGGGATCCGCGACGCCTACGCCTCCGGCCGCGGCAGCATCAAGGTCCGCGCCCGCGCCCACGTCGAGCCGCTGAAGGGGGGCAAGGAGGCGATCATCGTCACCGAGCTGCCGTTCACGGTGAAGAAGCTCGGCGACGGCGGCCTGGTCACCAAGATCGCCGACCTGGTCCGCGACAAAAAACTGGAGGGGATCTCCGACCTGCGCGACGAGTCCGACGGCTCGGGCATGCGCCTGGTCATCGAGCTCAAACGCGGCGGCCCGCCGGCCAAGGTCGTGCTCAACAACCTCTACAAGAAAACCTCGATGCAGACGACGTTCGGCGCCAACATGGTGGCGCTGGTCGACGGGGTGCCGAAGACGCTCAGCCTGCGCGAGCTGATCCACCACTACGTCGACCATCAGCGCGAGGTCGTCACCCGCCGCACCCAGTACGAACTGCGCCGCGCCGAGGCCCGCGCCCACATCCTCGAGGGCCTGCTGGTCGCGCTCGACAACCTCGACGCGGTGATCAAACTGATCCGCGCCTCCAGCGACCCCGACACCGCCCGCGAGGGCCTGATCTCGCAGTTCGAGCTCTCGCGCGAGCAGGCGCAGGCGATCCTCGACATGCGCCTGCAGCGCCTGACCGCGCTCGAGGCCGACAAGGTCCGGGCCGAGCACGCCGACCTGATGGAGCGGATCGGCGAGCTGCGGGCGATCCTCGGCGACGAGGCGAGGGTGATGGCCCTGGTCAAGGAGGAGCTGGCCGAAGTGGTCGAGTCCTACGGCGACGAGCGCCGCACCGAACTGGCCCACTTCGAGGGCGACGTCGGGATCGAGGACATGATCGCCGACCAGCAGATGGTGATCTCGCTGACCGCCTCCGGCTACGTCAAGCGGCTGCCGCTGGCCACCTACCGCCAGCAGCACCGCGGCGGCGTCGGCGTGATGGGGATGAACCTCAAAGACGACGACTACATCGCCCACCTCCACATCTCCTCGACCCACGACTTCCTGCTCTTCTTCACCAACCGCGGCAAGGTCTACCGGCTCAAGGTCTACGAGCTGCCGGAGGGCTCGCGCAACGCCAAAGGCAGCTCGCTGAACAACCTGCTGCCGCTGCGCGAAGGCGAGAAGGTGATGGCGGTGATCCCGACCCGGGACTTCAAAGAGAACAAGTACCTCGCCTTCGCCACCGCCAAGGGCCAGATCAAGAAGACCGAGTTCCTCGCCTACAACACGCCGATCCGGGCCGACGGGATCATCGCGATCAAGGTCCGCGACGGCGACGAGCTGGTCCAGGTCCGGCTCACCTCGGGCGAGGACGACATCCTCATCGTCTCCCACTCCGGCCACGCCTCGCGCTTCTCCGAGCAGCTGGTGCGCTCGATGGGCCGCGACACCAGCGGCATCAAAGGCATGAACGTGGCCGGCAAGGACAACCGGGTCCTGGCGATGGACATCGCCCGCAACGACACCGAACTGTTCGTCGTCACCGAGAACGGCTACGGCAAGCGCACTCCGGTCTCCGAGTACCCCGTCAAGGGCCGCGGGACCAAAGGCGTGCTGACCGCGAAGCTGACCGAGAAGAAGGGCGGCCTCGCCGGCGCCCTGATCGTCGGCGAACACCAGGAGCTCCTCTTCATCTCCCAGAACGGCATGGTCCAGCGCACCTCCGTCAGTGGCATCTCCCAGATGGGTCGCTCGACCCAGGGGGTGAAGGTGATGAACATCAAGGACGACGACGTGGTCAGCGCCGTGGCGCTGGTGGTCGAGTCCGACAGCAGCGAGAGCGCGCCGGCCGAGGTTCAGGGGGAGGAACTTCCCGCGATTGACGATGGCTCGATGGATGGGGAGTAGAAACTCACCTTCTGGGCGTGGTTCAGAAGACGACCAGGAGCCATCGGTGCGGATGCGTGCCAACGCGTATATCGACGCCTTCAATCTTTACCACGGCGCGCTGAAACACAGGCCGGACTGCAAATGGCTGGACCTGAGGGCGCTTGCTCGCGCTTGCTCCGCTACCTTACGAACTTGATCGCTCCACTACTTCATGTCTCAGTTGGCCACTCGGAGGTGGATCCAGGCCAGCCGCAACGCCAAGAGACCTATCTCGCGCCTTGAAGGGCGCGAACTCTCCCTTTCGCTACGTCAAGGGAAGTTTCCAGACGCGCACACTGCGCCTTCCCGCGGTCGAGTCGGGAGAACTGGTCCGGGTGCGGCACACGCGGAGAAGGCTTCGGATGTGAATCTGGCGGCGCGCCGGTCTCGGACGCATGCGACAAAAACATGGACGCCGCCCTGGTGATCACCGATGACTTCGACCAGGAAGGTGCCCTGAAGATCGTAAAGGAGGAGTGTGGGTCGCCGTGATCGTCGCCAGCCCGCGCTGCCGAAAGGAGCTGGCCAGGGCGGCGAGTGCCGACTTCACCAAGATGATCCACGAGGAGCTTCTACGGGAATGCCAGTTGCCCGAGATGGTGCTGGACGATGAGGGTCATGAGGTTTTTCGCCCCCCGACATGGAGAGAAGATCCCGAAAATGGAGAGGCCGCCCCGAAGGGCGGCCTCCTCTAGCTCCCGAAGCAGCTAGAGCAAGTTCCACAACGCTACCACCGGAGGCCTCCGCCTGCCGCTGAACTGCTCAGGCCGCCGCCTGCGGTAAGTACTGCTGCCAAGCCGCCGGGATCTTCGGGCTGGCCACCTGGATGAAGACCGTCGCCGGCGGGGCCTTCGGGGAGTTCTTGGGGTGCATGTGGATCTCGCGGGGGAGGCGGTTGCCCTTGCGGCGGTTGCAGGTGGCGCAGGCGGCGACGATGTTCTCCCAGACCGATTTGCCGCCGCGGCTGCGGGGGATCACGTGGTCGACGGTGAGGCCCGATTTGGTCGAGCCGCAGTACTGGCAGGTCCAGGAGTCGCGGGCGAGGACGGCGCGGCGGGTGATCTTGCGGCGGTGGGCCTCGCGGGGGATGCGGACGTAGTTGACGAGGCGGATGACGTCGGGGCGCTCGATCGTCATGTGCTCGGAGTGGAGGGCGCCGGCACGCTGCTCGAGCAGCTCGGCCTTCTCCTTCAGCAGCAGCACGGCGGCACGCCGCAGCGTGCATACGTTGATCGGCTCGTAGGTCGCATTGAGCACCAGAACCCGTGCCATGCCGAGAAATTGTAGGGGGGACGGCGCCCGGCGCCGTGGGCGAGGCGTTTCTCGCCGCCCTACCCGACCGGGTAGGAGCCGAGGATGCGTACCGACTCGGCCTTGGATCGGAGCTGCTCGATCGCCGCGGCGACGAGCTCCTCGTCCGCGGCTCCCTCGACGTCGCAGAAGAACATGTAGCGACCGAGGCCGCTGCGCAGGGGGCGCGACTCGATCCGGCTGAGGTTGATCTTGCGGTCGGAGAACTCGCTGAGGGCGTTGACCAGGGCGCCCGGGTGGTCTTCGCCCAGCTCGGAGAAGACGAGCGAGGTCTTCCAGGCCTCGCCCTCGGGCACGGCGGTGCCGGCGGGGGCGATCCAGACGAAGCGGGTGACGTTGTCGGCCTCGTCCTGGATCCCCTCGCGCAGAATCTCGCAGCCGTAGAGGGACGCCGCCGCGCGGGAGCCGATCGCCGCCCAGGGCCGCACCGACTCGGCGACCATGCGGACCGCCGCCGCGGTGCTGCTGACGCTGCGAAGTTCGACCCCGGGCAGCTGCTCGCGCAGGAAGCGGGCGCACTGGGCCAGCGGTTGCTGGTGGGAGAGGACGGCCTCGACCGCGCTCAGCTCGATCCGCTCGCGGCCGATCAGGTGGGCGCGGACGGCGTAGTCGTGCTCGCCGACGATCCTCACCGAGTCGGCCTCGAAGGCGAGGGCGTCGAGGGTGGGCCGCACCGAGCCCTCGATCGAGTTCTCGATCGGGACCAGCGCTCGGTCGGCCTCGCCGCGCTCGACGGCGATGATCGCGTCGTGGATCGTCGCTTTCCGCAGCGGCTCGAACTCCTCGCCGGTTGCCTCGCCGAGGGCGTCCTCGGTGAAGGTTCCGGCCGGGCCGAGGTAGGCGATTCGCATGGCGCTCAGCCTAGTCACCCAGTGTCCGCCGCGGGACTATTCGAAGACGACTGTGTAGCTGGCTTCGTTGTTTTCGGAGACCTGCTCGCCGGGAACCGTGGCGACCTTGACTTCGAGGGTGACTTCGCCGCTCGGCGTCGGCGTCAGCAGGATCGAGGCGGTGCCGGTTTCGCCGGCCCCGATCGATTCGATACTGCCCTGCAGTTCGCTGCCCCCGGCGGAGACGCTGACGTCGATGCCGTTCTCGGTCGATTCGCCCTGATTTTCCACCGTCACTTCGACTTCGGCCCCTTCTTCGGCGGCGATGCCGACCGCTTCTTCGCCCAGTTCGGTGCCGTTGATGCTGACGCCGCTGAGGCCGAGGCCGTGCACCCCCGAGGTGCTGCCGGGGCTGGAGCCGCTGACCGCTCCGAGCGCGGCGCTGACCGCGCGTTCTTCCAGCCACTTCGTTTCTTCCGGCAAGAAGACGCTCTTGGGCACGTCGCTGCCCTCGATTCCGTTGGCGGCAAGGACGCCGTTGATTTCGGGCCGGACGATGGCGGCGTAGAGCGCGTCGGCGGCGAGCAGCTTGCGCATCTGGCGGGCGATCGCCGCCACCGCCTTGGCGGCGCCGGCATCGCCGAGCGCGGTCGGCATCTCGTTGGCGATTTCGGTCATCGCGCTGCTGCGCAGCTCGTAGGTCAGCTCCAGCGCGTTCTGGGCCCGGCCCATGTCGCCGGGGGCGCTGAGGCCGTCGACCCGGGAGGCGTAGTTGTCCATGGCGCTGCGGTCGGCGTTGACCTCGGCGGTGAAGTCGGTGACCGAGAGGTTGCCGGGTTCGGCCAGCTTGCCGAAGAAGTGCTTGCTCGTCTGTTCGGTCTCTTCGACGATCTGGGTGACGTTGTCGGCGTAGTCGCTGAGTTCGCGGTTGGCGCGGGCGTCGAGACAGCCCTTGACGCCGAGCACGACGAGGATCAGGAGGATCAGGCCGCCGCCGAGCGCAAGCCCGCGCCGCAGCATGATCTGCTGGCGTTCGGGTCGGCGCTTTGGCCGCTCGCGACGTCGCGGCCCGGCTGCTGGCGAATCCTCCAAGGGGGGGAGTATGTCGCAGGAGGAAGCGGATTCGCCGCGAAGGTAAGGGAGCTTTGGTCGGTTCTCTCGTGCTCAACCGCTTCCTGATCGAGCGCCGCATCGGCAGCGGCGGCTTCGGCGTCGTCTACGAGGCATGGGACGGCCGCCTCGAGCGCCCGGTCGCGGTCAAGGCGATCGAGCAGCGGGGGGAGGCGGGACGGCGGGTGCTGCGCGAGGCCCAGGCGGCGGCCCGGCTCAACCATCCCGGCATCGTCACCCTCTATGAGATGGGCGAGGAGGACGGCAACGCCCTGCTCGTCTCCGAGCTGGTCGAGGGCTCGACCCTGGCCCGGCTCGCCCACGCCGGCGAGCTTTCGGACCGCGAGATCGGCGAGATCGGCGCCGACCTCTGCGAGGCCCTCGACCACGCCCACTCGCGCGGCGTCGTCCACCGCGACATCAAGCCGCAGAACGTGCAGGTGACCGAGGGCGAGTGCGAAGGGGAGTCGCGGGCGAAGCTGATGGACTTCGGCGTCGCCCACCTCGCCGACGGCGCCTCGCTGACCGCGCCGGGCGACATCGTCGGCACCCTTGCCTACATGGCGCCCGAGCAGGCCGAGGGCCGCGCCGCCGGCCCCGAGGCCGACGTCTACTCGCTGGCGCTGATGCTCTATGAGTGCTGGAGCGGCGAAAACCCGCACCGTCGCGAGAGCCCGGCGGCGACCGCGCGGGCGATCGGCGACCGCACCCGGCCGCTGCGGCGCCTGCGCCCCGACCTCCCGCGCGAACTGACCGCGGAGATCGATGCCTGCCTCGCCGCCCGCCCCAACCACCGGCCCTCGCTGGAGCAGCTCGGCGGCGCGATCGAGGAGTCGCTCGACCTGCTCGCCGACCAGGCCCGGCCCGGCCGCACCCACGTCGGCGCCCGCCTCGGCGCCCTCGCCCTGGCCGCCGCCCTCGGCGCCTGGCTCGCCCTCGGCCACGGCGTCCTGCTGCCCTGATGGCGGCCAGCATCTAGGATTTTCCGATCGGCGTCCTGCGCAATCTCGAGTCCCGGATCGAAGGCCTCGTCGAGGGGGTCTTCAGTCGCGCCTTCAGCTCCGAGGTGCAGCCGGTCGAACTCGCGCGCAAGTTGGCGAAGGAAATGGACGCGCACAAGACGGCCTCGGTGGAACGCGTCTACGTGCCGAACGAGTACACGGTCTACCTCTCGACCAAAGACCGGGCCAAGCTCGAGGGCTATGAGCGCTCGCTGGAGCAGGAGCTCTCCGGGTACCTGCTGGAGCACGCCCGCCGCCGCGGCTACGACCTGCTGACCCGGCCGACGGTCGGGTTCGACACCGACGAGCGCCTGCGCCTGGGCGAGTTCGGGATCCAGGCTCGGCTGGTCAAGCCGCCCGTCCACGAGGGCGAGGAGCCGAAGCAGGGCGAAGAGGGCCACACGATGGTCTACTCGGCCGTGCGCGAGCGCGACCGCAGTCGCCCCAAACGGCCCGAGCAGGCGGTCGGCGCCCTGGTCTCGACCCGGGCCGTGGTCTCACTCGACGACCGCCGCTACGTGCTCGACGGGCCGCGGGCGACGATCGGCCGCTCGAAGGCGGCCGAGTGCGTGTTGTCGGACCCCAACGTCTCCCGCCGCCACGCCGAGCTGCGCCGGGCGGAGTCCGGCGACTGGCAGATCGTCGACCTCGGCTCGACCAACGGGATCAAGGTCAACGGCCGCCGTGTCGCCTCGACCCGGCTCTCGCCGGGGGACCAGGTGACCGTCGGAACCACGACCTTCCTCTTCGACATCGAGCAGTGACGGCCGCTGGCCGTAATCTGCTGGGCGCGTGGCCTACGACCCGATATCCGTAGCTCTGAAGTTCGGCTTCCTCGCCGTCCTCTACCTGTTCCTGCTCGTGATCGCGCGCAGCGCGGTCAAGGACCTGCGGCGGACCGCCTCGCCGGCTCCTGAAGCGACCGGCTTCCACGCCGCCCCGGCCTACGCGGAGGCGCCCCGCGGCGCCGATGCCTGGCTCCTCGCCGAGCGCGGCGGCGGCCTCGAAGCCGACGAGCGCTTCGACCTGATCGGCGGCCTCTCGATCGGGCGCTCCAAGGATTCCGACGTGCAGATCGAGGACCGCTACGCCTCCAGCATCCATGCCCGCGTCTTCGAACGCGGAGGGCGCTTCTACGTCGAGGACATGAACTCGACCAACGGCACCCTGCTCAACGGTGCCACTTTGAAGGGAGAGGCGGAGCTGATCGACGGCGACTCGGTGCAGATCGGCGACACGGTGTTCAGGCTCGAGGCATCATGACCCTGCGGATCGACGACCAGGCATCCCGCACCGACACCGGGCGCCAGCGCAGCGCCAACGAGGACTCGGTCTTCACCCGGGCGCCGCTGTTCGTCGTCGCCGACGGGATGGGGGGCGCCCAGGCGGGCGAGGTCGCCTCCAAGACCGCGGTCGAGTCCTTCGACCAGGAGTTGCCCCCGGGGCCGCCGGAGGGGGTCCTGCGGGAGACGGTGAAGGCGGCGAACCGGACGATCCACGAGCACGCGCGGAAGGATCCCGACCTGGCCGGGATGGGGACGACGATCACCGCCGCGATCGTCGACCTCGAGGCCGAGGAGGTGGCGATCGGGCACGTCGGCGACAGCCGCGCCTACCGCCTCCGCGGCAACCGCTTCGAGCGTCTCACCCGCGACCACTCCCTGGTCGAGGAGATGCGACGCAAGGGGCAGATCACCGAGGCCCAGGCCGAGGACCATCCACAGCGCTCGATCATCACCCGCGCGCTCGGCCCCGAGCCGGAGGTCGAGGTCGACCTGCAGACCGTTCCGGCCCAGGCCGGCGATGTGATCCTGCTCTGCTCCGACGGGCTGACGACGATGCTCGGCGACGAGCAGATCGGGCAGCTGCTGGCGCGAGCGACCTCGATGCAGTCCGCCGTCCGCGCCCTGGTCGACGAAGCCAACCGGGCCGGGGGCCGCGACAACATCACCGTCGTCGCCTTCCGCCTCGGCGATGCCGCCGCTCCCGAGGGGGCGCCGCCAGCCGCCCCCGAGGGCGCGACCCTGGTCGGCAGCTCCGCCGAGGAGGCCGGGCTGACCGCGACCGAGGTGCGCCGCCGGGCCGCCGCCGAGGCGGCGAGGAAGCGGCGCGAGGAGCTGGCCGGCGGCAAGCAGCGCCGGCGCGGCCTGCGCACGGCGCTGAAGGCGATCGCGGCCCTGGTGCTGATCGCCGCGCTGGCCTTCGGTGCTTGGTACGGCAACCGCCAGATCTGGTTCCTCGGCACCGACGAAGCCGGCCGTGTCGCCCTCTACCGCGGCGCTCCTTATGAACTGCCGTTCGGGATCAAGCTCTACAGCGAGCGCTACGCAAGCCCGATCCAGACCGAGTCGCTGCCGCCCAAGCGGCACGACGCCGTCACCGGCCACGACCTGCGCTCGCGCGCGGACGCCGTCTCCCTGATCGAAGACATCCAGAAGAGCCAGGGGGTTCCTTGAACTCCGCCAGGAACCGCGAGCTGACCGCTCTGGTTCCGGTCGCGATCCTGCTCACCGCCGGCTTCGCGGCGGTCTTCGCCCAGGAGGGCACCCGCCTCGACAACCTCAGCCTCATCTACGGGGCCTACTTCCTCGCCGTCTGCGTGGCGACTCACGTCTTCCTGCGGATCCGCCTGCCCGCCGCCGACCCGTACCTGTTCCCGCTGGTTGCCCTGCTGACCGCGTTCGGGCTGGTGATGATCTACCGCATCGACGACGCCCTCGCCCGCGACCAGGCCAACTGGTTCGTGCTCGGGCTCGTCCTCTTCGTGCTGACGATCCAGTTCCTGCGCGACTACGAGGTGCTGGAGCGCTACCGGTACACGATCGCCGCGGTGGGGCTGCTGCTGTTGCTGGCGCCGCGGCTGCCCGGGATCGGCCAGCAGGTCAACGGCGCCTACCTCGGGGTCAAGATCGGGCCGCTCGCCTTCCAGCCGGCCGAGTTCTCGAAGATCGCGATCGTCGTCTTCCTCGCCAGCTACCTGCGGGAGCATCGGGAGGTGCTGATCGTCGGCGCCCGGCGCGTGCTCGGGGTGACGCTGCCACCGCTGAAGCACTTCGGGCCGATGCTGGTGGTCTGGGGCGCGTCGATGTTCATGCTCGTCTTCATCCGCGACCTCGGCAGCTCGCTGATGTTCTTCGCCGCCTTCCTCGCCCTGCTCTATGTCGCGACCGGCCGCTTCTCCTTCGTCGTCATCGGCATGGCGATGTTCATGGTCGGCGCCTGGTTCTTCGCCTCGACCGTGCCGCACGTCCATGACCGGGTCGAGGTCTGGCTGCACCCATACCCACACTACGAAGACACCGGCTACCAGATCCTGCAGTCGATCTTCGCCCAGGCCGACGGTGGCCTCTTCGGCAAGGGCTTCGGGCAGGCGCTGATCACGATCCCCGGTACCAACAACGCGCTGTTGCCGGCGGCGCAGACGGACACGATCTACTCGCTGATCGTCAACGAGCTGGGCCTGTTCGGGGCCTGCGGGGTGATCCTCATCTACCTGCTGATCGCCGCCCGCGGCTTCAAGATCGCCCTGCTCGCCCGCGACGGCTTCTCGAAGCTGCTGGCGACCGGGTTGACCGCGGTCTTCTCGATCCAGGCCTTCGTGATCATCGGCGGCGTCACCCGGGTGATCCCGCTGACCGGCGTCACCCTGCCCTTCATCAGCTACGGCGGCAGCTCGATCGTCGCCAACTTCGTGCTGCTGGCCCTGCTGCTGCTGATCTCCGACCGCGCCCGTCGTGAGGCGACTGAACCGCGCGGGCGCGCCCTCTCGCTGGGGGAATCGTGAACCGCCAGATCGTCAAGCTGTTCGGCTTCATCGTCGTCCTCTTCGCGGTGCTGGTCGGCTTCACGTCCTACTGGTCGGTCTTCGACGCGAAGGCGCTGAAGGAAGAGGAAGCGAACAAGCGGCCGCTGCTGGAGCAGCAGCAGATCCGCCGCGGGCGCATCCTCGCCGCCGACGGCACCGTGATCGCGAAGTCGGTGGCGAAGGGGAAGGGCGCCGCGCTGCGTTTCGTCCGCGCGCTACCCGGAAGGGGCGCTCTACGGGCACCCGGTCGGCTACAGCTTCGTGCGCCAGGGCGACAGCGAGTTCGAGCAGTTCCACAACGACCAGCTGGTCGGCAACGAATCCGAATTCAGCTCGATCCTCGACGAGCTGCGCGGGCGCACCCAGGAAGGCGACGACATCGTCACCAACCTCGACCCCGCGGCGCAGCGGGTTGCCCTCTCGGACCTCGAAGAAGCGGGCTTCGGCGCCGTGGTCGCGCTCGAACCGAGCACCGGCGCGGTCAAGGTGATGGCCTCGAACAAGTCCTATGACCCCAATCGGGTGCCCTACGAACTCGAAAAGCTGAACCGCAACGTGATCGAAACGCCGCTGTACAACCGGGCCACGCAGGGCCTCTACCCGCCGGGCTCGACTTTCAAGGTCGTGACCGCCGCGGCCGGGCTGGAGAGCGGTGCGATCACGCCGGAAACGACGATCGTCGCGCCGGGCACGCTCGAAGTCGAAGGGACGCCGCTGCAGAACGACTTCACCGAGAACTTCGGGCCGATCTCCCTAGACACGGCGCTGACCAACTCGGTCAACACCTGGTTCGGCCAGCTCGGCCAGAAGCTCGGCAACGACCAGCTGTTCGAGACGATGGAAAAGTTCGGCTTCAACTCGACCCCACCGATCGACCTGCCCGAAGGCGAGGTCGAAGCGAGCGGCGTCTTCGAGCGAAGACGGGCTGCTGAGCGCGCGCGACCCCGTCGACCTGGCCCGGGTCGCGATCGGCCAGGAGCGGCTGCTGGCGACGCCGCTGCAGATGGCGATGGTCGCCGCGGCCGTCGCCAACGGGGGCAAGCTGATGAAGCCGCAGATCTGGAAGCGGGTGGTCGACCCCGACGGGCGCACGGTCGACAGCCTCGACCCCTCCGAGTACAGCCAGCCGATCTCCGACAAGTCCGCGGCAGAGCTGACGACGGCGATGGAAGGCGTGGTCAGCGAAGGGACCGGCACCAACGCGGCGATCTCCGGGGTCCCGGTCGCCGGCAAGACCGGTACCGCGGAAACGCCCGGCAACAAGGCCTGCGGCGGCGGCGTCGACGAGAACCAGGCCTGGTTCATCGGCTTCGCCCCGGCCAACGACCCACAGATCGCGATCGCCGCCTCGGTCGAGTGCACCGAACAGTTCGGCAACGATGTCGCGGCCCCGATCTTCCGCGACGTCGCCGAAACGATCCTCAATGGCGAATGAGAAAACACCTGCCGATGGGCCGAAAACCCACCTATGTCGTGGGAAATCGGCCCATCGACCCGAGAATGGAGGACTGAGTGGCTGAGGTGAGTGAGGGGAGCGTGGTTGACGGGCGTTACAGGGTCCTGCGGAGGCTTGGGAGCGGGGGGATGGCCGACGTCTGGCTGGCCGAGGACACCCACCTGCAGCGGCAGGTGGCGCTGAAGGTCCTGCACCGGCGCTTCGCGCAGGACCAGGAGTTCGTCCAGCGCTTCCAGCGCGAGGCCGAGGCGGCGGCGCGGCTGCAGCACCCCAACATCGTCTCCGTCTTCGACCGCGGCCAGTTCGAGGGCACCTATTACATCGCCATGCGGTACGTCGACGGCCCCACCCTGAAGCAGCTGATCGACGCCGGGCTGACCCCGGAGCAGGCGGTGGCGTTGATCCGCCAGGTGCTCGAGGCGGCGCGCTTCGCCCACCGCAACAGCGTCGTCCACCGCGACCTGAAGCCGCAGAACGTGATCGTCGACGGCGAGGGCAAGGCCGTCGTCACCGACTTCGGCATCGCCCGTGCCGGGGTCTCCGAGATCACCCAGACCGGCTCGGTGATGGGGACCCCGCACTACCTCTCGCCAGAGCAGGCCCAGGGCTTCGACGTCACCGCTGTCTCCGACCTCTACTCGATCGGGGTGATGCTCTACGAGGCGCTGACCGGCCGCGTGCCCTTCGAGGCCGAGTCCGCCGTGGCGGTGGCGATGAAACAGGTCTCGCAGACACCGCTGCGGCCGAGCTCGATCAACCCCCGCGTCTCCCCGGCCCTCGACGCCGTGGTGATGCGGGCGCTGGCCAAGGAGCCCGGGGAGCGCTTCCAGAGCGCCGACGCTTTCATCGCCGCCCTCGACGCGGCCCTGAGGGAGCCGGGCGCCGGCGACGGCACGGCCGACTTCGCGGCGCTGCCGCCGGTGGTCGCCACTCCGGTCGAGGCGGAGGACGAGGTCGACCCCGAGGAGGAGGCGCGAAAGCGGCGCCGTCGCTGGATCGCGGCGGCGGTCGCGGCGGTGCTGATCGGCGATCCTCGCCGGCCTGGCGCTGACCCGCGACACCACCACCGAAGTCCCCGACGTGACCGGCGAAATGCGCAGCGCCGCGACCCAGCGGCTGGAACGCAACGGCTTCTCGGTGGCCCAGCCGGTCTACGTCGAACGCGCCGCGCCGGCGAACGAAGTGCTGGAGCAGCAGCCGCTGGGCTCGCCCCCGGCCGGGAAGGCCGAGCTCGACTGCTCCTTCCTCACCTTCTTCTGCTCGAAGCCGAAGGTGACGCTGACGGTCAGCTCCGGGCCCGGCAGCGGCAAGGTCCCCGCGACCGCCGGGCTCAGCCAGGAAGAAGCGAGCGAACGGCTCGAAGACGCGGGCTTCGAAGTCGAGATCGAAAGCGCCAACTCCGACAGCGTCGAAGAAGGCGCGGTGATCCACTCCAGCCCCAACGGCGGCAGCACCCTCACCCACGGCGCGACCGTCGCCATCGTCGTCTCCAGGGGCCCGAAGCTGACCAAGGTCCCGGTCCTGGTCGGCAGCCAGCGCCGCCTCGCGGTCCAGCAGATCCGCGGCCGCGGCCTCACCCCGAGCGTCTCCGAAGAAGAAAGCAACTCGCCGGCGGGCGAGGTGATCAGCCAGTCGCCGAGCGCCGGCCGCGAGGTCGAAGCGGGCGCGACCGTGGCGATCGTCGTCTCCGCGGGGAAGCAGCAGGCGAAGGTGCCGAACGTGATCGGCAAGTTGCGCTCCGAAGCCGTGCAGGCCGTCCGCGACGCCGGCCTCAGCCCGAAGGTGGAAGAAGAAGAAACCGAAGTCGCCGGCAAAATCGGCCGCGCGATCGACCAGTTCCCGCCGCCGGGCTCCGAACTGGAACCGGGCGACGCGGTGACGATCGTCGTCGGCAAGCAGGCGCGGGCCGAACCGGAAGCCGGACCGTGAGGGTCGCGGTCCTCAGCGGCGGGCGCTCCTCCGAGCACGATGTTTCGCTGCGCTCCGGGGCGTCGGTCGCCCGCGGCCTCGCCGAGGCGGGGCACGAGGTCGTCGCGGTGACGATCGAGCCCGGGGGACGCTGGCTCCTCGACGGCGCCGCGGTCGCCCTGACTCCGGGCGCCGGCCTGCTCGGCGCGGACGCCGTCTTCCCCGCCCTGCACGGGGCCTTCGGCGAGGACGGCAGCGTCCAGGGCCTGCTGGAGCAGCTCGACGTGCCCTACGTCGGCTCCGACGTGCTCGCCTCGGCGGTCTGCATGGACAAGCTCAGCCTGAAGCGACTGTTCGCCACCGCCGGCATTCCCCAGGTCGACTTCGTCGCCTACGGCGAGGATGGCTGGCGGGCGCGCTGTGAGGCGATGGGGCTGCCGCTCTGGGTGAAGCCGTCGCGGATGGGCTCCAGCGTCGGGATCGGCAAGGTGGCGGACCTGGAGGACCTCGAGGCCGCGGTTGAGCTGGCGCTGCGCCACGACCCGCGCGTGATCGTCGAGGCCGCCGCCGGCGGCCGCGAGGTCGAGTGCTCGGTGCTCGGCAACGAGGCGCCGCTGATCTCGCTGCCCGGCGAGATCGTCGCCAACGCCGAGTGGTACGACTTCGAGGCCAAGTACGAGCAGGGCGGAATGGAGCTGCGGGTGCCGGCGCCGATCCCGGAGGATGCCGCCGCTCGGGTCCGCGAGCTGGCCGCCACGACCTTCACCCTCGCCGGCTGCTCAGGCCTCGCCCGCTGCGACTTCTTCGTCGAGCCCGACGGCACCGTCCTGGTCAACGAGATCAACACCATGCCCGGCTTCACCGAGACCAGCGTCTACGCGAAGCTGCTCGAGTCCGGTGGCATCGCCTACGCCGAACTCTGCGACCGCCTCGTCGAGCTCGCCCTCGAGCGCCATCGCAGCTCCCGTTCCTACGAGTTCTAGCGGCTCAGCCGATCAGCTTGACGTCGTCGATCTCGAGCCGGTAGCGGCCACTCTGATCGAGCGACGGGGCGGCTTTGGTGAACCAGATCAGGAAGTACTTGGAGGGGCTGGGAACACTGAGCGGGATCTCGGCGATTTCGCCGGCGTCGGCCACGGCGCCGACCGGTTCGCCCCATCCGCTGAGTTCCGCCGGCGGACCCGAGGCGGCGGCGTAGATCTCCGCGTCCCAGCCGGGGGCGCTGCGCACGACCATCTTCGGTCGGCTTCGCCGCCGACTTGGCGGTGACGTAGAGGCCGACGCCGGGGTCTTCGCCGCTCTTGGTCCCGGCGAAGTCGGCGGTGTCGTAGTGCTCGCTGATCCAGGCGGTTCCGGTCGGGTTGCCGTCGACCGCGAAGCTGACCGACGCCGGGTCCTCTTCGCCGTCGCCGGCCGGGTCGAAGTCGGTGGCGGAGGAGAGGGCGAGGACCGAGCCCTTGTCCTTGAGCGCGCCGCCTCCGCCTCCGCCTTCGCTGATCACGAACACGGTCAGCAGCACCCCGGCGGCGATCGCGATCAGCAGCGCCACCGCCGCCCAGGACCAGCGGCGGCCGGCCGAGAGCTTGCGCTTGGGCGGCGGCACCGCGTCGAGCACACTGGTCGCCTCACCGGTGGTCGAGCCCGCCCGCGCCGCCTCGACCTCGAGCGCGGTCGAGAGGTCGTCGATCATCTCGCCGACCTCCTGGTAGCGCTCGGTCGGGTCCTTGGCGGTCGCCCGCTCGACCACCAGGGCCGCCGCCGCGGAGAGCTCGGGCCGGCGCTGCTGCACATCGGGCAGTTCCTCGTTGACGTGTTTCATCGCCACCCCGACCTGGCTGTCGGCGTGGAAGGGAACCTGGCCGACCAGCATCTCGTAGAGGACGACGCCGAGCGAGTAGATGTCGGAGCGAATGTCGACCGGGTGGCCCATCGCCTGCTCGGGGGCGACGTAGTCGGTGGTGCCGAGGACGCGGCCGGTGGCGGTCATCCCGTCCTGCTCGAGCTGGCGCGAGATCCCGAAGTCGGTCAGCTTGGCCCGGCCCTCGGCGTCGATCAGGACGTTCTGCGGCTTGATGTCGCGGTGGACCATGTTGCGGGCGTGGGCGACGGTGAGGCCGCGAGCGATCTCGATCGCGTAGGCCAGAGCCTCCTGCGGGTCGAGAGCGCCGACCCGGGCGATCCGCTGCTTCAGCGTCTCCCCTTCGACGTACTCGAAGACGATGTAGGGGTGGCCGCCGTCCTCGCCGGCGTCGATCACCGCGACCACGTTGGGGTGGGAGAGCTTGGCGACGGCGCGTGCCTCCTGGCGGAAGCGCTCGAGCTGGTCGGCCTGCTCGGACATCTCGCGGTGCATCACCTTGACCGCGACGGCGCGGTCGAGGGTGCCGTCGTTGGCCAGGTAGACGGTCGACATGCCGCCGCTGCCGAGCTTGGCCTCCAGTTTGTAGCGGCCGGAGAGCACGGTGCCGATCATCTGCGAGCTGGTCGAGCGAGGGTCCATCAGCGGGGACGAACGTTATGGGGCGGGGGCAGGGGTCTCAATAGCGTCAAGATGAATGGCGATGCCAGTACAGGTTCGCTACTACACCGACCCCGCCTGCTCCTGGTCCTGGGGCGCCGAGCCGGTCTTGCGGAGGTTGATGTGGGAGTTCGATGGGCAGCTCGACTTTGCCTGGGTGATGGGCGGGTTGGCCCGCAGATACGGCACCGGATACCGCGACGAGGAGGGTGCAATCGGCTCTGGGCCCGACTGCTTCGCCGACCTGATGTCGCACTGGCTCAATGTATCCGGCGAGACCGGAATGCCGTGCGATCCGCGGGTCTGGACGGAGAATCCCGTCGAGAGCACCTACCCCGCCTGCATCGCGGTCGAGGCGGCGTCGGAGCAGGGCTGGGAGGCCGGGTACCGGTACCTGCGGCGCCTGCGCGAAGGGCTGACGATCGAGCGGCGCAAGCTCGACAATCCGCGAGCGCTCCTGGAGCTGGCTCCTGGGGCCGGCCTCGACACCCGTCGTTTCGAGGCCGCTCTCGGCTCGCCGGCTGCCACGGAGGCCTTCCGGGCCCACGTCGCCGAGGCCCGTGACGTCCCGGCGGCGGCGCGGGAGGCGGACAAGCTCAGTCACACCGAAGGCCAGGAGCGCCTCTCCTTTCCCTCCGCCGTCTTCATCGGTGCCGACGGCACCCGGCACGGGGTCTGGGGATGGCAGCCGCTGGAGGCCTACCGCGAGGCGGCGCTGGCCGCCGGCGCCGCCCAGGTCAACGAGGCCGCCCTGGAGCCGCTTGCCGCGGTCGCTCGCTTCGGCCCCATCGCCACCCGCGAGGCCGAGGTCCTCGGCCAGAGCAACGGCCCGGAGACCTGCGCGGAGCTCTGGCGCCTCGCCGCCGAGCAGCGCCTGCGGCCGGTGCGGGCGCTGACCGGGACGATGTGGGAGGCCGCCCAGCGCCCCGACGTCGCCGCGGGTTAGGAGCGGCGGACTTCCTTGGGCCCCTCGGTCGCCCGGCCGATCGGCTGGGCGGCGGGGTAATGGGCGCGCAGCAACTCCAGCGCCGCCGGCTCGTCGCCGGCCGGGACGACGGCGCAGAAGCCGCAGCCCATGTTGAAGACGTCGTACATCTCCTCCTCGGAGACGCCGCCCTGCTCCTGGATCAGCGCGAAGATCGGCGGGACCGGCAGCGGCGCGTCGATCTCGTAGCCGACCTCGGCCGCCAGCCGCAGCAGGTTGGCGGTGCCGCCGGAGGTGATGTGGGCAAGCCCGCGGACGTCGACGCCGGAGCGCAGCAGCTCGACCACCGGCTTGACGTAGATCTCAGTCGGCTCGAGCAGGACGTCGCCGAGTGGCCGGCCGAGGCGTTCGTCGTCGAGCGGGATGCCTGTCAGCGCCGTGCGGGCGAGGGTGTAGCCGTTGGAGTGGATCCCGGAGGAGGGCAGGCCGATCACGACGTCGCCCGGGCGCACCGCCGAGCCGTCGACGATCGCGTCGAGGCCGACCGTCCCGAAGCAGGCGCCGGAGACGTCGACGCTGCTGACCAGGTCACCGAGCTGGGCGAGCTCGCCTCCGGGGATCTCGACCCCGGCCAGCTCCGCCCCGCGAGCGAGCCCGACGCCGATTTCCTCGCAGACCGCGGGGTCGGCCTTTTGCACGGCGATGTAGTCGAGCATCGCCAGCGGCTCGGCCCCGACGCAGATGACGTCGTTGACGTTCATCGCCACGCAGTCGATCCCGACCGTGTCGAAGCGCCCCAGCTCCTCGGCGATCAGCAGCTTGGTTCCGACCCCGTCGGTCGAGAGCGCGACCCCGGTGCGCTCGTCGAGCTTGATCACGCTCGCGTAGTGCCCCGGCAGCGGCACCTGCAGGGAGGGCCGGTCCAGCTTGATCGCCCCCAGCGCCCGCACCAGCCCGGCGACAGCGGCATCGGCGGCGCCCTGGTCGACCCCGGCTTTGGCGTAGGCGTCGCTCACGCGCGTGATTCTCGCAGCCTTCTCGCGAGATCGGCCGGCGTCTCGAAGACGTAGGTGCGGCCAAGCCGCCGCCGGACGAGCAGACCGCGATTGGCGAGCGCGCCAAGATCGGCTCGGGCGGTCTCGTGGGTGATCCGGTTGCTGGCGGCGTGGCCGCCAAAGGTGTAGGTGTGAGCAGGGTGCTTGACGGCATGAGTGAGCAGCGCCAGTTGGCGGCCGTTCAGTCCCTCGGCGAGGCCGAGCATCTTCTCGACCTCGCGTTGCTCAGAGATCTTGCGCGCTAGGTAGAGGTGGAGGTCCTCGATCGCCCGCTCGATCATTCGCAGCTGGTGGAGGAGGAAGTAGGTGGCATCGCTGCCGTCCGTCTCCGACTCGAGGAAAGCGCGCTCGTATTGAGCGGGCGCCTTCCTGATGAAGCGCGAGATCGGCAAGTACTCGGCCAGCCAGTAGCCACGGGCTCGCATTGCCCAGAAGAAGAGGATCCTCGCGGTACGGCCGTTGCCGTCTTCGAAGGGATGGTCGTAGGCGAGCCAGAAGTGCAGCAGGATCGCCCGCACTACCGGATGGGTGAACGGGCCATCCTCGCCGGCTTCGTTGGCGAATTTGCAGAGCAACTCCATCCTCCACGGCAGCTCCTCGGCAGGCGGCGGCCTGTGGACCGGCCTTTCATCGTCGTCCCGGTCGAACACCGCCACCCGGTGGTCGCCCGGGCGTTGGAGCCGGCCGGCGGACTCGGGGTCGCGCAGGGTCCCCTCGGTGAGGAGGCGGTGCAGCTCCAGCACTGTTTCGGGGCTCAGGGTGTCGCCCATCTCATCTCGCATGAACTGCAGGGCGCGGTAGTTGTTGGCGATCATCCGCTCACCTCGGCCACGCGGTTCGCGACCGCTCCGCAGCATCTCCTTCGCCACTTGACGAGAGGTTGTGGCTCCCTCCAGCTGACTTGACCGAATTGCCTCCTCCATCAGGGAGTTGACGAGAAAGCGCCGGCCGGCCTGTCGCTCGGAGGTGACGATCTCGTCCATCGCCACCTCACCGGCGCAGCGCTGGTCGATGTGGTGGAGGTGGCGCAGGGCCATGTCGGGCAAGGTGAACCCAAAGGCCAGACCGTGAGTGTCGACGAGCGGAAGCACGCGCCGCTCGCTGGCGCGGGCCAGTTTGAGCTTGAGCCACCACTGTTCGGTGGTCAGGCCGGCCGGGGGTGGCAGGCGCCGGAGCTTGTCCCAGTGGAGGTAGCGCCCCCGTTCCTCAGGGGGCGTCGGGGCTCCGACGGCGACCCCGACTTCCTCAGGGCTGAGGTGTTTGAGCAAGTCGGGAACCGCGGGTGCGTGGGCTATGAACACCGGATCTCCAAATTAAGTCCAAATCCATCCAAGATTTGGAAATAGTAGCCCAAATCCAAATTAAGTCCAAATCCATCCAAGATTTGGAGTTCGACACTCAGCGCCGCAGCTTGAGCAGAACCAGTCCCGCCAGTCCCGCTCGGTAGGCCGCGTAGGGCCACAGGGCGCGGTCGCGCTCGACCAGGCCGATCAGGCGCTGGGAGGCGAGGGTCGAGGCGAAGGAGGCGGCGATGCCGACGCCGAGGGTGCGGCGCAGCTCGGGGCTGGTGCCGCGACGGGCGAGCCGGGTGCCCTTGAGGGCGGTGGCGCCGACGATGATCGGCAGCGCGATCGTGCGCGAGAGCAGGTTCGCCTGGTCGCGGGAGAAGCGGCGCCAGCGGGCGGCGGCGAGGGTCACCCCGTTGCGGGATACACCCGGCGCCAGCGCCGCTGCCTGGGCGAGGCCGAGGGCGAGGCCGTCGCCCAGGGTCGCGTCGCCGCGCCCGCGCCGCTGCGGGCGCGTGTCGGCGAGGAGCATTGCCGCCGCCCCGGCCAGCAGCCCATAGGCGGTCGCCCGCGGTCCGCCCAACCGCCGCTCGATCGGGTGCTCCAGGGTGTAGCCGACGATCGCCGCCGGCAGGAACGAGAGGCCGATGAACGCCACCCGGCGACCGTCGAGCTCGCGCAGCTCGGCCGCGATCAGCCGCCGCTGGCCGATCAGCAGCGCCAGCGCCGCGCCGGTGTGCAGTGCCACCTCGAAGCTCTTACGCAGCTCCGGGTCGATCGTCTCCCAGTCCCAGCCCGCCAGCCAGGGAACGAGGACGATGTGGGCCGAGCTGGAGACCGGCAGCAGCTCGGCCGGGCCCTGGACGATTCCCAGCGCCGACCGCGCGGCGGGCCGGAAGCCGTCGCTCGGCCGCTTCGCTCAAGCGCCGTGGGTGCCGGCCGGCTCGGGGGGCGCGGCCGGGTCGCCGTCGCCTTCGTCGGACCCGCCCCCGCGCCGCCGCTTGACGAACCAGTAGACGACCCCGCCGACGATCGCCGCCAGCACCAGGTAGTCGAGGTAGCCGAGTTTGTGGCGCCACTCTTCCCAGTTGTCCCCGACCTTTTCGCCGACGATCGCCAGCATCAGCACCCAGGGGATGCAGCCGAGCAGGGTGTAGGTGGTGAAGCGCCAGAACGGCATCTTCGCGACGCCCGCCGGGAGCGAGATGAAGGTGCGGACGATCGGCAGCATCCGCGAGAAGAAGACCGTCCAGGAGCCGTAGCGCTCAAACCAGTCGTCGGCCCATTTGAGGTGCTTGGGGCTGATGTGGATCAGCTTGTTTCTTTCCAGCAGGTCGATGCGCCCGTAGTAGCCGACCGCGTAGGCGATCCAGGAGCCGACCAGGTTGCCGAGCACGCCCGCGGCGACGACGCCGAACAGGGTCAGTTCGCCTTTGGAGACGGCGAAGCCGGCGAACAGCATGATCGCCTCGCTGGGAACCGGGATGCAGGCCGACTCCAGGGTCATCAACAGGAAGACGGCGACGACCCCCGCCGAGCCGATGAATTCGGTGGCGACGTCGACGATCGGTTCCACGACCTTGTCGGTCAGGCTCGCGAGCGGAAGGAGGACGTGCATCAGCGGCACATCGTAGGGACGATGCCGACCAGAAGGGGCACTCGACCCCCTCAACCCCCGATCTGGCCCTAGACTGGCTCCCTCTGATGAGCCGGTTGAACCACCCTGTCTACCGCAACCGGATGCTGCAGCTGGCAGCCGACGCGGTCCTCGTCGCCCTCGCGTACTTCCTCGCCTTCCAGCTGCGCTTCCTCGACGAACCGCAGGGCTGGCCCGAGCGCTACCAGACCCTCTTCATCCAGTCGGTCGGCTTCGTCGTCGTCGGCAAGCTCGTCGTCTTCTACGCCTCCGGGCTCTACCAGAAGTGGTGGCGCTACGTGAGCGGCCGCGACTTCCTCCTGATCTTCCGCGCCGTCGCCATCGCCAGCGCGATCCTGGTCGTCTTCTTCGCCGTCGCCAAGCCCTTCGCGCACACGCTGCCGCGGGCGGTCGAGGTGACCGACTTCGTGCTGACGATGATGCTGATCGCCGGCGCCCGCCTGGCGGTGCGGCTGATCGTCGAGCGCCCCTCGCGCGGCACCCGCCTGCCCAAGCACGAGGTGCTGGTGGTCGGCGCCGGCTCCGGCGGCCAGATGGTCGTGCGCGAGCTGCAGCTCAACCCCAACCTCGGCGCCACCGCGATCGGCTTCGTCGACGACGACCCGCGCAAGCGCGGGATGCGGATGCTGGGGCTTGAAGGTGCTGGGCTCGACCAAGGAGATCGTCAGGATCCTCGACGAGACCGAGCCCGACGAGGTCGTGATCGCGATCCCCTCGGCGCCGGGCCAGCTGCGCGGCCAGGTCGTCTCCGCCTGCCGCGAGCGCGAGATCCGCGTCCGCACCCTGCCGACCGTGTTCGAGCTCCTGCGCGGCGGCGTCCAGCTCAACAAGCAGCTGCGCGAGGTTCGGGTCGAGGACGTGCTCGGGCGCGAGCCGATCGTGCGTCGAGTTGCGACCGGGTCGGCGCCTACCTGCGCGACCGCATCGTCCTCGTCACCGGCGCCGGCGGCTCGATCGGCTCCGAGCTCTGCCGCCAGATCGCCCAGGTCAAACCGCGGCTGCTGGTGATGCTCGACCACGCCGAGGACAACCTCTTCGAGATCGACCGCGAGATGGTCGAGCTGCGCCACTTCCCCAACGTCGAGTCGGTGCTGGCGGACTGCAAGGAGCCGCACCGGATGCTGGAGGTGATGCAGCGCTTCAAGCCGAGCGTCGTCTTCCACGCCGCCGCCTACAAGCACGTGCCGCTGATGGAGGCGAACCCGCTCGAGGCGGTCCGCAACAACGCGATCGCGACCCGGATCACGGCCGAGACCGCCGCCGCTTCCAAGGTCGAGCGCTTCGTCCTCATCTCCACCGACAAGGCGGTCAACCCGAAGACGGTGATGGGCGCCTCGAAGGCGATGGCCGAGTTCGTCGTCGAGGAGGCCGGCAACAAGCACCCCGGCACCCGCTTCGCCTCGGTCCGCTTCGGCAACGTCCTCGCCTCCTCCGGCAGCGTGGTGCCGATCTTCCGCAACCAGATCGAGCGCGGCGGCCCGGTCACCGTCACCCACCCGGAGATGACGCGCTACTTCATGACGATCCCGGAGGCGGTGCAGATGGTGATCCGCGCCGGCGACATCGGTGCCGGCCGGGGCGAGGTCTTCGTGCTGGACATGGGCGAGCCGGTGAAGATCGTCGACCTCGCCCACAACATGATCCGGCTCGCCGGCTACGAGCCCGAAAGGGAGATCGCGGTCGAGTTCACCCAGCCGCGACCCGGCGAGAAGCTGCACGAGGAGCTGTTCGGCGCGGCCGAGGAGCTGCAGCCGACGGCGGCGCGGCGAATCAACCGCGCGGTCCGCGCGGCGCCGATCGACTCGGCCTGGGTGGAGTCGACGCTGACCTCGCTCGAACACCTGGTGATGGCCGGCGACGAGGCGAATCTGGCCGAGCGGGTGGTCGAGATGATCGCCTCTCCGGGTGGCGACTCGGCGGCAGTCCCCGCCGCCGAATAACCTCTCGCAGCCACTTTGGTCCGGGTTATCGAACAAATAGGTGCGTTCGCCGGCCTCGCCGCTTTCCTCGGCCTGGGCGTTCTCGCCCTGCTCTCGTTCGCCCATGGGCGGGACATACGCCGTCTGCGCGAGTGGGCCGGCTCGGCTCCGGAGCGCGACGCCGAGCGCAAGGAGGCGACCTCGACGATCGCCGCGCAGCGGGCGGAGGAGCTGCGGCAGCTGGAGGAGTCCCGCACCGCCGAGCACGAGGCGCTCAGCCACCGCGAGGAGCGCCGGCGCCGGCGCGACGCGGGCCTGCCGGAACTGACCCGGCGCGAACGCTTCAGCGGCCGCACCTCCGACCTCGGCGCCCGCCTGGCCGAACCGCGCTGGCTGGTCGCGATCTTCGTCGTCCTTGTCCTCGTTGTCGGCGGGGTCGCCTACACGCTGCTGAACGGCTCCGAAGACAGCGCCGGTGGCAAGAAGGGCAAGCAGGCCGCGGCCAAGGTGCAGCCGGGCGAAATCGACGTCACCGTCCTCAACGGCACCGCCACCGCCGGCCTCGCCGCCACCTTTGGCGACAAAATCGACGGCAAGGGCTTCAACCTCGGGGCCGTCTCCAACACCGACCAGAGCTTCGCCACCAGCGTCGTCATGTTCGAACGCGGCCACGCTTCGGAAGCGCGCAAGGTCGCCAAGCAGCTGGGGATCCCGAAGCTCGAACTGATGAGCTCCGAAGTCAAGTCGGCCGCGGCGGGGGCGGACGTCGCGGTCGTGGTCGGCGAGGACAATGCCGCGGCGGCGGGCTAACGCGCCCGCGGCCGCACTGGTCTTCGCGCTCCTCGTCCTCGCCACGGTTGCCGCCTTCGGCTGGGCGCAGCGCCTCAAGCGCGACCCCCTGGTGCTGGACCGGGCGACCTTCGTCGGGGTGCCGCGGATCCACCCGAAGGCGCCCCCGGTGCGCAGCTTCACCCCGAACGGCGATTGCCGCTACGACGAAATGCGGATCCGGTTCCGGGTCACCCAGTCCGACGAGGCGACGGTGCAGGTCGTCAAGCCGGGGGGCCGGGTTGTCGTCACGCTGGCCCGCGACCGCTTTCTCAAGCGATACCACTTCTTCACCTTCTACTGGGACGGCCGCCAGCGGGGCGGCGGCATCGCCCCGCCCGGTCGCTACAAGCTGCGGGTAAAGCTGCTCGGCCAGGGGCGGACCCTGGTTCTGCCGGGGACGATCCACCTGCACCGCCCGCCGCTGCGCCCGCGCGCCGAGTGCAGGCGCAACGGGGTGGCGCCTTGAGCGAGCTGCTCGCCGCCGCCGGCCTGCTGATCGCCGCCGGGGCCAGCGCGGCCTCGATCCTGCTGGCGCCGGGCCGTGCCGCGCTCGCTGGCGATGCTCGCAGCGGTCGGCCTCTTCCCGCTGCTGATCCTCGGCGACCAGTGGCACACGGCGCAGATCGTCGCCCTGCGTCACGACGAGGCCCGGCTCGTGGTGCTGCTGGTCGGCGCCGCGGTCGCCGTCGGGCTGCTGACCTGGGCCTTCCGCCGCTGGCCGATCTTGCTGCCGCTGGCGATCGTCGCCGCGCTCCCCTTCCGGGTGCCCCTGCACGCCGGCGGCGACACCGCCAACCTCTTGGTCCCGCTCTATCTGGTTATCGCCGCCGGCGTTCTGGCGCTTCTCGAGCGCGAGATATCGACTGCTTCGGGTGGTGGGACGGGAGGGGGAGTCCGAGAACGGAGCCAGTTTGCCCCGCCCGCAGGACTCCCCTCCGCGTCGCCGAGCGGCCGACTCCGCTGGTTGCCGAGCGCTCCTTGGCCGCGTTCGTCGTCCTCTACGCGTTCAGACCCTGTACTCGGGCGACTTCTCGAAGGGGTTGCAGAACGCCTGCTTCTTCCTGGTGCCGTTCACGGTCGCCTACGGGTTGCTCAGTGAGGCCAAGTGGGACCGGCGGCTGCTGACCCTGGTGCTGGTCGTCGTCGGGGTCGAGGCGACGGCGTTCGTCCTGCTCGGCTCGGTCGAGTACCTGTCCCGCAGTCTGCTCTGGAACGACCAGGTGATTCGCTCGAACGAATTCCACACCTACTTCCGGGTCAACGCGGTCTTCTGGGACCCGAACGTCTACGGGCGCTACCTGGCGCTGGTGATCGTGGTCGCGATGGCGGCGCTGCTCTGGGTGAGGGAACGCCGCGCCTTCGCCCTGCTGACCGTCCTCGTCGCCGTCCTTTGGCTCGGCCTCGCCCAGACCTTCTCCCAGTCCAGCTTCATCGCCCTGCTGGCCGGCCTCGCCGTCCTCGCCGCGATCCGCTGGAGCTGGAGGTGGACGCTGGCCGCGGTGGCGGTCGGGGTCGTCGGCGGCGGCGCTGGTCGTGACCCTGGTCGGCGGCAAGAGCGTCAACGCCTCGAACCTCTTCGATCGCCTCAACGTCGACACCAGCGGCCGCGCCAACCTCGTCCAGGCGGCATCGACCTCTTCAGCGAACGCCCGCTCCAGGGCTACGGCTCGGGCTCCTTCCAGCCGCCTACCGCGACCACCGCGCCAACAAGGACGTCCCCGTCTCCGTCTCCCACACCGAGCCCATCACCATCGCCGCCGAGCAAGGCCTCCTAGGACTGCTCCTCTACATCGCACTAATCGTCGTCGCCCTCTGGACCATGACCTCAGGCATCCGCGGGCCACCCGTGGGCGGCGCGGAGGGGGAGTCCGAGAACGGAGCCAGTTTGCCCCGCCCGCAGGACTCCCCCTCCGCGTCCCGCTCGCCGGCGCACCGCAGGACTCCCCCTTCGTGACGCTCGCAGCGCGCTCAGCAGTTCTCGCGGCCTTTGTCGCTCTCCTCGTCCACACGATGTCCTACGCCGGCTTCTTCGAGGACCCGATCACCTGGGTGTTGCTCGCCGATCGGCGCTTCGCTTGGCAGCACCGCCAGTCCGCGAACCGACGTAGGCTCCGTCCGTGTCGGGATACCTGCGCCGACTGGCGACGACCGGGGCCGCCTACACGGCGGCGAGCATCTTCTCGAAGCTGATCGCGGTCGCGCTGCTGCCGCTCTACACGCGCTACCTGACCCCCGCCGACTACGGCGCCGCCGAGGTCATGTTCGCGGCGATCGTCTCCGCCAGCATCGTCGTCCGCTTCGGCCTGATCGAGGCCGTGCTGCGCTTCTACTACAAGGACGACGAGGACCCGAACCGGGTCGTCTCCAGCAGCTTCGCCGGCCTCTTCTGGCTGGCCACGATCGGCGCCCTCCTCGCGCTCCCCTTCGCGACGCCGATCTCCGAAGCGCTGCTCGACGAACCGGCGCCGGACCTGGCCCGGGTCGCGATCGGCGGCCTCTGGGTGCTGACGATGTTCGAGTTCATGCTCACCCTGTTCCGGCTCGAAGAGCGAGCGCGAGCCTTCTTCGTGACCACGATCGTCAACGTCCTGGTCACGATCGGCCTCACCGTGGTGCTGGTCGTCGGTGCCGGCGAGGGCGCTCGCGGGCTGCTGGTCGGCAGCTACGCCAGCGGCGCCGTCTTCGTCCTCGGCCTGATCGTGCTCCAGCGCCGCCGCCTCTCGCTCTTCTTCGACCGCGCCCTGCTGCGGCGGCTGCTGCGCTTCGGTCTGCCGACGATGCCGGCCGAGGTCTCCCTCTACCTGCTCAACTTCGTCGACCGCATCATCATCGTCCGCAGCGCCGGTCTCGCCGAGGCCGGGCTCTACTCGCTGGCGGTCAAGTTCGCCCAGGGCGTCAACGTCCTCGTCCGCGGCTTCCAGCTCGCCTGGCCGCCGCTCGCGTACTCGATCCGCGACGACGGCGAGGCCCGCCGCGCCTATGCCACCGTCGTCACCCTCTTCGTCGCCGGCTGCGCCTTCGTCGTCACCGGCATGTGGCTGTTCTCGCGCTGGATCGTGCGGGCTCTGGCGGCGCCGGAGTTCTTCGACTCCTACGAAGCCGTCGGCCTGATCTCCACCGCGGTCACCCTCTACGCCGTCTACATGGTGCTGGTCGTCATCCTCGGCAGGACCGGCCGCACCGAGTTCAACCTGCCGGCGACCCTCGCCGCGCTCGCCGCCAACGTCGTCCTCAACCTGCTGCTGGTGCCGCCGCTGGGGATCGTCGGCGCCGGCCTCGCCCTGGTCGCCTCCTACGTCGTCGTGTTGGCGCTGATGTACGTCTTCACCCAGCGCCTCTTCCCGGTCCCCTACCAGTGGGGCCGCCTGGCCCGCGTGGTGGCGACCGCGGCCGCCCTGGTCGCCACCGGCGAGCTGCTGATGCCCACCTCCGGCGCCGCCGGCCTGCTCGGCCGCATCGTGCTCTTCGCCGCCTACCCCCTGGCCCTCTTCGCCAGCGGCTTCTTCACTCCCGGCGAGCGCGTCTGGCTGGCCCGCCTGCGCCACCCCGGCGACCTGGTCGCCTCCTTCCAGCGCCTGCGCAGCGAGCCCGCCGCCGTCGACGGCCGCCTCCCCGAGACCTACGAGGCTGAGCAGATGGACGAGGACTCCCGCCTCTGACGGCCCCAGAGCGTCGCGCATACGGCGTCCTCGGTCGGCCGAGTAGCGCTGCTATTTCGGCCTTCCTGCGTCCTTGTCTGCGAACGCCTGGGCCTCGTCAGCCCGGTCACGGATGCTGATGCCGCGGTTGGGCAGCAGTGCCTGGCGGGCGTGGGCCCGGTAGATCGCCGCGGGCTGGTTGGGGAGGACCGTCGCGACCAGGGCTCGCACGGCGTAGGACCAGGCGGTGAGGGCGCGGACCGCCAGCGCGGCCGCGCGGCCGTGGTGCACCCGCATGTATCTATCGCGATTGCGGTGGAATTCGACGATCCGCGGCAGGCCCTCGGCGAGGTCGGTGGAGAGCTGGTCGTGGTGGACGGCCTCGCCCGCGGGGACGAAGAGCGAGTGCCAGCCGGCGTCGGCGAGGCGCTTGGCGAAGTCGCACTCGTCGTAGTAGACGAAGAAGGCGGGGTCCATGAAGTCGACCGCGGCGGCCGCCTCGCGACGCACCATCAGCGCGCTCGACTGCGCCCCAGTCGACCCGGCGGGTCGTGGAGTCCCTTGCTCTGCACGGTCAGCCGGCGGTGCAGGAAGAGCGCCCCGGCGAGCGCCGTGCCGACCCCGGGGAAGCGCCAGGCGCAGGGCACCGGGTCGCCCGGCGGAGTCGAGCAGCTGCGGCGTCGCGGCAGCCGCCCGCGGGTCGGCCTCGAGCGCCGCGATCAGCGCCTCGCTCGCGCCCGGCCGCAGCTCCGAGTCCTCGTTCAGCAGCAGGCAGTAGCGCCCGCGCGCCTCGCGCATCAGGGTCGAGTCGTTCTCCGCCTTGCCGGTGCGGCGCTCCAGCGCGATCAGGCGGATATCGCCGCCGAGCGCCCGCACCGCCGCGGCCGAGCCGTCGTCGGAGGCGTTGTCGAGAACGAGGATCTCGCGCTCGACTCCGGCCGGGTGCGTGCGCTCGATCGCGGCCAGGCAGGCGAGCAGGTACTCGCGGCCGTTCGTGTTCACGACGCAGTAGGAGAGCGTGGGCGCCAAGCGGGTGACGATAATCGCCATGACAGGAACCTGACATTTTCTGTCACGTCGCCCTTCGCGCCATGAAAGTCCAACTCGTCGACCCCTCGGCGTTCACGCCGCCCTACGACCGCGCTCTGGCGGCGGCGCTGGCCCGCGCCGGCGCCGAGGTCGAGCTGGCGACCTCCCGCTTCCTCTACGGCGCCGTTCCCCCGGCCGAGGGCTACCGGGTCGAGGAGCGCTTCTACCGCCGCAGTGCCGCCCGCGGCCTCGACGCGCCCGCTCGCGTCCTCTTCAAGGCGGCCGAGCACGTCCCCGACATGCTGCGCTTCCGCCGCGAGGCCGGCAGCCGACGTCCTCCATTACCAGTGGTTGACGGTGCCGTCCCTCGACGTCCATCTGCTGCCGAAGCGCCGCCCGCGGGTGATGACCGCGCACTACATCCTGCCGCCGCGCCCGAGTCGCCGCCAGGCTGCCGGCGCCCGCCGCGTCTATGACCGGATGGATGCCGTCGTCGCCCACTCCGAGCACGGGGCCGCCCGGCTCCGCGACGAGGTCGGCCTCGACCCGGCCAAGGTCCGCGTCATCCCCCACGGCGCCTTCGACTACCTCACCCGCCTGCCCGGCGAGAAGCCGCTGCCGCCCGAGCTGGAGGGAGCGGAGGGCCCGGTGATCCTCTTCTTCGGCCTGCTCCGCCCCTACAAGGGGATCGAGAACCTGCTGCGGGCCTTCCGCCAGGTGGAGGGGGCGGAGCTCTGGATCGTCGGCAACCCGCGCATGGACGTGGCGCCGCTGCGAGCGCTCGCCGCCGAGGCCGCGGGGCGGGTTCGCTTCGTCACCCGCTTCGTCGACGACGCCGAGATCCCGGCGATCTTCCGCCGCGCCGACCTCCTCGTCCTCCCCTACCTCGATGCCGAGCACTCCGGCGTCCTCTACACCGGCCTCGCCTTCGGCAAGCCGATGGTGCTGAGCGCGGTCGGTGGCTTCCCCGAGGTGGCCGCGACCGGTGCCGGCCGTCTGGTCCCGCCCGGCGACGCCGAAGCCCTGGCCACCGCGCTCGCGGAGCTGGTGGACGCCCCAGCGCGCCCGCGCCGAGCTCGCCACGGCCGCCGCCCGCGCCGCCGCCGGGCCCTTCTCCTGGGATGAGGCCGCCCGCCAAACCCTCGCCCTCTACGCAGACCTCCTGGCCTCCCGCCCAGCTGTTCCTTACCTGCGTAGACATAGGTAAGGAACAGCTGGGGAGATAATCGCCGGGATGCTCGTACTCGAAGTCGCCTTCTGGCTCTGCGCCGGCCTGATCGTCTACACCCACGCCGGCTACCCGCTGGCGCTGCGGTTGCTGCTTGCCCTGAGGCGTCACCCGGTCGAGACCTGGCCCGGCCTGGCCGATGACGAACCGCGCCCGCGCCCGGCGGTGGGCGGTGTCGGCGTCCCACCTCCGCCGGGCTCCGCCGCGGACACCTCGCCATCCGCGGCATCATCCGCCGCCGTCCCCAACTCGCCGCCCTCCGTCACCCTGATCGTCCCCGCCTACGACGAGGAGGAGGTGATCGCCGCCAAGGTCGCCAACGCGCTCGCCCTCGACTACCCGCGCGAGCGGCTGCAGATCGTCGTCGCCTCCGACGGCTCCACCGACGCCACCGCCGAGCGCGCCCGCGCCGCCGGCGCCGACCTCGTGCTCGAGCTGCCGCCCGGCGGCAAGGTCGCCGCCCTCAACGCCGCTGCCGAGATCGCGACCGGCGACCTGCTCGCCTTCTCCGACGCCAACAGCGCCTGGGCGCCCGACGCCCTGCGCCGCCTGGTCGAGCCCTTCGCCGACCCTGGCGGTCGGCTACGTCTGCGGCCAGGTCCGCTTCGTCGACGCCGGCGGCGACAACCTCGAGGGCGCCTACTGGCGCTACGAGATGGCGGTGCGGAGGATGGAGTCGGCGCTGGGCGGGATCACCGCCGGCAACGGCGCCATCTACGCGGTCCGCCGCAGCGCCTACCTGCCGCTGGCCCCGTCCGGCAGCCATGACCTCTCCTTCCCCTTCGAGCTGGCCAAGCGCGGCCTGCGCTCGCTCTACGCGCCGGCGGCCCGGGCCGAGGAGAAGATGGTCCCGACGATGGAGGGCGAGTTCGCCCGCAAACGGCGGATGATGGTCGGGCTCTGGGACATCGTCGTCGGCGAAGGCATGGTCTCCCCGCGCGGCTACCCGCCCCTCTTCGCCTTCGAGCTCGTCTCGCACCGGCTGCTGCGCTACCTCAGCCCGGCGTTGCACCTCGTCGTCCTCGCCGCCAACGTCGCCCTGCTCGGCCAGGGCTCGATCTACGTCGTCACCCTCCTCGCCCAGCTGGCGCTGCTCGCCGCCGCGCTGCTGGCCCGCCGCTACCCGCTGGCGCCGCTGCGGGTCGCCCGCTACTACGTGATGACGACCGCCTCGATCGCCGCCGGCCTCTGGGACCGCTGGCGCCACGGCGCCGGCGGCCGCTGGGAGAAGGCGGAGGGGACCCGCTGATGCCCCGTGCCCTCGACCTGCTGATCGCGACCGTCGCCCTGGTCGTGCTCTCGCCGTTCCTGCTCGCCGCGGCGATCGCGATCAAGCTCGGCAGTCGCGGCCCGGTCATCTACCGCCAGCGCCGCGTCGGCCGCGACGGCGCCGAGTTCGAGATGTGGAAGCTGCGGACGATGGTGCAGGGCTCCGACCCGGTCGGGGTCGGCACCGTCGTCACCCGCGACGACCCCCGCGTCACCGCCGCCGGCCGCTTCCTCCGCCGCACCTCGCTCGACGAGGTCCCGAACCTGGTCAACGTGCTGCGCGGCGAGATGGCGATCGTCGGCCCGCGCCCGACCATCCCCGCCCAGGTCGACGACTACACCGCCGCGCCAGAACCGCCGCCACGAGGTCCTGCCCGGGATCACCGGCTGGGCCCAGGTCCAGGGCCGCGCCGGCATCCCCTGGGAGGAGCGGATCGAGCTCGACGTCTGGTACGTCGACCACCGCTCCCCGCCCTCGACGCCCGCATCCTCGCCCGCACCGTCTGGCTCGTCCTCACCGGCCAGGGCCTGCCCCCGACTGACCCCGTCGATGGGCCATTTCCGGCAAGGGCGACTTCGGCCCCCGACTGGGATAGGGTTCCGCGCGTGAGCGATCGGCCGAGCCGTCAGCCTGCGCCCGTTCGAGCCCGGGGACGCGCCCGCCGTGCACCGCTGGTTCAACAACCCGGAGGCGACGGCCTCGCTGATGGAGCAGCGCGACAGCTTCTCGCTCGAGCAGGCCGAAGGCTGGGCGCGGCGGGCGATGGACGACTCCGGCGAGGACCGCAAGTTCGCGATCGTCGTCGAGGGCTACGAGGAGCCGGTCGGCTTCACCGCCCTCTACGGGCTCTTCCGCCAGACCGCGCCGGAGCTGGGGGCGCTGATCGGCGACGACGTGCGCGGCAAGGGAGTCGGCCGCCGGGCCGAGGCGCTGACGATCGCCAAGGCCTTCGACGAGTACGGCGCCCACCGCGTCTACGGTCGCATCCCGGCCCGCAACGAGATCGCGAAGAAGACCGTCGCCAGCCTCGGCTGGAAGTACGAGGGGACGATGCGCGCCCACCTCGCCCGCGAGGGCGCCCCGCCCGACGACTGCGAGGTCTGGGGCGTGCTCCCCGACGAGTTCCGCGCCGCCGCCGCGGACCTGTTCGAGTGAGCGCGCCGAGCGCCAGGGCCGAGCTGATCGAGGACCGCGGCGAGGCCGCGGTCGGCGGCCAGTTCTTCCGCTCCCGCCCCTTCCTCGACGCCGAGGGCGCCACCCACACGCTGCGGATCGAGGTCCGGCAGACCACGCGAGCTCCTCGCGCCGCTGATCGTCCGCGAGATCGCAGGGCACCGCCGAGCGCGACGCGGTCTCCCCCTACGGCTACCCCGGCTCGTCCCGGTCGCGGCAGTCCGTGGCATCCCGCCGTCGCAACAGCGGAGGGCTCCGCCGGGCTGCCGCGTACGCTCGGCGCGCTCGATCCCGCCGCGATCGACTTCTCGGCCACGGGCCTGGTCAGCGTCTTCCTCCGCCACCCGCTCGGCCCGCCCGCCGCTCGCCGGGGCGACCGCGCGCAACGTGGTCCAGATCGCCGACCCGGCGCTGCCGCCGAAGAGCCGGCCCAGCGACCGCCGCCAGGTCCGCCGCAACCTCGAAGCCGGCTACGAGCTGGAGCTCGTCCCGGGCCCCGAGACGACGCCCGCCCAGCGCGCCGGCTTCCTCGACGTCTACGAGCAGACGATGCGCCGCGCCGCCGCCGCCGACCACTACTTCTTCGGCGCCGCCTACTTCGACCGCGTGCTCGAAGCCGACCGCACCTGGCTCGCCCTCGCCGACCGCCCCCGCCGGCGACCTCGCCGCCGCCTCGATCGCCGCCGTCAGCGACGGCTTCCTCCACTACTACCTCTCCGGCAGCGCCGACTCCCACCTGCGCGACTCGCCGATGAAGAACGTCGTCACCCGCCTGGTCGACGCACGCCGCCGAGCTCGGCCTCCCGCTCAACCTCGGCGGCGGCCTCGCCCCCGGCGACGCGCTGGAGGAGTTCAAGCGCGGCTTCGCCAACCGCAGCGAGACCTGGCACACCTCCGAGATCGTCTGCGACCGAGAAGTACGCCCAGCTAAGCGCAGGCCACCCTCGCGGGCCCTTCTTCCCCGCCTACCGAGCCCCGTAGCGAACGCAGGCCTTCCTCCGGCGGGTGGCGTCGGGGGGCGGCCGAGAACGGAGACGCTTGCCCGCCCGCAGGTCTCCCGCCCCGACAGGACCCGCCGGCCGGAAGCCTGCGTCCCTATGAGGCTGGTTCCGCCGGCGTTGGGCCCGTGAACGTGAACGCCCGCACCGGCTCGCCGCCGTACCTGCCCCAGGTCGCCTTGCCGAAGGCGCGGATCGCGTCCAGCGTCGCCGCGCCCTTGTAGGTGGGGCAGCCGAGCAGGTTGGTCCAGGTCGTCGCCGCCACCTCGTAGGGCATCTTTTCGTTGGGGAAGAGCAGCGCCGCCCCGTACATCGTGTCGTAGAGGCCGATCAGCGCCAGCTGGTCCTTTTCGGGCAGGTCCGGCGCGTACTGGATCTCCAGCCGCCCGTGCTCGAGCGAGTGGACGATGTCGATTTCGGCCGGCATTTCGGCGTAGGCGCCGTCGGCCTGCTGGTAGGGCGGTTCGACGTGGGGCCCCGAGGTCGGCGGGTTGGTCTTGTAGTCCGGGCGTCTGCGAGCCGGCCGGGATGTGGTTCGTGCCCCTCGTCCTTCAGGTGCAGGCGCAGCTTGCAGCCCGCCGCCTTGGCCGCCGCTGCCAGGTTCGTGACCCTTGGCCGCCGGCGGCACCGTCCCGGCCCGGTCGTCCGGCTCGACGCCGTTGGTCGAGCCGTAGGAGGCGTTGAGGTTGATGTGGGCATCGCCCTCGGCTGTGCCGCCGCCGCTGCCGCCGCTGGCGAGGACGAAGACCCGCCACCGCGATCGCCAGCACCACGGTCGAGGCGATCGCGTAGCCGACGATCAGCCGCTTGCGGTTGGCGCCGTCCGCGCTGCCTTCGCCCTCGATCGCGTTCCTGCCGCCGCTTCTCTCTCTCGTTCCGCGTCGCCCACGATCCGCCCCGCAGCCTAGTCGGCGCTGCCGGCCAGGGTCGCGGCGTCGCCGCGCACCCGCTCCCACGGCCGCGACGCCCTCAGCGCCCCGAGCACCGCGCGCGTCGCCGGCGCCCGGTTCAGGGCGTAGAAGTGGATGCCGGGAGCGCCGGCGATCAGCAGCTCCGAGCACTGCTGCGCCGCGTAGGCGACGCCCAGCTCGAACTCGCGCTCCGGGTCGCCTCCGGCGGCGGCGAAGGCCGCCTCCAGCGGCGCCGGGATCGAGGCGTCGCAGAGGTCGCAGATCCGCTTCGTCTGGGCGAAGCTGGCGACCGGGATCACCCCGGCCAGGATCGGCACCTCGATCCCCCGCGCCCGCGCCGCCCGCACGAAGTCGAAGTAGACCTGGTTGTCGAAGAAGAGCTGGGTGATCAGGAAGCCGGCGCCGGAGTCGACCTTGGTCTTCAGGTAGGCGAGGTCGGTCTCGAGGTCGGGCGCCTCGGGGTGCACCTCGGGGAAGCAGGCGCCGCCGATCGCGAAGTCCCAGCCGGCGGCGATGAAGGCGGCCAGCTCGGCGGCGCTGCCGAGCCCGCCCTCGGGCTGGACGAAGTCCTCTTCCCCGCGCGGCGGGTCGCCGCGCAGGGCGAAGACGTTCTCGATCCCGGCCGCGGCGATCCGGTCCAGCGTCTCGGCCAGCCCCTCGGTGGTCTCGCCGACGCAGCTGAGGTGGGCCATCGTCTCGAAGCCGATGCTCGTCCTTCAGCGCCGTGGTGATCTCGACCGTGCCGTCGCGGGTCGAGCCGCCGGCGCCGTAGGTGACCGAGACGAAGTCGAGCTCGAGGTGCCCGAGCTCGCGCGCCGTCGCGTAGAGCTGTTCGGTCGCCTCCGCCGTCTTCGGCGGGAAGAACTCGACCGAGAAGGTCGGCCGGTGCGCGGCGATGATCTCGTCGATGCGCATCCGGGAAGGGTAGCCAGCCGCCCCCGGACGCGGCAGCGCGGGCGCGACGCGACCCGGGCGGTCGTGATCAGCGCGGCCCGTGCGGCGAGCAGCAGGCGAGGCGGCGTTGCCTGGCTTCGTCCACCCGCTCCTGGAAGTACGCCTGGATGTCCTCCAGCCGCTTGCCCTTCGTCTCCGGCACGAACTTCCAGCAGAACCAGAGGGTGAGGATGCCGATCGCGCCGTAGATCCAGAAGGCGCCGCTGCGCCCGGCGGCTTCGATCAGCAGCAGGAAGGTGAGCGAGACGATGAAGTTGAAGGTCCAGTTCGCCATCGTCCCCAGCCCGGCCGCCTTGCTGCGCACCGCCGAGCGGGTAGATCTCGGCGTTGAGCAGCCAGAAGATCGGCCCGAGGCTGATCGCGAAGGAGGCGACGTAGGTCATCAGGCTGACGATCGCGACGACCGAGGCGAGGGTGCTGCCGCCGCCGCCGATGAAGGCGGCGCCGAGCGCGAACAGCGAGATCGTCATCCCGCTGACGCCGATCATCAGCAGCGTGCGCCGGCCGGCGCGGTCGAGCAGGCGCAGCGCCAGCACGGTCATGCCGACGTTGATGATCCCGACCCCGACCGCGGCCAGGATCGAGCCGGCGGAGGAGTTGACGCCGGTGAATTCGACGATCGTCGGCGCGTAGTAGATGACCGTGTTGATCCCGGTCACCTGCTGCAGGATCGCCAGCCCGACGCCGACCACCAGCGCCGCTTTGACCACCGGCGCCAGCAGCTCGCTCCAGGCGCCCGGCTTCGCGTCGAGGCTCCCCTTGATCTCCTCCAGCTCGCGGTCGATCGTGTCGGGGTCGTCGACCCGGATCTTCGCCAGCGTCGCCCGCGCCGCGAAGTCGTCGCCGCTCATCACCAGCCAGCGCGGGCTCTGCGGCATCCGCAGCATCCCGAAGGCGAGCGCCAGCGCCGGCACGCAGCCGAGCCCGAGCATCCAGCGCCAGCCTTCGATGTGGTCGAAGGCGAGCCCGACCAGGTAGGCGACGAGGATGCCGATCGTCACCGCCAGCTGGAAGAAGCTGACCAGGCGCCCGCGGCTCTCCGGCGGCGCCACCTCGGAGATGTAGACGGGCGCGGCGGCGGAGGCGAGCCCGATCGCGACGCCGATCACGATCCGCGCGATCGTCAGCACCTCGACGTTCGGTGCGGCGGCGCTGCCGAGGGCGCCGACGATGAAGACTCCGGCGGCGAGCAGGATCATCAGCCGCCGCCCGTAGGTGTCGGCGGCCGGCCCGGCGATCGCGGCGCCGGCGATGGCGCCGACCGGCACCGCGGCGACGACCACGCCCTGGGCGAAGCTGCCGAGCTCGAAGTCCTGCTTGATGAAGAGCAGGGCGCTGGCGATGATCCCGGTGTCGTAGCCGAACAGCAGCCCGCCGAGCCCCGCGATCGCAGCGGTGAGGACCACGTTGCGCCGCGCCCTCCGAGCGGACGCCTCCGATCCCGCGTTCATCCCGCTGGGGACCGTATCCCGCCACACGGACGGGCGCCAAACCTCAGGCCCGCACGGCCTTCTTCGCGGACTTTGCGGGAATGACTCCGGCACACCCCTGGACGAGCGCGGAGAGCGGCGCTAGATTCGCCTTGCGACCGGGAGAGACCGGTTCCCGCGGAAGCCAAGCGGGAAGCGGCCTCGAAGGTGGCGCAACCGAGCTTCTAAGCGCGAAGGCTACGCGCGAGGCAGGCGACGAGCGTCATCACCGGTCGCTTTTTCGTTCCCCTGGCCAACGCCGGTAGTCCTCGCTCCAAGGTTGATGAGTTGACCCACCCATAGTGGGGTCAAGTCGTGCACATGAGGTCGAGTCGTCAACGAGCCCGCCGAAGTCGCGCCGTCCGCACCAGGGTCGCCCGCACGTAGTCGGGTTCACGGGTGATCTGACCGTGGGTAAAGCGAAGCGTTGTCAGATCGGAGCCCGCATGCGCGTTGTCGCGCCGCTTGTCGCTCGCCTGCTTGAAAGGCGTGCGGTGGTAGCGCAGGCTGTCGGCCTCGACCACGATGCCGAGATCGGGCCAGTAGAAGTCGACCCGGTATCCATCCAGCCGAGTCTGCGTCCGCGGAGCGGGCAGGCCGGCTTCGAACGCGAGCGGCAGGAAGAGTCGCTCGAGCTCCGTGGTGGTGAGGGTGATGGTCGGCCCATCGAGCAGCCCGCGCAACCGCTTCACCCCAGGCCACCGGGGCAGGGCGTCGAGCCCGCGGCGCAGTTGCTCGGGGTTGACCAGCTTCAGATGGTCCGCCTCGTTGACCGCCGCTTCGATCTGGCCGTCGCGCAGGTCGGCCGCGAGGTCGACGAGGGTGGCCACGGGGTGAGTGACCGGAATGTCGTCTACCTCGCGCCGTCCCGGCAGCTCGTGGTTACGCCGGGGATGAACACGAACGCCAGGGCGCAGCCTCGCATTCCCGCTGGCCACGACCACGTGGATGTCTGCCTGTCGGACATCCTTCGGTTGGGCGCGCCTGATGCCCCAGAGAGCCGCGGCGCTGTGGTGGCTCAGCAGCGCCTTTGGCCCGCAGGCGAGCACCGCGGCCATCCACCATCCGAGCCTCCCGACGTCCGGTCGCCCGACCGCGTAGACGCCACGCATCAGCGGATGGAGGCGCCCGTTCGACAGCCGATGTTCGATCGACCTCGCTCCCAGCCCAAGTGCCAGCAACTGCCCCCGGGTCACCACCCCGTGCTGACGTTTTGCCAGGCGCCAGACATCCCCCGCCCAAGGTTGATGAGTTGACCCACCCATAGTGGGGTCAAGTCGTGCACCTCGAGAGTCTCTCCCCCCTATCGTCCGCGGCTATGCCTAGTTTTGCCCGTGGCCCTGGGAGACCTGCCCTCCCTGGCCCGCGACCGGGGCGCATCTCCGGGAGTTGGGCGTCGTCGGCGAACCCCGTGAGCGCCGTTCGCGGCGACTAGCCCGCCCGCTCCCACTTCCGCGTACGCGGACTTTGCCGGCCCTTCTACGCGAACGTCGCCGCTACGGTCTCGCCCGCGACGCCACGATCTGAGACGACGCTCGCCCGCAGGCCGCTCCACTCCCGCCCATCGGGCAACGACAGCGCGAAGGATCCCTCCCGTCCCTCGACTGCCAGCGAGTGCGCGGCGCTGGGACCGTCGTCGTCGGCGAATGGTGCGGCGACGAAGCGCGCCGGCTCCCCCGCGCCCGCCGCCGGCTCCCCGAAGCGATACGAGACCACCGCCAGCGCTCCCTCCCGCCGCACCTCGAGCCACGGCACCGGCAACCCCCTCGCCGACGGGCCGATTTCCCATCGACATGGCTGGGCTTTCGGCCCATCGGCCGCGCTTCGCGGTGGAGTTCGGCCGGGTGCCACCATTGGGGGTGCTCGCGGGGGCCGCGGGGACTGTCGGCCTCGAAGAACTCGCGACGCCTGGTCGCGCCCCATCGCCCCGGCCACAGCACCCAGCCGGGGCCGTCGCCGGCGATCGCCCTCAGTGCCGGCCGTACCCGGGGGCCGAGGCCGTCGTTGTGGTCGGGCACCACCGCCGCCTCGAAGCTGCCGGGCCGCGGCAGCGAGGCGTGGGAGCCACGAGCGGGATAGACGACCAGCGCCGGGCCGTCGCCGCTGTCGGCGAGTTCGACCTCGTCCCAGCCAAGTCGTTCGGCACCGGTGTGGCGGGCGAACGTCGCGGCCTCTGGCGCCAGCGCCTCCCCAAGCCGCAGCTGCACCATCTCCCAGTCGCCCTCGTGCTGCTCCAGCCCCAGCAGGCCCTTGTCGTCGTAGTAGTAGAAGAACCAGTATTGGAGCCAGAGCCGCCCTTCCTCGTCGCGGTGGCCGCGGCCGTAGGCGATGTCGCCATGGCCCTCCAGCCGACGCAGCGCCAGGGCATCCGCGGCATGGGAGCCCCCGCACTCGTCGAGGTAGTCGCTCTTGTGCACCGGCTCGCCGTTGGGGTAGGTGCCGCCGCGCAGGAAGTCGAGCTCGAGCCGGGCGCCCTCCTCCCCCGGGGCGGCCGCGGCGATCGGCGAACCGTCGGCGCGGTGGAGGCTGTTGCAGCGCCCGGGGGCGACCAGGTCGCAGATCGTCGCGGCCGAGTCGGCGCGGAAGCTCTCCAGCGAGTCGTAGTGGAGCAGCGGCCGGTGGCGATCCAGCAACGCGGCCAGCTCGGGCGAGCCGGGCTGGCGACCACGGCCGCCACGACGACCGCGTCGCGGCCGCAGCCGGCCGACCGCGGTGCGACGAGCGCTGGCGAGGAGCGCCTCGCGTACCCGCTCTTCGCTCATCCAGCGCGGGTGCGGCGGTTCCGGTGGGCTCGGCTCGATCCCCTTCGCCGCCGCCAGGCCCCGCGCCCGCGCTGCCGCGTCGGCGAGCAGGTAGCCGTGGTTCTCCAGCACCGCTTGCTCGGCCTCGCCGAAGGCGTCGAGGTCGGTGCGCACCGCGGCGATGACCTCGGCGACCAGGTCCGGCTCGTACCCGGGCGGATGGACGGCGCCGCGGAGATCCCACTCGACGCACTCCTCCCACCCCGCCGCCAAGCCGCTGAGGATCAGCCCGGAGGCGCCGAAGACGAAGCGCGGTCCCTGCGCTCGGCTCGCCGCCGAGCGAGTCGAGCAGCTCGCGCGCGTAGCGCTCCTCCAGCTCCGCTCCGCCGCGCGCCCCTGGGAAAGGCCGGCGCAGGAAGGCGCGGGCGCGGGCGTTGCGGCGGGCGATCGCCCGCATCGGCTCCGCCACCCGCTCGGGCCACTCGCGGTAGCCGCCGTCGAGCGGCCAGCTGACCCGCGTCGCCAGCAGCGCGGCGACGATGCTGCCGCCGGAGACGGCGCCGACGGTGCCGGTCTGGGCGAGGATGCCGAGCTCGTTGAGCCGGGTCAGGGCGCCGAGGTGGAAGAGGGCGGCGCGGTAGCCGCCGCCCGACAGCCAGAGTGCCTTCTCGCCCCGGTCGGCCTCGCCGGGCGCCAGGCCACCGAGCCGCCCCAGGGTGAGCGACTCGTTGGGACGGGACGATTGGGGCGGGGCGACCGGCATGAAGGGTGTCCTGACATTTAATCAAGGCACTTTGATGCAACTTCTCGCAGCAAAGAGGGCTGTGCGAGGATTGGCCGCGATGAGCCTCGAGGTTCGCTACCAGCGGGTTGGCGCGGCGGCGGTGCTGACGATCGACCGGCCGCAGCGCCGCAACGCTGTCGACGGCGCCACCGCGAGGCTGCTGCGCCAGGGCTACGACGAGTTCGAGGCCGACGGCGGCGCTCGGGTGCTCGTCCTCACCGGCGCCGGCGGCAAGGCCTTCTGTGCCGGCGCCGACCTCAAGGCGCTCGACCTCGACGTCGACGACCCGGCCGGGCCGCTGGGCTTCACCCGCCTGACCCCGTCGAAGCCGGCGATCGCCGCGATCGACGGCTGGTGCCTGGCCGGTGGCCTCGAGCTGGCTCTCTGGTGCGACCTGCGGATCGCCACCCCCGGCTCCACCTTCGGCTTCTTCGAGCGCCGCTGGGGAGTGCCGCTGATCGACGGCGGCACCCAGCGGATGCCGCGCGTGGTCGGCATGGGCCGGGCCTTGGAGCTGATCCTCAGCGGCCGCCCGGTCGACGCCGAGGAGGCGCTGCGGATCGGCCTCGTCAACGAGCTGACCGCCCCCGGCGCCCACGTCGAGCGCGCCCTGGAGCTGGCCGAGCGGATCGCCTCCTTCCCGCAGCAGACGATGCTGGCCGACCGCCGCGCCGCGATCGAGGGGGCCGGCCTGCCCCTGGCCGAGGGCCTTGCGCTCGAGCACCGTCTCGGCCGCGAGACTCTGCACGTAGCGGTGGAAGGCGCCGCTCGCTTCTCCTCTGGAGAGGGCCGCGGCGGCGCCGGCGTCTGAGCTGCGCCCCGGTTCAGCCCTCGCGGGCTACGTGGCGCATCTCGTCCTCGGCCGCTGCGGGGCCGATGTACGGCATCAACACCGCGAACAGGAGGTCGGGCAGGATCCGGCGCAGCTCGGGGCCGCGCCCGGCGCGGACCTCGTCGAAGATCATCGAGGTGGCGCCGCCGATCGCGAAGCGGGCGGTGTCGGCCGGCAGTTCCTCGCCCTGCGGGGAGACGGTGCGGCCTTCCTCGAGGAAGTAGGTGAACCGGCCCAGCGCCGCCCGGTAGCGGATCCGCGCATCCTCGCCCACGGCGGTGACCTCGACCATCGCCATCCGGGCGATGTCGTGCTCGGCCGCCAGCAGGTCGACCAGGGCACGCAGGGCGGCGGCGATGCGGTCTGGCCAGGGCTGGCCGACGGTGCTCTCGAAGGCGGTCGAGACGTGGGCGACGAGGACGTCGATGACCGCGTCGTAGGCCTCGAGGAAGCAGGCCTCGCGGCTGGCGAACATCCCGTCGAAGGTCTCGCGAGTGACGCCCGCGGCCTCGATCACATCGGCGACCGTGGTCTCCTCGTAGCCCTTGGCGGCGGCGGCGCGAACCATCGCCTCCAGCAGCCGCTCGCGCTCGGAGCGGACCGCGTAGGCCGGCGGCAGCGCCTGGCCCGAAGCCGCTCCGGACCGTGGATTCGGTGCCGATGAATCCATCCCAACCAGCGTAGGGCAGCGGCGCCACCCTGTCCAACCGTGCCTATGCTTCCCCTGATGAAGATCGGAATCGTCGGCCTCGGATACGTCGGCCTGCCCCTCGCCGTGGCTTTCGCCGAAGCCGGGCACGAGGTGCGCGGCCTCGATCTCGACGCGGCCAAGGTCGAGGCGCTGAACGCCGGCCGCAGCTACATCGAGGACGTTCCCGACAGCGTCCTGGCGCCGCTCGGCGAGCGCCTGCGGGCGAGCACCGACTACTCGGACATGGCCGCCTGCGAGGCGGTGATCGTCTGTGTGCCGACGCCGCTGACCAGCTCCCGTGAGCCCGATCTCACCTATCTGATCGAAGCCGCCAACGCGATCGCCGCCGTGCTCACGCCGGGCCAGCTCGTTGTCCTGGAGTCGACCACCTACCCCGGCACCACCCGCGAGCGGCTCGCCCCGATCCTCGAAGAGTCCGGCCTCACGGTCGGCAGCGACGTCTTCGTCGCCTTCTCCCCCGAGCGGATCGACCCCGGCCGCACCGACTACACGATCAGGACCACGCCGAAGCTGGTCGGAGGCCTCACCCCGGCCTGCACCGAGCGCGCCCGCCAGCTCTACGCCCTGGTCTGCGACGAGGTCGTGGTCGTCTCGACCCCGGAGGCGGCCGAGCTCTCCAAGCTCCTGGAGAACGTCTTCCGCTCGGTCAACATCGCCTTCGTCAACGAGCTGGCGCAGCTCTGCGACCGTCTCGGCATCGACGTCTGGGAGGTGATCGACGCCGCCTCGACCAAGCCCTTCGGCTTCATGCGCTTCGAGCCCGGGCCGGGGATGGGCGGCCACTGCCTACCCGTCGACCCCTTCTACCTCGCCTTCCGCGCCCGCGAACAGAACTTCTACCCGGAGTTCATCGAGCTCGCCGGCAAGGTCAACCAGGCCCAGCCGGCCTTCTGCGTCGAGCGCATCGAGCGCGCCCTGAACCGGGCCTCGAAGCCGGTCAAGGGTTCGAGGGTCCTCATCCTCGGCGCCAGCTACAAGGCCGCCAGCGGCGACACCCGCGAGTCACCCGCCCTGGTCATCCTGCGCCTGCTGCGGGCGCTGGAGGCCGATGTCTCCTACCACGATCCCTTTGTCTCCGAGCTGCCCGAGTTCGACCTTGCCTCGGTCGACCTCGACCCGGCACTTGCCGCCACCGACCTCGCCGTGATCGTCACCGCCCACCCGGGAATCGACTACGCCGGCGTCGTCGCCAAGGCCGCACGCACACTCGACTTCCGCGGCGTCACCCGCGGCATCGACTCCGCCGGCCTGGAGCGCCTCTGAGCGCCAATCTCCCCGCAAACGTTCTTAACACAGTCTTCCGCAACTGTTCGCTCTCTCCGCTTCCGGAATAGTCAAACTAACGCCGGGATGCAAAGGAGTAGGAGCAGGGATGGTCCGGATTCCAAGGGATCGGTTCCGGACCGTCGCCCACCGTTGACACTGCGCCACCCACGGGCGGTGCTGGTCGTGGCCGCGCTGATCCTGGCCGCGCTCGGGATCGTCGGCGCCAACGTCGAGGGCAGGCTCGACCCGACGACCCTGGACATTCCCGGCACCGGCTCCTCGCGCGCCAACCAGCTCGTCGCCGAGCACTTTGGCGACAGCGCCCCGTTCGTGATCCTGCTGCGCGGGCCGGCGGCGGCGGTCGATCGGCAGGGCCCGGAGCTGATCCGCGCCCTGCGCCGCGACCCGAAGGTGACCACCCTCTCTCCCTGGGACCGGGGAAACGTCTCCCAGTTGCGGCCCAGTCCACGGCGGGCGCTGATCCTGGCCGACTTCCACGTCGACGTCAAAACCGCGGTCAACGAAACGGTCGGCCAGCTCGAAGGCGCGATCGAAGCGGAGATCCACCCCCCGGTTCGCGCCACCCAGACCGGCTACGCGACGATCTCGCGGGCGATCCAGGACGAATCCATCTCCTCCAGCGAGCAGGGCGAGCTGCTCGCCCTGCCGTTCCTCCTCCTCGTCCTCCTCCTCGTCTTCCGCTCCCCGATCGCGGCCGCGATCCCGCTTGGCTTCGGCGCGGTCACGGTGATCGCCTCGCGCGGGATCCTCCACTTCTTCACCGGCTGGTTCAGCATCGACGCCTTCGCGCTCACGGTCTGCACGATGATGGGCCTGGCGCTGGGGGTCGACTACGCGCTGCTGATGGTCTCGCGCTTCCGCGAGGAGCTGGCGGCAGGCAAGGATCCGCACGCCGCCGCTCGCGTAACCCGGCGCACCGCCGGGCGCACGACGATCTTCGCCGGCAGCACCCTGCTGGTCTCGATGCTGGTCTCGATCTTCGTCGTGCCGGGGCCGCTGCTGGCCTCGCTGGCGGGGACCGTGGCGATGGTCGTCGTCCTCAGCGTCGCCGTCGCGACCCTGGTCGGGCCGGCCCTGCTGGTCCTCGTCGGGCCCAACATCGACCGCTGGCGGATCGGCCGGGCGCCGACCGGAAGCTCGCGGCTGATGGTCCTGGTCGGCGCCGCCCTGAAGCGCCCGGCGACCGCGGCGATCCTGATCGGCGGCGTGGTACTGCTGCTCTCGGCGCCGGCGATCGCGCTGAAGACCGGGCCTCCCAGCACCGAACAGCTGCCGCAGGACTCGCCGGCCCGCGAAGACGTCGAACTGATCGCCGCCAGCTACAGCCCCGGGTTCGAAGCCCCGTACCAGGTCGTCGCCGCCAGCAGCGAAGGCCCGATCACCGACGCCAAGCATCTCGACGCCCTCGAACGCTGGCAGCGCCGGATCTCACGGATCCCCGGGGTGCAGCTGGTGATCGGCCCGGCCCAGGTCAGCAAACGGACCAAGCCGCTGCAGGAACAGGGCAACGCGGCACTCTCCTCCGGCGGCAACATCGGCCCGGTCAAACAGCTGGGACGTCTCGGCCGCAGCCTCAAAGTCGCCGCCGGCGGAGTCCAGCAACTGCGTGGAGGCATCAGCGAAGCCGGCGCCGGCGCCGGCCTGCTCGCCCAGGGCTCAGACCGGGCAGGGGAAGGAGCGCAGATGATCGCCAACGGCCTCGGTCGCGCCACCAGCGGCATCGGCCGGGCGACGACGGCGCTGGACAAGTTCGCCGAAGGCGCCGAGCGCCTCTACGAAGCGCAGAAGGAAGCCGCTATCGGTGGGCTGCGGCTGAAGCTGGGCGCCCGCGACCTCGGCGGCCCCAACCTGCGGTTCAACGCCCTGAACAAATCCCTCAAGGTGGAAAAGTCGCTCGAAGAAGAGACGGGCACCACCCTGCCGCTGCTGCAGGGCGCGGCGAAAGTGGCCGACGAACAGCTGCAGGCGGCGTTCGCCCAGCTACAGGGGATGACCGTCGGCAAAACGGACCCCAACTACGGACCCGCCCTGGAAGCGGTCCGGCGCGCCGCCGCCGCGGTCGCCGGCACCGATCCGGCCACCGGCGCTCCCTACGCCCCTGAATACGCCGGCCTGCCGCTGGAACTGGAAGCGCTGCAGACGAGCCTGCTCGAGGACCTCGACAACACGAAGGGCGTGACCGACTGGCTGGAATCCACCCTGATCAACCTGAAGAAATACGGCAAGGCCGCCAGCCAGCTCTCCAAAGGCCTCTACCGGATCCAGGCCGGCGGCAAGAAGCTGGCTGACGGGGCGACCCGGCTCGCCGACGCCGCCCGCAACGTCGGCGGCGGCCTCGACCGGCTCAGCAGCGGAGCGGTGGCCCTGGTCGCCGGCATCGACCGGCTCAGCGGCGGCGCCGAGGCGCTCGAAGCCGGCCTGGTCGAAGCGGTCGATCGCTCGGCGCCGCTGCAGAGCGGCCTCGAGCGGGCCGGCGTCCGCGTGACCGTCGGCAAGGCCCGGATCAAGCACCAGGTGCGGCGGGTCAGGCGGGCTACGCCCGGCCTCTTCAACTCGGGCTACTTCGTCCTCTCCGAGCTCGACGGGGCAAACCCCGCCGCGCGCGAAGCCGTGAGCGGGACGATCGACCTCAACAGCGGTCAGGCCGCGGCGATGACGGTGATCTCGAAGTACGCGTTCAACACGCCCGGCTCGATCGCCCTCAACAAGCGCCTCGACAAGGAAGCACGGCAGTTCAGCGATGAATCCGGCCTCGCGACCGGCGTCGCCGGCGGCGTCGCCCAGGTCAACGAATTCAGCAGCGTCACCCGCGACCGCATCCCCCTGATCATCGTGGTCATCACCCTGGTCACCTTCCTGATCCTGGTCGTGGTGCTGCGCTCGATCCCGCTGGCGGCGATCGCGGTCGCCCTCAACCTCAGCACCGTCGCGGTCGCCTTCGGCATCCTCACCCTGCTCTTCAACGTCCCGGCGGGAACGCCTCTGGGCGGCAACTCCTACGTCGACGCGGTCACCGCGGTGATGATCTTCGGCGTCGTCTTCGGCCTCTCGATCGACTACGCGGTCTTCCTCCTCAGCCGGATGCGCGAGCACTACGACCGCCACGGCGACAACGCCGCCGCGATCGCCTTCGGGCTGGAGAAAACCGCGCGGGTGATCACCGGCGCGGCGGCGATCATGATGGCCGTCTTCATCGCCTTCGGAACCGCCTCCATCGCCGGGCTGAGCCAGCTGGGGATCGGCCTCACGATCGCGGTGCTGCTCGACGCCACGGTGGTGCGAATCGTCCTGCTGCCGGCGCTGATGCTGCTGATCGGGGACCGGGTCTGGTGGCTGCCGCGCCGCCTGGGCCGGATCCTGCCCAAGTTCGAGGTCTGAGCAGCGCGTTGACTTCCAGTTAAGTCCCCGCTGCTTACGCGCTTGCCCGGGGACGGCTCGGATACGATTCGCCCCGCTCGTTCCGTCGGGTCGGAGGGCCGGGGAACGAGATGCGACGACCCGTGGCTGCCAATTCTTCAGGCGAGGAGAAAAGCTCGGCTCCAAGCCGTGGGGTCACTCCAGCGCGAATCGCCGTGATCGCGGCCTTGGCGGTGGCCGTGATCGCGCTCGCGGTCGTCCTCTTCAGCGGCGGCGGCGGGCACAAGTACACCTTCGTGTTCCAGAACGCCGCCCAGCTCGTGCCCGACAACCAGGTGCTGATCGGCGGCTCGCCGGTCGGCTCGGTCGAAAGCATCGAGCTCAGCGACGACAACCTCGCCGAAGTGCACGTGGAAGTCGAACAGGAGCTGCACGAGGGGACGACAGCGGCCGTTCGCGCGACCTCGCTCTCGGGGGTCGCCAACCACTACATCTCGGTCAGCCCCGGGCCGAACAGCAGCCCGGCTCTGGACGAAGGCGCCGAAATCGGGCTCGACTCCACCACCACGCCGATCGACATCGACCAGTTCTTCAACACCTTCCCGCCCTCGGTGCGCAAGGGCCTGAGCAACTTCATCAAGGGCAACTCGGCGATCTACGCCGGCCAGGGCAAGGCCGCCAACGACGCCTATAAGTACTTCGGCCCGGCGCTCAACCGCACCGACGCCTTCGTCAAGGAACTGAATGCCGACCAGCGCCTGCTGGCCCAGTTCATCGCCAGCTCGGCCAAGCTCTCGACCACCGTCGCCGGTCGCGGCGAGCAGCTCTCGAGCGCGATCTCCAACGCCAACACCGCCTTCAGCGCGATCGCCAGCCAGAACGTCGCCTTCGATCGGACGCTGCGGCGCCTGCCGCCGGTGATGCGGCAGGCCAACACCACCTTCGTCAACCTCCGCGCCGCGCTCGACGACCTCGACCCGCTCGTCAACACGGCGAAGCCGGCGACGAAGAACCTGGCTCCGTTCCTGGCCGAACTGCGGCCGGTGCTGTCCAAATTCGTGCCGTTCACCCGCAACCTGCGCCTGACCGTCGCCCGTCCGGGCAAGGCCAACGACGCCTACGAACTGCTGAGCGTGCTGCCGACCGTGCAGGAACGGACGTCGCGGACGTTCCCGCACGCCGAAGCGGCGATCGCCGCCTTCCAGCCCAACCTCTCCCTCTGGCGCACCTACACGCCGGACCTCTTCAACGGCCTCGGCAAGCTCGGCCAGGTCGCCGGTTACTACGACGGCAACGGGCACTACCTGCGCGCCGCGACCGCCGTCCAGAACCTCTTCGCCTACGAAGGCGGCAGCCTCAACCCGATTACCAAGGCGCAGCAGTTCGACGCCTTCGGCGCCTCGGCGCCGGTTCACCGGCGCTGCCCCGGCGGCGCCACCCAGAAGGCCCCCGACGGCTCCAACCCCTTCGTCGACCCGCCCTGGAGCGGCGGCGCCAACTCCTCCGAATGCAACCCGGCCGACGTGCCCCCCGGACCATGACGCGGCGACTGATAATCGCGGCAGCGCTGGTGGCGGCCGTCGTCGCGGTCGTCCTCCTCGTCTCCGGCGGAGGCAGCGGCAGCGGCTACCTGGTTCGCGCCGTCTTCGACAACGGCGCCTTCATGGTCCAGGGCGAGCAGGTCCGGGTCGCCGGCGCCAACGTCGGCACGATCGAATCGGTCGACGTCTCGCTGCCCGGGCAGACGGTCGCCTACCGCGACGGCAAGCCGGTCGCCGTTCCCGGCAAGGCGATCATCGTCATGGACATCACCGACCCCGGCTTCGAGGACTTCCGCAGCGACGCCAGCTGCCAGATCCGGCCGCAGTCGCTGATCGGCGAGAAGTTCGTCGACTGCCGGCCGACCCTGCCGCGGGCCCCGGGGTCGCCGCCGGCACCGCCCCTGAAGCAGATCCCCGACGGGCAGGAGGGGGCGGGCCAGTACCTGCTGCCGCTCGGCAGCAACGGCACCAGCGTCGACCCGGACCTGATCAACGACATCCAGACGCTGCCCTACGCGCAGCGCTTCCGGCTCATCTTCAACGAACTCGGCGCCGGCCTCGCCGGCCGCGGCGACGACCTCGAGGTGTTGGTCAAGCGCGCCAACCCGGTCCTGCGCGACGTCGACCGCCTCTTCGGCATCCTCTCCGCCCAGCGCGACCGGCTCGCCCAGCTGACCAGCGACTCCGACGAAATCCTGCGGCCGCTGGCCCGCGAGCGCGCCCACGTCGCCGGCTTCTTCTCCAACGCCGGCGCCGCCGCCCAGGCGAGCTCCGAAAAGGGCCCCGAACTGGAAGCGGCGCTGCGCAAGTTCCCCACCTTCCTGCGCGAGTTCCAGCTGACGATGCGCAGCCTGCAGGGCTTCTCCGACGCCGCCACTCCGGTCTTCACCGACCTCGGCCGGGCGGCGCCCTCGCTGACCGACGCGACCCGCACCCTGACCCCGTTCTCGGAAGCGACGACGGTGGCGCTGAAGAGCCTGGGGAAGACCGGGGAAGAATCCGGGCCGATCTTCGCCGAAGCCGACCCGGTCGTCCGCAAGGCGCGGGACCTGGCGAAGAGCGGCGTCGTGCCGACCGGCGAACTGGCCAAGCTCCTCACCAACGTCAACCAGACCGGGGGCTGGGACGGCCTGGTCGAACTGATCTACAACAGCGCCGCCTCGCTCAACGGCTTCGACCAGTACGGGCACTATGGCCGCACCCTGGTCACGCTCAGCAACTGCCTCGACTACGTCGAGGAAACCGCCGGCACCTCGAGTTGCTCCGCCCGGTTCAACGGACCCAACGCCGGCGAAGGAACCAACAGCGCCGCCAGCGCCGCCTCCCTCTATCGCCTGCTGCAGCGTGAAATGACCGCGAGAGCCGGCGGCGGCACCGCGGCCCCATCCGACCACCTCCTGGGACCGTGAGAAGGCGCGGCGGCATACAGGGAGTGGCGAGCAGCCCGATCCTGGTCGGGGCGGTGACGATCCTGGTCGTGATCGTCGCGGTCTTCCTCGCCTACAACGCCAACAACGGCCTGCCCTTCGTCTCCACCTACAACCTCAAGGCCGAGGTCCCCAACGCCAACGCCCTGGTCAAAGGCAACGAGGTGCGGATCGGCGGCGTCCGCGTCGGCATCGTCAAGTCCGTGGTCCCGGTCCAGGAGAGCAACGGCAAGGTCTTCGCCGAGCTCTCGCTCAGCCTCGACAAGAGCGCCGAACCGCTGCCGGTCGACTCGACGGTGACGATCCGGCCGAAGTCGGCGCTCGGCCTCAAGTTCCTGCAGGTGTCGCCTGGCAACTCCTCCAAGGGGTTCGAGGCAGGGGAAACGATCCCGCTCAAGGCCTACACGCCGGAACCGGTCGACATCGATGAATTCTTCGACATGTTCGACGAACCGACCCGGCTCGCGATCCGCCAGAACCTGGCCGGCTTCGGCAATGCCCTCGCCGGCCGCGGCCCGCAGCTGAACGAAGGGATCGGCGCCCTCAGTCGCCTCGCCGTCAGCAGCCAGCCGGTGCTGCGGACGATCGTCGTGCCGAGCAACAACTTCGCCGGCTTCTGGCGCGCGCTCGAGGATCTCTCGGCGACCGTCGCCCCGGTGGCGGAGACCCAGGCCAGCCTCTTCGTCGCCCTCGACCGCACCTTCGCCGCCTTCGCCCGCGTCTCCCGTCCCTACATCCAGGAAACGATCGAAAAAGGCCCGCCGACCCTCGACGCCGTCAACGCCGACCTGCCGGCGGTGCGCCCGTTCTTCCGCGACTCCGCCCGCTTCTTCACGGCGCTGAAGCCGGGCGCCAAAGCGCTCGGCGACACCGCGCCGGTGATCGCCAAGGCCCTGCACGCCGGCGTTCCCGCCCTCAACGCCTCGCCGGTCCTCAACAACCAGCTGACCCCGACCGCGGAAGCGCTGGTCGCCTTCCAGGACGCGCCGGGAGTCTTCAACGGCCTCGACCTGCTGATCGACACCAACGAACTGCTGAAGCCGGCGCTGAAGTTCATCGCGCCGTCGCAGACCCAGTGCAACTACATCACCCTCGCCTTCCAGAACCTCGCGAACTCCAACGGCGAAGGCAACGGCCAGGGCAACTGGCTCAACTTCGAGACCTGGAGCGCCCCGGAAGGCCCCAACAACGAGGGCAGCCCGTCGTCCGCCCCGGCGAACGGCCCGAACCGCGACAACCACCTCCACTTCAACCCCTACCCGAACACCGGCGCTCCCGGCCAGCCGAACGGCTGCGAAGCGGGCAACGAGAAGTACGCGACCGGCCAGACCGTGATCGGCAACGCCGCATCCGTCTGGGGCACCACCACCCGGGGACAGGTGAAGAGCAAGTGACCCGGCTGCCGGAGCGCGACACCAGGCAGGGCGCCAGCAACCGCCGCTTCAGGTGGCGGCCGAGCAACGCCGCGATCGCGATCGTCTTCATCCTCGTCTTCACGATCGGGCCCTACCTCGCCTTCACCGGCCACGTGCCCTTCACCAGCTACGGCTACGAACTGAACGCGACCTTCGCCAACTCGGCCAACATCGCCCTCAACTCGCCGGTGCGGATCGCCGGGGTCGAAGTGGGCAAAGTGATCTCGACCGAGCGTGACGGCGACGCGACGACCGTCACCTTCACGGTCAGCGGCGCCGGGCGGCCGATCCACGACGACGCCTTCGCCGCGATCCGGCCGCGGATCTTCCTCGAGGGCAACTTCTTCGTCGACCTCGACCCCGGCAGCCCCAGCGCGCCGGACCTCGGCAGCGGCGACACGATCCCGGTCAGCCACACCTCGACCGCGGTGCAGATCGACGAGGTTCTGACCGCGTTGCAGTCCCCGACCCGGGCCGACCTCAGCCGCCTGCTGGAGAGCTACGGGACGGCGCTGACCCACGTGCCGACCGCGGCCGAAGACGCCAATCAGTCGCCGGAGGTGCGGGGCAAGACCGGGGCCGAAGCCTTCAACGGCGTGCTCAAGTACGGCGGCGACGCCGGCCGCTACAGCGCCCAGGTCACCAATGCCTTCCTCGGAACCCAGCAGCGCGATCTCTCCCGCCTCGTCGCCGGCGCCGGCCGCACCTTCGGCGCCTTCGCCAGCCGCGAGGCCGACCTGCAGGGCCTGATCGACAACTTCAACGTCTTCACCGGCGCCCTCGCCGCCCAGTCGTCGAACCTCTCGACCACGATCGCCCTGGCGGCCCCGACCCTGCGCACCGCCCGCGCCTCGCTGGTCAGCCTCAACCGGGCGCTGCCGCCGCTGCGCACCTACGCGACCGAGCTGACCCCGGCGGTGGCGGAGCTGCCCGGCCTGATCAGCGCCTCGAAACCGTGGCTTGCCCAGGTCCGCCCGCTGCTCTCCGGCAAAGAGGGCGGCGGGGTCGCCAGGCTGCTCGCCGAATCGACCCCCGGCCTCGCCGGCGCCGCCCAGGCGGGCAAGGAAGTGACCCTGCCCCAGCTCAACCGGCTCAGCCTCTGCACCTCCAAGGTCTTCGTCCCGACCGGCAACCAGACGATCAACGACCGCTTCAGCACCGGTGGCCCCGCCTACCGCGAGTTCTTCTACACCCTCGCCAACTTTGCCGGCCTCGCCCAGAACTACGACGGCAACGGCCCCTACGCCCGCGCCAACGTCGGCGGCGGCCCGGTCCTGGTCGGCGAACCGAACCCGCAGGGCAACGAAGGCACGTTCAGCGACCAGATCAACTACGCCCACACGATCGTGCCCCCGATCGGCACCCAGCCCCAGCTCAGGGGCATGGCGCCGCTGAAGCCGGAAGTTCGCTGCTTCACCAACCCCGTCTCCGACTTGAACGGCGAGCTCGGCCAGGTCGGGGCGCCCTCGCCCTCTCCCGCGGGGGTGAACCCGTGACCGCGCCGACGCCCCCGAGCAGCCGCTGGCGCCACTTCCGCGCCTGGCTCTCGCGGCAGTCGCGAGGGCACCGCAAGGACACGATCGCGATCGTCGTCCTCGCGATCGCGGGCACCGTGATGATGCTCGGCATCTTCACCCAGCAGAAGGCCTCGCTGCCGGCGTGGCTGCCGCTGGTCGGCGAAGAATTCGACCACATCACCGCCGAGTTCGCGACCGCCCAAGCGGTGACGCCGGGGCAGGGCCAGTCGGTCGACATCGCCGGGATCCAGATCGGCAAGGTCACCTCGGTCGACCTCGAAGACGGTCACGCCGTGGTCGGGATGGACATCGTGCCCGAATACATGCAGCTGATCCACCCCAACGCGACCTTCCTGCTGCGGCCGAAAACGGGCCTCAACGACATGATCGTCGAGGTCAGCCCCGGCAGCGGTAAGAAGTCGATCGAGAGCGGCGCCAACTTCACCCTCGCCCAGACCGAACCGAACACCAACCTCGACGCCTTCCTCGCCACCCTCGACGGCGACACCCGCCAGTACCTGCAGCTGCTCGTCGCCGGGGGCGCGCAGGGCATCGGCGGCCGCGGCAAGCAGCTCTCCAACGCCCTGCGCCGCTTCCAGCCCTTCGTCCACTACACCGCGAAGCTGAACAAGGCGGTCGCCGCCCGCCACGTCGCCCTCGCCAACGTCATCCACAACTTCGGCCTGCTGACCACCGAACTCGGCCGCCACGATGCCGAGATCAAGCGCTTCGTCACCTCCTCCGACGCCGCTCTCGGCAACTTCGCCAACCAGCAGCAGGCGATCCAGGAATCGCTGCGGGAGTTTCCGGCGGCGCTGCGGGCCGGCAACGCCGGTCTCGCCAGCTCCAAGCGCTTCTCCGACGTCGCCTACCCGGCGCTGACCGCCCTGATCCCGCAGACGCAGGCGCTGACGCCGGCCTTCAAGGCGACCGAGCGCATGTTCAGCCAGACGACGGCGCCGATCCGCGACCAGATCCGGCCCTTCACCCGCCAGATCCGGCCGGTGCTGACCCACACCAACGAAGGCTCGGGCCCGCTCAACAAGACCGTCAGGAGCTTCGGCAACGCGCTCGGCGGCTTCAATCCCTTCCTCAACGAGCTCGCCTACAAGCCGAAGGGCTCGCGGGAGAGCGGCCTCTTCTACCTGGCCTGGCTCAACCACGACTTCAACGCGTCCTTCAACCTCCAGGACGCCGGCGGCCCGGTTTTGCGGGGGATGACGCTGATCTCCTGCACCGGCGCCAGCCTCGGCTACGGGTTCGCCGAGAGCGAATTCCTCAAAGGCAAGACCTTCCTCAAAACGATTCTCGAACTGATCAACATTCCGCGCGCCGAAGAAATTCCGGTCTCGTTCCCGACAAAAGCCGGGACATGCGAATACAAACCGAAGGGCTGGCGGATGAGCAAGCGCGCGCCCAGCACCACGCAGCTCCTGGTCATCGCCGGCTTCGCGCTGTCGTGCTTCGGCATCCTGCTCTTCCTCTGGGTCACCTTCGGCGGGCCGACGCCGTTCCGCGCCAAGCCCTACGAGATCAAGGTCCCCTTCAACGAGGCGACCCAGCTGGCCGAACAGTCCGACGTCCGCATCTCCGGCGTCAACGTCGGCAAAGTCCAGAGCATCGCCCTGGCTCCGAACGGCAAGCAGGCCCTGGCGACGGTCGACATCGACGACAAGTACGGACCGCTGCCGGAATCCACCCGCGCGATCCTCCGCACCAAGACCCTGCTGGGCGAGACCTACATCGAACTCACCCCCGGAGACGCGTCCGGCCCCAAGCTGGTGGACGGCGCCACCCTGCCCGAGGCCAACATCGCCGAATCGGTCCAGCTCGACGAGATCTTCCGCACCTTCGACCCCGAAACCCGCGCCGCCTTCCAGAGCTGGATGCAGGAAGCGGCGGTGGCGATCAACGGCCAGGGCCAGGCCCTCTCCTACGCGCTCGGCGAGTTCGAACCGACCTTCACCGACCTCGACAAGCTCTTCCGCGTGCTCGACAGCCAGCGCCTCGCGGTCGGCCAGCTCTTCCGCAACGGCGCCACCACATTCGAGGCCCTGCGCGGGCGCGAAGGCGAGCTGGCCAGCCTCGTCCAGAGCTCCAACGCCGTCTTCCAGACCACCGCCCGCCGCGACCGCGACATCGAAGCGCTCTTCCGCGCCTTCCCCACCTTCCAGGACGAGTCGAGGCTGACCCTGAACCGGCTCAAAGCCTTCGCCGTCAACGCCGACCCGCTGATGCGCCAGCTCGTGCCCGCCGCCGAACAGCTCTCGCCGACGCTTGATCGCCTTCGCCAAGCTGGCGCCCGAAGCCAAGGGCTTCTTCGAAGGCCTCTCGAGGGTGATCGGCGCCGCCCCGACCGGCTTCCCGGCCCTGCGCCGACTCTTCCGCGACGACTTCCCGCCGTTGCTGCGCGCCGTCGACCCCTTCCTCCGCAACCTCAACCCGATCCTCACCGGCCTCGACCTCTACAAGCACGAGTTCACCTCCTTCTTCGCCAACCTCGCCGCCGTCACCAACGGCGAACTGACGACCGAAAACGCGTCCGGAGAAAAGAGCCACTTCCTGCGGGTGATGAGCCCCCTCGGCCCCGAATCCCTCTCGACCTACCCCAGCCGCCTCAACACCAACCGCAACAGTGCCTACAGCCCACCCCTGTGGGCGAAGGGCCTCGCCTCGGGGCTTCCGGGGTTCGATACCCGCCAGTGCAGCTCCGGCATCACCGCGACGCTCGACCCGTCGACCCCCAGCAGCCCGGCCTTCCAGGAACGAACCAAAAAAGGCGAACTCAAAGAATCCGAAGACCTCTTCAACCGCCTGAAGAAGTTCGCCTTCGTCGAACAGACCAGCACCGCCTCGGTGCCCGCCCCGCCCTGCACCCAGCAGGCTCCGTTCGAGCCGATCTACGGCAGCGGCCCGGCAACCGCCTACCAGCACACGTTCGAACAACCGGGCAAATAGGCAGCAGAGGGGTTCCGCCGCATCGGGGCAAGAAGAAGGGCGACCTTTCGGCCGCCCTTCTCACATCCGGACTGTTCGTGAGGCGCTAGGGCTTCGAGTTGCAGGTCCGGAGCACGTCCGCCGAGAGCTTGCTGCTGTCGTAGAACTTGGCGGTTACGTGGGCCTGAATCTTGCCGCCGACGCATTTGGCGCTGAGGACGCTGTGCTTCTTGCCCTTGTAGGTGAATTTCTTGTTGATCTTCAGCGAGAAGTCGGTCACCGAACCGGAACCGCCGGCGATCTTCGGGACGGTGGTGACGGACTTGAGACCGCTACCGGACTTCTTGATTTTCACCGTGGTGACGATCGCCGTGACGATCGGCTGGGTCAGGTAGGCGTGGATGTAGAACGTGGTCGTACCACCCTTGACGCCGCCGTTGAAGACCAGCAGCGGACTGGTGGCCGGGATCGGCGGCTGTTCGGGGAACGCAACCGAGACCTTCGTCTTACCCTTACCGATGATCGCGTCCGGGCACGCCTTTTCGACGGCCTTGGTGTCGCGAGCCTGCAGTTCCTTGCTGCTGCAGGTCGGGTAGCCCTTCACGTCCACCGCGGAGTTCTTGCGCGTTGAGGAGCACTTCCTTGATCGGCGGCGGCTGGGTGCCGTCGGCGGTGCGGACGCTGCCGGCCGCGGTGAATGTGACCGGGGTGTACTTGCTCTTCGAGAGCGCCTTCGGCGTGACGCCGCTGGAGCCGTCGATCGTGACGATCAGGTTGCCGGCGCGGACCACGGTGTCCTTTGCCGCCATGGCGACGCCGGCCACGGTGAGTGCGATGACGGCCGCGAGGGCCGTCGTTAGTACGAGGTGTTTGCGCATATCCCTATATCTCTCCTTTTGCGGCCTGCCCGTAGCGAGCCTCAGCCGAAAGCTTGCGTGAAACTATCCCTCCAGAGGCTCAAACTACCACCCTGGGCTATTGCATAAACCCCCGGAGCGGCGGAAAAGAGCGCTTGCCCAGGCGGGGAGGGCCCTACTTCTCGAGCATCGAGAGCCGCACGCGCTCGCGCTCGGCGGCCGCGCCCTCGGCCCCGAGGAAGGGCAGGGTTATCCAGAACATCAGGTCCGGCAGCCGGCTGGGGAGGCGAGCGGCGGCGCCGTGCAGGATCTCGCTGTAGAGCAGCTCGTTGACGCCGCCGGCCAGCGAGAGCGAGGTGATCCCCGGCAGTTCGACCGAGGTCTCGGCCCGGCCCGACTCGAGGAAGCCCGTGAACTGGCGCAGCGCGGCGTCGCGGCGGGCCAGCGCCTTGGGCCCGGCCGCCAGCACCTCGACGATCGCGAAGCGGGCCTCGTCGGGGTGCTCGGCGAGGTGGTCGAGCAGCGCTCCCAGCCCGGCGGCGATCCGCTCCGCCCAGGGCGCTCCCGGCTTGGCCTCGAAGCCCCCGGCGGTGTCGCCGAGCAGGTTGCCGAGCAGCACGTCGTAGGCGGCGAGGAAGCAGTCCTCCTTGCTGTCGAAGAGCTCGTAGAAGGTCTTGCGGGAGACGCCGGCGACGCCGATCACGTCGACCACCCGCGTGTCCGGATAGCCGCGCTCGGAGACGACCTCGATCATCGCCTGATGGATGCGGTTGCGCTGGGATTCGGTCACCGCCTCCCTCGGTAAGCCGTGTCTCCCCCGCGGCAGCCGCTCGTTCAGCTTGCCCGCGCGTTCTGGAAGTCACCCCTTGACTGTAGAGCAGACGGAGGCCTGTCCGGGGAAGTGAAGCGGCTTAGGAGCCGATCCAGACGACCTGGTCGCGGTCGGGGCCGACGCCGACGAGGCGGATCGGGACCTTGACGAAGTCGGAGATGAAGCCGAGGTAGTCGCGCGCGGCCTGGGGCAGGTCGGCCTCCTCGCGGCACTCCTCGATGTCGGCATCGAAGCCGGGCAGCTCCTCGTACTCCGGTGTGGCCGAGTGCAGGATCGACTGGTGGTACGGGAAGCTCTCGAGGACGGCGCCCTCCTTGGAGCGGTAGCGGACCGCCACCTTCAGCGGCCCGATTCCACTCAGCACGTCGAGCTTGGTGATCGCCAACGAGTCCATGCGGTTGAGTCGCACCGCGTAGCGCAACGCCACCAGGTCCATCCAGCCGCAGCGCCGCCGTCGCCCGGTGGTGGTGCCGAACTCGTGGCCGCGCTCGACCAGCCGCTCGCCGACCTCGTCCTCAAGCTCGGTCGGGAAGGGCCCGGCGCCGACCCGGGTCGCGTAGGCCTTGGCGATTCCCCAGACCTCGGTGATGTCGGTCGGGCCGACCCCGGCGCCGACGGTGGCGGCCCCGGCGATCGGGTTGGAGGAGGTGACGAAGGGATAGGTGCCGTGGTCGAGGTCGAGCAGGGTGGCCTGGGCGCCCTCGAAGATCACCGTCTTGTCGGCGTCGAGCGCGTCCCAGCAGAGCTTCGCCGTGTCGGCGATGTGGGGCTCGAGCCGGTGGCCGAAGTTGACGTGTTCTTCGACCATCGTGTGCAGGTCCAGGCGCGGGTCCGGGACGCCGGGGCTGCCCTCCGGCGGCGCTTTCGCCTCCTCGCCGGCTTCCTTGCGCAGCTTGCGCCGCGCCACCGAGAGCTCCCGCAGCGCCTGCTGCTTGGGCTCCAGGGCGGCGCGGATCTTGGTCCGCAGGATCTTCTCGTCGAGCAGATCCTGGACCCGGATCCCCAGCCGCAGCGCCTTGTCGGCGTAGCAGGGCCCGATCCCGCGGCGGGTGGTGCCGATCGAGAGCTTGCCCAGTTTTGTCTCACCCGCCGTGTCGAGCAGCACGTGGTAGGGCATGATCAGGTGCGCGTTGGCGGAGATGCGCAGGTTGCCGACGTCGATGCCGCGGCGCTTGAGCCCGTCGATCTCGCCCAGCAGCACGGCCGGGTCGAGGACGACGCCGTTGCCGATCACGCAGGCCTTCTCGGAGTGCAGGATCCCCGACGGGATCAGGTGGAACTTGAACTCCTTGCCTTCGCGGACGATCGTGTGGCCGGCGTTGTTGCCGCCCTGGAAGCGCACGATCACCTCAGCCCGCTCCGCGAGCAGATCGGTGATCTTCCCCTTCCCCTCGTCGCCCCACTGGGCGCCGACTATGACCACACCTGGCATAAGCGCTGGATTGTGACGGGGATGGGCGACGGGCGCGTTGCGCGGGAGCGGCGCGACTTTCTGCTCAGACAATTGACTTCGTGCGCACGACGACGCGCGAAGGCGGACCGGTCAGGCATGGCGTGCATGGAGAGCCAATCGCGCACAAGACGTAATACGAACCATACGACGACGACGCCCGGCCTCCCCCGATCTCGTTGCCGGCACTGGAAACCGCGCCTCGAAGATCGACTCGCCTTCGGGGCATCAGCAAAGCGGAGGCGGCGAGACAGGCGATCGAAGAGGCGGCTCGAGCGGGAGAGCCGCCGAGAGGGATTCGGCGGCTGAGGCCCGAGCGCCTGTCGGAAGATCCTGCTGAATGTCCAGGAGATGCGAGAAGTGGCGAAGATGATGGAGGAAGCTGCGTGGTTCGTGGTGATGTCCACGCGGTGAGCTCTCCCTGGAAAGCGAGGCCGGTCGCAAAGCGGTGGCCGCTACGCGGTGATCTGAGTCGCGAAGAGATCACCTGCCGTCGATGACGCCCTTAAGTTGGTTCTGCAGCTTTGCGCTACTCGCCGACAGCGTGCGGCTGGACGCGGCGGTCCGGGCCGAAGAGCGGCAGCGGCTCGCCGCAGATCTCGACCAGGCGCGAGACGGTGCGCGGGCCGATCTGTTCCTCGAGCTGCTGCGGGTCGAGGTTGGTGGTGACGAGCATCGATTTCTGGGCCTCGTAGCGCTCGTTGACGAGGGCGTAGAGCTGCTCCAGGACCCAGTCGGAGCGTTTCTCGGCGCCGAGGTCGTCGATGTGGAGCAGGTCGACCGAGGTCAGGCGCCCGAAGAAGGAGAGGTAGGAGTCGCCGCCGGGCTCGGCGTCGTAGGTCTGGCGAATTCGCGCCAGCAGTTTCGGCAGCGAGTAGATCGCCACCGAGCGGTTGTCCTCGAGCGCTGCCTTGGAGGCCAGCATCGCCAGCGTCGTCTTGCCGGTGCCGGTGTCGCCCATCAGCCAGAGACCGCGACCGGCCTCGAGATTGGCCTCCATGTCGTCCACCCAGCTACGCACGAACTGAACCACCATCGGCGCGATTTCGGTGCTTACCGGCGGCCGGTCGAAGGAGACGCCCTGGAACTTGCGGGGGATGACCGAGGCGACGCCGCGATTGCGGCCGCGGCGCAGGCGCGTCTCGCGGCACTCGCAGGAGCGCGCCTCGTCGCTCTCGTCGTCGAGGATCCAGCCGGAGCCGTCGCAGACGCCGAGCGGGCACGGACCCTGGCCGCGGAAGGGTTCGCTGCGGGCGATCGCCGGCATCAGAAGTCAGGCCCCGCGGGGACCGGCGGCGGCCCGTCCGGTTGCTCGATCGGCTGTTCCTGGCCGGAGAAATCGGCGAATTTCGGGAAGCGGTCGAGGAAGACGCAGCTTCCTGGTCCCGATCGGGCCGTTCCTGTGCTTGGCGATGATCAGGTCGGCAAGGCCGTCGGGCTCCTCGTCAGGGTCGCGGTAGTAGTCCTCGCGGAAGAGGAAGGCGACGACGTCGGCGTCCTGCTCGATCTGACCCGACTCGCGCAGGTCCGAGAGCTGCGGCTTCGGCGGCGTCCGCTGCTCGGGCGCCCGTGAGAGCTGCGAGATCGCCACCACCGGCACCTCCAGCTCGCGGGCGAGGATCTTCAGCCCGCGGGAGATCTGACCGACCTGCTCGACCCGGTTGGCGCGGTGGTCGTCGGAGCGCATCAGCTGCATGTAGTCGAGGATGATCAGGCCGAGCCCGCCGCGGTCCTGTTCCTGGGCGTGCAGCCGCCGCGCCTTCGCCCGCAGGTCGAGGATGCCGAGGTCGGAGGAGTCGTCGAACCACAGCGGCGCCTCCTCGAGCTCGTTGCAGGCCCGCACCACCTTTGGCCAGTCGCGCTGGGAGACCTGCCCCTTGCGCAGCTTGTCGCCGGAGATCCGCGCCCGGCAGGCGATGAACCTCTGCGCCAGCTCGACCTCCGACATCTCCAGCGAGAAGAAGGCGACCGGCATGTCCTTCTTCACCGCCACGTTTTCGGCGATGTTGGCGACCAGGGCGCTGTTGTGGACGATGACGTCATCGGCGACGAAGTTCCGCAGGCCGGGGACATCAAGGTCATAGGTCTCTTCTTCACCTACGTACTCGACCGAGGCGACTTCGTCCCACCAGATGTCGGAATCGCAGAGCTCTTCGAGGGTGGGGGAGGCGGTTGCCGTCGCCAGCTCGGCGACGAGTCCGCGAGAGGGGCAGCGCTTGCCGACGTGCCAGTTGTGAGTGCGCGGGCGTCCGGTGATCTCGCTGACCGCGGCCCAGACCCGGTCGCCCTTGGCCAGCAACACGTCATCCCAGATCTCAACCGGAAGCGTGTCGGTATTGGTCGAGCGAGGGGCGGCGTCGAGCCGTGCGATCACCTCGGCCTGCTTCTCTTCCTTCCCCGGAATCGCGACCAATTCACAGAACCGCCGCAGGCTCTCCTGCGAGGTGATCCTGATCTCGCGCGCGACCTTGCCGGTGCCGTCGTAGACGGGACGCTTGAGCATGCGGATCGTCGCCACGATCCCGAGCCTCAAAAGCAGATGCTGAACATCGTGCGCAAGCCGCTCACTGATCGTCGTGTAGCCGATCTGGGCGATGCGATCGCTGCAGTAGACGTGCCCATCGCACGCGTACATGACGCCAAGGAAACGAGCGAGCTGCTCGTCGCTCAGGCCGAAGACCGCGTCGGGTACGAACTTCTCGGCGGAGCGCAAGCCCATAAGACCGTGGCGCGTAAGCATTTCGGTGACCGGGTTGGACCTGGAGCCCGGTCCGCCGCTGATAAGCCCATTGCCATGCTCTTGCTGGCCGCTGACCCTGAAGTCGAAGGCCGTAGGCGTGAACGGCCTTCTTGACGACCGGGAGGATCTGGAATCCGGCGCCAAAGCAGAAGCGTGGCGTTCGCTGGCTGAGAGCACCGTCGGAGATCAGGGCACCGAGCAAGACGACCTCTTGATCGGGAAGCTCGCTCGGGGTGATTGGGCCAGGCAGTCGGCGAGGAACTGCGATACGGGTTCCAGGTTCTATCTCGGCTAGCTCCCGCCAGCCCGTACTGGTCAGGACTGGGTGGTTGGACGTGGCCTCGGTCCACCGCCCCAGGCGGGTGGTAAGTCGAAAGACCGGCTTCCGGCCGTTGCTCTCTACCGCGGCCACCTTCGCCGGTTTCATTTGCAGGTCCGGGCCAAGCGAGGCCACCCAAACCTCGTTGCCTTCACGGAACGCTTCAAAGAGAGTGTCAGCGCGGTGGCGGGCGCCAGTGCCAGGGTCATAAACGAGACTTTGTGCGGATATGCACTTTCCCATGGCAGGCCGTGCCGCGACGATGATCAGGTTGCCGGGCTGGAACCCTCCCGTGATCGCGTCGATGTCGCGGAAGCCGGCGGGGGTGCCGGTCATCTCGATCTCGCCGGTCGAGAGCTTCTCGAGCCGGTCGACCTCGTCGTGGAGGATCTCCGAGAGCAGGCGGAAGTCGCTTGCCTGCTCTTTGTGGGCGACGTCGAAGAGCAGCTTCTCGGCCCGCTCGGAGAGCTCGCGCGGTTCGCCGGCGCGGTCGTTGACCCAGCCCTGGATCTCCTGGCCGGCGCCGAGCAGTCGCCGCAGCAGCGAGTTCTGCTGGACGATCTCCGCGTAGTGCTTGGCGTTGCCGGCGGCCGGGACCTTGGCGGCCAGCTCGGAGACGTAGTGCTTGCCGCCGGCCTGCTCGATCAGGTTGCGCTGGGTCAGCGCCTCGGCGACGCTGAGCTCGTCGACCGGCTTCGACTCCGCGTAGAGGTCGTGGGCGCACTCGAAGATCGCCCGGTGGCGGTCGAGGTAGAAGTCGGCGGCGTTGAGCTTGACCTCGTCGATCACCCGCGTCAGCGCCGGCTCGGCGACCAGCATCGCCCCGAGGACCGATTCCTCTGCCTCGATGTTCTGAGGCGGAACGTGGGTTGAGTTCGGCTGCGGCATCTAGGTCAGTTTGGGGGAGTCATCGGCGCCTTCTTGAGTCCCGCAGACAAACCTAGACAAACCGGAGAGCGGGGTAGATCGTGTCTGCCCTAGGGGTGGGAAGAGCGCGCGGTATTTGCGCTACTTCAGGCGGATACGGCGTCGCTCAGCACCGCCGTCTTCACGTGAAGAGTCGAGCCCAGGGCGTTGTTGCTCTCGTCGGTGAGATAGAGCCGAACCCCCTCCGTTAAAGAACTGAACAACTCATCCAAGGTGTCCCCCGACGCGAAGCAGCCGGGAAGATCGGGAACATCGGCCCAGTAGGACCCATCTTCGCGATGAATGTTGGCGGTCAACTCCACGTTCTTGCCTCCGCTGCTCATCTTAGCCCTGCCTGCCTGAGGATCGCCGCGGTCAAGCCGCGCGAGTAGTCGCGGCCCCGGTGTCGCGGAAGGGTGATCGGTTGAGATCCGGGATCACGCGTGGTGCGCGCAATGTCAATTCTGTGTCGCGGCTTCGGGTTGAATGTTGCCCGGTGGGATCAAACCCGCTTCCTCCTGCCCCCGCTCGCCCTGGCGCAGCATCCGCAGGGTGAGGATGGCGAGGCTGAGGATGGCGGTGGCGCCGAGGCTGAGCTGGACGCTGAGCAGGCCTTCGCGGGTCCAGTAGACATCGCGGAGGTCGAGCAGGAGGGCGGCCTCGTCGAAGGTCAAGCCCATGCCGATGCCCATCGGGATCGCCAGGTGGTCCTCGAGATCGTCATTTTCGGTCAGCAGCGCCGCCGTGCCGGAGGCGAAGGCGATCAGGATGCCGGGGACGAAGTGGTGGATGTGGCGACCGCGGACGCTGACGTTGCGGAAAGGCCCCCAGTTGTCCCTGATCCCCCAGGTCGACAGGCGCACCAGCGCGAAAGAGCCCATGAATCCGGCTAGGAGGTTGAACAGGACCGTTTCGCTCCGCGGCGCTTCCGCATAGCCGCGGACGGCGACGCCGACCGTGTCGGCCGCCGCGGCCGGTGCCGCTTCGATCAACGCCTCTTTGCTCTCCCGCTCCCGCGCCCGCCGCCGCAGCAACCGGCTGAACTGATCCACCACCACGACCCCAGCCCCGCCAACCGCGACCACGGCCAAAGCCACCGTCTCCCGCTCCGCCTTCGCCCATCCAAACCTGGTCCGAGCCTGAGCCCGGCGACCAATCCTCTGCGGCAATCGCGCCCCCACCCCTCTGAGCCTACCCAGGCGCCGATGCGCTGCCACCTGAACTTCTGAGGCGCTCATGAGCGGTCCGTGGGGGATGCCGAGAACGGAAACCTTTTCCCCGCCCGCAGGCATCTCCCCAACGGGACCGCCCGCCTGGCCGAAGTAGGCCTACTTCTCCTCGGAGATGATCGTCTTGACTGCGGCAACCGTGCCGTCGGCAAGCTCGATCTCGACCATGAAGGTGCCGACTTCGCGCAGCGGCTGCTCCAGCCGGACGCGTTTTTTCTCGATCCGCAGGTCGCGGGCGTCGCGCAGGGCGTCGGCGATCTCCTTGGGGCCGACGGAGCCGAACAGCTTGCCGTCCTCGCCCGCCCGCTGGTGGATCGTCAGTACGGTCTTGCCCAGCAGCCCGGCGGCCTGCGCTTCGCGCTCGGCGCGGGCCTTCTCGGCTTTTTCAGCGATCTCGCGGCGGCGCTGGGCTTCCTCGAGCGCGCCCGCGGTGGCCGGCTGGGCCAGCTTGCGGGGGACCAGGTAATTGCGCAGGTAGCCGGGGGAGACATCGACGGCCTGGCCGCGCTCGCCGAGCGAATCGACGTCCTGGAGCAGGATGGCCTGTGCCATCAACGCTCTCCGACGTAAGGCAGCAGGGCGATTTCCCGCGCCCGCTTCACCGCCACCGAGAGCTGTGCCTGGTGGCGGCGGGAAAGTCCGGTGACGCGACGGCCGCGGGTCTTCCCCTTGTCGGAGAGGAAGCGCCGCAGCAGGTTCAGATCCTTGTAGTCGACGATGTCGGCATTGATGCGCGTGTACTTGCGCGGCCGGGCGCGGTCGGCGCCACGACGCCCGCCGCTGCGCTTGTTGTCTGAAGAACTCTCTCTAGCTCGTGCCATCGGCGGCGATCCTACAGATGAGCCCGCGCCGCGTGGCGCCCCGCGCGGGGCTAGAAGGGAATGTCGTCCTCGGAGCTGCCCCCGCCGCCGGCACCGGCGGCAGCACCTTCGAAGTCGGAGGTGTCGGCGGGGACGTCGCTGGGCGGGGTGATGCCGCCACCGCCGTTCCCGCCGCCGTTGCCACCGCCCTGGCCGCCACTGCCACCGCCGTCACGGGAGCCGAGGAACTGGACCGAGTTGGCGACGATCTGGACCGCCTGCCGTTTGCCGCTGCCGTCTTTGGCCTCCCACTCGCGCCAGTCGAGGCGCCCCTCGATCGCCACCGGGCGACCCTTGGCGAGGTAGTTGGCGCAGTTCTCGCCCTGCGCGCCCCAGACGGTGACGTTGAAGTAGTTGGGCTTGTCGACCCATTCGCCGGTCTGGCCGTCCTTGCGGCGGGTGTTGACGGCGACCCGAAGCTCGCAGACCGCCGTGCCACTGCCGATGTGGCGCAGTTCGGGATCCTGCGTCAGGTTCCCGGTGATGACCACCACGTTCACGTTCGAAGCTGCCAAAGCACTCACTCCTCTGAAGTCGCTGGTTGAATTCCAGTCTAAGAGCGGGGGCGGCGTGACCTCTCCCCCTCGGGGAGGCCATTCCTCGCAAAGAGCGGGCCGAAGCGGTGCTACTCGTCGGCGTCGTCGGGAGAGTCGCCGCGATCGTCGCGGGCTCCCGTCGCACTTCGCTCGCGCGGCCCGGGGGCGGCGCTGGTCGCCGGCGGCACGATCACCGGGGCGTCGGGGTCGACCCTGAAGATGCGGAAGCGAAGGACGCCGTCGGCGACCTTGAGGTTGTGATCGAGCGTGTCGAGCAGCTCGGGAGGTGCCTCGAAGCGGAGCCAGCGGTAGTCCGCCTCGGTCCGTTTCTTGATTTCGAAGGCCATCTTGCGCAGGCCCCAGCTGTTCTCGTGTTTGAGCGTACCGGCGGCCTCGATCTGGCCACGGGCATCGCCCACCAACCCGTCCCGTGCGGGGGCGTCCAGTTGGGGGTCCAGCATCAGGACCAGCTCGTATTCGCGTGGGGCTGCCAAAACGGCGAGGGACTATAGCGGCGGAATTCGCGCAGGGGGCGGTGGTCAGCGCGGCGCGAACTCCGCCGAGCCGTCGCCGGGTGGGGGAGGTGGTTCCGGCGCGGGCACCGGCACCGGCATCGGTGTGGGCACGGGTACCGGTGCGGGAGGCGGTGGTTCCGGCGCGGCGCCGGGGCTGCCACCGGCGGCGGACTCGGCACCGGCGCGGGCTTCGCGGCCGCCTTGCGCCTGGGACGTGGCCTGGGCCTGGAGCCGATCCTGGCGTCGAGCCGTCCGCGGTGGCGAGATCGCGGGGGATGCCGGCGAGCCCGCCGGCCTGCCGCGGCGGCGGCCGGGGGTACGGCCGCGGGAAGCCACTGGCTCCGGCTTCACCGCAACCCTCGGCAGCCCCACGTCCGCCGCCAGCGGCGGCGGCTCGGGCGGCTGCAGCAGCGCCGGCAGCAGGCGCAGCGCCAGCAGCGCGACGAAGGCGACCGCCGCCACCCTCCCTGCCGCCGACCAACGAATCTGGACCCTGCCCATGGCTCTCCCAAGGCTGGGGAGCGGGAGAGTTCTCCCCCTGGTGACTAACCGGAACTCCCTTACATGGGGGACTTGCGCAGCTCCTCGATGTCGCGCAGCTGGTCATCGACCCAGTCGCCGGGGTTGCGCGAGTAGATGATCTCCTTCAGGCCCCGCGACAAAGCCTGCCGCTCGGAGGCCGGCATCGTCAGCGCCCGGTAGATCGCGTCGGCCTGCTCCTGGATGTCGAAGGGGTTGACGGTGAGGACGTAGTCGTCGAGCTCCTCGTGCGAGCCGGTGTTCTCGGAGAGCATCAGCACCCCGTCCCTGGTGTTGACCGCCGGCGCCTCCTTCGCGACCAGGTTCATCCCGTCGAAGAGCGAGTTCACCATCAGCAGGTCGAAGTGCTTGTAGCGGGCGACGGCGTCGTGGAAGTTCTCGTAGATCTTGAGGTCGATCGGCATCCAGTCGGTGGTGCCGTGGCGGTGGTTGACGACGGCGACCAGGGCCTCGATCCGCTCCAGGTACTCGGCGTACTCGGGCACGTCCTGGCGCGAGGGCTGCAGGTGGGCGATGAAGGTGACCTCTTCGCGGAACTCCGGGTGCTGGGTCAGGAAGGTGTCGAAGGCGGTGAAGCCGCGCAGCACGTTCTTGGAGAGATCGGCGCGGTCGACGCGGATGATCAGGTGCTTGCGACGGCGCTCCAGCACCTCGCGCTCGGCCTCCGCGACCTCGGGCGACTCCGCCGCCCGCTCCAGCCGCTGGGCGTCGATCGAGAGCGGGTAGGCGCGGGCCACGGTCTTGCCGCGACCGTGGCGGACCTCGCCGCGGATGTAGTCGACATCGGCGTCCTCGAGCAGTTCGTCGCAGCAGCGCAGGAAGTTGAGGCAGTAGGCGTGGGTGTGGAAGCCGATGATGTCGTTGGCCAGCATCCCCTCGAAGATCGCCTCGCGGATGCGGCGGGGGAGGATGCGCCAGCTGTCGGGCTGGGACCAGGGGATGTGGACGAAGTGGTGGAGGAAGACGTCCGGTCGCTGCTCGCGGATCATCCCCGGAGCGGTGTAGAGGTGGTAGTCGTGGAGCATCACCAGCGGCCGCTCCTGGCCCTCGATCTGCGCCACCACCGCCGCGGCGATGTCGCGGTTCACCGCCTGGTAGCCGAAGTCCCAGGCGTCGAGCTCCTCCTGGCGGATGTCCGGCGCGTTGGAGAGGTCCCAGAGGTAGTGCTGGATGAACCAGAGGATCGGGTTGGCGATCACGTTGTAGAAGCGGTCGTAGGCCTCGGGGTCGCTGCCGACCAGCAGCACCCGGTAGTCGATGCCGTCGATCGAGAGCTCGACCGGGCCGCCGTGCTCCTCGGCCACGGCGACGTCCTCGTCGGTCATCGCCGAGGCGATCCAGAGCGCGTCGCGGTGGGAGACCAGGCCCGAGAGCGCGGTGACCAGGCCGCCGCCGCCGCGGCGCAGGGTGCGCTCGCCCGCCTCATCGCGCTCGAACTGCAGCGGCCCCCGGTTGGAGACGATGATCAGCGGCGAGGAGTCAGGCACGCCGCAGAGGTTAGATCAGGTGCCGACGTCCGTCAGCAGGCCGAGCCAGTCGCGCAGCAGCCGCGGCGAGAGGAACTCCCGCCGCGCGTGCTCCTTGCCCGCCCGCCCGAGCCGCTTGCCCAGCTCCGGGTCGGCGAGGATCTCGAGGCTGCGCTGCGCGCACTCCGACGGCGAGTTGACGAGATACCCGGTCTCGCCATCCTCGATCTGCAGCGGGATGCCGCCGACGTTGCCGCCGATCGTCGGCCGGCCCTTCCAGAGCGCCTCGGTGACGGTCAGGCCGAAGCCCTCGCGGATCGACTTCTGCAGGCAGATGTCGGACTGCGACTGGAAGGCGTTGACCTCGATCGCGCCGACGTTGTTGAGGTTGCTGAGGATCTTGATGTCGGGATCGTTGTCGGCGTATTCGTAGGTTTTCTGGAAGTACTCGCGGCCCTCGGGGTCGTCGCTGGCCATCGAGCCGACCATCGCCAGCTGTGCCTCGGGGACCCTCTCGGTCACCTCGCGGTAGGCGTCGATGACGCCGATCGGATCCTTCCAGGGATCGAAGCGGGAGACCTGGGTGATCAGCGGCCGGTCGGGGTCGATCCCGAACTGTTTGCAGACGAAGGCGGCGTCCTCGGGCGAGAAGGCCATGTTCTTCGGCGAGAGCGGGTCGATCGCCGGCGGGATGATGTTGACGCCATCGCGACCGCTGCCGTTCATCGCCGTCGGCACGTACTGGGGCAGGTGCCAGACGCTGGCGTCGTACTCCTCGATCAGCGGCAGCAGCCGCTCGATCGGGGCCGGGTTCGGGGTCGAGAGATCGATGTGGCAGCGCCAGATCCAGCGCTTGCCCTTGGCCAGGGCGCCGCGCCGGCAGGCCGATCGGCTGCGGGTCGTGGACGATCACCGCGTCCCATTCGCCCTGCAGGCCGTCGGCGTTGATCTGGTTGATCTCGTCGAAGATCGCCCACTGCTCCTCGCTGAGCGTTTCCGGGTCGCCCTGCAGCGAGTTGTGCAGGAGCTTGGTGGCGTTGAAGAACTCCTCCTTGCCGAAGATCACGTGCCAGTGCGCGTCGAGGCCGATGTCCCGCATCAGCGGCACGATCGTGTAGAGGATCTCGGAGACGCCGCCGCCGAACGCCGTGGCGCTGACATGGAGCACGCGCTTGCCTTTGAGCGGCTCCGCCAGCTCGCGGATGCGTTCGATCGTCTCCTTGCCGACGATGTGTTGGTAGTCGGTGAGGGACTTCTGGCCGAGTGCGACTTCCTGAAGCAAGGCCGGAGTTCTACACCTCCGGGCGGCGATGCGCGGACTAGCCGCCGCCCACGGAGTCCGGGCGCTTGCCCAGGGTGACCTCGATCTGCTTCTTTTCGCCGTCGCGGAGGACGGTCATCGTCACCGTCTCGCCGGGCTTCTTGGCGGCGACGAAGCGGGCGAGATCGTCGGGGCGGATCACCTTGTGGCCGTCGACTTCGAGGATCACGTCGCCGCCGGTGCTGTACTTGCCGGCCTGGAATCTAACTTCCTTGTCGCCGCCCTCGAGCCCGGCTCGCTCGGCGGGGCCGCCGGGGACGACTTCCGCCAGCAGCCCGCCGAAGGTGGTGTCGAGGCCGAGCTTCGCGGCGAGCTGGGGGTAGAGCGCCTGGCTGGAGACGCCGATGTAGGCGTATTCGGCACTGCCCTTCGCTTCTAGCTGGGCGACCGAGCGCTTGATCGCCGAGACCGGGACCGCGAAGCCGACGCCGCTGTTGGAGCCGGAGCCGGTCTCGATCTGCTGGTTGATCCCGATTACGCGGGCGCCGGCGTCGAGCAGCGGGCCACCGGAGTTGCCGGGATTGATTGAGGCGTCGGTCTGGATCGCGCCCTCGATCTGGAAGTCGGTCAGCGATTTCACCGAGCGGTCGGTGGCCGAGATGATCCCGCTCGAGAGCGACTGCATCTCGCCGAAGGGACTGCCGATCGCCGCCACCGGCTGGCCGACCTGGAGGTCGGCGTCGTCGCCGAGCTCGAGCGGGTGCAGGGTGAAGCCGTCGGGCTTGACCCTGAGCAGGGCGACGTCGGCGAAGGGGTCGAAGCCGAGGATCTTGGCTTCGACCACGTTGCGGTCGGGGAACTCGACGAAGACTTCCTTGGCCGGCACCCGCTTGCCGCTCGATTCGTCGGTGACGACGTGGGCGTTGGTGACGATCTCGCCTTTGTCGTTGAGAACGAAGCCCGAGCCCTCGGCCGCGCCGCCGCTGCCGCCGCCGAAGATCGAGCGGATCGTGACCACGCCGGGGGATGCCTCGCGGTAGACCTTGGCCGCGTCGAAACCGCTGGCGGCGGTCTCGACCACTACCTGTGGGGCCGGCTCGGACCGCGCCCGCCGTCGCGCCCGTGGACCCGCCCCCGCCGCTGGACCCACAACCGGCGAGCAGGGCGAGGCAGAGCAGTACGGCCAGCGCCGCGCGGACCCTCACACGGGCGCCCTGGTGGGCGCGCCTGCGGGCCGGTCCTCGGTGGGGATCAGAGCCGGGGGCAGATCGAGCGTGAAGGCGGTGAAGCGGCGGCTGGAGCTGATCGTGATGCCACCGTCCATGCGCTGCGCGAGCTCGCTGGCGATCGCCAGCCCGAGCCCGGAGCCACCGGCCTTGTCGGCCGTGTAGAAGCGCTCGAAGATGCGGTTCTGCACGCGCTGGGGAATGCCCGACCCCTCGTCGGAGACGGTCAGCTCGGCTCTGCGGTTGACGGAGTAGGTGGTCACGGTGACCTTGGTGCCCTCGGGAGTGTGGGTGAGGGCGTTGTCGAGCAGGATACGGATGATCTGCCGCACGCGGTCGGGGTCGCCCTGGGCGATCGCCGGCCGCTCGGGCGTGCGCAGCTCCAGGCGCGAGTCGCGCAGTTCGGCCCGGGCGCTGAACTCCCGCGTCACCTCCCGCGCCAGGCCACCGAGATCGACGCTGCGGGCCTGCATCTCCATCGCTCCGGCGTCGAGCTGGGAGAGGTCGAGCAGGTCGACGGTGAGCTTGGTCAGGCGCTCGATCTGCTGCCGCATCGTGCGCACGAACTCGGCCCGCTCCTCGGGGCTAGGGTCCTCCTCTTCGAGCAGCTCGACGAAGCCGCCGAGGCTGAAGATCGGCGTCCGCAGCTCGTGCGAGGCGTTGGCGATGAACTGCTTGCGGGCGCTGTCGAGCTCGGCCAGGCGGCGCTGCATCTCGTTGAAGGTGCGGGCGAGCTGCCCGAGTTGGCCGACCGACGCGACCGGGATCGTCGTCTCGAAGTTGCCGTCGGCGACTTTGCGGGCGGCATCCTGGATCTGGCTGATGTTGCGCGCGGCCATCCGCGCGTAGTAGATGCCGAGCGCGGTGGCGCCGGCGCCGGCGATCAGGCCGCCGAGGAGGATCTGGCCCTTGACCGCCCCGAGGCCGCCGGCAGCCCCGCCGATCGCTACCGCGTAGAGGTAGATGACGGCGGTCGTACCGACCGCGATCGCGATCGCGGTCACCGTGATGCGGCTGCTCAGATTGGTGAGTCGGAGGCGGGGCAAGCCCTACTCCTTGAAGCGGTAGCCGACCCCGCGCACGGTGAAGAGGAACTCGGGCTGCTTGGGGTCGCTCTCCAGCTTCTCCCGCAGGTGCCGGATGTGGACGTCGACGGTGCGTGGGTCGCGGTACTCGGAGTCGCCCCAGACGTGCTCGAGCAGGGTCTCGCGGGTGAGCACCCGGCCGGGCGAGCGGGCGAGGGCGCCGAGGATCTCGAACTCGACGTAGGTGACCCGGACCTCCTCTTCGCGCAGGGTGACCATGCGGCGGTCGAAGTCGATCGTCATCTCGCCGCACTCGATCGACTCGTTGCCGGGCGCCTCGCCGCCCATTCGCGAACGGCGCAGCGCCGCTTTGACGCGGCTGCGGAACTCGCGCATCGAGAAGGGCTTGGTGATGTAGTCGTCGGCACCGACCTCGAGCCCCGCGACCTTGTCGGTCTCGCTGCCTTTCGCGGTCAGCATGATGATCGGCACCTGGCTGTGGCTGCGCAGTTCGCGGCAGACTTCGACCCCGTCGATGCGGGGCAGCATCAGGTCGAGGATGACGAGATCGAAGCGGCCCTCTTCGAAGCGCTGCAGCGCTTCGCCACCGTCCAGCGCGGAGGTGACGTGGTAGCCGTCCTTGCGCAGGGGATAGCTCAAGAGCGTCTGAATCGACTGCTCGTCGTCGACGAGGAGAATGCGGGCCGTCCCGTTAGCCACCGTGCCTAAGGGTAGTGCGAGGTGTCGGTTGGACGCATGTGCGAGTACCCACAACTAAGGATCTGAGACTCCGGGCCGATAAAGGGAGCGATGCAGTCACAGCAACTCAAGAGCCTGGTCGAGTCCGGCCACTACAGGCCCGATCCCTCTCGGGTCGCGGTGGCGATGCTGCGACGGCGCGGAGTCCGCGACCTGCTGGTCGGTCCGCGGCTCAGCTCAGCTGGTCATACCCCCCCAGCGCCAGAATCCCCCCGCCGGGCCGCCTGATCTCGACGCCCCCGCCCGCCCGGACCTCACCGATGCGGGCCAGTGCCGTTTCCCCGGTTTCGCCGACCCTGGCTTCGGCTTCGGCCAGCGACCCCGGCGGCAGCGCCGCCAGCAGCTCGTAGTCCTCGCCGCCCGCGACCGCCAGCTCGAGCGGGTCGCGACCGGCGGCGGCGGCGACCTCGGTGACTCCCGGCGCCAGCGGCAGGGCATCGGCGTCGATCGCGATCGCGATTCCGCCGGCCTCGGCGAGGTGGCGGGCATCGCCCCCGAGGCCGTCGCTGAGGTCGATCAACGCTCGGGCGGAGGCCGCGGCCAGCGCCTGGCCGGCGGCGAGCCGGGGCGTGGGATCGAGCTGCCGGTCTCGCAGGCGCGCGGCGACCGGCCCCGCCACCGATGCCGCCAGGCCAGGCCGTTCGAGCAGCAGCAGTCCCGCCGCGGCGCCTCCGAGCTCCCCGGTGACGACCACGGCGTCGCCGGGCTCGGCGCCGCCGCGGCGGACCAGCCGCTCGGCGTCGGCGGCGTGTCCGACCACGGTGACGGCGAGGGTCAGGACCGGCGCCCGCACGACGTCGCCGCCGGCCAGCGTCGTGCCGGTCGCGGTGGCGAGGTCGACGATTCCCCCGACCAGCTCCAGGCAACCGTGCTCGTCGAGCCCGGAGGGGACGCCGACGGCCACGTAGGCCTCGCCGGCATCTGCTCCCATCGCCGCCAGGTCGGAGAGGGCGGTTGCCAGCGCCTTGCGCCCGATCTGGGCCAGGGTCGCCCACTCGCGGCGAAAGTGGACGCCCTCGATCAGGGCGTCGACGGAGGTCGCGGTGGCTCCCCCGGGCACCGTGACCGCGGCGTCGTCCCCGCTCCCGACCCGAATCCGCGGCCCTGGCGGCCCCAGCCGCTCCCGCACCCGCGCCAACAGCTCGAACTCGCCCATCTCTCCATTGTCCCCAAAAGAACCACACAGCTGTTCCCTTCCTTTGCTGGCGCAGGAAAGGAACAGCTGAACGTGGGAGGGGGGACGGATGGCGGGGGTTCGCGTCACTAAGGTGCGGTTCTCGTGGAGCGCCGTCAGCCATTTCTGCACCGGATCGGTGAGGCCGGAGCGAAGTTCGGGACGCGACCGCCGCGCAGCCGCCGGGTCCGCCTCGCCCTTCAGGTCGGCCTCGCCCTGGTCATCTTCGGCTTCCTGGTCCTGACCGTGATCAACCAGTGGTCGGAGATCCAAAGCGAAGGCGTCCACTTCCACGTTGCCTGGCTGGCGCCGGCGATCGTCATCCTGCCGCTCTTCTACGTGCTCAGCGCGCTTGGCTGGGACTTCATCCTGCGCTTCCTCGGGCACCGGATCGGGTTCGGGCGGGCCCAGGTCGCCTGGGGCCAGCCGATGCTGGCCCGCTACGTGCCCGGCAGCATCCTCTACGTCCTCGGCCGGGTGCTGCTCTCCGAACGCGCCGGGGTGCCGCGCCGGACCACGATCGCCAGCATCGTCTACGAACAGGCGATCTCGGCGACGTCGGCGATCGTCGTCGCCTCCTACTTCATCATCAACCACCCCGATCTCCAGGGGCAGCCGCTGCGCTGGGCGGTGCTGGTGCTGATCCCGGTCGCGATCGCGATCCTCGACCCGCGCGTCTTCGGGCCGCTCGCCAACCGGGTGCTGAAGGCCTTCGGCCGCGACCCGCTGCCGGCGGTGGTGCCGCTGCGCGGGGTCGTCGCCCTGCTCGTCTTCTACTCGCTGAACTGGGTCGTGGTCGCTCTCGGCATCTACTGCGTTGCCCGCTCGGTCACCTACATCCCCTTCGACGACATCCTCCTGGTCGGCTCCGCGCAGGCGATCGGGTACTTCGCGGCGCTGGTCACGCTCGTCGCCCCGGCCGGGCTCGGTGTCCGCGACGCTGCTTTTGCCTGGGGGATGAAGGCGGCGCTGCCGGGTAAGAGCTTTGCGCTCGGCTCGCTGATCGCGATCGCCGTTCGCGGCGTGATGACGGTCGGGGAATTGATCTATGTCGGCGCCGTCACCCTGCTCGGTCGCCGCGAGGGCTGGGGCGTCGCCACGGGCATCCTGCATCCGTCGCCCGAGGAGGAGGCGGCGGGACCCGAAGGCGGCGGCCGCTCGCCCGAAGTCCTGTAGGACAGCGCTCGACGGGTCGATATGTCGACTCAGGCTCGACTTTTGGCCCATCGCCTGACTAGTGGGGGATGCGGGCGCCCAGCTGGTAGGCCGTCAGCGCCAGGGTGAGGAGCTGCAGGGGGCGGTCGCGGGAGATCGCCGCCAGCGGTAGCGGCCAGACGAGGTACCAGGGCAGCAGCCAGGAGCTGGCCAGGAGCAGGCCGGCGGCGGTCCAGCCGGCGGCGCGGACCCAGTCGAATCCGCGCCAGGTCCAGAGCAGGAGCTGGAGGAAGAGGGTGAGGAAGAGGACCAGGGCGAGGAGGCGGACGGCGTCCGGGTCGAGCCCGGTGAGCCGTGCGGCCGTGATCGGGATGCTCATGTGGCTCGACCGCCCCTGGTTCTCCCCAACCACCCCGAACGCCCCGAGCCAGTCCCAGCCAAAGGCGAGATAAGCCGCCACCCCGATCGCCGCGAACGCCAGCGCCCCTCCCAACAACAGCCGGCCGATGGGCCGAAAACCCACGCCCCTCGTGGGAAATCGGCCCGTCGGCCCCGGTTTTGCGGTGGCGAGGAGGGCGAAGGGGGCGATGAACAGGGCTGAGGCCTTGGTCGCGGCGGCGGCGGCGAGGGCGGCTCCGCCGCTTGCCTCGCGGGTGCTGAGGATGGCGGCGACGGCGAGCATCGCCAGCAGCATCGTCAGGCCGTCGTTGTGGGCGCCGCCGACGACGTGGACGAGGACGAGCGGGTTGAGGGCGACGAAGGCGGCGGCGCGGAGCGGGTCGGCGCCGCGCCAGGCGGCGAGGCGGGAGACGACGGCGGCGAGGCCGAGGACGGAGAGCGCCGCGGACGCCTTCAGTGTCGCGACCGCGACGCCCAGCGGCAGCCAGGCCAGCGGATAGGTGAGGAGGGTGAAGAGCGGGCCGTAGGCGCTGGTGGCGTCGGTCCAGGTGACGTGGGCGTAGGCGGGGTCGGAGGGCGCCGCGAGCGGGGGGTGGACGTACGGGTCGAGGCCGTGGACGACGCCGAGCCGGGCGTAGTCGAGGTAGCTGTAGACGTCGTGGGAGAGCAGGACGGGGGCCACCGCGAAGGCGGCCACCGCGAGCACGATCGCCGTCCAGACGAGGTGCCGGCCGAGGCGGGGTGCGGTGGCGAGGATGGCGAGGTAGGCCGCGAAGCCGACCCACATCAGGGCGAAAGAAACCCCCGGCGTGATGCTCAGCTACCTACCTGCTCGGGAGGGAGCCGGGGAATGACTCGCCGGAGCAACAGCGGGGAGGCTCCGTCGAGTCATTCCCCGGCCCCCTTGCCGCCACCGACCGTCGGGGGCGGCGGGGGCAGTGGCGCCGGTTCCTGACCTGCCCCTGGCGCGTAGGCGTCAGGGTTGTATTCGTTCGGGTCGTAGCCGCCGACCGCGGCGCTGCCGGGGGGTGGTGGCGCGCCGCCGGACCTGCCGCTGCGGGAGTTGTCGCTGGGGCTCGCCTGGGTGAAGTGACCGTAGTAGGGCGCCCAGCTGATCGACTTCTCCGGTTTGGAGAATTCCTCGCAGGGGACGCCGCCGTTGGCATACAGCGAGTGCCAGATTTCGGCCGGGAAGGTGCCGCCGAAGACCGTTCTGCCGTGGACGCTGTACATCGAGACGTCGTTCGATTCCGGGTAGCCGACCCAGACCGCCGTCGCCAGGTTCGGCTGGTAGCCGGAGAACCAGGCGTCGGTGTATTCGTCGGTGGTCCCGGTCTTGCCGGCCTGGCCGGCGCACCCCGTGTAGGCGGCGGTGCCGGTGCCTTCGGCGATGTTGTCGTGCAGCAGCCTCGTCACCTCGTAGGCGACAGGTTCGGGCAGCACCCGCTTCGGGTCCGCCGCCTGCGGCCGGTCGACCCTGCCGCCCGGGAAGGTCACCCTCTCGACCGAGACCGGGTCGTGGTGGATGCCGCCCGAGGCGAGGGTCGCGTAGGCGTCGGTCAGCTCCAGCGGGGTGACGCCGAGGCGCAGGCCGCCGATCCCCTCGGCCGGGATCCCGTCCAGCGGCGTCGTGATCCCCATCGACTTCGCCGTCTGCGGCGACGCTCTTGGGCCCGACGTCGAGGTCGAGTTGGGCGAAGACGGTGTTGTCGGAAGTGACGGTGGCCTGCCGCAGGTTGACCGTGCCCTGGTAGCCCTCGTCGGCGGTGGCGACCGACCAGTGGCCCCACTTCGGCAGGTTGAGGTCGAGCGGTTTCGAGGTGTAATAGGTCGTGTAGGGGTCGATCCCCTGCTTGATCGCGGTGGTGAGGACGAAGGCCTTGAAGGTCGAGCCCGGCTGCCGCCGCCCCTGGGCGGCGAGGTTGAACTGCGTTTCCGCGTAGTTGGAGCTGGAGGCCATCGCCCGGATGTGACCATTGCGGGGGTCGATCGAGACCAGCGCCGAGGAGGGGTCGGTGGAGTAGGGGAGGGCGGAGCGCATCGCTTCCAGTCCCACCTCCTGTAGCGCCGGGTCGATCGTCGTCTGCACCTCGAGGCCGCCGCGGCGCACGGTGTTGACCCCGTACTCGCTGATCAGGTCGTTCTCGACGTAGTCGAAGAAGTAGGGCTGGCGGTGGTCGAAGTAGGCGTTGGAGACATCGAGACCGAGCCCGCTGGCGGCGGCGCGCCCTGGCGCGGCCGGCGGAGATGTACCCGAGCTTGCCCATCTGCCGCAGTACCTGGTCGCGCCGTTCACGGGCCGCCGCCGGGTTGAGGATCGGGTTGTATTCGGAGGGCGCCTGCGGCAGCCCCGCCAGTAGCGCCGCCTGCGGCAGGGTCAGCTTCCAGACCGGCCTGTCGAAGTAGATGCGCGAGGCCGCCTGGACCCCGACCGCGGTGGCGCCCTCGATCGTCCCGTAGGAGGCGATGTTGAGGTAGGAGCCGAGGATTTCCCGTCGCGAGTGGCGCTTCGCGTACTCGGTTGCCAGCTTCGCCTCGACGATCTTGCGTTCGAGGTTCTGTTGCGGGTTGGCGATGCAGAGGTTGCGGACCAGCTGCTGGGTGATCGTCGAGCCGCCCTCGACCGCCTTGCCGGCTTCGAGGTCCTTGACCGCCGCGCGCAGGATCCCCTCGGGGTCGACGCCGCCGTGCGTGTAGAAGCGCTGGTCCTCGATCGCGACGGTCGCCAGCTGCAGGGTCCTGGGGATGCGCTCGATCGAGACCGGGGTGCGCGCTTCGTCGGAGGCGATGACGCCGAGCTTGCTGCCGTCGGCCGCGTAGAGGGCCGAGTTGCCGCCCTTGTCGATCGGCTTGCAGGTGGCGAGCGAGGGGGCGTCGGCGGCGACGTCGAGAACCCAGGAGGTGACGCCGATAACCGCGATCGCGGTGAGGGCGAGGACGCCGCCGCCGACCAGCAGCAGCTTGCCTCCGATCCCCCCGCGGCGTCGCTGGCGTCGCCGGTTGCGCTGCGTCATCGGAGCAGAGACTACGCCGCCCGGCGAGTGCTCAGGCCTGCGTGTCTTCGGTCGAGAGGTTGTGGACGATGCCCTCGACCAGCAGCTGGTTCGGGATTACGAAGTGGGTGCCGTCGCCGGGGTCGACGTAGGTGTAGGAGAGGGTGATGTCGGTGACCCGCCCCCCTTTCTCTTCGAAGCTGATGCGGTCGCCGATCCGGAACGGCTGCGAGACCGTGATCTGAACCCCGGCGACGAGGTTGGCGATCGTGTGCTGGGCGGCGAAGCCGATGATCAGCCCCAGCACCGCGGTCGAGGCGAGGATGCCGGCGGCGAGTCGCTTCAGCTCCGTGAACTGGCTCAGCGCGATCATCGCCAGGACGACGAGGACGACGACGAAGAGCAGGCGCCGCAGGAACCGCAGGCGGGTCTTGGTCGAGCGGGAGACCTGTGAAACTGCCGGCGACATGGAGGCCAACTTAGCCGTAGAGGGGGTCGGGCGGCAGCCGCGCCGGTTCCCGTACTCGAACTGGGGGCCGTGGGTGGCGCTGCTGGGCGTCTTTCTCGCCCTGGGGACCGGGGTGGTGATGGGGATCCCGGCCGCGATCATCGGCCACAAGGACGGCGGCGACCTCACCACCTTCGGCAATGTCGGCGTGCAGCTGGCGACGGCGATCGGGTTCCTGCTGGTGCCGATGGCGATCGCCGCGCAGCGCGGGGCGACGACGCTGGGCGAGGTGCTGCGGCGGCTCGGGGTGAGGCGGTTCAAGGTCAGCACGGCGCTGAAGTGGACGGCGGCGGCAGTCGGCGCCTACCTGCTCTTCGCCCTCCTCTACTCCTCCCTCATCGTCGAACCGAAGCAGGAGGACATCGCCGCCGGGTTCGGGCCGATCCCGGTCCAGGTCCTGCTGATCGTGATCGCGGCGCCGATCAGCGAGGAGATCTGCTTCCGGGGCATGCTGTTCGGCGGCCTGCGGGAGCGGCTGCCGCGGTTGGCGGCGGCGCTGCTCGCCGGCCTCGTCTTCGGCGGCCTGCACGCGCTGACGGGGGTCACCGCGGTGCCGCCGCTGGTCTTCTTCGGCTTCGTGCTGGCGCTGCTCTATGAGCGGACCGGCTCGCTCTGGCCGTGCATCCTGCTGCACATGCTGAACAACTCTGTCGCCCTGCTCGCTCAGTAGGATTCCGTCGGTGAGTCGCCGTCTCGCTCCCCTGGTCGCCATCGTGGCGCTGTTCCTGGTTCCCGCCACCGCCCTCGCGACACCGCCCGGGCCGAAGAAAGCCGCGACCGCGGTCGTGCCCGACGCGACGGTGAAGATCGAGGTCGGGCACCTGCACAAGGGCCGCGCCCCGATCTACGGCAAGGTCCCGGTCTTCGGCACGGTCAAGCCCTACGTGCCGGGCCAGCGGGTCGAGGTCACCTTCTTCCTCGACGGCAAGGAGCTGGTCAGCCACAAGCTCGCGGTCGGCAAGGGCAAGGGCGCCACCGGCAGCTTCCGCTCCAGCGTGATCCTCCGTGAGGACGGCAAGTACGCGGTCAGCGCCACCCACGAGGCAACCGGGGTGCTCGGCGGCGACAGCAGCGTCCGCAAGAGCTGGAAGGTCCGCTTTCCGGCGCTGCACCAGGGCCAGTGCGGCCCCGTCGTGGTCGGTTTCAAGAAGGCGATGCGGGAGATGGGATACATCGCCAACAGCGGTAGGTGCTTTGGCGACAAGACCGCCCGCGGCGTCCTCGCCTACCGCAAAGTCAACGACAAGACCCGCAGCATGCGGGCCGGTGCCGGCCTGGTCAAGAGCGTCTTCGGCGGCAAGGGCGCATACAAGGTGCGCCATCCTGAGGCCGGCGAACACGTCGAGGCTCCACTCTCAAAGCAGGTCCTGGTCTTCGCCAAGGGCGACAAGCCGTTCGCGATCTACCCGATCTCCTCCGGCAAGTCCTCGACCCCGACCGTGACCGGCCACTTCACCTTCATCCGCACCGAACCCGGTTACAACTCGCACGGCATGTACTACTCGTTCTACTTCTACGGCGGCTACGCGGTCCACGGCTATGAATCGGTGCCGGACTACCCCGCCAGCCATGGCTGCATCCGCACTTTCATCGCCGATCAGCCGGAGATCTACAACCGCATCCACTACGGCGAGCCCATCTTCGTCTGGTGAGCGTGTGTGACCTGCGCATCTCGGCGTCCTCGGTCGCTCACGTGCGGAGCACGCTTCGCTCCCTGCGTCCTTGATCTGCTTGGTCACACACGCTCACCGGGCGGGATACTGTTGAAGCCATGAGGGTCTTCGTCGCCGGCGCAAGCGGTGCGATCGGCCGCCCCCTGGTCCGGCAGCTGCTCGCGGCGGGGCACGAGGTGACGGGGATGACCCGGCGGCAGGAGCGGGCAGAGGGGATTCGCGCCGCCGGGGCCGCGTCGACGGTCTGCGATGTCTTTGATGTCGAGGCTCTGAAGGACGCCGTCGTGGCCGCCGCGCCGGAGGCGGTCGTCCACGTGCTGACCGCGCTGCCACGTCGCTACGACCCCAAAAGCGACTACCTGGCCGCGACCAATCGGATCCGGACCGAGGGCACCCGCAACCTCGTCGCCGCCGCCCAGGCTGCCGGCGCGAAGCGGCTCGTGGGCGAGAGCATCGCCTTTGCCTACCGGCCCGGCGGGAGTTGGGTCAAGAGCGAGGAGGAGCCGCTGTTCACCGACGCGCCGGGCCGGTTCGGTGCCACCTTCGGGGCGGTTGCCGAGCTCGAGCGCCAGCTGCTCGAGGCCGAGGGAGCTGAGTCGCTCGTGCTGCGCTTCGGCTGGCTCTACGGCCCCGGCACCTATTACGACCGCGGCGAGCAGCAGGCCGAGGAAGTGGAAAGGCGACGACTCCCGATCGTCGGCCCGGGCAGCGGCACCTTCTCCTTCGTCCATGTCGAGGACGCGGCGAGCGCGACCGTCGCCGCCCTCGAGCGTGGCGCTCCCGGCACCTACAACGTCGTCGACGACGAGCCGGCTCCGCTGCGCGAGTGGGTGCCGGTCTACGCCGAGGCACTCGGGGCGAAGCCGCCACGGCACGTCCCCGTCTGGCTCGCCCGCCTCCTCGCCGGCAAGGGCGTCGCCGCCTCGGCCGTGAGCATGCGAGGGGCCGACAACGCCAAGGCCAAGCGCGAGCTCGGCTGGCGGCCCGCGCACCCGAGCTGGCGCCAGGGCTTCGGCGAGGCGCTCGCTCAAAGTGAACGAGTTGACCACACCCTGGGTGGGTCAACTCGTCCACCAAGCGGCCGACCTTAGGATGGCCGCCGTGACCGATCTCGATGCCGCCAAGGGGACGCTGCTTGCGGAGCTGCGCGAGCACTCGCTGATCCTCGGGGAGGTGACGCTGGCGAGCGGTGCCGTCGCCCAGTACTACGTCGATGCGCGGCGGACGCTGATGCGACCGGCCGGCTTCCACGCTGCCGGCGAGCTGATCGCCGCGGCCGCCGCCGCGGTCGGGGCCGAGGCCGTGGGGGGTCCCGCCACCGCCGCGATCCCGCCCGCCTGCGCGGCGATCGCCGCGCCCTCCGGCGCTGACCTCGTCGCCTTCTTCGTCCGCGGCGAGCGCAAGGAGCACGGGCTGCAGCGCTGGGTCGAGGGGCCGGTGCGGCCGGGCCTGCGCTGCCTCGTCGTCGAGGACACGGTCACCAGCGGCGGCTCGACCGCGACCGCGATCGGGCGGATCCGCGAGGAGGGGCTGGAGGTGGCCGGCGTGGTCGCCGTCGTCGACCGGCTGGCCGGGGGCGCCGCGAAGATCGAAGCGGCCGCCGAGGCTCCCTACCGGGCCCTGGTCACGATCGACGAGATCTACCCGGACCGCCCGGACCGGGGCTGAGGCTGGGCTGTGGAGCCGGACGCAGTCGAGATCCGCGTCGTCGGCTGCCTGATCGAGAAGCAGCGCACGACCCCGGACGCCTACCCGCTCTCGCTCAACTCGCTGCGCCTGGCCTGCAACCAGGCGACCAACCGCGACCCGGTCGTCGACTACGACGAGGCGACCGTGTCCGAGGCCCTGCGCCGCCTCGCCCTGCGCGGCTGGACCCGCCTCACCAGCGGCGCTTCCAGCCGCGCCCGCAAGTACCGGCAGCTGATGCCGGAAGCGCTCGGCGTCGACGACGGTGAGCTGGCGCTACTGGGCGTGCTGATGCTGCGCGGCGCGCAGACCCCCGGCGAGCTGAAACAGCGCAGCGAGCGCCTGCACGGGTTCCCCGACCTCACCGCCGTGCAGGCCACCCTCGACGCCCTGGTCGGGCGCGGCTACGTCGCCCGCCACGAGCGCCGCCCCGGCCAGAAGGAGCTGCGCTACGAGCAGCTGCTGGGGGGCATCGAGGAGGTGTCGAGCGCTTCGGCACCCCTGCCGGTCGCGGGCGGTGATTCCGTCGACGCGGGGGAGGCAGGGGACGTGGCCACCGCAGCTGCGCCTGGCGCCGGCCCTGCCCTGGTCCCGGCCGAGGATCGCCTCACCCGGCTCGAGCGCGAACTGGCGGAGCTGCGAGCGGAGTTGGGCCGCCTGCGCGAGGCGCTCGGCGAGGGTTAGTCACTCAGCGGCCGAGACCGACCGGGACGACGCGCCGTCCACCCGGGATCGCCGCGATCAGCTGCGACTTGAGGCGCCCGCGCTGCTTCAGCAGCGCCCGGCCGCGCCCGCTGAGGGGGATCGTGAAGCCATGGCCGCGTTCGCCGGAGAGGCGGAAGCCGCGGCGACCGAGCGAACGGGTGACGGCGCGGATTCGAGGCGGCGTGCCGCGCCGGTGCGGGAGGGCGACCTTGACCCGGGTGCGGAGCAGGAGCCGGCCAGGACAGGCGGTGCCCTGGGGCCAGCGGCAGGCGGCCCAGACCTTGACCGTGGTCCGGGTCTGCTTCAGCACCTTGAGGGTGACCGCGACCGGGACGGTGGTCGACTCGCAGCCGAGCAGGCGGTCGTTGCCGCCGCCGGTGTTGAGCGCGTAGACGCAGATCGGCTGCGGCCCGGACTTGAGGGTGGGGAAGGTGACATCGAAGCCGTGGCCGGCGCCCGCGCGGCGGTACTTGGCGCCGACGTCGAGGCGGGGCTGGTTGGCGATCCCGAGTTCGTAGGCGGCGGCGCTGGGGGCTCCCGGCCTGCCCCCGATGTAGGCGCGGATCGCCAGCGGTTCGGTCGGGGCGTTGACGTCGAAGGACCAGCCCTTGACCCGCACCTGGCCCGGCGTCGGAGTGCCGACCAGGTCCAGCGCGCCGACCGGGTCTTCGAGGCCCGCGGTCGGCGCCGCGGTGCCGACCGTCGCCCCGTCCAGGTAGTTGCTGTCGATGTTGATCGTGACGCCGCCGTAGGTCTCGTCGTGGCCGCCGCGGTACTGGTGGATGCGCTGGTGCTGGGTCCAGGCGTTGGCGGGGACGTAGGGGTCGGTGGTGGTGGCCTGGCCGTTCCAGTTGGCGAACCAGAGGCTGTCGGGCAGGTTGTAGTCGCTGCCGACTTTCCTGGCGAGGTCGGCGATCCCGGAGGCGCCGCTGCTGTAGACGCCGGAGACGTAGCCGAGCGAGTGCAGCTTCTCGGTCCAGCCCTCGAGGAAGGCGAGGGTGGCGGCGGTGGCGCCGGAGGTGCGCGTGTAAGACTCCATGTCGAAGTAGATCGGGCTGCCAGGGCCCATCGCCACGGCGGCGGCCTGGGCGACGGCGTCGACCGCCTCTTCTTCACCCTGGGTGGTGGCCCGACCGGCGCTGGCGCTGAGCTTGCCGCAGCTGCCGCAGCTGCTGGTCGGCGCCTGCAGGCCGACGTAGGTCGGGATCAGGTGCCAGCCGGCGGCGGTCTGGGCGCTGACCCAGCTCGCGGTCAGGTTCGGCTGCGAGCAGCCGCGGTTGTCGCCGCCGATGTAGACGCCGATCGCCCGGTAGGGCGAGCTGCCCCAGGCCGCCATCGAGCGCGAAGAGGGCGCCGTACAGGCGTCGAAGCCGAGCCCGGTGAAGACGGAACCGCCGGCCGAGGCGGTGGCGATCCGGCGCGGCCGCGGCACCTCCGCGGCGCGCGCGGCATGGGCGGCGGCACGCGGTTCGACCAGGATCGCCCGCTGGCGGCCGACGACGGCCTCGGTCGGGCAGTGCTGGTCGGCCCCCGGCGTCCCCAGGTAGACCGCGCGGCGGTCGAGGCGGACGCACATCCCCGGGTGCTGGCTGAGCCGGTAGACCGGCCAGGAGCGCGGCGCCTGCACCCGCTGGCCGTCGAAGTGAAGCGTGCGGGCCGAGGCGCCGGCGGGCGCCAGCGCGATGGCCCAGCAGGCGATCAGCGCGAAGACAAGGAGACCCGCCCAGGCAGGCGGCATCTGGGCGCGGAGAATTCGTGGGCCTCGTCGGCTCATTCGCTGCACTCTGGCTACAACCGGCCCACCACCCCGAAAGTTGCTGCCGCGCGGGCGCGGGATTGCATCTCAGGGATTCCACCGCCCCGCCGTGCGGGTGTACGTTGAACCGAGACTCAACCAAGGAGGAGTGATGAGCGTCCTGATCCGCTTTGCCCCCGCGAGCATGACGGCGGCACAGTACGACGAGAGCATCCGCAAGCTCGAGGAGGCTGGGATATTCCCCCCGACGGACTCGACTACCACCTCTGCTTTGGCGAGGAGGGGAGTCTTCGGGTCAGTGAGATCTGGGATTCCCAGGAGCAGCTCGATGCATTCGGGGAGCGACTGATGCCGATCCTCGCCGAGGTTGGGATCGAGCCCGGCCGGCCGGAGGCGATGGCGATTCACAACGTCGTCAAGCGCTAGCCCCAGACCGCCCCACGATGTCTCGGGACGTCTGTCTCCGATGTCGCGACACATCACAGAATGCCCCGAGCTGGATTCGAACCAGCGGCCTATCCCTTAGGAGGGGATCGCTCTATCCAGCTGAGCTATCGGGGCCGGATCGGCCCATCGTAGATCCCCGTGCTAGGAGTAGAGGCTCTCGGAGGCGAGCTCCTGGGCGCGGGCGCTCCAGAGCTTGACCTGCATGAAGTGCTCGTCGCCGTAGCCCTCGAGGGCGTCGAGGGCTACGAGGGTGAAGCGGTCCTTGGAGATCTCCTCCTGGTCGACGACCTCGCCGTCGAGCTCGGCGGTGGCGGCGACGGCGTTGCGCAGGAGGGGGCGGCCCCAGACCAGGGTGACGGCGCCGGCGCGGCCATTCTCCCCGCGCCAGCGGCCGACGACGTCGTCGTTGAGGTCGATCCGCCAGTCCGGGTTGTCGGCAGCGAGGACGTCGGTGAAGTCGGCCTTGGCCTGGAAGTCGGAGGGGTCGTCGCCGGGAGGCTGCACGTAGGAGACATGACCGAACAGCTCCAGGGTCCCCTCGGCGCTCTCGGTGTTGGCCGAGCAGGGAACCCAGATTCGCCCGCCCCAGGCGCGCTCCGGGAACCAGTCGAGCTGGGCCGGCGTCGCCGCCCCCTCGGGCAGGTCCTCGATTGCCTCCACCGCCTCGCGGAAGGCCGTGGTCAGGCGCTCGGCGAAGCGACCGTGCGGAATCCCCTCCTGGGTCGTGTCGGCGATGAAGCGGGGGATCGGACGCGGGTTCGGGGCCATCGCGGACGACCCTATCGGCCGAGAGGGGGAGAACTCTTCCTCTCGGAAGACTTGGGAGGAAGTGCCGTTACTCGGATCGAATCGGAGGGTATTGCCTCGGGTATATACTGACCTGATGGCAAAGGTAATGATCTCGATCCCCGACGCACTGCTGGACATGCTCGACGGGGAGGTGGAGCGTCGGCGGACCACCCGCAGCGCCTTCCTCCAGAATGCCGCCCGTCGTGAGCTGGGTCTTGCCCGCCGTGATCGCGAGGCGATCTGGGCCGACCTCGACCGGTTGCCCCAGACGTGGAGCGGTTCCGATGACGTTGTGGCCATGATCCGCGCCGACCGCAACCGTGACGCGTGAGCGCCATGAGCAATCCGGATGCCTGGGTTGTCGACGCCAGCATTGCGGCCAAGTGGTTCCGGCCACTTGAGCGTGAGCCCGAAGGTGGGCTTGCCCGAGAAGCAATCGGCCGGCTGGCGATGCGAGTCACCACCCTCACCGTTTACGAGGTGGGAAACGTCCTTACGCTGCATGGTGGCTGGGCGGGCGACGAGGTTGGTGCGGCGCTCGACCTCTTGTTGGAGATCTGTGGTGAGCCGCTCGAACTACTCCCAGAGGATCGCCGAGCAGCGGCGAGTCTCGCGCTCTCCCATGGCCTCACGTTCTACGACGCTTCTTACGCGGCAATAGCAATGCGTCTTGGTCGTGGAGTTCTCTCGGCCGACGGCGACCTGGTCAAGCCGGGTCTCGCCGTCATGCTCGAGACCGCGCTGGGTTAGCTCGGCAGGGCTTCGCGCAGGTCGCTTGCCGCCCGCTCGGGCGGGTAGATGTTGATGTCGACGCCGGTGCCGAGCTCGAAGCCGGCCTTGATCGTCAGCCGCGGGGCGATGTCGACGTGCCAACCGAACTCCTCGGCGCCGTGGGGGGCGGTGCGGACCCAGAGGTTCAGCTCCGGCGGGCCGCCGAAGCGGGCGGCGAGGACGCGCATCGCGGTGCGGATCATCGCCGCGCCGGTCTCGTCCTCGGCGAAGCTGGGGGCCGCCCGGCGCGGGATCACCCGCAGCTCGAAGGGGGAGCGCGAGGCCCAGGGGCAGATCAGCGCCGCCTCGTCGTCGATCGCGACCAGGCGCTCGCGCCGGCGCACCTCCTCGACCAGGATGTCGCCGAGCAGGCCCGAGCCGGCGGTCCGTTCGGCGTAGGCGCCGGCCCGCTCGCGCTCGCGGGCGACGGCGACCGGGACGAAGGGCAGCGCGTAGAGCTGGGCGTGGGAGTGCTCGAGCGAGGCCCCGGCGCCACCGCCCTCGTTGACGATCAGCTGCACGTAGGAGGCGTCGGCATGAGCGCGCATACGCTCGCGCCAGGTGGCGAGCGCGGCGGCGAACTGCTCCTCGCTCAGCTCCGCCATCGCGGTCACGTGCTGGGGGGAGTTGACGATGACCTCGTGCTCGCCGCCGGCCGGACGCGAGGAGAAGAGGTCCGGTTCGCCCGCCTTGCGCGAGGCCAGCAGGGGGTCGCCGCTGCTGGCGAAGGCGCCCGCTTCGGCACCGGTGGCGGCGCCGCCGGCCTCGACCTCGCCCCCACCCAGCGCCGGGTAGAGGTTCGGCACCACCCGGGTCAGCCAGCCGGGACTGTCGGGCGGGCCGCCGCCCGGGCGCAGGGCATAGCGCTCCGGCGGCGTGCGGTCCTCGCGTCCCTCGCAGAAGGGGCAGTTATCCGGGCCCTTGGGCGCCGCCGCCCGGGCCGAGAAGTTGTCCGGGCGCTCGGCGCGGCCGGGAGCGAGGATCGTCCGCAGCCCGCTCAGCTGGTCGATGCGTATCTCGGGGGAACTCAGGACCGCGAGGGGGGGAGGTCGTCGGGAAGCTCGGCCGGCGGCGGCTCGGGTGGGGCCGGAGGGGTCGGCGGCTTCGCCTTGCTGCCGCCGGCTTTGTGATCGCCGCGACCGAGGAAGGGCTCGATGATGTCCATCGGCAGCGGGAAGACGACGGTGGTGTTGTTGGTGCTGCCGATTTCCAGCAGCGTCTGCAGGTAGCGCAGCTGCAGCGAGGCCGGGTTGGTGCTGATGATGTCGGCCGCGTCGGTGAGCTTCTGCGCCGCCTGGAACTCGCCCTCGGAGTTGATGATCTTGGCCCGCCGCTCGCGCTCGGCCTCGGCCTGGCGGGCGATCGCCCGCTGCATCTGCTCGGGGATCTCGACGTCCTTGATCTCGACCGCGGTCACCTTCACGCCCCAGGGCTCGGTCGACTCGTCGATGATCCCCTGCAGCTCTTCGTTGAGCCGCTCGCGCTCGGAGAGCAGCTGGTCGAATTCGGCCTTGCCGAGCACCGAGCGCAGCGCCGTCTGCGAGATCTGCGAGGTGGCGAGCAGATAGTTTTCGACCTCGACGATCGCTTTGCGCGGGTCCATCACGCGGAAGTAGGCGACCGCGTTGACGCTGGCGGGGACGTTGTCGCGGGTGATCACCTCCTGCGGCGGGATGTTCAGGGTCACCGTCCGCAGATCGACCTTGACCATGCGGTCGATGAACGGGATCAGCAGGATCAGGCCGGGCCCCTTCTGGGCGATCAGCCGGCCGAGGCGGAAGATGACGCCGCGCTCGTACTCGCGCAGGACACGGACCGAGGCGCCGATCGCGATCAGCGCGAAGAAGGCGATGATGATGATGATTCCGAGCGCGACTTCCATCAGCTGACTCCTCCACTGGTCGAGTCCGCGGCCGCCGGCTGGGCGCTGACCACCAGCGTCAGTCCGTCGACCGCCTCGACCGTGACTCTATCCCCCAGCCCCACCGGGCCGGCCCCGTCCGCCAGCCGCGCTCCCCAGACAGTGCCCTGCGCCCAGACCTGGCCCTCGGGGTCGATCGTCGAGCGGGCCTCGGCGCTGGAGCCGATCAGCTCCTCGGTCCCGGTCCGCACCGGCTGCTCGTGGTGCGCCTCGATGACTTTGCGGGCGATCAGGTAGAAGCTGATCCCGGACAAGATGCCGAGGGTGATCAGGGCCGGGCCGATCACATCGGCGTCGTTGTTGTTGGAGTCGAGGGCGACGATGCCGCCGGCGACCAGGCCGGCCGCGCCGACGAGGGCGAGCAGGCCGCCGGTCGGCAGCAGCAGCTCCGCGAGCAGCAGGGCGAAACCGACCAGGGCGATGATGACGAAGGTTTCCATCGTCCGATTATGCGCCTTCCAGCGCGTAGCGTCGAACGTCGGCTTCGAGTTCGGAACCGTCGACGTAGGGGCCCTGCTTGAGATAGACGAGCTTGCCGTCGCGGTTGTAGAACGCGGTGTCGGGTAGGCCGCCGAGGCCGCCGAGCGCTTCGATCAGCCCCTTGCCGGGATCGATGTAGCTGGGATAGGGGACCGGCGCTTCGACCAGGAATTCCTTGGCGTTTGCGGTGGAGTCCTGCGAGTTGACGCCGATGAAGGCGACCCGCTTGCCGTAGCGGGCGGCGAGCTTCTGCAGGGTCGGGAACTCGAAGCGGCAGGGCCCGCACCAGGAGGCCCAGACGTTGGCGATGACCGGGTATCCCTTCAGCGCCGCGACTCGCTTTTCGTAGGCGTCGATGCCGCCCGGCAGCAGCTCGTTGGCTTGTCTGTGGAGGGCGGCCAGGGGCGGCGGCGAGCCGGCCAGGGCGCGCTTGTAGTTCGGGTGGGCAGCGCCAGAATCGCCGCCGCCGGAGGAGCCGCAGCCGCTGGCCCCGAGCAGCGCCAGCGCCAGCGCGCACAGCGCAATGCGCAATGTCAGTCGCGTGGGCATCCGTTCCGTGATTACAATACGGACGTTCGGTTCGCCGGTTTGCGAGCCGCTGAGAAATCCGGGAGAAGGGATTACCGACTCCCGGGTGTCCTCGTTCACTTGCCCCGGCCGGCTGTCTCGTGTTCGGCGGGGGCGGACCCAGAAGCCTTTCTATGGCCAAGACCAGCGACGTTGCCGCCAACGCGGCAGTTCCTTCAAGCGCCGATATCGAGCGTGCGGCGGCGTTTGCCCGCGAGCCCTTCCTGCTCGACGGCGAGGGGCCCGAGGCGCTGGCGCCGGGCACGGCCCGGCGGCGCGCGATGGACGCGGCGCTGAGCGAGATCGACGACGGGGCCGAGTACCCCTCGATCGAGTGGCGGCGCGACTTCTCCCTGCTGCTCGGCCTCGAGCGCTTCCTCGCCGACGAACCGCCGAAGCTGCGTGACGGCGCTGAACTGAACCCGCACCAGGTCGATGCGCTCTCGGGGACCCTGGCCGAGCTGATGGCCCAGCAGCAGGTGATCACCGACGACGAGCGCCGCGAGCTGGCCGCCGCCGCGGCCGAAGCGGAAGTCGACGAGGAGGCCGAGGAAGCCGAAGCCGACGCGGCCGAAGTGGCCGCCGCCGAGCCCAGCGTCGACGGCGAGCTCGAGGAGGATGAAGAGGACGGTGAGCTCGAGGAGGACGAGGACGAAGACGAGGAGCCCCAGGACTGGGAGGAAGGGCCCGCCGACGAGGACGAGGAGGTGGTCGAGGAGGCCCCCGACGACCCCGGTGCCGCCCGCCGCTTCTGGTTCGAGCACGCGACCGGCGCCGGCAAGACCGTGGCCGCGGTCGGCTTCATCGAGGCGACCAAGACCGGCGGGGTGCTGATCCTCACCCACCGCCGCAACCTGGTCGACCAGTTCATCGGCGAGATCTCCGACCGCGGCTACAAGGAGCGCCTGCGGCCGCCGCTGCTGGACGGGCGCGACGATCCCGACGGCGCGATCACGGTCGAGACCTACCAGTGGTTCGTTCGCAACCACAAGAAGGTCTCCGACGCCTACGCGATCGTCATCTGCGACGAGGCGCACACCGCGTTGGGCGAGAAAACCAGCGCCTGCATCCGCGCCTGGGACGGCCCCGTCTTCATCGGCATGACCGCGACCGGGGCGCTGATCGCGCGCCACGTCGCCGACCTCTTCCCGACCCAGACCTCGCGCTTCGACCTCGCCCAGGCCGCCCGTCGCGGCGTCATCTCGCCGCTGCGCTGCCTGCGGATCCCGCCCGGGCCGGGGGTGCGGACGATCGCCAAGGTGCCGCTGCGCAAAGGCGAGGTCGACCAGGACTTCGACCAGGAGGAGCTGGCGGCGCTGCTCGACCAGGAGCCCTTCAACGTCGCCATCGCCGACCTCTACCGCTCGCGCTTCCGCAAAGTCCCCGGCGTCCTCTACACGGCCGGCGTCCAGCACGCCAAGAACGTGGCGAAAGCCTTCCGCAACGCCGGCATCAACGCCCAGGCGGTCTCCGGTGAGACGCCGAAGCGCGAGCTGGCCGAAATCCTCGCCGGCTTCGAGCGCGGCGAGGTCGACGTGCTCTGCAACGCGATGCTGCTGGCCGAGGGCTGGAACTCGCCGCGGGCGACGATCTGCATGCACCTGGCGCCGACCGCGTCGCGGCGGATCTACCAGCAGCGGGTCGGCCGCGTCACCCGGCGGGCGCCGGGCAAGGAGGCGGGCCTGGTGATCGACTTCGTGCACCCGGCGACCACCCATAGCGAGACGATCATCACCCTCCACAGCCTGCTCGACCGCGACGTCTACCGCGGCGGCGCGATCGTCGTCGGGCCGGTGCGGCGCGGACGCGGGCGCAAGGTCCGGGTCGAGCGCCGGATCGTGCCGGTCTCCGATGTCGAGGAGAAACGGATGGAGGTGCTGGAACGGGAGATCTGGCGGATCGCGGTCGAGAACCTCGACTACCCGGAGCAGCATGCCTGGGCGGCTCTGGCCGGGGCCCGGGTCAACACCCAGGGTTGGCGCCGGGCGCGGGCGATGCTGCAGAACGACAAGACCAAGGAGCTGCGCCGCCGTTTCCTGCTGACCTGCGTGCAGCGCAACCGCAACGCGCAGCTGCGACTGAAAGCGCTGGGGGAGATCGCCGACCTTGGCGATCCCGAGGCCTTCGACGACGCGATCGACATCGTCGGCACCTGGAGCCGCGAGGACAAACGGGCCGGGACCAAGGTTCTGCTGCAGGCCCTGGTCGACAAACGGATCGGCCGCCGCGACCAGGCGCAGGCGTGGGTCTGGCGCCTCGCCTCCTACACCCGCGAGCTGCACGAGGAGTACGCGGTGCAGCGCTGGCCGGAGACCAAGCGCCTGCTGGGGCTGCTGGTCAACTCCTCCGGGCGCGCGCATGGGCGTAACGCCCGGCGGCTGGTGCATGCCTCCCGCAAACAGGACCGGCGCCTGGCGGTGGCGGTGCTGGCGGCCTCGGTCTCGCACACGCCCGAGGGCGAGGAGGTGCTGCGCGGAGCGCGGATGCGGATGGCGCGGAAACCCTCAGGCGTGGCCCGCGAGCTGCTGCGCAACTTCCCCAAAGGCGGCAAGCGCCGGCGCAAGCGCGGCAAGCGCAACGGCGGGCAGGGCGAGAACGGCGGTGCCCCGGAGGGCGGTGGCGCGAAACAGCGCCAGGGCAGCGAGGGCGCGTCCAAACCCCGCAAGAAACGACCGCGCAAGCGGCGCAAAACCGGTCCCAGGGCCGACGGCAAATCAGGAGCGGGTGAGGTGGACCTCGCCGGCACCAACGGCGACACGGTCCCCACTGGGCGTGACGACCAGCAGGAAGCCCCGGTCGTCGACGCCATCGGCGACGCCTGAGCCACCGTCCCAGGCGACCTCGCGACCTTTGAGGGCGTCGCGTTGGCGCCAGGCGGACAGCACCATGTCCGGGTCCGACTGGACCCAGCGCTCGAGGTGACGGTTCAAGACTTTGGCTGCCGAAAGGGGGTCTGGGGGGGACCCGCCTGCGCGAACAGCGGGGAGGCTTGGCGGGTCCCCCCAGACCCCCCATGTCAGAGCTGAAGATCGAGACCGCTTTGTCTCTGGAGGTCGGGGGGGAACTCGTCGGGGGAGATGGTGAGGTTGAGGCCGATGCCGATTACTGCCCAGCCATCCTGGGGCCGCGCCTCCACCAGTATTCCGGCCAGCTTTTTTCCTTCGACCTGGACGTCGTTCGGCCACTTGACGCCGCAGCGGAAGGCTTCCGCCGTCGCCTTGCCGCTATGGGCGAGGCTGCTGGCGAGCTCCTCGGCTGCTTCGCAGACGGCGAGTGGGGCGGCTAGCGGGAGCATCAGGTGGCGGTCGTCGAGGGGGCGGACGATGGCGGAGTAGAGGAGGGCTTTGCCCGGGGGGGCGGTCCAGACGCGGCCCTGGCGCCCGCGGCCGGCGGTCTGCTCATCGGCGGTGACGACGGTGCCGTGTTCGGCGCCTTCCGCGGCCAACTCCCGGGCGCGTGTGTTGGTCGAGTCGAGGCGCTCGTGAGTGCTCGTGCGGCTTGCCGAAGCTCATAAATCGGAATTGCGGCAGTCCTTTGGATCGTATGCGGACCAAATGACTGCCGCAAGCTCAGGAAGTCACTGCGCCGCGTCCGCCAGCAGGGCTTGGAGCAGGCCGTCGATGTCGTGTTGCTCGGCTTCGACGTCGACCGTCGAGGCCGGCGGCGCGGGCGGTGTCGCTGGTGACGGGACCGATCGAGACGATGCGGGCGCCGCTGGGGAAGCGGTCGCCGAGCGCCTCGGTCAGGTTGGTCACGGTCGAGGAGGAGGTGAAGGTGACGTAGTCGGCGCTCTGGGCCGCCTCGACCGCGTCGTCGTCGGGCTGCTCGCGCACGGTCTCATAGAGGGAGACGACATCGACCTTGGCGCCGCGCTCGCGCAGGGCGTCGGGGAGGACGTCGCGGGCCTCGGCGGCGCGGGCGATGAGCACGCGCTTGCCCTCGACCTCGACTCCGGCCAGGGCCTCGACCAGCGCCTCGGCGACGAAGCGCTCGGGGACGATGTCGGCGGCGATCCCGTGCTCGGCGAGCGCCCGCGGCGTACCCGGGCCGATTGCGGCGACGGTGGCCCCGGCGAGGGTACGGGCGTCGAGGCCGGGGAATCCGCGGCGAGCCCCCATCGTCGGCCTCCATCCGCGCTCGCCAGCGCGTCGAAGAGCAGCTGCGCCCCGTTCGGGCTGGTGACGCAGATCAGCGCGTACTCGCCGATCGCCGCGACCGCGCGGCGGACCTCCTCGCTCTCGATCCGCGGCTCGATCCGGATCGCCGGCAGCTCGACCACCTCGGCGCCGAGGTCGCGCAGGGTCGCGGCGAGGCCGCTGGCCTGGGCACGGGCGCGGGTGACGACGACGCGGCGGCCGTGCAGGGGGCGACGCTCGAGCCAGGCAAGGTCCTCGCGGCGGGCGGCGACCGCCCCGACCACGATCAGCGCCGGCGCCTTGATGCCCTCGCGCTCGACCGCGGCAGCGATCGTCCCCAGGGTCGCGACGACGGTGCGCTGGCCGGGCCAGGTGCCGCGTTCGATCGCCGCCGCCGGCTCGCCGGCGTCGCGTCCGCCGGCGATCAGCGCCGCCGCGTTCTCGGCCAGCCGTTTGACCCCCATGTAGAAGACGAGGGTTCCGGGAAAGCCGGCGAGGGCGTCCCAGTCGAGCGCCGACTCGGCCTTCTCCGGGTCCTCGTGGCCGGTGACGAAGGCAACCGCGGAGGCGTCGTCGCGGTGGGTGACGGGAATGCCGGCGTAGGCGGTGGCGGCGACGCCGGCGGTCACCCCCGGCACCACCTCGAACTCGACCCCGGCCGCGCGCAGCGCTTCTCCCTCCTCGCCGCCGCGGCCGAAGACGAACGGGTCGCCGCCCTTGAGGCGGACCACGCTCCTGCCGGCCTTGGCCGCCTCGACCAGTCGCGTGCCGATCTCCTCCTGGGGAACCGAGGGCACGCCGGGCCGCTTGCCGACATAGACGAGCTCGGCGTCGTCACGGGCGCCCGCAAGCGCCCCCGGCGGGATCAGCCGGTCGTAGAAGACCGAGTCGGCGCCGGCGATCAGCTCCAGCGACCGCGCCGTCATCAGCCCCGGATCCCCAGGCCCCGCCCCCACCAGGTACACGACCCCGGCGCGGGCGCTCATGCCATCGCCTCGGCGCGGTCGAGGAGGTCGCGGGCGCCGGCGCTGAGCAGGCGCTCGGCGAGGAGGACGCCGGCGATCGCCGGCTCGGCGGCGTCGGCCTCGATCCGGTCGCGCAGCCACTCGCTGCCGTCGGGGAGGCCGACGAAGGCTTCGAGCTCGAGGCCCTCACCCTCGACCCTGGCGAGAACGCCGACCGGGGTCGTGCAGCTGGCCTCGAGCAGGCGCACGGCGGCGCGCTCGGCGGTCAGCTCGCGGGCCGTGTCGAGGTCGAAGATGCCCGAGACGGCCGTGGTCGTCGCCTCGTCGCCGGCGCGGACCTGGAGGACCAGGGTGCCCTGGCCGGGGGCCGGGACCAGCGTCTCGACCGGGATCGAGAAGCCGATCTCCGCCGCGCGGCCGAGCCGGCGCAGACCGGCCGCGGCGAGCACGATCGCGTCCAGTTCCCCCTCGGCCAGCTTGCGCAGGCGGGTGTCGACGTTGCCGTGCAGCTCCTCCACCCGCAGGTCGGGGCGGGCGGCGAGCAGCTGGGCGCGGCGGCGCAGGCTGGCGGTGCCGACCCGGGCGCCCTCGGGGGCGTCGGCGAGCGAGGAGCCGACCCCGATCCAGACGTCGGCCGGGTCCTCGCGCGGCGGCACCGCGGCGATCTCCAGCTCCGCACGCCATCTCCCCCGGCAGATCCTTGGCCGAGTGCACCCCGACCTCCGCCTCCCCCGCCAGCAGCGCCCGCTCGACCCCCCGCACAAACCGCGACTTGTCCCCGGGCTCGCCGTCGGAGGAGGCCTCGACCAGCTCCGCCCCGCCCAGCATCTCAGCGACCTGACCCGCCTGGGTCAGCGCCAGTTTGCTGCCTCGTTGGTCGCGATCCGGATGCTCTTGCACTTTTTGACGGCGCATCGCCCGCAGGCGGAGTCGCGGCCCCTGCGACGTAGCTCAGTGACGTTGGCTCCCGCCCACTCCCCCCTCGGGCTCGGTGCCGACGTCGAGGCCGAACAGCTCGCGCATCGCGCTGACGTAGAAGTAGGCGTCGTCGCTGCCGGCCGCGCGGCGCATGCGCAGGGTCGGCTCGTGCAGGAGCCGGGAGGCGATCGCCTTCGCCATCGCCTCCAACCGCTCGCGGTCGGCCTCGCTGAGGCTCTCCCAGCGGCCCTCGTTCTCGGCCAGCACGCGGCGCACGATCTCGTCGCCGCTTTCGCGCAGGGCGGCGATCGTCGGCACCACCTCGAGCGAGGCGAGCCAGCGCTCGAAGCGGTCGAGCTCGGCCTCGATGATGTGCTCGGCCCGCTTCGCCTCGGACTCGCGACCGCTGGTGTTGCGTTCGACGATCGTCTGCACGTCGTCGATGTCGTGGACGCTGACGCCGGCGATCTCGCGGCAGGCCGGCTCGATGTCGCGCGGCACGGCGATGTCGATCGCCAGTAGCGGCCGTTCCGGGCGACCCGCCATCACCTGCGCGAGGTCGTCGCGCTCGACGATGTGGTGCGGGGAGTTGGTGGCGCTGACGACGATGTCGGCCTCGGCCAGCTGCTCGGGCAGCTCCTCGAAGCGGACGGCGCTGCCCTCGAAGCGCTGGGCCAGCCCGATCGCGCGGTCGTAGTGGCGGTTGGCGACGAAGACGGTGCGGACACCGCGGGCGACCAGCGCTTTGGCGACCAGCTCGGCGGTCTCGCCGGCGCCGACGACGAGGACGCGACGGTCGGAGAGGTCACCGAGCGCGCGGCGGGCCAGCTCGACCGCGACCGAGGGAATCGAGACCCCCTTCTCGCTGATCCCGGTTTCCTCGCGGGCGCGGCCGCCGGCGGCGAGGGCGCCGCGGAAGAGGCGGTTGAGGATCGGCCCGGTGCCGCCCTCGACCAGGGCCAGCTCGTAGGCGCGTTTGACCTGGCCCTGGATCTCGGCCTCGCCGACGATCATCGAGTCGAGCCCGGCCGTCACTCGCAACAGGTGGCGGGCGGCCTCGACCGAGCGCAGCGAGTAGAGGTGGCCGAGCAGCTCGGTCGGCCGGATCTCGGCCTGGCGCGTGAGCACACCCAGGGCCGTCGACTCGGCCTCGACCGGGTCGGAGACGATCAGGTAGAGCTCGGTGCGGTTGCAGGTCGAGATCGCCGCCGCCTCATGGATCCCGGCGGCCGCGGTCAGCTCGCGCAGGGCGGAGACGGCGCGCCCCTCGGTCAGCGAGAGCCGCTCGCGCAGGTCCAGCGGCGCGGTCTTGTGGGAGACGCCGAGCGCCAGCAGCTCACTCACCTCGAGCCTCCCCGCCAGGGCCCCCGACCGCCTCCGAAGGAGTCAGATTGCGATCGGAGTCGGTCGGGGGCTGGGCAGAATCAATTTCCGACATGTCCTCCGCTTCGCGTCCGGGCATGTCGGGTTGCTGCCGGGCCTCGGCAAATCCAGCCAGTTCCCGCAGTTCCCGCTCGATCCGCTGCAGTTTCGCCGCCATGATCGCGACGTAGATGACGAGCAGGACCATGAAGACGATGAAGGCGGCGGCGACGTACTTGCCGGCCTCGTCGAGCGGCAGCGCCGGGGCGCCGAGCGGCAGCAGGGCGGCGAGCGTCTGCATCTAGCTCACCTCCGGGGCGATCCGCGAGTTGCCGCCGGGCGCCGGCGCGTCAAGGGCGCGGCGCAGGCGCTTGACCTGGCCGGAGGCGCTCTTCGCGGTCAGCTCGAACTTGACCAGGGTCACCCAGAGCAGCGCCATCGTCGCCAGGCAGCAGAGGAAGACGAGCATCATTTCTCCAGGCAGGCCGCCGTTCGCGGTGCCGAAGGTGCGGGGGTGGACGAGGCTCTGGGCCATCCGCACCGCCATGAAGTTGAGCGGCACGAAGGCGCCGGCGGTGATCGCGAAGACCGAGGCGTAGCGAGCCTGGCGCTCGGGGTCCTCGATCGCGTAGCGGAAGGGGTAGTAGGTCGCGTACATGAGGAAGACGATCAGGAAGCTGACCAGGGTCGGCTCGTCCCAGACCCACCAGTGCCCCCAGGAGGCCTTGGCCCAGATCGAGCCGGTGATGAGGACGGCGACGCCGAAAATCACGGACATGTGGATCGAGACGTAGGAGTAGGCGTCCCACTTGCGGTTGCCCGTCCGCAGATGGGCGATCGCGAAGACGCCGCCGACGACGAAGCCGACCAGCGCCACGATCGCCAGCGGCACGTGCAGGTAGAAGATCTTCTGGATGAAGCCCTGGTCGGCGTCGAGCGGGGCGTAGAAGAAGACGAGCGAAAGCGACACGGCGAGCAGCGCCACGGTGGCGATCGAGAGGGGTCTGAGTCCTTTGCCGTACATGCTTCGCGGGGTGGGGCGGACGCTGGGGCCGGTCAGTCCTCGAGGAGGAAGTCGAACACCGCATAGCCGACCAAGCCGAAGATCAGATCGTATAGGCCGAGCACCATCAGCCAGGTGCCGAAGCGGTGATAACCGGGACCGCCCAACGCCAGCAGCGGCTCGGTGGCGCCGGTGGCGGCGATCATCAGCGGCACCACCAGCGGCAGCAGGACCAGCGGCACCAGCAGGTCGCGGGCACGCGAGTTGACCGCCATCGAGGAGATCAGGGTGCCGGTCGCGGCGAGGCCGAGGTCGGCCAGCAGCAGGACCAGCGCCAGCGGCAGCAGGCCACCGAGGTCCTGGAGGAAGAAGAGGGCGAAGATCGGCACGGCGACCAGCTCCAGGGCAAGCAGGTAGATGACCAGCGCCGCCGCCTTGGCGGTGAAGAGGACGCTGCGGTCGATCGGGGCGAGCCGGATCGCGTCGAAGCCGCCCTCCTCGCGCTCGGCGACGAAGAGCCGGTTGATCCCGAGCACGGCCGCGAACAGCAGCGTCGCCCAGAGCACCCCTGCGGCGAGGCTGCCGGAGAGCTGGGTGCGGTCGAGCCCGAAGCGGAAGATGACGAAGCTGGTGATGGCAAAAAGCGCCATCGCCGGCAGCGACTGCAGGGTCCGCAGCTCGCCGCGCAGGTCCTTGGCGAGGATCGCCGCGAAGGCGGCGCGCGAGGAGGTCACGACGGGACCCCCGTGGCCGGAGCGGGTCCGCTCACGAGACCGCCGCCGTCTCGCCGATGCCGAGCCGCAGCACCTGGTCGGCCTCGGGCAGGAAGCGCTCGGGGTCGTGGGTGACGACGACGCGGGTATGGGCGCCCCCGGGGCCGATCAGGCCGCGGGCCAACTCCCGCCCCTCGGCATCGAGGTTGGAGTCGGGCTCGTCGAGCAGCAGCAGCTCCGGCTCGTGCAGGACGCAGCGACAGATCGCCAGGCGCTGGCGCATCCCGGCTGAGAGCTCGGCGATGCGCTCGTCGGCGCGCCGCTCGATCCCGGCAGCGGCGAGCAGCTCGGCGATACGCGCCTCGGCCGCCGGGCCGGCGATCCCGTGCAGCTTGGCGTGGAAGCGCAGGTTCTCGCGGCCGCTGAGGTCGCGGTAGAGCAGCGGCTCGTGGCCGAGGTAGCCGATCCGCCCGCGCAGCTTCCAGGCCTCGTCCGGGAGCGAGCAGCCGAGCACGACGGCCTCGCCCCCGCTCGGGCGCAGCAGCGTGGCGAGGATCCGCAGCAGCGTCGTCTTGCCGGCGCCGTTGGGCCCGAGCACGACCAGCGACTCGCCGGGCGCGACGGTCAGCCCGACGCCGTCGAGCGCGGTGCGTTCGCCATAGTCGCGGCGCAGGCCGGCCAGGTGGATCGCCGGCTCGCGCGGCGCTTGCTCGCTGCTCACGGGTGGATTGTGACCGTCTAGGGTGGCGCGGCACTTTCCGGATAGACGCTGGTTATCGAAGGAGGAATGGATGAGGAAGCGGAACTGGGCTGCGCTGATGGCGGTCGTGGGCGCGATGTTGGCGCTGGGAGTCCCGGCGGCGATGTCGGCCCACTCGGCCATGGAGGCCGGCGTGAAGACGACGGTGAAGATCGGCTCTGTCGGCTACCAGGGCAAGGTCAGCGCCGCCAACCGCAGCTGCGTGGGCGAACGGACTGTCGTCCTCAAGCAGAAGGGCAACGGCGTTCTCAGCCGGGTCAAGTCGAAGTCGAACGGCAACTGGAAGGCCGACCTCGACGCACTGAACGAAAACATCAAGATCCCGGCCAAGGTCTACGCCGAAGTCAAGGCCTCGAACCCTCCGGGACCGACCGCGACTTGCCTCGGCGCCGTCTCGCGCACGGTCGAAATCGCCGGCGGCTGAGCAAGTCCCGCTTCAGTTGTTCCTTTCCCTCGAATGGCGGGGGAAAGGAACAGCTGGGTATCGTTTTGACGCTCAGCGCCGCTTCTTCAGCGTGCGCTGGCCGACCTTCAGCAGTGGGCCCATGCCCTCGCGCAGGGCGCGGGTCCGGGCCTCGCCTTTGCCGTAGAGGATCCTGGCCGAGGCCTGCACGGCTTCGCCGAGGGTGCGGTCGTAGGGGTGCCACCAGAAGTCGCGGGTGAGACCCGGCTCCCAGGCGTTCATCTTGACGTTGACGCACTCGTAGAAGCCGAATTTGGAGTGCGAGCGGCCGACCCCGGAGTCCTTGACCCCGCCCCAGGCGCACTGGCAGGCGCCGTGGCTGAAGGAGTGGTCGTTGATCCAGACCATCCCCGACTCGATCCGGCGGGCGATCCGCTCGCCCTTCTGGCGGTCCTTGGTCCAGACCGAGGCGCCGAGCCCGAACTCGGAGTCGTTGGCGAGGTCGATCGCCTCCTGCTCGGAGTCGACGACGACGATCGGCAGCACCGGGCCGAAGATCTCCTCGCGCATGATCCGGGTCTGGTGGGTGACGCCGGTGAGCACGGTCGGGGCGACGTACTTGCCTGGGAGCCCGGGCACGTCCACCGGGCCGCCGCAGAGCTTGGTGGCGCCGGTCGCGACCGCGTCCTCGATCAGGTCGACGACGATCTCGTACTGGCCGTCGGAGGTCATCGGGCCGACCTCGGTCTCCCACTCGAGCGGGTCGCCGAGGCGCAGCTTCTCCGCCTCGCGGGCGACGCCCTCGATGAAGCGGTCGGCGATCTCGCGGACGACGTAGACGCGCTCGATCCCCGAGCAGGTCTGGCCGGCATTGGAGAAGCCGCCCCAGACGGCGCCGGAGATCGCGTTGGGAAGGTCGGCGTCGGCGCAGACGATCATCGGGTCCTTGCCGCCGAGCTCCAGGACTGAGCCCTTGAGCGCGCCGGCGCAGACCTCGCCGACCTTGCGCCCGACCTCGACCGAGCCGGTGAAGAAGACCTTGCCGACACTCGACTTGGCGAGCGCGTCGCCGACGGCGCCGCCGCCGTGGACGACCCGGACGAGCCCCTCCGGCAGCCCGCCCTTCTCGAAGACGCTCGCGGATCCGCTCGCCCAGCAGCGGCGTCAGGCTGGCCGGCTTGAGGACGACGCCGTTGCCGGCCATCAGCGCGATCGCGACCTCGCCGAAGGGAATCGACCAGGGGTAGTTCCAGGGGGCGATGACACCGACCACGCCGATCGGCTCATACGAGAAGTGGCCTTTCTTGGAGAGAGTGAAGGCCTGGCTCATCCGCACCTTCTCGTCGGCGAGGATCTTGGGGCCGGCCTTGGCGCACCAGTGCAGCGCGTCGACGGTCGGCAGCAGCTCCATCGTGTAGGCCTCGGCACGCGGCTTGCCCTGCTCGCGGACCAGCAGCTCGGCGATCTCGTCGATGTCGTCGAGGAGGGCATCGGCGGCGCGGCGCATGTAGGCGGCGCGTACCTTCAGCGGCAGCTCCGCCCACGCGGGCTGGATGCGCGCGACATCGTCCACCACTCCCTGCACCTGGTCCGGGGTGATCGTCGGGACCGTGCCGACGAGCTCACCCGTCGCCGGGTTGAACGACTCGAGAGTTGACAGGGCAGCTGGTTTCGCCTCGGTGGTAGCCATGGGTCGATTCTACGCTCGTCGCGTGATGAGCGACCAGTTCTTTGACACGGGAGGAGACCGGCCGGCCGAGGCGAGCGGTCGCGGCTGCTCCCCTGGCGGTGCGGATGCGGCCGCGGTCGCTCGACGAGCTGGTGGGGCAGGAGCACATTCTTGGGGAGGGGTCGGCGTTGCGGACGGCGATTGAAGAGGGGCGGCCGCACAGCGCGATCTTGTATGGGCCTCCGGGGGCGGGCAAGACGACGCTGGCGCGGATCGCGGCGGCGGGAGCGCAGGGGGCTTTTGAGGAGGAGTCGGCCGTGAACGCCGGCAAAGCGGAGATTCGGGGGGTGATCGAGCGCGCGCGGGAGCGCCGCAAGGGTTCGGGAAGGCCGACGATCCTCTTCCTCGACGAGATCCACCGCTTCAACAAGGCTCAGCAGGACGCTCTGCTGCCGGCGGTAGAGGAAGGGCTGCTGACGCTGATCGGGGCGACCACGGAGAACCCCTACTTCGAGGTGAACTCGGCGCTGATCTCGCGCGCGCAGGTGTACGAGCTGAAGGCACTGGGTGCGGGGCAGGTGGAGGCGCTGCTGCGCCGGGCGCTGGCTGATCCCGAGCGCGGGATCGCCGAGCCGCCGCCGATCGACGATGCGGCGCTGGCGATGCTGGCCGAGCGCAGCGGTGGCGACGCTCGCGTCGCGCTTTCCGCCCTCGAGCGCGCGGTTGCGCGCGCTGTGGACTTTGACCTTGCTGGAGCCGGGAAAAAGTCCACAGCGCTCGACGTTGCCGCGATCGAGGACGCGCTGCAGCGCCGGGCGCTCGACTACGACCGCCAGGGCGATCGCCACTACGACTTCGTCTCCGCCTGGATCAAGGCCACCCGCGGCTCCGACGTCGACGCCTCCCTCTACTACCTGGCGGTGATGCTGGAGGGCGGGGAGGACCCGCGCTTCATCGTCCGCCGCATGGTCATCCTCGCCTCCGAGGACATCGGCAACGCCGACCCGCAGGCGCTGCTCGTCGCCGACGCCGCCGCCCGCGCGGTCGACCGCGTCGGCCTGCCCGAGTGTGGGCTCAACCTCGCCCAGGCCTGCGTCTACCTCGCCCTCGCTCCCAAGTCCAACGCCTCCTACAAGGCGCTTGAGGCCGCCCGGGCCGAGGTCCGCGAGCATGGCGCCCAGACGCCACCCGACTACCTGCGCGACGCCCACTATCCCGGCGCCGCCAAGCTCGGCCGCGGCAGCGGCTACCGCTACGCGCACGACGAGCCGGGCGGGGTCAGCGACCAGCAGCTGCTCCCCGACGGCCTCGCCGGCCGCTGCTTCTACACCCCCACCGACCGCGGCTTCGAGGTCGAGCTGGGCAAGCGGCTGGCCGCCCTGAGGACGAGATTCGGCCAGTCCAAGTGACGGGCGCAACTTCCTCAAGACCGACGGGTTTAAGTGGTCGGCTTTCCAAGCTAAGCCAGGGAGAGCCGACATACCTACCGGAGACCTGGACTGGGGGTCTCCGGTAGGGACTTACACAGGGGGGAGAGGGCGCCGAGTGGGACTGGACTCGGCGCCCTCTGTATTTCGGTGGCTAAGGTGACGCATGGCCTCGAAAGACTCTGAGCGGCTGCGACTCGGGGGAATGGCGCTGCGCAACGGACTGCTGATCCACGGGCCGACGCACTGGGCAGCGGCCGTGCGCGACCGCGACGGGCAGATCCAGGTCGCCTCCGAGCGCAAGCCCGCGCTTGCCCCGAAGCTGGTGGCGCGGGCGCCCGGCCTGCGCGGGCCGCTGAAACTGGCCGAGGCGATGGCGGTGCTGCCGCTGGCGCGGCGGCGGCTGCGTGCGGCCCGGCTGCCGTTCGAGAACTGGCAGGTGGTCGCCGCGGTCGGCGTGACCCTGATCGTGACCGGGCTGCTGCGCAAGCGGGCGCCGGCCTCGGCCGTGCGCGAGGGCCTGGCCCAGGTGGTCGGCGCGGTGCCCGCGGTGGTGGCGCTGATGGACCGCGACCTCGCCGCCTACCACGGGGTCGAGCACAAGGCGATCGCCGCCTACGAGCAGGGTGTGGACGACGTTGCCTCGGTGCCGAAGGAGCACGACCGCTGTGGCTCCAACCTGATGGTCCCGATGATGCTGCTCTCGGCCGGCGGCACGGTGCTGCTGGAGCGGCTGGTCGAGAAGCCGAACGCGGCCGCCCGCGCCGGGGTCGGCCTCGGCGGCGCCTCGATCGCGGTCGAGATGTTCGCCTGGAGCGACCGCCACCACGGCGATCCCCTGGCCGAGGCCTTCCATACTCCCGGCCGCGAGATCCAGCGCCGCTGGGCGACCAAGGAGCCGACGGCCGAGCAGCTCGAGGTCGGGCTGGCGGCGATGGCGGAGATCCTCCGGGTCGAGTCCTCCCCTAGCCCGCCCAGCCGCGTTACGCGGGAAAGGAACAGCTGGGCGGGTCTGCGTAGACTGGCCCGCGTGTTCGGACGCATTGACCACATCGGAGTCGCCGTCGAGGACCTCGACGCGGCGATCGCGCTCTACGAGCAGAGCTTTGAGATGGTGCTGGCGCACCGCGAGACGGTCGAGTCCCAGGGCGTCGAGGCGGTGCTGCTGGATGTCGGCGATGGCCACGTCGAGCTGCTGGCGCCGCTCGGCCCGGACACCGCCGTCGGCAAGTTCCTCGCCCGCAAGGGCGAAGGGCTGCACCACGTCGCCTACGCCGTCGACGACATCGACGCCGCCCTGGCCCGGATCGCCGCCACCGGCATCGAGCTGATCGACTCCGAGCCGCGGGTCGGCATCCGCGACAGCCGCGTCGCCTTCCTTCACCCCCGCTCCACCGGCGGGGTACTGACCGAGATCGTCGAACCAGCGGGAGGGCACTGAATGGCTGACGCACAACGAGTCGAGATCGGCTTCGAGGGCGGCCAGGTAGCCACCGCCCGCCTCGCCGAAGACGACCTCAAGGATCTGCGCAAGCAGCTCGAGAAGGGCGGCTGGCACGACCTCCACACGGAGGACGGCGTCATCTCCCTCTGCCTCGGCAAGGTCGCCTTCATCCGCATCGCCAGCGGCGACCACCGCATCGGCTTCGGCCCGGGCGCCTGAGTCGATCCAAGGTGGTCGAGTTGACCCACCCATAGTGGGGTCAAGTCGTGCACTTTTGCCAGGGTCAGCGAGTGGCGGCGACGGAGGCGAGTGAGTCCCAGAGGTGCGTCTCGGCCTCGGCGACTCGCTTCGCGGTTGTGCCGACCTGCGTCCAGAGGCCGGCGTCCGGCTCGTCGCTTTCGCTCGCCACCTTGAACGCCTGCGCCAGCTCGGTCCAGCGAGCCGCCGCCGCGGCGGCCAGCGGCGCCTCTTCCCTCCCGGCCTCTTCGAGGAAGCGCGAGTACATGAGGCGGAAGGCGCCGCCGCCGGTGCCGCGGCGCTCGATCACCTGGTGGGCGAAGCGGGCGCACCACTGCCAGTCCGCGGCCACCTCGGGCCAGGACCCGGCCTCGGCCGCGAGGCGGTTGACGGCGGGGAGGCCACCGAACTCGCCGAAGGTCGGCTCCAGCATCTCCTTTGCCGCCTGGGCGATCGCGCTTGGGATCGCTGCTTCCAACTGAATGCGGTCGACCGCGGCGGAGACGGTGAACATGTGGCCTTCGAGTGGGTAGGCGGGGTGGCCGCTGTGGCGGGCCTTGGCGAGGTTCTCGATCCGCGTCGTCTGCAGCTGCTCGAAGCCGGTGTCGGAGAGGTGGGCGACCTCGTCGTCGTAGCCGGCCAGCACCACCGCGTGGCCCGGGAAGTGGGCCGAGTTGCCGTAGTGGTCGAGGTGGTAGATGTCGGTGAGGAGCAGCGCCGGGTTGCCGCTGTCGACCTCGGCCCGCGCCGCCTCCCAGGCCTCGGTGTCGCCCGCGGCGAAGGTCCGCATCTGCAGCGCTGCCCCGGTCAGGTCGCGGAAGCTCTCCTCCAGCCGCGCCGTGCGGCCGTTGAACCAGCGGCTCGGCGAGGCGTCCTCCAGGGTCAGGTAGTAGAAGCCCGCGCCGGCGCCGAGCCCGAAGGCCATCTCCTCGCTGAGCTCGATCCCGTGGAAGCCGAGCAGGTTGCGCAGCGCGGTCGAGCCGCAGTGGTGGCCGGGCGTGTGGACGTAGTTGGGGACGGAGGGCATCGGCGGGGATTATCCTGGCCCCGCCGATGCAGACCCTCGACCTCAAGTTGTTGCGAATCATGCGCACCCGCGGGCACTCGCCCGAGATGGAGGCCGTCGCCAAGGCACTCGGCAAGGCGGGGAACAACGCGGCGGTCTGGGTGGCGCTCGGGGTGGCGCTGGCGCTGCTCGACCCCGAGCGGCGGGAATCGTGGCTGATCTGCGCCGCGCTGGGCCCGGTCGCGATCGTCCTCAACTACGGGATCAAGCTGGCGGTGAAGCGGCCGCGCCCGGTGCTCGAGGGCCTGCCGCCGCTCGGCGGCGCCCCCAGCTCGCTCAGCTTCCCCTCCGCCCACGCGCTCTCCTCATTCGCGGTGGCGACGGCAATGTTCCGGGTCGACCCGGCCACCGCGGGCGCGCTTCTCGTCGCCCTGGCCCTCTCGCTCGGCCGCCCCTACCTGGGGATGCACTACCCGTCCGACGTCCTCGCGGGCGCCTTCCTCGGCGTCCTGCTCGGCCTGATCGTCCCGCTCTCTATATGAAGGTCGGGATCGTGGGACTGCCGAACGCGGGCAAGTCGACCCTCTTCAACGCCCTCACCAAGGGCGGCGCCCAGACCGGCGACTACCCGTTCACGACGATCGAGCCCAACGTGGCGATCGCCGAGGTGCCGGACCAGCGGCTGCAGAAGGTCGCGGCGACGGTGCGCAGCTCGAAGCTGGAACCGGCGACGATCTCCTTCCATGACATCGCCGGCCTGGTCAAGGGCGCCTCCGAAGGGGAGGGGCTCGGCAACCAGTTCCTCGCCTCGATCCGCGAGACCGACGCGATCTGCCACGTCGTCCGCTGCCACGAGGACTCCGGGGTACCGCACCCCGACGGCCGCGTCGATCCGCTCGCCGACATCGAGACGATCGAGACCGAGCTGGTGCTCTCCGACTACGACCAGGTCGAGCGCCGGCTGGGCCGGGTCGGCAAGCAGGCGAAGTCGGGCGACGCCGAAGCGATCGCCGAGCACGGCTGGCTGGTGGCGGTGCATGAGGCGCTGGCGGCGGGTCGCCCGGCGCGCTCGGTTCCGGTCCCCGACGCCGCCCCGAACGCGGCGCGCGACCTCGGCGGGCTGACGACCAAGCCGATCCTCTACGTCGCCAACGTCGACGAGGGCGACGGCGAGGTGCCGGAGGCCGTCGCCTCCCACGCCGCCGCGATCGGCGCCGGCGCGGTCGCGGTCAGCGCCCGCATCGAGGGCGAGCTGGCCGAGCTCGACCCCGAGGAAGCCGAGGAGATGCGCGAGTCATACGGAGTCGAGGGCTCCGGCCTGGCGCGCCTGGTCCGCGGCGCCTACGACCTGCTCGAGCTGATCACCTTCTTCACCGCCGGCGAGGGCAAGGAGGCGGTCGCCCGCCCTCTGCGGCGCGGCGCCACCGCGCTGGAGGCGGCCGGCACGATCCACACCGAGATCATGGAAGCCTTCATCAAAGCCGAGGTGGTCGGCTGGGAGCAGCTGGTCGAGACCGGCGGCTACTCCCAGGCCCGCGACAAGGGGCAACTGCGGATCGAGGGCCGCGACTACGTCGTCCAGGACGGCGACGTGATCACGATCAAGGTCTAGGGTCTGGGGATGGACGAAGGGGCGCGGTTCCCGCGGGTCGCTGCCAAGGCCGGGCACTACGAGAGCTTCTACATCAAGACCTGTCGAGCCGGGGGGCGGGCGCGGGGTCTGGATCCGGCACACCGTCCACAAGCGGCCGGGGGCGGAGCCCAACGCCTCGATCTGGTTCGTCCTCTTCGATCGCGCGGCCGACGGACCGCGGGCGACCAAGGTGACGCTGCCGGCCGCAGAGCTCTCCGCCCCGGCGGCGGTCCTGGATCCGGGTCGGCGACGCCGAGATCGGCCCCGGCCGGGCCGAGCGGCTCGGTCGACACCGACGCTCTCGCCGCCGCCTGGGCCTGACCTTCAGCGCCGAGGCCGAGCCCTGCAGGTACCTGCCGGCCGACTGGCTCTATGAGGCGCCGCTGCCGAAGACGAAGTTCGTGGCCCCGGTCCCGCTCGCCCACTTCGACGGCCGCCTCGAAATCGACGGCGAGGCGACGATCGAGCTCTCCGGCTGGCCGGGGATGATCGGCCACAACTGGGGGACCGAGCACGCCGAGCGCTGGGTCTGGCTGGAGGGAACCGGCTTCGCCGACTCGCCCAATACCTACTTCGACGCCGGCGCCGCCCGGGTCAAGCTCGGCTCCCGCACCAGCCCCTGGATCCCCTCGGGGATGCTGATGCTCGACGGCGAGCCGCACCGCCTCGGCGGCCTCGGGGCGATTCGCTCCTCCTCGATCGAGGAGGAGCCCGGCGTCTGCACCTTCGTCCTCCCCGGCAAGGACATCCTCGTCCGCGGCCGCGTCTCCGCCCCGGAGAAGGACTTCGTCGGCTGGGTCTACGCCGACCCCAAGGGCCCCGAGCACAACACCGTCAACTGCTCCGTCGCCGACCTCGAACTGACCGTCGAGCGCCCCGGCCTGCCGCGGCGCGAGCTCACCCTCGCCGCCGGCGCCGCCTATGAGCTGGGGATGCGGGAGACCGACCACGGCATCCCGATTCAGCCCTACCCCGACGGCTGAGTGCCCCCCGGGCGCGCTCCGCGTCCCGCTGCCGACCTTTTGGAAGCTCATCCAGGTGCTGTAGCCGCCGAGCGCGACCTCCAGCTGTTCGCCGCTGACGGTGCTGACGCCGCCGGTCCCGATCAGCTTCGCCTCGACGATGCGGGGGGAGACGCCGCGCTTGGTGACCACCACCCGCTTCAGCTTGCCCTTCAGCAAGCCGCCCAGCTTGGCGCTCATCTCGGCGCCGCTGAACTTCAGCGTCCAGGTGTGCAGCGGGCAGGCGCCGTCGTAGGGATCGGGGACGCCGACCAGGTAGGGGATGGCGGTGCCGAAGACGTTGACGACGCTCTCGGTGTGGCCGCCCGAGCAGGCCGAGTAGAAGGTCTCGGCGACCTCGCCCCCGTACATGACCACCTGGCCGCGGGTCGCGGCGACGGCCGCGTTGGTCTGCGGCTGCTCGCTTTCGAGCCCCTCGTAGACCTGGCTGCGGGTGTCGCTGTAGAGGTCGAAGCCGTTGCCGTCGACCTCGCCGGTGAGGGCGATCGAGCGCACCGCCAGCGCCTGAGCCTTCAGCTCCTCCGCCGGCCACGAGGCCGGCACCTCGTTCGGCATCACCCCTTTCACGTACTGCTCGAGGGCGAGCGCGTTGACGACGTTGAGCGCCCGCGAGTCGCTCTCGGTCGGCACCGTCTCCAGGGCACCGCGGTAGCTGCCGACCCCGGCGATCTCGACCCTGCCGTTGCCGGCGGCGCGCAGCTTGCGGCCGCAGCCGGCGAGCCGTTTGCCGCCGGAGCTGCGCAGCACGACGGCGCCGCGGGAGCGGTGCGCCTCGTAGTCGCGCGCGGGGTCGAGGGCGAGGCCGCAGGCGCTGGTGGCGCCGCTGAAGCCGACGTCGCCGTCGGAGACGTCGAGCAGGACGCGGACCACCCGCGGCCCGGGGATCGTCCCGATCGTCGTCCCCTTGAAGTAGTGGGCGAGGATGAATTCGATGGCTCTTGCCGTGGAGGGCGTAGCCGTAGGCGCCGTAGGCGCTCATCCCGACCCCGTGGCCGAAGCCGCGACCGTGGACGACCCAGCTGACCGCGGCGTCGGCAGGCGCCGCCAGCGTCAGCGAGAGCAGGGTGAGCAGGATTGCGAGCGGGTGAAAGCGCATCTCTGGTTCAACAGGTTCGCGCTGGACGAGTAGCGGCCTGCACTAGTCTGTTTTCAATGGCGACCAAGGCCATCGAGGCGGTCGATCACAAGCTGCTCGTCGCGGGCGAGTGGATCGAGACCGGCGAGTGGGGTGAGGTCAGGAGCCCCTACGACGGCAGCCTGGTCGGGAGGGTCGCGCTCGGTGACGAAGACACGGTCGAGCGCGCGGTCGCCGCGGCGCACCAGGCCTTCCTCTCTGCCGACTTCCCCCAGCACGAGCGCGCTGCCACCCTGGACCGAGCTGCCGAGCTGGTCGGCGAGCGGGTCGAGGACCTGGCGCTGACGATCGCCGCCGAGGCGGGCAAGCCGATCAAGACCGCCACGGTCGAGGCGCAGCGCTGCGTCGACACCCTCACCTTCGCCAGCGTCGAGGCGCGCAAGCTGACCGGCGGCACGGTGCCGATGGAGGCCTCGCCGGCCGGCGCCGGCAAGCTCGGCGTGATGCTGCGCGTGCCCTACGGCGTCGTCGGCGCGATCAGCCCCTTCAACTTCCCGCTCAACCTCGTCGCCCACAAGCTCGGGCCGGCGATCGCCGCCGGCAACGCGATCGTCCTCAAGCCCGCCGGCCAGACCCCGATTTCGGCCCTGAAGCTGGCCGCGATCCTGGGCGAGGCGGGCCTGCCCGAGGGCTGGCTCAGCGTCATTCCCGGCCCCGGCTCCAAGGTCGGCAACGCGATCGTCGAGCACGAGCTGACCAAGGCGATCACCTTCACCGGCTCGGCCGGGGTCGGCTGGGACATCCGCAGCCGTGTCCCCCACAAGAAGGTCAACCTCGAGCTCGGCTCCAACGCGCCGCTGATCGTCCACTCCGACGGCGACTGGGAGACGGCCGCCGACAAAGCCCAGATCCACGCCTTCTCCCACGCCGGCCAGAGCTGCATCTCGATCCAGCGGATCCTCGTCCAGGAGGACGTCGCCGAGGCCTTCACCGCCCGCCTCGTCGCCAACATGAAGAAGCTGACCGTCGGCGACCCGCTCGACCCCGACACCGATGTCGGCCCGCTGATCACCCCCGGCGACCGCGACCGCGTCAAGGACTGGATCGACGAGGCCCTCGCCGCCGGCGCCACGCTGCTGGCCGGGGGGGAGCTGGTCGACGAGGGCCGCTGCCTGGCTCCGACCCTGCTCTCGGCGCCGCCCAAAGACGCCAAGGTCTGGTGCGAGGAGATCTTCGGGCCAGTGGCGACGATCGACACCTACGTGGAGTTCGGCGAAGCGCTGGAGTTGGCCAACGACTCCAAGTTCGGCCTCCAGGCCGGCGTCTTCACCCGCGACATCGGCCGCGGCCTCGAGGCCGCCCGCACCCTCGAGTTCGGCGGCGTCCTCATCAACGAGGTCCCCACCTTCCGCGCCGACCAGCAGCCCTATGGCGGTGTCAAGGACTCCGGCAACACCCGCGAGGGCCCGTCCTTCGCCGTGCTCGAGCTGACCGAGGAGCGCTTCGTCACCCTCCAGGGCTGACCGCCGACCGGTTCCTCGGCGCCGGCGATCAAAGCGACGACGGTCAGCATGCTCTTCGAGATGCCAGGCCGACGCCGGCTCCTGAGAAAGGGGGCACGATCTCAGCAGAGCCACTTTCCGGTTAGGGTCGGCGGGCTTCGTTCAACCACGGGGATCGTGATCGTGCTCAAGGTTTGCGTCGCGGATTCTCAGCCACTCGAAATTGTTCGTCTCGGTCGTCCTCGCGGCCCTCGTCGCAGCCCTCGGCAGTGCCGGCGCGTCGGCGTGCCGCTCGGTCGAAATCAAATACGGCGGTCCTGGCGACAGTGGCTTTGCCGGAACGATGATCCAGACCGAAACCGACGTCGGCAAAAACGCCTACGCGGTCCCGAGTGCCGGCGTGATCAGCTCCTGGAGTAGCTGATGCCGGCGCGCAACCCCTAGCAGTCTGAGGCTGCAAGGTCGCCCGCGCAGCCAGCGGGCTGGCGGGTGGTCAGCAGAATCGTCCTCGAGAGCAGCTTGCACCAACGTCTTCTCGCTCAAACCGCGCACCACCTCTTCCTCGACTCGGATCTCCGGTCACCGCCGGCGACGTGATCGGCCTCTACGGAGCCAATGGCAGCGTCGGCTCCCGAGCCAACTTCGACGGCAAGGCTATTTCGCGATCTACTGGGAGGTTCGGCTACTGACATTCTCACTGGGCAGCTCCGAACGATCTCGAAGGGCCCAACTATCATCTTCGATGCCATCATCGTCGCCGCCTATCTCGGAGCCCGACGCCGACGTCGACGGGTTCGGCGACGAGAGCCAGGACAGGTGCCCAGGTGCTTCCGGCCCGGTCGACGGCTGCGTGCCGGTCGCCGCCGTTCCCCCGATTCTCAATGTCGACCCCGTCCACGGCGGGCAAAAAAAGAAATCCTGCCCCAAAGGCAAGATGAAGGTCACGGTCAAAGGCAAGACCAAGTGCAAGCCGAAGCACAAAAAGCACAAAGGCAAAGCGAAAGCCAAAGGCCACAAGAAGTAGCCCGAGGCATTACCCCGTATCCTCGTCTGTTGCTACGTTGGCGCCGCTGCGGCCGGGCCATGCGGCGGTGGTCCAGGGCCTCCTCCAGCACCGCCGGGCTCGACGCCCTGCTCGAGCGCGACCTCGCGCAGCGAGCGGCCGGACTCGGCCGCGGTCTTGACGATGTCGGCGGCGCGGTCGTAGCCGATGTGGGGGTTGAGCGCGGTCGCCGTCGCCAGGGTCGCCTCGGCGTGGCGGGTCGTCATCTCCTCGTTGGCCTCGAGCCCGGCGACGCATTTCCGGTCGAGCAGGCGTGAGGCGGAGGCCAGCAGCTTGATCGAGTCGAGCAGGTTGCGGGCGATCAGCGGCACCCGCACGTTGAGCTCGAACTGACCCTGCATACCGCCGACCGTGATCGCCGCGTCGTTGCCGACGACCTGGCCGGCGACCTGGATCACCACCTCCGGGATCACCGGGTTGACCTTGCCGGGCATGATCGAGGAGCCCTTCTGCAGCTCCGGCAGCCGCAGCTCGGCGAGCCCGGCGCGGGGCCCGGAGCCCATCAGCGCCAGGTCGTTGGCGATCTTGTTGAGGGAGACGGCGTAGACCTTGAGCGCGCCCGAGAGCTCGACCAGCGCGTCGCGGTTGCCCTGCGCCTCGAAGGGGTCGAGCGGGCCGGAGATCTCCAGCCCGGTCTCGGCAGCAAGCTTCTGGCGCACCTTGGCGGCGAATTCGGGGTGGGTGTTGAGCCCGGTGCCGGTGGCGGTGCCGCCGAGCGGGATCTGACCGACCCGGCGCAGCGTCGCCTCGACCCGCTGCACGCCCAGCCGCACCTGCGCCGCGTAGCCGCCGAACTCCTGGCCGAGGGTGACCGGGACCGCGTCCATCAGGTGGGTGCGGCCGGCCTTGACGACGTCGGCGAACTGCTTCGCCTTCTCATCCAGCGCCGCCTCCAGGGCGCCCATCGCCGGCAGCAGGTCGTGGGTGACCTCGTCCAGCGCCGCCAGGTGCACGGCCGACGGGAAGACGTCGTTGGAGGACTGCCCCATGTTGACGTGGTCGTTGGGGTGGGCGCCGTCGCCGGCGAGGTTGGCGAGCACCTCGTTGGCGTTCATGTTGGAGGAGGTGCCGGAGCCGGTCTGGAAGACGTCGACCGGGAACTGGTCGTCGTGCTCGCCCTCGCCGACCGCCTTGCCGGCGCCGGCGATGCGCTCCGCCAGGTCGCCGTCGAGCAGGCCCAGCTCGCCGTTGACCTCGGCCGCGGCGGCCTTGACCCGGCCCAGCCAGCGGACCACGGGGACTGGCACCGGCGAACCGGAAACCGGGAAATTGTCGACGGCTTTGGTGGTCTCGCCACCCCAAAGCTGCTCAGTCAAGTCGGGCCTCCATCGAAGATCGTTGTATTGGAGAGGGTATTCAGCCGCGCGCGTGGCCGGCGTCGTAGCCCTGGCGGTAGGTGGTGAGGAAGGCGGGAGGGAGGGGGGTGCGGCCAGGGGCGTAGCGGGCGGCGACGGCGAGGCGGCGGACGAGGTCGGCGTGGATTCCTTCGGTGCGCTCCGCCCCGCGCTCGGCGGCGCCGAGCAGGTAGCCGAGCTCGCAGGGCGGCCGGGCTCGTGGGCACATCCCTGGCTTCGCCGTTGAGCTCGGTCGCGGTCTCGACCATCGCTTCGCCCACGGTCGCCAGGTCGCCTCCCTGCTGGTTTTCAGCCAGGCATTCGCTGATCGGCGTGTCGCCGGCCAGCTTCACCGCGCCGGGAGCGTCTTCGAGCGCGGCCAGGTAGATCTCTTTCCCCTGCAGGCAGGCGACCGGAGTCGAGTCGTCCTGCTTGCCGCAGCCCGCGACGAGGGCCGCGAGTAGGCAGGTGAGGGCGATCGCGATCGAGGCACGCATCGCCCGCATCCTACGGAGCGGTGTGCCTCAGTCGTGGAAGCGCGGCCCGAGCCCGCCGGTGCGGAGGGTGGAGATGCCGCCGGAGGGGCCGGGTGGGGGCTTCGGGGCGGGGGAGCGTTTGCGCCCGCGGCGTTTCGAGGGCCGGATCGAGCGGCCCGATGGGGAAGACTTCGACCCATTCGGCGAGCTGGAACTGCGGCGCCGGGGCGTGGTTCCAGGAGAGGTGGAGGTGATTGCCGCAGCCGTGGCCGGCATCGCCTTCGTAGCCGACCCAGCGGAAGGGAGGGACCGGCTCGTTCTGGACCGGCTCCGCCCATAGGGCGAGGCGGGTGATCGGTGCCCAGGTCGCGTCGCATTTCGTCCCCCCGCCCAGCGGCACCAGGTCGACGGCGAGGCCGTTGTAGTGATCGGAGCCTTTGGTGTGGCATTCGTCGCAGCCGGCGTGGCCGCCGTCGGGCAGCGGGCCCGAGTAGCCGTCGGTGACGAAGATCGGGTAGCGCCGGGCGATCCAGCGCAGGTCCGGGAGGATCCGCCTGTCGACCATGTCGCCGGCTTCGTGCGGGATCGAGGCCGGGATCGGCACGATCTTGCCGGGCGCGTAGAGCAGCCGGGTGGCGCCCGGCCCAGCCGCCGCGGAGGACGCCGCCAGGCAGAGCGCGAGCAGGCAGAGCGCGAGCGCCGCGACCAGCGCAAGCCCCGCAGCCGTTCTGTCGATCAACCGTGCCAAGTCTCTCCCCCATCGACCGCCGCCCACACCCCCCTTTAACCCCGCAACCCATCGCTCCGCTGTTCCTTTCCTGCGTCAGCGAGGGAAAGGAACAGCGAAGCGGTTGGGGAGGCGGATAGGGTTCGGCGATGCCGACCGTCCGCGACGCCGCGTTCGACCTCTTCCGCGCCCACGGGATGACGACGATGTTCGGCAACCCCGGCTCGACCGAGTTGCCGATGCTTGCCGACTATCCGTCGGACTTCCGCTATGTGCTGGGCCTGCAGGAGGCGGTCGTGGTCGGGATGGCCGACGGCTTCGCCCAGGCCTCGGGCAAGACCACGGTGGTCAATCTCCACACCGCGCCCGGCGTCGGCAACGCGATGGGGGCGATCTTCAACGCCCAGGCCAACCACTCGCCGCTGCTGATCACCGCCGGCCAGCAGGCGCGGGCGCAGATCACCCTGCAGGCGAACCTGACCAACCGCGACGCGACGCGGATGCCGCATCCGCTGGTCAAGTGGTCCTACGAACCGCCGCGGGCCGAGGACGTGCCGCTGGCCCTCGCCCACGGCGCCCACCTCGCCGGCCTGCCGCCGCGCGGCCCCGTCTTCGTCTCGCTGCCGATGGACGACTGGGACGCCGAGGTCGACGCGGACGACGCGCAGGCGGCGATCGACCGCAAGGTCAGCGGCCGCGCCACGGCCGACCCGGACGCGGTGCGGGCCCTCGCCGCCGCGCTCGACGCGGCCACCAACCCGGTCCTCGTCGCCGGCCCCGACATCGACGCCAGCGGCGCCTGGGACCTCGGCATCGCCCTCGCCGAACGCCAGCGCCTGCCGGTCTGGGCCTCGCCAGCCACCGGCGGCAACCGGCTCGGCTTCCCGGAGAGCCACGCCAACTTCCGCGGCGTCCTGCCGCCGGCGATCGGCCCGGTCGGGCAGACGCTCGAGGGCCACGACCTGATCCTCGTCGTCGGCAGCTCCGTCTTCCCCTACTACCCTTATATCCCGGGGCCGTTGTTGCCCGAGGGAGCGAAGCTGGTCGCCATCACCAGCGACCCCGACGAGGCGGTGCGAGCGCCGATGGGAGACGCGATCGTCGCCGACGTGAAGCTGACCCTGGAGGCGTTGCTGGCGGCGGTCCCCGAGTCGACCCGTCCGGCGCCGGAGCCGAACCCGGGCCCGGGAGAAATCCCGCCCAGCGACCCGCTCAACCCCTCGACCGTGCACACGGCCCTGGCCGAGGTTCTGCCCGAGGACGCGATCGTCGTCCTCGAGTCCCCTTCCAGCACGCTCGCCCTGCGCAACCAGTTGCGGATCTCCCGTCCCGGCAGCTACTACTTCGCCGCCGGTGGCGGCCTTGGCTTCGGCCTCGCGGCCAGCGTCGGCGTCCAGCTCGCGCAGCCGAGCCGCCCCGTCGTCTGCGTGCTCGGCGAGGGCTCGGCCCAGTACGCGATCACCGCCTTCTGGAGCGCCGTCGCCTACGACACCCCGGTCACCTTCCTGGTCCTGCGCAACGAGGAGTACGCGATCCTCAAGTGGTTCGCCGAGGTCGAGCAGGTGAGCGGCGCCCCCGGCCTCGATCTGCCCAAGCTCGACGTCGCCGCGGTCGCCGAGGGCTACGGGGTCAAGGCGCACCGGGCCAGGGACCGCGACGAAGTGCGCGGCGCCCTCGCGGCCGCTCTCGCCTCCGCCAAGCCGGAGCTGGTCGAAGTCCCGGTCGCCCCCGGCATGTCCCTTTTCTAGGGATGTCCTCGCCGGAGGGGATTTAGCGATGGCCCTGCTGGAGCGCAAGCTGGAGTCCCTGGCGCCGCCGGTCGCGGAGGCGGCCCCCGACCGCGCCCCCGACTCGCTCGCCGCCGGCGTCGCGCAGCCGCTGCGCGGCGAGCTCGAGGCGCTGCTCGGCCCCGACCGCGTCCTCGCCCGCGCCGGCGACATCGTCAAGTACGCCTCCGACGCCAGCCCCTACCGGCTCTTCCCGCGGGCGGTGGTGATGGCCCGCGAAGCCGCCGACGTCGCCAAGGTGCTCGCCTACGGCCGCGAGAACGGGATCCCGGTCACCTTCCGCGCCGGCGGCACCAGCCTCAACGGCCAGGGCCAGAGCGACGGCATCCTCGTCGACGTGCGCCGCCACTTCGGCGGCATCGCGATCGAGCCCGGCGTTCCGCGTGAGGGCGGGGCCGAGGTCGACGCGGCCCTCGCCCGGGTCAAGCCCGGCACCGTGCTCGGCCACGCCAACCGCGTCCTCGCCCCGCACGGCCGCAAGCTCGGCCCCGACCCGGCCAGCACCGACATCGCCTGCGTCGGCGGCGTCATCGCCAACAACTCGGGGGGGATGCGCTGCGGGGTGACCAAGGACTCCTACTCGACCGTGCGCTCGCTGACCCTGGTCCTGCCCTCGGGGACGACGATCGACACCGCCGCCCCCGGGCGCGGCCGAGAAGTTCGCCGCGGCCGAGCCGGAGCTGGCCGCCGGCCTCGCCGAGATTCGCGAGGAGATCCTCGCCGACGCGGAGCTCGCCGAGCGCATCCGCCGCAAGTTCGCGATCAAGAACACCACCGGCTACCGGCTCTGCGCCTTCCTCGATGCCGAGGAGCCGCTGGAGATCTTCCGCCGCCTCGTGGTCGGCTCCGAGGGCACCCTCGCCTTCGTCGCCGAGGCGGTCTTCGAGACCGTGCCGCTGCCCGCCCGCACCACCACCGCCTGGGTCCACTTCCCCGACATCGACCAGGCGATCGACCCGGTCCGCGAGCTGGTCGATGCCGGCGCCACCGCGGTCGAGCTGATGGTCGCCCCGGCGCTGATCACCGCCGCCTGGAACATGGTCGGGGCGCCGGAGGAGTGGAAGGAGCTGCCGCCGGAGTCGGCGGTGCTGCTGGTCGAGTTCGGCGCCGAGACCGACGCGGGCCTGGACGAGTACGTCGCCAGGGCCGGTGATATCTTCGCCTCCCGCGAGACGATCCGCCCGGTCGACTTCACCCGCGAGCCGGAGGAGATCGAGCTCGCCTGGCGCGTGCGCGAGGGCCTGCACGGGCTGATCGGCAAGCTGCGCCTGCCCGGCACGGCGCTGATCGTCGAGGACGTCTGCGTGCCCCCGGAGCGGATCGCCGAGGGCGCCCGCGACCTGCAGGCGCTGCTCGGCGAGCACGGCTTCCTACCCGGCGTCGCCGGCCACGCCTCCGCCGGCAACCTCCACTTCATGCTGACCCCGGACTTCGCCAAGCAGGAGGACCTCGAGCGCTACGAGGCCTTCATGGCCGGCCTGGTCGAGCTGATCGTCGACCGCTACGACGGCTCGCTGAAGGCCGAGCACGGCACCGGGATCAACATGGCCCCTTATGTAGAGCGCGAGTGGGGGGAGAAGGCGACCGAGCTGATGTGGCGGGTGAAGAAGCTGGCCGACCCCGACGGCGTGCTCTCCCCGGGCGTCGTCCTCAGCCGCGACAGCGGCGCCCACCTGCGCAACCTGAAGACGACGCCCCCGATCGAGGAGTCGGCGACGACCTGCGTGGAGTGTGGCTTCTGCGAGCCGGTCTGTCCCAGCCGCAACCTGACGACGACGCCGCGGCAGCGGATCGTGCTGCGGCGGGAGATGGCGCGCCAGCCAGCCGGCTCGCCGGTGCAGAAGGCGCTGCTGGAGGAGTTCGAGCACGAGGCGCTGGACACCTGCGCCGCCGATGGCTCCTGCCAGCTCGCCTGCCCGGTCGGGATCGACACCGGCAAGTTCGTCAAGGAACTGCGGACCGCGCGCCACACCGAGCGGGCCGAAAAGCTGGCGGCGGCGACCGCGAAGCGCTGGGGCACGGTCGAGGGCGCCACCCGAGCCGGCCTCCGCCTCGGCCCCGCTCGCCCACCGCACCAACCGCGGCAGGGCGCTGCCCCCTCCAGCCCCCCGCACCCTCCCTCCCACCATCCATCCAGGCGCCGCCGCCGTCTACGTCCCCTCCTGCACCAACCGCATCTTCGGCGCCGCCGCGGGGCCGATGGCCTCAACGTCCAAATCGCGGACGGATTCGGCCCATCGGCCCTGGGTTGTGGAGGCGCTGGTGGAGGTTTCGGCGCGGGCGGGGCTGCCGGTTTGGATTCCGGAGGACATCATCGGCTCTTGTTGTGGGCTGCCCTGGAGCTCTAAAGGGTTCGGCGCGGCGCATCGCCAGAAGGCGAACGAGATGGTCGAGCGGCTCTGGCGCTGGAGCGGGGAGGGGGCGCTGCCGATCGTCGTCGACGCCGCCTCCTGCACCCAGGGCATCGCCGACCCCGGTCCCGACGTCCTCACCGAGGAGAACGCCGAGTGCCTCGGCAAGCTCGAGATCCTCGACTCGGTCGCCTGGGCCCACGACCGCCTGCTGCCCTGGCTCGAGGTCAGTGAGAAGGTCGGCTCGGCCGCGGTCCACCCGACCTGCGCCACCCGCCACCTCGGCCTCACCCACCGCCTCGAAGCCCTCGCCGAAGCCCTCGCCGAGGACGTCTTCGTGCCGCCGACGGCAACCTGCTGTGGCTTCGCCGGCGACCGCGGCATCTCCCACCCCGAGCTGACCGAGTCCGCCACCGCGGCCGAGGCGAGCGAGGTCGCCGCCCACCCCTGCGACGCGCACCTCTCCAGCAACCGCACCTGCGAGATCGGCCTCGAGCGCGCCACCGGCGAGCCCTACGAGTCGGTCATCCTCCTGCTCGAGCGCCTGACCTGTGCGAATTAAGTGGGAGAACCCTCACCCCCGGCGGTCTTGGGGGGCATGCCAACCATCTCAAGGTTTCACGGGATCACGATCACGAGTACTTCCGAGAGGGAGTTCGACCGCGGCTCGCCCCCACGATTCCATGCCGTCGTCTACACGTACCTGACCGTCTCGCGCCTCATTTGACGCTGTCGATCTGACCCGTCTCGCGGGCAAAATTGCCGTTGCGGGATCGAACGCGTCGTACGCAACTGGACGCTCGAATGCATCGAGCCGAGTTGTATGGCCAATTGGGAACGAGCCCGAAGCCGCAGGCCATCGCAGCCGATCGACCCGCTCCGTTGAATGACCTATCATCGAAGCGTGTTGTCTCTACCGCCCGCTCTGATCGAAGCCGAGCCGCTCGATGGCTACGAGGTGCATCTGCGATTTGCTGATGGCCTTGCTGCCGACGTCGACCTTTCGTATCTGCTCGACTTTGGTGGGGTCTTCGAGCCTCTTCGGGACCCTGAGTTTTTCCGCAAGCTCTTCATCGATCTGGCCCGACGATCGCCTGGCCGAACGAAGCCGACATCGCCCCGGAGACCCTCTATGACCATGTGCAGCGCGCCGAGTACGAGAAGCGACGGCCGCTGAGCAGCTAGCTCTTACCGGCATCGACGCTCTTCGCGTCGAGGTCGCGGATCAGCGCTTGAGTCTTGGCGTCGCTCTCCATGCGGCGGTCGAGCAGGGGGTTGACTAGGCCGCGGAGGGCGGAGACGTAGCGCCACCACTTGGGGACGAAGATGCGCGGGGCGCGTTCCTCGATGCCGCGGACCAGCCCGGCCCCGGCCTCGGCCGGGGTGATTCGCTTCAGCAGGAAGTCGGGGCTGAGCTCTCTGATCCGCCCGCCGTCCTCCTGGTCGATGGCGTCCTGGACCAGCTTGGTGTCGACCCAGCCGAAGTAGGCGACGCTGGCGCTGGCGCCGTGCGGGGCCAGCTCCACCCGCAGCGAGCGGCCGAGGGCCTCGACTCCGGCCTTGGCGACCGCGTAGGGCGTGTTGCCCATGCCGTTGGCGAAGGCATAGACGGAAGAGACGACGACCATCTGGCCGCGGCGCTCGACGATCTGCGGCAGCGCCGCGCGCACGGTGCGCCAGACGCCCAGCAGGTCGACCTCGAAGACCCGTTCCCATTCCTCGCCGGAGATGCCCCTGGCGGTGGCGAACTGCTTCTGGGCGATGCCAGCGTTGGCGACCGCCAGGTCGAGCCCGCCGAGCTTCTCGACCACCTCGGCGACGGCGGCGAACATGGCGTTCTGGTCGGTCACGTCGCCGCCCAGCCCGATCGCCCGCGGGCCGATCCGCTCGGCCGCTTCGCGCGCCTCCTCGGCGTCGAGGTCGAGCACCGCGACCGAGGCTCCGCGCAGATGCATCTGCCGCGCCGTCTCGAAGCCGATTCCGCGGGCCGCGCCGGTGACGAGGGCGACTTTGCCGTTGAGGTCGTAGGGCGACACGGCCCGGGAGCGTACAGCCAAGACGTGTCCGACCTTAGGTCCCATATATGGCACCGAAAGTCAGACGCCCCCTGTTAGGCTGCGCCGGGTGGCCGACCTCGACGCGACCTTCTCCGCCTTCGCTGCCGCGCGCGGCCTCGAGCCGGTGCCGGCGCTTGGGCTCGGCCCGCTGACGCCGCTGCTGGTCGAGTCCAAGCACTGCCAGGTTTCCCCGGCCGCCCGTGGCCGGCTCGGCGGCGAGGTCGACGGCCTCGTCGGCCACCTCGCCTACACCCGCAACAAGACCTTCCGCTTCAACCTCGCCCTCGCCGAGATACCCGCCGCGACCGCCTTCGTGCCGCGTCTGTTCTGCATCCGCAGCGGGCGCAGCACCCGCGACGACGAGTTCTACGGCTTCGAGGCGCGCCACTCGAAGCTCTGGACCGAGAGCACGGCGCTGAACCAGCGCTACACGATCACCACCAGCCCTTACCAGGACCCGAACTGGATGCGGCAGCTGTTCTCGCCGGCCCTGGTCGACTACCTGGCGAGCGAGCCCCCGGCCGACTTCTCCTTCGAGCTCGCCTACGGGACCCTGCTCGGCAGCGTCGAGGATGACGACCCCGGCGCCGACGGCCTGGCGGCGCTCTGCGAGGCGACCGCCCACGTCGCCGCGCGGATCGCCCGGGAGTGCGGGGAGTAGCGATGCAGATCAACCGCACCGGCATCTGGCTGATCGGTCTCTTCGTGCTGCTGGGATTGGCGATGTGCGTGGCCCCGGCCCTGCTCGGCGCCGACACCGAAACGGCGCTGATCGTCGGCCTGACCGGGGCGATCTTCGTCCTCGTCGCCGCCGGCCTTGCCCTCTACGCGCGCCACGCCCGGGCCAAGGCCGCCCACCAGGACTGGATCTTCCGCAACGGGCTCAAGGGCAGCGCGACCATCGTCGAGGTCGGCAACTCGCACACCACCGTCAACGAGATGCCGCTGATGAAGCTGAGGCTCGAACTCGACATCCCCGGCCTCGGCCGCAGCGAGGTCACGCGCCGCGAAGTGATGCCGGTCTTCACCGCCAACCGGATGGCGGCGGGCCTGACCCTCCCCGCCTACGCGAACCCCGAGGACCCGGCCGAGTTCATCCTCGTCTGGTGAGACCCGCGCCCCTCGGAGGCAGCGGCCCCTCCTAGAATCCGCTGCTCGTGCCCGGATTCGAACCAGTCGACCCCAAGCAGTCCTTCCCCGAGCTGGAGGAGCGGGTGCTGGCGCGCTGGCGCGACGGCGACGTCTTCGAGCGCTCGCTGGCCAACCGCGCCGAGGCGCCGGTCTGGAGCTTCTACGAGGGACCGCCGACCGCCAACGGCCGTCCCGGCTCCCACCACGTCCTCGCTCGCGTCTTCAAGGACGTCTACCCGCGCTACAAGACGATGTGCGGCTACCGGGTCCCGCGCAAGGCCGGCTGGGACTGCCACGGCCTCCCGGTCGAGCTCGAGGTCGAAAAGCAGCTGGGGATCGCCTCCAAGCAGGAGATCGAGGAGTTCGGCATCGCCGAGTTCAACCAGCGCTGCCGCGAGTCGGTCTTCGAGTACGTCGAGGAGTGGAACAAGCTGACCGAGCGGATCGGCTTCTGGATCGACCTCGACGACCCCTACGTCACCCTCGAGGACGACTACATCGAGTCGGTCTGGTGGTCGCTGAAGCAGCACTGGGAGGCCGGCCGCCTCTACGAGGGCCACAAGGTCGTCCCCTACTGCCCCCGCGACGGCACCCCGCTCTCCTCGCACGAGGTCGCGCAGGGCTACAAGGACGTCGAGGACCCCTCGATATATGTGCGCTTCCCGCTGCTGGACGGGGCGGGCGCCGAGTCGGGCGAGTCGCTGCTGGTCTGGACGACGACGCCCTGGACGCTGCCGGGCAACGTCGCCGTGGCGGTCGCGCCGGAGGTGACCTATGTACGGGCGAGCGTCGAGGGGGAGGTCCTGATCCTGGCCGAGCCGTTGGCCGAGAAGGTGCTGGGGGAGGGAGTCGAAGTGCTCGCCCGTTTCTCCGGTGCCGACCTGATCGGGCGCCGCTACCGCGGCCCGGTCTTCGCGCTCTCCGACGGCGGCCCGGAGAACGTCGCCGGCAGCGAGCCCTTCCGTGTCCTCGCCGGCGATTTCGTCACCACCGAGGACGGGACGGGGCTCGTGCACATCGCGCCGGCCTTTGGCGAGGACGACTATCGGGTCGCCGCCGAGAACGAGATCTTCGACCCGACCCAGCGGCAGACGCTCTACAACCCGGTCAAACCCGACGGCCACTTCGACGAGCGCGTCGCCGGCTTCGCCGGCCGCTTCGTCAAGGACCCCGAGGTCACCCGCGAGCTGATCGCCGACCTCGAGCAGCCGCGGCCTGCTCTTCCGCGAGCAGATCTACGAGCATTCCTACCCGCACTGCTGGCGCTGCGGCACGCCGCTGCTCTACTACGCGACCTCGAGCTGGTACATCGGCACCTCCGAGGTGAAGGAGCAGATGCTTGCCAACAACGAGGCGATCGGCTGGCACCCCGAGCACGTCAAGCACGGCCGCTTCGGCAAATGGCTGGAGAACAACGTCGACTGGGCGCTCTCCCGCGACCGCTACTGGGGCACGCCGCTGCCGGTCTGGCGCTGCGCCGACAGCAACTGCGGCGAGCTCGAGTGCATCGGCTCGGTCGCCGAGCTGGGCGAGCGCTCCGGCGGCGCGATCCCCGACGACCTCCACCGCCCCTACATCGACGAGGTGACGATCGAGTGCGGCAAGTGTGGCGGCGAGATGCGCCGGGTCGAGTCGGTGATCGACACCTGGTACGACAGCGGCGCGATGCCCTTCGCCCAGTTCCACTACCCGTTCGAGAACGAGGACGGAGTTCAAGGAGCGCTTCCCGGCCGACTACATCTGCGAGGCCCAGGACCAGACCCGCGGCTGGTTCTACACGCTGCTCGCCGAGTCGACCCTCCTCTTCGGAGAGTCCAGCTACCGCAACTGCGTCTGCCTCGGGCTGATCCTCGACCCCGAGGGCCAGAAGATGTCGAAGAGCCGCGGCAACGTCGTCGACCCCTGGGAGGTCATCTCCGCCCACGGCGCCGACGCCTTCCGCTGGTACTACCTGACCGCGCAGCAGCCCTGGGCCGGCTACCGCTTCTCGGTCGACACGGTCGGCGAATCGGTCCGCCAGTTCCTGCTCACCCTCTGGAACACCTACTCCTTCTGGGTCCTCTACGCCAACGCCGAGGAGCCTCGGCCCCGCCGACTTCGCCCGCCGACCCGCGCTGTCCCTTGCCGGGGATAGCGGGCAAAGAACGCTGGACGTGGGGGGACCTCGACCGCTGGGCGCTCTCGCGCCTGCAGGCGACGACCGCGACGGTGCGCGCCCACATGGACGAGTTCGACTGCACCGCCGCCGGCCGCGCCATCGCCGAGTACGTCGAGGAGCTCTCCAACTGGTACGTCCGGCTCTCGCGCCGGCGCTTCTGGGAGGGAGACCGAGCCGCCTTCGCGACCCTGCGCCACTGCCTGCTGGAGACGGCGGCGCTGCTCGCTCCCTTCGTCCCCTTCCTCGCCGACGAGATCCACCTCAACCTCAGCGGCGGCGAGGCGAAGCCGGCGCGGGGGAAGCCCCCGACTCGGTCCACCTGCGCGACTTCCCCGAGTCGGACCCGGCGCTCGCCGACCCGGAGCTGGAGCGGGCGATGGCGGCGGTCCGGCTCACCGTCGAGCTCGGCCGCGCCGCCCGCGGTCAGGCCAAGGCGAAGGTGCGCCAGCCGCTGCGCCGCGCCGTGATCGTCGCCAACGACGCCGAGCGGGAGGCGATCGAAGCCCGCGCCGACCTCGTCACCGCCGAGCTCAACGTCAAGGAGCTGGACTTCGTCAGCGACGAGGGCGACTGGTCCGCTACAGCGCCAAGCCCAACTACCGGGCGCTGGGCCCGCGCTTCGGCAAGCGGATGCCGCAGGTCGCCGCCGCGGTCGAGGCGCTCGACGCCGCCCACGTCGCCGCCGTGATGGCCGACGGGGGGAGGTTGGGATCAACGTGGAGGGGGACGAGCACACCCTCGGCCCCGACGAGATCACCCTCGCCCTGCAGCCGCTCGACGGCTACGAGGTCGAGGCCGACGCCGGCCACGCCGTCGCCCTCCAGCTCGAGCTCGACGACGAGCTGCGCCAGGAGGGCCTCGCCCGCGAGATCGTCCACGCCGTCCAGATCGCCCGCAAAGAGGCCGGCCTGGAGATCACCGACCGCATCGCCCTCGCCCTGGGAGGAGACACCGACCTCCTCACCGCCGCCCGCGCCCACGAGCAGTACCTGGCCGCCGAGGTCCTCGCCACCAGCCGTCACGCTACGAGGCCAGCGACGGCGCCAGCTACCCAGATCGACGGCCGAGTCTGACGATCGACCGTCACCCGCAACTAGCGCTGGGGTAGGAGGGACGGGGGAAGCCTCAACCGAACCTCCCCGCAGTTCGTGAGGGCGAGGCTTCCCCGTCCCTCCCAACTGAGACCTACTCGCCGGCCGCCTCGCCGATGATGAAGTCGCTCTTCGCCGAGTCGCTGAACTTCACCCAGCAGTGCTCGGGCACGACCCCCGCCTCCTCGATCAGCGCCGCTTCGATCCGCTTCGCGACCTTGGCCTTCTGCTCGTCGCTGCGGCCCTCGAACCAGTGGACCTCTACGAACGGCATCTCAGTTGAGAGGGAGTGGCGCCGCCGTTAGGCGAGCGCCGGCTCCAGCTCGGCCTCGAGGCGGCGCTTCGGCATCGCCCCGACGACTTTCTTGGCGATCGCCCCGTCCTTGAAGAGGATCATCGTCGGGATCGAGAGCACCTCGTACTGGGCCGCCGTCTGCTGGTTCTCGTCGACGTTGATGCTGACGATCTTGAGGTCCTCGCGCTCGCCGTCGATCTCCTCCAGCACCGGGTGGACGACGCGGCAGGGGCCGCACCAGGGAGCCCAGAAGTCGACCAGCACGGGGCCGTCGGCATCGAGGACGTCGGCTTTGAAGGTGGCGTCGGTTACGTCGTTCAGTTTCCCAGTCACTGGATATCCGCTCCCGGATTCGAGGTTTCGTGGCTCAATACTTCAAAAAGTATAGCGGCCTCTCCCAAAGCGCAAGAGGGGCACCCGCCAGACCGCCTCGGCGACGATCCCACGGTCCATCTTCGAACTGCCGGCCTGGCGGTCGCGGAAGACGATCGGCACCTCGACCACCTTGAAGCCGGCCTGGATCGCCCGGTAGGTCATCTCGATCTGGAAGGCATAGCCGCGGGCCTGGACCGAGTCGAAGTCGACCGCCTCCAGCACCTCGCGGCGGAAGCACTTGAAGCCACCGGTCATGTCCGCGACCTCGACGCCGAGGATCAGCTTCGCGTAGGCGCTGCCGCCGCGGCTGATCGCCCTCCGCAGCGGCCCCCAGTCGCTGACGCCGCCGCCGGGCACGTAGCGCGAGCCGAGCACGAGGTCGGCTCGCCGCGCCGCCTCCAGCAGCCGCGGCAGGTAGGCGGGGTCGTGGGAGAAATCGGAGTCCATCTCCAGGATCAGACCGGCACCGCCGGCGAGGGCGCGACGGAAGCCGGCGATGTACGCGGGGCCGAGCCCTTCCTTGGCCTGGCGATGCAGAACCGACACGTTCTCGTGGCGCTCGGCGAGCCGGTCGGCGATCGCGCCGGTCCCGTCCGGGGAGTTGTCGTCGACGATCAGGAGCTGGGCCGAGGCCGGCAGTTTCGCCCGCGCGGACTCGACGAAGGCCTCGACGTTCTCGGCCTCGTTGTAGGTGGGGAGGACCAGCCAGGCTGGTCCGGCATCGGCGCGCGGCATCGGCATCGATGCTATTCGGCAGCCGAAAGGCCGGCTAAAGGCAGGGCGCGAGGAGGGGATAACTTGGAGGCCATGACCAACGCCGAGATTGCCGCCGCGCTGGAGGAGCTGGGCGTGCTCTACGAGCTCGACGGCGCGGTCAAATACCGGGTGCTGGCCTACGGCACCGCCGCCAACGCGATTCGAGAGAGCCCGGTCTCGGTCGCCGAGCTGGCCGCCAAGGGCAGGGCGACCGACATCCCCGGCGTCGGCAAGACCCTGGCGGAAAAGATCGACGCCCTGCTGGAGACCGGCGAGATCCCCGCCGCGGTGAAGCTGAAGGCGAAGTTCCCGACCACCCTGATCGAGGTGACGCGGGTGCCGGGGCTGGGGACGAAGACCGCGCGCCGCCTCTACGACGAGCTCGACATCGCCACGGTCGAGGACCTGAAGGAGGCGGCCGAGGCGCACAAGATCCGCGAGCTCAAAGGGCTGGGCCCGAAGGCAGAGGAAAACGTGCTGGCCTCGCTGGAGCGGCTCGGCGAGCCGGGCGAGGGCCCGGGCCGGCTGCTGCTCTCGAAGGTGCGCCCGATCGCCGAGGAGCTGGCGGCGGCGCTGCGCGAGCACCCGGCCGCCAACCGGGTCGAGGTCGCCGGCTCGGCCCGGCGCTGGGCCGAGACCTGCAAGGACATCGACATCATCGCCACCGCCGAGGAGCCGACAGCGCTCTCGGAGGCGCTCCTCGCCAACCCGCTGATCGCCACCGCCGGCACCCCCGGCCCCAACGGCGTCCGTGCCCAGACCCACAACGGCGTCTCGGTCGACCTGCGGATCGTGCCCCCGGCCGCCTTCGGCAACCTGCTGCAGCACTTCACCGGCTCCAAGGCCCACAACGTGGCGCTGCGCGAAGAGGCGGTCGGCCGCGGCCTCTCGGTCTCCGAGCACGGCATCACCGACACCGAGAGCGGCAAGGTCGACCTCTGCGAGAGCGAGGCCGAGGTCTATGAGCGCCTCGGCTACGCATACATAGAGCCGGAGCTGCGCGAGGGCCGCGGCGAGCTGAAGGCAGCGCGCGAAGGCAAGCTGCCGGAGCTGATCGAGCTCGGCGACATCAAGGGCGATCTCCACTCCCACACCACCCTCTCCGACGGTCGCAACACGCTGGAGGAGATGGCCGCGGCCGGGCGCGAGCGTGGCTACGCCTACCTGGCGATCACCGACCACTCCGCCAGCCATGGCTTCGGCGACCACGTCACGCCGGACCGGTTGTGGGAGCGGATCGAGGAGATCCGCGAGTGGAACAAGGGGAAGAGGGGCTTCCGCCTGCTGGCCGGCTCGGAGATCAACATCGGCCTCGACGGCACCCTCGACTACCCCGACGATCTGGTCGGGGCGCTCGACTGGGTCGTCGCCAGCGTCCACACCTCGTTCTCGATCCCGGAAAAGGAGATGACGGCGCGGGTGATCGAGGCGATCGAGAATCCCCAGGTCAACTGCATCGGCCACCTCACCGGCCGCCTGATCGGCCGCCGCGAGCCCTACGGGATCGACGTCGAGGCGGTGGCCGAGGCGGCCGCCCGCACCGGCACCACGATCGAGATCAACGCCAACCCCAACCGCCGCGACCTCTCCGACCGCCACGCCCGCCTCGCCGTCGACGCCGGGGTGAAGATCGTCGTCAACACCGATGCCCACGGCGTCGACACCCTCGACAACATGGCCTACGGCGTCGCCACCGCCCGCCGCGCCTGGCTGACCAGGGACGACGTCGCCAACACCCGTGGCTGGCGCGAGTTCAAGCAGCTTGCCGGCCTAAGTGGATGACTTGACCCCACTATGGGTGGGTCAACTCATCAAGCTCGGCTGAGGCGGTCGCTGCGCAGGCCCGGCGTGCGGACCAGCTCGACCGGGCGCAGGGCGGAGGTGGGGACGACGTAGAACTTGACGCCGTCGCGGTGCTCGATTCCCAGCACCGCGGCCTCGCGGGTGTGCCAGGCGAGCGAGACGATCAGGGCGTAGCCGGCGCCGATCACGGCGACGCCGGGGAAGAAGAGGCCGAGGCCGCCGGCGAGAAGGGCGGTGACCACGATCGGCCAGAGCCGGCCGGCGGCGATCCGCGCCGGCGACTCCTGGCGGCAGCGAGGTCGCGGTGCGGGCGCGGGTGAGGGCGTCGCGGACGTCGTCGGCGGCGCGGGCGGGGCGGCCGAGGTAGATGCCGATCCCGAGCGAGACCAGCCACCAGACCGCGGCGACGAGGATCGCCGTGGTGTCGCCGTCGCGGTTGGCGCCGATCGCCGTGATCGCCCCCAGCGCCGTCGCCTCGGCGCCGGTCACGAACACGGTTACGCGCAGGAGGTCGGTGTAGGGCATGCGCTACCCGCCCAGCCACTCGAGGATCGCCAGCCAGCCCTCCGGCCCGTCGACGACCAGGTCGGACTCCTCGCGCAGCTCCGGCGGCGCCTCGGGCGAGGCGATTCCGACGCAGACCGCGGTCTCGCAGCTGCCCTCCTCGCCGAGCTCGCGCAGGCGGCGGAAGGCGTCGAGGTCGGTGCGGTCGTCGCCGGCGTAGATCGCGGCGCCGAGCCGCTCTCCCGCCAGCAGCGAGGCGACCGCGGCGTCCTTGCCGCCGCCGCCGAGCGGGCGCAGCTCCAGCACCTTGCGGCCCCAGCGCGGCTCGAGCCCGGCGCGGCCGGCCGCGGCGGCGATCTCGTGCGCCTGCCCCTCGGCACGGGTCTCGTCGTCGGCGCCGCGCCAGTGCAGCGCCTGGATCGGTCCCTTGTCCTCGGTCCGCAGGCCCGCTGCCGCGAGGGTCCCGGCGTCGATCTCGGCGAGGAACTCCAGCGCCGCCCTCTCCTGTCCGGCAACGGAGGGGTCGGGCCGTGCCGACCCCTCGCCCGGCAGCAGCAGTTCGAGGCCGTGGTTGCCGGCGTAGGCGAGCTCGTCGAGCCCGACCAGCCGCCGCGCCTCCTCCGCCTGGCGGCCGGAGACGCAGCCGACCAAGCCGTAGCGCTCGCTCAGCCGTGCCAGCGCCGCGCGCGCCGCCGCCGGCACCGCGGCCTCCTCGGCCCGCGCCGACGATCGGCGCCAGGGTGCCGTCGACGTCGGTGAGGATCGCCGCCCGCGCGGGATCCGCCCGCAGCGGCGCCAGCAGCGCGGCCCAGGAAGCCTTCCCCCGTCTGCGATTCGCGAGGCACGGCATCTAGTATCGCCGGATGCCGAACCACTCCGAGTCGATGCCCTCGGACTCGCTCTTGAAGCTGGCGGCGATCGGCACCGTCGCGGGCGTCTTCAGCGGCCTCTTCGGCGTCGGCGGCGGCACCGTGATCGTGCCGCTGCTGATCCTCTGGTTCGGCTACGGCGAGCGCCTCGCGACCGGGACCAGCCTCGCCGCGATCGTCCTCATCGGCCTGCTCGGCGCGCTCGCCGGGGGCGGCATCTACGGCAACGTCCACGTCGCGACCGGGCTGCTGCTGGCGATACCCGCCATCGTCGGCGTCGTGGCGGGGACCGCGATCCAGCAGCGGATCCCCCAGCGCGCCGTCTCCTACCTGTTCGCGCTGCTGCTGGTCGCGATCGCGATCGAGCTGATCCTCAAGTGAACGAGCTCCTGGCGGTCCTGATCGCGCTCGCCGGCGGCCTCGCCGGCGGCCTGGTCGGCGTCGGCGGCGGCGTCCTCTTCGTGCCGGCGCTGACGATCTTCCTCGGCCTCAGCCAGGTCGAGGCCGAGTCGACCTCGCTGCTGACGATCGTCCTCGTCGCCCTGGTCGGCGCCTACCGCCAGAACGGCTACGGCAACGTCCGCATCCGCGAGGCGCTGATCATCGGCGCCCTCTCCCCGCTCGGCGTCCTCGTCGGCGTCGCCGTCGCCAACAACGTCTCCGAACGCGCCCTGCAGCTCTCCTTCGCCGCCCTCGCCCTGTTCTTCGCCGCCCAGCTCGTCCGCCGCGCCCGCTCCGCTCCCTAGCTTTCGGAGCTGACCGCCTCGGCCGCCTGCAGCGCGCCGATCAGGGCGAGGGCGAGGAGCTCGCGCAGCTCGTCGCGCCCGAGGTCGCGGCGCTCGAGCCAGCGCAGCACCGACCCTTCGACGAAGAAGAACCAGCCCTGGACGGCGGTCTCCAGGCGGGGTGCGCGCGACGCTGGCGGGCGGCTCCTCCCAGCCGGCGAGTGACTCGATCATCGCATCCATCCGCTGCTGCCGGCCGGCCTCCAGCGCCGCCTGAATCTCGGGGTCGCCGCCGCCGCGGCTGCGGAAGATCGCCGCGTAGGCAGCCTCGTGTGCCTCGACGAAGTCGAGGAAGCGGTCGAGGCTGGCGGCGAGCTGCTCGGCGGGAGGGAGGTCCGGGTCCGGTGCGGTCAGCGCCGCCAGCTCGTCCTGGCCGCGCTCGAGCGCGGCGATGAGGAAGTCCTTCTTGGTCGGGAAGTAGTGGTAGAGCAGCCCCTTGGAGACGCCGGCGGCGCGGGCTATCTCCTCGATCGAGACCTCGTCGTAGGGGCGGGTGGCGAGCAGGCGGGCGCCGGAGGCGAGCAGCTGCTCGCGGCGGGCGTCGGTGCTGAGCCGGCGTTTCTGGGTCAACTCCATCGCGGCGAAGGCTATTCGCTATTGACCGTGAGTTCAATAGCTGCTAGAAACCCCGGCACTATTGAACTGACGGTCAACAAACCGGAAGAGATGGCGCCGTCCGCGGGCGACCCGGCCGCCGCCCCCACTGCCACCCGGCCCCTCGTTGCCGCGCCCACTGCTGGTCGGCCGCTTCGTCTTCCAGCCGACCTCCTTCCTGGTCGACTGCGAGCGCCGCTACGGCGAGTACTTCACGCTGCGCCTCTCCGACGACCGCACGATGGTGGTCACCTCTGACCCGGAGGCGGTGAAGACGGTCTTCACCGGTGACCCGGCGCAGATGCTCGCCGGCAAGAACAACGACATCCTGCAGCCGCTGCTCGGCGACCGCTCGGTGCTGCTGCTCGACGGCGCTGAGCACATGCGGCAGCGACGGCTGATGTGCCCCCTTTCCACGGCGAGCGGATGAAGGCCTACGGGGAGACGATGCGCGCGGTCGCCGAGGAACAGGTGGGCGCCTGGCCCCGCGGGGAGACGTTCGCCGCCGCGCCCTCGATGCAGGCGATCACGCTGGAGATCATCCTCCGCACCGTCTTCGGGCTCGAGGACGCCGCGCGGATCGAGCGCGTCGGGGCGCCGTTGCGGCGCCTGCTCGACGCCGCCGCCAGCCAAGCGCGCCTGCTCGCCCTGCAGGTGACGAGCTCGGAGAACCCGCGATCGCGCAGCCCCTGGGGCCGCTTCAACCGGCTCGTCGCCGCGGCCGACCGGGTCGTCTACGAGGAGATTCACGCCCGCCGCACCCAGGCCGACGCCGGCGCCCACGACGACATCCTCTCGATGCTGCTGGAGGCCCGCGACGATGACGGCCAGCCGCTGACCGACCGCGAGCTGCGCGACGAGTTGATGACACTGCTTTTGGCCGGCCACGAGACCACGGCGACGGCGCTGAGCTGGACCCTGGAGCGCTTGGTCCGCCACCCGGACGTGGTCGCGGGGCTGCGCGAGGAGCGGCGCACCGGGGACGAGGACAGCCCCTATCTGGAGGCGACGATCAAGGAGGCGCTGCGGCTGCGCCCGGTCGTGACCGCGGTCGGCCGCCACCTGACCGCACCGCTGCGGATCGGCGGCCACCTGCTGCCGGCGGGCGTCAGCATCAATCCCTCCATCTACCTGCTCCACCGCCGGCCCGATCTCTACCCCGAGCCCGAGGCCTTCCGCCCCGAGCGCTTCCTCGAGAACCCGCCCGGCACCTACCAGTGGATCCCCTTTGGCGGCGGCGTGCGCCGCTGCCTCGGCGCCAGCTTCGCCCTCTATGAGATGAAGATCGTCCTCCAGACCGTTCTCGACCGGGTCGCGCTGGTCCCCCAGCGCGGTAGCGACGAGCGCGTCACCCGCCGCGCCATCACCTTCGCCCCCAACCGCGGCGCCCGCATCGCCGTGGAGCCCGCATGACCAGCGCCAAAACCCCGCCGACGGGCCGCAATGTCGAGTCTGGGACGACAAATCGGCCCATCGACCCCTTGGACGGGCTGGTGGGGCAGGTGGGGGCGCTGGTTGCGGGGGAGGTGAGTTCGCGGGAGCTGGTGGAGCGCTCCCTGGGGCGGATCGAGGGGACGCAGGCGACCCTGAACGCGTTTCGTGTCGTCTGTGCCGAGCAGGCGCTGGCCGATGCCGACGAAGCCGACCGCCGCCTCGGCGATGGCGAGCGGGCGCCGCTGCTCGGCGTGCCGGTGGCGATCAAGGACGACGTCGACCTCGCCGGCCACGCGACCCCGTTCGGCTGTGCCGGTGAGCACCCGGCAGCCGAGCGCGACGCCGAGCCGGTCCGCCGCCTGCGCGAGGCGGGCGCGGTCGTCGTCGGCAAGACGCAACGCGCCCGAGGTCGGCCAGTGGCACTTCTCCGAGACCGAGGCCTTCGGCGCCACTCGCAACCCCTGGCACCCCGAGCACACTCCGGGCGGGTCCAGCGGCGGCGCCGCGGCGGCCGTCGCGGCCGGGATCGTCGCCGGCGCGATGGGCTCCGACGGCGCCGGCTCGATCCGCATCCCCGCCGCCTGGACCAACCTGGTCGGCCTCAAGCCCCAGCGCGGCCGCGTCTCCACCTGGCCCGACGCCGAGGCCTTCAACGGCCTCAGTTGTTACGGCCCGCTGGCTCGCGACGTCGCCGACACGGCGCTGCTGCTCGACGTCCTCGCCGGCAACGTCCCGGCCGACCGTCACCACGTCGCCCCCCCGGCCGAGCCCTTTGCGGTCGCCGCCGCCCGCCCGCCCGAGCGCCTGCGCATCGCCCTCTCCTTCACCACGCCCTTCGGCACCTCGAACAAGGTCGACCCCGAGCACCGGGCGGCGGTCGAGGCCCTGGCCGCGAGCCTGGGCGAGCTCGGCCACGAGGTCGACCGCCGCGACCCCGACTACGGGCTGGTCGGCGCCGCTTTGATTCCGCGCGGGATGTCCGCGGTCGACGCGTGGCTGAGCGAGCGCGACATCGACCGCGCCCGGCTCGAACCGCGGACCCGCGTCCATGCCCGCATGGGCCGGCTGCTCAGCGGCGCCCCACTGCGCGCCGCCCGCGCCGCTGAGCTGTCGTACCGTCGCCGGATGGGCGCGATCTTCGCGGACGTCGACCTCGTCCTCACCCCGACCACGGCGCTACCACCGCCGCGGATCGACCAGCTCAAGGGCCGCGGCTACTGGGCGACCAGCACCGCCGCCAGCGCCGCCTGCCCCTTCGCCTGGCCCTGGAACGTGGTCGGCTGGCCGGCGCTCAGCGTTCCCGCCGGCTTCACCGCCGCCGGCCTGCCGATCGGCGCCCAGCTGGTCGCCCCCGCCGCCGGGGAGGCGCTGCTGCTGTCGCTGGCGGCGCAGCTGGAGCAGGATCGGCGCTGGCACGAGCGGCATCCGCCCTCACCGCGCGGCTGACGCCATCGTCTACGCTCAAAGTGTGGATTCGCTCACCTGGGAAGGCGACCTGCCGCATCTGAGATCACCCGTCTTGGTCTGCGCTTTTCGCGGCTGGAACGATGCCGCCGCCGCCGCTTCGACCGCGCTCGGCGCCGTCGCCTCCTCGTTCGACTCCGAGCTGATCGCCAGAGTCGACCCCGAGGACTACTTCGACTTTCAGTCGACGCGACCGACGATCGTTCTCACCGATGGCCAGGCGCGCCGCATCGAGTGGCCGGAAAACAACCTCGTCGCGGTCCGGATACCGACCGCCGACCGCGATCTGGTCCTGCTCGACGGCACCGAGCCGAACCTGCGCTGGCGCACCTTCTCGGAGACGATCGCGACCGCCGCCGACGCGCTCGGGGTGGAGATGGTGATCAGCCTCGGCGCCCTGATCGCCGAGGTCTCCCACACCCTGCCGGTCCCGATCACCGGGCTTGCCTCCGACCAGGAGCTGGTCGAGGAGCTCGAACTCGAGCGCTCCAATTACGAGGGCCCGACCGGGATTGTCGGCGTCGTCCACGACCTCTGTCGCCAGGCCGGGATCAGCTCCGCCTCGCTCTGGGCGGCGGTGCCCCACTACGTCGCCGCCGTCCCCAACCCGAAGGCGGCGCTGGCGCTGCTGCGCCGGCTCGAGGGCCTGACCGGGATCGCCGTCGAGGCCTCCGAGCTGGAGGAGGAAACGAGCGACTATGAGGAGCAGATCGGCCGCGCGATCGCCGCCAACCCGGAGATCGAGGAACTGGTCTCGCGGATCGAGGCAGAACAGGTGGACCTGCTTACCGAGGAGGCCGAGGACCTGCCCTCAGCCGACTCCATCGCGCGAGAGTTCCAGCGCTTCCTGCGCCAGCGAGGCGACCAGGCTGGGCAGCCGGCCGCGTCTCAGGACTCGGCCGCCGGGCAGATCAGCCGGTAGTCGCACCAGCCGCAGACGCCGGGGGAGGGACGCGGCTCGAAGTCCTGGCTGAGGATGCCCTCGCCGACCTGCAGCACCGTGCGCTCGACCCGCTCGGCGTCGTCGGGCCGGATCGGCGCGGCGACTTTGTCGGCGTCGAGCACGTAGTAGTAGCTGCCGCTGCTGGCCTCGATCTCCCAGGTCTCGCGCGCGGCAAGGCGGTAGAGCGCCAGTTGCAGGTCGTTCTCCAGCTCGGCCTCGGTGCGGCGCTCGCCGGTCTTGTAGTCGATCAGCTCGTAGTCGCCATCGGGCAGGCGGTCGACGCGGTCGACGCGGCCGCGGACATGGTGTTCGCCGACCTTGAAGTCGAACTTCTTCTCCAGCCAGACCGGTTCGCCCTCGGCGACTCGCTCGCGCTCCCAGTAGAGCCGCAGCGCCTCGCGGGCGCGGGTGCGGAACTGCAGCTCGTCGTCGCTGGCGCCGAAGCCGGTCCGCCGCCAGCCGGTCTCGAAGAGATGGGTCAGCTGGGCCAGCCCTTCCTCGTCGTTCTCGGGCGGCTCCTTGTGGAACCGCTCGAGCACGTTGTGGATGAGGATTCCGAAGCGCTGATTGATCGTCGGCTCCTGCGGGATCCCGAAGACGCGGGCGAACTTGTACTTGAGCGGGCAGGTCAGGTAGAGGCTGAGGTCGGAGGCGGAGAGGCTGAGCATGCCGTCGCCGCGGCGCGGCAGGAAAGCCTCCAGCGAGGGCTCCTCGCGGGCCGCGATCAGCTCGCGCCGGCGACCCTGCTCGTCCTCGGCGTCGAGCAGGTAGGAGTCGAGCGAGGAGGCGTCGAGCTCGGCCTGCTGCTCCGGGGTCGCCACCTGCCGCAGCAGCCCGTTGACCGCCTCGATCGCCTCCGCTGTCGGCTCGTCGCCGGGGCGCTGTGCCAGCGCCGCCAGCTTCAGCAGCTCGAGGTAGCGGGCGATCGCCCGGTTGACGTCGATCGCCGTGTCCAGGCGCGGCTCGGAGAGCTCGCGGCCGGCGCGCCAGGAGGCCTCCAGGACCTGCTCGCGCAGGGTCCGGTAGGTCGCGTGCAGGCCCTCGGCGGGCCCGAACAGCTCCTCCGCGTGTTCCTCCTCCACCGCTCCCGCCGCCAGCGCCTCCAGATAGAAGCGGGACGGCCGCGCCTCGCCCTCCTCCCCCCGCTCCACCCGCGAGAGCACCAGCCCACTCCGCGCCGGCCATCCGATCCGCTCCCAGGCCGGCACTCCCGGCCCATCGGCCCCCGACTCGAGGCCGAGGACGAAGACGTGGTCGAAGCCGAGGCCCTTGACCGCGTCCATCGCCATTCCCTGGACCGAGGCGGGGGAGGGCGGCTCCTCGTTCCCGGCCGGCTCGACGCCCGCCTCGGCGACGGCGCTGAGGTAGGCGACGAAGCCGCGGGTCGAGCCGTGCGGCTCGCGCCGGGTCCAGGCGGTCGCCAGCTCGGCCAGGCGCGAGAGCCCGAGCAGGCGCTCGGCGACCTCGGGCTGGGCGGCGAAGAGGCGCTGGCGGCGCAGGCCGACGCGCTCGATCAGCCGCCGCACGAAGACGTCGGCGCGGCGCTCCTCCATCGCCGCCGAGGCGGCGTTGTAGAGCTTGAGGAAGGACTGGATCCGCTCCCGCGCCTCGGGCTGGAACTGGGGGCTGTCGAGCGCCGCCTCGCAGGCGGCGACCATGTCTTGCTTGCGCCGCCGCGCGATCGTCGTCAGCCGCGCCAGGTCACCGGGACGCAGTTCGATCGGCGGCCGCGTCAGCGCCCGCGCCACCGCCGGCGAGTCGCCCGGGTCGGCTAGCGCCCGCAGCCAGGCGATCGCATCGCGTACCTCCGGCCGCTGGAAGAGGGCGGCGGGACCGGAGAGGTGGAAGGGGATGCCCCGCTCCTCCATCGCCGCCGCGACCGCGCCCCCCTCGGCGGCTGGGTCGGCGACCAGCACGCAGATCGCCTCCGGGTCGGCGCCGCCGGCGAGCAGGTGCTCGACCTCACGGGCGGCCGCCTGGGACTGGGCGCGCTCGTTCGAGCACTTCCAGAACCTGACCGCTGGCTCGCGGAAGCGATGCTCCAGAAGCACCACGTCGCCCTCGGGGTGAAGCTCGCGGAACCAGGGCACGGGGGCATGTGCGTGGGCCATCGGGGGGTCCTGCGGGCGGGCGAGGGCGTCCGTTCTCGGACCCCCCGATGGCCCCCTCTCGGAGGCCGCGCTCGGGTCCGTGTCCTCCAGCGCGTAGAGGTGGTTCGGGTTGTCGGTGGCTAGGGCGGTCAGGAGGGCGCGTTGAGCTGGGGTCGCCTCCTCCAGCTCGTCGACCATCAGGTAGTTGAAGCGGTCCGCGACCTGGCGGCGGGCGTCGGGGCGTTCGGCGAAGAGGCAGTCGAGGGCGAGGAAGACATCGCCCCGGTCGAGGCTTCCCGCCTCGGCGAGGATGCGGTCGTGCGCCGTGAACAGCTCGGCGAACTCGAGGTCGCGGCGAGCGGCCTCTCGCTCGGCTTCATCGGTTGCTGCCTCGCTCCCGCTCACGGGCACGTTCGGCGAGCCTCGTCGGCCCGATCCGTTCCGCCTTCAGCGTGTCGATCCGGGCCAGCAGCCGCGCCAGCAACCCGGCCGGGTTGCCGCGGATCTCGTGCCGGCGCAGGGGCAGCTGGTCGAGACGGTCGAGCAGCATCGCCAGGCGCTCGGCCGGCCCGAGCACGTCGAAGAAGGGGTCGAGGCCGGCGGCCTCGGCAGTGGTCGCGCAGCAGGCGCTCGCCGATCGTGTCCCAGCTGCCGATCCAGAGCTCCTCGAAGGGCCCCGGCAGCAGCGCCTCGGCCTTTTCGCGCAGGCGCCGGGCGGTGGCGCGGGTGGAGCCGATCGCCAGGACCCGCGCGGGCGGCGTCCCGTCCGCCGCCAGCCGCGCCAGGCGCCTTGCCAGCAGCTCGGTCTTGCCGGTGCCGGCGGCGCCGAGGACCAGTAGTGGGCCGTCGCCGTGGGCGATCGCCCGCTCGCGTTCACCCGTCTCCACGGTCGTCATCGGCTGCCCCTCGCGCATCGCCCAACGCTAGCGCGACTGAGGCGACGCCTAGCATTCGGCCGATGGACGTTTTCTCCGCGGACTGGCTGGGAATCTGCCGCCGCGCCGTGGCGGCGCAGCGGGCGATCTTCGCTGCCACCGCCAGCAGCGAGGAGCGCACCGTCTATGAGGGAGTCGGTGAGGGGGGAGACCGCACCCTCGAGATCGACCGCCGCTGCGAGGACGTCGTCTTCGCCGAGCTGGAGACGCTGGCCGCCCAGGGCGCCTCCTTCGTCGCCGTCTCCGAGGAGCGGGGCGAGGTCGAGTTCGGCGCCGGGGGCGCGGCGCGGGTTGTGATCGACCCGATCGACGGCTCGCTCAACGCCCGCCGCACGATCCCGTCGCACAGTCTCAGCATCGCCGTCGCCTCCGGCCCCTCGATGGCCGATGTCGAGTTCGGCTTCGTCCACGACTTCGGCGCCGACGAGGAGTTCGTCGCCCGCCGTGGCGAGGGGGCGCTGCTCGGCGACGCGGAGGCCCGGGTCACCGCCGAGACCGAGAAGCTGGAGGTGGTGGGCCTGGAGTCGGCCGAGCCGGAGTGGTCGCTGCCGGCGCTGGAGGCTCTGGCCGGAAAGGCCTACCGCCTGCGGGTTGTCGGCTCGATCGCGATCACCGCCTCTTATGTGGGGGCCGGCCGCTTCGACGCGATGCTGAGCCTGCGCTCCTGCCGCTCGGTCGACGCTGCCGCCGCGCAGTTGATCGTGCGTGAGGCGGGCGGGGCGGTTGCCTTCGGCGATCTCGCCCTGGAGGCGGCGGCGCTGGATCTCGAGGCCCGCTATCCGATCGCCGCCGCTTGCGGCCCCGCCGCCCTGGCAACCGTGCGCACAGCGCAGGCCGCCGCCGCGGCCGTGTAACCACCGCCCCAAGGGAGGTTAAGAACGTGTGTTCGCAAAAGAACGTATGTTCGTTACACTCGGCGAACGCCCAGGCAGGCCAACCAAAATTCGAAGGGATTCACTTTTATGGCAGACACGAAGAACGGCAGCAAGTCCAAAACCCAGGCTAAACGCGCGACCACGGAAGCCAAGAAATCGGCTACGTCCACCGCCAAAGCCGGCAAACGTGCCGCCACCAAGACGGCCGTTGCTGAGAAGAACCAGGTGCAGACCGTGGCCGAGACCGCCGTCGACGTGCCGGTCGGCATCGTCCTCGGTGTCAGCGACCGCGTCTCCGACCTGGTCGAGCCGTGGACCGGCCGTGCCAGCGCCGAGAAACAGCTCAAGTCCTACCGCACGAAGCTGCGCAAAACCGTCAAGCGCACCGAGCGTCGCGGCACCAGTGCCCGCCGCAAGGCGACCACCGAAGCCCGCAAGACCCGCAACCGGGTCGAGCGCGAAGCCCGCAAGCACCAGCGCACGGTCGAGACGACCCTCAAGCGCAACCGCAACGAGGTCGAGTCCCGCGTCCGCCGCGCCATCGACGAGCCGATCACCAGGGCCCAGGGGTTAGTCGACCAGGTGACTGACCAGCTGTCCGCGTTGCGCTGAGAGCGCCCAGGACACGGCGCGGATGCGCCCCTTCAAAAGACCCCGTGTGGAACCACCACACGGGGTCTTTTTCGTGAACGCCCCGCTTGGTCCTGGACACTCCTCAGTCACAACGCGCGGTCAGCGGCCGGTGACGAAGACCGGGCGTGACGTGGCGGGCTCATACGGCCAGTCGTATTGCGCCGGGGCGTAGGCGCGGAACTGGAAGCGGACACCGCGGCTGTCGTTGTCGCTGAACGGGTAGGGGTAGCGGAAGTGGCCGTGGGCGTCGGTCTGGACGGTGCGGAACTCGGACCACTTGCTGCCGGGGAAGCGGAACTGCAGCTGGACCGGCCGGCCGCTGGAGGGGATCGGCGCGCCGAGGTCACCGATGCGGCCGCTGAAGACGACCGCCGCCCCGCCGATCCGGGCAGTGGCCGTGGAGGCGTGCATGCGCACCCCGCCGAGCACGTCGAGGCGCACCTCGTGGGCAGCGGCGCGGGTCAGGGTCCGGTTGCCCGGGAACACCGCCTCGACCCGACGACTGGGGCCCGGCGAGAGTCGCGTCGCGAAGGTTCCATCGGCCGCCGTCTTGACGGTGGTCGTGCGTTGGGGCAGGTCGGAGCCGGCATCGAAGCTCTCGACGATCTCCACCGGCAGACCGGCCAACGAGGACCCCGAGGCGGAAGCGAGACGGCCGGCGTAGGGGACACCGCGCCCGTAGGGGACGGCTCGTACCTTGGGGCGGCCGGCGAAGGACTTGATCTCCTGGCGCCGGCAGCGCCGCCGCCCGTGCTTCCGCGAGCAGCGCTGCCAGACCAGGTGGCGCCCGCCGAAGCCGGCACTGACCTCCGTCTGCTTCTTCAGCGGGTTCGCGAGCACGAAGCGAGCGCCGTTGACGCGGCGGTCCGAGCTGGTGGCGTTACCGGCCGCGTCGTAGCCCGTAACCCGAAACTCGTAGGTCCCTGCCGGGAAGGCATCGGAGTTCCAGCGCGCCACCAGGCGACCGCCGGAGACCGTCGTCGGCAGCGGGGCAAAGGGCTGGTGCGAGCCCGCCGGGCGCAGCGCGATCGATCCCCTGGCCGGGTCGGGGCCCGAGAGCGAGTCGCTCACGCTCGCCTCGATCCGCTCCGGTTCGGCGGGGTCCTGGGACTTGGCGAAGGCGACCGCGGGTGGGCTTTCGTCGATGCGGACAAGGGATACCCGCGGCTCGACGCCGCTGAAGTTGCCGGCGGCGTCGCGGGCGTAGTGGGCGACGGTGTGGACTCCCTGCCCGGTCACCATGGCGCTGGTGCTGGGCCCCTGGTCGGTTCGCGGCACGGCGCCGTCGATGACGACCGCGGTGAACGGGCCGTTGGGGCCGTTGGCGACCATTCCCGACATCGAGTCCGTCGCGGTCGCGGTCACTCGCACCGGGCCGTTCGCCCAGCCCGGCGGCGCTCCGGTGAGGCCTGTATCGGGGCGAATCGTGTCCACCTTCACGATCGTGGTCTTCGTTTCCACCGACCGCATCCCCGCGCGCGAGACGGCCAGGGCACGGACGTAGTGGGTTCCTTCGTCCAGATCCTTGAGCGCGATTTCGTCGTCGCCGATGCCGCCGTCGAGGTCGGTCTCCGCCATGGTGCACCGTTCCCGCCCCGCGCAGGGGAGGCTGCCGGCGCCGCGGTCGACCGAGATCGCGTAGCCGCGAATGCCGGAGACCGGCAACGGCCCAGACGGGTGGGAGATCTTCACCACCGCGTCCTGGGAGGCGCCGGCCCAGACCGCCGGGAAGAGCGGCTGCGCCAGGCCCGGCCGCGCGGTGTCGTAGCCCAGCATCGTGCTCGACCTGGGGCCCGCGCTCCCCTCCCGGCCCCTCCAGCCAGAGGTCGGCGGTGTAGGCGCCGGGAGACCAGGGGACGGCGAACGAGTCGGTCGAGACGACGTCCCCGGATATGTGCCTTTCGGATACCACCACGTTTCCGGCGGCGCTGCGGACGCGGTAGTAAGCGCCGGTGATCGGGAAGCCTTCGTGGGTCACCGCCGGGCGTTCCCAGCGGAGCCGGAAGGAGTTGCGGGAGCTCCAGGGGCCCTCGTTGCCGTCGACCCTCAGATTTTCCGGCAACAGCCGAGTCGCTTGTCCGCTCGCCGAGGCGAGGGTGGGGAGCAGCGTCGCGGCGACGGCGAGCGCGACCAGGAACGCCAGGAGCCTGCCGGGGGCGCGCCTCATGGCCCGAACTCCCCCGCCGCGCTGCCGGCGGCGGAGCCCGACGAGCCGCTTGCGCCGCCATCGGAGGCCACCGGAGCGGGCGCCGGTGGCGGTTCCGTGTATTCGACGGCGCCGCCGGCCGAGGCCGGTTCGGGTTCCGGCGCCGGCTTCGCTTCCGCCGCCTTTTCGTGGTGCTCGGGTTCCGAGGCCGGTTCGGGTTCCGGCGCCGTTTCGTAGTCGACGCCGCTTTCTTCGCTCCATTCGGTGGTGACGGTGGGGTCGATCGTGCGCTCGACGACCGCGGTCTTGGCCGGCGCGGATCCGATGCCCAGCGGCTCCGGGACCACCCCGGTCGCCACGCAGGCCGCCGCCCCACCGGCGGTGCCGACGCAGATTGCCATCACCTTGGCCAATGCCGCCACGCCGGCGCCGCGGGTGCCCCCCGAGGCGGCGACCTGCTGCAGCGCCGAGTCGGTGTCGCCGCCGGCGCCACCGAAGCGGGCGGCGAGCCCGGCAAAGGCATCGTGGGCGCGGTCGAGCAGCGAGCGGCTGAGAGGAAGCGCCGGCGCCAGGGCCGCGGCGGCGGCCGGGGCCGCCCGGTAGGCGCGCAGGGTTCCGCGGCAGTTGGCGCAGGCGCGCAGGTGCTCGCGCAGCACCCCCGCCGCCTCCTCGCTGGCCTCGCCGTCGCAGAAGGCCGACAGCAGCGGATACATCTCCTCGCAGCGGCTGCCGTCGTGGCTGCGAGAGAGGACGCGGCGGAACTTCTCCCTGCCCTCGGCCAGGCAGCGGTTGATTTTGGTGTGGCTGAAGCCGGTGATCTCGCCGATCTCCTTGTAGGAGTAGCCCTCCGCGAGCAGGCCGAGGGCGCGCCGCTCCTGCGGCTTCAGGGCCTGCAGGGCCTCGCGGCTGCGGGCGATCGTTTCCTGGCGCTCGGCCCGCTCCGGAGGGCCGTCGGTACGGGCCGGGATCATCGCCACCCAGTCATCGCGGCCGGGCTCGGGAGTCGCCGCGGCGGGGCCGCTGAGGATCCGCTCGCGGTCGCGCTTGACCGCCAGCGCCTCGTGCTTGACCACGGTCTGGGTCCAGCGGATCAGTTCCCGCGGGTCGTCGCTCGGGGCTTTGAGGAGGAGGATCTCGAGCGCCCGCTGGAGCGCGTCGTCGGCGTCGTCGGCGCAGAGCGAGTAGCGGCGGGCGGTGCGACGGAGGGCGTCCTCATGGCGCGAGTACGTCTCGATCGCGGCACGCTTTCGTGACGCCTCCGACACCACCGCCGACGTGGCCGTCCCTCCCCCTTGTTCAATCGAACTCACCGCTCTACTCCCCCTGGACGCTTCAATCTCTTGTACCGAACATGGGCAGGGTTAGCCACCCCGGAACCGTTTCTCTCCCCCCACCTGGACGATTTTTCGGCTGAAATTCTCGGAAATTGCAAGAAACACCCGCCGCGCACCCACGACGCCTGCACCGATAGCATCGGCGCCATGACCACCTGCGTAGTTACCGGCGGCGCCGGCTTCCTCGGATCCCACCTCTGCGAGCACCTGCTCGGCAAGGGGCACAGGGTGATCTGCCTCGACAACCTCGAGACCGGGTCGCTGGAGAACATCGCCCACATCCGCGACGACGCGTTCGAGTTCCGTCACACCGACATCACGAACTACGTCGACATTCCCGAGGATCTCGACTTCGTCTACCACCTCGCCTCGCCGGCGAGCCCGATCGACTACCTGCGGCTGCCGCTGCACACGCTCAAAGTCGGCTCCCACGGCACCCACCACATGTTGGGGGTCGCCAAGTGGAAGCGCGCCCGCTTCCTGATCGCATCGACCAGCGAGGTTTACGGCGACCCCAAGGTCCACCCGCAGAAGGAGGACTACTGGGGCCACGTGAACCCGATCGGCCCGCGCGGCGTCTACGACGAGGCGAAGCGCTACGCCGAGGCGCTGACCATGGCCTACCACCGCCAGCAGGGCGTCGACACGGCGATCGTCCGCATCTTCAACACCTACGGCCCGCGCATGAGGGCCCACGACGGCCGGGCGATCCCGACCTTCCTGCGCCAGGCGCTGCAGGGCCGGCCGCTGACCGTCTTCGGCGACGGCAGCCAGACCCGCAGCTTCTGTTACGTCGACGACCTGATCCGCGGCATCGTCGCCCTCGCCGAGTCCGACGAGCACTCGCCGGTCAACATCGGCAACCCGAACGAGTTCACCCTGCTGGAGCTGGCCAAGGCCGTGATCGAGGTGACCGGTTCGAGCTCGGAGATCATCTACGAGGCACTGCCGACCGACGACCCCCAGCAACGCCGGCCGGACATCGGCCGTGCCCAGGAGCTGCTCAGTTGGGAGCCGACCGTTGAGCTGACCGACGGTCTGCGCCGGACGATCGAGCAGACCGGCCACGAGCGCCTGATCGGCGCCACCGCCTGAGCTGGGCCCGTTGGCCCCGAGCGCCGCGGGGTGCCGCTATCTCCTCGTCGGCGCCAGCGGCTTCCTCGGCACCCACCTGAGCCGCGCCGCCGCCGCGGGGGGCCTGCGCGCGGTCGCCGCCTCGCGCCAGGGCAGCGCGGAGGCGCCGCCCTGTGACCTGCTGGACCCGGCGGCGGTCGCGGCATGCCTGCGGGCGGTCAAACCGGACCTGATCGTCAACCTCGCCGGCGACCCCTCGATAGCGCGCAGCTGGGAGCACCCGGAGGAGGTGCACGCGATCAACGCCGACGGCGTCCGCAACCTGCTCGACGCGGCGGCGGTCGTGGCGCCCCGGGCCCATGTCGTCTGTGTCTCCTCGGCTGCGGTCTATGGCCAGCGGGGAGAGGAGGAGATGCCGCTGCGCGAGGACTCGCCGCTGGCGCCGGTCAGCCCCTACGGCGAGGCGAAGCTGGCGATGGAGCGAATCTGCCGCGAGGCCGAAGTCTCCACTGGCCTGCGGATCGCCGTCGTCCGCGCCTTCAACCTGGTCGGGCCGGGTCAGCATCCCTTCAACGCGGCCTCCAGTCTCGCCCGGCAGATCGCCGAGGCGGAGAGCGCGGGGAGAGCGGTCGTCGAGCTGACTGTTGGGCAACCCGGGGGCGACCCGCGACCTGATCGACGTCCGCGACGCCGCGCGGGCGCTGGTGAGCCCTTCGGCCGGCGGAGTCGAGGGCACCTTCAACCTCTGCTCCGGCCAGGCCCACAGCGTCGCCGAACAGGCCGCGGCGCTGGCGCCGACTGACACCGCTGGAGGTGCGGACCCGTGTCGATCCCGGGCTGTCGCGACCCGTCCGATCCGCCGCTTCTGCTCGGCGATCCCGGGCGGCTGCGGGAGGCGATCGGCTTCGTCCCCGAGATCCCGCTCGAGCGCAGCCTCGCCGATCTACTCGAGTGGTGGCGGCAGCGGCTCCCGCCGGCGTCTGAGCCCGCAGCCCCGTCAATATCCTGCCCGCGATGGCGAGCAACGACCAGACTCGCAACGACGACCCCCACCGCACGATCGCCCCGGTGGTCGGGCCCGACGACGAGCGGATCTTCACCGACTCGGGGATCGAAATCGAACCGCTCTACGACGCGGACGACGTCGCTCCCGACCTCGAGGAGCGCCTCGGCGAGCCGGGCGCGCCGCCCTTCACCCGCGGCATCCACGAGGGGATGTACCGCGACCGGCTCTGGACGATGCGCCAGTACGCCGGCTTCGCCTCGCCCGAGGACACCAACGAGCGCTACCGCTACCTGATCGAGCACGGCTCGACCGGGCTCTCGATGGCCTTCGACCTGCCGACCCAGCTCGGCCGCGACTCCGACGACCCGCTCTGCAATGGCGAGGTCGGCCGCACCGGCGTCCCGATCGACACGATCGAGGACATGCGGATCTGCTTCGACCAGATCCCGCTCGACGGCGTCTCCACCTCGATGACGATCAACGCCCCGGCCGCGATCCTGCTGCTGCTCTACGAGCTGGTCGGCGAGGAGCAGGGCGTCCCCTCCGAGAAACTGCGCGGCACGGTCCAGAACGACGTGCTGAAGGAGTACATGGCGCGCGGCAACTACATCTACCCGCCGGTGCCGACGATGCGCCTGACCACCGACATCTTCGAGTACTGCCAGACCCACGTGCCGAAATGGAACACGATCTCGATCTCCGGGTACCACATCCGCGAGAAGGGCTGCTCGGCTGTGCAGGAGGTCGGCTTCACGCTCTCCAACGCGATCGCGTATGTCGAGGCAGCGCTGGAGCGGGGCCTGAAGATCGACGACTTCGCACCCCGCCTCGCCTTCTTCTTCAACTGCCACAACAACGTCTTCCAGGAGATCGCCAAGTTCCGGGCGGTGCGGCGGATGTGGGCGAAAATCGTCAAGGAGCGGTTCGGGGCCGAGAACCCGAAATCGATGCAGATCCGCTTCCACACCCAGACCGGCGGCGTCACCCTGCAGGCCCAGCAGCCCGAGGTCAACATCATCCGCGTCGCCCTGCAGGGCTTCGCCGCGGTCAGCGGCGGCACCCAGTCGCTGCACACCAACGGCTTCGACGAGGCGCTGGCGCTGCCGACCGAGCGCTCGGCCCGGATCGCCCTGCGCACCCAGCAGGTGCTCGCCTACGAGTCCGGCGTCGCCGACACCGTCGACCCCTTCGCCGGCTCCTACTTCGTCGAGTCGCTGACCGACGAGATCGAGCTGCGCGCCTGGGAGCTGATGGACAAGGTCGGCGAGATGGGCGGCTCGGTCGAGGCGCTGGAGTTCATGCAGCGCGAGATCGAGGAGTCGGCCCAGAGCTACCACGAGCGCTACCAGTCGGGCCAGGACATCATCGTCGGCGTCAACAAGTTCGTCACCGACCAGGTCGACGACGTCGACATCCTCAAGGTCGACCCCGAGGCCGAGCAGCGCCAGCTGGCCCGGCTCAAGGCCTTCAAGGAGGCCCGCGACCAGGCCGAGGTCACGGCCAAGCTCGACGCCCTGCGCGACGTCGCCCGCGGCGACGGCAACCTCCTGCATCCGATCCGCGCCGCCCTCGCCGCCGACGCCTCGATCGGCGAGGTCTGCGGCGCGATGCGCGACGTCTTCGGTGAATACAAGGGCGGAGCGTTCTTTTAAGCCCGTGAACGGTCTCTCCCAGTCAGGGAGAGGGGCAGGAACGGCCGCTCCTCGGTGGAAGCGGGCCTCAATGATCGAGGCATCGCGGACGCTGATGAAGTCGGAGCCGGAGCTGACCGAGCTCCTCGACGCGGTCAAAGGGGTCGAGGTGACGATGGCCGAGAAGGGCTTCGGAACTCGGGTCGAGCTCCGCGCCGCGGAGGGCTCGGGCTTCAGCGAGGTCGACCTGGAGCGCTTCCTCGACCGGCTGGCAACGCCGCAGAAGCAGCCGTTCGGTCACTGACTCCACCCGCGACCACGGGGTGGGGAGCACGGGGTGGGGACGAGAAATAGACTCCCACCGCTGATGCGCGAGAAGAACCCGGTCACCCACGAGGAGAAGCTCGCCTACCTGCGCGAGCTGCGGGAGGCCGCGGTCAACTCCGCTTCCGAGGCGGCGGTCGAGAAGCAGCACGCGAAGGGCAAGATGACCGCCCGCGAGCGGATCGAGAAGCTGCTCGACCCCGGCTCCTTCGAGGAGCTCGACACCTTCGTCCGCCACCGCACCTACGACTTCGAGATGCAGAAGAAGCGGCCCTGGGGCGACGCCGTCGTCACCGGCCACGGGACGATAGAAGGGCGAACCGTCTTTGTCTTCTCCCAGGACTTCACCGTCTTCGGCGGCAGCCTCGGCGAGGTGATGGCGGAGAAGATGTGCAAGGTGATGGACCTCGCGGCCCAGGTCGGGGCGCCGGTGATCGGGATCAACGACTCCGGCGGCGCCCGGATCCAGGAGGGCGTCGTCAGCCTCGGCGCCTACGGCGATGTCTTCGCCCGCAACGTCAAATGCTCCGGCGTGATCCCGCAGATCAGCCTGATCATGGGGCCCTGCGCCGGCGGCGCCGTCTACTCGCCGGCGATGACCGACTTCATCTTCATGGTCAAGGAGACCTCGCACATGTTCATCACCGGCCCCGAAGTGATCAAGACGGTGACCGGCGAGGAGGTCGAGTTCGAGGAGCTGGGCGGGGCGATGAGCCACAACTCGAAGTCGGGCGTCGCCCACTTCGCCTCCGAGGACGAGGAGAGCTGCCTCGAGGACGCCCGCTACCTGCTCAGCTTCCTGCCCTCGAACAACCTCGAGCTGCCGCCCCGTTTCGAGCCCTCCGATGACCCCGACCGCGAAGACATCGAGCTCGACTCGCTCGTTCCCGACGATGCCTCCAAGCCGTATGACATGCGCGACGTGATCGCCCGCATCGTCGACGACGAGGAGTTCTTCGAGGTCCACGAGCACTTCGCCAAGAACATCGTCTGCGGCTTCTCCCGCCTCGACGGCTATCCGATCGGCATCGTCGGCAACCAGCCGGCCTTCCTCGCCGGCGTGCTCAACATCGAGGCCTCCGAGAAGGCGGCCCGCTTCGTCCGCACCTGCGACGCCTACAACGTCCCGATCCTCACCCTCACCGACGTCCCCGGCTTCCTCCCCGGCACCGACCAGGAGTGGAACGGGATCATCCGCCACGGCGCCAAGCTGCTCTACGCCTACACCGAGGCGACCGTTCCCAAGCTCACCGTCGTCACCCGCAAGGCCTACGGCGGCGCCTACGACGTGATGGCCTCCAAGCACATGCTTGCCGACTACAACGTCGCCTGGCCGACGGCGGAGGTCGCGGTGATGGGCCCCGAGGGCGCCGTCAACATCATCTACCGCAAAGACATCGCCAACTCGCCGACCCCCGACGAGCGCCGCCAGAAACTGATCGACGACTACAAAGCCCACTTCGCCAACCCCTACTCGGCGGCCGAGCGCGGCTACATCGACGACGTGATCGAGCCGCGGGAGACGCGGCCGAAGCTGATCAGGGCGCTGCGGATGCTGCAGAGCAAGCGCGTGCCGCAGCCGAAGCGCAAGCACGGCAACATCCCGCTGTAGCTACGGGAGCGCGGTTGCCTCGGGGTCGATGTTGCCGCGCTGCGCCGCGGCCGCCGGTAGCGCCCTCGTCGCCTCCTAGGCGGTGGGCCAGGTAGACGGGGATGATCGAGATCAGTGATCACGATTACGGCCACGGCGTTGACGATGGGCAGTTCGTGGGGGCGGAAGAGGTTGGAGTAGATCCAGATCGGCAGGGTTTCTTCGCCCGCTCCGATGGTGAAGTTGGTGACGATGATCTCGTCGAAGGAGAGGGCGAAGGCGAGCAGGCCGCCGGCGATCAGGGCGCTTTTCATGCCCGGGAAGGTGACGAAGCGGAAGGTCTGCCAGGTGTGGGCGCCGAGGTCGGCCGAGGCCTCCTCGAAGGAGCCCGAGAGGCGGCGCAGGCGGGCGACGGCGTTGTTGTAGACGACGACGATGCAGAAGGTCGCGTGGCCGACGATCACGGTGAAGAGGCTGAGCGGGATGTCGAGCACCTGGGTGAAGGTGTTGCTGATCGCGACGCCGGTGACGATCCCCGGCAGGGCGATCGGCAGGATCACCAGGAAGGAGATCGTCTCGCGGCCGAAGAAGCGGTGGCGGGCGACCGCGAGCGCGGCGAGGGTGCCGAGCACCAGGGCGATCGAGGCCGCGACCACCCCGGCCTTGATCGAGGTGACGAACGCTTCCCGCGCGGCTTCGCTATTGAACGCCTGCGAGAACCAGTGGTGGTCAAGCCCGGCGGTGGCCACTTGAGGATCTTGCTCGAGTTGAAGGCGTAGATCCCGATCACGATCAGCGGGATGTAGATGAAGGCGAGGCCGACCGCGACCGCGGCCCGCAGCATCCGCTGGGACCGTCTCGAGAGTCTCATCGCGCCATCGCCTCAGACGTGCTCGAACGCGCCCAGCTTGCGGGCGACCATCAGGTAGGCGATCATCACCACGATCGGGATCAGGGCGAGGGCGGCGGCGAACGGTTGGTTGTTGGCGATGTTGCTGTAGATGACGTTGCCGATGAACTGGTCGTTGGAGACCAGGCGCGGCGTGATGTAGTCGCCGAGGGTGAGCGAGAAGGTGAAGATCGAGCCGGCGACGACGGCGGGGAAGCTGAGCGGGAGGATCACCCGGCGGAAGGTGGTGAAGGGTGCGGCGCCGAGGTCCTCCGAGGCGCTGATCAGCGAGTTCGGGGATCCGCTCCAGCCCGGCGTAGATCGGCAGGATCATGTACGGCAGCCAGAGGTAGCTGAACACCAGCCAGACGGCGGTGGTGCCGTAGCCGGGGCCGTGCGAGCCCGATCGGGTCCAGCACCCAGTTGATCGCGCCGTCGGCCGAGAGCAGCGTGCGCCAGGCGTAGACCTTGACCAGGTAGCTGGACCAGAGCGGCAGCAGCACCGCCGACCACCAGCAGCGCCTTGCCGCGGCGGCTCGCCACCTTGGCCATGTAGAAGGCGATCGGGAAGGCGATGCACGGCGTCGGTGAGGGTGACCAGGGCGCCGTCCGGCACCGTCCGCCAGACGATCTCGCGGTAGACCGGTTCGTTGACCAGCGACTTCGAAGTTTTTGAGGCTGAACCCCTGGATGACCGTGCCGCTGAGCGGGTCGACGCGACCAGAAGGCGGCGACCAGCAGCAGGGCGAGCGAGCCCAGGTAGACGATCACCAGCCAGCCCACCGGCCCGGCCAGCAGCGCCCCGACCTGGAGGCGTCGACGGCCGTGGAAGAGGCCGGCGAGCCGATGACCCACCGACCTCCTCTCCGACGACCGCTTCAGACGCCATCGGCCGTGACCGCGGTCTAGCCTTTGATCGAGGTCCAGGCTTTGACCCAGTCGTTGTAGTCCTTGCAATCTTCGTTCGCCGTTGCCGCAGTCGGCGACCGGGGTCTCCCAGTAGTAGACCCGCTTCCAGAAGGCCGGTTCTTCGGCGTGGTATTTGGTGCAGAATTCCTTGTCCACGGTCTTGTTCGCAGGCGAGGCCCTGCGCCGGTGCCTCACCGAAGAATTCGGCGACCTCGGCGTTGACCTGCGGCTCGACGATGTAGTTCATCCACATGTACATGCAGTTCGGATGCTTGGCCTTGGAGCTGATCATCCAGGTGTCCGACCACCCGGTCGCGCCCTCCTTGGGCAGGAAGCCCTGGCTCGCCGGGCTGGCCGCTACCGGCTCGCCTTCTCCCTGCAGGGCGAAGTACTGGTACTGCCAGGTGGTGCCGACGGTGACGTCGCCGTTGGCGAAGGCGGAGATCTGCTTCGCCGCTTCCGACCAGTATTCGCCGACGTTGGCCCGCTGTTCCTTCAGCAGGGAGATCGCCGCCTGGAACTGTTCTTCGTTCAGCTCGTAGGGGTTTTCGATCCCCAGGTCGGGCTGGTGGAACTTGAGGTACATGGCGGCGTCGGCGATGTAGCTCGATTCGTCGTAGACGCTGATCTTGCCCTTGTACTTGGCCGCGACCTTCGGATCGAGCATCACGTCCCAGGAGTCCGGCGCGGGCTTGACTTCGTCGGAGTTCCACATCAGCAGGTTCGCCCCACGCCCGTGGGGGATCCCGTAGTGGACGCCGTCGAAGGTGTTGTAGGGCTGGTCCTTGAGGTCGCTGAAGATCGTTTCGTAGTTGGGGACGAGGTCGACGTTGACCGGCTCGACGTCGCCGGCCGCGACTAGGCGGGCGGAGGCGTTGCCGGAGGCCGAGACCCCGTCGTATTCGCCGGTACCCATCAGCTGCGACCATTTCGTCGGAGGTGCCGCCGTCTTGTTGTTGACCTTGCAGCCGGTCTTCTGCTTCGAACGGCTTCACTCCATTCGGGTTCGACGTAGCCGGCCCAGGAGATCAGGTTGAGCTGGCCCTCGCCCTTGCCGACCTTTTGCATCTCTTCGCCGCCGCGGGTGCTGTCGCTGCTGCTGGAGCCGCAGCCGGCGAGAGCGAGCATGAACACGACCAGACCGGCGACGACGAGCCACGCGGTGCGGGCGGGGTTGCCATCCCTTCTCCTCATGGTGATATCCTCCTCGTTAGTTGACTTCCCCCGGACGGCGGCCGCGTGCTCCGGACGCCACCCGACCAGGACTTCTTCCCCTGCTCGGCGGCGCGCCCGCTGCGACGCGCCCTCCACGTTCTGCCTGACCAGCTGCAGCTCTCCGCCGGCGTCGAGCGCCACCGTGTAGCGGGTGACCATGCCCGCGTAGGCGACCTCGGCGACGCGGCCGCGCTCGCTGTGGAGGCCGTCGACGGCAGAGCCAGGCTCCAGCAGCTGGATCTTCTCCGGCCGGATCGTCAGCCGCCCGCCGCCGCGCTCGATCAGGTTGGAGACACCGACGAAGCCGGCGACGAACTCGTTGCGCGGGTGCTCGTAGAGCTCCACCGGCGGGCTCACCTGTTCGATCCGGCCCTCGTTGAAGACGGCGATGCGGTCGCTCATCGTCAGCGCCTCGTCCTGGTCGTGGGTGACGTAGACGAAGGTGATGCCGACCTCGCTCTGGATCGTCTTCAGCTCCACGCTGCATCTGCTCGCGCAGCTTCAGGTCGAGGGCGCCGAGCGGCTCGTCGAGCAGCAGCACCTTGGGCCGGTTGACGATCGCCCGCGCCAGCGCCACCCGCTGGCGCTGGCCACCGGAGAGCTCGCCCGGCCTGCGCCCGGCGTAGCCGGGCAGTCGCACCATCTCCAGCGCCTCGTCGCGACGCCTGGCCCGCTCGGACCTGTCCACCCCGGCCACCCGCAGACCGTAGGCGACGTTGTCGCCGACGGTCATGTGCGGGAACAGGGCGTAGTCCTGGAAGACGGTGTTGACCGCACGGTCATACGGCGGCACGCCGCTGACCTCCTCGCCGGCGAGTTCGAGCGTGCCGCCGCTGGGGTCCTCGAAGCCGGCGATCATCCGCAGCGTCGTCGTCTTGCCCGAGCCGGACGGCCCGAGGAAGGTGAAGAACTCGCCGCGCCGCACCTCGAGGTCGATTCCCGCAACCGCGACCACCTCGCCGTAGTGCTTGGTGAGGCCAGCCAGACGGATGTCGGGTGGTGAGGCGGCTACACGACGACGTTATCCCAGGCGATCAGGATTGCAAGGACAACTCGGGGTCCGGCGGTTGGACGGGGCGGAGTACGGAGGCCAGCCGCCCGGCCGGTAGGCGATCCAGCAAATAAGCGAGAGAGGAGGGGGTACCCGCCCCTCCCCTCTCGTACAAGCTCAGTAGCCCGCCGGGTGACGCGCGACGTAACCGGCGTTGCTGCGCAGTTCGGTGTGCCAGCGCGGTCCCGTTTCGCCACCTTCGTCGCCCGAAGTGTCCAGGCGCATACCGGCAATCACGGCGTAGGCGTGACCGCCGTTGGAGTAGACGGTGATCCAGCGGCCTTCGCCGCGGGAGGCCCCACTTCTTCATCGGGCCAGAGGGCAGTGGGCTGGTGAGGAATTCGCCGCCGTGCAGCGCGAAGCTGACGGAGCCGGAGCAGTCATAGCCCTTGTCCCACCAGCGACCGTGGCCGCCGCCCCAGATGTAGGGCTTGGTGCGGATCTTGTTGGCCGCTTCGATGACCTCGACGACTTTCGACGGGGCGCTCTTCGGCGGAATCAGTTCCCCCGTCTTCAGCAGCTTTGCCTTCGCGGTCGGGGTGCAGATGTCGACCGCGGCGGGGGTCAGGCCTCCGGTGGCGCACCTGGCGGAGGAACTGGCGGGAGCGACGAGAGCGACGACGACGAATGCCGCCGATAGAGCTAACGACGCTTTGAACTTCAAGTTGTCAAACAGCAAACCGATCTCCTCTTGTCGGCCTACGGGGTTAGCTGTCGGGCTAGCGCTTAGAAGAGCCTGCGCTCCCGCCTGAACCAGGCGAGTTAGCCCCGAAAACGTGGTTCCCCCGTTCCCACGCCGCCGATGAGCGAGTGGGACTCGGCATTTCGGTTCTACGGACCGGCGGCAGTCTAGACCATCGGCCGGCAGCTTGCTCACAAAACGCAAACATTTAGTGGCCTTTCGCACTTTCATCCCGTATTCCTGTCGGCAGCACGGCTGCTAGCTTGGGCTCTGGGATGGAACTTGCCGGCCGCACAGCACTCCTCACCGGCGCCACCGGTGGCCTCGGCGGCGCGATCGCCGAAGGCGCTGGCCGCCGCAGGGGCGAAGCTGATTCTCAGCGCCCGCAAGGCCGAGGCTCTGGAGGGGTTGGCCGCAGGGCTTCCCGGCAGCGGCCACAGCGTCCTGCCGGCCGACCTGGCGGAGCCCGGCGCGGCTGAGCGGCTCGCGGCCGAAGCGGGGGAGGTCGATGTCCTCCTCGCCAACGCCGGCCTGCCCGGCGCCGGCTGGCTGCTCGATTTCACGCCAGAAGAGGTGAGCCGGGCGCTGCGGGTCAACCTCGAGGCGCCGATGCTGCTGGCGCAGGCGCTGATACCGGCGATGATCGAGCGCGGCAGCGGCCACCTCGTCTTCGTCGCCTCGCTGGCGGGGAAGTCCGCGAGCCCGCTCTCGGCGATCTACAACGCGACCAAGTTCGGCCTGCGCGGCTTCGCCCTTGGCCTGCGCTCTGACCTGGGGCCCAAGGGCGTCGGCGTCTCCCTGGTCTCGCCCGGCTTCATCCGCGAAGCGGGGATGTTCGCCGACGCCGGCGCCAAATCCCCTCCCGGGCTGGGAACCGGGACGCCGGAGCAGGTCGGAGCCGCCGCGGTCAGCGCGATCGTCAAGGACAAGCTGGAGGTGACGGTGGCGCCGATGCGCCAGCGGGCGCTCGCGCACATGGGCCTGGTCAGCCCCGGGATCGCGAACCTGGCCCAGAGCGGCTCGGCCGGGCAGAAGGCGGCCGGAGCGATCGCCGCCGGACATTCGAAGGACAAGAGGTAGAGACGACGACCTTGGAGGCATCCCCGTGACCAGCAGCGATTCATTCGGCGCCCGTTCGACCCTCGCGGTGAGCGGGCGCGACTACGAGGTCTTCCGGCTCGACGCCCTGCGGGAGCGTTTCGACGTCGCCCGCCTGCCCTACTCGATCAAGGTGCTGCTGGAGAACGTGCTGCGGCTCGAGGACGGCGTCTCGGTCAGCGCCGCCGACGTCGAGGCGATCGCCGGCTGGGACGCCGCCGCCGAGCCCAGCGTCGAGATCCCCTTCCAGCCGGCGCGGGTGCTGATGCAGGACTTCACCGGCGTCCCGGCCGTGGTCGACCTGGCGGCGATGCGCGACGCGATGGCCGAGATCGGCGGTGACCCGGAGAAGATCAACCCCCTGGTCGACGTCGACCTGGTGATCGACCACTCGGTCCAGGTCGACGCCTTCGGCAACGCCGACGCCTTCGCCGTCAACGCCGAGCACGACTTCGAGCGCAACCGCGAGCGCTACTCGTTCCTCAAGTGGGGCCAGCACTCCTTCGACAACTTCCGCGTGGTGCCGCCGGCGACCGGGATCTGCCACCAGGTCAACCTCGAGCACCTGGCCCAGGTCGTCTACAGCCGTGAGGCGGACGGCGTCGCCCGCGCCTATCCCGACACCCTGGTCGGCACCGACTCGCACACGACGATGGTCAACGGACTCGGCGTGCTGGGCTGGGGAGTGGGGGGGATCGAGGCCGAGGCGGCGATGCTGGGCCAGCCGATCTCGATGCTGCTGCCGCAGGTGGTCGGCTTCAAGCTCGGTGGCGAACTGCCCGAGGGCGCGACCGCCACCGACCTCGTCCTCACCGTGACCGAGATGCTGCGCGAGCGGGGCGTCGTCTCCAAGTTCGTCGAGTTCTTCGGGCCTGGCCTGCCGACCCTCGGCCTCGCCGACCGGGCGACGCTGGGCAACATGTCGCCGGAGTTCGGCTCGACCTGCGCGATCTTCCCGGTCGACGCCGAGACCCTGCGCTACCTCGACCTCACCGGCCGCCCGACCGCGACGATCGAGCTGGTCGACGCCTACGCGCGCGAGCAGGGCATGTTCCACGACGAGTCCACTCCGGACCCGGTCTTCTCCGACCTGCTGGAGCTGGACCTGGGCGAGGTCGTGCCCATCGATCGCCGGCCCGAAACGGCCCCAGGACCGGGTGCCGCTCTCCCAGGCGAAGGAGTCGTTCCTCTCGGTGATGAGCGAATTCGACCCCGAGGCCGCCTCGCAGATGGGCAACGGCCTTGACGAGGCGATCGAGGAGTCCTTCCCCGCCTCCGACCCACCGGCCGAGGACCACGACGACGCCCGCGGCAAGCCGCGGCCCGGCGGTCAGCGGCGCCCCGGCGACGGCCGCCCCCCGCGGCAGCGGCGACGCGATCGCGGTGACGCTGGCGGATGGGACCGGGTTCGAGCTCGACCACGGCCGGGTCGTGATCGCGGCGATCACCAGCTGCACCAACACCTCCAACCCCAGCGTCATGGTCGGCGCCGGGCTGCTGGCCCGCAACGCGATCGCATCGCGGCCTCACCCGCAAGCCCTGGGTGAAGACCTCGCTGGCGCCGGGCTCGACCGTGGTCACCGACTACCTCGACCGCGCCGGCCTGACCGAGTACCTCGACGCGCTCCAGTTCAACCTCGTCGGCTACGGCTGCACCACCTGCATCGGCAACTCGGGGCCGCTGGAGCCGGAGATCTCGGCGGCGATTGCCGAGAACGACCTGGCGGTCTGCGCGGTGCTCTCCGGCAACCGCAACTTCGAGGGCCGGATCAACCAGGACGTCAAGGCCAACTACCTGGCCAGCCCGCCGCTGGTCGTCGCCTACGCCCTGGCTGGGCGGATGGACATCGACCTCGCCTCCGAGCCGCTGGGCGAGGGGCTCGACGGCGAGCCGGTCTACCTGCGCGACGTCTGGCCCGGCGCCGAGGAGATCAAGCAGGTCGTCGGCGCCTCCGTCGCCTCGGAGATGTTCGCCCGCAACTACGCCGAGGTCTTCTCCGGCGATGAGGAATGGGCCGCCGTCGAGGTTCCGGCGGGCGACCGCTACACCTGGCCCGACTCGACCTACGTGCGGCAGCCGAGCTTCTTCGAGCGGATGCCGGCCGACCCGCCCGGGGTCGAGCCGATTGCCGGGGCGCGGGCGCTGGCCGTGCTCGGCGACTCGATCACCACCGACCACATCTCGCCCGCCGGGGCGATCAAGAAAGCGAGCCCGGCCGGGGCGTGGCTGATGGACCATGGCGTGGAGCCGGGCCACTTCAACTCCTACGGCTCCCGCCGCGGCAACCACGAGGTGATGATCCGCGGCACCTTCGCCAACATCCGCCTGCGCAACCAGCTGGTCGAGCGCGCCGGCGGCTTCACCCGTCACTTCCCCGACGGCGAGGAGACGTTCATCTACGACGCCGCGATGACCTACGCCGGCGAAGGGGTGCCGCTGGTCGTGCTGGCGGGCAAGGAGTACGGCTCCGGCTCCTCGCGCGACTGGGCGGCCAAGGGGACCAAGCTGCTCGGCGTCCGCGCCGTGATCGCCGAGAGCTTCGAGCGTATCCACCGCTCCAACCTGATCGGGATGGGCGTGCTGCCGCTGCAATACGCGGAGGGTGAGAGCGCGGAGTCACTCGGCCTCAGTGGCGAGGAGACCTTCGACTTCGGCGACCTCGAGAACGGCGAGGCGAAGTCGGTGACCGTCACGGCGACGAAGGACGATGGCACCGCCACCGAATTCACCGCCACCGTCCGCCTCGACACCCCGAACGAGGTCACCTACTTCCAGAACGGCGGCATCCTGCAGACCGTCCTCAGAAACCTGAAGTAAGGGTGCAGTGGGGTCGCGGGAGGCAGGGGGGTCCGCGCGGCCCTCACTGCACCAAACGCGTCGGTAGCCAGGGAGGGATGCCGACGCGGCCGTTCCCCTGGACGGGACTGCCCAAAGGAACAGTCAACGATTACCTATACAGGTTGTACACCCCGCGGTCAAGAGCAATCGACTGGTTCCCCATCGGCCCGCGGTTGGGTGGCCACGCCCCAGCCCTTGCGCTCGATCAGTTCTATTCCGATCACGCTGCCGACCGGGCCGACCGGGGTGAGCGTCGCGGCGAGCAGGGTGTAGGGCGCCTCGCGCCGCACGCAGGCGATCCAGATGACGACGCAGAGGGCGACGAAGCCGAGCCCGTGCGCCCACCCGAACAGCATCGTCTCGGTGTCGAAGCCGGGCAGCAGCCAGAACACGATCAATCCGGTGAAGATCGCCAGCTCGACCCAGGACAGACGTTTCACCCAGAGGAACAGGCGCCCGGGGACGGGCTTCTCGAACGGCGAGCCTGGCATCGCGCTCAGGTGCCCGGTGTGAGCGCGGTGAGGACGATGCGCTCCTGCTCCAACATATGCGCGCCGGAGTAGCCCTCGCCGGTGCTGGCCCGGCCCTGGCGGCCGATGTAGGTCAGCTCCACGCCCTCGGGCAGCAGTCCGGGCAGGCGCCGGGACATCACCTTCCAGGCGCCCATGTTGCGCGGCTCCTCCTGGACCCAGGCGATCTCCTTCAGGTTCGGGTAGGAGGCGATCAGAGCTTCCAGCTGTTCCTTGGCGAACGGGTAGAGCATCTCGACCCGGGCGATCGCCACGTTCTCGGCGTCCTCGCGGCGCTCGCTGGCGTCGATGTCGTAGTAGACCTTGCCGGTGCAGAGGACCAGGCGCTCGACCTTCTCGTGCCGGTCCCGCGCCTTCGGGTCGTCGAGGATGAAGTGCAGCTCGCCCTCGGCCAGCTCCTCCAGGCTCGAGGTCGCGCGATCCAGGCGCAGCAGGCCCTTCGGGGTGAAGACGATCAGCGGCCGCGGCTTGCGGATCAGCGCCTGGCGGCGCAGCAGGTGGAAGTACTGGGCGGCGGTGGTGGGGTTGGCGATGCGGATGTTGCCCTCGGCGCCGAGGGCGAGGAAGCGCTCGATGCGGGCGCTGGAGTGCTCCGGGCCCGAGCCCTCATAGCCGTGCGGCAGCAGCAGCGTCAGGCGGCTGGTCTGTCCCCACTTCGACTCGCCGGAGACGATGAAGCTGTCGATGATCACCTGGCCGGCGTTGGCGAAGTCGCCGAACTGGGCCTCCCAGAGGACCAGCGAGTTGGGCGAGGCCGCCGAGTAGCCGTACTCGAAGCCGAGGCAGGCGATCTCCGAGAGGGGGCTGTTGTAGAGCTCGAAGGGGGCGGAGGCGTCCTCGAGGTTCTGCATCGGCGTGTACTCGAGGCCGGTGTTCTCGTCGTGGAGGACGAGGTGGCGGTGGGAGAAGGTGCCGCGCTCGGTGTCCTGGCCGGTGAGGCGGACGTGGACGCCCTCGGTCAGCAGCGAGCCGAAGGCAAGCGCCTCGGCCTGGCCGAAGTCGATCCCGCCCTGCTCGATCGCCTCGATCCGCTTCGAGAGCGGGCGGCGCAGCTTGCGGTGGACGTTGAAGCCATCCGGCGTCTTCAGCAGTTCCTCGTTGAGCGTCCTCAGCTTCCCGGCCTCGATCGCGGTGTCGACCGGTGGGCTGGCGCTGCGGTCGAGCAGTTCGCCGGTGCTGCTGGTCGTTGTCACCGTCGGGTCCTCGTACTCGCCCGACTCCATCTTCTCCCGCAGCTGCTTCAGCGCCCCCGCCATCTCCTCGCGGCGCGCCTCGGAGGCCTCGCCGACCTCGGTGGCTGAAATCTTCCCCTCGCCGATCAGCTTCTCGGCGTAGATCTCGGAGACCGGCGGGTGCGCCTTGATCTTGGCCGCCACCACCGGCTGCGTGTAGGCGGGCTCGTCGGTCTCGTTGTGGCCGAAGCGGCGGTAGCCGATGACGTCGATGACGATGTCGCGGGCCCAGCGCTCGCGGTAGGCCATCGCCAGCCGCACGGCCGCCGAGCAGGCCTCGACGTCGTCGGCGTTGACGTGGACGATCGGGACGTTGAACCCCTTCGCCATGTCGGCCGCGTAGGGGGTCGAGCGGGCGTCCTCGGGGTCGGTGGTGAAGCCGACCTGGTTGTTCTGGATCAGGTGGATCGTGCCGCCGGTGCTGTAGCCCTTCAGCGCCTGCAGGTTGAGCGTCTCGGCGACGACCCCCTGGGCCGGGAAGGCGGCGTCGCCGTGCAGCAATACCGGCACCGCCCGTTTCGGGTCGTGGCTCAGCGCTGGGCCCTCGAAGTCGGACTGGAGGAAGCGGGCGCCGCCGGTGACGACCGGGTCGACGAACTCGAGGTGGCTCGGGTTCGGGTAGAGCCGGACCGAGATCTTCTCGCCCTCGGAGGTCTCGTAGACCCCGCGGTGGCCGTAGTGGTACTTGACGTCGCCGGTGCCGCCGTGCGGGATCCCGGCCAGCGCCTTGACCGCGCCGAGGCGCTTGGAACCCTCGAACTCGGCCAGGATCGACTCGACCGGGCGGCCGAGGTTGTGGGCGAGGACGCTGAGGCGGCCGCGGTGGGCCATCCCGAAGACGACCTCCTCGGCGCCGGCGCGGCCGGAGAGCGTGACCAGCTCGTCGAGCATCGGCACGACCACGTCGAGCCCCTCGATCGAGAACATCTTCTGGCCCAGGTAGGCCTTCTCGAGGAAGCGCTCGAACTGGAAGACGTCGATCAGGCGCCCCAGCAGGCGCATTTTCTCGGCGTCGGTGAGCGGCTGGCGGTGGGCGCCCGTCTCGATCATCTCGCGCAGCCAGATCCGCTGTTGGTGGGAGGAGAGGTGCTCGACCTGGTAGCCGATCGTGCCGCAGTAGGTCTCGCGTATCCGCGGCAGCGCCTCCAACAGCGTTTCGCCGGGGACGCCGATGCGCAGGATCGAGGCCGGGATCCGGGCCATCAGCTCCGGCGTCAGGTTGACGTTCTCGGGCTGGAGCGCCGGGTCGCCCTTGGGCTCGGACCCGAGCGGGTCGAGCCGGGCGGCGAGGTGGCCGTGGGTGCGGTAGGCCTTCAGCAGCGAGGTCGCGGCCTGGACCGCCTGCAGCAGCTCTTCGTCGACTTCTCCCGGGGCGGTGCTCGGGTCGGCGCTGGGCGCGACCACGGTGCCGGCGGCGCCGAGCGGCGGCGCCGAGGCGGAGGCGGGGTGGGCGTTGGTGACGCCGGCGGCCTCGATCCCGAGGTCGGCGGCGACCGTCTCGTAGAACCCGTCCTCGCCCTGCAGCAGCTGCTCGATCCGTTTGAGGAAGGCGCCCGACTCGGCCCCCTGGATCACCCGGTGGTCGTAGGTCGAGGTCATCGTCATCACCTTCGAGACCCCGAGCTGCTTCAGCCTTTCCGGCGAGGCGTGCAGCCACTCCGGCGGGTAGGCGATCGAGCCGGTGGCGATGATCGCGCTCTGGCCGCTCAGCAGCCGCGGCACCGAGGCGACGGTGCCGACGCCGCCGGGGTTGGTGAGGGAGATGTTGGTGCCCTGGAAGTCGTCGGCGGTGAGCTTGTTCTTGCGGGTCTTCGCGATCAGCTCTTCGAAGTTGGAGTGGAAGCCGGCGAAATCGAGCCCGTCCGCGCCCTTGATCGCCGGCACCATCAGGCTGTGCGAGCCGTCCTTCTTCTCGATGTCGACGGCGATCCCGAGGTTGACCGGCCCGTTCTCGATCGCGAACGGCTTGCCTTCGCGTTCGGCGAAGGTCCGCACCATCACCGGGAACTCCTTCGCCGCCGAGACGATCGCCCAGGCGACCAGATGCGTGAACGAGACCTTCAGCCCACGCTCCTTGAGCACGACGTTGATCGCCTTCCGCTTCGCATCCAAGGTGTCGACCGCGATCGTCCGGAACGAGGTGGCCGTGGGAACCGCCCGACTCTCATCCATCGCCTTCGCCAGCATCGCCGCCGGCCCCCGCAAGCTGCTTCTCCTCACCTGCGCCCGCGGCGACAGCCGTTCCGTTCCCACCGCCACTCCCCGCAGCCAGCACGTCCCCCTTGGTGACCTTGGACCCAGGCCCACTCCCGCTTACCGAAGCAAGATCGACCCCCGTAGCTTCCGCAACCCTCCGAGCAACGGGCGTAGCTCTGACGTCAGCCCCGCCGTTGCCGATGCCGGCTCCCGTCCCTCCGCCGTTTCCAGCGCTTGCCGGCGGGTGGCCAGGGGGAGACCCCGAGAACGAAGCCACGTCCTCGCCCGCAGGGGTCTCCCCCTGGTCAGGCCCCGCCGCTGAGGCGCTTGAACCCTCGGAGGAACCCTCACCAGCCTCCATCTCCGCCATCGGCGCCCCAACCGGCACTTCGTCGTCCACCGCAACGAGCAGCTTCGTAATCACGCCGTCCATCGGCGCCGGCACCTCTGCGTCCACCTTGTCCGTGGACACCTCGACGACGGTGTCGCCCTCGCTGACCGTGTCGCCCTCGGCGACGTGCCACTCGAGGACGATCCCCTCGGTCACCGACTCGCCCATCTCGGGCATTGCGATTTGCACGGTGGCCGTCTCTGCCATTTCCCGCTCAGTCTATGGAACTCGCCGCCCCGGGCTCAGCTGTTCCTTGACCCCCATATACGGAGTAAAGGAACAGCTGAGTGGGGTGGGGGGTTAGGCTGATGGCAATGAGCTACTTCGTCACCGGCGCAACCGGCTTCATCGGCCGCCACCTGGTCGAGCGACTGCTGCAGCGCGAGGGGACGATCTACGCGCTTGTCCGAGCCGGCTCGCGGGGGCGGCTGGAGGAGCTGCGGACCGGCTGGGGAGCCGACGGGGCGCGCATCGTCCCGGTCGCGGGCGATCTCTCCCAGCCCAGCCTCGGCGTCTCCGAGGAGGACCTGGTGGCGATGCGCGGCGAGGTCGACCACTTCTTCCACCTGGCGGCGATCTACGACATCACCGCCGGCGCCGAAGCGCAGGAGATCGCCAACGTCGAGGGCACCAGGCACGCGGTCGAGCTGGCGGGCGCGATCGAGGCCGGCTGCTTCCACCAGGTCAGCTCGATCGCCACGGCCGGTCTTTACAAGGGCGAGTGGCGCGAGGACATGTTCGACGAGGCCGAACGCCTGGACACGAACCCCTACTTCCGCACCAAGCACGAGTCCGAGCGGCTGGTCCGCGAGGAATGCCCGCGGCCCTGGCGCGTCTACCGGCCGGGGATCGTGGTCGGCGACTCGCGCACGGGGGAGATCGACAAGATCGACGGGCCCTACTACTTCTTCAAGGCGCTGCAGCGGGCGCGGCGGGTGCTGCCGTCGTGGCTGCCGACGGTCGGGCGTCGAAGGGGGCGAGATCAACATCGTCCCGGTCGACTACGTCGCCGCCGCGATCGACCACATCGCCCACAAGCCGAAACTGGACGGCCGCGCCTTCCACCTCACCGACCCCAACCCGAAGACCGCGGGCGAGGTCGTCAACCTCTTCGCCAAGGCGGCCGACGCGCCGCGGATGACGGTGCGGCTGGGGCTCGACGTGACCGAGCCGGCGACCGGGCTCGCCCGCACGGCGCTGAAGTTCTTCCCGCCGGCCAAGCGGGGGCTGAAGCTGGCGCTGGGCCAGCTCGACCTGCCGGCCGACGTCCTCACCTACGTCGACTACCCGACCAGCTTCGACTCGACCCAGGCGCGGAAGGCGCTGAAGGGGTCCGGGATCGAGGTGCCGCCGCTGGAGAGCTACGCGGCCAAGGTCTGGGACTACTGGGAGCGCAACCTCGACCCGGGGCTGTTCAAGGACCGCTCGCTGTCGGCGGCGGTGCGGGGCAAGATCGTCCTCATCACCGGCGCCTCCTCGGGGATCGGCAAAGCGACCGCGGTCAAGGCCGCCGATGCCGGCGCCACGGTGCTGCTGGTCGCGCGCTCGGTCGAGAAGCTGGAGGAGACCCGCGACGAGATCGCCGCCGCCGGTGGCTCCGCCCACATCCACCGCTGCGACATGGCCGACATCGAGGACATCGAGCGGATGGCCGAGGAGGTGCTGGCCTACCACGGCCACGTCGACATCCTCGTCAACAACGCCGGCCGTTCGATCCGCCGCTCGGTCGCCCTCTCCTACGACCGCTTCCACGACTACGAGCGGACGATCCAGCTCAACTACCTCGGCGCCCTGCGCCTGATCCTGGCCCTGCTGCCGACGATGCGCGCCCGCAAGCAGGGTCAGATCATCAACATCAGCTCGATCGGGACCCAGACCAACCCGCCGCGCTTCTCCGCCTACGTCGCCTCGAAGGCGGCGCTGGACGCCTTCAGCCGGGTGATCGCCTCGGAGATGGTCGAAGACAAGATCGCCATCACCACGATCAACATGCCGCTGGTGCGGACGCCGATGATCGCGCCGACGCGGATGTACGACATGTTCCCCGCCATCACCCCCGAGGAGGCGGCCGAGATGATCGCGGGGGCGATGGTCAACCGGCCGAAGAAGGTCGCGACCAAACTCGGCAACTTCGGCGAGCTGCTCTACGCGGTGGCGCCGAAGGCCAGCGACAAAATCCTCAACACCGCCTACAAACTCTTCCCCGACTCGCAGGCCGCCAAGGGCAAAGGCGACGAGGCGCGCGACAAGGCGCCCTCGACCGAGGCGGTCGCCTTTGCGCATCTGATGAAAGGCGTCCACTGGTAGAGCGCCGGCTCAAGCACTGGGGGTGGGGGTATGAGGATCAGGCGCCGACCGCGACGCAGATGCGGGAGGCGGCGGAAGGGATTCGGGCCCGGTTCGGGTTCGGGGGCGAGGTCGAGAAGCCGGTGCCGCTGGATGCGGTGGAGCTGCGGGACGCGCGCCTGAAGGCGCCGGCGCGGCTCGGGGACCTGTTCTCCGACGGGCGCTACGAGCGGGTCTCGCACGCGCTTGGGGAAGGCCTACCGCGATGTCGTCCGCGGCTTTCGCGGCGAGTTCGAGAACCCGCCGGACCTGGTCGCCTTCCCCCGCGACGAGTCGGAGATCGAGACGGTGCTGAGCTGGGCCGAGGCCGAGGGCGCGGCGGTGATCCCCTTCGGCGGCGGCACCAGTGTCGTCGGCGGGGTGGAGGCGCGGCTGGGCGAGCGGCCGGTGGTGACGATGGACCTGCGGCGGCTGGACCGGGTGCTGGAGGTCGACCCGGCCTCGCTGGCGGCGCGGATCCAGGCGGGCGCGACCGGGCCGCGCCTGGAGGAGCAGCTGCGCGAGCACGGCCTCACCCTGCGCCACTTCCCCCAGTCCTTCGAGTACGCGACCCTCGGCGGCTGGATCGCGACCCGGGCCGGCGGGCATTTCGCGACCCTGGAGACCCACATCGACGACCTGGTCGAGTCGGTGCGGGCGATCACCCCGCGCGGGACCTGGGAGAGCCGGCGCCTGCCCGGTTCGGGTGCGGGGCCCTCGCCCGACCGGATGTTGATCGGCTCCGAGGGGATCCTCGGCGCGATCGCCGAGGCCTGGGTGCGGGTGCGCCCCCGGCCCGAGTTCAAGGCCTCGCGCGGGGTCGAGTTCGGCGACTTCATGGCCGCGGCGGGCGCCGTGCGCGAGATCGCCCAGTCCGGCCTGCACCCCGCCAACTGCCGCCTGCTCGACGCCTCCGAGGCGGAGCTGACCGGCGCCGGCAGCGGCGAGTCCCACCTCCTGATCCTCGGCTTCGAGTCCGCCCACCACCCCGTCGACGCCGCCATGACCCTGGCCCTCGAAATCGCCCAAACCCACGGCGGCACCCCCAACAGCCCGCCGATGGGCCGAAATCCCACGCATGGCGGGGGAAATCGGCCCACCGGCGGGGAGGACGGCGGGGTCGGGGCCTGGCGGGGGGCGTTTTTGCTGGCGCCTTACCTGCGGGATACGTTCGTCAGCTGTGGGGTGCTGTCGGAGACGTTCGAGACGGCGATCACCTGGGATCGCTTCGAGGAGTTCCACGCCGGCGTGATGGCGACGGCGCGGGAGGCGGTGGCGGGCGTGAGCGGGGCGCCGGCGGAGGGCCCGGGGGCGCCGCGGGTCAGCTGCCGCTTCACCCACGTCTACCCCGACGGGGTCGCTCCCTACTTCACGATCTTGGCGCCGGCCGTGCGCGGGGGCGAGGTCGAGCAGTGGGACGAGATCAAGGCCGCGGTCTCCGAGGCGCTGATCGAGGGCGGCGGCACGATCACCCACCACCACGCCGTCGGCCGCGATCACCGCCCCTGGTACGACCGCCAGCGCCCCGCCCCCTTCGCCGCCGCCCTCCGCGCCGCCAAGTCCGAGCTCGACCCTGCCGCCGTCCTCAACCCGGGTGTCTTGATCGACCCCTGAGCAGTGCGGCAGTCCTTTGGGTCGTATAGCGCCACAAAGGACTGCCGCACTCCATGGGCGGCCTTACAGATCGCTTACACACGCCTGACCGGGGCCGAACGCCGCGGCCCGAGGATCGGACTCGTCCAGTAAACGACGAGGAGGTTCCAGGATGTTCCAATCAGCTCGCAAGCACATGCGCACGGTCGCCATGCTCGGCGTCGCCGCCGCGCTGGTGGTCGGCGGGGTAGCCGCCGCGCAGGGGGATTCGCAGAGCGGGTCCCAGAACAGCGGTAGGGAAGCCGGCAAACGCCCGCCCGGCCCGCCGCCGATGATGGGGATCGGGATGAAAGGCCTGACCTACGCCGAACTGCACGTTCTCGACAAGAGCGGCGAGGCGCAGACGATCCGGATCGACCAGGGCAAGGTCAAGTCCGTCAGCGAAAGCTCGATCACGCTGACCGCGAACGACGACAGCGAAGTCACCGTCGCCGTCGATGCCGACACCAAGGTGCTGGGCAAGCCGGGAGAGCAGACGTCGATCGGCGACCTCGAGGCCGGCCAGCAGGTCAGCGTCAGCGGCCCCGAGGGCGAGGCCGCGAAAGCGATCATGGTGCTGCCGAAGAAAGGCGACAGGGCCGCCGGCTTCCACGGTGGGCCGATGCGGACCGCCCCCGGGCGCCCCGCAGCAGCAGGGCTCCGCGCAGCTAGATCGGCGCGAGAGCGAGGTGGCCACGGACGGTCGCCTCGCTCAACGTCGCGGCTGGGCGCGAGACTAGGCAGATGAACGGAGCAATCCTCGTGGTCGAGGACGAGCAGGCGATCGCCGACCTGGTCCGCGCCTACCTGCGCCGGGAGGGCTTCGAGGTGGTCTGGGCGCGCAGCGGCGAGCAGGCTCTGGAGGAGCTCTCGCGCCACCCGGTGCGGCTGGTCGTGCTCGATATCGGCCTGCCGGGCATCGACGGCTTCGAGGTCTGCCGGCGGCTGCGCTCGCGCACCGGGGTACCGATCCTCATCCTCAGCGCTCGCGACGACGAGGTCGACCGCGTCGCCGGTCTCGAAGCGGGGGCCGACGACTACGTGGTCAAGCCCTTCTCGCCGCGGGAGCTGGTGGCGCGGGTGAAGGCGATCCTGCGCCGGGCGGGCTCGGCCGCCGCCGACCTCGCCGACACCCTCACGGTCGGCGAGGTCGAGCTCGATCGTGCCGCCCGCACCGCAGCCGTGGCCGGGGCGCCGGTCGAGCTGACCTCGCGCGAGTTCGACCTGCTGGCGGCGCTGCTCGCCCACCCCGGCGTCGTTCTCAGCCGCGACCGCCTGCTGGAGCTGGCCTGGGGCGGAGAGTTCCCCGGCGGCACCCGCACCGTCGACGTCCATGTCGCCCAGCTGCGGGCGAAGCTCGGCCTCCCCGACTTCATCGCCACCGTGCGCGGCGCCGGCTACAAGGTGGCGCCCTGATGCGCTCGCTGCGGGCGCGCCTCTTCGTGGCGATCCTCGGCGCGGTCCTGGTCGCCGTCGGCGCCTCGCTGGCGCTTGGCGTCCTCCTCACCAAGAGCGCCGTCCGCGACACGATCCGCGGCGACGTCGAGGCCCAGGCGGCAGCGATCGCCGGCCAGGTCGGGCGACTGCCGGCACCGAGCGCGCGCAGGCTGCAGGGGGCGCCGCCGTTGCCCGGTGCGGGGCCTGGACTGGCGCCGGGGCCGCCGCCCACTGGTGGACCCAGGGCCGGCATCGCCGCGGCCGGGAGGAAAGAGGGGGCGCCGGTCGCGGTCCTCAGCCTCGCCGCGGCGAGCGAGGTGCTGCCGGCGTCGGCGGTCGCCGCGCTGCGGGCGGGCGATCCCGCCCACGGCACGGTCGAGATCGACGGCCGCAGCGAGATCTACGCCGCCGAGCGCGCCGGCCGCTCGGTCGTCCTCGTCACCCGTCCCGACGTCGTCTCCGGCGACGACTTTCGCCGTTACCTCTCGGCGCTGCTGATCGCCAGCGGGGTAGCGGCGCTGCTGGCCGCGGCGCTGGCGGCGCTGCTGGCCCGCCGCCTGACCCAGCCGCTGCGGCGCCTCGGGGCGGCGGCGGGGGAGCTGGCCGCCGGCCGCCGCCCGGAGCCGGTGCCTTACGAAGGGACCGCGGAGCTCGACGAGCTGGCCGGCGCCTTCAACGGCATGTCGGAGCAGCTGGCGCTCGCCCACGACGCCGAGCGCGCGGTGCTGCTCTCCGTCTCCCATGACCTGCGCACGCCGCTGACCTCGATCCGCGGCTACGCGGAGGGGATCGAGGACGGCACCGTCGACCCGGGCGAGGCGGCGGCGGTCGTCGGCCGCGAGGCGGCGCGGCTGGAGCGGATGGTCGGTGACCTGCTGGCGCTGGCCCGCCTGCGCCAGGGGGTGCTGGAGGTGCGCAGCGAGCCGGTCGACCTGGCGGCGGTGGCGCGCGAGGCGGAGGAGCGCCTGCGCCCGCGCGCCCGCGAGGCCGGGGTGGAAGTGACGGTCGAGGGCGGAGCGGCGCCGGCCACGGCCGACCACGGCCGCGCTCTCCAGGTCGTCACCAACCTGCTCGACAACGCGATCCGGGTCAGCCCGCGGGGGGGCGCGGTGACGATCGCGGTCGCCCCCGGAGAGCTGCGCGTCCGCGACCACGGCCCCGGCATCCCCGAGGCCGAGCTGCCCCAGGCCTTCGAGCGCTTCCACCTCCGCGCCCGCACCGGCAACGGCTCCCCCGACGGAGCCGGCCTCGGCCTCGCCATCGTCCGCGAGCTGACCGAGGCGATGGGTGGCAGCGTCGCCGCCGAGAACCTCCCGGGCGCCGGCGCCCGCTTCACCGTTCGGCTGCCTGCCTAGTTGCTTTGCGACTACCCTGGTTTCGTGACTGCGGAGCCAAAAAAGAGCCCTGCCGAAGATCCCTGGCGCCAGAACGAGGCGTCGCGGCGGCGGCAGTTGCTTGAAGACGCCCGCCGCCCGATGGCGGTCAACCTGAGCGAAGGTTTGGCGCTGAGCGAGTTCCTCTCCACCTTCACCGGAAGCGCACGGAAGAGTTGACGCCGGATCCGGCTCGGCTGCGGGAGTTGCTGGCGCGACTGATCGAGGCCGATGTGCGGTTCGTGCTGGTCGGCGGCCTCGCGGTAAACGCCTGGGGGTACCTGCGCGCGACCCGCGACGTGGATTTCGTGCCAGATCCCGATCCGGAGAACCTCGCCCGGCTCAACGCTCTCTTGAATGACCTTGGTGGGAAGGTGGACGTTGGCGGCAAGTTGCTCGCGGGGAGCGCGATCTCCACCTTCCTGCGCACCGGGGACCGGACCCTGGTCGCGACCGAGCTGGGCCAGGTCGATGTGCTCCAGGGCCTTGCTCAGGTGCCGCCGTTCTCCGTACTCGACGAGCGGGCCAAGGAGGTCGACCTCGACGGCCTCGTCGTCCGCGTCTGCTCGCTCGAGCATCTGATCGAGATGAAGCGCGCGAGCGAGCGGGCAAGGGATCGCGATGATCTCGCGGCGCTGGAGGCCGTTCAGAAGGAGGACGAGGAGGGGAAATGACTTCTCCCGGCGCTACCCTGTCGCGACTCGATCTCCCTGGTCAGGGCGATTTTGTCCCGCCGGCTGCCTCCCGCGATGGAAACCATCACCTCCGAACAACCGACCGTGCCGGCTGAGCCCGGGCAGGCCGACGCCGCCGAGCCGGTCGTGCCGCGGCGATCGCCGCTGCGCGCCGCGATCAAGACGGGGCGGCCGAAGGAGTGGATCAAAAACGTCTTCGTGTTCGCCGGGCTGCTGTTCTCCGGCAAGTTCAACCAGTCGCACGAGGTCTTCGAGGCGGTCGTCACCTTCGTCGCCTTCTGCCTGATCTCCAGCGCCGGCTACTTCGTCAACGACCTGATCGACGTCGAGCTCGACCGCAAGCACCCGAAGAAGCGCTTCCGGCCGCTGGCCGCGGGAGAGCTCCGGGAGGCCACCGCGAAAGCGATCGCCCCGGCCCTGGCCCTGGTCGCGATCGGCATCGCCTTCACCGTCAACTGGCAGGTCGGGCTGATGGTGGTCGGCTACGGCATCGCCCAGGTCGCCTACAGCCTCGGCCTCAAGCAGATCGTGATCATCGACGTGATGACGCTGGCGGGGCTGTTCATCCTCCGCGTCGCCGCCGGCGCCAGCGCCGTCGACGCCCACGCCTCGGAGTGGCTGATCCTCTGCACCGGCTTCCTCGCCGCCTTCCTCGGCTTCACCAAGCGCCGCCAGGAGGCGGTCTCCGAGCTGCACGAGGGGACCTCGACCCGGCCCGTGCTCGAGCACTACTCGCTCCCCTTCCTCGACCAGATGGTCTCCCTGGTCACCACCGGCACCGTCATCAGCTACGCGATCTACACCGTCAACTCGCCGCTGATCGGCAACCAGATGATGCTGACGATCCCGCCCGTGGTCTACGGGATCTTCCGCTACCTGTACCTGATCTACGACCGCTCCGACGACCGCTCGATGGCCCAGATCGTCGCCGGCGACCGCGGCATCCAGGCCGCCGGCGCCGCCTACGCGCTGGTCGCCTTCCTCCTGCTCTACGTCTTCAACTAGACGAGGCCCTCCTCGGGCTCCGCCTCCATGATGTAGAAGCGGGCGCGGCCGAGCTCCTCGCCGTCGATCTGGACGACGGCGGCGTGGGGGCCGGAGGCCTCGAAGTTGGCGGTGGCGCCGATCGACATCACCAGGCGCTGCTCCTGGCCGGCGGGCATGCCGGGCGGGCGGCCGGTCTCGAAGCTGGCGGTGAGGCCCTCGCCGAGCTTCGATCCCGTCGGGGTCCTGGATCGTGACCACGAGCTCGTGCGGGTCGTTGGTCTCGTGCCAGGCGACGTCGATGCCGAGGCCGATGTGGAAGGACCACTCGTGCGGCAGCTCGGGCAGGCGCAGCACGTTCCAGCCGCCACCGTTGAGGTAGAGCTTGCCGTTGACGGCCTCGCTGTGGTCGGCGAGCAGGAGGAAGCCGATGTTCATGGCGCCTCCGGGTAGGGGACCACGGCAAGGTCCGAGAGCAGTTCGATCTTGCCGTTGCGGGCGAACTGGAGGTCGACCGTCTCGTCCTTGCGGTAGGTGCCGAAGAGGCCGAGGTACATCGCCAGCCAGCGGCTGGTGGTCATCTTCTCCTTGACGATCGGGCGCGTGAACACGATCTCGCTGCCCTCGACGTCGTAGTCGACGCCCTCGCCCTGCTCGATCCCGTTGATGAAGACGGTGAAGGGCGGCTCGGCGCCGGCGGGGATCTTCACCCGCTCGCCGGCCGCGTAGCTGCCCTTCGGTATCTCGGTGCTGGAGTCGCTCATCTGCCCTCTGCTTCCAGAGTCTCCCGCACCAGGTCGAACGGCGTGTCGTGGTTGCTGGGGTCCAACTCCTCCCGCCCCACCCCGCCGCGGTAGGGCATGAAGGTGCCGTCGCCGCGCACGTCGACGCCGGCGGTCGGCCTGCGCAGCAGCCCCCGGCCCTTCAGCTGCAGCCGCGCCTGGACCTGGTCCCCCGGCGCGTAGTCGCGCAGCAGCGAGGCGGAGCCCGACCGGCCCCTCGGCGCGGATCGCCAGCGCTCGCTCCCGCATCGCCGCGACGGCCTCACCGAGGTCGTCGAAGCCCTGCGTGGTCGACCTCGGGCCCGTGACGGACGGTCAGCTTCCAGCGAGACATGAGCGAAGGCTAGATGCAGGACGGCTTCCGGTGTTCCTTTGCGTCGTCAGCGCAGGCAAGGAACAGCGGAACGGGATTTGGCGGGACTAGGCGCCGCGCCGCGGGCGTTTCGGGCGGCGCGCCGGCGGGCCGACGATTTTCTCGGGGCCGCTGCGGTCGTCGATCGCGACGTAATCGCGTTCGCGCTCGCCGGTGTAGATCTGGCGCGGGCGGGCGATTTTCTTCTCCGGGTCTTCCTGCATCTCCATCCACTGCGCGATCCAGCCGGCGGTGCGGGGGATCGTGAACAGCACGGTGAACATGTTGGTCGGGATCTCCAGCGCCTCGTAGATGATCCCCGAGTAGAAGTCGACGTTCGGGTAGAGCTTGCGCGAGGTGAAGAACTCGTCGTCGAGCGCCTGCTTCGCCAGCTCGCGGGCGATCTCGACCAGCGGGTTGTACTCGGTGGCCTCGAAGACCTCGTCCATGTGCTGCTGGATGATCCGCGCCCGCGGGTCGTAGTTTTTGTAGACGCGGTGGCCGAAGCCCATCAGTTTCTCCTCCCGCGCCTTCACCTTCTTCGAGGAAGCCGGGGATGTTGTCGACGGACTCGATCCGCCGCAGCATCCGCAGCACCGCCTCGTTGGCGCCGCCGTGCAGCGGGCCGTAGAGCGCCGCCACCCCGGCCGCGACCGCCGAGTAGGGGTCGACGTCGGAGGAGCCGACGCCGCGCACGGCGTTGGTCGAGCAGTTCTGTTCGTGGTCGGCGTGGAGGATGAAGAGGACGTCGAGCACCTTCGAGAGGACCTGCTTGGGGACGTGCCGGTCTTCGGTCTTCTTGAACATCATCGAGAGGAAGTTCTCGGCGAAGTTGAGGTCGTTGTCCGGGTAGACGTAGGGCAGCCCCATGTTGTGCCGGTAGGAGAAGGCGGCGAGGGTCGGGACCTTGGCGATCAGGCGGACGGCGGCCATGTAGCGCTCTTCCGGGTCGCTGATCTGCTTCGCGTCCGGGTAGAAGGTCGAGAGCGCGCCGACGCCGGCCAGGACCATCCCCATCGGGTGGGCGTCGTAGCGGAAGCCCTGGAAGAACTGCTTCACGTCCTCGTGCACGTAGGTGTGGTGGGTGATGTCGAAGACCCAGCGGTCGAGCTGGGCGGCGGTCGGCAGCTCGCCGAAGATCAGCAGGTAGGCGGTCTCGAGGAAGGTGGAGCGCTCGCAGAGCTGCTCGATCGAGTAGCCGCGGTGTTCGAGGATGCCGGCGGCGCCGTCGATGTAGGTGACCGAGGAGCGGCAGGAGGCGGTGTTGGTGAAGGCCGGGTCGTAGGACATCAACCCGAATTCGCTCTCGTCGACCTTGATCTGCCGCAGGTCGAGGCCGCGCACGGTCCCGTCCTCGATCGGCAGCTCGTAGGTCTTGCCGGTGCGGTTGTCGGTGACGGTCAGCGAGTCGGTGGCCATGCGGCGATCATTCTGCCACTTCGCCGTCGCCGGCCGTTAAGAGGCTGTGGCGCCCGGGCGCGGTCAGGCCGCGGGGGCGGCGTCGAACTGCGTCATCCGCCGCAGCGCCTCGAAGCGCTCGTCGATCTCCTCGCGGCTCAGCCGCGAGACCCGCTCGGTCCCGAACTCCTCGACGTTGAAGGAGGCGAGCACGGTGCCGTAGCCCATCGCCCGCCGCAGGTGGGCCTCGTCGAGGTCGCCGTCCTGGGCGTCGAGGTAGCCGAAGAAGCCGCCGGCGAAGCTGTCGCCGGCGCCGGTCGGGTCGCGCACCTCCTCCAGCGGGAAGCCGGGCAGGGCGAAGAAGCCGTTCTCGGTGAAGAGCGCGGCGCCGTACTCGCCCTGCTTGGCGATCACCGCCCGCGGCCCCAGCTCCATCACCGCCCGGGCGGCCCGGGCCAGGTTGGGCTCGCCGGTCAGCTGGCGGATCTCGGCGTCGTTGACGACGAGGCAGTCGACCTCGGCGATCGCCGCCCGCAGCGCGTCCCCGGCGGTCTCGATCCAGAGGTTCATCGAGTCGAGGCCGCTGAAGTTGGCGCCGCACTGGGCGCGGACCTGGCGCTGCAGGTCGGGCTGGATGTTGGCGAGGAAGAGGGTGTCGGCGGCCTTCGAGCTCTCCGAGAGCTTCGGCTCGAACTCGGCGAAGACGCCGAGCCGGGTGTCCTCGGTGTGGGCGACGTTGAGGTCGTACTCGTAGCGGCCGCGCCAGAAGAAGGACTCGCCGCCCGCCACCCGCTCGATGTCCTCGGTGAGGATGCCGCGCTGCTCGAGCACGGCGAACTGCTCGGGGCCGAAGTCGTCGCCGACCGGGCCGACCGGGCGCACCTCGGTGAAGAAGCTGGCGGCGAGGGAGAAGTGGACGGCGGCGCCGCCGAGCATGCGCTCGCGCTCCCCGAACGGGGTCTTGACGGCGTCAAAGGCGATTGATCCGACGACGGTGAGCGACATTGGGGCGGAGCGTATAGGGGGATGGGTGTGCCTCGTCGGCGCAACAGCGGGGAGGCGCCGACGAGGCACACCCATCCCCCTTTCCCCAGCGCCGACTATGGTTCTCCGCCGTGAAGGCCGTGCAGATAAAAGAGTTCGGAGGGCCGGAGAAGCTTGAGTTGGTCGAGCTTCCGGATCCGGCGCCGGGCGAGGGCGAGGTCGTGGTCGAGGTCGCCCGCGCCGGCGTCAACTTCGCCGACACCCACGCGACCCGCAACGACTACCTGGCCGAGCAGTCGCTGCCGCTCGTCCCCGGCGCCGAGATCGCCGGTCGCACGCCCGACGGCCGCCGCGTCGCGGTGCTGCTGGGCAACGGCGGCTACGCCGAGAAGGCGGTCGTGCCGGAGGCGATGCTGATCCCGCTGCCCGACGAGGTCGACGACGACCAGGCGGCGGCGGTCCTGCTGCAGGGCCTGACCGCGCAGGCGCTGGTCCACCGCTGCGCCCGCATCGAGGCGGGGGAGACGATCGTCGTCGAGGCCGCCGCCGGCGGCACCGGCACCCTGGCGGTGCAGATCGCCAAGCGGGCCGGGGCGAAGGTGATCGGCCTCGCCTCCAGCGCCGAGAAGCGCGAGCTGGTCGAGGGGCTCGGGGCCGACGCCACCGTCGACTCCCGCGCCGAGGACCTCGCGGCCGCGATCCGCGAGGCCAACGGCGGCGAGCGCGTCGACGCCGTCCTCCACATGAGCGGCGGGGAGGCCTTCGACGCCGAGATGAGCGTGCTGGCGCCGCTGGGGCGGATGGTCGTCTTCGGCATCGCCTCGCGCGAACAGCGCGAGGTCTCCACCGGCGCCCTGCTGCGCGGCTCCAAGTCCGTCATCGGCTTCTGGCTGCTGCACCTGCTCGCCCGCCGCGAGCTGGCGGTGCCGATGATCGGGGAGCTTCTGGGCGCGGTCGCGACCGGCGAGCTGCGCGCGACCGTCGGCGACGTCTACCCTCTGTCGGAGGCGGCGCGGGCCCACGAAGACCTGATCGCCCGCCGCAGCAGCGGCAAGCTCCTGCTCGATCCCTCTAAATAGATGACGACTCCCTTCCACGACCTCGGCCTCTCGCCGCCGATCCAGCAGGCGCTGGACGAGCTCGGCTTCCAGGACCCGACCCCGATCCAGGAGCAGGCGATCCCGGAGCTGCTCGGCGGCCACGACGTGATCGGCCAGGCCCAGACCGGGACCGGCAAGACCGCCGCCTTCGGCCTGCCGCTGCTGCAGTACCTCGATCCGGAGAACAACGAGGTGCAGGCGATCGTCCTCACCCCGACCCGCGAGCTCTGCATCCAGGTGACGCAGGCGCTGCGCACCTACGCCGAGCACCTCGACATCGAGATCGTCGCCGTCTTCGGCGGCGCCCCGATCCGCTCCCAGCAGTCGCAGCTGCGCTCGGGCGCCCACGTCGTCGTCGCCACCGTCGGCCGCATGAAGGACCTGATGTCGCGCCGCTCGCTGGTCCTGACCGCGGCCCGCTACGTGGTCCTCGACGAGGCCGACGAGATGCTCGACCTCGGCTTCATCGAGGACGTCGAGAAGATCCTGCGGATGTGCCCGAGCGGGCGCCAGACGGCGCTCTTCTCGGCGACGATGCCGCCGCCGATCCAGAAGCTCGCCGAGGGGTACATGTATGACCCGACGACGATCCGGATCACGCCGAAGACGCTGACCGTCGACGCGATCGCCCAGGCCTACGTCGAGGTTCCGGCCAAAGACAAGGCGGCGCGCCTGGTCGAGCTGCTGAAGACCGAAGAACCCGAGCAGGCGATCATCTTCACCCGCACCAAGATCGGCGCCTCGAAGCTGGAGAAGACGCTGAAGGACAAGGGCCTGGACGTGAAGGCGCTGCACGGCGACCTCAGCCAGGGCGTCCGCGACGGGGTGATGATCGCCTTCAAGAGCCACCGCGTGAAGCTGCTGGTCGCCACCGACATCGCCGCCCGCGGCCTCGACATCGAGCACGTCACCCACGTCATCAACTACGACGTGCCGAACTCCTCGGAGACCTACGTCCACCGCATCGGGCGGACCGGCCGGGTCGGGCGCACCGGCCGTGCGATCACCTTCGTCACCCCCGCCCAGCGCGAGGAGATCACCCGCATCGAGAAGGACGTGAAGACGACGATCGGCGAGTGGGAAACCCCCGAGGACCGGCTCGAGCACGCGCCGCGCCCGCGCCGCCGCGAGCGCCCGGAGCGCTCTTCGCGCAGCAAGCCGAGCGAGCGCGGCGAACGCAGCGAGCGGGTCGGGCCGAGCGGGAACGGCGCGCCGCCGGAGGCCGAGGTCGAGGACGAGGCCGCCGAGGTGGATGCCGCGCCCGAGGCCGAGATAGAGAGCGTCGAGCCCGAGGTCGCCGAGGTCGAGCAGTCAGAGGCCGCCGCGCCCGAGCCCGAGCAGCCCGAGGCCGCGGCGCCGGACGATGGCGATGGCGAGGAGCCCGAGCGCGACACCGTCAAGCTCTTCGTCAACCGCGGCGAGCGCAGCGGCATCGAGGAAGAGGACCTGCGCTGGGCGCTGCGCGAGGGCGCCGTCCTGCCCGAGGAGGCGATCCACGAGATCCGCGTCCTCCACCGCTTCTCCTTCGTCGAGGTCGCCCCGGACCAGGCCGAGCGCGCCGTCGAGTTCCTCGACGGCACCAAGCTCAAAGGCAAAGAGATCCGCCTGGAGATCGCCAAGAGCTGAGATCCGCCAGCGCTGCGCGCTTTTTCCTTGCTGGGGGCGGGTAAAAGTCCACAGCGTTAGGACGTCAGCTCGGCGATGCTGTCGAGCAGGCGGTCGAAGTCGATCGGCTTGTGCAGGTAGCCGCTGACTTCGAGGTCGTTGGGGGCGTTGGCGTCGGTCGCGTCCTGGTGGGCGCTGACGATCAGGGCCGGGGTGTCGACGCCGGCGGCGCGCAGCTCGCGCAGGGCGTCGAGGCCGGACTTGCGCGGCATCATCGCGTCGAGCAGCAGCAGGTCGGGGAGCGCCGCCCCGGTGGCCGCCGTGCATGCGCTCGGTCACCTCCTGGCCGTCGACCGCGGTCTCGACCTCGTAGCCGGCCAGCTCCAGCCGCGTCCGCAGCAGCAGCAGGATCGTCTCCGAGTCGTCGGCGACGAGGATCCGCGCCATCAGCCCTCCCCCTCCGGCCCGTCGGCGGCGGTTTTGGGGAGGCGGAAGCTGAAGGTGGAGCCGACGCCGACCGTCGACTCCACCGCGAGCGTGCCGCCGTGCAGCTCGACCAGCGATTTCGAGATCGCCAGGCCGAGGCCGGTGCCGCCGACGCGCTGGGTCAGGCCCGCGTCGCCGCGGACGAAGCGCTCGAAGATGTGTTCCAGCTGGTCTTCCGGGATCCCCGGTCCGTTGTCGGTCACCGCAATCTCCACATCGGCATCGACTACCCGGGCCGTGACCTCGATAGACGCCCCCTCCGGCGAGTACTCATGCGCGTTGGTAAGCAAATTCACCAGTACTTGGCGAATCCGGTCTGCCTCGACCTCGATCAGGGGCAGACCGGGCTCGATCTGGGCGCTCAGTGTCTGGTTCGGGCTCTCGGTCTGGGCGCGCATGGTCCGCACGGCGTCCTCGACCAGCGGCGCCACCTCGGTCGGTGCCGGCGTCACCGCCAGGCGCCCGGCGTCGCTGCGGGCGAGGTCGAGCAGGTCGTTGAGCAGGCGGACCAGGTGGCGGCAGTTGTCGAGGATGACCGCCACGGTCTCCACCTGCTTCGGCGTCAGCGAGTCGCGCTCCAGCATCAGCAGCTCGGCGAAGCCCTGGACCGAGGTGAGGGGGCTGCGCAGCTCGTGCGAGGCGGTGAGGACGAACTCGTCTTTGAGCCGGTCGAGCTGGTCGCGCTGGCTGGCCTCCTGCTCGAGCTCGTCGGCCATCTCGTTGAAGGCGGCGCCCAGGGTCGCGGTCTCCGACAGTCCCCCGACCTCGACCCGGGCGCTGCGGTCGCCGCCGGCGAGGCGCCCGGCGGCGTCGACCAGCTCCTCCAGCGGTCGCCGCATCGAGGCGATCAGGCCGCTGAACAGCAGCAGGGCGCCGGTCAGGCCGGCGATCAACCCGGCGGCGACGAGGATCGCGGTGTCGCGGGTGTCGGAGGAGATCTGGTCGCGCAGTTCGGCGCGGCGGTCGGCCTGGGCGGTCACCGTGGCGCGGGCTGCCTTGCCGCCGGTTCCACGCGCCACCCGCACCCGGGCCCCCATCTCCACCTGGTAGGAGCGGGCGATCGCGTCCTCGAAGTCCTGGCGCTGCTGGATGAAGCGGCCGACGCCGATCACCGCCATCGCCGTGAGCACGGCGAAGCCGATCGCGAAGCCGATCCTCAGCCTGTTGGCAAGCGATGGACTCAAGCGCCGGCCTCCTCGGGAATATGCTTGCGCGGCGATGGGCGACGAGGCTACAGGCAGCGGCGAGGGCGCCGCCAGGGCGCCCGACGGCATCGACGTCGCCGGCGTCGAAGCCTGGTTCGCCCTCCATGTCCCCAGTGCCGGCCCGCCGCTCTCCTTCGAGCGGATCGCCGGCGGCCACTCCAACCTCACCTTCCGCGTCGGCGACGCCGGCGGCAACAGCTGGGCGCTGCGGCGGCCGCCGCTCGGCAAGCGCCTCGGCTCCGCCCACGACATGGCCCGCGAGCACAAGGTCGTCTCCGCGCTGGGGCCGACCGCCGTCCCGGTGGCGCCGGTGGTCGGCCTCTGCGAGGACGAGAGCGTCAGCGGCGACGCCCCCTTCTACGTGATGGAGTTCGTCGAGGGACCGATCCTGCGCGGCCTGGCCGAGGCGGACGCCTTCCCCGACGAGGGCGACCGCCGGGCGATCGGCGAGCGCGTCGCCGACACCCTGGCCACGATCCACGCCGTCGACCCCGACGCGGTCGGGCTCGGCGACCTCGGCCGCAAGGAGGACTACGTCGCCCGCCAGCTGCGCCGCTGGCAGGGCCAGTGGGAGAAGTCGAAGACCCGCGAGCTGCCGCCGATCGACTCCGTCCACGAGCGCCTCTCCGCCCGCATCCCCGAGCAGGGCCCGGCGACGATCGTCCACGGCGACTACCGCCTCGACAACATGATCCTCACCCCCGCCGGCGAGGTCGCCGCCGTGGTCGACTGGGAGCTCTGCACCCTCGGCGACCCGATGGCCGACGTCGGCCTGCTGATGGCCTACTGGCCCGACCCCGAGCAGGCGGAGGTGGCCCTCGGCCAGCCCGCCAACCTCGCCCCCGGCTTCCCCACCCGCGCCGAGCTCGCCGCCCGCTACGCCGAGCGCTCCGGCCGCGACCTCGCCGACCTCGACTTCTTCGTCGCCCTCGGCTACTGGAAGCTGGCGATCATCCTCGAGGGCGTCTACGCCCGCTACGCCGCCGGCGGCTACGGCAAGGTCGACGCCGGCATCCAGGCCTTCGCCAGGCTGGTCGAGCGCCTGGCCGAGGCGGCCGACGAGGCCGAGCGGCGCGGCTGAGCACCCGCCTCCTGCCTGCCGGTCCAAAGCGGCTTGACGAAGGTCGTCCGACCTGTGATTGTCAGCCCATTCCCATAACTGGGGCCGGGAGGCTCGTCCAACCCTCCCCTCCCGCGACTCAAGGAGAACTCTCTTGAAACAGATACGCAAGCGACTCACGTATGCGAACGTGATGTCGTCAATCGCCGTATTCCTAGTGATCGGCGGTGCCACCGCCTTCGCCGCCGGTCTCGGCAAGAACAGCGTCGGCACCAAGCAGCTGAAGAAGAACGCCGTGACCACCGCGAAAATCAAGAAGCAAGCCGTCGCGGCGGGCAAGATCAAGAACGGTGCAGTCAGCGAGAGCAAGCTGGCCGACAACGCGGTGACCACCAGAAAGATCGCCGACAAAGCCGTCACCGCCGCAAAGATCGATACGACCGGACTCACGGTTCCGAACGCGACCAACGCGACCAACGCGACCAACGCCGCCACTGCGAGCGCGGTAACTGCAGGGGCTGTCACCCCGGCGGGGCTGTCTCAGATTCCCGCAGCTCGTGTCTACAGCAGCGTCAGCCAGTCGCTGCCGAACAACGCCACTGTAACTCTCAACTTTGATACCGAGAGTTTTGATACTGCCAACATGCACAGCACGACTACGAATCCAGCTCGGTTCACCGCGCCGATTGCGGGGATCTACCGGATCAGTACGTCGGTTGGTTTCGACCCCCTGGCTACCGGTCGAGCGCGGGTCGATCTGCTCAAGAATGGGACGATCGTCCTCTTCGACACGGAGGGGCCGGCGGCTTCCGACAGCCTCTTCCTAAATGCAACCGACCTTGTCCAGTTGGCGGCTGGGGATTTCGTGCAAGTGAATGCCCAGCAGAACAGCGGTACGACAAACTCCGCTTTCAGCTGCTCACCAAAAGGGCCCTGCCCGTCGTTCTCGATCGAGTGGGTGGCGCCGTCCGCGTGAGGCTACGGACCTTGGACAATCCGAGCTGAATGCTTCGGGTCTAGCCCGCCGCTGGCCTCGGCTGCGGCGGGCTAGACTCAGCGGTTGAGTTCGCGGTGGGCGAGGGCCACCTTGTGCACTCGTCACGGCCGATCGGGAGACTGGGATTCCGATCGGCCACCGCGTTCGCGGGAGAGTGACTACTTGTTGCCGACCAGGCCTGACTTGCAGCTATTCGTGCCTTGGCCGCGCTCCTGGAGACCTTGGCGACACCCGTAGCGTTGACGCTGATGATGTCGGCGCCGTTGCAGGTTGTCGCGAAGTCGTTCGGTGCGGAAATCGTCGGGCTCTGATTCCCGGTGGCATCCCAGCTCGGCGAGTGGTCCAGTTCGGCGATGAAGGCGTCGTTGTATTCGGAGCCGACGAACTCGGGAACTCCTCAGAGAGGAACTTGAAGCGAAAGGAGAGGCAGTTGGCGCCCTGGGGCACCTTGACCCGGATCCGCCAGATGGTGACGTCCCTGGCGCCGCGGGTCTTGACGCCGCCGTCTTTGCACCCGGTCCACCCTGAGTTGTTCTTGCGGACCGCGAAGTGGGCGCAGCCGGTGGAGAGGATCGCGAAGGACTCGCCCTTGCGTGGGAACCCGGCGATGCTCCTGGTCGTCGTCGCCACCGGGTCGTTCCCAGGTGGCACGGTGACGAACTTGGCCTGCACAAACTTGTCGTTGTTGCCCTCGAAGATGGACCGGGCCAGCTTGGTAGCACCCGCATCGGAGCGCGAGACGCTCCTAGAGATGCCCTGGACCCGCGCTTAGGGTGAGGAATTACGTGTCTCATAGTTTTCCCTTTCACGACCCAGCCGCGCAAACAGGTGTGTGCGCTCGGTGAAGCCTGCGGGCCGACTCGCGGATGCGTTCCGATACCGCCGAACGCTACGCGGAGTCCTGTCGTTCCTGTCGCCCTTCCCCAGCCAGTGCCGCATCCGTATTCCGCCACACGGGGCGAACAGGGGGGTGCGCAGGCGAGATTTGGTGGAGGCGGCGGGACTACGCGGTGCCCAATGAGCCGGAGTAGTTGCTGTTCTCGGTCCGGACACGACCGGTCTACGGCTGCTAAGGCGAGGTCCAGGGCGTGCGCCTCGGCAGCCAGCGCGGCACGTTGCGCCTGTAGGCGCGATATTCCTCGCCGAACCGGCGCTCCAGACCCGGCTCCTCATACAGCCAGAAGCCGGCGCAGTTGACCCCGAAGAACGCCGCGAACCAGATCAGCAGCGGCGGCGATCCGAACAGCGCCGCCTCGCCCGCCAGCACCGCGAGCACGGCCGTGATCATCGGGTTGCGCACATGGCGGTAAGGGCCCTCGATGACGAGACGCCGGGTCGGGTCCCAGGGCGCAAGCGTCCCTTCGCCGACCCGGGCGAACAGCCGCACCGTCCAAAGCCAGAGCGTGAACCCCGCCGCGATCAGGGAGAGGCCGAGGAGAACAGGTAGAGCGGACACGATCCCGCCCAGGCCCCAGCCGATGTTCGAGTCGGTGCCGATGAGGACGGCGACCGGCACCAGCACGCACACTGTGCCGGGCAGCAGCGCAATCGCCCGGGCCTGCCGCCAAGCGCTCACGCGGATTTTGCTGCCGAGCGATTCATGGTCGGCATGCTGTCCCAGGCCATGTGTCGAGTATTGGCCACAAGGGTTCCGATCGCAAGCCAGCCATCAGGAAGACCCTTCCCCTTCGCGCGAGAACAGAGCGTGGCAAGCGGAACAGAAATCGCGGAATGACACGATCACTTTTCGTCCGATGCAGGAGCGTGCGGCGCCGTCGCCAGCGCTCGCAACCATGCGAAGGCGGAGAGCGCCCTTCCAAGAGATCGGCCCAGGGCGTTAATGCTGCAGACCCGCGACAGGACCCATCGCGCTGCATAGCCCGGCGCGCAGCCTAGCCAGGGCTGTAGTTGCGGCCCCCGTCCTCGTAGGACAACTCGCCGTTCTGATCCACTGTCGCGAGCCAAGTCCTGTAGTCGGCTAAATCGACAAACGAGCCTTTGAGGGCTTCTTGGAGGACCCCAAGCTTCTCAACCGCTTCGTCGTCCTTTTTCTTGCTTCGGCTTACGGCGCATTCAATGGCGGTCACGGTCCAGCGACCGTCGTCGGTGAGATCGATTCGAAGGACATCCCACTCCCGAACCGGACATCGGTTTTCGTCCCATTGGATCGCATTGACAACAAGAAATCGATGCGCGGAGGGGTCGTCTGAGAGCAGTTGATCTGCTGCGACGGCGAGCTCCAACGCAGCCCCACGCTCGCTGCCCGTGTCTTCAACAGCGTGTTCGACCGCTGCCCCTCTGACGACTCCGAGCAGTTCCTTGCCCGGAGCCAGCTTGTAGCCGCGCCAGGGAAGTCTGATTAGAAGGCTGCCGTCAAGGGACATGCCGAAGTCCGTTTCCGTGATTAACTCGACGGTGAAGGCAGGGTCGAAGTGTTTGCGAAGCTCCACGAGCGATGAGCGGTTCTGAAGGTCGCGGAGGCACTGGATGATCTTTTTGCTGTTCTCCTCGGCAACTGTCGAAAGAGCGGCCTCTGATGGTGGTTTTGCTGCGTAACTGGTTGCCTCAGGATGCGTGAAACGATGGCGCTACCAACCCGAGGAGCTTGGTTCCGCTGAATCCAGTTCTCGATGTTTGCGAGGACGTTGAAGAGCGGCCGTGCCTTCACCGGTCCACTGTCGGCGCGGTGATGGCAGTGCACGGTGGCATAGTGCCGGTCCTCGCCAGAGTAATCCGGATCGGACGACTCGTCGCTTGGCAGCTCTACATGAATGCTGTGCCCTTCTGAGAAGGGAAAGCTCAGACGACTGCGCCCGGTACGTCCGGTCAGAAAGTCCTCGGCCTCGAATCGGGTTCCACTCGGGACGCTCACTCGGCCAAACGTTCCGACGTTCCACCATTCCGTCTCCAGGCGATGCCGCGCCGAAGCCTTCAGGCTCAGGAATGGAGACCGATAGTGCGGGCTGAGGGCTTTGTCGTAGTGCTCATCGCCCCGCTCAGCGAGAAGTAACGCCCGCAGAGAGTCGATCTTGAAATCCGATGAAACGAAGCTGTTCGCGAGGATCCGCGCCGCGAGGGTGTGCACCAAGAGGGAATCGGGCGTCGAATAGAAGCGGTTCTGGAGATACTCGAGCGCCGCATCAATGAGCCCCCACTCGTCGGCTTCGTCGGGGGCCGATGGGTTCGATTCCCAGAGTACCTCCGGATCTAGGCTCAGCCAGGCGGTACCACATTGGAGAAGATCACGGGGAATGTAGTCCGCTTTGTTGCAGGCGGACAACACTTCAAATCCGCGGTCCTCATGGCAGACAAGCGTGCGAGCTAGGGTTTCTTTGGTCTTGTCAGGGTCGAGCGGGTCCTTTCCAGCAGTAGCCTCCGCACCTGAGATTGCTTCCCAAAGACGACTCCATTCCTCCTTTGCAATCCACGCGGCGAGCCAGCGGTACATCTCGAACGGGCGCTCACCTTCGAGCATCGCGGCGGCACAGCGACCTTCGTGGCCTTTGTCCCTGCAGTTGAGAGACCCAAGGTACAGACCTCATCGACCACCGCGACGAGGACATCCATGATGTCCTCGTCGACGTGTGCGGCTCGTAGAAGTGCCTCGGCGCTCTGGTAGCTCAGCGGAGGGTGACCCCAGTGCATGATGTGAGCAGCCGTGCGGAGCGCCGGTCTATGTTTCGCGCGCTGCTTGTCCGCATCCAGAAAGCGCATTGCGTTGTGCTCGACTCCGAGATGATGCTCCTGCTTTGAAGCGGTGGCGTGGGTGTGGAGCCACGAAAGCGACCCCCAGTTGACGAGATGCGCCAGGCGCTCGAAGCGATCCGGGAACTTCCCCTCGAGCTTGTTGGCGTACTCGTCTCGGCGAATCCTTCGCCAAACGGGGTCGTATCGAAAATCGTCCACGTTTCGCTTCTCCGGTAGTCAACGCTTGATTGATCGAGCGCAACCATCTTAGGTGGGATCGCGGAAAGTCCGCGAATTTGGACCAGCAAGGTTGTCCGGACGGTTTGCTCTCG